>PAJV01000050.1 GCA_002706765.1 Gimesia sp.
GACAGGATTCGATGCCCCCTGTAATACAGTATTATATATCGATAAGAGACTGCGTGACCACAATATCCTGCAAGCCATCGCTCGGGTAAATCGTTTGTTTGATGGCAAAGACTTTGGTTTGGTCGTCGATTATCGAGGGATATTCGGGGCACTGGATGAGGCGGTAAAACAGTACGACTCGTTGAGTGGATTTGATGAGGAAGATCTGGAGGGAACATTCAAAAATGTCGAAGAAGAGATCTCCAAGCTGAAAGAGCGACACACGAATGTCTGGTCCGTCTTTAAGGGCGTCCAGAACAGGCAGGACTTGGAATCGATGCAGCAGCATCTTCGTCACGAAGATGTAAGACAAGACTTTTACGATGCCTTGAACGAATTTTCAAAGACACTGCAACTGGCAATGTCATCGGCTAAATTCCATGACGATACTCCGCAGGTTACTGTCCAGAGTTATCTCAATGACATGAAATATTTCCGTGATCTTAGGGCTACTGTCAAACAACGGTATAACGAGTCTATTGATTACAAGGAGTACGAAGACCAGATTCGAAACATGGTCGATAAATACATCGGTGCTGACGAAGTAAAATGGATTGTCGAGCCGGTCAATATCTTTGAAGTGGATAATTTAGCCGAGGAACTCGAAGGGATTGAGGGCACGGCTGCAAAAGCGGACTACATCGCCTCACGGGTCAAGAAGACCTGTATTGAGAAAATGGAAGAAGACCCAGTTCTCTATCAAAAGCTATCGGAAGTTATTGACGAAGCGATTCAAGAATACCTCGAAAAGCGAATGAGCGAGGAAACCTATTTCCAGAAAATGTTCGATGCTTGGAACGAGGCAAAAGATCAAGGCTCCTCAAAAGTTCCGGCAGAATTACGAAGTGATCCCGAAGCCAAAGCATATTTCAGATTGTTTCAGGATGGATTTGAGAAGGCTGTTGGTGTTGAAAGAGACGATCTTGCTGGGATCGCTGCTGAAACAGCGTTGAAAGCCAAGAAAATCATCGATGAGAGAAAGATTAGAGACTGGACCGATAACCGTGATGTTGAGAACGCTATCCTGAATGATCTCGACGACCTAATGTTTGCAGCAAAAGGTCGCTACGATTTGTCTCTGACTGGTGATGATATTGATGAAATTCTTGAAGGCATCATTCGAGTGGCAAAACGTCGGGAAGTTCAGAAATAACGAAGATTATGAATATCAGACCACAGGAAGCCTCAATGCGTGTATTTGATAAAGTGGTTACAAGCATCTGTGTCATAGTGACCGCTTTCGCTGCTTGGTTCAGTTTCCGAGCAGCAGAGCAAACAAATGAGATTTCCCAAGAAGCGAATGAAATCACTAGACTTGCAATTGAGTATCAAAAGGAACAAGATCGAACTGAAATGAAAGAGAAGATTCTTCCAATGCTCAGGTTTCAGAAAGAATATGCCGTATACACTGTAGCTGCCAGAGATTTGATAGGGAGTTCTGTGGGAACAAACCGAGATCGGGAGGTTCACGATCTGATATTGCGGAATTTCGGCAATGGTCCAGCAATTGAATGCTATCTCTATTGGACTATTTATAATGCAGAAACGAACAAATTAATAGTTGAAGATTTTCGGACGAAGTTACCAAATGTGGACATAGCTGATAATGAACAGGTTTCAGTAATACTTCTGCCTGACAAATTGTTCGATGTGGCAAGAACCAAAGGATCAATAACAATCCGATGCAAAGACAAGAACAGAAGCGAAGTCTCCTCAGCATACGATTTCAGTGGTTCATGGAGAAAAGATGGAGATCAAATCGAGTTAAATATGCTAGTGAATGAAAAACCAAGATCTGTTGGTTTCAGAGAATCGTTTAAGAGATTTGTGAAGTGAGTAGTAATACCATTAAGTACGGACGGAAGACTATTGATTTTCGCCTCATTCGTTCCAATCGCAAAACTTTGGCAATCGACGTTCATCCAGACCTGTCGGTTGTTGTGACCGCTCCGAAAGATGCTGCTGATTCTGCCGTGAGAGAAAAGATGCAAAAACGAGCGTCTTGGATCATTAAACAGCAGAGATTCTTCGAGAACTATCTCCCGACCATTCCTCCCCGTCGATACGTCAGTGGTGAGTCGCACCGCTATCTGGGACGACAATACCGTCTGCGTGTCCATAAAGGAAATGAAGATGTTGTCAAAATGGCACGGGGCCAGATAAATGTCTACCTTAAAAATCCAAAGTATAAAAGCCGTATAAAGCCTCTTGTGACTGATTGGTTCCGTCAGCGTTCTGAGATCGTTTTTCGAGAGATATTTGATTCAGTGGTTGCGAAAGCCAATCGGCATGGGATTGAAGCCAATGACTTTGAGATCCGGCGGATGAAAAATCGCTGGGGCAGTTGCACGAATGAGGGACGAATCCTGTTGAATCCCGACCTCATCATCGCTCCGAAAATGTGCATCGAGTATGTGATCGTCCACGAACTCTGCCACTTACAAGAGTATAACCATAGCCCAAGGTTCTACCGATTACTCAAGAAGCTGATGCCCGATTGGGAAAAGCGACGAGAGCGGTTGAATTCATGTGTGGTGGAGTAATTAGTCAAGCTAAGGATATTATTCTGTGACATCGACTAAAGACGAGTACGAAATCAAAGGCAAAGATGCCGAGGGCAAAGGAGTCTTTACGGATAATGGATTTATCGTAAAGCAAGGCTCACTTGCACGACGAGAAATCGTTCCCTCTGCACAGTCCACTGTCCCGCAAGTTCACCAAAGTCTAATTTCTGAAGGTGTGCTGGAGGAACACGGCGATAATCTTCGGTTTGTCAAAGATCATATGTTCGATTCGCCAAGTGGTGCCGCTGCCGCTGTCTTAGGCCGATCGGCAAATGGTTGGAAAGAGTGGAAACGGGCTGATGGACAATCATTGAGTAAGGTCAAAAGGGTCACAAGGGATGACACATCCCCACTACTTAATGAAGCGAACCGTAACCAAATCATTGAACGTCATCAGCAGCTTGAGGAAGAGGGAAAACTCAGAACCAAACGGCAACTCGAAAAAGAATATGCCCTGTTTAGAGAATTATTCGGTCCATCGGTCTTGCAAGGGCTTGATGGTGAGGCACTTTTAAACTTGATACACGACCATAGTAATCAAAATAGCTTAGTTTACTGGCTCGAATTCAAAAACGACGACGAATTTGAGACTCGAAAGTTCGGAAGTATTGCAGGTGGAAGTGCACTGAAATATATAATCTTCCGCCGCAAGGAGACCGGGAATTGGCAAGCAGGTAGCAAACAGGGAAATCTACCCGAAGACATCTCACTTGAAGATGCAATTGCTTATGCTCAAACTCATCGTGACCAGCTAATCAAGGGATGTGAATTGCTTGAAGCATTACCTCTAAATGCAACGGACGATGAATACGCAGAACTCCAAGACCAGATGGATGAGTTAGCCCCAGACGTAAGCCGATTGGCATGGGGGCACAAATATTTCAGTCTGTTATTCCCAGATAAGCTAGATGATTACCATAGTCCAGACTATCAACGGTTTCATATCTTGAAACTACTACAAATGCCCCCAGAAGGCACAGGAAGATACATCTGTGCTGGACGCTTCGTTGCTGCTGCCAACGAAGTCAGTCTCAATATGAACCACTTCACATCCACTTTGAATTCTGTTCATGGTCGATTTCATCGCTACTGGCGGATCGGTACTTCCTCGGGAAAGACTGGAACAAGTTACTGGCAGATGATGCAGGAACGGAGTTGTGTAGCAGTGGGATGGTCTAAGTTGGGTGATCTCTCTTGGGTAGAAGCCAAGAAAGAGTCACGCAAGAAGCTAAAAGATCTCTTAATGGAAAAGCACCCAAATCACCATACGACCATTGGACGTGAATGCTCCCAGCTTGTTCAGTTTGTCGCTGAGATCGCAGAGGGTGACATTGTTCTTGCGGCCAATGGAATGACTATTCTTGGGCTTGGTCGTGTTGCCGGGGGATATGAATTCCATTCTGAGTTTGACTTTCCCCACCAGAGGCAAGTAGAGTGGCTTTCCACTGGTGAGTGGCAGATGCCTGAATCTAGTGAGGGGCTTCAATCAACCGTTCGGGGCCTCGGGAAGTTCAATGACAATCTGCTTGCTATTGAACAGCGTATTCAATCACCTGAGACACTTGATATTGGTGGCGGAAAGGACTCACATACGAAGAAGCCAATTCGCCTTTCAGGAATTCCCGGTCGTATTCATTCGGTTTTAGATCGTAAAGGTCAAGTGATTCTCTACGGACCTCCCGGCACCGGCAAAACCTACTGGGCTGAAAAGACGGCGAACGACCTCGCAGCCATCTCTTCATTTGGAAAGCTGTTTGAATCTCTCAACGAGATAGAGAGAAAGACCATTCTTGGTGACGGACAAAAATCTGGGCTGGTACGTCTCTGCTGCTTCCATCCCGCTTATGGGTACGAGGATTTTCTTGAGGGATACCGACCCGAGACCATTGACGGTCAGGTTTCCTTCACGCTCAGAGATGGGGTGTTTAAGGGCATGTGTCGGGATGCCACTGAATCTCCCGAACGCAATTTTTACCTGATCGTGGATGAGATCAATCGAGGTGACATTCCACGGATTTTTGGTGAGCTACTCACAACACTGGAAAAGGACAAGCGTAGTAAGCGGATTGTGTTGCCCGTAAGCCAAGAAGTATTTTCCGTGCCACGAAATGTATTTCTGATAGGTACGATGAACACGGCGGATCGGTCGATTTCACTGCTTGATGCAGCCCTTCGTCGCCGGTTTGGTTTCGTGGAGATGATGCCTGATGGGAAAGTCCTCAAAGACTCTGCTGTTTCAGGAATTCCGTTGAGAGCTTGGTTCGATGCCTTGAATACCCGAATACGGGAACATGTTGGGCGTGACGCTAGGAACCTCCAAATTGGTCACTCCTATTTGATGCAAGGAGGAAGTCCACTAAAGGACTTTGCTTCCCTCAAGCGTGCCTTCCGAGACGACATCATTCCCCTCCTAGAAGAATACTGCTACGAGGACTACTCAACGCTTGCCACGATTCTTGGGGATCAGCTTGTAGATTCTACTGAACAGCGAATTTGCCATGAATTATTTGATGAAGGCCAAGAGAGCGACCTCATCCAAGCACTGCTGGCACCTTGTCCAGAAATCTCTGCCTCTTCCGAAGCCGTGTCTTCGGAAGAATCGACTTTGGACCCAGAAGATTCAGAAGAAGATGAAGACGAGGAAACAGGAGATGAGTGAGGATATCGTATCAATCTCCCTTTCTGAATGGGAAACACTTTCACCTGCAACATGTGATAGACTTGACGGTTTGTTTCTGGAAAGTTCATCCAGTAGTCAGCGAGTAGCCGACGCCCTCAATACAAGCCGAATGTTACGCCTCAATGAGTTGAAAAACGGGCTGGAAGTGTCATCCTTCTCTCACGTTGGACGAGTTCGCATTGGCAACTTAAACATCACGATCCTTCCAAAATTGAAGTCGGCATCTTTACTCAGATTACTACGATACGCCTACGGATTTCGGCGTCTGGAATTGATCTCTGACTCCACACATCAAGTTGACCAATGTGGTTTTGAAGATCTCCTCATCAGCCAGCTAAACGCTGAGGCTCAGGAACTCATTTCCAGAGGTTTGCAACGAGCATATGTTCGGCAAGATGAACGATTGGCTTCACTCCGAGGACGCATCAAAATAGACCGTTTGGCTTTAGATGGTGGAACTGCAACGGCCACCCTACCATGTCAGCATTTTCCCCGTCTTGAAGACACGCTATTAAATCGTGTGTTACTCGCTGGTTTACGACTTGCAGGATCGGTGGCAAGTCTCCTCGATCTTCGCCGTGAATCGAGACGTTTGGCATCACTGCTGGAAGAGCAAGTATCACGGATCAATCTCGACGCTACTGTACTTGATCAAGCTGCCAGAAGAATCACTCGCCTTTCGACTGCTTATGTTCCAGCATTGTCGATCATTCGACTCTTGGTCGAATCTCAAGGGATTGTTTTAGAGGGGCGAACCATGACAACGATGCTACCGGGGTTCCTGTTTGACATGAACAGGTTTTTTCAGTCTCTTCTGTCCCGATTCCTAAAGGAGAACTTGGTAAATTGCTCCGTACGGGATGAACACGGTCTAAAAGGGATGATACGGTACAACCCCAAGCACAATCCAAAGCGAAGACAGTCGCCCACTCCGAAGCCAGACTACGCCATCATGCGACAAGGAAAGCTGGTGTCGCTCTTAGATGCCAAGTACCGAGATCTTTGGGAAAAGTCACTCCCACGAGAGATGCTTTACCAGCTTGTTGTCTATGCCATTAGCCATCGCCAGCAGTTGCAGAGCAGCATTCTCTACCCAACAACAAATCCATTGGCAAAGGAAGCACGGATCGATGTGACTGATCCAGTTTACGGCAAGCATCTTGGTCAAGTTTGTTTGCGACCAGTCAATCTGACGGAAATCGAGACGCTTGTGTCTTCGAATACAGCGGCATCACGAAGAGAGAGGGAGGGACTTGCGAAGCTATTGGCATTCGGAACAGAGGCTTGAGTTGTTACTTAAGATGTGAAATATGTGAGCTTTCGGTATGAGAATGGGGTATCGACGACAGCGATTATTGACAGTTTTTGATGGTCACTTCATTGGTTTTGTCTATGTTTCTGGTTAGACTCAATCACTGAGGCTGAGCAGCCTGAACCTGTTGTGTCAGACTACTCCTCAAAGACTTTTTTATGAATCGGATTGAAGATGGCAGAAGGCACGATCAAAAAGCTTACGGACAAAGGTTTTGGTTTCATCGACTTGGGGAATGGTGAAGACATGTTTTTCCATAGTTCGAACCTCGACGGGGTGAGCTACGACGAACTGCAAGAAGGACAACGAGTGTCTTTCGATAAGGGACAAGGACCAAAGGGACCAAGAGCGGAAAACGTCAAGGTGATCTAAACGCCGAGACATTTCGAAAGATATGGAGTCGACGAATCTCGTCGGCTTTTTTTATTGAACATGTCCTTGCTCTGCAAGCCGATCAAACAACCTGTTTTGTTCTGAGCAATCTCGATGTCTGGGGACAGGTCAATCTCGACCGGGCCAGATATGTTGATGCTCTCGATGGCGTGAGGCTCAACGTCAGATAGACTCGGAACTTATGGCTAACGGGAACAAATCAAATACAGACACACATTCTTAGATCAATGGCATTCTCTGGAAGGCGTGCGATACGTTCCGGGAGGCGGTTAATCCTTCAGAACTTCTTGGTCTGTGCCTATCAGGAAGGTCGGCTTCTTGGCGTCCGGTTTCAAGGTCCAGCCGTGGATGAAGAAGAGTTTCATGAATTCTCGACTCCATTGCGAACACCGACACTTGTGCACAGAGTATTATAGTTCTCAGTGATCTGTGCTTCAACTTCGTCGGTCTTCTCACCCCACAAGTCGGCTATTCCTGAAATAACTTTCGCTACATCACTAGGTCGAGCCGCTGCCCTGCCGATCTTGATGTATGGTCCATCGGTTTCGGTCAGAATACGATCTCGTGGGACAGTTTCAACCACGATCTGACCCGACTTGGAATTGAGCATTGCAGTATTGACTGAAAAATAATGACCAGCATCGATTGCTCGTCGAAGTGTTGATATTGAGTCGCTGTACCAGTGAAACACTGCATTTGTAACTCCAAACTCTTCGAGCACTTCCAGCACGTCTTTGGCCGATTTGCGAGAATGAAGTGTTACATATCGGGCTGATTGGGAAAGGGCTTTAGCAATTTCCCGAAATGCTTGTAGTTGTACTTTCTTCGAGCCAATACCTTTTCTGGAATAATCCAATCCGATTTCACCTACGAATTCGACGTGCTCAAGAAGCGACAGGAAAAGCGGAAGTTCATCTATGTTTTCCGCTACTGCCAATGGATGAAACCCTAATGCTGGCCGGATGAAACGCATACTTCCGATGTGTTCAACCGCCACTTGGTAGTGGCTTGGGATGTTTGTAACTGCAATGGTTGTGATGCCAGCAGACTCACACTCGAATGCCAGAGCCATTGGATCAGGGAAGTGGTCGATGTGGCAATGAGTATCAATCAACATGAATTATCGTTTCAGATCCCCGCCATTCGTTGAATGTTGTGTGTTGCTTTGTCACTGAGCAGTTGACGAATCTCATTCATCGCTCGAACTACCGTATCTGCATGACTAAGCACTTCGAGTGGCGGCAATGGACCAGTGGCGAGAAGCATTTTCGCCACGTCCTCTCGTGAATGTTTCTTACGAAGAAACGAAAGACAGGCTCTAAAGTCGTCAGCGGCTTCAGACTTTGGATCAGTCACTTTCACTTCGCCGTTACAGATATCGTTGCCGTAGGACTCGTTATCGAATCCGGCAGCGTGCAGGGCTGCTCTTCTATAAATACATGGCATACACTGCCCACACCCATCAGCGTCTCGACGAACCCACCAGCGAGTATGCCCCGGTTTAGCACAAGATGTACTCTGGGGAGCGATTTTGGAAAGCAAGTCTATGTTCAGACAATTCAAAACCGCTTCCCCTTTAGTTTTCCCAATGAGTGGGTTATCAATCGGATGATTCAGTCCGATTGCAGTTAGCCACTGACCTAATAGTGAAAGATAGTGGGGGTGTGCTGTCCTTGTAGAACAACTTCCACGCCGAGCAGGTGTTAGTGGAACATTCAAAGCAATTGTGCCATTCTCAGGGATTAGCAAGGGAGTCCCATCTCCTAAATGAGAAGCCACAGAAATACCAAGTGCAATGAACAAGAGGGATCGACTTCTCATCGTGATTTCAGAGCTTTTTTCCAAATTGCCAACCCCTACGAAGATCGATTCGCACTGATTTGGATATGTTTCTTCCAATGCCTTTAACAGTTGCTTCTGGTCTTTTTCGACACCGCCAATGTTAGGATCGTGGTGACCAACCAATGCGATTCTTCGGTCCTTGGACTCATGTAGTGCATCAATGGCTCCAATGAGTGAATCAAGCCCGCCTGAAAAGAGACAGGCGACCTTACCACGAGCGTAACATGGTACAATTCGTGACATCCTTCGAGTCTGTTTTCTACGAATGATTCTATTTGTTCGTTCGAAAAAAGTGAATCGCCAGCTATCACCACTAAGAAAACTCACACACTGATTGATCGTTTTAGATGCCTTCGACCATTCCTGTGCATTTTTGACTGGAACCGCAACATTAAACGTCCGCTCCCAACCATTCTCCGCCTTTGATCGCAAAATCAGTTTGTCGAGAGCATAAACCGTCGCCGCAACAAGCAAAAAGTCTTGCGACACATCCGAGGGACTTCTGACAGACTTCAGCATTTGCGAAAAGTCAAAGTACAGTTCCGAAATGGAAGTACCATCAATACAGATCGTGATCGTTGCACTCTCGTGCTTCGTCACATTCTTCGATGAGATTTCAACTACTGCATCCATTATAGCTACTCGAAAACGACCAATGTATTTTTCAAAATGGTCTGTGCCATCTGATTGCCTTCTCGCCCAAACCAATTCACTTTCGTGAGATCCATATTTACGGTCTCGTTTGCTAGTCCAGACTTAATCACGTCACTGATTGAATTCAAAAAAGAATTTGCCTTAACATCACCGTGTTTCTGGACGAGTTGACCAAAGAATACACGGCAGAATTGCTCGAAGAGGTAGTTTCCGAAATAGTGAATCATCAAGCCACCAAGCTTGTCACCGTGCATTTGGTCGGTCAGTGTCGTTTCAAGTTCTTCTGGTGATCTAGCATCTTTGCAAACTTCATCCATCGTTTTTGACAGGGCATTCCTCGCATCTACCGAGTCGATGTCACCTTCACTTCCACCACACAGAGAGACGATTCCTAACAAAGTCTCAGTAACCGACTTGCCGATGAGATCCTGAAGACCGTTGTTTCGTAATGCAGTGTCGAGGCCATCACGAGCAACCGCTGAAACGAAACCGCCAAGGGACCGGGCGGCATTACGAGCGGTTTTACCGTTTCCAAGCTGCCCCCGGCCAGAAGACATGCGGTCTGAGCCACCATTCTCCGAGATATAGTCTCGAACAAGTTCACGAGCTTTGGTAGGCGTTGGAGCATGACCACCGTTACGAGTCACATCACTCTTGACGGTGCTCCAATTCGGCGGTGCGGAGTAGTCGGCTGATGTCCCCATTTTTGATCAACCCTTTTTCTTGTCGATTAAGGTGATCATCTTGCCTACCTGCGTATCGGTCTTCTTCAGAGATTCAATCAACTTGAGAAATGGCTTGGATACTTCAGGCTTAGCTTTGATCAGTGCAATGATGTCGCCGCCAACGGCAGGTGGGATAGCTGCTGGAGGTATCTCGCTGACCGTAGCAACCAGTTGGCTGACTGCACCGCTTACATTTGCTTCGATGAGCGATCGAAGAGCATCATAAGCCGATTTTTCTGATGGATTATGTTTTGTGTTTCGATCCAACAAGTCATAGAGAATTTCAAGTTCAGTCTCATCAAACTCTCCTGCACTCTTGACAGCATCTACCCTCATAGCTGAGTTCTTACTGGTCAGCCCTTCGAGGACACGACGTACGATCTGCGGAACCAACGACATTCCAGTAATCGACGACTGCAAGCGGTCACGGGCTATCCAGAAGTAGTCCCGGAGGTCCACACCGGACAAAACTGGCTCCATCGAAAGCCAACGTTTGAGTCTTGGATTTGACCAGTCTTCGGGGAGTGTCGGTTTATTCTTGTTCTCTTTGAATTCATCGGAAATGGCTTCTTCGAATTGTTCAATCTCTTTCGGCACTCCGTTTTGGGCCGCTTGCCACTCATAAAGCTCTCGGAATTTCTTGTCGTTCGAGTATTCAAGAATCATCAACTTTACAAGAATGCCGTCCTTGATGTTCGTCAGATTGGCAACGCCTGCAAGTTTCTTTCGCAACACGAATGCATTCAGGAACCGTTTTACCTGCCTTGGATTCCCTTTCAGTCCTTCTGTGATTAGCGGGGCTGCACTTGCTGAAAACGTGAGAGCACTTCCCAACCTTTCGGGAAGTTTTGCCCCTCCATTACCGTTCACGGCTTCCTTCACTGCTGAGTACCCGAATACAGAATAGCGGTCCTCGGCTCGTTGAACATCACAGGCTGATACCGTCGAATTGAAAAGCTCTTCAGTTAGATGCGATTGGCAAAACAATAACGCCATGTACGTCTCGATCTCGGTAGGCGAGAGCCGTGGAAGTCGGTATGGGTACTGAATCAGCTTTTCGAGATAGTCAGTGACAATAGTTGGAGCTTCGTCTTCGATCTCAACTTTGTCGTCGTGGTCTTTATATTTCCACGCTATGGCGTGCCGAACAATTCTTGGGTCAGCCCCGATGATAAATGCCGTATTCTCGACGTTTAAAAAGAGTTTAATGGCTTCAAGATTCTCGATAATTCGCTCAGGAGAGCAACGGTCAAGATCATCGATCAGCACCACCAATGAATCGATGTCACTGTCTTTGAGAAGATGTCCAAACTTCTCACGAAAAGTCCGTACATCGAGTGGTCCTGCTTTCGAGGGATCATTTTTGATCAAATTCGCCCAATCAACTGACTCCCCGTCATTGTCGTCCCTCATTGATTCAGGCGTATCCTTGTCGGTATCCTCCCAATTCCAAGGAAGCGTTCCCCCAGCCGACGCTGCAATCGCAGGCACGAGCGATGCTCCGCCTGTTGCATATGCTGCAATCGCTGGTAAAGCTACATGTTTAAGTCCAAGGTGGGCGACACGCATCCAGTTCACGCTCTTAAGTAGTGAAGCACATCGGTCCCGAACCTTTGGACCGAAGCGTTTGTGTTCACCGAGTGCTACCAATACTGAGCTAAGGATTGCCGACTTCGCATCGTCATACCCCTCGAAGAGCCATCCGTTGAAGTAAAGACAGGCAGTACGCTCGCATTGCTTGTGCTCCTGCGACCCATTCTCCCAGTTATCAGGATCGAATGACTCTTCTAGCATTTTCATGAGGCTCGTCTTGCCACCACCCCAGTCGGCAAACACACCGAGAGTGACAGGCAGAAGCTTGGGATCAGTTACAACAGATCGAATCAGGTCGGCGTGAACCCGGAAACCAAGCAAATCGAGTGATGTTTCGTTGTCAGTCCACATGAAATTGTTTTCGCCACCTTCTTGCTAGTTCATTGCTTTCGTCGTCTGCCTACTTGTTCACGCTCGGTACTGTACATCACATTCCAGATATAGTCAACGCACTACATTGTAAGTTAGAAGTCAAGAATGGCCTCGTTCCTCTCATCATAGAACAATTCACTCAAAAGAGAGATACTAAGCAGTGGCTATGTTTAGTGACAATTGGAACTTCGCTAAAGAAAGAACGGCTTGTAGGCATTCACCTTCCACAAAGGAAAAGACGATTCTTCAATTGTGCCAAAGGGGCGAAAGCTGAGTATGGATAACGAATACTTTGAGTGACATCTTCGCTACAACATACATCAAAATAAGATATACTTCTCTTTGAACAAGATGAATTGCTGAAGAAGTAGTTGATTGTCGTTTTGGAAAGACGAAATGAGCCGCTCAACTACGTCTTCCAAGTAGGCAACCTTGACCTTTGCCTTCTGTTCGTCCCGCAAAATCTCATTGATGACCGGAATATCTTTTTGGAACAGTTCATTTCTCCTCGGCACAAGCAAACAAAAAACGTCAGACGACTCTGGAGAGAGAAACGATAAGTACCTGAAGAGTTGGTAGTACTGTTTGAATTTTCTGAATGTGAGGTGATCATTTCGAACAATGCTTTCAAGTTGTGGGGAATGCTTCTGAAAGATTCTGGCGTAGTCTACCTTCTTGCTGTTTGCTGCCCCAAACCCACGTTCTTTCAGTTTGACTTCGACAAACACTCTTCGTCCCGACGCACCTACCAAGAGTATATCTACATTAGTTTGATCGGGCATGACATACTCAAACTGAGAATTCTGAATCGGTTCGTCTTCAATCCTCAGAGCTTGAAGAAAAGGAGAATACCATTCAGCGACGTGGAATGGGAAAAAAAGATTGACCCCCATCGCTTGAGACGAGTTGAGATGCGGTAAATCTTCAATATTGAATGTGAATTGTCCAGATTCAAACCGACACTTAAACTCTTGTCGATACGGTTTCAAAAGATTCAAATAGCGTTGCTCAACAGGAAGGATGTGCTCATACTCACGATTTCTCCAGACACCATTTTCCACAACCTTGAGTTTTTCTCGTTTATATTTGGCAACATGCATTTTTAACTCGTCATCGTATGTCACTCTATTAATTTCCTTTTAAAATTGATCAATCTACCATATATTTAACATGCCTAAACTGCAAAGGACTTATTCCTCCATCCACCGGCGAGAACTTGTATCTGGAATGGATGTGGATGACCTGAAGGAACTGGCTCAGTGGGTTGGACAGATACGTCATCGAGGCTGAATGTCATAGCATCACCGAAACATTGTCCTCGTCCAAAGCAGAGTTTTCAGATTCGTGACCTTGTATGCCAATAAGCCCACAGCACAAACACCCCTTGCAACGGCAGTCGCAACAGGTGAATGATCGGTGAAGCCGGAAGAATATCCTGATTCTGGTAGAGATATACGTTGGCAGGAAACACGGCAACCAACAGGGCAATAATTCCCCACGCTGCTAGATGTGAATATTTCAGGATCAACAACAGAATCCCCAGTAGAATCTCACAAACGCCACTGATCAGTACCAGTTCTTTATGGAACGGGAGATAGGGCGGCATAATTTTCAGATAGAAGACTGGATTCACGAAGTGCATCGTGCCTGCCCCGATCATGAAGATCGCCAGCAGATATTTTGAGGTTGTTTTTAACCGACTCATGTTTGAACCTGCTTAAACGCCTCAACGAACGTTTCTGAATCCTGTGCCCCAGCCAATGTCAACTTCTGGTTGATAATAAAGAAAGGAACTCCATCAACTCCAAACTGCTGAGACATTTCTCTGGATTTTGCGATGAGATCCAGTCCTTCATCACTGTCCAGCATTGTTTCCACAGCCTGTCGGTCCAGACCTGCTTCAGTAACTACTTCAATGAGCGTCTGGTGATTACCAACATCCTGACCTTCCGTAAAATAAGCACGGAACAGTGCCTCAACGACTGCATCCTGACAGCCATACTGATCAGCAAACCATATGAGCCGATGGGCATCAATAGTATTTGGTGTTCGATCATTTTTGTCGAAGGCGAAATGAATTCCTTCAGATTCACCAACGGCACTAACTTTGGCATCCAGCTCCATTGACCGTTCCCAGCTACCAAACTTTCTGGTGCGATATTCACGCCGACTGATCCCTTCCTTTGGCATCGTTGGGTTCAATTGAAATGGATGCCATCGCACGCTGACTTGCACATCCGTAGCAGCAATCGCTTTCTCAAGTCGCCGTTTACCAATATAGCACCACGGACAAATTACATCTGAAATCACATCGACTGACACTTCCATTTCATCTCACTTATGTTCTATACAAATCGATTTGGTTTATCTTAACCAGCTCAGATTGTCTTTGAAAAATGCATTCGCAACTTCTCCAATGCTTCTTCTGGCATCCCCTGCCCCAAGTACATCCAGCCATGGAAGACAGGAATATCAACTTCAGCAATCTGTCTCAATTCGCCAAAAGTCACTGGACCTATTGTATCACGATCAACACCGATCTCTTTCAACAGTAACCTGAACGGATTTGTTCGCTCCTGTTCTGGTTCGGGATTGGTTCTTTTGGGACCACTCTTCTTCTTTGGCCCTTTCTTCTGATTTGATACTTTCTCTGGTTTTTTGGTGTTTGTAACCGTCTGTTTTTTCACAATATTATGTTGTGACTTTCTGGGTATCTTTGCTTCCTTAGTTTTTATACTTTTCTTTTTTACGGAAGCCTGCTTTCTTGGTTGCGGTGCTTCAGTTGATTCGGCCTCTCGCAACCAATCCTGAACAGCCTCAGCTCTATAACGAACTGACTGACCAATTCGAACACATGGTATCACTCCCTCAACAGTCATTTTGTGGAGATGTCGATCTGAAATCGCTAGACGTTCCGCTACTTCCTTTGCTCGCAACAGAAAACGGTCATCTGAATCAGAATCTTGCTCTGAGGTTATTGGATTTACAAGAAGTCCCCTGCTCTGTAAGTCACTGACCACTTCCTGTACGACAATTTTTACTAATCCATGGATGGCTTTTTCGAGATCGTTGGGCATGACAGTGTCGTTGTTAAAAGAAATAAATTGTATTCCACCATTTAATCAAGGTGAGTGATTCCAAGGAAAATGCCATTTCAACCCGACGCATTTAACGGAACCCCGACTATTGAACGTAGTTTCACCACATGGTACTCTGGGAAATAAATATAGCTCCCATTTTGAGATAATTTAATTCCGGAAACCCGTGTGTAGTAGTTGTATAAATAAGTTGAAGAAGCAATATCTAATGAGCAGTACATCAAATGATCAAGAGTCAGTATTAAGCAGCCTTGAAGCCAGTAGAAAAAAACTACTGGATATGTCAAAACGAAATAAACTATTGAAATTTGATCTGGAATCAAAGAGATCAAAAAAGATGGTTAGAATCATTGACTATCCACTATCGCTTCTCGCTGAGTGTCTTGTAGATATTGAAAAGAAATATTTCTTTGAACCAATCGATGAACCGGATGAGCGGGAATATTTACAAATTAAAGATTCAGAAGGTAATAACTTCAAAAAGAAACCCGATCCAGAAGCATGGGCAAAACATCTGGGGATCAATACTTCTTTTAATCTGCCACTTACTTCTGGAGATGAACAACCCAAATATCTACTGAAGTCTCTTCATTATCCGAGTGAGTTGGAGAAAATACTTCACGGTATTAGTAAGGATCAGATTAACGGTATTCAAGAGAAAGGAGTTAATAGCCTTTATCTTGCCTGTGGGTTTTTAAAATATTATGAAAGCGAATCAAGTGATTTAGCTATGTATGCTCCGCTTTATTTGATTCCCATAACACTTACACGTGATACTCTTGATAAAAAAACTCAGACCTATAAATACAGTTTGACATGGACCAATGACGATATTCACTCAAATGTAAGTCTTCAAGAAAAAATCAGGCTAGAATTTAATTTACAGATACCTGATACCGATGAAATGTCAGCGAAGGAGTACATCGAAGCGATAGCAGGATTGTTAGGCCAACACTCAAAGAATCCAGTCCTCAAAAGATGGGAAGTCATCAACTGTGCTACGCTTGCCTTTTTTGATTTTACAAGAATCGCAATGTATCAAGATCTTGATCCAAGTCGTTGGCCAGCCAATAGTCCAATTCAAGAACATCCCATTATTCAGCGTTTTTTCTCCTCATCGGAATTAGAAGAAGGGATAGTTGGATTTCAGTCTGAACATAATATTGATCAAATCAAAGATATACATGAGAAGTTCCCATTAATAGATGATGCTGATTCCTCTCAACACAGTGCTTTGGTAGACGTTTTGGATCGAAAAAATCTAGTAATTGAGGGACCACCGGGTACTGGTAAATCGCAAACGATTACTAATATTATTGCTGCTGCTCTCTCGCAAGGGCAGAAGGTGCTATTTGTTTCCGCCAAGCAAGCTGCTTTAGATGTGGTTTTGAATCGCTTGAATAGGGCTGGACTCGGTAGTTTTTGTCTAGCTTTACATACCAACAACCTCCAAAAAGGAGAGATTCATAAATCAATCAAGCAAAGGCTAGATGAAAACTTTCGGCGACCAACTGAATTGAATTCGGATATCTCTCGTCTTGAAGATCATAAAGCAAAACTGCTTGAATACGCTGAGGTCATCAATACAAATTGGAAATCGACAGAACTTACCCCACACAAAATATTAAGTAAAGCAACATATCTTCGGGTTAAACTAAATGTAGATCCAGAATCTCTTCATCCGAAAGGGCACGATGGCTCTGTCCTTACTCCTCAAAATCGTAATGCTATTATTGATGCTGCACATGAAATTGTGATCCATTATCAAGAGCTTAAAAATGAAATGGGGGATTCCAAACCGTTATATGAGCATCCTTGGTACGGAGTAAAACGAACTAAGATAATCCCCAAAGATGCGAGGTTAATACTTAGTTTTCTTGAAGAGCATAATTCTAACTTAATTCAACTCAAAACGATTGCAGATGAGTTTGAACAATACCTAGGTACTGAATTAGGAAATATTTCATCCTATTTTCTGGCAGAACAAGCCCATGTTGAATTAAGGAGTCTCCCTAGTGATATCGATGATGAATTACTCTCTGTTGCAAAAGAGATGACCACAGAGAGGATAAAAGTACTAGGACGCTACATTGAATTGAACTCAAAGATGAAAGAGAAACTTAATCAGCTATCAGTAAAACTTAAACATCGTGATAATTCCCATCATGAATACATCAAAAAATTCGAAAGGCTCATCGAAAATCTACTAGAGATCGGGATTGAGAAAGGCACATCATTATCAGAGTTGGATTCCACTGGTCAGTTGGTGACACAGGTGTATGACGAATTGCATATATTATTGGAACCCTTGATTCAAGTTAAAGATCAGCTAGGTGATAAATCTAATAATTTCTTAGAGCCTTCAATGAATGGATTAAAAGAAATAAAAGAGTTGATCAATGCAGCATATAAATTACCTTCTGATCTATGGGATTGGCGAGATCCAAGTATGGAAGGCATTGAGGCAAATAAACTAATCCCCGAAATCAAAGTCATAATCTATGATTTATCTAAGAAAAAAGAAGCTCTCAAACAGTACTTTAATGTTGAAAACCATCTAAGCATAAAAGAACTGTCCGATTTAAGATTATATTTTCTTGAGAACCACAACAAGAAATTTAAATGGCTATCGACTAGTTGGTGGAAGCATAAAAAACAATTGAAACAAATCTCATCTCGATCATGCGATGTTTCAATCTTGTATAAAAAAATCAAATATTTAATCGAATTCAAAAAAGAGAATGAATCGTTCGAATCTAATGAAAGATATAGAAGGTTATTAGGTAAACACTTTAATGGGCTAGAAACACCAATCGAAAAGATTGAGCATCTTAAGAATTGGTATTTCGAAATCAGACAACGTTATGGAAAGAGTCTTGGTGCACGAAAGATCTTTGGTGATTTAATAATAAGTCTTCCCTGTGAAACACTGGAATTATTGGTTTCGTTAAAAAGTGATGGATATGAGGAGCGGGTCGATCAACTAATTAACGGAATTGAAGGGATAAAAAAGACTTTCCCGAAAATTGGCGGGATGCGTGAGTCAAGTATGCTGCTGGAGAATGATAAAAGCGTATTTGAGGATCTACTTAAAATATTGAATCGATATTATAAGAATCATGATGAATGTTTCGGCAATAAGAACCTTACTATATCTCAGGTCATGGATGAACTTGAAGCTTGGTATGAATTACAAGAGCTAGAAAATAATTTCATTGAACTTGAGAATGATAATTTGTGGATTGATGAGTCAATTAAACTCTCCGACATAGATCAAATAGAACAAGGCTATCAACTTTTAAGGTGCCAAACTCTCTATGGGTTTTCTGACTACATCTTCAATAGTATTAAAACCAGTGGTTTATATGAAAAGATCACATCTTCAGAGACATCGGAAGTCTTTCAAGAACTTTCAGTATTTCAGAGTAAATTAGAATTATCTATTGAGCATGTAGATAAATCTTTATGTCAATTTATTGAAGCGACAGACCTAGACCAAGAAGACTGGGAGACGACTTGTACTGATGATTTGACACAACAAATTAAGCGAAATGAATTTGCACTAGAAAAAAAAGAATGGCTAAATTCTGGAGTTGATTTACAACGAAATCTCCAGACTCTACAAGACTATGGATTTGAACAAGTTGTAAATCAGATTGCTAAAGGTATCATCGTTCCAGAAAAAGTCGTCGATTCAGTAGAACTTGGTATCTATGATTATCTTGCAAATGAAATATTCCAAGAAAACAAAGTTATTGCGTTATTTGCCGGTAAAAGGCAACTTGGGATACAAAGTAACTTTCGTCGGTATGATGAGTCTTTGAAGCTTTTGCAAAGAGACGAAATTGCTTGTTTAGCTGCTCAGAGAGAAGTGCCTCCCGGAAATGGGGGTGGTAAAGTATCAACATATAGTGATCTTGCCTTAATTCGACACGAGTGTTTAACGAAAACTAAAAGACACATTCCTATAAGGCAGCTTATCGAACGATCAGCTAAGGCATTGGTCGCCCTGAAGCCGTGTTTCATGATGAGTCCATTAGCTGTATCACAGTATTTACGCCCCGGTATTGTCAATTTTGACATGATTGTTATAGACGAGGCTTCGCAACTCCGACCAGAGGAAGCACTAGGGGCGATAGCAAGGGGAAAACAGTTTGTAATTGTCGGTGACCCCAAACAGCTTCCTCCTACTGATACTTTCATGACAACCTATGATGATGAAGACGATGATCGAGATACCATTACAGATTCAGAAAGTATTCTTGATGCAAGTATCTCTCTTTTCCAAACTAGAAGGCTACGTTGGCATTATCGGTCTCAGCACGAAAGTTTAGTTGCCTTTTCAAACAAAGCATTTTATGACAATGACTTGGTCGTATTTCCTTCACCTCATAAAAATAATGATGAGTATGGGCTCAAATTCAACTATCTTCCAGAGGGAAAATATAGTTCAGGAATGAATCATCATGAGGCTCAGATCATTGCGACTGCGATCAAAGATCATTTAATTAATCGTAGTGAAGAGTCTCTTGGTGTAGTTGCCATGAATAGAAAGCAGGCAGATCTAATTGAAGATTATGTTGAGCGGCTAACTAAAGAGGATTCTCAGTTCTCTATGTTTTTCGAAAAAGATCGCCAAAAAACAGAACCACTATTTATCAAGAATCTTGAAAACGTCCAAGGGGATGAGCGTGATGTCATTATGATCTCATGTACCTATGGTCCTGATAAAGATGTGGGGCGTGTGTTCCAACGATTTGGGGACATCAATAAGGATGGAGGGTGGCGAAGACTGAATGTACTGTTTACTCGCTCAAAAAAGAGAATGCTAGTATTTTCTTCATTGGAATCACATGACATTCTCATATCTGAGTCTACAAATCTAAGCATAAAAGCTTTTAAGGACTTTCTTGCATATGCAAAATCAGGAGTTGTTGAACAACCTGTATATTCTGGTCGAAAAGATGGGAGTGACTTTCAAATTGCTGTTAAAGATGCCTTAAGAAAAAGGGGCTATGAGTGTGAATCTGAAGTTGGAGTCGCAGGTTTCTTTATCGATTTGGCAGTAATAGACCCAAAGTCTCCCGGACGTTTTCTGATAGGGATAGAGTGTGATGGGGCGACGTATCACTCTGCAAAATCAGTAAGAGATCGTGATAGACTCAGACAAATTATTTTGGAACGGCTTGGGTGGACTATTCGTCGGATATGGTCACCTGATTGGTTTAAGAATCCAGATGCGGAAATTGATACGATTGTTAATGCTTTGGAATACCAACAAAAGCAATTAAGTAAACTAGATTCTAAATCAACTCAAAAAGAAATAGATGAGATTTTGAGCACTAGCAGACTTCAGAATATTCAAGAAAGCAAAGCCCATGAACCTGACAGCGATTTCGAAGAAGATGTGATTCAACTTTTATCTGAAAAAGGAATCGAGTGTGATTCCCAAGTAGAAGTAGGACAATACAGAATCGATATTGCCATTCGTAATCCATACAATTCAGGTCAATATTTATTAGGAATCGAATGTGATGGTGCAAGCTATCATTCTTCATACTTGAAACGAGCAGAAGATAGGGTTCGTCAAGATGCACTTGAAAAGTCTGGGTGGATTATTCATCGGATATGGTCTACCGATTGGTTTGAGAACCCCCGTAAAGAGATTGAGAAAATTGAAGATAAGATTGATCAGATGATAAATCAAAACTAACAGAAATTACCGGCTAAAAAACATAATCCTCAGATAGACATCATTTTGTCAATTGGAATTAAGTATAGAAAAAAGAGAGTGATCCACAAACAATTAGATGCAAGACGCCATTTCATCACAAAACCACAACACGAAGCATCGTTCGGATTAGTTGTTACCCAAGAAGAGTCGGGAGAAGTGGAAAAGAATATTGTAGCAGTACCGGCAAAAACAATTTTGCTTTTGTTATAATTTTGTAACTCAATGTAAATTAACATCATTGCTATGATTGCTGTATAAATGCCGGTCTCACAACCTTTCCATCTGGGACAAATCGTTCGCCTGAAATCTCAGCCAGATAAAATCGGTGCTGTTGTAGAAGTAAAAGAGTCAGCCCCGGAATATCAATATACCGTTCTTATCGATGGAAAGGCATCCAATTATTTTACCTCACAGTTGATAGCTGATGACGAACCCAGTCAAATCAAGCAGGTTCTGTCAGCAACAGAATGTCAGGCACTTCTCACAGCCCGCTTAATCAATCACCCAAGCACATCAACGCTCTATTCATTAAATGCTGCCCGGATTGATTTTGTTCCGTATCAATACCGCCCTGTGCTTCGATTTCTTCGAGCTGACCGCCCCCGCCTGCTGATCGCAGATGGTGTTGGCGTTGGAAAGACCATAGAAGCAGGTTTGATCTTACGGGAACTACAGGCTCGACAGGAAATCAACTCTGTATTAATCATTTGTCCCCGACCACTCATTTCTGAAAAGAAGTGGCAGACAGAAATGAAGCGGTTCGATCAGAACTTTGAACATTTCGACGGAAAAATGCTTCGTCACTGCATTTCCGAATGCGATCTTGATGGAGAATGGCCTGAAAGACACCAGTTTGGAATCATTCCATATTCAATACTTAATGAAGAAATTATCACTGGGACTAGGAAAGACCGAAATTCAAAAAAGCCATGCCTGCTAGATCTTGATCCAGCACCTCATTTCGACCTTGTTATTGTGGACGAAGCCCACCGGATCTCGAACCCCACTACTTATGGTCACGAAGCTGTTAAATATTTCTGCGATAACGCAGAAGCTGTCATATTTTTGACTGCCACTCCCCTCCAGCTTGGCAATAGTGACCTTTTTTCACTATTAAATCTGTTGAGACCAGATGTAGTGATTGATCGTGATAGTTTCGATCACATGTCAGAGCCGAATCCCATGATCAATGAAGCGGTGAGACAAGCCCGTAGTGCCTCTGTTAAATGGCAATCCAAAGCGTTGGAAAGTCTGAAAAAGGCACAGTTGACCCCTTGGGGGACTTCAATGTTTACTGGTAACCCCGAAGTGGATGAAATCACCGATAAGCTATCTTCTCCTGATGTCTCGGAACAGGAGAGGATTAAAATTATCGATCAACTTGAAAACCTGCATTCGTTTTCGGGGATTATCAATCGTACTCGCCGACGTGATATTGGTGAATTTACGATACGACAATCCCACACAGTAGAAGTCCCTTTTACTGATTCTCAAAACACTTTGCATGATGCTCTTTTGAAAGTACAGTCAGAAATTCTTGCAGATTTGCACGGCTCCAGAAGTGTCAACTTCATGATGTCCACGATTCGCCGTCAGGCAGCCAGTTGCTTATATGGACTTGCACCATATATCAAAGACATTCTCTCACGACATGTTAGTGAAGAGGAACTCTCAGAAGTAGACATCGAAGATTTTGGGATCGAATCAGGTGATTTGAATTCTATCGCTGAAAGAATCCAATCAGTTATTGCTATGGCGAATAATCTGGACAAGAAAGATCCCAAGCTTGAGAAAGTGATTCAACTTGTAAACCAAAAGCAGGATGCCCAGATATATCCTAACCACCGAATCATGATATTTAGCTCGTTTCGACACACTTTGCATTACCTCAAAGAAGGACTGTTAAGTGCCGGGATTCGAGTCGGTCTAGTTCATGGTAATGTTCCTGATGAAGAACGCACAACAGTTCGTCACCGTTTCGAGCGACCTAAAGATGATCCAGAAGCTCTCGACGTGGTTTTGTTTTCCGAAGTTGGGTGTGAAGGTCTGGACTACCAGTTCTGCGATTGCATCATCAATTATGACCTACCGTGGAACCCAATGCGAATTGAACAGCGAATTGGTCGTATTGATCGAAACGGACAAAAAAGCCAGTTTGTCAGCGTTTACAATATGATCACACCGGGGACAGTTGATGCTGATATTTATGAACGTTGTTTAATGCGTATTGGAATATTTGAGCAGGCTGTGGGTGCCAGCGAGGACATACTCGGAAAAATCACAAAAGAGTTAAATGAGATTGCTGTTAAATCAGAACTGACTCCCGCCGAACGTCAGGAACGTCTGCGACAACTGGAAGACAATGAAATACGCCAGCTTCTCGAAGAAGAGAAGTTGGAAGAAAAACAGCATGAGTTCTTCGGGATCTCTGTACCCTTAAAAGATCGATTCAATGCGGATGTTGATCATGCTACGAGTTATTGGCTGGAGCCGGAAGCAATTCAGAATATGCTCGGTACATATCTGGAGACGATCAACGAATCAGCGGCAATTCTTGGAAAAGCGGAAATCAAATCATTGCGTTTGAATGAAGATGCACGCAGGAAATTGCTACAGGACGCTCGTATCCTTTCCAGTAATAATGATATTCAACAACGGAACTGGGAAAAATGGCTGAAAGGCAATGAACCACATTTACCAATAACATTTGATGGAGAAACTGCCAATGAAGACCGTTCGGTTCAGTTATTGAGTCCGGTACATCCACTGACACGTCAGGCAGCCTTTTCATTTGACACACATACGGACCCTGAAATTCACTTTTCTGTTACAGATAATAGGTTTACAGAAGGAGTCTACCCTTTTGCTATTTATCAGTGGGATTTCATTGGGTTAAGGCATGATCTGGAGCTTATAGTCATTTCAAGTAATGAAAGCATCTCCAGCCATTTCTTTGAATTAATGCAGGTTGCTAAAGACTCTGATTCTGGTAGTTCAGAAATGGATCTGACTACTCTTGAGTCACTCCACTATAACAGTTGGAAAGCTGCCCTTGTTTTCCATCGGGGGAAAGTTATCAAGCTGGCAGAATTTAAACGACAGAGTCTGAAAGCCAGTTATGAAGGTCGCATTTCTATGCTTAATGATCGCCTGCGGTCTGCAACTGAAAAGAAGATTCAACGAATGAGAGAAGCTGAAATCAATCGGGCTAATCGGGAATATGAAGAAAGGTCCGCTGAATTAAGCAGCAGGGTTGAGAACCCTGATATCAGGTATGAGCGGATTTTAGTGGGAACGCTTGAAATCAAAAGCGGGGAGTATGAATGTCCAAAGAAATAACCTTCTTAGA
The DNA here is from genome assembly GCA_002706765.1 of Gimesia sp. Classification (GTDB taxonomy): domain Bacteria; phylum Planctomycetota; class Planctomycetia; order Planctomycetales; family Planctomycetaceae; genus Gimesia. The sequence goes on from PAJV01000050.1 coordinate 24,356, forward strand.
GGAAGTAAGAGAAGACAGGGGTGATCTAGCAAGAGCAGCAAAGAAGCATCCGGGTTTCTGGGAGCACTTTGAAGACTTCTACCCAGACAGTGCTCATTTTATTTATGAGTTATTGCAAAATGCTGAGGACGAAAAAGCCACCTCTGTTTCCTTTTCATTGAATGAGCACAATTTAATATTCGAGCACAATGGTGATCCATTTAGTGAGGATGATGTCAGGGGAATAACTGATATAAGTCGAGGAACAAAAAAAGATGACGAAGAAAAGATAGGACGCTTTGGAGTCGGATTTAAATCTGTATTTGCCTATACCAATACCCCAAGCATCTATTCTCCTACTTACTCATTTAAGCTGGAGGAAAGAGTTCTCCCTGTTGAATTACCCAGAGATGAATCCCTTGGCAACAGTACTCGATTTGTTTTTCATTTAGGCTGTGAAACTAAGAGTTCTCAAGAAGCATACGAAGATATTTATAAGTGGCTTAGTGAGTTATCAGAAATTTCATTACTATTCCTGACACATCTTAAAGAACTTCATTGGTGTGATTTGCATTTTCAAAGAATTAAACACTCAGAGTATCACTATGAAGTTCGAAAGAAACAAAAAAAGAAAACTGTTATTTCACAGCACTTTCTACGATATTCAGAGTTGGTGACTGGGCTAAATTCACAATATGTAAGTGTAGCGTTTCTGCTCACTTTGTTAGAGGAAAAAATACACTTCGATCCCAAAATACAATTGTCACAGCAATTTAAAATTGTAGCTGCTGAACCGGGAACAGTATCAGTCTCATTTCCAGCGATTAACGAGACATCTGGGCTCAACTTTCACTTGCATGCACCATTCATTACTGGGCGTAGTCGAGAGTCTATAAAAAGGGATCACAACGACAATAGACCTCTTTTCGAACAACTTGCTGAGCTTGTTTCGGGTTCACTATTTCATATCAGAGACACAAACTTTCTTACAGCAGAGTTTCTATCTGTATTACCAAACAAGAAAGATAGCTTACAAGAACCATACACTTTAATTCGTGAAGCCATTTTAGAGACCATGAATGAGCAGCAACTTACTCCCACATACTATAAAGGATATGCCCCTGCTAAAACTCTGGTTCAGAGCAAGGCGTCATTAAAGCGATTGCTATCGAAAACAGATGTCAGTTTCTTATCAGAGTATTTTGAACGACGGAATGATCGGAATGAGTGGGCAATTGGTATTTCACAAAAGAATTCTCGTTTAGATCACTTCCTCACTTCACTTGATATACCTAATTGGAAGAATGATGATTTCATTGACTTATTAAAACAAAATGCAAATATCCCTACGTATCAGATGAAGCCTGATGAGGAGTTACTTGCATGGTTAATATCTAAGTCTGATGTATGGATGCAATCATTGTATGCATTTCTTTATTCAGAATTGAACAATGAAGATAGATTCGGTGAACTTGAATCACTGTTGATTGTAAGAATGTGTGATGGTTCACTCAGAACAGGTTCAGGATCATATTTTCAAAGCGATGAAGACCAGAATGACACAACATTCCGTCGAGTCAATAAAAGTATTTATACTTCTGGGAAAAACGAAAAGATCAAAAAGAAAGCCAGAGAATTTCTAGTAGAAATTGGTGTAAGAGAGGTAGAAGAATCTGACTTAATAAAATCCATACTCGATGATCGATATAAACCTGATCGTCCAGATACCCACAAATATTTAAATGAGATAGGCACAAATACTTTATCGAGCGACATGAAGAGATTCATTCATTTCCTAGAAGAAAATCCAAGAAATGCCCATTTATTTAAGAATTATTTTCTCTTTGAAACGGATGACGGAAGAGGTGCAAGGCCATCGTGGGTATATCTTGATACGCCTTTTTATCATTCTGGCCTTAAGCCATTCTATGGATCACTCAAAAAAGGATATGGATCTAGTAAATATTCGCTTACTAACCGCTACTTAAACCTAGAAATCGATCCAGAGAGAATTGGCAAATTCGCAATAGCTGTTGGGGCAACGATTCGTTTGGTTCCAGATAAGAGTCCATGTTGTTGGAATCCATCATGGGATGAACTTTCAGATGTAGCCGGAAAGCGTCGTACATCTTCTAGTATTGACGAAGACTATGAAATTGAAGGTTTAGGTGAGGTATTAGAAAAACCATCAATCGAAATATCTTGTTTAATTTGGAAGACGCTGTGCTCCTTACCAGATCAACCAAATTATTTGGAAGCATGCTATCAAAGAAACGAAGCTAACGGTGCTCGGTGTGCTCCTTCACAACTGGTTCATACACTTAGGAGTGCTAGTTGGATTCCACAAAATAACGATACTTTTGTTAAACCCGTGGATGCATCTGTTGAAATGTTACCTGATGGCTTCCCATATGATTCGGGGCAGAAATGGCTCAGTGCCGTAGAGTTTGGCCGAAGTGGTCAAAAAAGAAAAGAACAGCGAAGAACAGAGCAGAATATCGCCAATAAATTAGGCCTTTCTCTAGAGGATGTTGATATTGTCAAACAAAATAAAGAAGAGTTTGAGCAATTCAAAGAGCAAATAAAAAGAAAGGCTGCTAATAAACATACAATTGATAATTCAAGCTCTGGAAATATTGAACGCCGCCGCCAGAAAAATATCGAACGATTGAAAAAGGCCCCAACAAAGAATACTACTAAGAGAGTTCGGTCTGTACGTGCATATTCCAAATCTGAATATGACGGTCATGCTCTACTGGATTACTATTTTAATGTAGAAGAAGATCAGCCCTTTTGTCAGCTATGTTGTGACACAATGCCTTTTGTAAATCAGAAGGAGGAAGTGTTTGTTGAATATGTTGATCTACTTTCCAAAAGGTGGGCGGATCATGTTGGTGTTCAACTACCAGTGATGACAGATCTCAAATTGGTTTTGTGTCCCGTCTGTAGCGAAATATATCAACAATACATTCATAAAGATGTCGAAGCTCAAAAACGTTTATTTAGCTACCTGCTGGAAGATCACGAAGATGATTTCATCATTTGTGATCGAGAAAAGCGACGAGATGGAAAAGACAACACTCTCAGGTTTGACCAAAAACATTTAGATGGTATTCGAGTATGTCTGGAGTCCCTTACCCTCCCTGATTAAATCTTCTGATGCATAAAACAGAAAAATACGAAACACTGAATACACTCATATTTTCGTTCATTCCTAGATCGCAGCTTGTGAAAAGAGAGTTTATTAGATGTTTAAACCACAACGTGATATTTGAGGTGACGTGATGAATAAAAAGATTCGTTGGGTTCGAACGCCGAAAGATAGATACTGCACAATCGCAGGGAATCTTTTTTTAATGAGTATTACTTTAGCAGCGTGTTTATTTACTTTGACACTAAGTATTGGTGTTTTTTCCGCTACAATCAAATTGTTTTTTGCTAATTAGATTAGTGGATGATGGCTATAAATAAATCAGACGAAAATGAAGTTGTTGAAATGTGTGCTGAAGATCCCAATGACTCAATATGGATGAACACCTTCTTTCTGTGCCTGACTGGTTTCTTTCTTGCGAGTTGGATTCAGAACGTCATATTCGAAATGTGGCATGCTATAATCTATGGAAGTAAAATTATGAATGATCCAATGCCTATTGAATATGCAGTGGGTATTGTTGTGGCTATTTATGCGGCGTGTTTCTGGTGTGATTGGGAGAAGTATAATGAAGATAATTCTTGTGATAGCGGTTCCTTGGTGAGTACTATTACCGTTTACTCTATTCAAGGTATGCTTTGGGGGATGATGTTAGGAGGGTTATCGATACCTCTCCTTATTCTGTATGGACTCTACAAGTTAATTCTCTTAATCATTTTCTGATTTTTCCCGTCACAAACACCCTGTATGATCTTTAAGTGGAAATCCCAACTACTTAGTTTGTCAAAAATAAACGGGCTATACATAGTAAGGCGTGAGACTAATCATTGAAATCCACGTCACCCCTCAAAACCCATCCCTCATCCACCCCACATCAACGTCCAAGTCTTCCTCCACCGATACAATCTCCTCTGCCCCCAAATAATCCACCAGCCCATTCTCGACGGATCTAGAATATTCATCTGGTGTCAGATAGTAGACTGATTCAGTTGTTGTAACGGTGATTGTTGGCTTTATCATTTAGCTGGCAGGAAGCTGTTAAGGCTCTTCCTTTCATTGGGATTTAATCAAGTGGCGGATGGACTGTTTAAGTTGGTCTCGGATCTCATCATCAACCAATAACTTTTGGATGTCTTCATTATCAATAGAGGGAGATGCATCTTCCATGAGGAAGCGTCGAACGATATCTTTTAGATCAGACGTAACTTCGTCAGGAACATCTCCATCTTGAGCTACATAGTCCCTGAGACGCTCCAGAAACACGTCGGCATGGATCTGGTGTAAGATTTCTTGATAGTCTTGTGGGATTGGTTCGGACATTCTTTCTTACGCAATCTGTTCAAAGTCAATTTGAAATCGAGTCTCGTTCATCTTCCCTTTGTAGAGTTGAACCATTTCATTGTGAGACCGAACAATTTTGCTAATTCTTTCCATATCTTGAGGATCTGTTTTTGTTCCAAAGTAAACGGCTTTTAATGCCTGCGATGAATATTTAAGTTTACTGCCTGCGGATGGTCCGATAATTCTCCACTCACGTTCATATGACCAAGCAGTATACTTAGTCCTCAATAGCCTGACATAAGTCTCGATTGCGTCCTCATCATGAATGTAGAGCGGATTGATTTCTGGAAACTCGGTTACATAGTCAACTTTGCACACTTTCGAAAATGGTGATTCTTTAGTGTCAAATTCTAAGCAGAAGCCTTTGTGATGATCTGCATAGTGAGACCATTGCAGAATTATTTCATTTGATTCTGAAAAACATGATACGCCTCCTTTTTTAGCGGACCTCAAAATACTCTCTTTAAGAGGCTCATACATTTCATTGATTAGCTGATCAGATAATCTTTCAAATCCTTTTTGACCTTGATATTCAGGGGCAATAGTCAATTTTTCTTGTGGATTTTGCTTTTGGATTATTTCATAGTATTTCTCGATATCTCCTTTACTGGGTCTGCTTAGTCTGAAATTAGGAGCAAAATCATATGGATCATTGAAATTGCAAGGTGCGTTTAGAAAGATCTCCTGATCTTCCAAACTCATGATGCTGTATTTGGACACTGAAGTGTATTTAAAAACTGATTCAGGTTGGTTGACCAATTATCATCTCCTCTTTGAAAAAACACACAGATTTCGTCGTGGATGCGTACCTTCCCTGTTTCATTGTCCAAAAATGGCTAATTCAGGGGGATGATTTTGTTGTCTTCGATAGTTTTGGTCATGGTGGGGGCTTTCCAGCCATTTCTAAGACAGATCCTGTCTCATTTTCTATAACCTTTTGGTTATATCCCTTATGCAGGGAGAGGGGAGAGAGGGGAAAGGTATAGTTTCTTTCACCTACTTCCTTTTGCTCTCTGATCCAAATGCGTTTACATTGTCCTCTTCTATCTGGTGACCACCAGTAGCAATCATGATCAACACAAATTAATTTATACCTGACAAGAATTGACCTAGCAGCAATGTATGTATCAGTATGCCAGTTTGGAAGTATGCCCTCTTCTGCTAACTCTTCCCACCATGATTGAATGGTAAGCCTTGGACAATCTTTATTATCTTTTGACGCAGTCTGAATAATGGCAGTCAACACAATCAAGGTATCTCTTTTTACTTTGATTGTTTTTTTGTTTTCCTCACTGCCGCAGTAACCATAGGCGACCTTTGGAAATATGTGTGCCTTTGATTTCCACTCTTTAATATTTTCGTCAAGTATAGGACGTTGTGATTTATCGCCGCATTTGGACGGATCAAAGCCATTGGCTGCAAAAGGTGCAATATCATTGTATCTTCTAACCCGATTATTTAATCCCTCTTGCCAGTCACCATTATAAATGTTGTGCTTGTAATCCAATTCCAGAAGTTCATCTGGCGACAATGGGCGTTTCGCCTTCCTGTTGCACCAGAATGCAAATAATCTATTGCGTTCAAAAGCATCAGTTATCTTTCTGATGTCATCGAGTGAATCCGTTGCGGAGCAACCAAGGGATAAGTCTACCGGCGTAGCTGGTGGCGTGCTGGAGTGTAACGACAGCGGCAACTGAATCTTATCCGCTTCTTTTTTGGTTTGTTCTTCAGGTACAATATCAGGAGCCACTACAGGCTTAACTGAAATCACTGAAGCCGTCTGTAGAGGTTGTATGTCTATCAGTGCCTCTGCTGCTTTCTTCTTTTTCTTGTCATCGAATTGTGATAGGTATGCTCTGCCCTCTTCAACTTTTTCAGGGTCTAGCTTAGATGCAAGAGTTTCGATTTCTCGCACAAGAGAATTAAAATCATAATCTGGCAATGCGTTAAATTCGTTTAATCGTTCCTGATTCCAAATGTCTTTATCGTCCATACGATAGCATGGTGCTTGTCTTTGCCAGCAGGGCATCTTTGCAACGTTGGTCCCTGTATCCTGCCATGATTCGATTAATCTTGAATTACTTGACCAGCCTTTGATTTCAATTTCAGTTTTGATTTTCTCGCTAGCGAATACATCAGATAATACCTGCTGCATTCTCTTCATTGCTTTGTTGTATTGTTCTGCCTTTGGTGCATTACCGAGTTTCAACCAGCCGTTGTATCCGTTCATTGAATACCGCCAAAATGGTTGATCACCGAAGAGAGATTTAACCAGTGCAATTGCTTCCTCTAAATCATCCTGCCATTCTTTGTGACAATCCAAATCAAGATAAGGCAGCTTTTTACCTGCCATATTCTTGCACATATAATAAGGGGTTTTCTCTCCTCTTATGCACTGAGTTAATCGCTCTAAGGTATATGCGTTTAATTCGATGTAACTTTTTTCCTCGGAGTAACGATAGAATTGTTTCCGAGCATAATTTAACTCGTAGTTGAATTTTTTAAAGCCACCTTTTTTGTAGTCTGTCCAAGGGGTGCCGTCTTGGCGTCTGATTATAACTTGTGGTTTATCGACGCCGGCATTCTTTTGCTCACACCATTTTGAACGGGCGACAAATTCAGCTTTGTTGATTGAAGGGCGTTTGTTGCTGCCGTCAAAATCAGCTAACGTCCAATGTCGATGATCTATGTAGGGCAAAAAAGCCAGATGCGTACCAATTGCTAATGGATCAATTTTTGCGTTCTGATTGAATTGTGTAAAAAGGTTTGTATTTTCCATCTTCGAATAACTTATATATCAGTGACTTTTGTTGTGATTATATAAGCTATTTCTCTATCGTTTTGCGATACGAAAAGCTGAAAAATCAAATAATTCCCTTTAGTTTTCGTTCCATCGGGCTAAGGGGGATTTTTTTTGAATTTTTTAAAAATGACTTTTATCAGGTATCGCATCTTCGAATTTAAAGCACCTCAGAACACCTCTTACTTGCACGTATTCGCACGAAACTCAGAAAATCGTTTTATTTGACGAATTGCATCTAAAATCGTTTAAAACCGCTATTTTAGGGCTGTATTGAAGTGTCAGAAAGTCTGGAAGTGCTAGTTCTTCATTTTGTATAATAGGTCATTTGTGAAAAAGAAATCCGTTTCAGGGGGCTTGTCCGCCACTGTATTTCTAACGAGTTTCCTCCCCCACTAAATCATACTGCGTCAAAGGTACGTTCTACTTGACTGCATCAAACATACAAAGGTGAGAAAAGAAAATGATTTTTGCGTTTTATATAATGCGTCAGAATAGACTCAACTGGTACTGCTACAATTGTGAAGAATGGAGAGACGATTCATTTAATGAGGCTGGCTATGAAGCAGTAGAGGCAGAGACAGCAGAATTTGATTGCGACGACTCAGAAGAAGAATTGCGTCAATTGGCTGGTGTACTTGTCGATGCAGCAACAAAGGATATGTCAACCATGGGACTGTCTGTCACAGGACATGACATCAGATTCTCAACAACATATTTTTCAAGTGAACTGGTAATGTCACTGGCGATTTTCTGGCGGTCAGAGCCAGTTACTATTAACTGGCAGCAAGAAGGCTTTTAATCATGTTTAAAGATGAATCAGGGACGATCAGTAAATCGGACTGAAGGTAAGTAGCGTATGTGATCGATCCTTAATAACTTTAGCATCATCACCTTTTTCGAAATCACCTATGCCGATACTGAGGAAATATTATGACGGTTATTACTGAAAATAAAGTGCAGAGGTCAGTCTAATGACGTGATTAATAACCGTCCCCATCATGTATCTCTACGGCATTTATGTCTTTTGGTTGCAGCAGGATATGGAGAACCTAGCTTGAGTTCTTAATAGTTACCAAAATCAGAAACGAATCTTCATTAACAGCACTTGAATACGTAACAGTTCGAGTTTCAGAGAAGTTGGAAAACTGGAATTGTGGAAGTTAGAATTCCAGTTTTCCACAATTCCAGAAATTCGAGATGATGGAATATCGTTATCCTGTCATGAGGCTGTTTGCAACTCTCGAAGCCGCTTATAGAAGGTCGACTTTTTAAGCTGTGATTCTTTCATTTGGCGTTCTCGGTCGTTGGGAAATCGTTGGATCACTTCTTTAACTTTGCTTCTTTGCAATTCAATTTCATCAGCTTTGGTCATGGGAATGCTCGACTCGACCATCATTTTATTAAGGCTTGTTCTTACCAAATCCTGCCATTGTGTCATTGAGTTACCATGCTCCCATTGACGACGATCTTCATATGCTTTTGCCAAATGGCGTAAATCAAGCCGCTCATCGTATTGCCTTGTTTCAGCCACAATGAATTCGACAACTTCTTTGCACTCATCTGAAGTCAAATCTTTATAGCCCTCCAGAGACAAATGAAACATGAAGGCGGCAATCTCTTCATCAGATGGTTCGTGTTCAAGCTGAACGAGACGGCTGGTTACGGCGTTTGCCAAAGGATCTTGCCTCAGAGGTACATTACTGATCGCAATAATCCCGCCTGAAAATTCGAACGAGATAGACTTATCTTTGCTTTTGTATGTAACCTTCCGTGGAACATCTGGATCTCCATCAAGGGCAGCCATCAAGATTTGCAGAGCGGCGGGTTGACCAAAGAGTGATGCGATGTCATCAAGAACAATAATGTGTTCCGGGTGTTCGTGGAGAAAATCGAACAGCCCCATTGGCGTCATACGAGCATTCCGTATAACGAAAGGAACACTCAGTCTTTCAAGCTCTTCTTTGACAGTGAACGTCTTCGAAGTGCCGGGGCGACCGACGATATAGATTGCTGTGTGGTAGCACTCTGCCACACTTCGCACTCGGTCACGGATTAATTGAAGCTTCCTTCTATAGCTTTTCTGAAGACCATCAATTCTCGCATCACTTTCATTCATACATAACTCCTTAAATTACTAGAGAAACGACACTGCCCACCAACTCACCTTGGTGTAAAGAGCAATGTCCAGAAACAAAAAAAGCCGCCTTAATGGGCGGCTGATTCGACTGAAGTATCTGAAAACGAAAAAAGCCGTCCCGGTCAGGAACGGCTTTTTGAATTTTTGTTTTATGTGTCTTTCTATAATAGTCGAAAATCTGAACTCTTTTGTAAGGGCAGACAAAAGCGTATATTGGTTTTGTCTTCGTCAAAAGTAACGAAATTGCTTAAAAACCCTGTTTTTAGCTGTAAGGAACACAATATGCCAAACGACGGTGGTTTAGCATGGGGAGCAAAAGCGGCACATGAAGAATTTGCAACGAGCGGTAAAGCACTCAATCGCCCCTCGAACAAGCCTAAGGAGCGTGAACCATCGCTCGATGATTTTCGGCTTGAAGGCGAATCAAATGAAGCGGCCCAAAAACGATTCCGGGGCATTTCAAAACGGAATATCAACGCCATACTCGAACGGCGTCCAGCATCCGCAAGTGAGATTGGTGTTGAGGCTCGATGGCTGAGACGATTCAAAGAACACGGACTAAGCTATGTATCTTCTGCTAGTAAAGAGAAGCTAACAATTCTTGCTGATTATTTCAGCCTTCCCTCTTACCTTTATTTATGGCGAGAATATCTAATCGATTCTATGTCTTTATCCCAGTCTGAAAAAGATCAAAGAAATACGTCGATGAATTCAGTTCACTCGAAGCTTTTAAATAAACTAGAAGAGTTGTTGGATAGTGGCCGGTACGATCATCTCATACAGTTAATCGATGATCTTTATAAATATGAACTCAATCGATCAGCTAGAGAAGAGGATGAAAAGAAAAAGGCTGAAGCACAGAAAGATCAAGATATATTCGTCGAACTGATATGAGGAAATTATAAGAAATTAAGTTTAAAAGTATTGCCACGTATTTTAACTCACAGGCGATCGTATAACGGGACAGCAGGTAAGTATTATCAAAACCAGAGACTAAAAATATTTTTCTATAACCTTATGCCCGTTCAAGGGTTGAGAACAAAATAATTTTGAGGACGTTAACAATTTGTGTCAACTTTGTATCAATAAGGTTAAGTGGTTCGAATCTGTTAGTCGGACCATCTGATAAATCAAACCTTTTTTTAGGAGTTGAAACATGGAAAAAGCGATCGTCTATTACCGCATGTCGTCTGAGCAGCAGGAAGATAGTATTCCAAAACAGCGAGCCGAGATCGAACGAATTAAGAAACAGTTCAACTATGAAATTATCGCTGAATATGTCGATGATGGTTTGTCGGGGTCCAAGGATACGCACAAACGTAAGGACTATCTTCAAATGATTTCTGATATTGAAACTGGCTCTGTTAGCGAAGCCAGTGTACTTCTTCTTTGGAAAACTTCACGCTTCAGTCGTGAGAATCCACTTAAGGCAGCACAATTTTATTTAATATTAGAACAAGCAGGTATTCACATTCACGATGCACAGCTTGGTCGACAGGATCTAAGCACAACAACAGGAAGAATTACGGTGATGTTCCAGTCGGAGCAAAACCACTCCTATGCGTTGGAAATCTCCGATAATAGCAGTGGAGGTCGTCGCAACCTTGCAAAGCAGGGATGGTGGGTTGCGGGATCGATTCCATACGGATTCGATAAAGTATACGAAAATCGAGAAGGCTCAAACTCCATTAGAGGGAAGCGACGTGATCCTTCGGTAAAAAAACCTCGTGGCTGGCGATGCAAACTCGAAGTGAATGAAGAAGAAGCAATTTGGGTGAGATATGTCTTTGACGCATATGCAAATAAACAAGCATCACTTCGCAAGATTGCAAAGCATTTGAATCGAAATGGCGTCTTGGTTCCATCTGGTGCTCCTGAAAAGGGATGGACAAAGGACAATATCCGAGACATGATTCGAAATAAAGCTTACTGCGGATACGTCACCATTGGAAATGGGAGAAGGCTGCGAGAGCAAAAGGTATTCAACCGAGTTGGAAATATCAGCATCAAAACTCCTAATGTACCTGAAATTGTTAGCGAGGAACTATGGGACTTAGCTGTGCAAGTACTTAACAACCGTGGTAAGGCTCCTCATGAACACACCAATGCTAGTTTCAATGCATGGAAGGGTGTCTGCTACTGTGGCCATTGTGGGTATGCGTTGGATAGACGAACACGAGTAGCTTCTGGAAATAAACGTGGTTTTCTCGAAGGTAACCGATATGCTTACTTTGTCTGTAACACCTCAGCAAAGCAGCCGGGCAAAGGAAATTGCCACCAATGGCGAGTTCATGAGCACGAATTAGAAGAGATCGTTTTGGGGCATCTGGTACATGAAGTTGACGTGAAATTCCTTCGATCAATGGAGCTAAAAAGTCGTGAATATTGTACCGTTCCACAGCGGGACCTTCTTCAAAAGAAGCTCGACAAGCTGACTCAAAGAACGGAAAAAGCAATAGACCGGTTGCTCAACGTTCCAGACAGCATGCTGGAATTAGCAGAACGTAAAGTTCGAGAGTATCAGGAAGAAACTAATCAGCTCAAAGCAGAAATTGCCACTCTCGACTTACAATCAAGTGACCTTGAACAGCCACAGGAAATCTGGGAAGCTCAAAAGGATGAATTCCTACAAATTGATGAGCGGTTAACGTACACAGATAATGAACATGGTGGAATGTTTCCACAAAAGATGCGTCGGGTCCGAGCAAAAGTTGAAAAAGCACGCTTCGCCTGCTTCTTACAAGATCGTGGATTACAAGTGACATTCTACTGGCGTCCTGTGGAAACTAGTCCCCAACGGATTCGCCACCAAGCCAGAAAGACGTTATACCAAGTAGATCGGGCACGAGTCAATTCACGAGTTGCTGTAGAAAACCCCATAAATACCGAGGAAAACGAGGACAAAGCAAGAGCTGGGGGTGCGTACCAGTAACTGCAGCCATGCGCGCAGCCCCGGTAAGGATTCACACTATAACGAAAGTTGAGGTCGGGCGAATCGTTTTCTGAGACAATCGACCTGGAACTGTCGTCGATGTACTCAATCCGTCGGGGCTGGGACAGGTATTCATGGTCCCACTCCAACTGCTCCAGATCCGGTTCCGAGTACGTCGACTCAAACCGGTTGGGTGGATTAAGATTCGAACCGTGTCGCATGGGTCACTCGATGCTTGATGAGAAAACGAAAGAAAGTGTGACTTCTATTTTATATGAGATCGCTACCTCTGGGGAAGCTTCAACTCTTGCAGAAACTCCTTACTTTCAGTGCCAGCGTAAAGCATTCCAGCCGCGACCAGGCCAGATCTACCACCGTTAACCTGTGCCTCTCAAACCGATTCCGATCATCAACAAGGCCCGTCCAGAAGCCGTCGGTTTCTTTTTCTGTCTGGCACTCAGATCTACGGTTTCTTCTCTTACCTGGAAATTGTTTGCAGTCCCGATACGGTGCTTGCTACAATCATAAACGATTTCACATATGACAAGTCTCCACGGGAGAACCGGTATCGTGCTCGAGATTCCCGGCATTCTGGAACGCGCTTTATCACGCCGCTGCTTTCTGCAGTCAGCCGGTTACGCTGCGATTGCCGCTGCGTTGAATCAGCGTCGACTCTCCGCCAGCAGTCGGTCATCCCAAACTCCAATCCGCGCCTGCGTGTTATTAATGCTTTACGGCGGTCCCAGTCAGATCGACACGTGGGACATGAAACCTGAAGCCTCTTCCGAAGTGCGCGGCGAGTATCGCCCCATCAAAACCAGTGTCCCCGGTCTGATCAATTGCGAACACTTATCCGCCTGTTCCCGGATCATGCATCAGCTGACGGTCATTCGCTCAATGCACCACGATCTGACCAATCACAATTCCGCCATGTATCAGGCGCTGGTTGGAAAGACTCCTTCCAGCAACAACGAGGTACTCGGCGAAAACCGCCTGGGGGATTTCCCCAACGTTGCCGCCGCCATCAGTTATGCGACGGCCCGCGGTGCACTCACCAGAACCGGTAATCCTCTCATTAATGTCGCACTGCCGCATGTGATGCACAACGTCGTCGATCTGCCAGGCCAGAATTCCGGTTTCCTGGGAGGCAGCCACGATCCGTTTCAGATCAACGCAGATCCGAATGCAGAGCAGTTCCACGTTCAGAATCTGCAGCGGCCTCCCGCCGTCAGTGAACCACGCCTGCAGGATCGTCGCGCCTTGTTGAAATCACTGGATCAGCTGGAGGTGGAACATGCTGACCTGGAAAGTTATCAGCGACGTGCATTCGAACTGCTGCAGAACGGCTCCGTACAAAATGCATTCCGCATTGAACGCGAGCCCGCTTCCGTCCGCGAAACGTACGGCCGACATAAACTGGGACAAAGCCTGCTGCTGGCGCGACGACTGGTTGAGTCGGGGGTGCGTTTCATCAACGTACACGACGGCATTCGAAACGGTCAGGATGTAAACTGGGACAGCCACGCCAACCTGTTTCCCAGGCATCGCGAACTGCTGGCGCCTTTCGACCAGGGTTTTGCAGCGTTTATTAATGATCTTGATCAGCGCGGTCTGCTGGAATCGACGCTCGTCATCGCCATGGGAGAATTCGGTCGTACACCCCGCGTCAACGTGCATGGCGGACGCGATCACTGGCCCAATTGTTACAGTGTGGTACTGGCCGGAGGCGGGGTTCAACAGGGTACTACCTTCGGCGCCAGCGACTCTCTCGGCGTCTACCCACACTCCCATCCGGTAACGCCCGCCGATCTGGCAGCGACTATCTTCACCCGCTTTGGCATCAACCCTGAAATCGAGATCCAGGATCGCACCGGTCGCCCCTTTAAACTCTCTGAAGGAAAATTCATTCCGATATTTTAGACCACCAGTCTATCCATGGCTATTTTGATTTCATTCACTGCACACTCTGGCGGGTGGGTAAAAACAAGTGAAAACAGGCACCAGGCTTTGAATTCGAACTGAAACAGATTCGACCGCCGGCTGCTTCCACCAGCGAGCGACTTAAAGACAGACCAATGCCCAGCCCCCCTTTCTTGTTGGTGGTGAATGGCGTAAACAGATGGTCAACGAAATCTGCAGGAACACCACTCCCCGTATCGGCAATGACGACCCGGATCAGAGAGTCTTCAGCCGGCGAAACCGTGATCGTTAACGTGCGGGGAATCGGAGTATCAATCATCGCTTCCACGGCGTTAATAAACAGATTGGCCAGTACCTGTTCGATCTGAACGCGATCGGCATAGACTGCTGAAAACTTCGAATCGCAGTTGATCTTCACCTCGATCTGATGGTGTCGCAATTCATATTGAATCAGTTCCAGGGCATTACGGATGCTGTCCCGTATATTAAACAGGATTGACTGCTGGGTCCGTTTTTCCGCCATCGATTTCAGCTTGCGGACAATCTCTCCCGAACGCAGAGACAGCTCTTCAATTTTCTGCACGAGGTCGGTCACATCTCTTCCCTGGACTAACTGCTGCTTCATCGCGGCTGTGTAGTTTGCAATGGCCGTCAGCGGTTGATTTAGCTCATGCGAAATACCGGCCGTCAATTCCCCCATGACTGCCAGGCGGGAAGCATGCGCCAGGATATCCCGATATTCCTGTGCCGTTCTGGCGGCTTCATGGCGTTCCGTCAGATCCTGTACCGTCCCGTGCATCGAGATCGCTTCTCCCGCAGCATTTTTCTTCAGCACAGCCCGTTCCTGCACATAACGGATTTCGCCATCAGGACGAAAGATGCGATGCTCAATACTATAAGGTAAATCGTGTTCGAGTGCCTGCTCGACTGTCTGCGCTACCTGGGGGCGATCATCGGGATGAATGGTCTGAAGAAAGGATTCATAATTCAGCACAAAACATTCTTTCTTCACTCCAAAAATACGATAGACTTCATCCGACCACCAGATCATATTATCCTGCAGATTCCATTCCCAGCTCCCGATATGCGACAGCCTTTGCGCTTCGGAAAGTTTTTCATGCAGGGTTGATAATTCAAGTTCTGCCAGTTTTCGATGATTGATATCTTCAATCACCATGAGAATTTCATCGGACAGATAAGGCAGCACCCGCGCACGATACCAGCGATTTTCCCCCCGATTGACCAGGCAGTAATCGATGGTTTCAATCTGCCTGGTATCCTCGACACGGCTGATGAGTGCCTTGACCTGGTTACCCACTTCACCCGGCAACAGACTTTCAATCCTGCTGCCGATTCGGAGGTCTGTGGACAGAATTAAAATCGATTTTTGTTGACTGTTGAAATTAACGACGACCCCATCTCGATTGAGTACCAGCACGGCATCGGGAATGGCATTGAACATCGCTTGCAGCTGCGCCGTCTTTCTGGCGAGCTCGGAGGTGCGTTCTTCGACACAACGTTCCAGCTCCTGATGTAATTCAATGGCGGCATCTTCTTCCTGTTTGCGCCTGGTGATGTCTTCGCCAATCCCGACGATACGCGTCATCTGGTTATTTTCATCAAAAACAGGGAATGCCCGCGCCAGCATCCACCGGATACTGCCATCCCTGTGAATAATTCTGAAGCGGGGAAAATCAGGATTAAACAGTTCGCCGGTTGACTTAGTTTTTATCTCGCGTTCAATCAGATCACGATCGTCGGGATGGAGGGAATTCATCCAGGACCGGGGATCGTCATACAAACTCTGGCAGGTATTTCCCCAGATCACTTCATACATATGACTCGCATAAAAAACCTCACTCCAGTCAGGACTGCAGACCCAGAACAGTTCTTTGATGTTCTCGGAAATCTGTCGAAACATCTGGTTGCTCTCGCGGAGTGCCTGTTCGGTCTCCTTCCGCGCAGTAATATCCACGCCCACGCTCAGAGTGCCGATGATGCGGTCCGAATCATCTTTCAGTAACGAATTATGCCACGCGATCGACTTCAAACTGCCATGCGCCGTTTGTACTACATTCTCAAAGTATTCCACCGGCATGAGATCCCCCTGGATCAGCTTTCTAAACAAATCGCGAACTTCTTCACGATTCGAATCCGGAAGAAAATGGTCAAACCAGTTCTTGCCGATGATCTCAGATTCCTCCGCCTCCAGCAGCTGACAGCCTCGCTCGTTAATCAGAGAAATCGTTTGATTCGCATCGAGGCCAATGATCATTTCCCCGGCCAGATTAAAATACTGGCAGGCCAGATCATCTGCCTTACTCCGATTTCCTTCCGCCTGCTGCCGTTCCAGTTCCGCGACACGTTGACGCAGCGATTTCACTTCTTCCAGAAGTTCAAATGTTGTAGATTCAGGCATGGCTTCCATCTCTGTCAATTTGAAATGCTGTCGTCACTGGCTGAGAATTAAACGGAATCTAATCTGCAGAAGATCGCATCTCCTCATCCGCATCGGTCGCCAAGCCGCGGCGTTCCAGCGTTCGTTCCAGCAGCATATCGTAAATCGGACGACTCCCCAGGGACTGGGCAACGATGCTGGCTGTCATGCAGGTCACGATCATTGCCGGCAGCAGTTCAAAGCTGTCTGTCATTTCAGCGACGAGTACGATGCCCGTTAGCGGCGCCCGCACGGTCGCTGCAAACAGGGCCCCCATCGCTGCGACCGCAAAAGTACCCACCTGCAGATCTGCCTGGGGCACAAGTTCGTTCACCACGTAACCAAAGCTGGTGCCAATCAGTGCGCCGAGCGCCAGCATGGGTGCAAAAATACCGCCGGGCACGCCGATGGAATAACTCAGGAACGTCAGCGCTGCCCGCACAACCAGCAATGCCAGCAGAAAACCGAGCAGGGGCGACTCCACGAAGATTTCTTTCACCAGCGCTTCCCCGCCGCCCACGTATTCGGGCGCGACAATCATCAGCACACCGACCGCGGCACCCACTGCCGCCGCAATCATCAGCATTGTACGGCTGCTCAAGCCATCAGAGATCCGCAGGCACTTTAACATGACCGTGTTAAAACCAGCACCCAGCACACCAATCAGCGCGCCCAGCAGCAGGTTCAACGACAATGTCAGCAGCAGATTGCCGGGCGGCTGAAATACCGGTAACGAATCCTGTAACTGGACCGGCAGTTGAGGCAGCGTGCCGAATACCTGATCGTTGATCAGGTTCGCGGTGATACTGGCAATGATCACGGCGTGCAGCGCGACAAAGCTGTATCGAAATCGCGGCCTGACTTCTTCGATCATAAACAGAATCGCGCCCAGCGGCGCACTGAAGGCCACACTCAGTCCCGCCGTGGCACCCGCGGCCAGTAATGTATTTAAAGTGTGCTTATCCGACCGCGCTTTTTCGCCCACAATCTGACCCACGCAACCGCCAAGGTGAATGGTCGGACCTTCCCGTCCGAGAACCAGTCCTGCCCCCATGGAAAGTACGCCACCAAAGAATTTTACCGGCAGCACGCTCCGCCAGCGGAGCGCCATCAGTTCGCCCATGACGCCTTCAATTTCCTGGATGCCGCTGCCGGCAGTCTCCGGCGCATATTTTCGCACGAGCACAGCAGCGGCGGCCACCATCGCCGCGCCGACCAGCCCGGCCACCAGAATTGTCAGGAATCCGGAATCAGAGAACGTCGCAGCGATCACCGCATAAATGCCGATCACCTTGTCGAGGCAATAATGAAAGGCCGAACCCACCGTGCCGACCCCCACTCCGATCACCAGCGCCAGCAGATAGATCCACATCGCAGTCTTCAACTCTATATGCCGACTCTCTCCGCCTTCTTCCATTCCTGTATCCTGTATCTGGTCAGTAGGACGTTTTCCAGAACAACGCCGTTCACAGAGACAGCACGATAACAGGAATCGGAAAAAAATGGTACCTTTTTAATGCCCGATCAAAAAAGCCATTTCAGGGGAATCCCCACCCAGAGAACTACGTATCCCAGAGCAAAGAAATAGCAGACCAGGATCCCGGACAGCAAACCTGTGAGAGGACAGCGCAATGCAGCACCTCCGGCAGTCAGAAAGATACAGGCGGCAATCCCTTTTCCAAACGCCAGCCGGATGTGATCCTGCGACAGGGAGAGCTCAATCACATTGACATACAGATGCACCAGCGCGACGGCCACCAGCATCGCCAGGGTCAGCACAGCCGACTTCGCAATTTTCATCTGCCCGGCTGTCATGCGGTTTTATTCCTGTGAAAAATACAGAGGTGTTGAATAATCAGTTAATCTCCCACCTTAAACACCGCCTGTCAACATAAGCCATAAACCTGCCAGATTCAATACGAATGTCATCAGCACGACGCAGTAGCTGAAAATCACAACAGGCCCGTTGAGCCGAAAACCAGCCAGACATTGGTCGACAAGGGCAAGAGTCATCGTAATGCCAACGATCAATGTCAATCCGCATTGGAGAAACACGGTGAGATAGCCATCCAGGCCCGGTATCCACAGGTAGGAAAGCCCGTTCAGCAGACTGTAGATCGTAATCAGAGACAGCAGCGATCCACTGACCGGCGCAGCTGGTTCGATGTTATTTTTCTGAATGGTGCGCCGCGGCACCAGGCTCCACAGCAATATCCAGAATACGAGCAACCCCGCCAGACACCAGAATACAATTAGCCACTGCGTTTCGTCAGAGACGAACAAAAAATACAGATTCAGATTAAAAGCGAGCACCAGCAACACATTGATTGACAGCAACCATATGTCAACACGATCAAGCTTCAATCTCTGCGAGACTGTTTGCATCGGATCACCAGACTTCCGGGCCTCGCTTTCCGCTTACAGTCCCTGTTTACGTTTGAGTTTTTCCAGCCGTCTTTGCTCGCGGCGTTCTTCACGTTCTTTGCGACGCTCCTCGCGTTCCTTTTCGATTCGCTCCATCTCTTCCGGCGTGCGTTCAGGAATCAGACTTTGAATCTGTCGTCCCACACCACTTCCCAAAACGGCATCGAGAGCATTAAAGCCCATCTGTTTGGCATACTTGCCTACCTCACTCATATCGATTTCAGGCTTTTTCAGGGTGCCCCCAATGGGTAATCGCAGGGGCTGACTGACCAATGCTTTCACAAACGGTTTGTCGCTGTCCTCCGAAATCAGATTGCCGAACCCGACTTCCGCTACCAGATCCAGAGATTCATCCAGCCCGACGGAACCGGTAGTGCGGACTGTTAAACCTTTCATCTGCACTTCGAACGGGGAATGGAAGACCCTGCCGTCAATCATATGATAATGCAATTCCTGGTTCTGCACCTGCAGAAAGACCGAATCCGAACTGATCAGGCGGCTGGTGCGATTGATATTCACGATCGACAGTACCTGATCGATTTTTTCCGCCAGCGCATCGAAGAGAGGCCCCGGTTTGACCTTGGTCGATTTGACGAGCAGTGTTCCCCTCGCTTCGCCGAGTTCCGGCTGATCGAGGGGAATGATCGCGTATTCCTGACTCAGCGAAAACTGACCCTGGATATTCGTGCTGTTCGCCAGCATCGGTGCGACGTATTTCAACGAGTTGCGGGTCATCTCGGGAGTGAACTGAAAATTATCGATCACATTCCCTTTTTCAAATATCAGTGCTGCCGGTTTTACATCAAGCCGTACAACGGGCGCCAGCCGTAATCGACCGCCACTCACCTGTAGATCAATGGGCGTGATACGAATCTGGCCATCTTTAATAGTAGCCTCGATATTGGTTTTCCCACTGGTCAAGCCGCGAATATTGGCTTGTTCCCAGCCGATCCCTGCTTCACCTGTCAAATCGTTATATTGATCCGTCGGCACGAACAGGGGCCGCGTATTGGGATACAAAGGACGTGGCAACGGACTCAGGACAACTTCCCGGGCCTGATCATTCGGCGAACTGCCCAGAGGCCCATTGAGTGTGAAAGGCCGTGTCTCATGACCGACGATATTGACATCGGGCCCCAGCCTGCTGCGGAGCAGGGGAGTCAGGTTCTCCCAGTCGTAGGTCACTTCCCCCGCCAGTCTGACCTGTTTGCGGGTCGACAGTTCTTTGATTTCCCCCCGGGCAGTCAGATCCAGCATGTCCGATTGAATCGACATCTCGTTCAAGGTGAGCGAGTCTTCTTTCAGATCCTGCAGCGTATCCCCTTCCAGGCGGACTTCGGGTTCCTGCCAGCTGATGGCCCAACCGGGATTCCGCTGGCTGGGTATAATTTTCTTCCCGGGAGCCACGGGCTCACGAATGGGTGCTTCGATAATAAATTCCGCAATCGTCGCTCTCCAGTTCGCCAGTCGCGATTCTTCGGTCACAACCACGTTGGCCTGTGCCTGGATCGTCCCGTAATATCGCTGCTCAGGTGACTCTGCCGGATTCTGAAACCAGAGTGACAGCGCGTGCAGATCCCCATTCATTGACAGCGATCCCACAAAGGAAGGCATCTGAACTTCTTCGTTCGGAAGTTGTACTTCCAGTTTTTCTCCGTTAACGGCGAGTGCAGTGCCACGATAGGTCAGCTTCGATGCCTTGAGAGTCTTCTGCTTACCGTCCCAGCTTCCCGACGTTTTCAATTCTGCCCGAGGCTCACTGATCCACATGTCTGAGGTCTGAATCCTGACACCTGTCAGATCCAGCGAGGTATTATCGTGGACGAAATATTGATCGCCAATCGAAACCGAAGAAGCAAATTTGACGTCTCCTGCCAGCTGCAGATCCGGCCTGGCGAGGGGGCGCACGCGGTCAGCCCATGAAGCCAGCTTACCCTGCAGTTGAATTTTGAAAGGAAGCAGTTGCTGCCGGGCGTCTTCTTTCGGCTGACGGTCGATGGTGGTCGGCGATTCCAGTTTTGCCTGGAACGCATCTTTACCGGCAATCAATGACACAATGAACCGCTCCACGTGAATCTGCTGTTCGTCTGTTTTGCCGGCACCATCTACGGTCAGTTTCAATTCCGGCTCCTGCCAGCCACGCCGATCAGGCATCGCCAGTTGCAGGTGATCGAAGTTCAAAAATGATTCCGTCTCCCAGGACTCTCCCGTCACTTTGAAGTCGACTTCCCCGTTCATCTTGCCTTTCAAGGAGACCGTCTGCAGATCGACAAACTGATCCAGCCGTTCAGAAAGCTGATCCAGGTCGGCTTCCAGCCGCAGTTTCAGATCGCTGGTATTGCCGCTTCCCGTCACTTTCAGGAAATCGGATTCGCACTTCAACGAACGGATATCGAATGTATCAGGCCGTTTGACAACCTGCATCATTAACGTGATGGGCTGCTCCCAGCGAATTTCCTGTCCCTTATTGCGACCCGTCAGATCCGATGTCTTCAAGTCGATCATCCACGCCGTTTCCTGATTCTGCTCCGGCTGCTGAGGATCAAAGTTGGAAACCTCGAAGTTGACCGTTCCGGAGGTAATCTGCATGCCGGGTCTCAGGTGCATCGTTTCCGGCAGCTGTTTTGCCGTTTCTGCCAGGTCCAGGTTGCCGGTCAGTTTGAGTTGGGAATTCAACAGGCCTGCCAGTTTTTCCTGTTTGCTTTCATCCTGCAGGTCATCCCAGTTGAGCTTGCCCTGCAATGCGACTTTGCCCAGCTGAGATTCGGCATTCGCTTCTTTGAAATACAAGATGCCATCCGCGGCCATCAGGTCGATATTGCCCTTCGCATAGTCGGTCGAGATTTCATCGTTGCCCAGTAGATCCGGCGCACCAAAAACGAGCGGCGCCGCTTCCCAGTTACCTTTGACGGCAAACCGCGGTGCTTCTTTCGTGCCCGACCATTTGATTTCCATCTCGGAATTCGAAATCCCATCCAGGTAGGCTCCAGGCGACAGCGCACTGACCAGGGGCATTAACTGCTTCAAATCGAATAAGCGGGTTTTAAACTTCAGTGAACCCGAGCGAGAGGCATCCGGTTCACCCGACTTGACCGCGCTGACCAGGAATTCCATTTCCGCGGGATTTTTAACTTCCGCATTTTCTGCCTGCGGTTCTTTCCAGCTGCCTTCCACCTTGACCGGATCGGTACGCAGTCGGGGACGAGTGACCGTGATATTCATGCCGGTCAGATACGGTGTAGACTCTTCCCCTGCATTCACAACATTCATGTCGAGATCAGATAAATGCAGCGTTAATGACTGCTGCGGTCCGGTCTGGGGTTCTTCCTTCGCATCAGGGTCCCCCAGGGGATTTTCTTTGGTCCCTTTATTGATGATCGCCGTCAGCAGATCCTGGTTCGCGAGTCCCTGTTCGTTGACATACGTGAGCGTCGTCACGTGATCCACATTCACATCGCCGACGCGTTTGCGGTCCGTCGCCAGTTCCCACAATGTTTTTTTCGTTTGAATCTGATCGATGCGGACCACATCGCGGCCTTCAAAATCTTCGAACGACACATTCTGAAATGTGACCGGCTCTCCCCAGCCGAGACTGACTTCGCCAGTGCGGATCTCGCCCGGATAGTTTTTCAGAACGAGGGGCAGAATCGAATCTTTCAGCGAAGTTCGCGAGACGATCTGCGGGGCAAACCAGAGCAGCACACAGAATCCGATGGCCAGCACCAGCAAGATGCGTCCCCATGAGCCACGCTGGATTTTCTGATCTTTGGTTGAACTGCTCTCAGACGATTTCGATTTTTCTGACTGCGACATGACTGATCCTGTATAGTGAGTCCGTTGTGCAGGATGAATCCGATGCTGGGCATTCGTGATAATCATCCGTGTCTGCTGTTCGGCTGCCCGCAGTGGTAACTATATGGGGATTTCCAGGCAGCGACAATGTTCTAACCATAAAGATTCCCACTGACCAGTTTGGAAAATCTTCAAAAACAGGCGATTTCCCGATCAGGATTTCCGCAAAACAGTGTTATTCAACAGGGCGACTGCCTATGATAGAAAAAGCTGATACCGGAAATATTTCTTTGTCGATTTATCAATAAAAGTGAATGAGAATGGAAACCTTAAAAGCAATTGAAGCAAGACGTTCTGTCAAATCATACGACCCCGATCACCAGATGACAGACGAGGAAATCAATAAACTCCTCTCTTACACACTCCTGTCACCGACTGCCTTTAATATTCAACACTGGCGATTTGTCGTAGTGAAGGATTCCGAATTGCGTAAGAAAATTCGCGAAGCTTCCTGGAACCAGGCACAGGTCACTGATGCCTCTCTGCTGGTGGTGATCTGTGCCGACATGAAATCCTGGCAGAAAGACCCGATGCGGTACTGGAAGAATGCGCCAGAGCCGGTACAACAGGCACTGGTACCCATGATATTGTCATTCTACAAAAACGAAGAACAGCTGGAGCGCGATGAAGCCCAGCGTTCCTGTGGTATGGCCGCCCAGACCATGATGCTGGTCGCCAAAGATATGGGCTATGATACCTGCCCGATGGACGGGTTTGACTTCGAAAAAGTGGCCGATCTGATCAATCTGCCCGAGGATTTCCTGATCTCCATGTTCGTCGTAGTCGGAAAACCGATTCGGCCTGCCAACGAACGGGGAGGGCAGTTATCGCTGGATGAAGTCCTGATTTACGATCGATTTGAATAAAAAACCATGCGGAAACCTCATTTTCCGTCTGCCGTTTGTTAAGATGCAGCCTATTGCTAACTTATATTTAGAAAATACGGTACATCAGACATGAACAACCAGCCGCCTACCAATTTCTTCACACGGATTCTTGCCAGTCTGGGACCTGCCATCATCACCGCCTCGGTGGTACTGGGGCCGGGCAGTATTCTGTCGGCTTCCAAAATCGGCCATACCTATGCTTACGAGATGAGCTGGGTGCTGGTGATTGCCGTGATCATGATGATCGCCATGACGGCGCTGTCCGCCCGACTGGGGATACAACTCAAAGGCACGATCTGCGATGAACTGGCAGAACGCGCCGGACGGCCCGTGGCTGCGGCAACCGGTGTCATCCTGTTCCTGATCGCCGCCTGTTTTCAATTCAGTAATAACCTGGGTGTACTGGCGGCCGTCGAACCGTTCCTGGAACCCCAGGTACAGGCGGTAGAAAATCCAGCAGCCGATGAAAAGCCTGCCGATGAAATTGATTCCGTAAAAAAAGTAGTTGATCCGCTAGCAGCTCAGGAACCCGCTAAGAATGCAAAGAAACCGGTGACAACGGCGTCTGCCTCCATTCCCATTCTGATTATTATCGGCATGAACGGCTTCATTATTCTGGCACTGTATGGCTTCAAGCACCTGTACGGCCTGATTGAGAAACTGATGAAGCTGCTGGTCGCTATCATGATTATCGCCTTCGCCATCAATCTGTTCCAGGTAAAACCCGACTGGTTGAAAGCGCTCGCAGGCCTGATCCCTTCACTGCCCGAACAGGCTGCCAACGGCGCCGGTATGAAAGAAGTCATGACACCCATCGTGGCAATGTATGCCACAACGTTCTCCGTCGCGGGGGCGTTTTATCAGTCTTACCTGGTACGCCAGAAAGGCTGGACCCGGGCGAATCTCAAACAGGGTCTCATCGATTCCACCCTCGGTATCAGTGTGCTGGGCCTGATCACCTTAATGGTACTGATCACCGCTGCGAAGGTGCTGTATCAGAATCCCGATGTGGTTACTTTAACGTCCGTCTCGGATGTCGCCACAAGCCTCGAACCTGGCTTTGGAAAATCAGCCATGGTTATTTTCTCGCTGGGAATTTTCGCCGGGGCCTTCAGTTCGTTCCTCGTGAACGCCATGATCGGCGGTTCGATCCTGGCAGATGGTTTCGGACTGGGTGGTTATATCGATCAGAAATGGCCCAAACTATTCACCGTGTTCGCACTGGTGACAGGGATGACCGTTGCCATTTACACCAAAACCATGGGCCAGAAACCGGTAGGCTTGATCATCTTCGCTCAGTCGCTGACGGTGCTGGGTATTCCGATGCTGGCGATTGCCATGCTCTGGCTGGCGACCCGTGCCGACATGAAAGGCGAAAACGCCATTCCCGCCTGGATGAAAATCCTCGGCTTCATCGGGTTGATCACATCCATTCTGCTGGCGATCCGCACGGCCGTCAATTTGCTCAATTGATCAGACACAGAGCCCGGCACTCTCGCCATACAGTCCACTTATTTTCCTTCTTCTTCCGCATGCCCGTTTTTACGCCAGCCCGTCGTCAGATGGTCGTCGGTCTGGGTTGGCGGTTCCAGGCGATGCACTTTCAGATGGTTAATCTGCAGCGTAGCAGTCTCGACATAGAAACCCAGCATCCCACTGCTGAACGTGGCGTTTGCCAGGGATAACACCACCCCGCCATCAACACTCAATTCGTGATAACTGCCGAACGAGATCATTTGAATCTCAACATCTTCGGGATCCCTCACCCGCCAGAAGCCTTCCTGCAGTGATTCAAACTGCATCATGTTTTCGCCCGACTTCTCTTCTCCCGTTCGCCAGGAACGAAATTGTCCGATCCCTTTCAGGAGATCCAGCGAGAGGTAATAGCCGTCATAAGAATCTGCATCGATCCGGATCAAAATACCGCATTTGCCGTCCCCCTGCATCGAAATATGACACTTCAGACGAAAACAGTCGACCTCCTCATTGAACACAAAGCCCTGGTAGCCGGCCTGACTCTCCAGTTTCAAAGATCCATCGTCCACACGAAAGAACGATTCTTCATGGGTCCCTTTTAAAACATGCAGGTGTTTTGAGTCGAGCTCTTCCAACTCGCGGTCATGAATTCCCTCATAGGTTGTGGGACGCAGCTGTCCATTGGCCAGACGCTCCAGGCGCTTGGGAGGCGGCAACAGGTTATTCGCCGTGCGATCATCGGGACGACTGGTATAAAAGTTCCAGAGTAGAATCCCTTTATCATCGCGACAGATGCGACCGGCATAATTGCCTTGTGCCAGCAGCACATTGTCATAATAGTTCCGCCAGGGCTTTTCCAGACTCTCCGTATGCCAGTATCGGATCTTCGCATCTTCCCGCAGACTACCGATCAGGTAATAATCGCCGTCGATCCGAAACAGATTCGGAACTTCGATATCATCATAGATCATCGGTGCATGCAGAGGCGGCAATGCCTGAAACTGGTTAGGCGCGACTTCTTCCATCAAACCCACGCAGCCTCGACGAACCAGCGGCCCTTCATTCACACGGGCCGACATCAACAGCCAGCTGTGATCCCCTTCACAAAAATAAAACGGATCACGAAAACTTACCCAGTTTCGTTCATTTTCAGGCGATGATTCGTAATACTCTTCCGCCGGCTCCAGGGGGAAACAGCTGTCAGGATTCTGCTTCGCCTTGATGTTCGTGGCAACCACGGACTGCAGCTTCGCGCGGATCTCCAGAATGTGTTGGGGGTCATGCATGCCACGCCGATCCTCCCAGTTCACGTCTGCTTTCTCCCAGTGATACAGGTCCTCACTGCATGCCAGACCTATCCGCTGTACTTTCCCCTGATCACGCCGCGAGATACCGGTATAAAACATCCGCCAGCGGCCCGGCTCATGCGGATCGGGTGTGACATGCATCGTCCACAGCATCAGATCGTCCCAGTTCCCCGGGTCGCCGATAAACAGCGCGTTATCCACCCGCCGCCAGTTCAATGCATTATCACTGATCGCATGTGCGATGAAGTCATGGTTGGGAAGCACCAGGTGAAACAGGTGATACAACCCGTCATGGTACACCACATCCACATCGCCAATGCTTTTACGGCTCCACGTTGATTCGGAAAACATAGTTGAACTTTATGAAATGCGGTCGGTGAGATGAGGGACGGTTGAAAACTTGAATCCAACTGTGACTGGCGGTCTTTTCTACGCGAAACAAAAAGGACCGTCAATCCATCTTACCGACTTCCCGCTGACGTTCAACCCGAGTGGAGCGAGTACGTTTCCCTCAAATCGAAACGTTCTCCAGTCCCGTCCTGACGCTCACGGGCGCCGGTTTCTGGTAGGGTTCGTAGTGGTTGATATACACCTCAAACGGGGCAGGCACGTAATAAATTACACCCCGCCAGTCGATGGTGCGTGTGCGGATCGCCGCGATCAGACAACCGCAGAACAGGTAAGGCATCACCCAGAGATATCCCATCGTCTTGAGAGGATGACGCCGGAACTGACCGCCCCGCGACTGCACCAGTCGCTCAATGCGTGAGCCCAGGCGATAGATGGAAAACGCTACCGCTGCGCCGGCAAACCCCAATACTCCCGACACCAGTCCGGCTGCCAGCTGCTGTCCCTGGTAAAGAAACAGCAGCCCCAGCCCGACCAGTACTGTCTGGGCGAGCGCCGAAACAAATCCGAGTGTGGCTATGAACCAGAAGTGAGAATGATAAAACCGCGCGTTAACCAGCTGCCTCGTAATAAACCGCAGGCTGGAATCCAATGCGATGGACTCCGCATTGAGCATCGTCGCTGCCGGCGAGAAGACCAGTTTCTGATTCAGGCGTTCGGCGATGGCTTTCAGTCCGGAATCATCCCACATCATTTTTGAGAGTGTGTCCGAAAATCGTGGATCTTGAAATACAGCGCGACTCAGCGCGATCGAGCCACCCCAGGCAATGCCCATCGACAGCATCTGCAGCACAGCCGCCGCATTCCAGGCATGCCGCACCAGAGTCCCCGCGTTCGTCGCCTGAGGCGCATACCAGCGGACCCCCGAAGCGACTCCCACCTCTGCATCTCGCAATGGTGACACCAGATCACGCAGCCAGTGACGGTGAGGCAGCACGTCAGCATCCAGCCAGGCCACCACTTCCACATCCGCGGTGACACTTTGAATGGCCTGAACCAGTGAGGCATTTTTCAGCCCGCAGCCGGAAACCTGCTGATCGCGAATCGTAACTTCACAGTTCGGATGAGGGTTCCTGCGCAGGTATTGTCTGACAAAGCCCAGCGCCGGATCGCTGACATGGTCGACGACGATCTTGACTCGATAATCCGGGTAATCCTGATTCAGCAGGCCATCCAGACAATGCACCAGAAACGGATCATTACCCCGCAAAGGCAGAATCACCGTCGCGACCGGCGTATAGCATTCACCAGATTGTGGGTCCAAAACGCCACGATACAGACGGGCGGCATGAGCGCCCCAGTAAAGATAGAGCGACCCGAAAATGATCAGACAGAGGGAACATAATGTTGCCAGCAGATACATGGTACCACCTCAATTGATGCAGGATCGTTAGGAATACAGCCCGTCGGGTCATAAACATCCTGTCTCAATCAACGGTAGCTTACTGTTCAGTCGCCATGTTAAACTGGGACAAATAAAAGTACAACAAAATTCTCCGAAAGTTTCCTATTCTGGCCATCTTGACATAGTTCTCGACAGAAAGCCGTAGTATTGGTTGCTTTGTGAGGACTAGCAGGGGTTGAGGGCCCGCTTGCGATTGATCGATTCCAGCCTCTGATTCGAAGAAATGTCGTTATGGAAAGGCTTTATTGTCAGGAACCCGCCCGGACCTGATTCCTGAGACTCACGCGAGGTCGAGCTTTAACTGCAGCCGCAGTCATTTTCGACCTGCCCCGTTCCCCGATCTGGCTTCAACGACATTAATGCGTGACCTTCGAATCCGTTTCGTCGGCTTTTTGCTTCGAAGTGACTTGATCCAGCTTCTTTTGAATGCCGCTTCCCAACTGCTGATAAAGCGTTACTCTGTTCTCGCCCTGCAAATCGCGAATCAGCCGTTGGATTTGATCCCGAAGTCGTTTCGATTCGGCGGTTCGCCCGGCATCTTCAGCGGCCTGCATTGTTTCAATCTGCTGAAAAGCGGCCTGTTTCACCACTGGCACTACCAGCAACATCTCCTCCTGGCCCTCGCTCCGTCCTGCACGGGACAACTCCGCGAATTGCGCCTCGCTCATTTTGAGCGACTCCAGAGAGGATTCGCGGAGACATTGTTCGATGTCTGAGTCTGCCAGTAAATCGATGGCTTGATCAGTCTGACCTGACTTTTGCAAATCAACCGCAGTCTCCAGTGGACCGGGGTCGCTCGTCTGCTGACAGCTCAGAGGAACCAGGATCAGCAAGCCCAGGGTAACGATTCTTGAACACACAGACAGTTTATCAATCGGATCGGCTCCTCAGAAAAATGATAGACTGTATCCAGTTTTACTGTAGCGTCTCCAGGGCCATTTGGCCCGAGTATATTAGATTGAGAGACGCTATGGTTAAATGTGATGCGTTCTAAAACCGCACAGCAAGAGTTACTCTTGGATTCTTCTACCAGGCTGTATTCTATCAGAAACGCATTCTCATGCCGGAAGGATCATTCTAATTTCGATGATTGTGTCACCTTAGACATGCTCGTAAATGCAGCGTTTTAAAACGGGACTCGATTCTGGCGCCGTTTCCAATTGAATGATCGAGTTCTACACCGCCGGTTTTACTTCACTACCGGCAGCTTATATGCGGCTGCCTCGGTGGAATTTCGCACGTATAACCGGTCGCCGCTCAACACCGGATGATTCCAGGTTTTGCCTTCCAACGCCTGGAATGTCGCCAGTTCTTTATGTTCTGTGGGGTCTGCTTTGAGTAATACGACGGCTCCCTCTTCGCCGATCACCAGCAGATGCCCGGAGTCTTTGACCAGCAGCACCTGGCCTTTCCCGTAACGGCCTCCTTTCCATTTGCGCTTCCCGTCTTTGAGATCGAAGCAGGTAAAGATCGCACCGTCAAAACCGTAAGCATGCCCGTCGTAGATCACACAGTCATTGAAGTCCGGCTTTAAGCCGGTTACAGCCCAGAGCTCTTCCGCCGCCCATTTCCCGTCTTTCTTGGTGACATGAATTTTCTGCACCCCTTTGCCCATGCCGGTCGCGATCAGAATTTCATCCTCGCCCGCCAGTTGAGGCTGGAGCACTCTCTGCCCCTCAGAAGCGCAATCAAAACTCAGCAATACCGCACCATCGGCGGGATCCAGCAGGTTCAGCTCCTTATTCGTCAGCATTGCAATCACGGGCTGTCCGGCTATCGTCAACAGAGCAGGGGAGCTGTAAGAATGATCGCCGGCAGGAGCCGACCACTTCAACTCCCCCGTTTCCGTATCAAAGGCCAGCAGTCCCTTGTCTCCCTTTCCGCCCGCATGCACGATAACCGAACCTTCCACAACCAGCGGCGATGAACTGAACCCCCAGATCGGCGGTTCCCGGTCAGCCACCTGACGCACATCCTGCTGCCAGATGATCTCCCCGTTGGCCGGGTCCAGTCGCAGCACATGCCCGCTGGCCCCCATCACATACAAGCCCCCGTCCGCCAGCGTCGGTGTCGCCCGTGGTCCGGGCCCGCCCAGCGCATCATAAAAACGCGTTTTAATCTCCTGCGTCCAGAGTTCCGCGCCCGTCTCGGCATCGTAGCAGACAATCAGTTCCTCTTCGCCCCGCTGCTCCTGGGTGAACAGCATCGGACCCGCGACCACAAACGAAGACCAGCCGGGCCCGATCGCTTTCTTCCATAACGGCGTCCCCACATCCGCATTCCAGTCGGCATCCAGGGACACACCGGTCAGCACGCTGTCACGCAACGCCCCTCGAAAGCCGGGCCACTCGGGTTCAGTCAGCGCCGCTTCCAGTTCTGCCGCCGTCAACGTAGCCTGATCTGCGGGAGCCGCATCCGCTCGCGACAGCATCCGTTCCTCCACGGTCGGCGTCCACCGCCAGGCCAGTTCCATATCATAGTCGCCCCACATTCCTTCGCTGCGGAGTAACAGTGAAAAGAGGAAGCCCAGCACCGAACAACCCACAATAATCACTGTCCGTTTCGCACTTCGCATGCGTGACACCAGCAACGCCGCAATCCCGAACAGACCCAGCCCCATCGGCCCGGTGACGAGCATCGCCCCCGGTCCTTGCATGGTAGGATCGATCAACGCCAGTGTCGTACCCGCTGCCACTAGCACAACGAACAGTCCGATCAGTTTTTCCTTCCACGTCGCCCGACTGGCCAGTACCCACCACACCAGAATCAGTCCACCAAAAATCAAAGGACCGAACACCGCCGCCATTATCGGCAGCGGAGAATCCGACTCCACCAGTCGCGGCATCAACCGCGTCACCACCATCCCGATCAGTAACAGAATCGGCGGCCAGATGCGCAGCGGCTTCCATTCGTTGACCGCAGAAGTCGTTTCACTGGCAGCAGGTTCTACGGGAGGTTTCGATTCGGTTTCCGGTTGATTGGTATCAGTCATGACAAACCCTGCTGGGAGAAAAGAAGAGGGACAACTCACATTCCACATTGCCGGATCACAGAAGATCCCGCGCTGAACAGAATGGTTGTTTTCTGTAACTTTAACCAGTCGCTCCGCGGTGTCAAATGCACAAACCGTGATGCGAAACCAATCTCCTGTTTCGATTCACAGCTGCGCTGTTTTCACTCCCGCTTCCTGCCCGCCGGTCAACAGGAATACTTTCTCATTTATCTGATCTTAACCAGATAGAGATATCAAATTGAAACCGCACTCGTGACAATGGTACAACAGAGAGTGAGAGGCTTCCTCAAAACGACCAGGGGACCGGAGCGTCTCGATTTAACAGGAAGTAATCTGACCATGGATGATTTGCAATTTTTAAACGCATTCGAAAACTGCACACTCCCCTTCGCTGACTGGACGCATCGCGCACATCTCCGCGTTGCTTATCTCTACGCTTCAAAATTTGATCTGCAGACCGCGACCGAAAAAATGCGGGCCGGCATCAAAGCGTACAACAAAGCCACCAACACCCCGGAAGAACTCGAACGCGGCTACCACGAAACGATTACCGTCGCCTTCATGCACCTGGTCACTGCCACCCTGCAACAGTCGGGACCATTTGAAAACTCCGAAGCATTCTGCGATGCCTGCGCCGTCTCACTCAATAAGCCGGTACTCCTCAAGTACTACAGCAAAAACCGCATCATCTCCATTAAAGCTAAACAGACTTTCGTAGAACCCGATCTGCAGTCTCTGCCTGCGGTAACTGAATGAAAATCATTTCACACTTTCGAGTTCACAGGCTAGAATGAAATCTGTTTTTTTTAATACACTATTGAATCGGACTCAGTTTTTATCGCGCCGCATGTAAACTGTCGGAAGATCCGCATACAATACCTGGAGATATTGGATTCACTCAATGTGCATGAACCCCGAATCGACACCTGATGTACTTTCCTTCTGGCTCTGGTTTGAAAACAATCTGTCGAGGTTGAACAATTTTGAGGACCATCAGGCAGAACTGCTGGAGGAACTGAATGAGCGACTACAGGAAGTGGATGAGGGACTGGCGTTTGAAATTTCCAGACTGAATTCAGAGGGAATTCGTGACCTGGTCTTCAGCGCCGATGGGATGAAAGAGACATTTCCTGCGGTGCTGGCACTGATTGAAAGCTCCCCCGACCTGCCCGAATGGACGTTTACTCCGTTTCGCCAGCGGGTCGATGTCTCAGAGTTCGGCCTGAGGTTTGGTGACCGGGAATTGAGAGCCAGCGACTTCTATTTCTGGCTGCAGACCGAGGACGGAGCCATCGATCTGATTGTCTATGTTCCCGGTCTGACCGAAGAGAACCGTGATGAATTGATGGGCGCGGGTTTCATCCTGCTGGACATGACACTGGGCGAATTCGACGTCACTTTGAATCTGCGCTATATCGATTTTCAACCCCTCCCCGAAGATCCGGAAGCCGACGACCTGCTGCCACTCACCGAATTACCCCGAGAGTTCGACGAGCTCTTCAATGCTTTGAATGAAGAGTGAGCTGGAGTCAAAACAGCATGTCAAACGAAACATCCCTTTCTACCGGTTAATTTATTAACCGCTATTGACATCTTATTTGGGTGTGATATCTTAACGAGCGCAACACAGTAAATGTTTTGCCTGTTCTTTGAAAATTTAAGATCGTTTGTTAGGGAACCTCCTTCGACCTTTGCGGGCTATCCCGAAAGGTGCCGCGTGCCGTTCGCGGTCGCGGACGACGTATGTCGTACGTGACCACCCGATTGGTGGTACCAGTTGAGGGCTGCCGACGAATTTCTATTTTATTAGGAATTTTAGGTTGTTGACTCAATTTCCCGGGGGGATTTAAATCTCCTTCCATTCCTTTATTAGGAGGCATTGTCCTATGGACAAGACTAGCCAACGATCAGGCACCTGGCGAGCTTGTGAAGAACTCCATGCGATCGAAAATCGTATGGTTGCAATTCGCAAATTGTTGAAATCGATTCAACATCAAAGTTCAACAGGTGGGGAAGCGATGGATGACGCGCTGAAAATAGCTCAGACTATCGAAGATCTTGCTTCGTATGGGCGAAATTCCAGTGCGGTGAATGCTCTCGAAATCGTATCTATTTTAGAAATTTCGCTTTCTATTTTGGATGCTGAAATTGACAGCTTCCTTACATCCTGAGGTCAACTAGGGATCAGAAGGGTCCCTTGCTCAATATACTGTTAGTAAGGAGTCAATCCAGGTGAATAACCTAGGAAAGACGATTAGAATAATTCGTCAAGCCAAAGGAATGAAACTAAATTCGTTGGCAAAAAGTGCCGGGGTAAGTGTACCTTTTTTGAGCCTAGTTGAAGGAGGAGATAGACAACCATCCTTACATGTACTGAGAAAACTCGCAGAAGGATTAAGTATTCCTTCTGAAGCACTTATATTGATGAGTGTCGGCAATAATTCAGAGCTCACTTCTTCTGATGAAGTAACTACTGAAATCACTAAAAATGTTGATCGTTTGATCAAACTCGAAGAAAAGTTGGAACTACTTTTACAAGCTAGCGAGGGCACGGATGAACCCAAAGTCAATCACTCCAGCTGAAATCGCTGCTGCAATGAAAATGACAGAACGACAGCTTTGGACGTTCACTCGCAATTTCGAGAAGTTGTTCAAGCCGACTCGAGAAATCATGATAGGAAGTAAAAAAAGAGCAATAGATGCGCCTCGAGATTCGGCAAAAAAGAAGCTGAAATTATTACATAAATGGTTTTTTGAAAAAAAACTATTTCACCCATCAGCTCACGGTGGAGTCAGACACCGTTCTTGTTTCACAAGTGCTCAACAACATCTAGGGAAAAAATTTGTATGGACTCGCGATGCATCAGATTGTTATCCGTCTATTACACCTGAGATGTTTTTTTATGAGTTAAAACGAATTGGATTCCGCCAAGATACTGCTACATTATTGACACGATTATGTACTGTTCGTGGTAGCATTCCTCAAGGATCTCCTGTAAGCAATGATGCGATAAACCTCTATTTCTGGCGTATTGATCAGTTCCTTAAGTCACTTTCTGGAGCGAATGATTTATCGTATTCAAGAGTGGCTGACGATTTTGTCCTCTCAGGATATAAAAAATACTTAGGGGATAATATTTTACTTCGATTAGAGGGTATGCTGCAGCAGTTTGGGATTCAGATCAATGACAAAAAACGTAGGAAATCTGGATTTCAAAACCGGTCAAATCCTCAACTAGTTCATAGCATAAGAGTCGACTTACGGCGCGGTACCAAAATCTCGCAAGAACATAGAACCAAGATAATAGATCTTGCTAATTCATATGAAGCTGCCTGCAAGCGTGTGCAGCCTTCATCATTAGAGCCTATCGCTCACAAAAGACAGCAACTAATTGGATATCTTCATTACTCAAGACAAGCAGATTTATCGCCTATTAAGCATCTCAAATCCAAAATTCAAAACGGTGATAGAAGAGTTTCGAGAATACTCAAAAATCTGCACATTTCCGCTTTCAAAGGAAAATGGTGGTTAGTAAGTTCAAAAAGAAATGAACCCCGAAGATTGAAGTCGATTTGGATGAAGCGTTTAGAAGCAAACTGAATATATAGTAAAATTAATATGCTATTATAGAATCTGATTCATTTTACATTACCATTCCTACTTCAGATTAAATCCTCTTCACAACCCATCCCTTTTTCTTTACATCTTCACCCCCACCCGGCATCATAGTGTGAACGTCTTTTAAGAAATCACTCCTGTTCCCCTGAATGAAGTGAGGCGGCTATGCTGGTGAAGAAGTTGAAAGACAAACTGATCAAAGGCGAAACCGTGTATGGCTCGCTGTTTCAGTACTCCGTTGTGCCGGCGATGGTGGAATCGATTCCCGAAAACTCGCTCGACTTTGTGATCGTCACCCCCGAACATACGACCCTCGATCTCGCGGAGTTCCTCCCCCTGCGATATGCCCTCAACTCCAAAGGCATCGCCTGCCTGGCCCGCACGCACAGTCGCGATGCCGCCGATGTCGCCCGCGTCTGTGATACCTTTGATGGCGTGGTCGTTCCCTACGTCGAAGAATACGAACAGGCCCAGCAACTCGCAGCCGCCGCCGTCTATCGACCGCTCAAAGGAATCGTGCTGGATGAAGTTCTCAAGACCGGCATATTCGTCAATCAGAAAACCGCTGATTACATCGAGAAACGCAACGAGAACACACTCTTCATTCCGATGATCGAATCGGTGCCCGGCATTCAGAACCTGGAAAAGATCTGTTCGATTCCCGGCGTGCATGCCGTCTTCGTCGGTCCCGGCGACCTGACCGCCAACATGGGAATCCCCGGGGAATACGACAGCCCCGAGTTGATCGCCGCCATCCAGAAAGTCATCGACATCGCCAATCAGCAGCATGTCGCCGCGGGCTGCTGGTTTGGCACTACCAGACAGGCCGTCCGCACCATCCGCCAGGGCGCCCGCCTGGTCGTCTACGCCAACGACGGACTCATGATGCAGCACGCCATGCAAACCGCCTTCAGCGAACTCCGCAAAGGGTAAACGAACACAAGCCACAACCCACAGGTGATACCGGATGCAATCCGGTACGAGCGCAGCGAGCAGGAAACTGTCAGAGCAAGCGACCAATCCAGCAACAGAAAACCAGCCACGCAGCAGCGAACCCGTATGTCCGCACCCTACTGCAACCGGGATCGAAATGATCCTCTTAACGACACGTCTTCACCCATAACCTCCTGTTGTCTCCGCCAACACCGAATTACATTCGGGGCCATCTGGATTTTTACTTCACACCAACCAGAACCAACGCCGGTGTGCCACTGATCGGCTTGTCCGACAGTGCTGGTTCAATACCAGTTCAAAGCTTCCGATACACCAAAAAGCAGGAACTGTTCTATTTAAATCAATGCTTCAATTCTTTCGTTCAATCCTCCGTCCCCGGTTCACCAGATTGTTATTATCTGCCTTTGCTTTCTCAATTGCCGTTCGCTGCCGTTCATTGTAAAAGTCCGTCGTTAACGGCTTGCGTCGCTGTCCCGAAATCAGTTCAAGCAGGCCCAGCAGTGTGCCTACGATCTGAGGTTCCGCCCCTGTCTCCAGACCCGCGGTCCGCGCCGGCCAGGTCGTGTAACCGCCCAGGTAATGCTGTTCGGGCGGAGGAATGTAACCGGCGGCGCCGTTCGCCAGACTCATGTTGAAGGTATAGCGAAACGGACTTTGTGCTTTGAGCTTCAAGCCGGTAATCGCGTAGACTTCATTGGGAATCGCCGTGATCGCCAGATCGCCGATACAGATCACCTGCAGAATCAGCTCTTCCACCGGATGCGCTTCAATCCACAGCGCCTGCTCGGCGTAAACTTCCGGTCGATTCGCCGGACGCCGCTCGCCTCGTTTCGCATTGATCGCTTCCGCCCAGGCCAGTCGCTCAGGAGTCGGCAATCGACGATTTAATACAACCGTCGCCTGCGCCATTTCCAGCTCGGGAGTACCACTGCCATAAATGATTTTCTGATACGCGTTCAGAGCAATCTCCGCCAGCTCACCCGCATACTGGTCGAGACCATAATCGCTGCGGCGCGGCTTCGAGTAATCCATCCACTGCAGATCACCCGATGTACCCTGCGACATCGCCGCCACGAACGGTTTTTCAGGATCGCCGGTTTTCCCGATCTTCGCTTCCAGCAGTTGACAGAATTTACCGTAATAATCGGACGAGAATCCGCCCCGGGCTCCGAAGTAATGCATCGAATAATTCGCCAGCAGACCCAAGGGTCGTTTGCCATCGGCTGACTGAATACTCAACAGCGACAGCCCCGGATCCGCAGGTCCCGCAGGACAGACGTAATCGGGATTCTGATGACCGGGGTGCATCATCGCCCGCACCGTTTTGTCTCCGAAAGGATCTTCGCCCGGCTGGTCAGGCTGCCTTAACCAGCGTCGACAGTGCGTATGGGCCGGCGCATCAACGGACGTGTAACCAATCCGCGCCGGTTCCCGATTCGCATACGCTTTCGCAATCCCTTCCGCCAGCTTCGGTGGCAGAAACCGCTCGTAGGTCGGATCGCTGTTCGTGCCCAGACAGAGATTCATCACGCTCGGCGCGGTATGCGTGTGTGTCGAAGAGATCAGAATCCGGTCAACAGGAATGCCCGTTTTTTGACTGGCGAGTATCTTCGCCCGATCACAGATGTCGCGCGGAATCATGCAGGAATCAACGACGACAATCGCCACCGTCGTCTCCCCCGACTGCAGCACAAAACAGCGGGCATACAACCGGTCCAGCACTTTGTCCTGATTGATTTCCAGGAACTGGCCATTCTGCAGAGCCGGCAGCTTCTCAGGCGTGATATCAATTGCAGCGACACCCGCCGAGATCGCACCAGATCCCTCGGCAGGAAGAATACACAGCAATAACATCAGGCTCAAAACAGACGACATCATCAATGAAACACATCGCATGATTACACACTCTCCAGTCAGTTGAAAAAACAAAGTCGCTGCGATTCGTTACTGCTTCTGTTCCGGTTTCGCCTGTTTCGCCCGCAGCAGCTTCGCCATGTACGTAGCCGTTTCATCGGCAATCACATTGTAGCCCGCCAGGTTGGGATGACGGTCCCCATACCAGCCGGGCAGATCACCGAGAATTGGGTCCAGTTCGTTCGCCATCACTACCACACTGCCACCGATCACGAACGGCTTCACCAGTGCATGGTATTTTTCCGGAACCTTCTCCAGCGGATAACGCCGATAGGTGAGCATGTTCTGCCCTTTCTTCAGCTCTTCTGCGTAACGGGGATAAATATCGAAGACTTCCAGGTTCTCTTTCTTCGCGACGTCAAATACCAGGTCGTTGATTTTTTTACTGTCCGCTTCATTCGCAAACGGAATCACCGTCATCGGAATCAGCAAGGCGTTGGGATGATCTTCACGCAGCCGCGCCAGCAGCTGATGAAAATCTTTGGGAAAATTCTCTGTGAAGTTCTCGCGTCGTGCCCGGTCGTTCAAACCGTACCGGATGAAGATATAATCCAGGCCCGGCAGTTTGGCAGCATCCCGATCATAGCGGCCCGAATCAAACAGCCGCTTGATATATTCGCCACTCAAACTCGAATTGATCACATCACAGGACGGCAGATCCCCTTCCGCAGCCAGCAGTTGTTCCAGCACCTGTTCCAGATGCGGCCCTTTCGGCTTCAGTTTGCGGGGAATACTTCCCTCCGTCGTACTGTCGCCGAGTAACAGGATCTGTACCTTTCCTTCGTGCTCCGCGTTCACAGTGACGGGAACAGACAAGATCGAGATCACAGTCATTAAAACATATAGAGATAGTCGTCGCAGCATCATCAGAGAAGTCCTGTAGGTAAGTGGAAGGAAGCAGGCGGGGTCGCAACATCATCAGGAACGGAACAGGTCCGTCGCATCTTCATTATGGTGCACTCTTGAAGCAAGTGCAATTTACAACCGGAGTTTTGGTCAATCTGTCTGCCCGTTAACGGCCGCATCTCCCGTGTGAACAGGATCGAATCTCTGCAGAAGTTGACCGCTGAGCGGTAGTCAGACGCGCACTGCTCAAGCGACATTCCCGCACAAATTGATCTTGACCGCTGCGCGCCGTCGGCGATAAGCGCTATTCTGAGTCGCGCGCGTGACCAGTTTACAGAGCACTGAAACAGGGCGAACCACTTCCGGAGGTTCACGCGAAATCCGGCGGTTTTTTCCCGATCTTCACTGCCTGAAACAGCACCAGTTCCCGATGTATGCCTGCGGGTCGCCACACATCGCAGAGTTTCGTCCCGGTACCGCCTCAGCACCGCCGCACATCGGTCCCCTGTCAACCCGTATCGCCACCTCGTTTTCTGACGAACCCTCTTGACCGCGTCGCGCCCTTCGCGAAGATTTATTGAACTCGGGATGCACGCCATCATCCACCTTGTCAGAATTCCATCATTACAGAAAGCACTTTGAAACATGACCGACTCCCCTTCCGAACCGCGTGTCCGTACCAGTCGCCAGAGATCAGAACAGATTGTACGACTGATTAAAAAAATGATTGGTCGTGGCTCCCTTGTCTCAGAAATCAAAACCGCGATCGCCGGGGAATTCCAGCTCAGCCGTCGTTCCGTCGAACGCTATATAACCCGTGCCCGCAGCGAGATGCTGAATGAAGTCGAACAGAGCCTGGAACATCACCGCGCCGATTCGCTCTACTTTTATCGCTCGGTGATCGACAGTCCGAAAGCCACCGAACGGGACAGACTCCGCGCCCGCGAACGCATTGACCGCCTGCTGGGCCTCGACACCAAAGCCGTCCCCCGCAAAAAAGCCTGGCTCCGCAAACTCACTCCGGAAGTCATCCGCAACATGTCCAGAGAAGAACTCGAATCCACCCGCCAGCGGGTCATCAGAGAACGCGAACAGTCTCAAGGCGAATATTACTGAAAGACACCAGCAGGACCAGCTGAAATTCAACCACCGGTGATCAGTGGGAAGCAGGAGCAATAATCAACCTGAAAATCCGACCCTCAGCAAAAACAAATTCAGCCACACAGTATGAGCCGCGGTTCATGCAAATCTTCTACGATTACGAAAAATACGAAACCACACGAAAAATAATTTGAACGAGTGCGTTTTTATCAACACGTTACCCGCGTTGGGTGCCACTGTCGGCTTGCCCGACAGTGTGTAAAAAGTGACCCCATCCAGAGAAAAAAGGGTGATACCGGATGCACATCCGGTACGAGCGCAGCGAGCAGGAGGTCGCTGCTCACTCAATCAAATCAGAACCAAGATTCCTGCCAGATCAAAACCAACTGGTATCAATAAGAATTTCAAATTCAATACAGACGAAGCAGGTTTCCCTCACAACATCCTGTTGTCTCCGACAACCCCGGATTACATCCGGGGTCACCCAAGGTTGTTACATCTCATCAACCAGTTCCTTTCGTTCGGATTCGTATTTTTCGTGGTCCAAAAAACGATTGATATGAGACCTGCAAATCAGCATAAAACGAACTAATAGCCAGCCCCCGGGTGCCATCCATGAGGAAGCATCTGTCGGCTTGCCCGACAGCGTGTTGAGTCACCGCCCCACCCCGACAAAAATGGGTGATACCGGATGCACATCCGGTACGAGCGCAGCGAGCAGGAGGTCGCAGTTCACTCAATCAAATCAGAACCAGGTTTCCTGCCAGATAAAAACCAGCTGGTATCAATAAGAAATTCAAATTCAACACCGACGA
Organism: Gimesia sp.; assembly: GCA_002706765.1. Taxonomy (GTDB): domain Bacteria; phylum Planctomycetota; class Planctomycetia; order Planctomycetales; family Planctomycetaceae; genus Gimesia. The sequence goes on from PAJV01000050.1 coordinate 65,077, forward strand.
AGCTGGTTTCCCTCACAACATCCTGTTGTCTCCGACAACCCCGGATTTTATCCGGGGTCACCCCATGCTCTGATTGCTCACCAACAAGATCTGTTCGTGCTGTTCGTGGTAGGAAAATGATTTGAACGAGTCCGTTGTAATCAACACGTTAGAGGCGCTGGATGGCGGTTCCCGGCGGTGCGGTGATTCCCACCCGTACTTTCTCATCTCGAATATTAACCACTACGATTTCAATCTCCGTAGTGACTTTGATTTTCTCGTTCATGTAAAGCATCTGTTTCACCGGCAGCATGTCTCCCACCCCACTGACCACAAGCTGCACCTTATTAAAGCGAATCCAGCCGACAGTGACCTGGAAGTCATTGATCAGCAGACTTTCGCCTGTTTTTCGGGAGAGCACTAACAATGCCGATTCCTTTCGTATCCATCCCATCTGACGAGGACGGTTATTCGATATCCTGTTTTGCAGGTTCGTCTTTGTCCTGGCTTTCTATTTGCTTGCCTGTGCGTTCCTGTCCCGCCACGAAGACTTTACCGTGATCGACTTCCACTGTCTGTCCCACTTCCAGCATGCCGTAACTCAGCTCATTCACCATCAATGCTTCGTTCTCGATTTTGACTGTGACTTTGCCACAGCTGAAAGTATAGGTGGCATCATCCCCAAATGTGGCGGAGGAACTCGACGTCATCGCACTCCCCGGCTTGACCACCACATGATGCGATCCCATGTCCGTGTCACTCTCAGCATTCACGCTGACATTAAAGGAGCAACCCGACAACATTGACACCGCGAGCAGCAACATCAGACCCGAACAGAAAATGCAACGCATGGCCACCACCTTATTTAAAACGGACTCACTGCGAAAAAGAGCACACTTTTTTATTGTAATTCGAAGTACCAGAGATCACAGAGCAATCGCCGCGATTGTTACGAATACAGCGACAGTTCGCGCTTGATCTGTTGAACCAGTTGCTCAGGAATCTGCGACTGATATCGGGCCAGCATGATTGTTTTTAAAAAGTCCATTTCTCCATGGACACCTTCGCCGCATTCCGGGCTCACTCATTTTCGAACTCAGGCAGGATGACATTCCGCAGTGGTAAGATTCGCTCGCGTAATTCATCCATTTCCCACTGGAGATATACCGGGAGACTTTGAATACTCATTTCTTCAAAGGTCATCCACTCATCTGATTCCCGCTGAAAAGGATGCCGGGTCTGCCAATCCAAAACAACCTGATGTGCCTGACTGCATTGCGTTTCAAGCAGTGCGGAGCGGCACTCGGCTGTTTGATCGGGCTCATCAGACTCCCTGAAAGCATCCAGCAACTCCTGATGACTCCAGGGCTGATCCACCAGAGCCAGCACGGCTGCTGCGATCATCCGATTATTGGGTATTTCTGAGCGTAATGCAGCACGAAATAACTTCAACGCCTGCGAAGGCCGATACTCCAGAGCCAGAACAACAGCTTCCCCCAGGCAGTGTTGATGAACGTTCGAAAACACCTCTGCCGCTTCGGGAAATGAATATTGATGTCGAAACAGAAACTCCAGGCATTGCCCCCAGATATGAGGACTGGGAAATTCATCCTCGGACCTCGCTGGCTTGAATTGTTGATAAAATTCATGGATGAGGGGGCACCAGGTTTTGTCATTCCGTTTCAGAAGCAATTCCAGTACCGTTACCACTGCAGGAGTCCCTTGCTTCAAGATGGTCGTAATGTATTCATCCAGGAACACGCTATTGATTTCCTGTAATCCTTTGAGCGCCACCTTCTGCCGATTCTCTTCCGCAAACAGACTGATCAGTTTCTGCTCCCGCAATGCAATCACCTGCTGAGCTGCTTCAGACACGGTTACCTCAACATATTCCGCAGTTTGCAGATCACAAACCATTGGCCAGTCCCCGATCACGACTGCCAGGCGTATTAAAGGGAGACTGTCTTCTGAAACCGTTTCGAACCACGTCATCTGGTTCGACAGTGCCCGCTCATCAAAGGCCAGCTTGAAGATAGAGGGCCTTTCTGAATGTGATTCCAGAAACGCCGCTTCCTGCAGTTCTGCCAATGCCAGTTCGACGGTCTCAAAGGGCGGTCCCTGATCACTGAATTGAGGGTGCAGTTCCATCAGCCGTTTCTCCCAGATTTCGGGAGTTTTCAGTGTGCTTAAATAACACTGATAGAAAAATGGCTCAAACCAGTCGGAAGTATCCTCGAAAAAATCGACATCAATCTCGACACCACTCAGCCGATTCGTCACACAGCACCCGCGTCCATGCAGGTTGTAATCCCAATCCGCCAGGCCCGGCACAACGCCATAACCTTTATCAGGCGGATGTGCGCCATACCCGTGTTGCGCGAGGTGTTCGAGCCTGACTCCCAGGCGATCCCGGACAATCTCTGCTACAAACGCCTGTCTCTGCCGATGCCGGATTAAGGAAAACAGTGTCCAGGTAGCCCAGGGTGAAAGTGCAAACGGCTGAGGCAGCCAGGTAGAAATCAATTCATGCACGGATACCGATTCATCGCAGACCACTGCGACACGCTGCAACAGGTTATCATGTAGGGAATCGATGATTTTCTCCCTCAATCAGTTCGCTGAAAGCTCAATGTTTTTCCGCATTCATTCACACAGGATATTTTAAGATCCCGTATACCAGGTTTGCCATTCCTTTCGCGAATAAAATGGGCCGAGACCTTCTTCATGAGTGTACGCCATCGTCCAGTCGAGGTCACGATTGCACACAAACAGGTCATCCCGATATTCGCTGAAATCAGGCATTTTCTCTGCTTTGCAATAGTAGCAGGTGGAATCAGCACTGGGACTGGGAAAGACGACAAACGCAACTGGCGACTCTTCATTAAATCGTCGTAACGCCTGTTTTCCAGTGATATATACCGCATGCTCATAGGTAAAAACATGCCAGAATAGCCCTCCAGTCGGGACCCGAAATCCAAAGGCAAACGTATTCTTCCACTCACTACGTAACTTACCTGCAGTCTTTGTATCAAACCGTTCTACGATCTCAACTGATTGTGAAGTCAGGAATTCCTGAAGCTTCTCAGAATTTATTCTCATCATTCTCCTGATAGCATCTCACGGTCAACATGAAACAATAATGGACGCACCCTTAAGAAACCGGTACCCGAATTTTGTCCAGCCTTCATCATATCAGACCGTCTCACGGATCCCACTGGTTTTCACCTTCAGAACCGATAGAATACACTGACGAAGCATTTTCATTTCTCACTTTCAAGCGACGGCTCATGAACACCGAACCGGAACCGGCCACGAAGCAGGTCTCCTCCTGGCGGGCTTCCCTGCCAGATGGAATCCTTTCCAAACCCCAGAACGGGAAACAGATGCTCGTTTATTTTCTGACACGCGTATTTGCGTTTTATCTGCTGCTGTTGATTCTGATCATGTTCGGACAGCGGTGGCTCATCTATCAACCCACGCGCGTGAAATCTTTGTCCGTCGATCAGTCGAATGCGCCGTTCGGAGTGGTCCACGAAATCAGTACAACAACAGAGGACGGCCTCGATCTCAAAGGCTGGCATGTGCTCGCCGGGCAGGTTGCCTGCACTGATGAAGCCGCCTGTGATGCCGAGCTGGATAAAGGGCGTCCCGTTGTGATCCTGCTGCACGGCAATGGCGGCAATCGGCTGCACCGGATTGAAGACTGTCGCCTGCTGGCCAGTCTGAATCTGCATGTCTTCGCCTTCGACTACCGGGGCTACGCCGAAAACCCGGGCAGCCCCAGCCAGACCGGCTTACTCAAAGATGCCCGCGCGATCTGGAAGTACGCCGTCCGCGATCGCAAAATTGATCCCTCGCGCATCATCCTGTTTGGAGAATCCCTGGGGGGTGGCGTTGCAACTCTACTGGCCAGCGAACTCTGCCAGCAGAATACGCCGCCGGCGGGACTGATCCTCCGCTCCACCTTCAGTTCCATGGTCGATGCGGCTTCCAGTCATTTTCCCTGGATTCCCGTCAGCCTGTTATTGTGGGACCGATACCCCAATCAGCGGCTCATCGCAAACATCACCTGTCCCATCCTGATGATTCATGGTTCCGCAGATCGCATCGTCCCCTTTGAACTGGGAGAAAAACTGTTCGCGGCTGCCCCCGAACATTCCGCATCCGGAATTCCTAAACGCTTTGTGAAAATCGAACAGGGCACCCATAACGGCCTCCTGTACGAAGCCCGGGGAAAGATGGTCGACGCGTATCACGAATTCACCAGCGAGCTGTTTCCGACTGACCCAAGTACCCTGTGATTTCAGCACATCTGTCACAGGGCTCAACGCACGTCTGCCTGTCCGCGTTTGCTGCGGAAGTCACTGGGGGTTTCCCCGGTCAGTTTACGAAAAGTCCGTGTGAAATAAGCCGGCGAAGAAAAGCCCAGCGTGCGGCTGATCTGGTCGATCGTCATCGCCGGGTTACCCAGCATGCGTTTGGACTGCCAGATTTTCAACTCGTTGAAATACGCCATGATCCCGCAGCCATAGGTTTTGCGAAACACGGTTTTTGCCAGCGTGGGACTCACGTGCAGTTCGCGGGCCACTTCGGGAATCGTCAGGCGATCATTCACGCGGTTCAACAGTAACCGCCGAATCTGCAATGCGACATCGTCTTCAGAATCCAACTCCACGGCCGGCGCCAGATGCTCCAGCACCAGCGCCAGAAAAACCAGCAGGCGGCTGGTCACTTCAATCTTGCGATGAGAGTGTTCGGCAATCAGTTGATCGGCCATCCGCCAGAACGCATGTTGCAGATCCGGATTGCCGGCTGATCTGATGCAATGCACGCCGGTGACCAGCGTCTCCAGTTCCCGGCACGCTTCGGCAATCCCCGCTTCTTCCGGCCAGTCTCCCAGCCGCTCCAGATCGATCAGGAAAGCCACCGTGGAGGCTGTATGCGGACCTGCATTCGACCAGTGATGATCCACGCCCGGACCAATCATACAGAAATCGCCCGCGTCGAGATGATAATCTCCCGTCGGAGTCTTCAACGTCAACGGTCCCTGCAGACTGCCATGCATGGCCATCACGGCATGATTGTGTTTCTGCGTGGTCGTGCCTGCGGGAAAATGTCCGGAAGTAAACCGTGCAAAAGGCCCGGGGGTCGGATGATAATAAGCCAGGTAACTCCAGCTCTGCCTGAGTGTTTCCAGTCGCTGAGGTCGCGCGGAGGGTAAATAATAGGAAAGATCCGCCTTCTCATCATCCAGACTGTTTTCACGCTCAAGGAAAGGCTGGATTCGAGGTTTGCCACTCACGGAGGTTTTTGATTGCATAGTGTGCCCGGCTTCAATTGATAAACTGTGTCCCGTTTTACGTAGCGTCTCCCTGGCCAGTGGGGCCGAGTAGAACAGATTGAGAGATGCTATGGTAAAATGTGACGCTTTCTCGATCGTGGGGTGCGAACGCGCTTCGTTACCTGGCAGGATCGTGTACCAGCTGGGCCGTCCGTGGGCTCACAGCCAGAGCAGGGAACCTGATTATAACGAACTTTTCATTCCCCTCGACAGTTAATTATCCCAATAAAGCTTACGAAATCGTAAACGACTGTTCTCAAATAAGATAGCTCAATATTTTTTGTTTGTTCAAAGATGTCCGATAGTGAAATCTTTCTGTCTGAAAAGACATGGTGAATGACAAATCCGAGTGTAAAGTGAGATCATGTATTGAGAATGTCTCGTTTCCTGCAGGCGTCCTGCCGCCTTGATTGTGATTCTGATTTGAAGTCAGTTTCAACCCTTCTGCATGGGCCCCTGCCAGGCCCGGTGTTCTTTTATGCTGCTACAGCACGGGTATCGTCCGTCGGCACTTTCCATTCTGCGCTCTGCTCAAACCTGATAGTCATTTTTTTAATTACCGATAGGTTTATAAATCTTAGAAAAAGGACGCGGACTCATGAAACGAAAAGCATTTACTCTCATCGAATTACTGGTGGTGATCGCCATCATAGCGATCCTCATCGCCTTATTACTTCCGGCGGTCCAGCAGGCGCGGGAAGCAGCCCGCCGCAGTGCCTGCAAAAACAACATGAAACAAATCGGACTGGCGTTTCATAACTATCATGACGCCTTCCGTACATTTCCCATCGGCGCCCAGGTCCCCATTTATCAGGCTAACTGGCGCGTGTCGATTCTGCCTTACATGGATCAGGCCAATCTCTATAACAGCCTGACACAAACTCCCGCGAACGGGCGAGGCTACAACACCTACAACGGCTGGACCGGTGACGGCGGATACGGAACCGGTGCCGGCTCCAACGAAGCATTGAACCAGGTTCTGGTAACTCCCTTTAAATGCCCCTCCAGTGCCACAGATCCCTTTTACGCGGGGACAGCAAACGGTATTTCTCCCGGACAGTCCAACGGGGACCTGGGGATGACAATGGACTATGTGGGCATCGCGGGCGCCTACACCGCTGCCGCACCGTTCAACACGAATGCCGTCGACAACACGTACTATGGAGTGATGGCACAGAACGGGATGCTGCAGATCGGCAAGTCTGTCCTGATGCGTGACTGCACGGATGGCACTTCGAATACCATCATCGTCGGTGAAGATTCCGGCGTCATTGCCGGCGTTGATTACCGCAAAAATCTCTCGGGCGGCTGGTCTGGTCACCGCGGTGTCTCCACCAGTGGCGGATCCGGATATGGCGGGGGTGGCGTGGTCACCATTCGTTACTCTCCCAATCCGAAAACCAAACCCGCGTATACAGGCGCCGGATTTAACAACGGTCCGCTCACATCATTCCACGTGGGTGGCGTACATGCCCTGCTGGCCGACGGAGCCGTCCGCTTCCTCTCGGATAATGTTGACTTCAACACACTGCTGGCGCTGGGCGCCATTCAGGACGGTAAAGTACTCGGCGAATTTTAATTCCCGTTTGACAAACAGCTGGAAACACACACATGGTCGGTCAAACGCCGACCGTGTGTGCGATCCAGAACATTCAAATCACGTACATTGTGATCCTTCGATCATAAACTTCGGGAGACACTTCAATGCTGGCTTTCATTCGTACTTCTTTCAGAACCTTGACTCCAGTCAATCCACTGCTTCTCTCTGGCGCCGCCTTGCTGGCAGTCACATTACTGACCGGCTGTGGTGGCACGACGGTCGCCTCCAAACCGATGGGAACCGTCAGCGGCACCGTGACCCTCAAAGGACAACCACTGACTGACTGCCGCGTCAATTATCTTTCGGAACAACTGGGCGCCAGTGCCGGCGGCGATCTTACCGAGGATGGCTCATTCACACTGGATGGCCCGATACCCGCCGGCTCTTACAGCGTGTTTATCTCGCTCCCCAGCGAATTCACTCCCGCCCAGGCACAGAGCAACACAGGATTGTCGCAGGTCCCTAAAAAGTATCTGAGCTCTTCCACAACCGATCTCACCGCGGACGTCAAAGAAGGCGAAAGCAGCCACGACTTCGATTTGAAATAGCAGGCAACAACAGCCTGGAGATCAGAGATTTCTCTTTCTCCCCAATATTCTCAAAGAACGGGTCCCGCTCAGTTAACGCTCCAGTTAAACTGGAAGGAACTGGAGTCGCTTTTCCCGTCTCTGACTGATCTGATTTAGATTGATTACTACCCGTTTCAGAAAACAGGACACCATGCACCGCAATCACAAAATCGCTCGCCCCCTTGTATCTCATACTTTGAACCGACTGACCGCCACTCTGCTGCTGCTGACTCTGATCAGCCTGCTCAACCCGGCTTTCGCGTCTGCCGGCGAGCTGATGGCGGGCGCCGCCAAAGTGGACATCACCAATCGAAACGTGCCCGTCAATGATCCCCTGTTTGTGAAAGCACTGGTCATCAAAGACGGCGACCACACCGCTGCCATCGTGACCGTCGACGCCGTCGCCATTGGCGAGATCGGTTCGATCACTAACGAATACCTGGGCAACGTGCGGTCACAGATCGAACAGGATCTGAAAATCAAACCCGAAAACATCATGGTCAACGCCAGCCATTGTCACGGCATCGTCTGTGCCGACGTCGAAGAACGCACGATCCAGGCCATCAAAGAAGCGGCAAAAAACATGGTTCCCGTCAACGTGGGTGTGGGCACAGGACACGAAGACCGCGTGATGGAAAACCGGCGGCTGTTCCTCAAAAACGGCAAAGAAGCCGACGTCCGCCATGCCTACTCGCTGCCCCCCGATGAAGAAGTCGCGAAAATCGGTCCCATCGATCCCGAGATTGGTATCCTGAAGCTCGAGAAGAAAAATGGCGACACACTCGCCGTTGTTTACAACTTCGCCGTCCACCCGATTCAGGGGGTCCCCAATAAAGGCAACACTGCCGACATGAGCGGCTTCGCTTCACAGGTGATCGAAGACAATCTCAGCGAAGGCACGATTGCCCTGTTCGTGCAGGGTTGTGGCGGCGACATCAATCCCGCGCAGTACAAAGACGTCGATAATCCCCGCGACGCCGAAACCCTGGGCAACCTGCTGGGACTCAGCACACTCAAAGCGATCCGTAAGATTAAATGCACCGACAACAGCGATCTGAAAGTGCTGAACGAAACCCTGACACTTCCCCGTTCCAACAATGCTTCGCGGATTGAGTCACTCAAAAAAGAACAGGAACAGCTGCTGAATTCGCTGCAGGGAACCAGTCTGAACCTGAAAACGTTTCTGCCTCTGATCGTCAAATTCAAGCTCTATGACGAACACCCTTCATACTATTCGCATCGGTACCTGCTGGAAAACAAACTGGGTCGCGACGGCCTGGTCAAGCTGGACGAAGAGAATCGCGCGAACATGGAACGTTACATCAACAACGTCTACAAAATGGAGAAAATGACCCGCAACAAAGCCAACCTGGCGCTGCTCAACAAACACCAGACCCGCAACCAGGCCGCCGGCAAAACGCTTGACGTGGAAATCTTCGGCATCAAGGTCGGCGACTTCCGCATGATCACTTTTCCCGCAGAGCTGACCGTCAACATCGGCCTGAACATCAAGGAAAAATCCCCCTTCGAAAACACGTTCGTCGCCGGCTACACCAACGGCTACAACTACTACGCCCCGACCGCCGAGCAGCTGAAAAACGTCGGCGGCGCCCAGGAAGACAGCGACTGCATGCTGGCCCCCGAATGGCAGGCCCTCTTCGAAGCCAAAGCCCAGGAAATGATTAAGCAGTTGAAGTGAGTGGTTTAGGCTTTCAATATGCACTTCGCAGTCGACCGGTGAGTGGAATAGAAAACGCAGACTGGTAAATTACCACGAAACACACAGGGTAGGCCCGGATGCACATCCGGGCCGAGCGCAGCGAGCAGGAAACTGTCAGAGAAAGCAGTCAATCCAGGTAGAAACGAACCCTACCGCCAGACCTTAATCGCACAATTTACGATTGATTTTAAATGCTCTTTGTCAAAATAATCAGACAAAGATCCAGTCACCTGATTTCTACCAGTCAGATCATCCAGTCGTCAATATTTGTGTGGAGCATCAGGGCGTGCCAGCTGAAAACAGTCTCATTCTCGTTGTGACATTCTGGTCTGCGGCTTTCATGCCGACAATGATCCTGTCGGCGAGCGAACCAGAGGCAAAGCTTCCCGTTAAGCACTCCCTATCAGAACGCGAATTCCGAAACCAATACGCAAGTGCTGTGAAAAAGTTCAAAAGCGGCTACCAAAACGTCGAGTGCCATTTTGACTGTTCCTACAAAGAATATAAGTTTCAGGCACACCTGCTTGCCAAGGAGGACTCGGTAGTCGGCATCATGAATTATGCGAAAGCAACTCCTTTACAGGGACAATACTGCAGCAAAATATTTTGTATTACACCGAATTATGTATTCAACCTTGATAAAACAAAGCCCGGTGCGCCGTACCTGCTGAGCAGTATCAGACACGATAAGAAACAGATAGTTCGTGCGCGTGCTATCACAGCGAGAGATCTGGATATTTACCTGTTTGCAGCCAGTTCCATGTTCGAGGTTTCTGTTGAAACGATGCTCGAAATGCCGTCGTTCAAAATCGAGAAAATCGAGCGATATGCACCCACTGAAGACGAAGCAGAAGAGGTCGTCTCGCTTGATTTTACAATGAACGACGACACATGGATTCTGACAAAAGGTCATCTCGTATTCGCGCCCTACTTGAACTGGGCTGTGCTTGAATACAACTGCCGTTACAATTTTTCAAACAATAATTACGTGATTTACTCTGGCATCAACAACTTCACGCCATTACAAAAGAATGGTGTTCCGATTCTCAATTACGGGGAACATAAGGAAATTCATTACGAAGATGGAAAGATACTTTCCCCCACTTATAAATATTCAGCCAATCTCATCAACTTTTCATTAGGCAACCTGGACGACTCTGATTTTCTGTTATCAAACTACGGTTTACCCGATGCGCCACTCGCGGTTCCTCTCCCTGCAACAAACAACCTGATGAAGTGGTTCCTGATCGGTAACGGCATTCTGCTGGCGCTGATCGTGATATATGTTATGATTCAACGATTTCGCACTGTTCAAACACCGGAGAACCTGTCATGAAGCGGCTCTCTTTCAGATTGAAGTCATTCCTGACTGTCTACTTTACTGGGGTCCTGGTGGTGGCAGTGATCTTTTATGGCACTTCGCTGTTTGGTTCACCGCAGATTGTGGTACCGCTCTGTGAATTTAAAAATATTCCCGTAGACAAGACAGCGAAAGAGAAGGTCACCGTCAAGAACCCGACCAGCCAGCCACTCCAGCTGATCGGCGCGATGGTCCCCTGCACGCTTTGCGGCTGCGCATCCACGGAAGGCCTGCCTGTGACGATCCCACCCGGCCAAAGCGGCACTGTCACTGTCTTATTTAAAGCCACGGCAGCAGGCCCGTTCAAAACAGAAATTGAACTGTATACCGACAACCCCCAACAGACCATCGTTCGACTACAGGTTCGCGGGACAGTGAAACAGGGCGCAGAAGATCAACCAGTGAAGTGATGCGGTTTCGACTTTCGAAATATATCTCGCAGGGGCACGACCCGCAGGGTGGAGACGTTTGCAGATTGCCCTGCAAACTTTTATCTGACCCCGTTCACTCCGAATAACAAACGAACCTCAATACGGCGGGTGCAGAGGTTGCGGTGTGAACGGCTTCTGGTGAGAGTGTTCGCCTCATTCTATTTACTGTCGAAGAGAACCCGATTCTGGAAAGAACGCGGCAGCTGAGACCTCCTGCTCGCTGCGCTCGTACCGGATTACATCCGGTATCACCCTTTACATTTTTCGTGTTTTGCGTGGTCGAAAATAATGATGGCAGGTTTACCCGGTTCCCTTTGTGAAGTGCTAGCTCAACAGGCGGGTCGACACATGGGTCGCTCCTGCGAATCGAGTTCGTTGTGCAGGGTCCTACTTCTTCTTAATCGTCAGCCACAGGTAAGGCAGTTCGAGATCCGGTTTGGGGCGATCGGTGTTGCGTTTGGGGCTGATGCCTTTGATCACGGCGGTTGGTGCGTGGACCTGCGTTTTGTCTTTCAGGCTCACTCCTTTGATTTCCAGCGGGCCCTGGAATACCACGTCCGCCTTCGCTTCCAGTTTCAGCTTGACGGATTTCTCGGTCTTCTCTTTCAGCCTGGAAACCACGGGCTCGCACGTCACCCCCTCCGGTAACCCTGCCACGCTGATCTCAATGTCATCGTTGAATCGTGGACTCTGGCGATTCACGGTCACTTCGATTTCCAGCGGCTTGTCGCCGGCGGTCAGCGTGTATTGTTCTTCGGTAGTCTGCAGCGAAAAGTCGGCCTCGGTCGGCTGGATCGACAGCAGGTACACATAACGATAACCGCCATACTGAAAACGGTCGGTCACTTCCAGTCGATACTCGCCATCCGCGGGAATGCCATAATCGAGCTGGGCATCATAATAATTCCGACGGGGATCATCGACTTCTTTCAGCAGTTTCCCGTTCGCATCGAACAGTTTGATGTACGCATCCAGGGGATAACCCAGCATATGTGTGTCGACTTTGAACGTCAGCTTGTCTCCTTTTTTCGCTGCGAAACGGTAGGAATCGATCTCTTTCGGCTCTGCAATCTTGCCGGTGACCGTCGCCGGTAACGTCAGCAGCTGTCCCTTTTCCGCCTGGCTCTCTTTGGATTCGAGTGTCACTGGAGTCGTACTCAACGGGATCGTCAACCAGTTCCCCACTTGGGGATGACTGAGCAGTGCCTGTGCTTTCGATTCGGTGATCACAGGTGTCAGCGTTTTTAAATCCTCAGGCAGATTCCAGCCTTCCAGGGCGACGGGTTCTGTGGAAGAAGGATGCCAGGCGAGGGGCAGACTATGATCAATAAACGGTCCTGTCGTCAGCGTCAAACGGTAAATATAAGATGCGGCGCCGGCAAAGCGAATCGAACTGTTGGGGTCCGCAGGAAAGGCGAATGTGCGCACATAGTAGGTCCCGTCTTCCGGCGCGGTAAACACGATCCGCGGATCATACCAGAGGGTGTCTTCCATCTGCTCCAGCACGGTGCCTCGGTGATTGAGGATCTGCAGCAGGCCATCCATGGGCGAACCCAGCTGCTCGTTCGCCGTCTGCGCCGCAATAAGGGTCTGCCCCCTTTTTAACTTGACCTGGTAGATGTCCACATCACCGCTCTTGGCGAGTACGCCATTGATGGTCACGGGCAGTTCACACTTCTGGGCATGCTCCATGTCTTCATTCGGCTCCGCTTCAGCCTGCTCGGGCAGCGTGCCTACCAGGAACGGGCGGATTTCGGAAGCCCCTTCTGCATTATGAAAACGCAGCCAGTACAAGCCGGGTCTGGCAGCCGCATCGATCTGGACGGTGAACTGTTTTTCCTTGCCCTTCTCGGGTTTCTCGGGGATCGTAATCGTCAATCCGGGAGCTGACGTCCAGACGGAAACCGGGGCGGTGCCCAGCGTTTTATCAACGCTGACTTCGACCTTCTGTCCCACCTGACCGCCGGCGGGATTCAGATAATTCACGCTGGGAGGTGCGGCTGTCGCTTCTGAAAACAGACCGGAAACCAATGTAATCGAGACAACAGCGGGCAGAATCCGAGCGGTAGAAAACATCGGTAATCTCATTCTCAGTCAGGCGGTGGGCAGTTTATGCGAACAGTTCCGGAATCGGTGTCGGATCGCTGACCAGATGCGAAGGACGACCTTCCGGCGTGTAGAGGACTTTGTCAGGGTCGATGCCCATCTTGGTATAGATGGTGGAGACAAAGTTTTCCGGGGAGAGTACGCGTTCGACGGCTGAGTAACCGGCCTTGTCGGTCGCTCCCAGTACCTGACCGCCTGGCGTTCCGCCGCCCGCCATCAGTACGGACATCGCATTCGACCAGTGATCGCGTCCGCCACCCGGGTTGATCTTCGGCGTACGACCGAATTCACCCAGTGCCAGCACCATCGTGGTTTCCAGCAGACCACGCTCGTCCAGATCTTCGATCAGGGTCGCGATGGTATTTTCGAACGCGGGCATCCGTTTGTCGAGTGCTTTGAACAGACCACCATGATGGTCCCAGCCCCCTTCATACAACGTAATAAAAGGCACACCCGCTTCAGACAGACGCCGTGCCAGTAAAGCACGCTGGCCGAAGGAATCCCGGCCGTACTTGTCCCGCAGTTCGTCGGATTCACGATCAATCTCAAACGCCTTCTGGGCTTCTGTCGAAGCGACCAGGCTGTAACCCTGGTCGTAGTATTCGTCGAGGTTCAACACGGGATCGCCGGCGACTTTGTCCTTGATCCGCTTAAGCTGATCAACCTGTTCCCGCAGTTCGCGTCGGGTCTCATAGCGACCGTCGGTCAGTCCACTGGGCAATGCGAGATCGCGGACGCGGAAGTTCTTGGAGTTCGGGTTATCGGAAACGACGAACGGAGCATACTTGGCTCCCAGGAAGTTGGGTCCGCCGGAGCGTGACATGCTGGGCATGGAGAAGTACGCAGGCAGATTGTTCGTGGTCGGTTTTTCGTGTGCGACGACCGAACCCATGCTCGGATGGAAACTGACGAAGGCACCGCAGCCGACAGGAATACGGGGGGGAGCACCGGTCATCATGTAATGGTTACCGGCTCCGTGGTTTCCCTGGTTGTGGCGGATCGAACGGATGATCGTGTACTTGTCAGCAATGGAAGCCAGGCGTTTCATGTGCTGTGAAAACTGGACGCCGGGAACATTCGTGGCAATCGGATTGAATTCACCCCGGATTTCGACCGGTGCTTCCGGCTTGGGATCGAAGGTCTCGTAATGCGTGGGGCCGCCGTCCATCCAGATCAGGATGACGCTTTTGGCTTTCGCCTTAGGCTGTGCAGCGCTGGTCCCTTTGGCTTGAGACTGGAGTCTCAGCAGGTCGACCATGCCCAGTCCGGTCATGGCGCCCAGGCCGAGCTGCAGGCAGTTGCGGCGGGTGATTCCATTGCAGTTTTTTGAAACGTTTTTCATATCTGATCCTGTGACTTTAATTGTAAAACCACGTTTGTTTCGAGGCAGGGGACTTCAGTTTTTGAAAAGATACTCGGGTGTATTCAACAGAGCCCACATCAGGTCTTCAATCACCTGCTGTCGGTTGGCCCCTTCTTTTTCAAACAGGGAACGTCCCAGCCGTTTTTCTTCAATACTCGGATATCTCGCATAAGCGGTCAGATAAATCTCTTCGACGATCTGATCGGGTGTCATTTCGCTTTTGGCCCATTGGGCGCTGTTACCTTTGCCGGATTGGATCCGGGCATACAGGTCGCGTGAATTCATCATGTGCAGCACCTGTACGACGGTCGTATCCGTGGTGCGCTCGCAGGGGGGATCCTGGTTGGGATCGGGACGACCGAAGGAATCGAGGAAGTCCGAGCTCACGCGATGCGTCCAGATCTGCTTGGCAGTCGAATTGTCGGGCATGGCCGCGAATGAGTCAGGCACACCCACCAGTTCGCTCACGCTGTCCAGCAGCACTTCGGCCCGCAAACGCTGTCGGTAATGACGCGAGTAATTGCGTGTATCACCGACGTTCGTTTCATTAGGCAAAGCACTCAGGCTGTAAACGTAAGAACCAACGATCGTTTTAATGTATTGTTTGAGATCAAATTTCTGTTCGCGGAAATGCTGTCCCAGTGCTTTGATCAGCGGGGCATTGCTTGGCGGATTGCTTTCGCGGAAATCGTCGATCGGTTCGACGATGCCACGTCCCATCAGGTCAGCCCACACCCGGTTGGCATTCACTTCGGCAAAGAAATGATTCTGCGGCGAAATAATCCAGCTGGCGAGTACTTCGCGCGGGTCCTGGTTCTCTTTAATCTCGGGAACTTCTCCAAACAGCGGACGGGGCGGCAGAACTTCATTGGTCAACGGATGACGCACGCTGCCGGAATTCGCGGTGAAAATCATCTCTTCTGAACCGGAAATCGGAGCGGAGATCCCGCGACCCTTTCGGCCAAGCTTCGCGAAATAAGCGGCGAAGCTGTAGAA
Source organism: Gimesia sp. (assembly GCA_002706765.1). Lineage (GTDB taxonomy): Bacteria > Planctomycetota > Planctomycetia > Planctomycetales > Planctomycetaceae > Gimesia. Next base: position 80,542 of record PAJV01000050.1, read on the forward strand.
GTCATCCTGTCCCCAGACTTCCGAGGGGTGATGGTGACACTGCGCACAGCTTAAGCGAATCCCCAGGAACAGCTGGCTCACAACCGTTGTTAATTCTTCAGGCTCCCGACGATCACGGAACAGGGTAACTGCACCGTTATGCCAGGTTCCGCCCTGTGCTGTCAGTAAATCATAGGTGAATTCATCGAGGGGTTTATTCTCATGGAATGAGCGGCGAATCCAGTTGTCAAAGCTCATTACGGTTTTAATACCGGCCCGGTACGGGTTGGGGCGAAGCAGGTCGGCCCATTTGTTGGCCCAGTGATCGCCGAACTCGGGCTGTTCCAGGAAGTAATCGACCATCCGCTCGCGTTTATTCGGCGAAGGATCCTGCAGGAATGCCCGTGCTTCTTCCGCCGTCGGCGTGCGTCCGATCAGATCGATGGCCACGCGACGCAGATAAGTCGCATCATCGACGGGTTCAGACGGTTTGAGGCTGTATTTCTTGAGCTTGTCCCACACCAGTTCATCAATGAAATTATTGCGAGGTAATTTCGCATAATAATCGTCCGTCACCGAATTGTCTGAGGGAACCGTCACATTCAGGGAAGCAAAATTTCCCATGTAGCGGGCCATGATCGAGGCTTCGCCCATCAGCGAACCAGCGGTCACCAGACCGTGTTCATCGACGGAAACGTACACACTTTCGCTCGACATGTATTCGGCGAGATCCGTGACATCGCGGGTGGAACCATCACTGTAAAACGCGGTGACCACCATCTGCTGTTTGGTTTTAGGCTGCATGATCCGCTCGGTGGGCTCAGCCGAGATCTTCACGAGCTTCGGTGCTTCCGCAACGGAACGCGTTGCGCCTTCGGCGATCCACTGTTCCATGATGTTGTAGTATTTGCTGCCTTCCGGCAGTTTTTTACCACCGCCGTGCGGAATCTTGCCGGCGCCTTTGAGCAGGACCAGGCTCTGATCGGGAGCCAGTGGCGAAGCACGTCGCCCCCTTGACTCCTTCGTCAATGCACCGTAATCAAATTCGGGATCGAAGGCGAACATCGACAGTTGGAATCCACCCTGTCCGCGCTGCTTGCCATGACAGGAACCGCCGTTACAGCTGAACCGCGAAAACAACGGATGCACATCGCGTTCAAAATCGATTAAAGTCTGCTTGTCGAAATCTTTCACTACGACGGGCACTTTGATTTTCACCGCTCCATCGGTCACTGTCACCGTAGCCGTTCCGTTGGAAACGGGTTCAATCACGCCGGCTGAAGTCACCTGGACCACTGCCGGTTGATCTGACTGATACTGCACATCGCGAGTCCGGTCGATGCTCTGTTTATTGTTGAGACCGGTCACCAGTAACTGCTGGCGTGCGCGCTTGCCTGACAGTTGAACTTGTTCGGGATGGACCGACACAGTTTGCTGCGAAGTCTCAGCGGCCCGCGCAGAAACGGCGGAACACAGCAGCAGGCAGACCAGACATTGATAGAGAAGAGATTTCATCTCGTTATTCTATCCCAATTAAAAGGCAGGAGACGCAATGAGGTTTAGCGGTAAACAGTGCTACGAGGATAGTATAGGCAGGACTGCAGGCATGTCTTAAAAGCAACTCGTGAGCACTCATCGTTGCGCTTCCTGACGCCTGCAAATATATATTGTCTCTTATATTTCCTAATCGTCAACTATCATTTAACAACTTTATTTATGAAACACGTCTCAGGATACCTTCTCTGAGTGGCAAAAACTACCCCACATCACAAAAAACGGATCGCCTGTACATGCATCGGCGGCTCCAGGCGAACGATTATTCGGCATAGGCCATTTTTTCCAGCTCTGATTTTACGTAACCAATGCGGTCCGTGATGGCATAATTTTCATTCCAGGGCTGCGGGAACAATATCGCCTGGCCGCCATGCTCCCGGAACAGATCGATATTCTTATGCTGATCATCAATCAACACGACATCCGGTTTTGCCAGCAGATATTTTTGTGTGCCGATCATAAAGTCCATGAACAGGGGTTCCTGAAAATGCTGCCTGAGCCATTCGACTTTCGCGGAAGCGCAGGCGGCACTGCGACTGGGGGAAGTGCTGATCGTAATCGGAGCGGTCTGTTTCAGCAGAGCCAGTAACTCGTCCAGCCACGGGTAGGGAGGGAATTCCTGCCAGAAGCGACCGCCGACAGAATCAACGGGTTTCCAGAATTCGTCTTTCGTCATTCCGAGAACGCCTGCGTAGTTACGTTCACCAGGCGGCCACTGTTCCAGCAGATGTCCCTGATCGTGTAATTCCAGAATCGCACCCATAAAATCGGAAATCACGCCATCCATGTCCAGTAAGATATGCCGCACAGCCATACTGATTTTTTACTCCGGGAAGAAACTTTGATGATAAAACGGTATGATTACCCTTTGAGCATATAATAAACTGAAACGGACAACCATCGTCACACTGACTGATTTTTATTGTGGAAAACCTATGACCAACTGGATTCCGCTGGGAAACGCGTATGAAATTTCTCCCGGCACACGTAAAGCATATACCGTCAAGGGAACCGAGATCGCCGTGTTCCATGTTGGGGAGGGAGATCAGCCGGGCACGTTTTACGCCATTGACAATGCCTGTCCGCACCAGGGCGCTTCCCTGATTGAAGGTGAAGGATGTGGCACGGAAGTGACCTGTCCCCTGCATGACTGGAACTTTGATGTCTCGACCGGGGAGTGTCATGACTTTCCTGACTTTAGCCTGACCCGTTTTGAGCTCAAGATTGAATCGGGTGTGTTAATGGTGGATGGTGCCGCCTTTGGTGATCCGGGACCTCCGCAAAACCTGTTTCTGGTTCGCTACGGTGCGATGGGCTGGGTCGATCACTTTTCTGCAGAACCGGAAGACGACTATCCGCACCGTACTGCCGTCCTGCTGGAAACCAGCCGCGGTGAAGAAGTCGGCGAGATACTTTCCGCCGCAGGTCAAATGGAAAAACCACCGACCGCCGCCGGTGCCATCGTTCGCGAATTCACTCCCGCCGATCAGTCGACATTAGCGAGCCAGGAGGATGTGACATCGCGAGTTTTCCTGGACTGCCAGACCCTGATTCAGGAACGGGGTATGCCCACCGAAATCATCGACTGCGAGCAATTGTTTGATCAGCAGACCGTCGTGCTGTATTATCTGGGAAGCCGCATGCCGGCACTGGAAATACTGGCACAGGAACTGAATGCGAATTACGCCTGGCGGATCGTATTTCACCCGGTTGATGAAGCACCTGCTGCTTCCGGCTGTTCCAGTGGCGGTTGTGGCTGTGATGATAAATAAACAACCTGCCTGAAAACTCCCCCCGCAATTTGTTCCAACACAGAAAACGGAAGACACCATGAGCAACCCCATCAATCGCCGTTCTTTTCTAGGTACTTCACTGGCGGCGACCAGCCTGGGCCTGGCAGCTGCCGACTCTGTGACCGCCGCCGACCAGGAATCAGCCAAACCAGTTGCAAAACCGAAGCCGATTCAAAACGAAGTGATTCTGCACGCCCGCCAGGTCGCGCTCGATATCTTGAAGCCCAGTCAGAAACAACTGGAACACGGCCTGAAGCTGCATGCGGAATCGCTGGTCTTCGACTCCTACGGCTTTGCCCCCCGGGCTGCCGTCGATGGTGACCGACTGGCGGAAGCGATCAACAACCATGCATCAACTGCAGAGATCCAGGACCTGCGGGAAGACATGTCGATGACCCGCTGTGTGACCGATCCTGCTGAGCAGCGTGAATTCAAAGAAGCCTTCGATGCCTCTGGCGTAACCTGTATCTTTCAAAACGCGGGCGAAGAAGGACAGGACCCCATGCGGCTGATCAAGCGACTGGCCCGCTTTACTTTTACCACTGACATGCTCTCTGACTTTGTTTTCAAAGCAGTCACACCGGAAGACATCGTCCGCGCCAAACAGGAAGGTCGCCACTGTCTGTACCTGACAGGAAACGGCGTCCCATTAACGCAACAATGGGAAACCACCACGGACGAAATGAAATTCATGCGGATCTTTTTCCAGCTGGGCATTCGCATGATGCACATGACCTACAACCGCCGCAACATGCTGGGTGACGGCTGTGCTGAACCGGCGAACGCAGGGCTCAGTGATTTCGGTCGGACCGTCGTGGCGGAAATGAATCGGCTGGGCATCATTCCCGATGTCGCGCACTCCGGCTGGCAGACCAGCCTGGAAACCGCGCAGGTCTCGAAAAAACCGGTCGTCGCCAGTCATTCCACCTGTGCTTCGATCCATAAACACATTCGCAGCAAACCTGATGAAGTCATTAAAGCCATTGTCGAGACGAACGGCCTGATCGGCATCTGCTGCATTCCCCGCTACCTGGGCGGAAAAGGGGATATCAGCGCACTGCTGGATCATGTTGATTATGTGGTCAAGAATTTCGGGATCGACTATGTCGCCATTGGTACGGACGTGTCTTACACTTCGCGAAATAATTCGCTGGAAAGCAAAAAAGTACCCCGCGCGCCGCGGTCGCGGACTCCCTGGCGCAGCCTGTGGCCTCAAGATCCTTTCGTTGAGACACCCGCAATGCGAACCAGCGTCTCCTGGACCAACTGGCCTTTGTTTACCGTCGGGCTTGTGCAACGGGGCTATTCCGATGCGGACATCCAGAAAATTATTGGCGGCAATGTAATGCGTGTCTGTCGGGAATCTCTGACTTGAACCCTGTTTTGATTCTTTACCCTGCAACGGATGTTTTACGATGCGCGTTTTAATCACTGGTGCCGCCGGTTATGTCGGACGATACTTTGCCGCAGAGTGGCAACCGACGGAAGATCTGGAGCTGGTGCTGGCAGATATCCATCCGCTGCCCGACGATTCACGGTTCATCACCCTGGACCTGACAGATGCGGCGCAAACCCGCGCGGCACTGGAAAATATCGATGCTGTGATTCACCTGGCGAAACAGGCTGACGAAGGCCCGATGGAGGGAGATGAGTTAAACGGAAAACGCTTTGACGTGAATGTGAAAGGCACGTTCCATCTGCTGGAGGCAGCCCGTGCTGTCGGCGTGAAACGGTTTATCTTCACCAGTACGGTGATGACCGTGCTGGGATACGCCGCGCCCCAGTGGGTGGAATCGGATGCTGCGCCGCTGCCCGTGGGATCGTATGCCCTGACAAAGCAGCTCGGTGAAGTCATGTGTCAGCATTATGCCCGTGCGTTTGGCATGTCGATTATCTGCCTGCGAATTCCCAAGCCGATCGACCTGGAACACCCGCTCTGGAAGACACACCCGCTACGACCCCAATGGGTGCCATTCCCTGACCTGTTACAGGCGTATCAGAAAGCATTGACCGCCGAGATCACCGGTTGTGAAGTCATCACCATCGTCGGTGAAAGTTCGAAGCGACGCTGGGATCTCAGTAAAGCAGAAAAGCTGCTGGGTTATCAGCCGACACTCATCCCGGAAGAACTGGGTTACGAAATGGGAAGCGAAGACCAACCCATTCCCACCGAAGATCATTATGCCTGAAGCGACTGCCGTTCGTCGAGCGGTTATTGTTCCACGCGGCAGTAAGGCAGACTCTTTTCGAGTTTGGCGATTCCGTCTTCGGTGATTTCAGTCCCATCAATGTAGAGCGTGCCGAGATTCTTCATCTTCTTGAGGGATGAAATACACTTGTCATTCACGTCCGTATTTCGCAGGTTCATATCCACGATATTTTCGAGGACCTTGATCTCGGAAATTCCGGCGTTCGTGATCTTAGTGTCATTGAGTTCCAGCCACTCCATATCTTTCATCTTGGCCAGGTACTTCAGCCCTTCATCGGTGATCTGCGTATTTCGCAACCACAGACGCTGCAGACGGGTCAGGCTTTTGATCTGCTTGAGACCTTCATCGGTGATCTGCGTGTCACGCAGCAGCAGCACCCGCAGTTTTTTGAGCGTCTTGAGATGGGCCAATGCCTCGTCTGTGATCTGTGTCTCGGACAGTCCCAGTGTTTCCAGGCTCTTTAAGCCGGAAAGCTGAGCCAGACCATCGGCAGAAATTTCCAGTCCGGTCAGAAACAGTTCTTTCAGGCTGTCCAGGCTTTTCAGATGTTTCAAACCGGCGTCTGTCACTTTGGTGCGCGACAGGTTCAGAATTTCCAGATTCGACAACTTCTTGAATTCGCCGAGTCCTGTATCAGAAACAGGAATGCCGTGCAGCGTGATCTCACGCAGGCTTTTCAAAGACTTGAGATGGACCATGCCATCATCGGTCACTTTCGAGCCGGACAAGTCCAGTTTTCGCAATTTGGAGAGGCGGCCCAGGTAGACCAGCCCTGCATCCACCAGCTTGGACCCCGAGAACGAAACCTGTGAAATGTTGCCGTTGTAATCCATTTTCAAGTTCGCACTGATTTCTTTCAGCGACTTGATATCGGTTTCCAGCGTTGATTCCGGGGGAACTTCTTCCGCTGAATCGGTAGACGCTTTACTCATATTGATTGCCTGTTTCGAATTGGAATTTCTGATTCAAATCGGGCGACGCCTGCCCTGAAGCACTATCCACCGGTGCAGGTTTCCCTGATTTTGTTTCTAACACTCGCCAATTCTAATATACACACAATCCCGGACTTTCGCATGTGAACGGACGCTTTTTCTTCGGGAATACTGGTCTGAAGCGTCGCGACAGGCACTTTATTTCGGGGGGTGAACTTGTCCAGGCAGCAAAAACAGGCTGGGAAACCAAACTGAGCCGCCCCGGGATTCATGAAACCCGGGCGGCTCGGCAGAGGGTCGCCCTGTTATTTCACCTGCTTGCCAAACAGGAGCAGTTCATCGAAATTGCCGGTATCATCGAATGAACCAATGCCCACGCGGCCGGTCAGGAAGGTTTTGTCCGTCGCGGTCATCACCGGTTCTTCCATGTTGTCAAAATAGATTTTGATCGAACCGGTTTCCGTATCCCGCACCACACGCGCCTGATGCCATTCATCGTCCCAGTCGGTGCCAGGCGTGGTTTTGGTGGAAATCTTCGTGCGGGGCTTGTCGTTGACAATGAAGATCTGGTTGGCATGGTCGTCCATTTTTTTTCCGAAATGCACGTAATAAAAATGGGCGTCATCCTGGTATCCGAAAAACAGGCACAGGTCGCGATGTCCGTAATCGGGAATTGTGGACTGCAGTTTGACGTCGAAGATAAAGTCGCTGACATCGATGTTTTTCAGGAGAGCCCGGTTGTACGGCGAACGGACGGGTGGTTCGAATTTGCTTCTTTTTTTCGTCAGGCTGAAGACATGATTGTCTCCCTGGTGAATCATTTTCCAGGCTTTGTCATCGGTTGGCTCCCAGTGATCGGCTTTGCCCGATTCAAAGTTCTCATGAAACAGCAGCGGCAGCCCCTGCATCTTCTGGGGAACCTGGTCGGGCTCATAGGTTTTCAGTGGAGCCGGTTCTTTGGCTGACAGGGCAGGGTGGCTGGCAGAAGAAATCAGCATCAGACCTGAGATCAGGCAGGCGACGGATAGAATACGTAACATGGAGGGACTCCCGTTCAAAAAAAGCGCTGGCGCAGGATGTTGTGTATTGCCAGAGATGCACTGCGAAAGCGGACTGCGTTTCGATGAAACTTCAGATTCCGGAGCGCATCACATTTCCCATAGCAAAACTGAATACAGTCTATCAGACAGGATTGCCTGCCATTTTTCAAGCATCCGGGGGAACCTGCCGGGGAGGCCGCGGACCAGGTTCGCCATTTCGTCTGCGCGGCAGACGATTCCCGGGACGGCCATCGGGACCATTCGGTGGGCCGTCTTTCATGTCCAGCTGACGTCCCTTGCCGCCTCCCCGTCGAGAACCATCGGACGGATTATTCAGATCCATTTCGGGAATGAAATCCAGGATCAGGCGTTGGACTTCATGGGAACGCTGGCGAATCGACTGCCGAACCTCTTCGGATAAATGACTCTGCAAATATTCGTACTTGAGTTTTGCCTGCATCTCATCCGGCGGGTAACGCATCAGGTGGTCTTTTTTCTTGGCATCCAGGGTTTCGAAAAACTGCTGTAACTTATCTTCCGGAGGATGAATCGCATCCAGTTCCTGCTTGACCGACATGACCAGTTGATTCCAAAGTCCTTTGGCCAGGTAGAATGCGACCATCATACGTTTCTGCTCTTCTGGTCGCAGCCTGCCTCGGAAACCACGCGGATCTTCATTCTCCCGCAACCGATACTCATTATCTTGCAGCAGTTGATAAATCTGATCGACGGTTTCAGGGCCAGGCCAGGCAGATCCGTTCTTGTCTTCATCCTGTTTTTTAAAGCGGACGGCAGCCTGTAAGACCGCGCGAGACCGTGCAAATTCTGAGAGTTCTGCCTTTGGTTTTGGATATTGGACAGGCTCGGGCAGGCTGCGCTCAATGATATTGATGGCTTTTTGATACGTTTCAGGATCAGGAGAATTCGCCCAGAAAACAAATCTCAGCCGAGGCTCTCTGAAATTCAGATCCATGATTTTGATGAGCTCGAATAAGTTCCTGCCGCTTCGGCGACGGTCGGGTTCCTGCTGTTGTGTTCGGAACTTTCGAATCAGTTCCATCCGCTCCCGGGTCGTGTCTGCTTTCCGTAAATCTTCCTGCTCCCACGGCGAGAGTGTTTTAACCCACGCATCATAGGCGTGCATCACGCGATTGAGTTCCGGCTGGCTGCGGGTTGCTTCATGCAGTTCGCGCAGGCGCTGCTGTTCTGCAGGAGAGAGCTTCTGAAATTTTTCGTAGTTGCGTTTTAACTGCGCCCGTTCGGCGGGAGTCATCGCTTCGATTTTTTTGCGGTTTTCCTGCTCGGATTCATTTTCGGGATCGGCAGCGCCCAGCAGGACCATTACACAGACCAGGAGCCCGCCCGCCAGACCAGCCGCGCGCAGCGCCAGCGACCACAGATCAGCGTGTCCGTCTGCCGCTTGTGAAAATTTCTCCTCAGCGTTTTGGCTGTTGTGCGATTTCATCGAACGTTCCTGACTTTTTCAATTCTTCCAGAAACTCCAGGTTTTGTATTTCTGAATAAGTATCCAGATTTTCGATAAATGAAAACTCCTCCAGCAGCGGGTCGGATTCAGTGGGAACCCACTGATTGGTCAGCAGATAACCGATCATTACCGAGCAGGCCAGCCCCAGCGTCCAGCCTGTTGCGATCGCGGCTTTGCGCAGCTGCTGCTTCGATTTGCGGCTCAGGAATCCGGAACGTTTCTGTTCTTCTGCCGCCAGCGCTTCCAGTTGCACGGTTTTGATGGTAGACAGTGTTTTGTCAGTAAACTCCTGCGATGCTTTCGCAATCGGCAGTTTATCCAGCAGTTCCCAGGTCCGCTCCAGCCCGTCAACGTGGGCGCGCGTTTGTTCGTCGGTCGACAGCGACTGCTCGACTTCGATCGCTTCCTGCTCGGTCACTTCACCATCGAGGTAAGCGACCAGCTTTTCGAGTTCCTGATCATTCAATTCTTTGTTCATCGTAGGACTCTATTACGCAGACCTGATTTCATTAACCGTTAATATGTTTTTCCAGTTGCACGCGCAAATTTTCGCGTGCCCGTGATAACAATGATTTGACTGCCGCTTCCGAGAGCTTCATGGCAGTGCCGATATCGGCGTAACTCATGCCTTCAAATTTATGTAACAAGACCGCCATCTGCTGTCGTTCATTGAGGGTTTCCAATGCCTGACGCACCACGGCCTGGGTCTCTTTCAAACCGACCTGTCGCGTCGGCATCATTCCCGATTTTTCCATCAACAACTGCTCTTCCGGTCGAATTCCCAGCGGACCGGAATCCTGCGGACTGAGGGCCACCTCTTTGCGCCGACCTTTGTTCCGCCGCGAGTTGCTGGCCAGGTTATTGGCAATCCGAAACAGCCACGTGGAAAACTTCGCCTTGGGTTCATAGCTGGCACGAGACCGGTAAATCCGCAAAAAGACTTCCTGGGCCAGATCTTCCGCCGCTTCCTGATTTCCCAGCAGATGACAGAAAATCCCAACAATCCGGTCCTGGTAATTGGCTACCAGCTCAGTGAACGCACCTTCATCGCCGTCCCGGGCGCGCAACATCAATTGCACGTCTGGGTCGCGTAAGTAGGGTGAGTTCACGATTTCCGTTGTAACCACGACTGACTGCTGACTCCCATCTTTCGGGGTAAGGGACCCACCTGTACTAAACACGCGGCATCATAAAAAGTTTCTCACAGAGTTTGGGAGAAACCCGCTTTTTGTCTGTTTCCAAGCAGGATTGTAACCGTTATCGTCGCTAAACTTACAGGTTAACACAAGTAGCCGCCATTAGAAAATCCATTCCTGAACCGCATTCGCTCCTGTTAATTTCGTTGAACAGGTAGTCCGCAGATTTGTCACGGGTATGATAGAAACAGTCATGTCAGGACTGCACACCATCCCGATTTCTGCTTCCTGCTGACAAAAGGGCCCTCTGAGGAAGTTTTCATGACTTTAAATTCACTGCCTTTGAGTTATTGCACCAACGTGCATCCCGGGTTAACCGTCGCGGAAATCCTGCGCAAACTCGATGAGTTCACGCTGCCGATTCAACAGCAGTTAGGCGCCCCCCTGGCCGCCGGTCTGTGGCTGGCGGAACCCGTGATCAAGGAAATTCTCTCCAGCACTGATGGAATAGAAGGCTTCGCCCGGGAACTCCAGAAACGCGAGTTGACCTGCTACACAATGAATGCCTTCCCGTATGGCAACTTCCACAGTGAACGCGTCAAAGAAAATGTCTATCTCCCCGACTGGTCTCAACCGGAACGACTGGAATACACAAAAGGCTGCGCCCGGGTCCTGGCTGCTCTCCTGCCGGAAGACGTGGAAGGCAGCATCTCCACCGTGCCGCTCGGGTTTAAAAAGTTTGAACACGCGCCCGATTTCAGCAAAGTCTGTATTGAACAACTGATCGAACTGGCCACCTTTCTCAAACAGCTGAAAGAAGAGACCGGACGCACGATTCGCCTGGCGATTGAACCGGAACCGTTCTGCGTGATTGAATTCACGCATGAACTGATCGTCTTCTTCGAGCGGCTGTATGAACGTGCCGCCGAAAAACAGGTGCTGGGAACCGTACGCGAATACCTGGGTGCCTGCTACGATGTCTGTCATCAGGCGGTGGAATTTGAAGACATCCCCGGTTCGATCCGGCAGATCACCCACGCGGAAATCCGTATCAATAAAATTCATATTTCCAATGCCATCGAACTCGATCAGCCGGGCGAGAACGCCGCCGGCCGGGAATTACTGGCACAGTATGCGGAACCCCGTTATCTGCATCAGACAATCGGCAGTCTGCAGAACGGCGACCTGTATCGCATTGTAGACCTCAGTCGGGACTTCCTGCTGGATCCGGATCCCCGCCTGAAAGAAACCGAAAAACTGCGGGTGCATTTTCATGTTCCCGTCGATGCCCGGTCGCTGGGTCCGCTGGGTACAACCTACCGCGAGTTGCGGCAGGCGCTGGCTACCGTCAAAGAACTGGATTACGCCCCCCACCTCGAAGTCGAAACCTATACCTGGGAAGTCCTGCCCGGAGATCAGAAGCCTGCGCTGGTGGATGGATTAACGCGTGAACTGCAGGCGGCCCAGACCCTTTTGAATACACTTTAAGTAATGTGATTCCACCATGCGTGAACTATTACTCGAACTGGAAAAAGCGGTCCAACAGCAGCGTCCCGTCTGTTATACCTGCCTGGTCGAAACCCGTGGTTCCACTCCCCAGAAACCAGGCGCTGCCATGCTGATTTTCAGCGATGGTTCGCAGACCGGTACACTGGGAGGCGGCTGCGTGGAAGCAGAAGTCAAACGCCGGGCTTTGAGACTGATCGACGCAGAGACTCCTGAGATCATGACGTTTCAGCTCGATAATGACTACGGCTGGGATGACGGCCTGATCTGTGGTGGCCGTATGAAGGTCCTTGTGGATCCCGTCAGAACCGAACAGGATCTGAGCTATTACCGCAGCATGATCCAACTGCTGGAAACCGACCGGGGTTGCACGGAAGCGATTGTCATTCCACCCGAGTCCGCAGAGGGAACAAGTGAATCGGAGCGGATTCTGCCGGACCGGTTCCTGATAGACGCGGAAGCAAACATCATCGCCACACGGGGCAACCAGCAACCCCCGGCGCACCTGTTTGACGGTTTGAAACCGATTAAAAATCGGCCCCGACCTTACGTCAGTCAGGGCATTGCCTATCTGACCTTCCATCAGACCTGCCAGCTCGTGATTGTCGGCTGTGGTCACATCGGACAGAAGGTGGCGGCACTGGCCAGTGAGGTCGACTTCGATATTATCGCCGTCGATGATCGCCAGGAATACTGTAACGCCGAACGCTTCCCGACCGCAAAGCAGCTGATCGTGGGAACCTTTGATACGGCCCTCGGTCAACTGTCTGTCACGCCGGATACCTTTATCATCATCGTCACCCGCGGACACAATCATGACGAAGAGGCCCTGGGGCACCTGGCAGGCAGCGACGCACGCTACATCGGAATGATTGGCAGTAAACGCAAAGTGAAGCTGATCTTCGAGGACCTGCTGCGGCTGGGTACGCCACGCGAAGCACTCGCACAGGTGCATGCGCCACTCGGGTTTGATATCGGATCACAGACGGTGCCGGAAATCGCGATGAGTATTGTCGCCGAACTGATCGCATTTCGAAACCTGGATACGCTGCCGGAGGGCTACCAGCGATCCAGCCTGGTGGACGAAATCAAAGCACCGCACCCGGCCAGTTAACAGCGGACCGGGCAGGGGAGAACTTAATCGTCCCAGTCGTCGGGATCTTCGTATTCCTGTTCCTCAGCAGAGCGGACTTCATCGGTCTTGGCATCGCCTCGGCGGAATACGGCAACCACATCCTCAATTGGAACCACGAACAGCACATTGTCGGGTTCGAAATCTACGGGAATCGCTTCGCTGGGGTTGAACAGTACTTTATCGTATTTTTTCACCGGGAAATCGTCATCCCGGGCAATCTGCACGCTGATTTCCACAACGCGCCCGGTGATGTTCGGAATCTCGGCCTTATCGGGAAGGACAATCCCCCCCTTGGTCGTCTGGCGACTTTCGTCTTTACGAATGAGAATTCGCATTCCCAGAGGTTCAACCCAGTCAGACACTGACAATCTCCCCGTTTCTATTCCATTTATTTTCGATGTTTCAGAGCCCAGGCAGGTTTGCAGACTGTCCTCAGTCCAGCCTGCCTGCTCAGGTTAAAATAACCGGACTGCTCTATGGAATACAATAATAGTCCATGCCCACTCCGAAAAGAACCCCGAAAATGGCGACTGATATTCCGTTTACGTACGATTTGACGGGCAAAGCGGGCTGTTCCCCTGTCCTTTCAGTACCTGGAGTTCGTCAGCGGGAATTCCCCTCATGATGAAATCTTTCCGTTTTTACAGCATTTTTCAGTGCATTTTCAGATGCTGCGCGTTCTTCTATAGTTGATAAAATAACTTGTACATCTATAAAGAGAGTATAGAACGCACGAAACAAACTGATTCAGTGGATCGACTCTGATCCCGGTTTTTCATTACAACAGGAGACAGACATGGATAAGCAGAAAATGATTGCAAACCTCAATGAGGATCTGGCGAGTGAACTCGCTGCCATCATTCAATATACCACATACGCGGCGAAAGCGACCGGCCCTTACCGACCGCAGCTGACCCAGTTCTTCCTGGCGGAAGTCCCTGATGAACTGGCCCACGCGCAATACCTGGCCAATAAAATCGTCGCCCTCGGCGGAGAACCTGTGACTGTCGCCGGCAAAGTCGCTGAAGCACACAACAATCATGAAATGCTGGAAGCGGTCCTGGCAGCGGAAAAAGAAGCCACCGCCGGTTATACAAAACGCGCCAAGGAAGCAGAAGAATTTGGCGATAAAGGCATGGCCGTCCAGCTGGAAGACATGGTCCGCGATGAAAGCGGACACGCGGAAGAAGTAGAACGCATCCTGCGAGACTGGCCTTTATAATCGCAATCCAGTTAACGGACTCAAGACAGGTCAGTCAGTAGCAGTGCTGACTGACCTTTTTTCCTGGTCTTAACTGGGTGTCCCGAAGAAAAAGGGCAGTAGCTGATGCCCTTTCGGCAGCAGCAGATTACTCGCGCCTGCCGTAATTTCATCATAACTGCTGGCCTGGTCCGGGCGGACATTGGTGCCACAGATGGCAAAAGGGACATAGCCGTGGCTGTGAGTCTTGGTGCGCAGAAACGTCGGATGGTCCGGGCAGACCAGGATCCGGTAATCACCCTGTGATTTCAGATAGTCATGCACCGGCCCCACGATATGCTGATCGATATTTTCCAGCGCCTTGATCTTTTCTTCCACTTCCCCTTCATGCGAGGCTTCGTCGGTCGCCTCTACATGCACGACGACGAAATCCGTATTCTTCAGCGTCTCAATGGCGGCCCGCCCTTTGGCAGCATAATCCGTATCGATGTATCCAGTGGCCCCTTCGACTTCGATCACATCCCAGCCTAACAGGCGTCCCAGACCCCGCAGCAGATCGACGGCAGTAATCACGGCCCCCGTTTTTTCAAACTGCTCGAGAAACGGTTTCAAAGCCGGGCGACTGCCCTGTCCCCAGAGCCAGATCTGCGTTGCCGGCGGCTGACCGTCGGTGCGTTCCTGATTCTTTGCGGATTTCGTAAACAGTTTCTTACTCCGCTCCATCAGATCCAGCAGCAATTCACTTCCTCTGCCTGAAGGCAGGTCATGTTCGATCGGCTGATCGGTTAAATCATGGGGTGGAATCGTCGAGGTGCCTGCATCGAACGGCTGATCGTCGGCGTCGTTCGCACGGTAAATGAGCAGATTCCGATAACTGACCCCCTGGTGAAATTCCCACTGAGGCTCCTCTGCGGTCGCTTCCTGCAGGAGTGACACCAGCTCTTCACCCACCTCATTGGGGAGCTGCGACGCTGTGAAACTGGCCATGTTCCCATTTAAGATCGTCACAAAATTACAACGGATCGCCCAGTCATGAGGTCCCAGTTCAATCCCCTGTGCAGCCGCCTCAAGCGGTGCGCGCCCCGTGTGATAGACCAGCGGATCGTAACCAAACAGGCTCATCGTGCCCACATCGCTGCCGGAAGGCATGGAAGCGGGTACCGTATCAGTCCGGCCCAGAATACCTTCTGCAACAACAGCATCCATCCGGGGAACACGGGCCGCCTGCAGAGGAGTTTTACCCCCCAATGCATCCTGCGGTTCGTCCGCACAACCATCTGGAATCACGAGCACATATTTCATATCAGGTTACTTACTGTCAGGCGGGATCGGGAGATCTGGAAAAAGAGAACCGTTTTGTCCTCAATATCCTGAATTTTCGTCGTTCCTGCAAGTAATCTGAGTCAGGAAATGACCAGACAACCCTCGATCAAGCCTCTGTTGCGGATTCAGGGTCGGTCCCGGTTTTACCGGGGGGCAGGATCTGCTGTGACAAAGTCCTGCGGTGGCGTCATATCGGCGGTAATGACATCCCAGGATTCTCCCATTTCACGAAACTGATTGAAGTTCTTCGGCTGGTAGGAAAATTCCAGCTCCGGTGTTTTCATCAAAGCCTGGCCCTTTTCAAAACAGGAGTGCATGGCGGCATCCAGGGCGCCGGTCATCAGCAGCGTACGCTCACAAGGGTAGGGCTCTTCCTTGTGAACAAACAGATGTTGTATCGCATGCGAAAAGGCGCGGAACAGGTTACGGTTCCCCCACGGTCCCGGGAAGAACGTCGTCGCTTTCGGCTGTGCTTCGCCTTTCACCTGGCAGGCAAAGTTCCAGCGGACACCATTCGAACCGATTTTCAGCATCGTGGCGCGAAATCCATCCTTGTACTCCAGCAGAATACCATGCGGTTCTGGTGCCCCTTCCGAGCCGATCGGATCGAACAGACCCCGCTTTTTATCTCCCAGTTCCGCCTGCATGGCTGCTTCTGCCAGCTGCATGGACCAGCGTCCCTGGCGACCGGCTTTGATCAGATCATCGCCTTTGAGAAACTGAACCGTGGAAATCCCGGTTTCGCCTCCCTTGCGGAATTCGACCATCGACTGCAGTACTTCAAGTCCGTGAATATCGTATTTTTCAATCGGTCCCCCATGAATCGAGACGGCATCTTCCAGTTCCGTACCAGAGGGAATCTCGAGGGGAATCGTGCGTTGTGCCAGTGGAACCGAACTGCCGACCATCATCGGAAATTCGTACTTCCGCGAAGTATCGTACATCTCACGTGCCCAGTCCCAGCGATAAGAATAATGTTTGTCACTGAAGACCGGCACAAAGCGTTTTGATTTCTCCATGACCGCCACGATTTCATCAAAGAACCGTTTGCGGGGATATTTGGTCTGTCCGAATTTCGTATCAGGATAATCGCCATGCTCACCGATCGAAAGAACCGCGTCTACCGCGAGTTCGTCGCCGCCGAGAGTCAACGCATCCCCAATCGTCTTATAAAAGGGGATCTCATATTTTTTGGCAATCCCCCGGGAGAGATCTCGCTCCGTAAACTGATCCCCATAAAAAGAGACCACATCACACTGCGGTTCTTGTAGCTTACCGTTAAACAGATAGGGCCCTAAAAAGGGATGCAGAATATGGTAGGCATGCGACAGATAAAAGCACTGCGTATATATGGCGGCCACGCTCGGACGTTTGTTTTGATCGGCAGCCTGCAGCGACTGTTGCCGCCAGTTGAGACCCGCGTTACCTGCCATCGCAGCGGCTCCCAGTTTTAACAGATCACGGCGGGAGAGAACGGAATTAAGCGGCTCAGAAAATATATCCGTCATGGGGATGACTCCTGTGGTGGGCAGTACGAGGCGAGAATCTCCTGTGAGAGCGCATCGCATTTAACCATAGAGCCTCAACCTGGCATGTTCGATCCACGGGGACCTGGAGACGCTACAGCTAAAACGGGACACCCTCTCATCGTATCAAACAATGTTGATCTCTTCATCATTTTTTTGAGAGACCGCGACCATTTCTCACAGATTTTTTCAGGTACTTTGCGGGACCGGAAATAAAAAAACTGCGATGCAAAGCTCATTCACGGCTTCACATCGCAGTCAGATTCTTAAACGTATGCGTTGCTGAAATTATCGCATTTTCGCACAGATGGCTTCTGCCATCTCCTGAGTTCCAACGGCGGTCGGATCGTTCCGATCGTCTTTCAGGTCGTAGGTCACATCTTTACCTTCTTCGATTACGTCTGCCACTGCCTTGTCCAGTTTGGCAGCCGCTTCGTGTTCGCCCAGGTAATCCAGCATCATCTTACCTGAGAGGATCAGAGCGACCGGATTCACTTTATTCTGCCCTTTATACTTGGGAGCAGAACCGTGGGTTGCTTCAAAGATGGCTGCTTCTGTTCCGATGTTAGAACCAGGGGCAACACCCAGTCCGCCCACCAGGCCGGCACACAGGTCACTCAGAATGTCGCCGTACAGGTTGGATGTGACGAGTACGTCATACAGTTCCGGCTTTTGCACCAGCTGCATGCACATGTTGTCAATCAGGCGTTCGTTGTATTCAATGCTGCCGCCGCAGTCGGTGGCAATGCCTGCCAGCTTCGCATCGGGCTCGACGCCTTCTGCAAGTTCTTCCCATTCAAATTTGGCACCGTAAGATTTCGCGACAGCGCGGGTTTCATCATACCACAGCCCATCGGTGAACTTCATGATGTTTGCTTTGCAGATCGACGTTACGGACTTCCGCTTGTTATCGACGGCATATTTGAATGCATAGTTAGCGATATCGCGGGTCCCCTGGTATGACATCGGCTTAATACTGACGCCGGTCTCATCGAGGGGAGTGTTGATCTTTTTACCCGTGGCGAATTCATTGATGGTTTTGATCAGCTCGGCAGTTTTTTCCTGACCAGCCTGGAACTCGACGCCAGCATACAGGTCTTCCGTATTTTCCCGAACGACAACCAGATCGACATTTGATTCCGAGAAATAAGTCCGCACACCCTTGTAAGTTTTACAGGGGCGAATGCAGGCATACAGCCCCAGTTCCTGTCGCAGGAACACGTTCACACTGCGGAACCCTTTTCCGATGGGAGTGGTGATTGGCGCTTTCAGAGCAATTTTGTTTGCCCGCACCGATTCCATCACACGATCAGGTACGCCGCCTTCGGCTTCAATGACTTCGATTCCACATTCCTGAACATCCCAGTCGATTTTCACACCAGTGGCATCAACACATTTTCTGGTGGCCTCGGCGATCTCCGGACCAACTCCATCGCCCGGGATTAATGTGACTTTATACATCGTTTCCTCTAATACTTCTGACAAAAAGGGAATGCGACCAGGTTCTCAAGTGTTATGATTACCACGCTACGAGCCTGCTGACTCTTGAAACCAAAGGCCATACTGGTTGATACTGATTACTTAGCTCACAGACAAGCAGTGACCGTATCAAAACGGAAATCGCTTTTCAACTATACGCGATAGCAGACGCTTACTTTTCACACCAATCAGGGATTCTCCATGATCCAGCGTTTTTTCAGTAATTACCTGCTCAGACACCAGAACCGAGTCAACCAGATCCTGCACCTGGTGGGCGTCCCCCTCACTTTTGGAGGCCTGATCGGATTCGGTATCGCGGGACACTGGAATTATGCGGGAATTGCCTTTTGCGCAGGATACGCTTTACAGTTCCTGGGACACGCCATCGAGCAGAATGATGCCGGCGAACTCATTCTGATCAAGAAGCTATGCGGAAAACCCTACAGGGAATTCGGACCTCAAAGTCATTTTCAACAGAATTTTGACCAATCGTCAAAAAAGTCAAGTTGTAACGATTAAACAGCCGATACCGAATGTAGTGATTTTACCGAAAAGGCTGCCTGCCCGGCGATCCAGCGACAGTTTCGCGTGATGGCTGCCTTGCCCTCTTGGTGATTTCTCCCTGAAAGTACTATCGATTATGAACTTTAAGTGGTTATGTGCATACACTTTGTGTCCATAATCGTTGTTCATGTCTTGAAGGATAAAAACATGAACCTTCGCCAGAAGTTACACCAGTTTTTCTGTGGATGCCTGATTACCAGCCAGCTTGTCGGCTGTCATGGTCTGGGTACCGATACCGATCTTCATTATCTCGGAGACAAAGAACTCCAGTACTATGAGGATGTCGCCACGAAAATCGAATATCCGGCGGTCTACGAACAGACACCCGAAGAAATCACATTTTCCGGGAAACCGCGAACACTGACCGACCGTTCGCAGGATGAAATCTGGGATTTACCCCTGATGGACGCGATTCATCTGGGTCTGGCAAACAGTGAAGTCATCCGGGTTTCCGGTACGCTGGGAACCAACGGCAATGGCCTGTTAAATAATCCTGATGGTACGCCTACCATTTTCGATCCGTCTATCCAGGAAACCAACGTGCTGCTGGGTGGATCACGGGGTGTGGAAGCGGCACTGTCTGCATTTGATACGACCTTTACCGCCAACATGCTCTGGGGCCGCTCCGAACAGGTACAGAACAGCCCGTTCTTTGGTGGCGTTCCCGGTGGTACGCTCACACAGGAAACCGGTCAATTTCAGTCTGGCTTATCGAAAACATTTGCGAACGGCGGACAGTTTGCGCTGTCACATAACTGGAACTACACAGGCAGTAACGCCACCACTCAGCTGTTTCCCTCGATCTATTCCGGAAACGCGGGGCTGTCTTATCGCCAGCCGTTCCTCGCCGGTGCCGGCGTTGATTACACCCGAATTGCCGGGCCCATTGGTTCCGGTTTCACCGGGATTACCGGGGTCAGCCAGGGGGTCGTGATCGCCCGCATCAATAATGACCTGGTGCTTGCAGATTTTGAGAAGAATGTGCGAAACCTGGTTTCTGACATTGAAGAAAGCTACTGGCAACTCTATCTGGCATATCGTTTGTACGATACCCAGGTAGTCGCCCGGAACTCAGCCCTCCGCAGCTGGCGGGAAGCCCATGCTAAGCTGGAAGCCGGCGGTACCAGAAACTTCAAACCGGCTGATGAAGCACAGGCCAAAGACCGTCTGTTTGAAACCCAGTCACTGGTTCAGGCAACACGCAGCGATATCTACACCGCGGAAAGTCGTTTCCGTCGGCTCGTTGGTCTGCCGGTGAACGATGGAAAAATCATTCGACCGATCGATGATCCGATTGCCGCAGAATTTACTCCCGACTGGAGCATGAGTCTGACGGAAGCACTCGTCCATCGCGTTGAATTACGGAAACAGAAGTGGAATATCAAAAGCTTGGAATTTCAGAGAATGGCTGCCACCAGCCTGACAAAACCTCGTCTGGACTTCGTTTCCAGCTACCAGGTCAACGGATTTGGTGATCGTCTGCTGAGCCAGAAAAATACCGATGGCGTCACTTCCCAGGGTCTGCACAGTGCCTATGGAACCATGATGGATAATGATCAGGACAGCTGGACCCTTGGCTGGGAATTCAGTATGCCGCTCGGTTTCCGTTCCGCACATGCACAGGTGGAAAACCTCGAATTCCGTCTGTCGAAAGCCCGCGCTGTTCTCAAAGCGCAGGAAATGGATGTCAGCCAGGAACTGGCCATCACCTTCCAGGACCTGACCAAAAACTATGCGACCGCCCAATCCAACTTCAACCGCTGGCGTGCCGCCCGCAGACGTGTGGAATTGTTTGATGCGGAAGTTCAGGCAGGAACAACAACACTCGATACACTGTTACGTGCCCAGTCCTCACTGGCTGCTGCGGAAACGGAATACTACCGCTCGCTGGTTGCTTACAACGTCGCAATCAAGAACCTCCACAAATGGAAGGGTACTTTGCTGCAGCATAACAACGTGCATCTCATGGAAGGTGAATGGTCGCCGGTTGCCTATCAGCAGGCCGTCCGACGTGCCTGGGCCAGAACGCACGGAATCGATGCTCACAAACTGCGAAGCAAACCGGAACCATTCGTGGCAGACGGATACATCGGCGAAGTGGGTGTCATGCCCCCAGCCGAAGGCCAGTCATTCTCTTCCGAACAGGACGGGATGACACCTGAAATGCTGCCGGTTCCCGAACCGGAAATGGATCCGGGATATGCTCCACCGGCACCGGCCGCATCCGGCCAGCCGGCTGCACGTCTCGAACTGGATCAGGAACCGGTTCATCGAAATCCGTTTGCTCAAACGGACATTGAGAACGCAGTCAGGGTCGCATTGGAATCAGAACCGCCACAGTCGCAGACCGGTATCAAACGCATTTCCGCAGTACAGGAAGAGTTGCCGATTGCCGATACTGAGGAAAACATTGATATGGAACTACTGCCGGCTACCCGTTTTATTGAGTGAACCCCAGACAACGAATGTTCGCATTGTTCGGATCGTACAGCTTTCGCTGGCTGGGTATTCGACCCTTTGATTATTTGAATCGGCGTTTACCATTTTCAGTATGCAATGTCGTAAACACATGCTAGTTTTACACATAACTTTGGTTTGATTCATAGCAGTCTTTTGTTTCATTCCAGGTTGACGAGTATCGATGTCCATCTCCATCGATTGTTACTTCCGGATATTGAACTGCCGAATCGTTTACGAAATCTCTCTTTCGTATTGCGCTTCAGGCCGTCCAAGCTGAGTTTTCGGGATTGAACACCCGCCACTGACCAGGCCTGTGGAAAGCATACAAAAGATAATCAATGGTGGCTGGACGAATTCATCGTCTTCTGAGACTGATTGCGCTATTACAGTCGGGACGTGTTTACAACTCTGCACAACTTGCCAGCGAATGTGAAGTCAGTCGCAGGACCGTCTTCCGTGACCTGAATACACTTCAGGAATCCGGGATCTACGTTCTGTATGATGACGAGAAACAGGGATACTCGCTTCCCTGGAGGACCATCGTTCCGTTCAAAGACCTCACGTTCGAAGAAGTTCTGGCGCTGTTCGTACTCAGCCAGGACCTCGATAAAACCATCGTGGGTTTACCCCTGGATGGGATCGCCCGCTCCGCGTCCGCCAAAATTCTGAGCAGTCTCCCCGATGATCTGCGCGAGCATGTTATCGAAGCGGCCCGGTCTGTTTCGGTCTGGCTGACTCCCTGTAACCCGTCGATGCGGAACGAAATTCATTATAAAACGCTTCTCAAAGCAGTCACATCCAAACAAAACGTGCGTATTCACTATGACTGCCCCAAAGAACAAAAGACGGTTTCAACCATGTTGAGCCCGTATCATATGCTGTATTCAAATCGCGAGTGGTTTGTCATAGGACGCTCCTCAGTCGATCGAGGCATCAAAGTTTTTCCGGTTCTGAAAATCAAGAAATCGGAACTGCTCGATGAAACCTTTAAAAAACCTTCCCGCTTTAAACTGGAACGCTATCTCGGAAAATCCTGGGATCCTGTCCGGCACTCACCCAGGGCGGTATCTGTGAAAATTCGCTTTCAAAGCTACGTCGCGCAGACTGTCTCTCATATCAACTGGGATCAGTCACAGGAAATTCGTACACTCAAAGGGGGTGATATCGAGTTCCGGGCACGCGTGGAAAATCTGGATCAGCTGACTGACTGGCTGTTGAGCTTCGGGAATCAGGCGGAAGTGATTTCCCCCCCTTCGTTACGCAAACTGGTCAAAACCCGCATCGCGGAAATGGCACAAATTTATACCAGCCCCGCGCGTCGAAACTGATTCCTGAAATCGCTGTGAACTTCACTGGATTTCAACTGTCCTGTTTTTCAAAACCCCTGCAAACAGAACAGAATGATTTTATTGTGATCGCGCATGTATACTAATCCTGACTTCCCAACCGATAATTCTGTGAAACCTCTCAAAATCCCGCATCAAGCTACTGACCTGCCTCACCATTAGGTTTACTATTTCAGGGTAGAAAAACCGTACCCCAGAGCAGGAAATCTGCCATTTTCCGCTTGAACAGCGCCCCAGAAAGTGTGTCTGACCGCAGCCATCGCGTATGATGTCACCAGCCACGCTGTTTGAATCCGGTGAAGCGAGATGCAACCCGTTTTGAGGATATCCCGTTCATCAGACCAGGGTCGCCACGGGTTTCAGAAATGAATTCGGGAATGGCACTGCTCTCAGTTATCAGCCCGTTTTACGGGTAGTAATAAAGTGGAGATTCTCTCCACAGTCAGCTAAATGATTGTATCGAAGTGAGGAAAGACAAAATCATGTCAGATGGAATTCAATTCGCGGCACGGACAACCGTCGAGCAGGTGGAAGAAGGAAATGAACTGGCCCCGAAATTTGATCAGGACGGTTTGATTCCTGTAGTCACGACCGATTATACATCGGGTGAACTGCTCATGCATGCTTATATGAATGAGGAAGCGCTTAAGAAAACGATCGAACTGGGCGAAGCCGTTTACTGGAGCCGCAGCCGCCAGGTACTCTGGCACAAGGGTGCCACCAGCGGCCTGGTACAAAAAGTCAAAGCACTGCTGATTGACGACGACCAGGATACCATCTGGTTACGCGTTGATGTCATGGGTGGTGGTGCCAGCTGCCACGTCGGGTATCGTTCCTGTTTCTACCGTCGTGTGCCTGTCAGCGATGAAATCAAAGACAAAGGCCTCGCGCTGCAGTTCACCGAAACAGAAAAAGTATTCGACCCCAAAGAAGTCTATGGAGACGCTCCCAATCCCACAAAACTGTAAACCGTCCAACGAACACAGGTGACTTATGAGCCAATTCAGTCGACGTGACTTTCTCGCAGCCTCCCTGGCAGCGACCGGTACTGCGTTTTCCCTGGAAGAGTGGGCCTGCGCCAATCAGGCAGAGACCACCCGCAATCCAAATCTGCATATCGCCGCTTTCCGGTTTGACGTGTCTCCTCCCAAAGGGCATTCCCTCTGCGGAGGCTGGATCAAACCGGTCGTGGGGTATGACGATTCACTGGAAGCCATTGGCTACGTCCTGCTGGGTGCCGGCAAGCCGATTGTGGTCTGCGCCGTCGACTGGACAGGCCTGTTGAACGACGCGCATATCGCCTGGCGAACTGCCCTGGCCGAAGCGGCCGGCACAACCATTGATCGGGTCGCCGTACAGTGTGTGCATCAGCATAATGCTCCTTTCGCCTGCCTGAATGCCGAGCAGATCATCCTCGAACAAGGCGACCTGCCCCACATCGTCGAGCTCGATTTCTTCAACGAATGTCTCGATAAAGCCCGTAAGGCAGTCACCGCGGCGATCCCCAAAGCAGAGCCCGTAACGCATGTCGCACACAGCCAGGGGAAAGTCGACAAGGTCGCCTCCAACCGCCGGATTGACCGCGACAAAAATGGCAAGATCGTCCGCATGCGCGGCAGCAGCTGTAAAGATGAAAGTCTGCGGAGCATGACCGAAGGAACCATCGACCCGTTCCTGAAAACGATTGCCTTTTACAACAAAGATAAAAAACTGGTCTCCTGCCATTACTACTCGACACATCCCATGAGCTATTACGGCGACGGACGCGTCAGCAGCGACTTTACCGGCATCGCCCGCAAGCAGCGTCAGCAGGAAGAACCGGGCTGCACGCACATTTATTTCACAGGGTGTGCCGGGAATGTTTCAGCCGGTAAATACAACGACGGCACCAAGCCCATGCGGGAGATTCTGGCGAAGCGAATTTATGATGGTATCATCACTTCCGAAAAAGGGCTCAAACCCGAACCGGTCGGGCAGCTGACCTGGAAAACTCATGATATTTTACCTCCCGTGAGAAGTACTTTTAGCGTAGAAGAACTGACGAAGACGATTTCCAACAAAGACAACAGCGTCGTCAACCGGAATCGGCCTTCCTTCATGCTGGCCTGGTTACAGCGGGTCGAAAAGAAAATCCCGATTACGCTCAGTTCACTGCAGATGAACGACATCAAAACGCTGCACTTGCCGGCGGAAAGCTTTATCCAATATCAGCTTCGTGCCCAGAGCATTCAGCCCGATCAGTTCATCGCGACAGCCGCCTATGGAGATGGCGGCCCCTGGTATATTCCGGTAGCAGAAGAATATCCCGCAGGTGGTTACGAAGTCAGTGTCGCCTTTTGTGATCCCGGTATCGACGCCGTGATGACGCAGGGTATGAAATCTCTGCTGGACAGTTAATAATATCAATCAACGTATTTACGAATCACGTTTATTACGAGGTCGAAATAATATTATGGGTATGACAATCATGCGGCGGATCAAGTTTAATGCGGGTCACCGCTTATTCCGCCATGAAGGGAAATGCCAGTTTTTTCATGGTCACAATTACGTGGCCGACTTTTACGTCACCGGTCCCGATACGGACGCGGTCGGGCGGATCATCGACTTTGCGCACCTCAAAAGTCTGCTTAAAGGCTGGATCGATGAAAACTGGGACCACGGCTTCCTGCTCAACATCGAAGATGAGAACGGCTTAAACGCGATTCGCATGGTCGAGCCCACTAAGTACTTCGTTCTGCCTTACAATCCCACGGCGGAAAATATGGCCCGCTACCTGCTGGATGAAGTCTGCCCGAGCCTGCTGAATGATCTGGGAGTCCAGGCTGTAAAAGTCGTCATCTGGGAAACCGAAGAATCGTGTGCCGAAGCGACCATCGAGCAGAAAGACAAGTCCGAACACAGCCTGCTGGATGCGTTTCAGACCGATTCCTTTCCGACGGGCCTGCACTGGTAAGCGCTGCTGATTCAATTCCACGATTTCAAGCAAACAAAAAAAGCTCTGGACTGATCTGGTCCAGAGCTTTTTTAATTTATCATATCTGCTTCGCAGCTTAGTCTTCTGCCACGTAAGGCAGCAGACCGATGAAGCGGGCTCGCAGCACGGCTTTACGCACAGCACGCTGATACAGGGCTGAGGTGCCGGTGCGACGACGAGGCAGAATACGTCCTTCACGATCCAGGAGAGAACGCAGGGTTCTCAGATCCTTGTAATCGACATAGACGGGACGTGGGATGTTACCATCCGGGCAGAACCGGCATTTGAGCTTCTTTTTCAGACGAGCTCGTTTTTTCCGCCGCTTGACAATCTCTTTACGTGATAAACCGACTGACATTCTGTTTTCCTTTTTCATGCGCCGTAAACTGGGGACACCCGAAAGCCGGGGCGACGCTGATTTCATGTTGCTGGCTGGAATCGAAGATCACACTCTTCGATCTCGTGGGAACGATCAGCTTACCAGCTTGATTTTTTCATACCGGGGATCAGGCCATCTAAAGCCATATCCCGCAGAGCGATACGCGAAATCTGGAACTTGCGATAGTTACCGCGGGGACGTCCGGTCAGCTGACACAGACGACGGAGACGGGTTTTGCTGGAACTACGGGGCAGTTTAGCAAGCCCTTCGTAATCACCTTTAGCAACCAGTTCAGCCCGTACAGCGGCGTACTTTTCAACCAGCTTTGCGTTTCGTTTCTGTTTTTCAATCTTCGATTTGGAAGCCATTTATATACCTTCTGCGACAAATTCCAAAATAGGGAACGACAGTTATACTGCCTGCCCCGCCAGATCGTCAACTTGGCGGGCTGTTTTCAAAGCAAAATCAACTAAAAAAACACAAACTTCAACGCGAAGCCCCACAGCCGGCCAGCGAAAAGTGTACATGCGCGCTATTTTTTCTCTTTGGGGGGCTGTGGTCGAAAATATTTCATGGACTCCACCACCACCGTGCGGCGGGTCGCGATGCGTACCAGCAGCGACAGAAAATAGTTTCCCCACCCCGAAACGGTATACTGCCGCTTCTTCTCCAGCGCCTTCAAACCGGTTTTGACGACCTGGTCCACGGTCTGATAACGGTGTTTCTTCAACCAGCCTTCCACGCCGGCAACATCGAAAAATTCGGTCTGCGTGGTTCCCGGACACAAAGCCGTCACAGTCACTCCCTGATCCCGGGCCTCCGCCCACAGGCCTTCTGTGAAGTGCAGCACATAGCTTTTACTGGCAGCATACGCCGACATATACGCAACCGGCTGAAACGCAGCCACAGAGGCAATGTTGATAATCCCTCCATGTCGCCGCTTCATCATCTCGGGCAGATAAAAATAAGTCAGGTCTGTCAGAGCACCGATATTCAACCTGACCATCTCCATCACCCGCTCGCGATCAGTCGACGCGATATCGGAAACGACACTGAAGCCCGCGTTATTGATCAGCAGTTCCACCTGCACGCCCCGCGATTTGACTTCCTCATACAGTCGGGCAGGGGCTGCCTGTTCGGACAGATCCAGCACCACCACTTCCGTTTTTGTGCCATGACGGGTCAACAGCTCTGCTGCCAGTTCTTCCAGCTTCTCTTTGCGGCGGGCAGTCAACACCAGATGCATCCCCCGGGCAGCCAGCCGGTGTGCAAACTCCAGGCCGATTCCGGATGAAGCACCCGTAATCAGAGCCCATCGATCAGAATATTCATCTATCACTGCTGACTCTCCAGAAGTATCCTGTTTGGAGACTGAGATTTTCCATTTCGAAAAGAGGTCGGGAAGAAATGCTGCCCGCGTCCCCGGAGATCGTAATTCAATTTCCCTCTGTTGAAAACCCCGTAACCACTGATAATAAACTTACTTTGATCGATTTTTCACCCTTTTTAATTTGAGTTTCCACTCCAGAATCAGAATTCGAGGAGAAAAATGACCCCCGCAAACAGACTCAGCCGCGACGAAGTACGCAGTGTTGACCAACGCACCATCGAGGAATTCGGACTGCCCGGCATCGCCTTGATGGAGAACGCAGGACGAGGTGTGTTCGAACTGCTCATTTCACTCAAAGCAACAGGGCCTGTAAAAATCTGTGTCGGCAAAGGCAATAACGGCGGCGACGGCTTTGTCATCGCCCGGCATCTGGATAATGCCGGGATCCCCGTGGAAATCTACCTGCTGGCGGATCCCTCAGAACTCAAAGGGGATGCCGCCACCAATTTTCACGTCGCCCGGCGCATGCAGATTGCCATGCACGTCGATCCCGGTCTGAAGCAGCCGCAGGCGTTCTGCGATTTCCTGAACTCGGCCGACTGGATTGTCGACGCTCTGCTGGGAACAGGCGTGCAAGGCACCATTCGCGAGCCGTTTTCAACCGCGATTTCCTGCATCAATCAGGCACCGGGTTTTAAGCTGGCAGTGGACTTACCTTCGGGACTCGACTGCGATACCGGACAGCCACTCGGCGAATGCATTCACGCACATCAGACCGCGACCTTTGTCGCCGAAAAACAGGGTTTCGCCAATCCCGACTCCCGTCAGTACACGGGCACCATCCATGTTCTGCAGATCGGTGCTCCTCAGCAGATTCTGAGGGATCTGCTGCAAAAACAAGATTCCAGGGACATTTGATCCGTTTTACACTCTGCTGGATATCACGCAAACTCAAAAAATGGCCCGTTTCAGTAAAACGGGGGTTCTCAAAACCGCTTCTCACGCTGTATATTAGACGGTGTCCAGTTTTACTGGAGCGTCTTCAAGGTCACCTGGACCGAGCATCATAAATTGAAAGACGCTCTGGTGAAATGTGACGCGCTTTAGCTGGCAGACGCTGAATGCGATTTGCAGGATCTGCAGCCACTGATGGCTTTCTCATGTCATTCCCTGTGAACTGAAACAGGGTTAGGTTCGTCTCCATGGACAAAAATTTCTGGTACCTGAAAAACTGCGATCTCTTTGAACGCTTAAGCCAGGATCAGATTGCGCATGTCGAACGCAACTCCTCCGTGCGAAATTTCGCACGCGGAAATATGGTTTATCTCCCCACCGAAAGCAGCGATTCGGTTTACCTGCTGCTCTCCGGAAGAATTAAACTCTATCACCTGACCAGCGAAGGAAAACAGGCGCTGCTGGCATTAATCGAACCGGGTGAGCTCTTCGGAGAGCTGGCCATTCTGGGTGGTGGCGAACGCGAAGAATATGCCGAAGCCATGCTCAAAGCCTCGATTCTCCGCATTCCCGGCCAGATCATTCAGGACCTCATGGAACATCACGCCACCGTTTCCCTGGGTGTGACCAAGCTGATGGGATTACGACGCCAGCGGATCGAACAGCGGCTCAAATCACTGCTGTTTCGCTCCAACCGGGACCGCCTGACTCATTTACTGCTCGAACTGGCAGAAAAATATGGGCGCTTCACAAATGAAGGCGTTCTGATCAACATTAAACTCTCGCACCAGGAACTGGCCAGTATCATCGGCAGCACGCGGGAAACCGTGACCGTGCTGCTGGGCGAACTTCAGGATGAACGCAGCATCGATATCCAGAAGCGACACATTATCTTAAGGAAAGCCAGGTACCTCGCACATTCGATTGATTTTAAACTGACACCCGCCTTCCAGTCGAAACCAGATCAATCGGGCGAATTCATTCTGAGAGGAGCGGAAGCCTGACTGAAACCCCGCCCTTAACACCATGTGAGTTCAAATGCAGGGAAACTGTATGCTATCTCACAGATCACACAGGCATTGGCTACGATAATAAAAGTAAGGGGAAACGTCCCAAACGAAAGAAAGCAGAATTCCTGCTGATGCAGCAGGAGGTTTGAACATGAACAAAAACAACCCAACGCAATCATCAATGGAAACCGAAACCGAGTGGCAGTCCTGCGCTCCGGGAGACCTCTGTCAGTTTGTGTCCGTCATGAAAAAACGGAAACAGATCAGCCACCTGATTACCGGTGCCGAGATCCTGACCGTCTGCCTGGTTGTCGGGCTGATCGGCTTTGTAGGGATGTATCAGATTTCCGGCTCCTCAGGCGATCAGATTGCCGGTAAAAAAATGCCAGGGGGCATTAACTGCCAGCAGGCCCTCGATTATGCGGGTGACTATGTGGCGCACCGACTCGATCAAAATACCGAGCACCAGATGCAGGTTCACCTCGCCCATTGTCCTAAATGCCAGAAAAAGGTTGATGAAATCGAAGCAAATATGCACAATAACCCGGCTCAGCTGAAAGCCGCCCGGCAGAATCAGGCTGAGTGGGAAGCGTATGTGCTGGCTTTGAATCATTGAACTTCTGCAAAGCCTCTCTGATTGACCGTCCGGCACTTTGAACTTTGATGCCTGGTTCCCTGAAAGGATTGAGGGAATGTCTGTGGAAGAAGAACAACCAGCCAGCGACGATACCAGCTCCAACGAAGACGACTTTCTGGCCGCCTTCTCTGCCAGCAGTCAGGTCGACGAAGAACTGGACGCCGATTACGAACGGACGCTGGAAGCCATTGAAGCGGTCGAGCGCGATTTGAAACTGCCGGACGAAGCGGCCGTCGAACAAGCAACCGAACAACCGAAGACCAGCAGCACATCGGTAAAACGCGAAGCCCGCATCCCCCCGCGACAGATCATCGAAGCCGCCCTGTTTGTCGGCGGCAAACCGCTGACCACAAAAAAGCTCTGCTCCCTGCTCAACGATGAGTATTCCTCGTCCTATGTCGACGACCTGCTGGACGACATCAATCGTCAGTACAACGAAGAAGCGCGCCCCTATGAGATCCGGATGGAAGAAGGGGGCTACCGTCTCATTCTCAGGCACGACTTCGAACGCATTCGCAACCGCGTGTATGGCTTCGGCCCTAAAGAGGTCAAGCTCTCACAGGACGCACTCGAAGTTCTCGCGCTCGTCGCCTACCAGCAGCCGATCAGCAAAGAGCAGATCATCGAAGCCGGCAAAGACAAAGCCAACGGCATCCTCCGTCAGTTGCTCAGACGCGAACTGATCGCCATCGAACGGGCAGATCAGAAAAAAGCGGACGTCAAGTACATCACCACCGCCCGCTTCCTGCAGGTCTTCGGCTTAGGCAACATCGAAGAACTGCCCTACAGCGAATCGTTGAGTCATAAGTAAATCATCAGATGCGATACTGGCCCATGACCACAATATCCTGATACTCGCCATCGATGCATCTCGCAAACCGCTTCACGCCTTCCACCTGATAACCGTGCTTTCGATACAGATTCAGCGCGACTTCGTTAGTGGAAAACACTTCCAGCTCCAGTCGTTTCAATCCCTGTTCCCAGGCATGCGCCATCGCGCGTTCCAGCAGTTGATTACCAATTCCCTGTCCCCGGCATTCCGGCAAGACTCCCATGCCCAGCCGCGCTACATGCCTGACAGTTTCGCGCGCGTGGGGAATGAGGTCGGCCCAGCCCACGATTCTCTGCTCAACCAATGCCACATATTGCGCATGGTTCTGTTCGATGTTATGCCTGACATAGGCTTCCATGTTCTCCAGTGAAGGAGGCTCCACGGTCAGCAGGTATTTCCTCTCAGCCGCCACGCGAGTTAATGCTTCACGGAATCCGGCAAGGTCATCCAGTTCGATTTGTCTGACTCGGAAATTCATCGTTCTGACTCATACTGCGAATTAGAATATTGAGACCAGATTTCGATATATTATACGAAACCGGTTCCATCCTGTCAGACACACTGCAGTGAGAACAGGTTCTCTATCCGTTGAACAGGTCATGTCGTTCGTTCCTGCTCCGGGAGTGTAGATCACTCTGATCTTCGCAAAACCCAGAGCCGCTGCCCGGCCCAGACGGCAACCCCCAGCCAGGCAAACGACCACAGCCCCAGTGAACGGTACATCGCCATCCGTCCTTCCATGCCACCCGCATTGCGCGGCAGAAATATTTCGCCTACAACCAGACTCGCAAAGCCGAGCAGGGCACACAGAGAAAATACAATGCAGAAGACCCAATACTGTGTACGACTGATGGGATACTGTTTCATAACTCTCTCTCTTGAAAATACTAAAGGATGGAGATGGTATTGCTGCTGAATAAATTCGCGTCATTCCAGCAGTAACTCCAGCCATTGTTTTCCGCCACAATGAATTCGTTTTTTGACTCCCCGCTCCAGATTAGATCGAATTTCCAGCGTTTCAGTTCGAACCAATTGTGTCTGAGGATCTGCCGAGTCCACACGTTCGCCGACTTCCAGTTTCAACGCGGCACGAAATCGCTTCTGTTTCAAAGGCTTCAGTTTTCCCGTTAGTTTGACCCCAAATTCCAGCGGAGTCTCACCCTGGGCCGCAGGTAGTTCGCCACCAGCCAAATAATGAATCTCTTCATTGTCTGCAAACAGGATCGTAAATTCCGCCAGCCCTTTGGGCCGTTCGTTTTGCTCATACAGTCGCACGCTGAGCGACGACTTGTCTGTGTCGCTCAGTGGCTCACAGGTCTTTGCAACACGCGATCCACTTAACAACAGTAAAACGCAGCAGGTAATTCGTATCAGCATGGGATCTCCTTTTCCTCAATTAACCGCCGTGATGTTTGATGACTGCATTAATCCCCCGCACCTGGTCGCGCCAGGGAATCCAGTGATACGCATTGTCTCTGGTAAAATACGAGCGGATGATCTCAGGTGTCACATCATCTGCCAGCGCGCTCGTCATTCTTCGTACGCGAATCAGTTCGTAACCAATCACCAGCAGAACGATCACGCCGCCGCCACTGAATCCGACCAGACACCCTATGATCAGAAACGGCCAGTTAATTAACGCGGGATACAGATCGATTTTTTTCACTGATCACTCTCATTCAGGATTCGCGAGCTTCTTTTAAAATCCATTTTACTAGCGCACAACACAGTCTGGCAAATGCGCTTTCATATCTTTCAGCACTTGAGCATCAAGAACGGTAGCATCAATTCGTAGTTCTTCTAACTGCCGGAAATCAACCTGCGCTTGCAGTTCCAGATATGTTAGCTCTGCTCGTGATACTATGAACTTCCATCTTTGAAAAAACATTAAATATAAACGGCATGACCCAGGTAACCCATCAGAATCAACTGAAAGTAGTACCACTCTTCCAGATTCCCGTCGACCGGTTCAGCGATTTCTAATATACCCGGTTCCAGTTCCCGGATCGCAGGTGTCAGCTTTTCTTCCGCATACTGCCAGCGCAGCTTCACCAGTTCAGCGGCTTTTTTTGATTTCGACAGATAAACGGCCTTCGCTGTCTGATCCTGTTGCGGATCGAACCAGAACACAAAGCCGATGGCTCCTTCGTCAGGAAGCACACTCACGGCACCTTCATCAAATGGGGATGTCGGATCTGTTTCACTGAACTTTAAACTGAAATGACGCAAACCCCACACAGGAGCCGTCGCGTTCAGGAATTTCCATTCCTTCAGCGTGTCGGGAAAGGCCCGTTTCGGCTGCTCTCCCTGCATTCGTTTCAGCATCTCTTCCAGATAACTCTGATTTGTGGCGCATAACAGCATACCTGCGCGAGGCTGGGCCAGATACAGTGTCCAGTCGTCGCGTTCCCAACGGTCCGTGAAGACGGCGATGTTTAACTTTCCTAGCTGAATGGTTTTTTCTGCTTTCTGCAGACAGACCTTAAACGCATCCCCTACGCTCTGATGTGAATCCTTTTCAAATTGAAGTACCTGACATCCCTCATAAGGCAGTAATCCCAAACCTTCCGGAACCGTGAACCGACGACTGCCTTCTACTGCCAATGTGATTTTCTGCCCCTGCAGTAACTCGTACAGGGATTCACCCTGAAACTGCAACGTAAGAAACAAGGGCAGAGCGCGGGTCGAATCCAGAAATGAATGGGTCGGAAAAGTTGCTTTCTTAAATGCAAACGGTCCCTGTGACACTATCAGAGATTCACTGTCGGGCGGCAGCCATTCTACAATCTCCCTGACAGCGACCGATATTCCAGGTTTCGGCACTGCCAGCTCACGTGCGGGACCAGCCCCCATCAGTAGAAAAGAAAATATCAAACACATTCGGACCAGCATCAGAAACTCCCTTCAATGCAGGTGGGTTACCAGAAGCCGCCTCATTCCTTCAATCATCCTGTAACAGCACCGGACACAAATCATCATAGATCGTTGGCGGCACCAGGCCGTCCCGGATCGAAGCCAGGTCTGCACCCGCAAACCAGGTTATCTTAAACGCCGCACCGTCCGACTCAATCCCTTCTGCCGGCAAGTCAGCTTTTACAGCATCAGAAATACGGCACAGGTAATGATACATGATTTCATGTTCGGGAACCCCATTAAATTCGAAAAGGGATTCATGAAAATTGAGGAACTCGAGAGTCTGACCAGTCACACCCAGTTCTTCAAACAGTTCCCGCGCAGCAGCTTCCTGCAGCGTTTCCCTGAATTCAACGCCCCCGCCTACGGGAATATAAAACTGAAATTTCCTGATGGGATCATAGCCCTCAGAGAGCAACACCTGACCCCCGTGGATCAATGATATAATGACTTTGTTGCGAATCTGCATTTTTCTCTCCCTCATTCTCCCTTTCACAATCATCTGCATAAACGGCACTGTGAAAATCGGGTCACCTCAACTGCTCAAACTGGACTTGACCCCGCCGCGCCGCTGGCGATAAGCACCTAACTGAGTCGCGCGCGTGCCCAGTTTACAGTGCACCAAAACACACGCCACTTGTTCTGACTCTTCACTACAAAAGAGCCTGTTTTTTCCCGATTTGCACTGCCTGTAACCACACCTGTTCGTGATGTGAGCCTGCGGGTCGCCACACATCGCAAAGCTTCGCCCCGGCACCGCCCCGACGTCGCAGCAGATCGGTCCCCTGTCAACCCGTATCGCCACATTTTATTGTTCATCCCCCTTGACGCCCCCATGCCCTTCCACAAAATAATCCACCATGAATAACACAACATGCAACGAAACCACTGACCACAAACCACAGATCGAACACAAGAATGAACTCCACAACAATAACAAACTTTCAATATCCTCTCCCCCGTGCGGGTGCCATCTATCGGCTTGCCCGACAGTGCTTTGAGTAACCATCCCAACTCAGAAAAACAGGGTGGGCCCGAATATAATTCGGGCCGAGCAAAGCGAGCAGGAAACTGTCAGAGTAAGCGATCAATGCAGTTACAGAAATCCAACCCCGATAGAGCGGGCACGTCGGTTCGTCCCTTATTGCCACTGGTATTGAAATGATTTTCATGCTTCGAACGTTTTCCCAGGCAGTTTCCTGTTGTCTGCGACAACCCCGAATTACATTCGGGGCCACCCATGAATCTGATTTCTCACCTGTCCGATTTTTTCGTGCTTTTTATAGTTCAATAAACAATCACATTGATCCCTTCCGATGTCCCACCAACTTCCACGAACACGCCCGGACAAGCCAGCCATGGCACCCGGAAACCTCTATCTTATTTGCAATGTCTCCTGCAAATGTCCCACAAAATCAGAAGAGCGCGTGCCAATTGTCTGCTTGCCCGACAGTGCTGGTATTAACGTCCCCATGCATGTTTCCCAAAGCATTATAAAAGAAACGCCCCAGTCCCCGCAGATGAAAATCCCGAACCACTCGAAGTTTAAAAAGGGTAACCCCGAATGCAATTCGGGGTGAGCGCAGCGAACAGGAGGTCGCAGCTGCCATTCGGAAACAGGCTTTCCACACCTGTTCGGCACCGTCGGACAAGCCGATCGGCGGCACACGGACGTCGTATACTGTAAGGCATATTACAATTCCTTACGAGGTTTCCGCCTTACACGCTGCTGGTCCAATTCAAGGGAAACCTTCCAAAGCGGGTAGCCTCGAATGCAATTCGAGGTTGTCGCAGACAACAGGAAACTGACAGAGTAATCTCACAATCCAGCGTCACACATCCGACCTGCCTTGCCGTAGAGGCTGTCCCATGTGTCAGCCCGCCTGGCGAAGAATGATCTGGATTTGTATTCGGAAGGGGTCCATTAAAAACGTTCCCAGCAGGCCTATGCAAAGTCAAACGCCCCCCCGGACTCTTCGCTTGTACTGACAGTTTCCTGCTCGCTACGCTCGGCCCGGATGTCTATCCGGGCCCACCCATTGTTTTCATTTCTATGTGGTTTCGTGGTAGCACTTAACAGGCAAAGCGGAGCGAGCAGGAGGTCGCAGCTGCCACATACCATCCAGAATAGGGATTCCTATACCCATTCGGCACGGCCGGACAAGCCGGTCCGTGGCACACGAAAACCTCTCTATTAGTTGCAATATCCCCTATCGGATCAGACGTGCGGGTGCCACCGTCGGCTTGCCCGACGGTGCTGCTACAAACCCCGAGAAACCTCCCGAAGCGGGTTGCCCCGAACCTGTTTTTGGTTCCTGGAACCTTTATTTTAATCAAGAAATATTTCAACTCAATTAATTTAGTGGGTGACACCGAATGAAATTCGGTGTTGTCAGAGACAACAAGAGGTTGCAGTGTAAACGTTGCCCGTTGATCGGTTTTGCCTTACTCTGCCTGGAGCAGGTAGGAAACACGGCTCTGTTTTGAGCGCGTGAGCTGTGACATCCTGCTCGCTGCGCTCGGCCCGAATTTTATTCGGGCTCACCCGAGGTTTCAGGAGATTCGTTCCGGTTAAAACTCTTGTGAGTTTGATTCACACACCGAACACTTCTTCCAGCGCAGCTCGCATCACTTTGGGATCGGGGTCCACGCCGGTCCAGAGTTGAAAGCCGATCACGCCCTGGTTGACCAGCATGCCCAGGCCGTCGAGTGTGGGGCAGCCGATTTTCGCCGCTTCGCGGAGCAGATGGGTCTCCGGGGGATTGGGGATCACGTCCGAGACGATCATGGTCGGTTTGAGTGAACTGAAATCGAGTGGGAAGACTGCGTCTACATCGGGATACAGGCCGATTGAGGTGGCGTTGATTACGACATCCACGTCATCAGCCAGTGTATAATCGCCGTCCCATAATTCGAAGCGGGTGCGCACTTCGGTTTTTTCATCGAGCAGCTTCACCAGCGCTGCGCCGCGCTCGGCACTGCGATTCACGATGGTGATTTCGGCTGCTCCCGCGAGCGCCGTCTCCACGCCAATCGCCCGGGCCGCGCCGCCGGCTCCGAACATGACGATGTTCTTGCCCTGCGGATCGGTCACTTCTTTTAATGACTGCACGAAGCCTTTGCCATCCGTATTCTCTCCCAGCAGATGATCGTCCTGGCGGACAATACAGTTGACGGCCCCCATCATCGCCGCGGCATCACTTATGCCATCCAGGTATTGGATGACCTCCACTTTATGGGGAATCGTCAGATTCGCGCCGCGGAAGCCCATCGCCCATAACCCTTCGACCGCCTGTTCCAGATTTTCAGGAGCAACCTCAATCGTCAGATACCGCCACTCCAGGCCACAATCTTTAAAAGCGGCCTCGATCATGCACTGGGTCGGGTTCTCTGCCACCGGCTGCCCGAAAACGCACGTCAGTTCCTGTTTGAAATTGAACGGCTTCGTCATGATGTTACAAGTTCCCCTGTTTTGTTGAGTATGAAATCGCTGGCGTTGAACCACGGTGGGCTGATCAGAAAAGGCGCGACTCAGAGAATCCATCATACGCGGGCTCGTTTCAAGTCACAACTTTACCCAATCCCCGGATTCCCTGATTGCAGCGGGTCCGCATCCGGCGTAAACTGAAAACTTGAGTAGCGACTCTCTGAATGACCCCCTGAAACCTGTCTGAAAGATTTCGACGTTTGAAAAAGCGATTGTTCATAACGCTGGCAGTGCTTCTGATTCTGTTGCCTGCCTGCCTCTATTTTTTCGTGGGCTGGAATGTGCGATCGAATGCGCAGGTCGCCCTCAGTCGTGCGCAGCGGTTTCTGGCAGAAGGAAAGCCGGATGCTGCCCTTGAAGAAATCAGCTGGCTGCGCTGGTTCGAACCCGAACAGCGCCGCGCACAACTTCTGGCCGGGGAATGCTATTTCGTGAAGCGGGATTATCCGGCGGCCATCAATTTGCTTTCTCAGATACAGGAAACGTCTCCCGATTACCGCAGGGCCTCGTTTGCGCTGGCGCGCAGCTATGAGAATATTGCCAGGCTGACTGAAGCCGAACGGGTTTTGAAAGCGCACCTGGCTGCCTTTCCCGACTCGCAGGAAGCGGTCACACAGCTGCAGTGGATTTACTTCAATCAGTTTCGTCTGCGGGAGCTGGAAGCACTGCTGGAGCGCAGCCTGGATACCTGTCCGAACCAGTTCCTGCTGCTGTATCATCTGCTGAATACCGAACATAAAAACCCGATCGCGCAGGAATCAATCAAACTGCTGAACCGCATCAACGAGAAAGTACCGGGGCAACCTTCGATCATGCGGGCCCTCGGTTACTGTCACTGGAAACTGGGAGAGATCGACCAGGCAAAAGCCTATCTCGTAGCGGCCCGACAGACGGAGCCTCAAAACCGGGAAACGCTGCTGGTCCTATTGGAATTTTATCTCGAGCTGGGAGAACAGGCAGCGGTCCAGCAGCTGCTGACCGATCTGAAGAACCAGCCAGAGGATTTCCAGGAACAGTTGCGGCACGATGATCGCTGGCTGTGGCTGCTCAGTCAGCAGGAGCAACAGCAGGGGAACACATCTGCCGCCCTGGAATTCATCCGGGAAGCTTCGCGTCTGCAGCCGGGAGAGATCCGGTATCTGCAGCAGGAAGCCATGCTCCTGCAGGCGCTGGGCAAAAAAGCGGAGGCGGCGGAGAAGTTTCAGCGCGCCAAACAGCTGGCTGCCAGTCATCGGGAGCTGTATAAAATTGTCTCCAGCGGTGCACTGGAATCGCCGGACGTACAACTGGCAGAGGAAATCGCCGGTCACCTGGAAATGCTGGGCCAGCAGAAACAGGCGGCTGCCTGGCGAAAGCTGGTGTTTCAGTTTCAGAGCCGATCACCAGTGCCCCGGCGTTGACGCCTGCCGTTCCGCTTCTGCCTACGTCGCAATTTTGTCCTGTGTTTCCGGAAAACCGAGTGCATCGAAAATCCGTTTGCAGGCCTGTGAACGATTCAGGACATAAAAGTGAATCCCGGGTACGCCCACTTCCATCAACTGTTCGCACTGGCGGATCGCATAGTTCACGCCAATCTCAAACTGGGCATCCAGATCATCCTGCACTGCTTCCAGTTGACCCACCAGGTCGGCGGGGAATTCGGAGCTGCACATCGACATGATCCGCTGAATACGGCGGTACTCGGTAATCGGCATAATTCCGGGGATGATCGGCCGATTGATGCCTGCCTGCTGACAGCGTTCGCGAAATTGATAAAAATGTTCATTGTTGAAAAACAGCTGCGTATAAATCGCATCTGCTCCGGCGTCGACTTTCCGTTTGAGGTTTGTCAGATCGAAGGCGGAGTCCGATGCCTCGGGGTGACATTCCGGATAGCCGGCAACGCCGATCCCCATGTCGGGAAAGTGCTGGCGAATCAGACTCACCAGCTCATTGGCATATTTCAGCCCCCCATCAGCGGGAACAAATGTTTCCTGGCCGGCCGGTGGGTCTCCCCGCAAAGCCATGATGTTGGTGATGCCTGCATCGACGGCGTTGTGCAGCCATTCTACCAGTTCCTCCCGGGTCGAATTCACACAGGTGAAGTGAGCGGTCGCCGTATTATGCAGCTGGTCCTGAATCAGCGCACAGAGTTCGATAGTCCGTTTACTGGTGGACCCTCCCGCGCCGTAAGTGCAGGATACAAAAGCGGGTTGATAGCGAACCAGCTCTTCCAGCGTTTTAAACAGCTCTGCATCTCCGCTTTCATTACGGGGAGGAAAGATTTCCACAGAGAGGCCAAAAGTTCCATCCTGGTATAATTCACTGATTCGCATTTTGTTTTCTTGTCTTCAGAGGGTTTAAATTCGCACGCCGGGTTCTAGAATAACTGAGACCCGGGCAAGCATAGTGTATAAATTATGTGTTTTGCAGGTCAACAAACCTGTATTTTCTATTGCCAGCCCGGTTCGTATTGCCTATCTTGCAGTCAGGGTAATCACCTTTGATTTCAGACTCCGACGAGGGCAGTTTATGCTTCCTGAATTACAGGAGGCAACAGCGATCTCCGGCTTTCCCTGACTCAGAGTTGAATGTCTTCAAATGGAAGACACCGTTGAGACAGAGAAGTAACTCTATTTCATTACATAATAGTCGATTATGCTGTTTCTGGTCAGTGTGATTTTTCTCCTCTCAAGTAAAACAGCTATAAAAAATGATTCAAGTTGCCAGTGCTTTGCCAAGCTGCAAATTGAGGTTCGGGAGTGTCGTTTACGTGCTCCGTTGTTGCACTCTCGTGATATTTATCGACCCAAAATTTAAAAATGACACTCCACTAGCTATTTGAATACAGATACTCCCCTTTTCTATTGAATCAACAAGGATTGCGAATGTCGACCGAAACCAACTCACTGCCGTACAAAGTAAAGGACTACAGCGCAGAAGAATTCCAGAAGCTCGCTGCCTGGGGTCGTAAGGAAATTGAACTGGCCGAAACAGAGATGCCCGGCCTGATGTCGTTCCGGAAAAAATATGGCAAAGATCAGCCTCTGAAAGGGGCTCGTATCGCCGGTTGTCTGCACATGACGATCCAGACGGCGGTCCTCATCGAAACATTGACCGCCCTGGGCGCAGAAGTTCGCTGGTCCAGCTGTAATATTTTCTCCACCCAGGATCACGCCGCTGCTGCAATCGCCGCGACCGGCGTACCCGTCTTCGCCTGGAAAGGCATGAATGACGAAGAGTTTGACTGGTGTATCGAGCAGACACTGTTCTGGCCCGATGGTCAGGGTCTGAATATGATTCTCGACGACGGTGGCGACCTGACCGTCATGGTTCACGAGAAGTATCCCGAACTACTGAAAGAAATCAAAGGTCTGACCGAAGAAACCACCACCGGCGTGCATCGCCTGCATCAGATGCACGAACAGGGAAAACTGGGCGTACCTGCGATTAACGTCAATGACTCTGTCACCAAGAGCAAATTCGACAACCTGTATGGCTGTCGCGAATCACTGGCTGATGGCATCAAGCGTGCTACCGACATCATGATCGCCGGTAAAATCGTTGTTGTCTGTGGTTATGGTGATGTGGGTAAAGGTTGTGCCGACGCCATGAAAGGCCTGGGAGCCCGTGTGCTGGTCACCGAAATCGACCCGATCTGTGCACTGCAGGCTGCGATGGAAGGTTTTGAAGTCACTACGATGGAAGACGCTGCCAGCCGCGGCGATATCTTCGTGACAGCCACCGGTTGCTGCGATGTCATCTGCGGCGAACACCTCGACAAGATGAAGAATGAAGCCATCATCTGCAACATCGGCCACTTCGATTCCGAAATTCAGGTTGCCTACCTGAAAAACCGTAAAGATATCGAAAAGATCGAAATCAAACCACAGGTCGACAAATTCGTCTATCCCGATGGCAAAGCGCTGATCGTGCTGGCCGAAGGCCGACTGGTCAACCTCGGTTGTGCAACCGGCCATCCTTCCTTCGTGATGTCCAACAGCTTCAGTAACCAGGTCATCGGCCAGATTGAACTCTGGAACGAATCGGACAAATACGAAATCGGCGTCTACATGCTGCCCAAGCATCTGGATGAAGAAGTCGCCCGTCTGCACCTCGACAAACTGGGTGTGAAACTGTCAAAACTGTCTGACAAGCAGGCGGAATACCTCGGGATTCCCGTCGAAGGTCCTTACAAACCAGAATACTATCGCTACTAAGAGCGAACGTACTCTGAAAACCGTATTTTGCAAAACCCTCCCGATCACGATTCTTCGTGGTCCGGAGGGTTTGTTTTTTGCGCCGGGGAAACTTTGATTGTTTCATCGCGGCGGAGTTTTTATAATCGCGGAACCTGACTGGCGTTATACCAGCTCCTGCAAAAACATTTCTTTGAACAGAGAAAGACTGCTTCATGACTCACACCACTTCACGCCGCGACTTTCTGAAACAGACATCTGCTTTGACCGCCGGGCTCGCCTTTTCCAGCTGGACCGGATCCGCGCTGGCGATGTCTTCGCTGAATCAGAGTCTGTTTAAAATCTCGCTGGCTCAATGGTCTCTGCATCGCGCACTGCGTGGCGGAAAGCTGGATAACCTCGACTTTGCGAAAGTCACCAAAGAAGAGTTTGGCATCGATGCGGTGGAATATGTGAACCAGTTCTTCAAAGATAAAGCCGAAGATGAAAAATACCTGGCGGAAATGAACAAGCGGGCTGCAGATGTCGGCGTGAAAAACGTCTTGATCATGATCGACGGAGAAGGGGCGCTCGGCGATCCTGATGCAAAGAAGCGGACCCAGGCGATTGAAAATCATCACAAGTGGGTGACCGCTGCCAAAACACTCGGCTGTCATTCAATTCGTGTGAATGCCCGCAGCAACGGGAGTTATGAAGAGCAGCAGAAACTGGCCGCCGATGGCCTGCGTCGACTCACCGAATATGCCACGCCGTACGGCATCAACGTACTGGTGGAGAATCATGGCGGCCTCTCGTCCAATGGTGCCTGGCTGGCGGGCGTGATGAAAATGGTCAACCTGCCCGAATGTGGAACGCTGCCCGACTTCGGAAATTTCGTACTCGATCGCAAAACCGGCGAAGAATATGATCGTTACCAGGGCGTGAAGGAGCTGATGCCCTACGCCAAAGCCGTCAGTGCCAAAACTCATGATTTCAACAAAGAGGGAGAGGAAATCCATACCGACTACCGGAAGATGATGCAGATCGTCCTCGACGCCGGCTACCACGGATATGTGGGAATTGAATACGAGGGCAAGGAACTCGATGAATACGCGGGCATCAAAGCCAGCAAAAAGCTCTTGCTCAAAGTCCGTGAAGAACTGACTCCGGAAGAGACTGCCGATCCCTGCTGCCCTCAGGAAGGTTACTATGCTCCCCGACGTGGTCTGTTCCGTCGTCGTCTGTTTCGCAGATAAGTCGCGGACGGCATACTACCTGATCCAAAAAAAACGCCCCAGTGTCGGAGTGACAACTGGGGCGTTTTGTGTATCTCGCTTACGTTACGAAGCCCGATGGACCTTGGAGACATCGCGATCTGAAAGAATTTCTCGCGCGACGTCCGTTACAAAGTTATCTGCTCCCAGCCACTTTTCTTTTTTCGGAGCAGGGGCCCCGACATTCATTCCCACACCCGGATTCCATAAGGCGGGCAGGGTGTGTTTGATGGCTGACATATAGGTCGTGAAAACAGGATATTTCGTATCGGGATTGTCCGCCTGGTAATTATCCATCTTTTCCACAAGCTTATTATGTGCAATTTTGGGATGACGATGGTGAGGACCATGCACGAAAATATCAAAGTTAATGTAGGTACAGATGCGGGTAATCAGATTCGATCCGATCACGGTTCGGGTACCCAGCAGGGGATCATAACTCTGCATCCCCAGGTGTTCGGTATATTTACGGAAGGTCTGAATCACACTGGCGATCCAGTGAGGAATCACCCAGGCCATCAGGAATGGAACCCAGACGGAATACCAGGCAACGGCACCCAGAATACCTGCCCAGACGACCGCCATCACCGCGTATTCGATCCGCATCGTCTTCATCACTTTCGGGTTTTTGACCGGAGTCTTTCTGCTGAAGCAGAGGCGGCTGTAAACGAAGGGGGAAGTCACGAATCCAAGGGGAAGTTCCAGCCAGCAGAAAATGCGACGAAACGTCAGGGACGTTGTAGGGTCAGAGTAAGGCCATAATTCCCAGTCACCCGGTTTATTCAGATAAGCGTGATGTCGGATATGGGCTTCGCGGTAGGCAGTGTAAGACACGAACAGCATCGTACCGATCGCACGACCCAGCCAGATACTTACCCAGGGCTTACCACAAATACCCTGATGTGATGTTTCATGGAAACAACTCGACCAGCAGAACATGCTGTACGCGGCCACCAGCGTGCAGCCCACCACAAACGGCCAGGCTGTCGTAGGCCACTGCAGAGCCAGAGCCATGATGGCTGCGGAACCAAACAGGGAATGTAAAAAACGGGGAGTTGTCGACTTTGTTTCGAGATCAGAAATCTCTTTTGCGGTAAAAAGTGTCACCGACATGGCACGTACCTC
The DNA here is from genome assembly GCA_002706765.1 of Gimesia sp. Taxonomy (GTDB): domain Bacteria; phylum Planctomycetota; class Planctomycetia; order Planctomycetales; family Planctomycetaceae; genus Gimesia. Next base: position 124,284 of record PAJV01000050.1, read on the forward strand.
CTGGTTGTGCTCAAACTTTCAAAACGGATCGTTAAAATACGTATCGGAAAGTTGAGTCCATACACCATCAAGTGAAATGCAACATTTGGCCCAGATCACATTGAGACTCGGTAGCATCTGTCTAAGCTACCCATTCTTCCCGACTCTTTAACCATAAGTCGGAAATGGAGGTGATGCATAATTGAAACATGCAACAACAGAGGCAATTTGCACAAAGAGGGCATCTTCTACAGAATATATCGATTATAGCAGTTACACAGACTAATCGCGAGCATTTTTTGTTCCTGTGGACAAAATGAACCGAAAAATTACTGCTTTTGAGAAGGGAGATAGAGGTAAGACTCGGGAAAGCGCTTTTTCGTCATCAAAATCGTCTTGGATTTGCCGCCATTCCAGATATCCCATTGAGGATCAGCATACCGGGAAAAAAACTGGTCCATGCGCTGTTTGAGTTTCTCTCTGGTCTGTTGGGAACCAGGCTGGTCGATCAGGTTACTGTGCTCCCGTGGATCAGCGACCAGATGATAGAGCTCATTCGGCGATTCGTGGTAGCGTTCGATGTACTTCCAGTCCTTTGTACGTATGGCACGTACATTTTCGAATTCATAAAAGACGACTTCCGTCCAGGGAATTTGTTCTCCTTTGAGAACCGGTGCAAAATTACGACCCGGCGTCGCGGGCCTGGCGGGAATTTGATCCTGGAGCCCCAGATAGTTCAGCAACGTGGGATACACATCATAATTGGCTACCATCATTTCCTGCCGTGCTCCGGAAACGATTTTTCCCGGCTGAGAAAAGATGAGGGGAATCGTCATCGTCCAGTCAAAGGCCGTCAGCGGACGTGTGTGATCGCCCATGCCCCAGTAGCCACTGTGGCCACCTGACAATCCCTGGTCTGCCGTGAAAATCACCAGCGTATTCTCACGCAGGCCCAGGTCTTTGAGCGTCTGCATAATCTGGCCCACGCCGTCATCCACTGCAGATACTTCGGCGGCGTACTTGCGAATAATACCAAGGTCGCCAATCCAGTCGCCGTAATTGAAATTCCAGGGCTGAGCCTTTTCCCGGGGGAACGAAGGAAAGGTCATTGTTTCGTATTCCGCTTTGAACCGGTTGCGGATCGGTTCTTTCATCGCCGAACCTAATCCGTAAGGGCCGTTATAAGCCAAGAACAGAAAGAACGGCTTCTCCTGATTCTGCTTAATAAACCTGATTCCATGTTGAGTCCAGAGATCGGTCAGGTACGTCGGTTCCTTACGAATTTTTTCGTCTTCAATCACTTCCTGATCATAAAAACCGGAGCTGCTTCCATGTGGCTTGGTAATCCAGTAGGAAAAGCCTTCCTGCGGATGCAGGTTATCTCCCAGATGCCATTTTCCCGACAATCCACAGACGTAACCAGCGTCGTGCAACACCTGGGGAAGGGACTGGAATTCTTCGAGGGTGTTAAAGGAATCGGGACCGGTCTGAATCCGGGGCCTGAGATAACAGTGCACCCCGTGCTGGCAGGGCATCAGACCAGTCAGAAATGTGGCCCTGGTGGGCGAACAGACGGCGTTATTCGCAAACGCGTTGGTAAACAGTGTTCCCTCTTTCGCCAGCTGATCGATGTGTGGCGTTTTGATGTCCTTGTTACCGTAACAGCCCAGAGTCCACTCGCCGTGGTTGTCTGTCATGATGATCACAACGTTGGGACGCGCCTGTTCTGCCGCCACTAGTAGATCTGTGAAACTGAAATTCAGTAACAGCATCAGACTAAAACAGCAGGCAACAGAATATAACCGGCACATGATGGCAATCCTCCAGGATATCAATCAAATAGAACAAGGTTGATATCAAGCATGAATCATCGCCATCCGCTTTTCAAGCGGTACTCTTCTCACAGCTGCGTTTTTAGTGAAAAACGGAACACAGTCTAATAATGCGGGGGTTTGTCCTGCACCGGATCCGGTCCCTCGTCTTCTGCTTCCAGAGCTCCCAGACGCGAGTCCAGACGTTTCAGAGTCTTGCTCAATGAATCCACGCTGGTATTCTGCTGCAGCACCGCTTCGTTCAACTGTTCAACATCGTGCTGGAGGTGCATCAATATTGATTCCACCTGAGTCAAACGTGCGACCAGTTCTTCCAGACAGGAAGCCTTCTCAGTCATGGTGAAAATCGCCTTTCAGGGAAGCTGCTTTTCCTATACAGTTTGAGAGTTAAAATACCACCTGGATTTTATTGCCTCGCGTTCGACTTTGAAACAACCTGACAGGTCCGATTCCCCATGAATCCACGATTTCGGTCTTCCCTGCTGTTACTCGCATGTACTTCCGTCATTTTCTGCGGGCAAACTCTCCCATCGGAGGCTGCGGAAAATCGCTTCCAGGTGCGTTTCCTGAAATCAATTCATCCGCAGCCTTTCACGGGCCGTGTTTATCTGATTTTCACCCGATCCGGTCGTGAGCCGCGGCTGGGCCCTTCGTGGTTTCAGCCGGAATCCTTCATTGCCCGTGATGTGACCAACTGGCAGCCAGGCGAAGTTCTCGACTTCCATCCCGAAACCGCGGATTTGCTCTCCTATCCGGATCCACTCGCGGAAATGAACCTGGCCGGGTATCGCGTACAGGCAGTCGCACGGTTTAACCCGACGGATCCCAAAATCGGTACGGCACCGGGCAATGGTTTCAGCCAGGTCATTCAGCTGACCGGCGCTTCCCCTGCACTCAATCCCCCACTCATCATTGATCAACTGGTACCGGAAAAACCGTTTACGGAAACAGCGTGGATCAAGTACTTCCGGATGCGCTCACCATTACTCTCCAAGTTTCATGGTCAGGATACAGGTTTCGAAGCCAGTGTGATTCTGCCACAAAGTTATTATCAGCAACCCAGGCGCACCTATCCGGTCATCTATTCCATTCCCGGCTTTGGCGGCGATCATCAGCGCAGCCTGCCACAGGCACCGATTGCCGAACAGAATGCAGGGGGCGTCGAATTTATCCGTGTGCATCTCAACCCGCAATGTCGCTGGGGACATCATGTCTTTGCCGATTCGGCCAACAATGGACCTGTAGGAAAAGCCTTCACCACGGAATTCTTACCCGAACTGGAAAAAGCATTTCGTGCCATTCCCCATTCGCGGGCCCGCTTTTTAACGGGACACTCTTCCGGGGGCTGGTCCTCTCTCTGGCTGCAGGTCACGTACCCCACCCTCTTTGGCGGCACCTGGAGTACTGCCCCTGATCCGGTTGACTTTCGCGACTTCCAGCAGATCAACATCTACGAACCGGGGAACAATGTCTATCGTGATAAAAACAACCAGCCCCGCCCGATTGCCCGCAGAGGAGGCCAGCCCATTCTCTGGTTTGAACCCTTCGCAAAAATGGAACAGGTGCTGGGGCCGGGCGGACAACTTCGTAGTTTTGAAGCAGTTTTCAGTCCTCGCGGAGCAGATGGTGAACCACTCAAACTCTATGATCGGGAAACCGGAGCGATCAACGCGCAAGTGGCAGAAGCCTGGCAAGCCTATGATATTCGTCTGATTCTGGAATCAAACTGGAAACAGCTGGCGCCGGAACTCGCGGGAAAAATTCATGTCTTTATGGGAGAGCAGGATACCTTCTACCTGAATGGCGCTACCCGGTTGCTCAAACAGGCTCTGGAACAACTCGATGCGGACGCTGTCGTGGAAATTCACCAGGGCAGAGACCATTCGAATCTGTTAACCCGTGATCTGATGCTGCGCATCCGCGCGGAAATGGTTCAGGCTTTTCTCAAGTATCAGGCGGAAATCCAGCCGGCAGAATAACATCGCTTCAGCGGAAGGAACTCCTTTTAACTGCCGATGTAGCGGGCATAGATGGTCTTGGCGACCGAGGGATCATCGGTGCCCTTGATGATGGCCCTGCCATCACGGAACAGGCTGATTTCGTAATCGGGGTTTTTCAGATTCAGCCGCAGCAGGTAAGGGTTCACATCCACGCTGCCCGAGTTCTGAAGTTTGACAGCCAGCTCTTCAAACACAATTTTCCCTTTGTCCGCAGGAGAAACCTGGACGGCATTGCGTCCGCAAAGTCGCGTGGTACGGGAACCCTGTTCTCCATTCAGCCAGATCCGTTCTCCCTGGTGGCAGGCTTTGCAGCCACTTTTCTCCCGCAGTTCGGCGACGCTCATCTGCCGTAACGTTCCTTCCCAGACATCCACCACCGTCAACACGGGTTTGATCTGCTCCACCTGACCGGAAAGCAGCTTGATGGCATCGACGGCTTCCAGCGAGGCAATCACATTGACGGTCGGACCCAGAATTCCTGCGGTATCACAGGTCTCGGTACTGCCTGGTTCAGGCGCAGAATCAATCAGGCACCGCAGACACGCCGTCTTGCCGGGCAGGATGGTCATTGTCTGGCCGGTACTGCCGATGCAGCCACAGTAAATCCAGGGAATGCCCAGCTCCAGCGAGACATCATTGATCAGGTAACGGACTTCAAAATTATCCGTTCCATCCAGCATCAGATCGACATTTTCTGCCAATCCCAGAATGTTGGTATGATCGATGTCCTCCACCACCGCTTCAATTTGTACTTCGCTGTTGATTTTTTTGAGCTTTTCAACAGCCGCGATTGCTTTGGGAAGTTTTGCGGCGACGTCGCTTTCATCAAACAGCACCTGTCGCTGCAGATTACTGATTTCGACGAAATCCCGGTCCACGATTTTCAGATGACCGACGCCCGCTCTGACCAGCGTTTCTGCCAGCACGGTCCCCAGCGCGCCACAACCACATAACAGCACACTGCTCTGCATTAATCGTGTCTGGCCTGCTTCACCGAGTTCTGAAAAAAGCACCTGTCGACTGTAACGTTCTAATTCGGGTTTCATTGCCTGTCTGTCCATCTGGTTCGTGTGAATCTGGTTCACCACTATTTTAGCAGGCCGACAGACGGAATACAGGTATCCGGACTCAGATCGAACAAGAACCCGTGCAGGCAGCAAAAAAGGCCTCGCCGCTCCCCGCAGCAAGACCTTTATCAGTTTCAGGAATCCCGTTCCGATTCAGTCCAGGCTGATTTCCTGCAGGACTGAGACAAACTGTGGCTTGATCAGCCGATGCGTCGTATCAGTCCAGCCTTCGGAACTGACTTTCAACGTGATCTTCGGCTTGATCCAGGTCGCCACCTGGCTTGTTTTGACAAAGGGCTTTTTCTGTTTCAATTGGGGCAGACGATTCTGCCATTCCAGTCGAATCTCTTCGGGAAGCTCGCTGCCTCGGATATAACCGGCATACACCAGCTGCTTATTGTAAGACGAAGCGATCAGTACGGCATCAATGGTTCCATTGGGCAATGCCGAGTAACCCACCAGCAGGCAATCAAATTCCATTCTCGGAGCGGTCACGGGTTCTGCTACAGGCTCGGGCTTAGGTTCTTCCTGGGGTGCCGCTACGGCGGCCGCAGCAGCAGCTTTGGCGGCGGCTGCTTTTTTCGCTGCTGCTGCTGACTTTTCTTCTTCCGTTCCCCCGGCGAAGTCATTTAACGCGTCTTCCATATTGTTCGCGCCATCTTCGCCCTCTGCAGATTTGGCCTGATCAACGACGGAAGCCAGCAGATTCACGTTTGCTGTTTTTTTGACGCCCCAGTCTTTGAACAGGGAATTAAATTCGAATCCGCCGACGATCGCGAATGCACCGACGACCAGGGTCAACCCCCAGACTGCCAGATCCAGTTTCCAGACCCCTTTGGGAAAACGGTGTATCGCGGGTCGCCAGATTTTGAACGGTGTCATCACGATACTCAGGATGCTGAAATCCGCCGAGCGGGAAACCGCATTTAAATAAGCGATAAAGTGACCAATTAAAAACATCATCAGACCGACGGTCGCCTGTGTGATCGTCCAGAGACAGAGCTGTCCCGGATCTTCGCAGTAGAAGCGTCCGCCGATACTCAAACCGATGGCAGCGATTGTCCCTGCTCCTGCCACCCAGCCCCAGGCGGGAATCAATTCCCAGATATTCTCAGGCTGTGGTGCTGGTTGCAAAGACTGCCCCTGCACATCGGATTGACCGACGCATTTCCCCAGCTTGGGGTAGTAACCGCATTGGGGACACCACGAAGAGAGTCCCCAGGGTTCAAAGGTGCCACATTCGGAGCAGGTCGGCTGCGTCTGTGACTGTGACTGCTGGAACTGTTGCAGAAGCTGGTCTGTATCTTGTCTTGTATCTGGCATGGCTCAATGACTTTTTGAAGCAGGCGGAGTATGGAGTACGTAGATCAGCACAATTTGTGCGCGACTCCGAACCTTAGCTTACAAAACATCACATCAACACATTTTGAATTCAATAAAACATGGCAGAGGAATGAAAAACTGCACACCCGACTCCAGACAATCCCTGCAACCCCTACAGGCAGACTGATAACGGAACGTAAAAAAATAAGCCGACGCACTTGAATGTACGTCGGCTTAATATTCGCATTGGATCGATCAATCAATCGACCGGGTCAGATCAGTTGACCTTGAGCAGTTCGATATCGAAGATCAGGACTTCGTTGGGTCCGATGTCCGGTCCTGAACCACGCTCTCCGTAGGCCAGATCGCTGGGAATAAACAGCTGCCATTTATCCCCTTCTTTCATCAGCTGCAGGGCTTCTGTCCAGCCACTGATGACACCACTGACGGGGAAAGTCGCTGGCTGATTTCGTTTGTAAGAGCTGTCGAATTCGGTGCCATCGATCAGAGTACCACGATAATGAGTGGTGACGCTGTCTTTTTCGGTGGGAGTTTTTCCCTTACCTGACTTGATGACCTTATACTGCAGACCGCTCTTGGTGGTCTTCACACCTTCTTTTTTGGCATTGGCTTCCAGAAACTTTTTGCCCTTGGTCACGTTTTCAGCCTGGGCCTTTTTCATCTTGGCTTCCTGCTGATCACGCAGTTCTTTCTGGAAGGCTAACAGAGTATCGCGGATTTCTTCCTCTGTCATCTGGGGTTTCTGCTTGGTCATCGCATCCACAATGCCCTTCGCCAGAATTTGAGGATCCAGTTCCAGCTGATCACGCATCAGGTTCTGTCCCAGGTTAAAGCCAATTCCGTAACTGACTTTCTGCTTCTGGTCTTTGAGCGCTGATTTACCGGAATCTGCTTTTTCGTTTTGTGCATTCGCGGAGGCAGAGAAACCCAGGAAAGCGACACTTAAACAGGCAGCGAGATGCCATTTAGACATAAGAAAAACCTTTCGGTGAACAATAAAAACAAGTTTAACGGGAGAGACCATACGAGTCGGCGAGATTCGGCTGGCTGAGTTCGCCCCCGAATTAGCGGGTGATGTATTGCATGGCGTCCTCTTGCGCAGAGGATCTTTGACAATATCAAAGTCTCGATTATATGAGAGTCTCAAGGGAAGTGTCTACAATAAAGCCCCCTTCTCCTTAAAAACAGGGGTTTCTCCTGCTGCTCTCCCGGTAAAACTCACCAGCGGGCTCAGCCGACCACTTTCTGAAAACGGGTGACCGCTTCGTTGATATTATCTCTGGTGTTGAAAGCACTTAACCGGAAATAGCCTTCCCCGGAAGCACCAAAACCACTGCCGGGAGTCCCCACCAGGTGCGCTTTCTGCAGCAGTTCGTCGAAAAATTGCCAGCTGGTTGATTCGCCGGGAGTTTTCAACCAGACATAGGGAGCATTCACGCCGCCATAGACAGAGATTCCCACCGATTCCAGACCCTCACGTAACAGGCGTGCATTTTCCAGGTAGAAGGAAATCAGCCCCTGGATCTGCTGTTTACCCTGTTCCGAATAAACGGCTTCTGCGCCTTTCTGGATGATATAGGAAACGCCGTTGAATTTCGTGCAATGACGGCGGTTCCAGAGTGGGTGAATTTCAGCCGGCTCTCCCTTGGAAGTGGTTCCCTTCAGTTGCTTTGGAACGACAGTGAAAGCACAACGGGTTCCGGTGAAACCGGCGTTTTTGCTGAAGCTGCGAAATTCGATTGCCACATCTTTCGCACCTTCGATTTCATAGATGGAGTGCGGAATCTCCGGATCCGTAATGAATGCTTCGTAAGCCGCATCAAACAGAATGATGGAACCATTGGCCCGGGCATAATCAACCCACTGCTTCAACGTTTCTTTTGTCGCCACGGTTCCCGTGGGATTATTGGGATAACACAGATAAATCAAATCGACCGGTGATTCGGGCAGGGGAGCCACAAAATTGTTTTCGGCTGTCACCGGGAGATAGGTCAGTCCCTCGTAGCGGCCACTTTCATCAGCTGCTCCTGTGCGACCTGTCATCACGTTCGTATCAACATAGACGGGATAAACCGGATCGGTCACGGCGACTTTGTTATTCGCTCCGAAGATATCCAGAATGTTTCCCGTATCACACTTGGAACCATCTGAGACAAAGATTTCGTCTGCTGAGATATCGACTCCCCGCGACTGGAAATCATTCCGGGCAATGGCTTCCCGCAGAAATCCATAGCCCTGCTCAGGGCCATAGCCGCGAAAGCTGCCTGCTTCACCCATCTCATCGACGGCGGCATGCATGGCCTCACGAATGGCTGTCGGCAGTGGCTCGGTCACATCTCCGATGCCCAGTTTGATGACGGGGGCCTGCGGGTTTTCTTCGCAGAATTTATTGACGCGACGTCCGATTTCCGGAAACAGGTAACCCGCTTTGAGCTTGAGATAGTGATCGTTAATAAAAGCCATTTCATGCCTCGAATCTTGATAAATGCTGAACTTAAGACGGTGTCCCGTTTTACTGTAGCGTCTCCAGGGTCATTTGGACCGAGTATCATCGAAAGTAAGACACTCTGGTTAAATGTGCTGCGCTCGAGTGGGAGTATGACAGCCTGGAATTCGTTTCCATTTCAGACAGCCGTTGTATTTTGAATCTTCACGAATTGCAACCGACGCACACGGGAGAGACCCCTTTTCATTAAAAAGGTTCTCCAGCTACTGCAGCGGAAACGGGCGGGGAGAGGCATTCAGCAGAAACTCCTCAGACAGATGCTCGATCTGGGATAAGCCGTTATATTCTCTGATTTTACGCTCACCTGACCAGCGGTCTGCGGCACTTTCATACCGCAGTCTGACTCGTGGTTCTGTTTCATTCTGAGGTTGCCCCTGATCGACTGCTTTGCCGACCGCGATTGCCACACCCAGTTGAAACCGGGCCTGCGGATACAGGGGTGCTCCCAGGTCGGCCAGTGACCAGCGTTCGACGCGCATACGACACCAGCGACTCAGTGGTTGCGGAGCATCCACATAAGGTTGCAGGTCAGGGGGGAGATCCCATTTTGCTTCTTCGTCAATTAGAAATACTACGCGATCATGATGGCTGGCGTATAAACCCCAACTGGGCCAGTGATCGAAATAACCCGTGGGTTCCAGCAGGGGAGCCAGCATTACCAGCCAGATCAGCGTCTGCACGGCTCGTTCCAGGCCGCGATCAGTCGGCGTTGACTGACGATCTTCAACCGGTCTGTCGACAGGCGCCACAGACTTCGGATTCTGAAACCAGGTATGAAACAGAATCAGATCCTGCAGGATGAAATACACGTTCCAGATGAGGACGCCCTGGTAATGATTCAACCCCAGGGGCCCGATGGCGAGCATCAGGGTCAGATGCATGCCGACGGCCGCCCACAGGGCAACTTGTCTTGTGCGGCGGAAGAACAGTCCGAATGTAATCAGGAATTCGCCAAGGGGAAATGAAGCCGCGATCCAGCTCAAAGTCTGTTTCGACCAGTAGGCAGTTGAGATACCGACCGCAGAGAACAGCCCCTCTGCCAGCTGTCGCCCTAAAGTCTGAACAAAGCTGGCATCACATTTGGAGAGTGCCGAATAAAAATAAATGCTGAGGACAAACAGACGAAATAAGGGAATCGCACGAGGCGGTTTAAGCACCGTCAGGATCAGCAGGCCCAGGGCAAACTGATAAGCCCAGGGCTGCAGACGATGTTGATCGAAGACGACTTCCAGCAGAAATGCCAGCAGCAACAGACAGCCACATACCATCTGATAGCGCGGGAAATATTCCCTCTCCGACTTCTTCAGCAGTGACGCGGCCGACAACACCAGGAGACTGACCAGGCTCAGACACATCAGGGCCAGTGAGAACCAGTCGACAGCCGACGGAATCTCACAGACCCAGGCAAAAAGCGGAACCTGTGGGAATAGCGTCTGCGGCGTCCAGAGTTTCCAGGTCAGGCTCAACAGTACCAGCGCGAACAGCGCCATGGTCAACTTGAGAATTCGCAGTTGTAATTTCAGCGGCTCGTGGAACATGGATTGAATCACCGTTTTTGATTCAGATTATACCGCACGTCCAGACGTTTCGCTGCGTACTGATCAATCAACTGTCCGGAATTGCGAAACTTCAGATCAATCCAGCTCTGTGAAGACGGTTCCCTGCGCCGCTTGATCTTCAGCAACCAGCTCGACTGCTGTACCGGGGGAATTTGCCGTTTTGCGCAGAACGGCCATCGCCACGACGGGATATTTACCGAAGGAACTGGCGGCAGAAGTAATCGTGCCAACTTCCTGAGGCGTTTCCTCACCAGCGACCACAACTTTTGTACCAGCAGGAGGAACCCAGGATCCTTCCAGCCCGATCGAGCGAATTTCTTTATTGACGTGTCCTAAAGAGTCGATCCGCGCAATCGGTTCCTGACCGAGATAGCAGCCTTTTTTAAATGAAATCGCCTGTGCATTCCGGCCGGCTTCCTGGGCCAGATTTTCATCGGACAGATCAACGCCATAGATGGGATACTGTGATTCGATCCGGAGTGCATCGAATGCATCATGGCCAGCGGGTACAGCGCCTGCTTCAATCAGGCTGTTCCAGAAATCTGTGATTTTGACATACTGCAGACAGCAGAGATACCCCGGTTGATCAAACCAGTCGACGCGACGCACCGTCAGTCGGGCATCACTGTTGGGCACTCTTAATTGTTGAAACACTTCCAGCGAATCCACGTCGAGATCAAGCTGTTTGAGAATGTCTGTCGCACGCGGCCCTGTCAGATACAGGCTGCCATACTCCTGCGTCCGAACCAAGAGATGGGCGTCTTCCATGATAATATAACGGTCCAGATGTTGAGTAATTTCTTCACTCTGACCGGGTGCCGTATCAATCCAGATCGAATCTCCATGATGAAACGCATTGATCTGCCCCAGGATGCGGCTCTGGACATTTGTCACAAAGGCTTCACATCCCTGATCTGGCTGCAGACCTTTAATATCATTCGTACAAAAATTGTGCAGAAATTTCAGTCGGTCAACACCTGTTAACTCGATCTGCTCTCGATCACTCAAATCAAAGACTGCCGCGGATTCCCGCGCTGCTCGATATTCTTTTTCACGAGAACCGAAATGAGAGGCACGTGGATATAAGTCTTCCGGATGATCAAACACGGCACCGGAAGATTGCTGGTGAACTTGAAACTGACGTAAAGACATTCGTTTTCCAAATGGATCGCTAAATAAGGTAGGGTGTTGGATTTCTCAGCAAAGGCAGGATGATCACATTCCCATAAAAGACATCTTCACTAATAAAATAAGAACGATATTAGTGTACCCGGAGAAAGAAATACTCCCCCCTTTATAAGGTGACTTCATTAGTGATTACAACTTGATTGAAATCAAAAAAAAGCATTTTGTATTCTTACACGTGAGAGATGTGAATTATAACACTATTTTAGAATAAGCGAGTAATTTTCCAAGGTCTGAAAGATGAACTTTCAACAAGATTCGGGGGCTTAAAGAAAATCCTCGGGCTTATGGAAAGTCACTTTCACGATAACCCGCCTCCCCGCACCATTTTTTCAACCAGTTAAAATCAGTTGACCTTTTCAATCTTCAGATCATCCACGTTGAGAATACCTGTTCCGCCATTCAACCCCAGTTGAATGACGGCTTCCCGTGTCTGGGGAGGCACGGTAATGGTTTTCTTTTCCTGGTGCCAGCCACGACTGCCGATCCAGGGCCCCAGATAGGCCTGACCGATATTGCGGCGGATGTCATCATAAAAATGAATGATAAAGCCCGGTTTCTGAAAGGACTGTTTTCCCTGGGCCGTGTTCAGATAACTCAGCTTCAGACTGATTTCCAATGAATCCACATGCGATCCATCAATGGCCATTCCCTGCAGGATCTGTGAAAGCCGTTCGGGAGTCTCGTTTTCGAATTTCAGATAGGAAGTTCCTTCCGGTGCCTGCGAGGTCATCCGGCTTACCCTGCGCTGATAATGCCAGTTATCCACTTTCTGATCGTTGTTGGCATCCACTTCAAAGCCACCATTAATGATTTCCGGCTTGAGCGGATCCGGTTTGACTTCCCGTTTCTCTTCTGAGCGACCTGTCATGGGAACAAAGAGTGTGGGAATCAGACGTTTGTGTTTGAGCTTGCCCTGTTCTTTCTGGAACAGGTGGAAGACCTGCTGATAACGTTCCCCCAGGGGAATCAACAGCATCCCGCCTTCTTTCAACTGATCGATTAAAGGTTGAGGAACTTTTTCCGGCGAACAGGTCACAATGATTTTGTCAAACGGCGCTTGTTCCGGCCAGCCCAGATAGCCGTCACCAATTCGAGTGTGCACATTGTCGTAATCCAGTTTTTTCAAACGAGTGGCGGCCTGCTTCCCCAGTCCTTCCACGATCTCGATGGTATAAACGTCTTTCACCAGCGCCGAAAGTACGGCTGCCTGATATCCACTGCCGGTTCCAATCTCCAGCACTTTGTCATCTGGTTGCGGATCGATGGTTTCCGTCATATAAGCGACGACATAAGGTGGCGAAATGGTCTGCTTATAGCCAATCGGTAATGCCAGATCCTGATAGGCCAGGTGTTTCAGGTTGGGACTGACAAACTCATGCCGGGGAACCTGCCGCATCGAGGAGAGGACGCGAGGATTCTTGATCCCTTCTCCCTCGATATAACGGGTCACCATGTCATTGCGCTGATTTCGAAAATAAGCACTGCCTTGTGAAAAAGCCGTGGCAGGAGTCACAATAAATGAGGAACCGGCGATCACGCACGCGGTCAGAAATAAAAGCTGCCTCATGAGAAACCTCGATGCAGTCTGTGATGGAATAATGGATCGATTTGAACAGGAATCAACAGGAATTATAGCACTTTGAGGGGACTTACGTTAATGGCGATTTCCGGTTATCAATCCGGTTTCAGCAGATTGGAGCCGGATTCTTCAATTCCTATCCCCATAGATCGATGAATACGCTATGATCCGGGTCTAACAGGATTTAGGAAAATTATTTCAGCGGATGGATTCCAGTCAGATGCAAGAGTTTCGTATTGTATTCGCCATGAGCCTGGTATTGTGTGTCTTTTCTCTGGAGGGCTGTGGTGACTCCACTCCTGCTGAGAGTCCACCACCGGTCCCGGCTGAAAATAAGCAACCGGAATCGCAGCCTGAAAAAACCGTGCAGACGGAGCAGGCGACCGTTGAGCCCGTCGATCCCCAGGCAGAAGTCAAAGCCGTTTTTGAAACACTGTTATCGATTCGCGCGGAACCGGACCCTGATGAATGGATGCAGGCTGATAAAAAGCTGAGCGCATTTGGCAAGTCAGCCGTCCCGACGTTAAAAGAAGTCATGTCTCATCCCGACCCGGGTGCCCGGGAACTTGCCAGCATGTATCTGGCCAGCCTGGGGCCGGAAGCCAAAGAAGCGGCTCCCGTTCTCGAGACAGCGCTGCAGGATCAATCACCGTTTACGCAGGTCAACGCGGCTTCCACACTCACGCATTTTCCAGAATATCGCGAGAAGGCCATTCCCGTATTAATCAGTCTGGCAGAACACCCCGACTCGAATACGCGGCTCACCGCCATTTATGCGCTGGGTAATCTGGATTCCCAGTCAGCTGAGCAGTTGAACGCCATCAAAGCGGCCCTCAATGATTCTGACACGGATGTTCAATTAGCGGCGATCAAAGTACTCGGCCAGATGGGGGAACCTGCCAGACAATCTCTCACGGAATTGCAGACGCTCATCGATGATACCGATACGAGTGAGACTCTGCGCGAAGCGGCGCTCTCTTCAAAATCTCAAATCGAGCAGAGTCAGAAAAAATAATTCGCTCCTGCCAGCGTCGCGGGACTGCTCTTTCAGCCTGCCGGTAAGGCTCATTCCATTCAGGCTATAACGATATTGCCGATTGAGAGACCGTTCTCACTGCACGCGCATTCCGAAATATATCGGAGAACCGCAATTTCCCAAGTTCTTGCCCAATTCTGTTTGACTAACAAATTGCGTGAACTACTTTTACTGGCAGAGAGGGGCAACTGACCCGCTCAACGAACACAAACAACGATTTCCTCCGCTTCTTTTTGGAGCGAGGATCTACAGCGCGGCAAGGAAAGCTGGGAGCTTTGAGGGGACCTTGCCGCGCTTTTTTTGTCTTGAAACCATCTGACTTGATGGTGCTGGAACTCAGATCACGTGTGATGCTTCTGATTCCGTCAATCGCATGATAACAGATCAGCACCCTCAAGCGGTATTATTTTGGAAGAGCTCATGGCAACCAGAAAACGATGGTTGCAGCGATCCCGCCGCACCGGATTTACTCTGCTTGAATCTCTGGTCTCTGTGACGATCACAGCGATTGCCGGGACCGCTCTGTTCTCAGCCATTGGCGCTTCGCTGGGCACCAGTTATTCGGCCATGAATCACAATATCGCAACCGGTCTCGCTGACCAGATGCTGGACGAACTTGCTGCGGTCCGATTTCCGGTTACCAGTGATACCAGGCCCGGGTTTCAAAGTTCCCGCGAATACTTTGATGATCTTGATGACTATGACAACTGGTCCTCAACACCGCCCGAAAACAAACAGGGATATTCGCTGGGCAGGGAACCACTCACGATTCTGGAAAGATACCCGATCTCCCGTCCCGCCATGCTGAGTCCTGATTCCGATTTCCTGAACCGGCTGACCCGCGAAGTTACCGTAGAACGAATCCAACCCGCCAGCGATGGGAGCTGGGAAGTAACTCAGACCCACACCAGTTATCGCCGGGTCACTGTCACCATCAAACTGGTTATGAATGCAAACTCACCAGCGCAGGTAATAACGGAGGCAACAAGAATATTCAGTTATGTTCCACTTTCACCCTGATCACCTGAAGGCTGCATCGCCTGTGTTTTCAGAGGTTCTGTTTGACAAAAAACAGACCGGCGTACGTTGCTGCGCGGTACGAAAAGGGAACTGCCGTCGGGCGTTCACGCTTGTCGAACTGTTGATGTCCATGGCGATCTCTTCCATGCTGATCGTCGCGCTGGCCGGCATTGTCACCGCGACGCAGTCCGCCTGGCAGCATACACGGGGCATCGAAGATTCACAGTCGCAGATCAATGCGACCTTTGATCGCATCAAACTGATGATCTCACAGGCAGGCGTTTATCATATCAGCGGACAACCTCCCCGCGCGGGACTGGCAGTCGTCACCAACTCCTGGAACAGCATTGATATTCCCAACACACTTGTAGTCTGGTCCGGGGGGCGTCAAGGCGGACTCAGCGCGCAGGGAACGATTACCCGGCTGCCTCAACTGAGTGAGATCCTGATCTATACCGTCGACCCGGCTGATGCACATAACCTGATTGAAATCGCATTTCCAGATGCAAATACCACGATCGACTTCAACAGCGCCTCCTTCAATAACACAATCCGTTCTGCCATCAATTCGAGCCAGGCGGAATCAGCGCTGCTGAGCAATCGGGTCAAATGCAGCCAGTATCTCCTCTCCGGAACACCCTGGGGACCTGCCGTTGGCAATGTTTTTTTCAGCCTGGTCAAAACCCCCAGCGATTCCAGTCTGGGCAGCGTCTCTCCGGGAACAGCGGCCTGGATGAATCTTGCCTGGCCACAGGGAACCGCCAGCGCCAGCAGTGGCCTGCGCCAGGTAACCGTGAACTGTGAGGTGCAGTTCGAAACAGCAGAACAGACAGACCTGAATGAAGTCAACTCCACTTCCGCCCTGCCATTTTTTGCATCGGGTACGAGGTACTATGCATACACGCCATAAAGCAGCACGTCTACCAAGCAGGAAGGCGATTGATCAAAATCAATGCCGGCGGTCGGTTGCTGTGCGCGCTTCGCGCGCGGGGATCTCGCTGATCCTGGTGATGTTTGCTTTAAGTATGTCGCTGGTGTTGACCTACTCATTTATCCAGACCCAAAGCGTACTCATCCAGATCAGCGAGAACAGCTCCAGACAGGATCTCGCCAGAAATGCAGCCCGGGCTGGTATCAGGGATGCTTTAAACCGATTGAATTCACTGGCATGGACTGGCGTGAACGATCAGTATCAGCGCGAGTTTCTGTCTGACTCTGATGGAGACTGCACGTACTCGATTTCCTTCGAAACGATCGGCGGATCCATCGGCTCCGTGCTGGAACTCAATGTCCACTCGCTGGGCGCCTGGACTTCAGCCACGAACAGCAACATGCGATCGGAATATCAGATCACCGCAAAAATGCGGCTGGTTCCCAGGCTGACAGGTCGCTCGATTCTGCCTGGCGATTCAGCAACCGCCACGGACCAGATCACAAATCCTGGTGATTACGACCAGATCCGACTATACGCGCTGTTTGCCGAAACCGGCAGCAGTTCACTCATTCTGGATCCCTGCGATCGCATTGATGGCAACATCTGGCTGTATGACAACCTGGTCCTCTACAATGACCCTGCCTGGAGTTCATCTGTCAGGGAGGAATTTCTGGAAGACGTGGGAAATCGGTTTGTAACATTTCCGGCAGGTTCGTCTAACCTCTCAGAAACCACCATTTCTTACCCGCATCCGATTGCAGGATCCGTGACCTATTATGATTACCCTTCCAGCTCAAGCCGAAGTGATTTATCGGACTTGAAACTGCACTGGTCGACATCCAGTAACCGTCTGCGGATTCCCAGTACCAATTTTTCTGCATACTCCAGCTATCGCCTGTATGAGGGAGGACCACTCTACCAGGCCGTTTCGCTGAATTCGTCTTTATATAATGTGACATTGAAGCCGACACCCGATAACCCGCTGGGCATTTTCTACCGGAGTGGCAGCCTCAATGTTTACGACAACGTCGTGATTCAGGGAACACTGGTCGCGACGTCAAAAATAACGTTCCATGGCAAAGGCATCCACGTTACCGCATTCAACTGGAAAGGCTCTGACGGCGGACCACTGGTGCACAGTGCCGATCTCTGGCCGAGACTGCCATCCGTGGTGGCAGGTAATGTGGAATTTATTCGTGAAACACAGACCACCCTCGAAGGAGCCGTCGTCTGTCAGGGTAACGTGGTCGGAGCCGGCGGTTCTGTGGATTACCCGAATGTCTCCAACATCACATACACGGGCACGGCCACCGCAGTTTCTGTGGAACAGCCTTCCAGCATCGTCACACTTCGGGAATACCGGCTACTCGATCTGATCTCGGCGAATGGAAAATATGCGATCTGGCTGGAAACCACGGGAACCGGACAAACCGGCGCGACCGGATCCTGGTATCCGATCACCGGAGTCGACAATGCACGCCAGCAGGTGACCGTGCGCGGCGAGATCGATATCGCCTCACCCACCGGCTATCAGATCAAACGACACAAGCAGGAATTGACACAGATTCGTGGTCCCATTTGCGCTGAAACATTCGATTTTAATCGACTCGATGAATGGGTGCTTTCCAGTTCGTCCTGGTATGACCGTAAAAACAGGTGGGATTATGAAAACGACCTGCGACGTTATTTTGGTTACTCCGAACTCGGATTCAGTGAGTGGCTGGAGAGCCCTTACAACTTTCCCGGCTGGGGGTCGTACTACCAGACCTACGGGCTCAACCTGGAACCGACACTGCATATCCAGCATTTGAAAGATCAGGCCTATCGCTGGGAACCACCGTTATTTCAACCATTTGATGGCAGTAATACAAACCCGGAGTTGTCCGGCTATCGCTGGTCACTGATCGACTGGAAAGAAACTCAATAATTCTGTTAGTGAAATCTGATGCAACACTTTAATCGAAATCATCGGCGGAGCGGCTGGTATTCCTGGAAACGCAGGAGACCCACGGCAAACCTGCGCGCCAACAGAGATGGTTTCACCCTGGTCGAACTGATGATTGTCGTGCTGCTGCTTTCCATTCTGGCAACCGTGTCTCTGATCGCAACTGACAGCAGCGGTTCGCTGGCCCTTGATGCCACCGCACGCATGCTGGCAGCCGATTTGCACCTGGCCCGGAATCATGCCATCAAATTCAACACCGAATACACGGTCGAATTCGATCTGAACGCACAAACTTATGAAATAAAGCACACCGGATCGGGAGATTTACCAGTTCCCAAAAACAACCTGGCCGGATCTGCCGCCGATTCTGACCGCTACCTCAAACAGATCCAGATCGATTCCCTGAATCTGCCCGGGCAGGCGGTGCTCAGACAAATTAACTTGAAAACATCCACTTCCGCGGTCACCGATCTGACCTTCGGCCCGATGGGCGGGACAGGTCCTGTTCGCAATGAAGATACCGTTCTGATGCTAACCACACAAAAAAATGGAAATACGTTTTATATTCTGATCACCGTTTCCTGGGTTACAGGCCAGGCATGGGTTGATGAGATTCAGACTTTATAACACCGACGAGACATTCCCTGAACACGAAACAGAAATCATGATCTCCATTAAACAATCAAAATACAGCCCCATCGGTTTACAGCTGGGACCGAATTCCGCAACCCTCGTGCAACTGACCGGACCGCGCAATAATCGCGTCGTGCATGCGATTGCGCAGGAACAGTTTGACTTCGACGATAAACTGACACTCGACGAACGTGATGCGAAAACCGCGGCCGAACTCCGCCGCATTCTTTCTGATCACCATTTTAAAGGTCGTCGGGTCATCAGCTGTCTGGGATCACAGGAACTGTTCATCCAGAATATTCGATTACCACAGCTGCCGGCAGAAGAACTCACCAAAGTCGTTGCCTGGGAAGCAGATGAAAGACTGCCTTATCCGGTGGCCGACGCGGAAATACGTCATCTGCCCGCAGGTCAGGTCAAACTGGAAGCCAATACGAAACAGGAAGTGATCCTTATGGCCTGCCACAATGGAATCCTGGAGCGTCATCTGAATCTGTTGGAGCAGGCCGGCTTAAACGCGGTTGCCATTGATGTGGAACCTTCGGCCACGCTGCGATGTTTTCATGATGGTGCCCGGGGAGCACATTCCAACTCTGCCAACTGCTACCTGAATTTTGGCGAAGCGGCCACTACGGTTATTTTTGCAGATCAGCAGAATATGCTGTTTCTGAAATATATCATGCAGGGCAGTAATCACCTCGATCGCGCTGTTGCTGATAACCTGGATCTGCCTCTCTCGGAAGCAATTCGCATGCGAAATATTGTCACCAATTCCACTTCGCTGGATGCCAGTGATGAATTACACCGCTCTGTGATTGATTCCATTCGCTCGCTGCTGGAATCGATCAGCACCGAAATTGAAAACTGTCTGCGGTACTACAAAGTGACCTTCCGTGGAAAAAAGCTGAATCAGTTGATCGTCACAGGCAATGAATGCAGTCCCTGGCTGATCGACTTCCTTTCAGAACGATTGAATACCGATTGCGAAATGGGCAATCCCTTTGAAAGCCTGAAACGCTGGCCCACTTCCACATCCATTCTGGAACGACCCGGCAGATGGACCACAGCCTTAGGCCTGGCCATGAAAGAGAAAACCATTTAGAGACCAAAGCAGAACAATACAACAGACATCCAGATTAAATCACTCGGATGCGACATCCCACCATCCGAAAAGAACCCGTTAAGGGCGAGAATATGATACCCGAAATCGATTTTTTACCAGCCAGTTATCGCGAGGTCAGAAGGCGGCATCGAAACCGCATCTGGCGCAGAACGATTGTCATGGTCTTTCTGACTCTGGTCACCTTGAGTACCGTGCGCCAGCGCGAAATTCAACATCAGCTTCAGACGAAAAAAGAAGCTTTGGAAAAACGTGCGCAGTTGATGAATGAACAACTCGAAGATCCAACTCAAATCATGCAGCAGATTCAACAGGCGGAAATTCGCGCAGACCTGCTGGCGGGCCTGCTACTCGACGAATCACCGGCACAGGTGCTGAATATGATCAGTCACGCCTTACCCGAATACGTTTCGCTGAACGAATTCCAGTTCACATTTGAAAAAACCATCGTCAAAGTAGAGGCACGCCCTAAAAAAAGCCCCTCGCAAAAAGAGGAAACCGAACTGCCGGAACTGGTCGACCTGAAACAGCTGCAGACGCTGCACACCCGGCAAAACCTGGTGGTCACTCTGCAGGGAATTTCACCCGATCACCTCTCTATCTCTCGCTACATGTCAAACCTGGATCAGATGGGCGTCTTCAGGGAAATCGACCTGGTTCAATCGAATGAAACCCTGTTCGAAGGACAACCCCTGCGGGTGTTTCGACTCCGAATCGTTGTGAATGCTCCTGGCATGTATGTACCTCAAATTGATTCGCATTATACCGCCGGGCTCGATCGCTGGATCACGGCAGGAGGCTTATTCCATGAATGATAAATTACGTCGTGACAGCTTAGTCACCATCATCGGGCTTTCCATCGTTGTCGCTCTGTTTACTTTTGTCGTTTATTTACCCGGCTTGAAAAGTAAGCAGCAGTTGAACCAGGAAATCGAAACGTATCATCAGAAAATTTCTGCCATTCCAGACAAAGTGAAACAACTGGAGGATTTGCATACGCAACTGGATCAGCGTATCGCCTTTATCGATCGGCTCCGTCAGAGAATTCCCGCCGGTAAAGACTCACATCAGGTTCTGCAACGTATCGCATTGCTGGCAAAAACGGCTTCGCTCACCGTCTCAGAACTGAATCCAGGCGAGCTGGAAGAACATGCCACGTATTTCAGGCAACCCTTTCAATTAAGTATCACGGGTTCCTATTCGGGGCTCCTGCAGTTTTTGAACGATCTGGACAAGGAACAGCGCCTGTTTACCATCAACCAGGTCTCTGTCACTCAGCAAGACGGGGGTTCTGCGGGACTTATCAAGGGAAACATCAACCTGTCGGTTTACGCATTACACGAAAATCAGAGGGATTATTCTGATTTTTCCGAAAATAGGGTTAGTAAGACGTTTCTTTCGGCCGATAAGAGATAAGGGTGCACTCTGATTCAAGTTGCTCTCAGACTGTTCCTCGTGAAAAAACAGTTTAGACCAGTTGATGTAACTTGTGGTCTTTCCGGGATTTAAAGTGGTGATTCACGCGTGAAAACTTTCAGTGAACAACTTATACACGATTTAAAAGTGAGCTGGCAGAAGACGCTTGTATTGAGTCTGCTGCTGGTGGTGGGGATGTATTTCTGGATCCCTCCGCTTTATCGTGCCATTCGAGGGAGCTCGAGTGCGGCAGTTGCTTCAGCCAAAACAGCCGCGAAAGAAATTCCTCCGCGCCCTCCCGTGAAAACAGAAATGAGTTTTGCCCAGAGCGAAACGGTAGAGGATGCACGTCATTCCTGGGAGAAATTTGATTCGTTAATGCAGACGGATCCGCTCGTACAGTCGGTTCAGATGGGAGCGATTCAGAAAAATCCGTTTGAGGTCAACCGCGATCAGTTTTCGCCTCCCATTCTGTTTGCTGAAGAATCCACGGGACCCCTTGAGGATGCAGAGAAAAACAAACCGGAACCAGCGCCGGTACTGCCCGAAGATCTGGTATTGAAAACCACGATCATCGGAAAGACTCGTAGAGCCGCAATTATCAATAATAAATTGTACTACGAAGGCAAATCCTTTGAGCATAACGAGTCGACTTACATTCTGGAGCAGGTCGCTGCACGAAATGTAATTTTGAGCCAGGGTACTTACAGGTTTGAATTAAAAATTCAAAATGACCCTTCCGCCTTTATTAAATATGAACAATAACAGTTCGCATCACTGGCTGCTTTAGACTGATTCGAACGATCATGGATGATGGTCGAAACATGAACAGACAATTTTTTCTACCGGCTTTCTGGGCGACTTTAACAGGGCTGTCACTGCTGCTGATTGCTGCCATGACAAATGTCACAACGCCTCAGTCTCTGTTTATTGCGCCGCAACACTCTGTAAATTCACCACAGAATGTTTCTGAGAACAGGCCCACTGACCCGCCATCGACAGCCGTTTCCGTCCAGCCTGAAACCACCATTACGACAGTCTCTCCCAGTCCTGCTGTACCCAAGCAGAGTCTCACTCAAACTGCAGAATCACACCCACACGTCGAACCGGCAGTCCTGCCGGCGAAAACAGAAACCAGGACTGTTTCGCTTACAAAACAACCTGAAAAACAACCCGCGCGTTCACGACTGCTGGTCGAACCCGGTATCGAAATTTCCTCGATCCCGGACAGCAGTCTCGCAGCGCGCTCCATCAAATTCAACATCGCCAGCGATGACGAACTGGCTGACGCGCGACCGGCTCCCTCAAAAATGGAACTCCGTCTGGCCAGTCTGACAAAGCAGGTCGATCGGCTGACCAACCTGCAGCTGCAGTCACAACAGCAGTCCAACATGGAACTGGCTCAGAATACGGATCGCCTCGAAGAGGCTACGAAACTGCTGCAACAGATGCAGCAGATGAATCAGCTGCGGGATCTGGAACGTAAACTGGACGGCATGCAAAGCAAAGATCCGGGCGCTCCCGCAGAAAAGAAAGCGGAAACGCCCGTCATCGAAGCTCCTGCAGCAGAACCTGCCGACTCGACTAAGAAAAAACCGCTGCTGAAAATCAGCCCCAATCATGATCAAGGCGAAACATTCTCACTTCAGATTCAGGATGCCGAAATCATGCAGGTCCTGGATATGCTGGGAGAACTTTCCGGAATGAATATCCTGACCGGGCAGGGCGTTACAGGCACGATTTCAGCCAACCTGAAAAATGTCACCCCGGCTCAGGCGCTGGATGCCATTCTGCGTTCTCGTGATTTAGCCTTTGAAAAAGAGGGAGAATTCGTATATGTGATGACCCAGGCACAGCTGGAGCAGAAAAAGAAATCCAGCCGCAAAGTCGTCACCAAGCTTTACAGCCCCTTTTATATCAGTGCGAAAGAATTACAGAATCTGATCACGCCGATCCTGACGGAAAATATCGGCATCGTTTCATTGACGTCGCCCAGTGAGGTCGGCATCGCACCGGATCCCACCAGCGCAGGTGGCGACTCCTATGCCCAGACAGACTCGATTCTTGTACGCGATTATCCGGAAATTCTGGAAGAGGTCGATCGTCTGCTGGAAAAGATGGATATTCCTCCGATGCAGGTGGTGATCGAAGCGATGATTCTCAGCGTCACCCTGAACGACGATATGAAATTCGGCGTGAATTTTGCCATGCTGGGCGACAGCAACAAAAGTCTGCTCGTCGATGGAAACGGAAATACGCTCAATAATTCCAGCGGGTTTCCCGGCTCGGGTTCTACGTCAATCGTACCACCTACCGGACAGTTTATTGCTGATCTGGCAGGCCTGAAATACGGCTTCCTGCACGGAGATATCAGCGGTTTTATTGAAGCGCTGGAGGATGTGACGGAGACCAATCTGATCGCGTCACCACAACTGCGGGCATTAAATAAACAGAAAGCCGAGCTGATTATTGGTGACCGTACGAGTTATTCCACAGTCACCCAAAACGGGAACACATCCATTCAGAACGTCAACTTTCTGGACTCGGGGATTGTATTAAACCTGCGGCCATTTATTACTCCCGATGGTCAGATCCGCATGGAAGTGCACCCGGAACGCAGCTCTGCCAGGATCAACCCCAGTACCAATCTACCTGACCTGCAAACTACCGAGGTCACAACCAACGTTATGGTCCGCGATGGACATACCGTTGTCATCGGCGGCCTGATCGAGGAACGTGTCTCAAACACTCGGAACCAGGTTCCGTTCCTTGGCGCAATTCCTGTCATCGGCAATGCGTTTCGGCATCAGCGTGAAATCAACACTCGCAACGAATTAATCGTGTTAATCACACCGCGAATCGTTCGAGAAGAACCCGCGCGGATCGAAGGGGAAATACTGGAACACGAAGGAGCCGAACGCCTCGATAACTTCAAGGAGAGCTTCCTGCCCATCAATCAGGTACGCATCGTGCAGTCACACATTGACCGGGCAAAGAAATACCTGCGAATCGGGAATCTGCCCAAAGCAAAAGAACAGATCAAAATTGCCGTTCGTCTCGACAAAAACAATATCGAAGCCATTCAGCTGAAAAACTACATCGAACAGGCGTTGATCAATCGAAATCGGGAAATGCTCGGGTTACCGCCCGTCTCTGGTCCGGAAGTTCATGCTCCCACTCTGGAAGGAGCCCCCTGAGCATGGTTCGACGTCACTGCAGGCTCTCCCAATATCTTGGAATGATCTGCTGCACAGCGGGGCTGTTGTGTTGTGGCTGTCAGAACGTGCCGGTCTCCAGTCTGGAATTTCTGCCGGAAGTGGGTTCTATCCAGAAAGCGGCAGAACCGCTGGACCAGGAACCTGTTCAAAGCCAGTCCGCTTCGCCTTACAACAGGCAGGCAAACAATCTCGTACAGCAGGCGCTCGAACAATATTCGCAGGGAGAACTGAAACGCGCCAAAGTGCTGCTGGCCTCGGCGCGGGAAATCGATCCCGGACATATCGGCACCTTTGAAATCGAAGCCCAGCTTTCATATGACATGGGAGACCGTGACCAGTTCCTGCAGTCGTTGCGGTCCATTCGGGCAGCCAGTCCTCATGATTCTGAAAAGCAGAGTGCCATCGGAACCTTGTTCTTTCAGGCGGGGCAGACCCAGGAAGGGATCGCCTGTCTGAATCGTGCGATCGAATTAAAACCGCATGACGAAAACTATGCCCTCAAACTGGCCGCCTTTTATGAACAGGCAGGCAGGACGGAGGAAGCTCAAAAAGTCCTGTTGAAAGCACTCCACACGACTCCCGGAAGTCGCCGCTTACCGATTGCCCTGGGGCGGATCTGTGAAGCCAGTCAGCAGTGGAAACAGGCCTGCGTCTATTACACCATGGTCGTCAATCATTTCCCCGACAACCATGTCTGGCGAAAACAGAAGGCACGTTGCCTGTATTATTCGGGTAACTTCACAGCAGCTTTCGATGAGTTCTCCACCTGCCAGAAAAAAGATCCCGAATCGTTGTCACTGGCAGAAATGATTGCGTTTGGCGACGCTGCTTTGCAGATTGGCAACCTGGAAAAAGCACAAACGCTGTTTGATGAAATTTCAGAGAAACATCAGCACCAGTTAATCCATGTAGAAATATTACGCGGATTATGCGCAATAAACCGGGGCCAGAGTACCAGCGCAAAAGACATTATCGCTACAGCCCGTAAAAAATGGCCGACCGACGAGACCCTGCTGGAAGTCGCTGCTTTAATTCCGACAGACCAGCCCTCTGTTCGGTAACCTCGCTATGTGACCGCATTTACACATATTCATGTGCCAATCACATTCTCGATTCCGAAATTGGACAATCGGCAGATTGTAACCTAGATTTAAAAAGTGAGTTACCTCCCTGATGCGCGTGTTGCTATCGGGGAAGTACAACTCGTCTCGGAACTTTTAATGTGAAACACGTTTTTCAGTAGAATCCATTCGACTGAGAAAGAACCGGCTATGAATCTTTCTGGCAAATACTGGTTTCTGATACTGCTCCTGCTGACAGTGAGTTGTGTAGACAACCTGCTGGTCATCAGCCAGACGGTCAACCCGGGCTCTGCTCTGGTAATCGCCTTAACCGCTTCACTGGCGTGCTGGGCCTGGTTGATAAAATGCATCAAAAACGATCAGCAGCAGATCACTGCCTGTCTCAGAAATCCTGATCTCAAGCGCCCCGATTTTCAGCGCAAGAACTTCTATGGAAAAGTTTTCGCAGAAGCGATCCGCAAAATGGAAGACTCCGATTCGGAGTTGACCTCGACCAATCAGGTCAAAACCATGCTCAAAGCCCGGGTGAATTCCCTGCTGAAAAAAGAAGCACTGGTCGAATCGGTCCTCGATAACCTGGAAACCGGCGTTCTGATCTTCGACGCGAAACACGAACTGGAATTTACCAATCAGGCTGCCAGCGCTTTTCTGCTCACCGGAACCGACCAGGACTACGCGAGTTGTGACTCCAGTCTCTCGCTGGGCAAACCCGTCGTTGAAAAAACAGTCATTCCGGCACTGGCAAAACTGCTGGCAAAAACCATCGAACGAAAAGAAGCGACATTTCGCAGACGTACTGAATTCGAATTTACCAGCAACGGTGTCTCTACCCAGTACCGTGCTGTTGCGACAAATCTGAGCGATGAAAATCAGGTCAGCCTGGGAACCGTGGTTGTGGTCGAAAACATCGGCGAAGAAACGGATGAGAAAACACAACATGCAGAATTCGTCTCTTCTGTCGCGCACGAACTGAAAACCCCGATGTCGGGAATCAAAGCTTACATTGAAATGCTGCTCGACGGCGATTGTGAACCGGAGGAAGCAGCAGAGCTTTACGGTTTCATTAACGATCAGATCGATCGCTTGACGCGCCTGGTCAACAGCATGCTGAATCTGGCGCGCATTGAGAGTGGCGTGGTCGAAATTAAAAGACACGACCACGAGTTGAACGACATTCTGAAAACAGCCTCCGATGTGATTTCGCCAACCGCTACGGAAAAGGAGATCAAGTTTACCACCGAATTAAGTGATATGTACCTGCCCGTTCATGTGGACAAAGACATGCTGGGCCAGGCGATTATCAACCTGTTATCGAATGCGGTAAAATATACGCCCCATGGTCATGAAGTGCGACTGCGGAGCCGGATGGAAGATACTTCCGCCGTGATTGAAGTCCGCGATACCGGAATGGGGATTCCGGAGAATTCGCTGCCTCATATCTTCGATCGCTTCTACCGGGTTCCGGAAAATAACCGCTCAGCTGCGGGTACGGGCCTGGGACTGGCACTGGTTCACTTTATCGTGACCAATGTGCACAACGGTTCGATTTCGGTTCAATCCCGGGTCAACGAAGGCACCTGTTTTACTGTGACGATCCCCCTGGGACACAACGAACAGAAACGGAAAAAACAACTGATCCCACCTGTCAATGCCTGAGTAGAATACGCAATTCACATTTCCGCATAAAAAAAGCTGTGAGAAAAGGAGTGAGAAAATGAATCACCTGATTTATATTTGTGATGATGATTCACACATCGTTCGTGCCATCAGCATGAAACTGAGAAAAGCAGGTTTTGATGTGGAATGTTTTCCCGATGGTTTCGCCTGCTGGGAAAAATCCCAGGAACAGGCACCTCACATGATAATCACAGACCTGCAGATGCCTCGCATGAACGGTCTGGAACTGTGTGAGAAAATTCGTCAGTTAGAAACAACCCGATTGATACCAATCACTTTATTGACAGGCAAAGGCTTTGAATTCGACCATGATGAATACATGCAGACCCTGAAAATTACGAACGTAATGGTAAAACCGTTCAGCCCTAAAAAACTGCTGACACAGGTTCAGGAATCACTCAATCTGACCAACGATGTAATTGGTTAAGTCGCTCAAAAAAACATCATTTCCGAAACTCTTATTCCATGCGAAACTATTATACTGCCATCCAGTTCTGGTCATATTCGCTGCTGGTAGTCTGCCTGTGTCCGCTCGCCGTATTCCTCGGTTCCTACATGGCCTGGCCGCTGGGAGTAGCGCCGCTCCTGCTGCTCGCACCACCCACGGTCCTCGCTGCAGTCTCCTCTCCACGGATCTGCTACTGGACGATTACTGCGCTTTCCGTCGGTTCCTGCTTTGCAGAAGTCTTCTTCCGGACGGATATCGTCAAGGGGAATAACAGCTACTCTCTGAGCATGCTGAGCGCTGCCGTTCTGATTGGCCTCGTCTTACTGATCGATCTGTATATGGGTGTCTTAAAAAGAAAACTCTCCCAGATTTACCAGCAGAACGATGAACTGGTTCGTCAACTGTACCAAACCCAGAAAGAAGCGTCCGCAAATCATCTGAACTCGGAAAACGCCGATGAGAAAAAACCGACACAAACTGCAGAATCCAAAGATTCACCCGCCGGCGAACTGGGCGTTAACTATCCGCTACTCCTGCTCACACTGCAGGACATCGGTCGACGTATCTCCACAAATCAATCCAATGAATCCCTGATTCCCACGGTCATCAGTACTGCCAAAGCGTCACTGCAGTGTGAATACTGCCAGGTCTATCTGTGGGACAGTAAATCACGGTCTCTGAAAAATGCGTTGCCTGCCCGTGCCCGGGATCAGCTGAATTATCGTCCCGTTCCTCACAGCGGCGTGGCTGCCTGGGTGATTGAACATCGCCAGATTGTCATGCGGAACGACGCCGAACAGGACTATCGACTCAGACGGATCCTGGAAGAAGATCCGAACATGCCCGATGCCATCGCCCCCCTGACCGTCGGCTCTGATCTGATTGGTCTGCTGGTGATTGATAAAGTGGATGTGGAATCCCCCACCATCGGTCGGCTCCTGTATATTCTTTCCAATATCTATGCACTGGGCATCAAGAATTCCCAGTTGTTTAAACGGATTGAAGAAATGGCCAGCCGCGATGGTCTGACCGGTCTGTTCAACCATGCCACCTTCCAGGAAAAACTGCAAGATCTGGTCAAACAGGCGGATGCCCAGTCAAGTCAGCTCAGTATCATCATGAGCGACATCGACCATTTCAAATCATTCAACGACACTTACGGTCACCAGGCTGGCGACTTTGTATTGAAAGAAGTCGCGCGGATCTGGCAGACCGTCATGCCGGAAAAAACCATTCTCGCCCGCTATGGCGGAGAAGAATTCATCGGCGTCCTGGTGGATCATGAATATTCCCAGGCTCTGCAGATCGCTGAAGATCTGCGCGAAACACTGGAAAACTGTCCGATCCTGTTTGAAGGTCAGCAGTTGCAGGTTACTGCCAGTTTCGGTGTCACCGAATTCAGACATCCGGCAACGACCACGAACGAACTGGTACGGATTGCCGATGAAAATTTATACAAAGCCAAAGAGGGTGGACGAAATCAGGTCATCGGACTCGATCCGAATTCCGCCCGGAAACCCGGTATTTAGATATTAAATCATGCAGATTACAACAGAAATCTTTGGACATGTAATGGTGGCTCATACACCAGACGAACTGACGGATGACACATCCACAGAATTCGTCAACGCGCTGACTGCCGCCATTGATGAGCAACATTATCAGATCGTGCTGCAGATGGATCGCAGCGAAGTCCTGGACAGCGCCGGCCTGGAAGCCCTGCTGGACATTCAGGACCTGGCCCGGGAACAGGGGGGGAACCTCAAGATCAGTGGCCTGGAAGATCCGGGCAAGAAAATTCTGGAAATCACACGGCTGGATCAGAGAATCGATCTGTTCGATTCCGTGATCGACGCCGTCTCCAGTTTTCAATAGAAATTTTGATTAGTTAATTATGAATACCAACTCACTGCTCCAACCGAAAATGCGACTCGGTGATCTGCTCGTCTACAAAGAGTATATCACTCTGGAACAGCTGGAGTCCGCGCTGCACGAGCAGTCACAGGGAGATGGCAGCCAGCTGCTGGGCGAACTGCTGGTCAATAAAGAATATTGTACCGAAGAACAGATTCTGGAATGCCTGGCGCTGGAATATCGGATTCCCTATGTGCAGCTCGACAGCCGCATGTTCGATTCGAAAGTCTTCGATGTTCTGCCCCGCGATTTTGTCGAAAAACATACCGTGCTTCCGCTGTTCAAAGTCAGAAATGTTCTGACCGTCGCTGTTGCGGAGCCGACGAACGTCTTCCTGGTGGATCAACTTCGAGATCTGACCAAAACGGAAATTCAAATCGTTGCGGCAAGTGCCCGCGAGATTCGGAAGATGGTGCAAACCTACATGCCGAATACGAATGTCTTCGTCATCGATGACATTATCGACGATGCGAATGGCACGAATGTCGAGCTGATCGAAGAATCGATCGACGACATCGGCTTTGACGCCGAGTTTGCCGGCCAGAGCCCGATTATCAAACTGGTGAATTACATCATCTACAACGCTGTTCGCGAAGGCGCCAGCGATATTCATATTGAGCCGACCGAACAGCAGTTGCGGGTCCGTTATCGTGTGGATGGCGTGCTGCAGCAGGCGCTGGAACCGCCGGTGCATTTAGCTCCCGCGGTGTCTTCCCGTATCAAAATTATGGCCAGCCTCGACATCAGTGAACGCCGACTTCCCCAGGATGGTCGAATTCACGTCCTGATGGAAGGTCGCCCGATCGACCTGCGTGTCAGTACGTTGCCGATGCCGACCGGCGAAAAAGTGGTGATCCGAATTCTGGATAACCGCAGCGTGAATATTTCACTGGAACAGCTGGGGTTCAGTTCCGAAGTTCTGGAACATTTTACCGAACAGCTCGACAAGCCTAATGGAATTATTCTGGTGACCGGACCCACGGGTAGTGGTAAGAGTACTACACTTTATGCGGCTTTGAATGCCGTCAGTTCGATTGAAAAGAATGTGTGTACGGTCGAAGATCCGATCGAGTACCAGCTCCCGATGATCAATCAGTTTCAGGTCAATGAAAAAATCGGGTTGTCATTTGCTTCGATTCTGCGAAGTCTGCTGCGACAGGATCCCGACGTGATCATGGTCGGCGAAATTCGCGATCAGGAAACCGGCAAAATTGCCATTCAGGCGGCCCTCACAGGCCACCTCGTCTTCAGTACGCTGCACACCAATGACGCCATTTCCGCCGTGACCCGACTGATTAATATGGGCGTTGATGATTACCTCATCGGAGCCGCGTTAAATATGGCGCTGGCCCAGCGATTATGTCGCAAATTATGCCCGAAATGCAAAACACCCTATGAACTGCCTAAAGCCATGCAGCTGGCTGTGGAACGCATCGGCCTGGATGTGGATGAATTTTATCGAGGGAAAGGCTGTAAACGCTGTCGAAATACCGGTTTTTCCGGCCGAATCGGCGTCCATGAAATTCTGACCATCGACGATCCACTGCGGGAAATCATCACCACGAATCCCACCGTGTCCGCAGTCAAGGAATATGCACAGAATCAAGGCATGATTCCGCTACGCTACGATGCACTGCGAAAAGCAAAAGAAGGACTGACCACCATCGAGGAAGCCCTCAAAGTCAGCGATGAAGGCTGGATTCCCCGCAAGTCCGCACTCAAACATTAAACACCGTTTTAATAGCGCGGTGTGAAAAGATAACGAATCTCGAGAAAGAGACTCTTCCATGGAAATGAATGATCTGTTACATGCTGCCGTTGACAGCAATGCGTCTGATATTCTGCTCGCCATTGATGCTGCGCCCATGTTTCGCATTGATGGAGAACTGAGAAAAACTGCGCTTGAGCCCCTCGATCCCGTTACGATCAGCGACCTGTGTGACCAGGTTCTCAATGAACAGCAGAAAGAAATACTCGAACGACAGAAAGATGTCGATTTTGCCATTACCATCCCGCGACTGGGACGTTTCCGGTTCAACATCCATGTCCAGCGAGGTACTTATGCCGCCGCCATTCGCCGGTTTTCAAATGAAGTCTGTACCCTGAGCAGCCTGGATTTACCCCCCGTGGTGGAAGAACTGACACGCTTGAAAACAGGCTTGATCCTGGTGACCGGGCAGACGGGCTCCGGTAAATCGACGACGCTGGCTGCAATGGTCGAAGCCATTAATCAACGGGATGCCAAGCACATTATTACACTGGAAGATCCGATCGAATATCAGTTTCAGCATGGACGATCGCTGATCGAACAGCGCGAAATTGGCGAAGACTGCCCCGGTTTTGCCTCCGGACTGAAGCACGTGCTCCGCCAGGATCCGGATGTCATTCTGATCGGCGAATTGCGGGATCTGGATACGATCCGCGTCGCATTGCAGGCAGCGGAAACCGGGCACCTGGTCCTGTCATCGCTCCATGTTTCCAGCGCTGCGGGAGTCGTGGATCGTCTGGTGGAAGTGTTTCCTCCCGAAGAACAGTCCCAGGTCCGCAGCCATCTTGCCGAGACCCTGCGGGGTGTTATCACACAAAAACTGCTGCCTGCAGCAGGAACAACGGGCCGCGTCCCCGCTCTTGAAATCATGCTTATGAACCGGGCCGTGCAGACCAGCATCAGGGAATCCACTTCGCATCTGATTCCCGGGATCATTTCGACGAGCCGGCGGATGGGAATGCAGACAATGGAACAGGCGCTGAAAGAACTATTACTGAATGGAAAAGTCGATCCGGACATCATTGATGAGCATCTTCAGGAGTTAAAAGGAGAAGCACCGAAAGAATATTCCCAGGGATTACTCGCGTAATCAGGACCCACAAACAAAGGCACCCTCATGCAGTTTACCTACACAGCACGCAACACAAGTGGCCAGAACCAGACCGGTGAGCTGGTTGCTGAATCCCGCGAAGAAGCCGTCGCAAAATTGCGACAGGAAGGCTTATACCTGCTTGCGCTGGATGAATCCGATGCCAGTTCCGCAAATACGACCAGCATCGCGCGGAAAAAAAGGGTCCCGCGTAAGGAAATCATCTATTTCACCAACCAGCTGGCCATCATGGTCGACGCCGGCGTGCCTGTGGCGACTGCCCTGGAAGGAATTTCAAAACAGATCGAAAACCCTGTGCTGGCAGAGATTTTAGCGCATATTCAGAAGAGTGTGGAATCGGGCAGTGACCTGTCGGCTGCCCTGGCCGATTTTCCCAGGCAGTTTGATCGCACTTATGTGAACCTGATCAAAGCCAGCGAAGCCAGTGGAACGATGCCACAAATGCTGAACCGGATCGCCGCCCAGGCAGAAGAAGAACAGGAAACGATCCAGCAGGTCAAAGGCGCCCTGATTTATCCCGCTATCATGCTGGTGATGTGTGTGGGCGTCTGTATTTTTCTGCTGACCTACGTCTTTCCCAAACTGATGCCGATGTTTGCTTCGCGCGGCGCCGCGATTCCGGGTCCGACCAAAGCCATGATTATGGTTTCCACGGCAATGACGACATACTGGTATCTGATCATCCTGTTTCTGGCTGCCTTGGCAGGTGCCTTCTGTTACGTACGAAATCAGGCCTGGGGGAAATCCGCTTTCGACTGGATCTTAATCCGCCTGCCTGTCTTTGGTTCCATGCTGAAGAAGCTGGCCATCAGCCGCAGTATTCGTACGCTGGCGACCACAGTCAATGCCGGGGTTCCCATGCTGGAAGCCATTGAACTCAGTTCCGGTGTGACCGATAACGTGCATTTTAAACAGAGCTGGATGGAAATCAGCGAACTCGTCACAACAGGTAAACAGATTCATGAGGCACTGGAAGGAAAAACGCTGTTTCCTCCGACAATGCAACAAATGATTGCTTCCGGTGAATCCACGGGGCGCCTGGGTATGGTGCTGAATAAATTAAGTGATTACTTCGATCGCGAAGTCAAAATTGCAATTAAATCTGCCACTACACTGATCGAACCGATCATGGTGGTCTGTATGGGTTCCATCATCGGCTTTATTGCACTTTCGATGCTGCTGCCGATCTTCACTTTGAGCACCAGCCACTAAATTACATTTGCAGCACCGAACACCGCCAGCTGCTTAACGACGACGTTTCTTTTTCTTACCGGGAGGCGTTTTATCTGGCTCCGACGCTGGTTTGCTCTCTGTGTTCTGAGTCGTATTTGCCTCTTCCGCAGAAGCCTCACTGTCTGAGGTTTCTGACGGTTTCTCGTCCGTTGGCCCGGTTTCAGCTGTTGGTGAATTCTCTTCTAAGGTTTCCATCAGTCCCTGCGCCTGGAACTTCTCCTGGGAGAAGGCTTTCAGTTCCGTATTAAAGATCTGGATGAGAGCATGCAGACAGGATGCCACAATCGGGCCGATAAACACACCCCACAGCCCCATTACCTGCAGTCCACCCAGCACACTGACGAAGGCCAGCAGTGGATGCAGTTTGGCGTCGCTCTGCAGCACATAAGTTCGAATAATATTATCCATCGTGCCGACCACCAGGGTGCCGATCAAAATCAGAAACACGGCAGATCCCCAGTGTCCCTGGTACATCAGCCATACAGCGCAAGGCATCCAGATCAGCCAGGAACCCAGTAAGGGCACCATGGATGTGATGGTTGCCAGGATCAGAAAGATGATAAAGTGATCAAAGCCCACAATGGACAAGGCAATCGCGGTCGTCAGTCCCTGACCGATGGCCGCCAGAAAGGTCGCAATGACCACCGCACGCACCACTTTTTGAAATTGATCAATAAGCTTCCTCTGGTAATCCACGTGCACGGGAATCAGCGACTGGGTTGATTCAATCAGCAAATAGCCATCCGCCAGGAAATAATAGAGGGCGATGATAAACATGATCCAGGCTACCAGTGCCGAGAAGAGGGTTCCCAGCAGACCGACCGTGGAAGCCGCGACACCCAGGGAACGCTTGGCAACGGGTACCAGTGTGGCCTGCAGATTCTTACGGATGAAATCTTCTGAAATCTGGGGCTCACCGGACTTGCCTTTCGTCACCAGTGAATCCATATCGTATTCCAGATACTCGTGCGACCAGTCCACAATCTGCTGAAATTTATCGTTACTGATTTCGACTTTTTCGCGAATCTTTCGAACGGCCTTATTCCAGTTTGCTTCGTCGAGGGTATCGACAACGGTCGTAAACAGCTGCAGCGATCCCAGAAAGATTCCCACGCATAAGGGAATCAGAATGGCGGAAACAAGGATGGTCGTCGTCAACCCGGCTGCAAATCTGACATGCCCGTTGGTACGCCTGATAAAGTAATTCATCAAAGGCTGACTGATCATGGCAACCACTGCTGCCAGGAACAGAGGCAGAATGAAAGGCATGATGACTTTAAAGAACATGATTCCCAGAGCGAGAATCAGGCAGAAGATGACGCAAAGCGATACGAGCCGTACCATGAACCAGTTCCATATTTTTGATTTTATCGATAAAGCGGCACGACCGATACGATGATCGGACTCTATGGTATTTAACAACTTACAGCAATTTTCACAGAAAAGATAGGGAAAATTCCGGCTGGACTGGCTCGTTCATTTCTGAGCTCAGGTCAAATATTTTCATATCCAGATCACAATTTTTCAGGTGGATTCGCTACAATACAGTTTGCTACTCACCTTCAGGAATGACTTGCATCGGGATCAGTCTATCTGTCTCGGCAGAACCGGAGTCTGGTATGAAACGTTATATAATCTCTCTCCTGTCAGCAAACCGTGTCGGAATCATGGCTGCTGTGACTACAGCAATGGACGAACTGGGTGCCAATCTGCATGAAGCCAGCATCGCAGTCATCCAGAACTTCTTCTCCATTGTGATCGCCGCAGATTTTCCGGAACAACGGGATCCGACTCTCATCCAGGAGCACATCGAAGGCATCTGCAATGCCTTTAATGTCGATGTTTCCGTCAAGGATCCGGATGTCGAAGTCCCCTCGATTCTTTCACCGGGGGAAAGTATAAAATATCTGGTCGCGATTACGGGAGAAAACCATGCGGGGATTCTCCGAAAAATTTCTTCCCAACTCGGCCAGGATGGAATCGATATTCTGGACCTCTCGGCCACCAGTTCTGAAGACGGACAAACGTTTGACATGATGATTAAAATCGCCGTGCCCAAAACTCTGGATGTGCTGGAAATGCAAAGTATGATGGAACTGATTTGCAGTAACCTGGGCGTCTCGGTTGATTTTATCAGCGAATCGGATTCCGCCATTATCAGCTCACAAAGCCAGACGCGGATGTTCAAGCTGTAAGCCTCCGGAACAGGATATTTCTGACGAAGAAGTCTCCAGGATGATGTCGAAATCCTCAAAAACTCAGCAAGCTGCGAACGAACGTCCTTTTCGGATCTTCACCGAATACCAGTATGCGTTTACGGCTGTTTCGCAATTATTCCAGACGACAGGCATGCCCGATCCCCCACTGGTCTATATTTACGGGCCTTCGGGTTGTGGAAAATCGGCCCTGATCAAGTCGCTGATTCCAGACTATCTCAATCTCCATCCGGACGCGGAATGGAACAGCATGACGGCCAGCGAATTCGCGGCAAAATACGCAGTTGCCTCAAAAAACAAGCGAATTGCCGCGTTTCAGGAGAAACTCCGTGATCTGCAGCTGCTGATACTGGAAGATATCCACAGCCTGGAAAACCGGATGCATACACAGGGAGAACTGCTCTCGACGCTGGATACGATTCTCAAACAGGGAGGGGCCGCCATTTTCACTTCCCTCAAACCACCGGGCGAACTGGTTCATTTTCATAAGAAGCTAATCAATCGATTTCATGGTGGCGTCTGTGCGGGAATTTCTCCCCTGAAATATCAGAGCAGGCTGGAACTGTTAAAATTCTGGGCCGATTTCGAACAGATTCCCATCAAAGAAAAAGAACTCTCCCTGATCGCACATCAGAAAGACAGCTCACCACGAGAGCTGTCTGCGATCCTCAATCAGCTTTATACCGTCAGTCGAATTCAGCAGAAGCGAATTGATGCCCGCTTTGTACAGGAATTTCTGAATGGGAATCTCGATCCACCGCGAACCAGTACCGCCAAAATAACCCGTGTCGTCTGCAGGGAATTTAAAACCAGCCTGGCTCAAATCCGCTCTGCCAACCGGTCTCAGCAGATTGTTCTGCCTCGACAATGTGCCATGTTTCTCTCCCGGGAATTGACCGGTGAATCTTTAGCAAATATCGCAAATTATTTTAATCGCAAGAACCACAGCACGGTTATTCATGCCTGTCGTCAAATTCAGAACGATCTCGAAAAATCGCCCGGATTACGCCAGCAGATTTCTCGCATCAAGCAACAACTTGGGGTATACCCTTTATAGCGGACAGGAAATTCAACCAGAGAAATCGGATCAGCGAACCTGTTCCAGCGGTTTCTGACGCGCTGGTTTGTTGATAATCTGTTGAAACTCTGATGTCGCACGTCGACTTCTTTTTCGTTTCTGAACAGCGCTGATCCTGACTTTTCAAAGTCCTCCACTTTCTGATCAGCCAGTCTGCTTCTCACCAAGATCCTCTCAACAGGTTCTCGACAGAAATTTTCTGTTGCAACCTCACCTTAAACTAATACTCTTTATGCATTTACAGCTACAGATCTCTGTTTTTGCACAATTTTTCTGCCCCTCTGATAATACTACTGCTAAATAAAAATCTTTTAGATTAAAACTCCCCTGAAAATCAACGTTGTTGTGTAGATTCGGGACCTCTGATTGATTGTGAAAGTCATCGAAATCACATAAAATATCAGCAGCATTCAATAGCAGATTTCAGACAGCCAGAATGAGTTCCCATCGATGTCCGCGGCTGCCGTCAAATTCCACGCATTTTTACAAAAGTTGATTCAAACATGAAGCTCAGTTGTTCTCGATCTACCCTGTTATCCGGCTTTCAGATTATTGGAAGCGTCATCAGTTCCCGCACACCGAAAGAAGTTCTGAAGTGTGCCAAACTGGAAGCAGCAGACGGAAAAGCAACTCTGAGCGGGACTGACCTGGAAGTCAGCATCCGTTTTGATTTCGAAGAAGTCGAGGTCATGGTGCCCGGGCAGGTTCTGCTCTCCGTGCATGAACTGGTTTCGATCCTGCGGGAAGCCCACACCGATTCCGTGGAAATCGAACTCAAGAAAGACGAGGAATCTGAACAGGACTACATTCTGATTCAGGCCGGTAAGAGTGAGTTTCGTCTGTCCGTGCACGATCCTGCCGAATTTCCCGCCGTGGAAACCTTCAACGAATCGAACTTCTTCGAAATTCCGATGCAGTCATTTCGTGAAATGATCCGCCGCACCGTGTTTGCCACCGATCCGGAAAGCACTCGCTATGCATTAGGCGGGGTTCTGTTTGATGTGGAAGGCGATAAATTGACCCTGGCCGCCACCGATGGTCGCCGACTGGCCATGGTCGAGTCAGCGTGCAGTTACCAGGGTTCCGAAGCCTATGAAAATAACCGGCCTGTGATTCCCGCCAAGGCGATGTCACTGATCGAAAAGAGTCTCACAGGCGATGAAGGAAACATCCAGATCGCCATCCGGGCCAATGATGTGATTGTGAAAAGTGGCCGTTCCACCATTTTCGGCAGACTCGTCGAAGGCCGCTTCCCGAAATACCGCGATGTCATTCCTCCCGAACCGACTCATAACATCGACCTGGAAGTCGGCACATTCTTCGGAGCAGTCCGCCAGGCACAGATTGTGACCGACGTGGAAACACGGGGCGTGGATTTCATTTTCTCCAGCGGCCTGTTGACTTTGAAAAGTGTGGCTGCCTCCGTCGGGGAATCCAAAGTGGAAATCCCGATTCCCTTTGAGGGGGAAGACATTGTGATCACCTTTGACGTGCGTTACCTGGCCGACTTCCTCAAGACACTCGACTCAGCCGCCCATATCAGGCTGCAGCTGATTGATTCCGACAGCGCCGCAGTTCTGAAAACAGACGACGGTTACACCTACGTCATCATGCCTCTCTCGCAAGCACGGTAATACATGTCCCGAAAGTACGAATTCAAACAGAGTCGTGCCGTGCCTGCTCCGGTGCCTGTTTCACAGGTACTTTCTGAGCTGATCGCATTAAAAGGCCTGTCACGTGTCCAGGGAGATCAACGACTGACAAACGCCTGGAAACAGGCAGCTGGTGAAAAAATCGCAGGTCAGACAACGGTGATGGGAATTAAAAACAGGGTTGTTCAGGTCGGTGTGGAAAATTCGGCCCTGTTGAATGAACTGAATTCATTTCATAAGAAATCATTACTGACGAAATTACAGCAGGAGTACGGAAAACAGGATGTCCGCGATATGAAATTTCGCTTGAAATCCAAGACAAACAAGTAGCTCAAACAGATTAAAAAATGGAATGTGAAATTACTGTTTGAGACTGGTCTAAGATCAGACAACGTTTCGCAGCAGCGAAACAGAAAAACAATTCACGGGAGTGATAAAGCGTGAGTGATCAAGAAGAGAGTCAGACAGATATGAAAAAAACGGGATACGATGAATCCAACATTCGTGCCCTGGAAGGCGTCGAAGGGATTCGCACCCGACCTGCCATGTATATCGGGGATACAACGCTCCGGGGTCTGCACCATCTGGTCTATGAAGTCGTAGATAATTCGATCGATGAATGTGTGAACAACTATGCTTCGGTCATCAACGTCAAAATCAACGCGGATGGCAGTGTCACCTGTAGCGATGACGGTCGCGGGATTCCCGTGGGCGTGATGCCGGACATGAATAACCGGCCTGCCCTGGAAGTCGTTTTGACAGAGATCCATGCCGGCGGAAAATTCGATCGCGAAGGAGGCTACAAAACGGGAACCGGCGGTCTGCACGGCGTCGGGATTACTGCGGTCAATGCGTTGAGCGAATGGCTGGAAGCCGAAGTCCGACGTGAGGGACATGTCTGGACCATGGAATTCCACCAGGGGCTGTTGAAGACGCCGTTGAAAAAACTCGGTAAGACTGACAAAAGCGGGACAAAAATTACCTTCAAGCCTGATGGAACGATTTTCCCGGATATCAAATTTGTCTACGACACGCTGACCAAGCGACTCCAGGAACTCGCCTTCCTGAATGCCGGCGTGCGGATTCGCATTGTTGATGAGCGTACCGGCCAGACAGATGAATTTCATTACGAAGAAGGACTCGTCGAGTTCGTGCGGCACCTGAACCGTACCGAGACGGTACTCTACGAAGAAATCATTCACATCCAGGGGGAAATCGACGGGGCGCAGGTCGATATTTCGGTGCAGCACAACGATGGTTCCACTGAAAATGTACGCTGTTTTGCCAACAACATTTTCAACATTGAAGGCGGAACACATTTCTCGGGTTTCCGCGGCGCATTAACCCGTACGATCAATGCCTACGGTAAAAAAGCCAATCTCTTTAAAGACTTCACACCCAGCGGCGACGATTTCCGCGAAGGCCTGACGGCAGTGATTACTGTACGCGTTCCCGATCCCCAGTTTGAAGGTCAGACCAAAACCAAACTGGGTAACAGCGAAGTCGAAGGCATTGTGCAGACCGTCGTGAATGAAAAGCTGACCAAGTTTTTCGAAGAGAATCCGGGCGTCGCGAAAAAGATTTCGCTCAAAGGTCTGTTGGCGGCGGAAGCCCGCGAAGCAGCCAAAAAAGCCCGCGAAATGGTTCGCCGTAAAGGAGCACTCACCACGGGGGGGCTGCCCGAAAAACTGCGCGACTGCCGGAGCCGCGAACTCGACATCACCGAACTCTACCTGGTCGAAGGGGATTCTGCCGGCGGCTCGGCAGACACCGGACGCGATTCCAATATCCAGGCGATTCTGCCACTGCGTGGTAAAATCCTGAATGTGGAAAAAGCACAGCTGGTCAAAGTTCTGGACAACGCGGAAATTGCCAACATCTTCAAAGCAGTCGGCGTTCCACCGGGAGCCGCCTTTGATGACGTTACCAAACGCCGTTATGGCAAGATCATCCTGATGACCGATGCCGACGTCGACGGCAGCCACATTCGCACGCTGCTGCTGACCTTCTTCTTCCGTCACATGCGGGAACTGGTTAACAATGGTTGTGTGTATGTCGCACAACCTCCCCTGTATCGAGTGACCCAGGGTAAAAAAATCCGTTACGTGCAGACGCAGGAAGAAATGATGACCGAGCTGGTTGAGCTGGCTCTCTCGGATTCCAATCTGCAGCATGAAGACGGGACCATTTTTGAAGGTGAAATGCTGGAAAAACTCGTCGATCTGGTTTCTGCTCTGGAAGAACCACTGGGAACACTGGATCGTCGCGGCATTGACTTGAAGTTCCTCGCATCAAATTTTGCAACTGAAGAAGGTTTGCTGCCGCAATATCGCATCTTCCTTGGCAAACAGCAGTTCTGGTTTATTTCACAGGAAGAGAAGGAACAGTTCCTGAAAGAAGAAGAAGACAAGCGCGGCGATGAACTGCAGATCGCCGATGATAATGGTGCTGCAGAAACAGCAACCGCTGAAGACAGCGAAGAAGAAGAGGATGAATTCGCCAAAGCAGGTGCCCTGCAGGTAACCGATCTGCATGAAATTCGCACGATCAATGACATGCTGCAGAAGCTGAAAGGCTACGGGATTCACCTGAAAGATTTCTACTCACCTGGAAACCGGAACGGCGAACCCATCTATCCGTTTTGCATCAACAGCGGCAGCCATGCCGTCAAACTCAGCAACCTCCGCCAGCTGCTTCCCTCTCTGCGAGACATCGGCGAAAAAGGTTTGAAGCTGACCCGCTTCAAAGGGCTGGGCGAAATGAACTCGGAAGAACTCTGGGATACCAGCATGGATCCGGAAAAACGGGTTCTGCTGCAGGTGGGGATGCAGGATGCTGCCGCCGCTGATGAAATCTTCCGCGTGCTGATGGGCGACGTCGTAGAGCCCCGCCGCGAATTCATCGAGAAACATGCACTCGATGTAAAAAATCTGGATGTGTAATCAATCATAAATCTGTAGAACGCATACGGACAATATGCGTTCTACAGATTCGATTTACACGAGATCCGAGCCTTCCAGGGAAGCAATGAAGGGCAGATGACGGTATTCGTTGTTGAAGTCCAGCCCGTAACCGACCACGAAATGATCGGGAATTTTAAAGCAGTGATAGTCGGGTTTCAGTTCCACTTTGGCTGCTTCTTCTTTCCAGAGCAGGACCGCTGATTTGAGAGAGCGGGGATTCTGTTCCTGAATTTGAGCCAGGACCGTCTGCATCGTTTTGCCGGTATCAAAGATATCGTCTACCAGCAGAACATCACGGTCTGTTAAATCGGGCAGATAATCCAGGTTCACCTGCAATTCTCCCGGCGTGGTTGATTTGCCGCGATAACTGGATGCCTGTAACACGCCGACCTGGTGGGGTACATCAATGGCCCGGATCAGATCAGCCAGCAGTACCAGGCTGCCTGCCAGAATCCCAATGATGGTCAGCGGACGTTTCTGATATTCCTGGGCAAGCTGGCGTCCCAGTTCAATCACGCGCGAGTTAATCTGTTCCTGGTCAATCAGAACTTTCACAACAGCTTCCTTTCATAACGAGTCGCCTGGTGACATGACGGCTGTCTCGTTTTTCATAAATTCCCTGAGCAGCATGGTCGCATACACGCCGGAAGGCAGCGTAAAATCAAATTGGATACCGTCTGCCGCCTGACTGATTTTAAGATCTTCAGGCCAGATCAGGAATGGTCGGCGGGCCCCCGGCGTCAGTTTTTTGAAACGCGAAAAGAAAGCGGGTTCCAGGGAGAACTCCTGCAGAATCGCGGTCTCGGCTTCCAGAACCTGGTCGGTGGGCTGTTTCATTTTGGGTCCGAAAATCGGGCCGGTGATCACGGTTTCCCGCTGATCGAACCGTTGTTGCTCCGCAGAAACATCTTCAACGACGAACAGTCCCCCCGATTCACAAACCTGCATCACATCACCCTGTTGTACGGTATGCAGACTTTGATCGGTGACCCGTTGAGACAAAGCCTGGTTAAACAACTGAGACTGCGCCGCCGACAAAGCCAGCCGCTTGAGCGATTTGTTCCGAAAGTATTTGGCGGAAACCTTTTCATTTTTTAACAGCTTCATTCCCATGCGCAGCGTTTCATTGTCGCGACCCATCCGCTGTGAACCGTAATAGTTGGGAAAGCCGGTCTCTTTGATTCTCTCGAGGATCGCATTAGCACGGGCAAACGCATTCTCAGTGGTCTCTTTCAATAAAAGTGTGAAACGATTCCCTTTGAGATGCCCCGTTTTCAGTTTCCGTTCGTGCCGCGTTGCCTGCAGAATGCGAATCCCCTCAAAGGCAAACCCATCCAGCAGAGGTTCACAGTCGGCGGGAACAGAAACCATCTGCCGCGTGATGGCGCAGCGGTCTTTCAGTCCGGCGACGCCAATCTCCCGGGAATCGACTCTCAACTGCTCTGACAGAACCTTTACCAGAAACTGTGCCGAGACATCCCGTTTTTCCACCCACAGAAACAGGTGATCGCCTTCCCCCGAAGGAGCATAGACCGGGATCTCTTCCACAATAAAGTCTTCCGGCGTCTGCTTTAATTCGCCACCGGTTCCCGGCAAACCTTCTGTCAGATAAGGCAGTACTTCAGTTTCTGGTTCAGGCATGGCGGGGATAAAGTTCTAGCGCCTGTTCCAGCATCACGGAGCGTCTCTGATCGGAAGACGGGACAGTCAAACGGAAAACAGGCTACTTTCGATTGGCAATGGCTAAGGAAATCAGCCTGATGAATCCTTCACCGAATTCCAGATTCAGGCTGGCTTGATCGGCTGTGATTTTAGGATAAATGGTCATCTGATCGCCACCGGAAGCGAAGGCCACTTTCGCAGATTCAACAAAATCGGGGTCTTTCGCATTCTCTTTTGCCAGGGGAATCAGTGATGCCAGTTTGAGCGACAGCAGGAAACTGGTACCCGGTTGTCGGTCTTGAGCATGATTTTTGCCCGCCGAAATGGATTTTTTCAGCAATGCCAGACTCTCGGTTTCACCCATGGCTACCCAGCATTCGTCCTGACTGCAGCCAATATAAATGACCGGGTTTTGACCAAACAGCTTCCTGGT
This sequence comes from Gimesia sp., assembly GCA_002706765.1. Classification (GTDB taxonomy): domain Bacteria; phylum Planctomycetota; class Planctomycetia; order Planctomycetales; family Planctomycetaceae; genus Gimesia. The sequence continues at coordinate 167,897 of PAJV01000050.1, forward strand.
ATCTTCCTTGATATCCCTGGGAGTGATTTTATGAATGGCGATGCCTTCCACTTCCGCGATATTTGCTTCCATGCCTTCTGTTTCATCAGCCTGACTGGTCAGTTCGAAAAACTCCTGCAGGCCCTGTTGAAACTGCGCTCCATTTGAAAGTTGCAACGCGCCCAGTAAAGCGACTTTCTTCTCACCCACCTGATGCAGCTGAAGGTGTCCATCCAGTTTACCAGAGCGAACTGTTGCTTTGACTGAATCCAGAATCTTGGCTACCGGCCCGGGATGGGCGTCATCGCCCAGCAGAACAGGTGGAACGTTTCGGGATGATTTTTCAATCAGATCCAGAATCAGCTTTTGCTCTACCTCTTTTCTGAGCGGGAGTACCGTATATCCCAGGAATGCGGCAGAGTCAGCCGGCAGGTAAGAATACTCGCTGGAAGTGTGTGCCAGCTGCTCAAATTCTTTTCGCAATGGGGTATCTGGTTGTGCTGTGACACCCAGATGCAGTTGAATGTTCTTTTTCTCTTTCGACAAAGCATAGCCGATGGTCAGTTGCGCGCCATCCTGGGCAACGCGCTCAAACTGCTTTAACATCAACAGGGTCGTCTCTTTGCGACCCTTGTATTTCAAATCGTCTTCGCCTGGTTTTTGGGGCAGTTGTTCATCCACGCGGGCGCTGGCCAGATCGACGGCCATCAGCCGCATCGGCTGGGGAACATTATTCAGAAACAGTGCGCCGGCAATGTCGTACTCTTTGGCAAGGGCGCTGGTGAACTCGTCCGGGTTGTAAAACTCTCTGTCCAACGCTTCACTCTTGATCTGCAGAAACGCGTAACCATGGGCCATCTTGATGTGCAGCGTGAATGTGGGCAGCGCCAGTGTGTAGCGGTCAGCCTGTCCTTCGACCGGGTTAATCAGGAAACCGACTTCGCCCAGAGTCTGCATCAGTTCATCCAGACTTTTGACGGGGATAAATCCCACGACTACGGGTTGCGGCGAGATTCCTTTCTCCAGAAATACGAATGCCCCCAGCGGCTTTGTTTTATCCAGGCCTTCCAGGTTGCGATACTGTGCCAGAAACCCTTTGATCATCGCCGGATATTCGGGTTTCTCGATGGTGGCAAAAATGTAATCAATGTCATCCAGAACACGCTCAATACTGGCGATCGTGGTGACGGCAATCGGTTTATTCCAGTCGATGTTTTCTTTGCGAGGTTCCCCCTCTGACTGAGCCAGAGCCAGTGAACCCAGCGAGAGAAAGCAGAATGTCAGCGTGAAACGTTTCAGGAAGGATTTGACGATTGCAGTTGCCACGGAGAACCTCCGGTAGGAAAAAACGGTTCTAAGAACAGATCAGATCGATGAAACACGATCTGGATACAGCTTAGTGTACCTGTTTGAAGCCGGGAAAGTTACAGAAAATCTGACAAAATCTGATCAGCGGATCAGTGATTTCAAAAGGCTTCTTCGACCAGGAAGACTGTCAGGGAACGGGCGCCATGGGCACCAATCACCAGGGACTGTTCAATATCAGCCGTTTTGGAAGGTCCCGACATGAAGGTGCCAAAGCTGTTTTCAGCGAATTCGAGTTTCTGATAGGCCTGATGCATGTTGTTTACAATATCGCTGGCGGGAACCAGCAGGGCGACATGCTGCGCCAGAAAATAGAGGGTCCGCGCCGGGCCGCCCTCATTGGTGATCCAGACGGCACCGTTTTCCGCCACGCCGAATTCACCGGGTAATATGGCAAAATCGATATTCTCAAAATCATGCGGGTCGGTGATATCGGGAATACTGACATTGGGTTGCCCACAACCGGCGATCTGCGAACAGACCTGGCTCGCTTCCTGATACGCGGTCAGTTCCGACAGTCGCTGATTGATTTCGTCCACATTTTTGACGCGGACACACAGTCCGCCAACCGAAGCCAGTGTTTCTGCGAACTGTTCCGCTGGATCTTCATAGCGAATCCACTGGGAAGCGAGTTCAATGGACTGCAGGTCAGGTAAATCGGTCGGGGGGACCGACTGACTGCGCAGTTGATTCAGGATGTCTTCTTTACTTGTCGTCATGATTCTGCTTCATCCACTCCCGGAAACTCTGCTTGGGTATGATGGGAAGTTCTCTCTGTTTACCCCAGTCGTTCATTCGATTATAGAGCATGAATCGAGGCAGATACGGTACGATCGAACGCGCCATTTTCCCCACGAAACGATACATTCGAGGAGCCTGCATCAGCCACGACATCATTTTCATGGAGATGCGTTTCGAGACCGGCAAAAAGCCTTTCACCCGAATTTCTTTTCGCCACGTCAACAGCTGATGATGCAAATCGATTTTCACCGGACAGACATCAGTGCAGGAACCACACAGACTGCAGGCGAAGGGCAGGGTGGCATTCGCTTTGGGATCTTTGGCAGGTCCCAGAATGGAACCGATGGGACCGGGCACCGTGTTGCTGTAGCTGTAACCGCCACTCCGGCGATACACGGGGCAGGTATTCATACAGGCGGCACAGCGAATGCAGTTTAAAGAACGCCGAAATTCATCGCTGCCGGAAATTTCACTGCGACCGTTATCCAGCAACACGATATGCATTTCTGCCCCGGGAGCCGGACCATGAAAGTGAGAGGAATACGTGGTGATCGGCTGACCTGTTGCCGAACGGGCCAGCAGTCGCAGGAAGACACTCAAATCGCCCGCGCGGGGAATCAGCTTCTCAATCCCCATACAGGCGATGTGCAGCTTGTTTAACGACGTTCCCAGATCGGCGTTGCCTTCATTCGTACAGACCACAAAGCCGCCGGTTTCCGCGATCGCGAAATTGACACCCGTGATCCCGGCTTCTGCTTCGATAAATTTCTGGCGTAAATGCTGGCGGGCTGCTTCGGCCAGATACTGGGGATCGGTGGCCCCTTTCTCTGTTCCCAGCTGCTCGTGGAACAGTTCGCCGATCTCTTCCTTCTTCATATGAATGGCGGGCATCACGATGTGACTGGGGGGCATATTCTGCATCTGCACAATCCGCTCACCCAGGTCGGTATCAATGATTTCAATCCCGTGGCGTTCCAGGTAGGGATTGAGATGACATTCTTCCGTGAGCATGGATTTGCTCTTCACGACGCGTGTGACATCATGCTTTTTTAACAGCCCGTGCACGATCTCATTATGTTCGGTAGCGTTGCGGGCCCAGTGCACCTGGACTCCGCGTGCTGTTGCGTTTCGCTCAAATTCTTCCAGCAGATCAGGCAGATGCGAAATCGTATGCATTTTGATCTTTGAAGCCTGTTCGCGGAGCAGTTCCCATTCCGGAATCTGCCGGGCCGCCTTGTCGCGTTTGGAACGGACGAACCATAGCGATTCATCGTGCCAGTGCGCACGGTCTTTGTTCTTTACGAATTCCGCAGCTAATTTTGGATGTGAAGGCATCTTACAAACACTCAACTAAAATTTCAGAGATATGCATGACTCGAATCGGTTTTTTCTGGCGGCGGATGATTCCATCCAGGTGCATCAGGCAGGACATATCCAAGGCTGTCAAAACTTCGGTGCCCGCCTGTTCGTGATCGTGTACGCGATCTTCGCCCATCATGCAGGAGACCGCTTCTTCCGAAACCGCAAAGGTACCACCAAAGCCACAACATTCATCGGGCCGCTGCAGTTGAGAGAGTTCGACTCCCTCAATGCTCTCCAGCAACTCACGCACGTTTCCAAAAGGGGGGCCCATGATTTCGCTCGAACTGGCCAGTCGCAGTTCTCGCAGTCCATGACAACTCTGGTGCAGACCGACTTTATGGGGAAATCGTCCCGACAGAGTTTTGACTTCCAGGATGTTGGTCAGGTAATCGCAGAACTCATATGTTTTTGCTTTGAGTTCTTCATACTCGGCATTGTCCGAGAAGTATTCAGCATAGTGATGCTTGACCATCGACACACAACTGCCGGAAGGACAGACGACCGCATCATAGCCTTTGAAAATGTCCACGAAGCGTTTTGCGAGAGGCCCTACTTCATTCGTGCAGCCGGTATTGGCCATCGGCTGCCCACAGCAGGTCTGGCTTTCCGGATATTCGACATCCACACCGAAATGTTCCAGAATCTTCAGGGTGGCAATGCCTACCTGCGGGTACAGTTGATCAATATAACACGGAATAAACAAGCCGACTTTGGGCGCCATAGTGCGGGACTCAAAAGAGGTTCAGAATAGATCGTAATAAACTTTGATGATGCTTTACTCCTTTATAGTCCGAACCACCTCGAATGCCAAGCCGACAGGCACTGTGGAAAAGGGGATGTACACTGTGAAAACATGCTTTTCAGACGCGTCACGCCGCGCAGGAAATACTTATGTTTCTTACAATAAACATCGTCCCGGGAAGAATTCCGAGACAGCTCGCGTCTTAAGCGGCAGACGCGATCGAAGTCTCGCAGGCGGTCTGCCAGTTGGTCTGAAGATGCTGAAGATTCAAACCGCCGACCACCAGATTACTGACACCCGGGTTGCGAAGCACAAACGGAATCGCATCGGCGGGTGAGAGCTGTCCCGAGGCAAGCCCCTTCTTCACGAAGACCCCTGTACCAGCTTGTGCGGCTTGAGTTAAAACTGCTTCCAGGCTGCGGTCCTGCAGATGATACTCCAGCATCAGCACATCCGCCCAGTCGAGAGCCGACTTCGCGCCCGAGAGCGTTTTAGCCGACAGCCCGATCCAGCGAATCTGTCCCGCCTGTTTCGCTGCCTGCAGGGTTTCGATGGCATCACTGTGGTTCAAGATCTCTGCTTCACACTGATTCGAGTGGATCAGCACGACATCCAGTACATCGGTCTGCAGTCGACTCAGACTGCGTTCGAGGCTCGCCTTCAGACTCATGCGGGAGAAGTCATAGGTCGAGGCACCGTTTTCGAACGTCTCCCCGATTTTTGTCGAGAGCAGAAATTCGCTGCGCCGGTGAGCCAGGAACTGGCCGATGCGCGCTTCACTGATGCCATAGGCGGGCGCGGTATCAATATGGTTGATCCCCAGGTCCAGTACGGAATTCAGCAGACGATCTGTAGTAGCGTCATCCGGAAGATCGTACGACTGGCTGTATTTAATCTGCTCGTTGCGACCAATTTTGAAAGCACCAAAACCCAGTGCGCTCACGGAAAAACCGGTCTTTCCTAAAGGACGATATTGCATGTTTGAAATTCCACCCGACAGAGTTCAGGCAGCCTCTCCTTGACTAAACGGTTCATCAAGTCTCACCCAGTCGACTGCTGTCTCCCAGGGAGGTAGTGCCACCTGCGGGCGAGAGAATTGTGCCAGCTCTGACTTCCAGGAATCATCGACCGAAGTCGGGACCACAGGAATTTCAGACAAACGCTCACACACGTCTTCCGCCAGTTGCGGCGCCAGTGCCAGCTTGGTGGGCCACGCCGTCAACAGATTTCCTGCCTGCAGGATCTGTGGCGTTTCCGGGCGATGTCCCGTTTTTGTAGCTCCTTCGGCTCGATCGACTGTGTAAGAATTCCATTCCAGACCATTCAGTTCCAGCCCGGGTATCGAGGCCGACAACTCGCGGACAGCATGTTCAATCAGCTCACGACGATTCATCGTCACACCGGTCTCTGCCACCTGGCCACCAATCTGCCAGACCGTGCGGCCCTGGCAATCAATGTCTGATGTGATGGTCACTCTGGTTTTTGCGCCATCCACACAATGCCCGTTAAACGGAGGCAGCGTGCCTCGGACCAGGGCCATATGCAGCGGTCGTTTCTGCATCCGGTTTTGTTGTTGAACGGTAGAGTCCGGATGTGCCAGCTTCAAAAGTGTTTCGTTACCACTCCCGGCGGTCAGTAAGACTGCTGCAGTTTGAATGGTGGTGGGAGTTCCATCCGGGGCTTGAATTTGAACAGCGGTCAGTTTTCCACTCGGATCATGGATGAATTTCAGGCTTTTGGGATCGTATTGAAAAATCTGGTCCGGAAATGCGTCCGCCAGATTCTGGATCAGACTGTAAGGCGAAATCACCTGTTCGTCCATCTGTCCAATCGAACCCGGGCAGCCAGAGAGGAGATCGGGCACTTCATCGGGGGTGAGATTTTTGGGTACCACCTGCAGCCCCATTTTGGCGCCAAACATTCCCAGACGGGAAGACAGTGATTCGGTTCGCCACAGGTAACAGTTGTTCGAGCGAATCTCCGTCTGGGATAAATCGGGCAGCTGTTCGCCGGCCAGCGATTTTCGCCAGATGGAGGGCATTTCACGGATGCGGCGGGCAGAGCCGGTCATCATGCCCTGTAAAGTATATTTCAAACCGCCGTGAATGATTCCCTGTGAGGCGACGGTCTGCCCGCTGCCCAGGGCAAATGCTTCCAGCAGCAGGCACCTGTATCCCCGTCGACTGGCTTCGTGCATGGTCCACAGCCCGGCAATACCACCTCCAAATATGATCACATCAACGTTTGGCACACCGAGAATCCTTTCTCAATACAGCAGGTACCATTTCCCTGGTCAGATAGCGCAAAACCATAGAGATGGTGGTTTTTACTATGTCTGCTCCAATCCGAAAAGATGAATCAGCCCGATTGAACTGTTCATAATGTCAGATTTCGGGAAAAAGCACCTGCCGGCCGTCTCATTCGCGAATGAGGAAACTCTTACAGGACGGTCTGTTCCTGTTTTTTGAGCATGACAATCGCTTCGACTTCGACGGTGATATTTCCAGGCAGAGAGCCCATGCCGACAGCACTGCGGGCAGCGCGACCATTCTCGCCGAAGACCTGCACGATCAGATCACTGAAGCCGTTGATGACCTGGGGATGCCGTTTGAAATCGGGAGCGGCATTCACCATGCCCAGCACTTTGACAAATCGATCAATCCGATTTAAATCGCCGAGGTACTGTTTCAAAGTCGCCAGCATGGTCAAAGCCACGGCCCGCGCTGCTTCGACGCCCTGTTCTTCGGTCAGGTCGTCGCCCACACGGCCGGTGTGCATCGTGCCGTCCAGTTTAATCGGCCCATGTCCGGAAACATACAGCATATCATCCACCTGGACGACGGGATTATAAATGCCACCCGGCTTGGGTGCGGTGGGAAGTTCCAGGTTCAGTTCTTCAATCTTGGCTTCGATGCTCATGAGTTTTTCCTGCTTTGCTGAAGTCCGTTTTATTCGCTCGTCCGCTGTCCCATTAACGGCGGCATTTGAAATCATGCTTTATTTAAACCAGAATAAAGACCCGAAATAGGATTTCCAATCGAAGGAACCAGTCTGATTTCAAAAACAGAATGATCCAATTCAAGCCGGTTTTCGTTTTCTGGAGTGAACTAATGCGAAAAATGCAAAAAGCTGCTGAAAATTGCTTTTTGTTTTGACCTGCAGGCAGTTATGATATTTGAGAGACAGCTGTCTCAGAAACAAGTACTTACAAGGGAGTTATGCAGACAATGGAAGATCTCTGGCCAGTTGTAGCATTTGCCATCGGCGGAATCGGGATATTACTGCTCATCGTCTTTCTGGCGTTGTTCGCCCGCTATTTCAAATTGTGGATACAAGCCTTCAGTTCGCGTGCCAAAATTGGTCCTCTCGCGCTGGTCTTCATGTCTCTGCGAAAAGTAAAGCCGTCTGTGATTGTCGATACCAAAATCATGGCAGTCCAGGCCGGGCTGACGGATATTCCCACCCAGGCGTTTGAAGCCCATTATCTGGCGGGGGGGAATGTACATCGCGTCGTTCATGCCCTGATTGTCGCCCACCGGGCCCGCATTGATCTGGACTGGGATACCGCATCCGCCATCGACCTGGCAGGTCGAAACATCATCTCCGCCGTCGAAACCAGCGTGGATCCCAAAGTCATCGATTGCCCCGATCCCAAGAAAAGTGGTCGGCCCACACTGGACGGCGTGGCGAAGGATGGGATACAACTCAAGGCGCGTGCCCGTGTGACCGTACGAACCAATTTAAGTCAGCTCGTCGGGGGAGCCACCGAAGAGACCATTATCGCCCGTGTCGGCGAAGGAATTGTCTCCGCCATCGGTTCCTGCGAAAGCCATAAAGAAGTTCTGGCGAATCCTTCCGTCATTGCCCGCAATGTGCTGGATCGTGGCCTGGATTCACAAACGTCGTTTTCCATCGTCTCCATCGATATCGCTGATATTGATGTTGGCGAGAACATCGGGGCACGTCTCCGCGTCGATCAGGCCGAAGCGGATATGCGTATCGCTCAGGCCCTCGCAGAAGAAAGACGGGCCGAAGCGGTTGCCTCCGAACAGGAAATGATCGCCACGACACAGGAAAATCAGGCCAAGGTGGTACTCGCCGAAGCCGAAATTCCGCTCGCCATGGCCGATTCCTTCCAGGAAGGCAATTTGAGAGCCATTTAGTCTGTATGTGTGTTTAGTGTAATTCAAACGTATCGATCGATTCAATCAGTCCGGCTGTAAGGGATTCAACAGCCCGGGAAATGCTTTCAAAGCAATCTTCTCTGATGCGTCGATGATAAGAAAATGCCAGACAGGATGTGTTTTTGTAATTACTGGTTGAAATTTGGGTTGGTGATTGACTAATATTATGTCAGTAACAGCAGCAGGAGGTTGTTGTGGACTGAATTCTCCGGATCACCTCGAGAGAGTTTTCGTTTACCTATGACTGATATCGCAACAATAAATATTACGGAAAAACAACTGGACCTCCTGTTGTCAGGCTTGCGTTATGTACGCAGTGCGGAAAAATTGCGAGTCGAAGAACCGACTCCCGAGTATGTCCGGACTCGCACAGAGAAGCTGGATGAGATTTCAACCCTGGTTGATGCTCTGAATTCTTCTCCCCGCAGACAAAGTGCTGCTCAGGTCTGATATTTTTCAGCGCTTAGGTTGAGTTTCGTTCCCAGATCCAATTCAATAGGACGTTCTTTCTGCGCGCAGAGATTCCGACTCCTGTGCCCGGTCATGTCGTCTGTTTAATCAGCCTGTTGGAAATGGGAATTTAATACCGCTTATGCGTTATGAGCATGTTTGCGTCGAAGCTGTCTGCTGTACCCTGCCGCCCCACATCGTCACTTCCGACGAGATCGAAGCGCAGCTTGCACCCGTGTACGATCGACTCGGTCTGCCCGCAGGCCGACTGGAACTGATGACCGGCATTCAGGAACGCCGCTTCTTCGATCCCGGTACGCTCCCCGGTACCATCAGCGCCCAGACCGTCAACAAGCTTCTGGACCAGTCTCGACTCGACCGCAAATACATCGGTGCCCTGATTCATGGCTCCGTCTGTCGCGATCAACTCGAACCGGCAACCGCCAGTGGCGTCCATCATGCCGCTCAACTGCCCAACTCCGCTCTGGTGCTCGACATCAGCAATGCCTGCCTGGGACTGCTCAACGGAATGGTCTTCATCGCCAACATGATTGAAATGGGACAGATCCAGGCCGGAATCGTTGTCGGAACCGAAGTCGGACGCGACCTCGTGGAAGGCACCATTCACGACCTGCTTCACGACGGCACCTTAACCCGCAAATCCATCAAAAACGACTTTGCTTCCCTGACCATCGGCAGCGGCTCCGCGGCGATTCTCCTCTGCGACAAAAGACTCAGCCAGACCGGACATCGTCTGCTCGGCGGTAATTTTCAGACCGAGACCTCCAGCCACGAACTCTGCGCCGGCGGAGTCGAAGCACAAAAACACGGCGATCACCGCCCTCGCATGCAGACCGATTCCGAATCCCTGCTCGTCGCCGGCGTGAACCTGGCCATCCCCACCTGGGAACAGACCAAAACCACGCTCGGCTGGAAGAACGAAGACGTCAACCGCGTCTTCACACACCAGGTCGGCAAAGCACATCGCAAACTCCTGCTCGAAAAACTCGGTCTCGATACCAGCCTCGACTATCCCACCGTCGAAACCCTGGGCAACACCGGCGCCGCGGCACTCCCCATGGCCTGGGCGCTCGGCATCGAAAATCAGATCCTTCACGAGCACGATCGCATCGCCTTACTCGGCATCGGCAGCGGGCTCAATTCGCTCATGCTGGGTGTCCAGTGGTAATCAGCGATTCGTCTGGTCCGCTGCATCAAAATCTCTCTAGATCAGCAGTTAATCTTTCGTCAACTTAGCTGGCTGGCATAATCGCTCAGGTCAAAGCCGGGTCTGTCTTCAGGATTGAGAGTTTATGACGGTTGTGTCTGCTTTATTGGATAGGCAGGTTCTAACAAAGTTACCCCCGAATCGTTTCTAAGTGCTGTTTATTACTGCAAATCTGACTGAATGGAATAAGCCGATTACACCCGGCAGACCGATTCTAAGCAGGGAGACCCTATCCGCGCGATCATCAGGGAACAGGATGCCGCGCCGACCAGTCAGAAATTCCTCATTTGTTTTCGCGAACAGACGAATGGGATCAGGCTTACTATCGCCAGACAAGTAACAGCAAGGAATGCCCCATGCGTCTTCGCGTGATTTTATCGTTGAGTCTCGTCGCTTCATCCGCTCTGACCGGGGCGCATCTCCGCGCAGAAAGCCTGCCCTCTGTTGTGCCACCCGCACCGGCAGCCCAGTCCGAGTATGATGACATCGAACCAGAGCTGACACCTGTTGCCGCTGTCTTCCAGGCTGCTGAAGAACCCGCGGATGAATCCTTTATTCCGCCGAATACCGAAGAGTCCGAAGACGAAATCATTTTCGACGATCCCACGCCGAATCCACCGCCGTCCAACCCGTACAAACCACTGTTCTATGATAACACCTTCGGCAGCTACCTCAGCAATCCCGATCATCCTTACCTGCTGGGAGAACGCTTCAAGGAAATGCCGCTCGGCGATGACTGCTCGCCTTACACGCTTTCCGTTGGTGGCGAATTGCGTCATCGCTGGATGCACGAACAGAATCGCCTGCGACCAGGCGGACCCGTCAATACCGATTACAACCTCTGGCGCTGGCGTCAGTACTTCGATCTGCAGCTTAGCGATTACGCCCGCGTCTACTTCGAAGGCCTTGATGGTTCGATCTTCGATAACGATCTGCCCCCCACGCCCATCGATGTCAATCGCTGGAATGTCCAGAACGCCTTCGTTGATGTCAAACTGCACGAATGGAACGGCGCACCCGGCTGGTTCCGATACGGTCGGCAGGAAATGCTGTATGGCTCGCAGCATCTGATTTCGCCACTCGACTGGTCGAATACCCGACGGAACTTTGAAGGCTTTAAATATTTTCATCATACCGAAACCGTACACTTCGACGCCTTCATCACCAACCCCGTGAATACGGGCGGCGGAAATCAACCGCTGACCCGATACGATAGTGGCACAGACAAACCCGATACCTCGGTCACCTTCAGCGGGATTTACGCCACGATTCTGTCGGACGGCGGTCCTGAACTGCTCGACCTGTATTACCTCTGGTTGCGCGATGAAACCAATACTCCCAACCGCCCCGATGGTTCGCGTCACACCGCCGGCGGTCGCTTCAAAACCACCAGGGAAATTCAGGACGATGGCTGCAAAGTCACCCGTATCTGGGACCTCGAAACCGAAGGTGCTTACCAGTTCGGAAACGATGACGGCAAACGCGTTTCCGCCGGCTTCTTCACATCGGTTCTGGGTCATACCTGGACCACGGTTCCCTGGTCTCCACGCCTGAGTGGTCTGTTCTATTACGGTTCCGGTAACCACAACCCGAACGGCAGCACGAACAATACCTTCAACACACTCTACCCGCTGGGGCACGCTTACTGGGGGATCATCGACAACCTGTCCGGCCAGAACCTGTATGACTGGAGTCTGCAGCTGAACGCCAAGCCGACCAAAAAAGTGGGCCTGGTCGCGGCTTTCCACTGGTTCGAAAAAGCCACCACCAACGACTATCTCTACAACGTCGCAGGCGCCCCCACAGGAACGCTCGGCGGCAGCCGCGACATCGGACAGGAACTCGACCTGATCGGAACCTATACCTTCAATCCCAACTTCAACATCCAGGCCGGTTACTCCTGGTTCTGGTACGGCGATTTTGTCGGCACCAACATTCCCCCCCGCAACACCGCGAACCAGTTCTACGTGCAGACAACGCTCCGCTTCTAGTCGTCGGAAGATGAAAGAGCAGCAGTCATCCGGGCACTGCTCTATCGGCATTCCCGCACAAATTGAACTTGACCGCCGCGCGCCAACAGCGATAAGCGCTCTTTTGGGTCGCGCGCGTGACCAGTTTACAGTGCACTGAAACAGCGCGAACCACTTCCGGAGGTTCACGCGAAAACCGGGCATTTTTTCCAGATATTCACTGCCTGCAACAGCACCAGTTCCCGATGTATGCCTGCGGGTCGCCACACATCGCAAAGCTTCGTCCCGGCACCGCCTCAGCACCGCCGCACATCGGTCCCCTGTCAACCCGTATCGCCACCCCGTTTTCTGCTGACCCCTCTTGACAGCCCCACGCCCTTCGCGAAGATCAGACGCACTCAGAATGCAATCCATCATCCCCACCAACAGAAACCAGAAGTCACAAAAAGCATTTTGAAACATAAGAAACACGACCGACTCTCATCCCGAACCATGTACCCGTACCACCCGCCAGCACACGATCAGAGCCCGCGCACCGGCACCCAGATCATCCTAAGGAAACGCACCACCACGACCAGCTGAATATCAGGTGATCCGCACAAGAAATGAGAGAAAAAGGGTGGTACTGGATGCAATCCGGTACGAGCGCAGCGAGCAGGAAACTGTCAGTGCCAGCGATCAAACCAGCAACAGAAAACCAACCCCGTAGGGGCGAACCCATGTGTTCGCCCGCGGTCTCGACATACTTTGTTTTGCCGGGTTGCGAACGGTTTTCCTGGTCCCGTTCCGAGTTTAAAACCAGTTCGATTTTCCCCAGGCGAGCGGACACATGGGACCGCCCCTACGGCAAGCGGGTTGGAAACTCAACAATCGTTCGAATACTTTCACTGACAGTTTCCTGTTGTCTTCGACAATCCCGAATTGCATTCTCGACCACCCCAGGTTGATACAATTCACCAACCCGATTCTTTCGTGCGGGTTAGTGCTTTTCGTGGTTCAAAAAACAATCACAATAAGACCTTCAAATAAGGAATAACGAACGAAATTCCAGCCCCCGGGTGCCATCTGTCGGCTTGCCCGACAGTGTTTTGAGTAACCGACCCATTCCAGGGAAAAGGGTGATACCGGATGCATATCCGAGCCGATCTCAGCGTCGAATGGCTGAAAGCCCAGCCAACCCCTTGAGTTTGCGTTTGCTAAAAGCGATAGCGGAGAAGTATGCGTTTAAGAGTTTCTGCAAAAAATTACTGGCCTGACTGTCACAGTCTGTACCGGAATGTGTCAAAGGGAGAGAATACCCCATGGTTCAATAAAATCAATGAGACTCGAAATGCCGAAACCCCTGATGCACAATCCTTTTACAGAAATCGCCTACGACGACAAGCAGGATATCGAACTGGTCCATCAAGCCCAAAACGGTGATCGCAGTGCGCTCGAAAAGCTGGTTCTCCGGCATCAAGCCTGGATTTATAACATCGCGGTACGGATGGTATTTCATCCGCACGATGCGGAAGAAGTCACGCAGGAAGTCCTTCTCAAAGCCATCACACGACTGAGTACATTTCAGGGGACCAGTCAGTTCCGCACCTGGCTCTATCGCATCACGGTCAATCACGTTCTGAACATGAAACGACGGGGAGGAGAATCTCAGCCGCAAACATTTTCCAGTTATGCTGCTGCAATTAACAACATTCCGGATCTGGATCTGCCAGATCCCAGGACCGTTCCCGTGGATGTTCCATTGCTCATTGAAGAAGCCAAAGTTGCATGTACGACCGGAATGTTGCTCTGTCTGGATCGCAGGCAACGACTGATTTTCACTCTGGGTGAAATCTTCGGAGCCAGTGATAAAGTGGGAAGTGAAATCTTGGAAATGTCAGCAGACAATTTTCGGCAGTGCCTGTCACGGGCCCGCACCGATTTATATCAGTTTATGCAGAATCAGTGTGGTCTGGTGAATGAAAGGAATCCATGTCGCTGCCCGAAAAAAACCAGGGGCTTCATCAGAGAGGGGCACGTCGACCCCGAGCATTTACTGTTTGTTCCAATACACGTTCAGCGCATCAGTGAAGTTGCCTCCGACACCATTCGCAAAATGGACGACGCTACGGAGCAGCAATATGCAGCCCTGTTTCGCACGCATCCCTTTCTGCAACCTTCCAGTCAAATCGACTGGCTGCAACAGCTACTGGAGCAACCGCGCATTCGCGCTGCGTTACGTTTGAACTAATTCAAGCGGTGACTGTCACACTGGTCTCCTCAATGTGTCTAAGGATTAGAGCAGGGCTCAATCACTTTCAATAACACGAGAAGGAGATACGATGTCAAAGCTAGACAAAAAAGTGGCACTTGTAACGGGGGCCTCCAAGGGAATCGGCGCGGGGATCGCCAGAGAACTGGCTGTCGCAGGAGCAGCCGTGGTTGTTAATTATGCGACCGATGGGGAGCGTGCCGAAGCCCTGGTAAAACAAATCAAACAGGAGAACGGGCAAGCTGTTGCTGTGCAGGGAGATGTTTCGAATGCAGCAGATGTGGCACGTTTATTCACCGACGTCGATTCAACCTTTGGCCGACTCGACATCCTGGTAAACAATGCCGGCGTGTATCGAGAGACACCAATAGAGGAGCTGACTGAAGAAGAATTTCATCGTGAATTCAATATCAACGTGCTTGGTCCTCTGTTAGTCATCCGCGAATCGCTGCAGTACTTTGGTTCTGAAGGGGGCACAATCATTAACATTGGCTCCGGCGCTTCCAAGATGTGTCCACCCGGTTATTCGATCTATTCCGCCAGCAAAAGCGCGCTCGACGCGATTACCGGGGTACTTTCGAAGGAACTGGCTTCCCGCAAAATCCGCGTCAATTCTGTCAATCCGGGAGCGACGCTAAGCGAAGGAACGCAGGCAGCGGGCCTGTATGGCATCGAGAGTGATTTCGAAAAACAACTGGTCGCAATGACTCCTTTAAACCGCATCGGCACACCAGCAGACATTGCCCGGGTGGTCGCTTTTCTCGCTTCTGACGATTCCGGCTGGCTGACCGGTGAGATCATTCAGGCATCGGGAGGACTGCGCTGAGAAGACTCGGAAGAACTGAATAACGACGAAAGCGCGTTTCCTAATTTTCCATCATCTTCAATAGCGAGAGGAACATTCAAATGAACATGAATTTAGCATCCACCATTTTCTTTCTGTTTATTTCAATCATGCCTGTGCAGGAACTATCGGCAGCCGATCCCCCCAAACAGGAAGTCAGACAGGCACTGCAACAATTCGCCGGCACCTGGAAGATCGTTTCCAGTGAACCCGCAGGAGTGACAAAAGAGGCAACGCAACTGGTTTTTCGCAAAGATCTGACATACGCGGCACTGGATCAAAATGGAAAGGAACTCTGGTCAGGAACTTTCGATCTGGATCCCGCAGCGAAGCCAAAAATATGGGATCACCGCTCCCATGCCGCCCGGAAGGAGGGAGGCGATGCGTTAGGGATTTATGAACTGGACGGCGACCAACTCAAAGTCGCTTGTGTCGTGGGTGCCTGGAAAAGTAAAGAGTGGACCGGAAAACCACGTCCCGCAGTATTCAAATTACCCGAGGCTGATGTGGTGCTGCAATTGCAACGCCAAGCCACGGGTCCCTGAAATTCTATTTCGACCACGAAAAACACGAAACCGCACGAAAGAAAAAAGGGTGAGCCCGGATGCACATCCGGGCCGAGCGCAGCGAGCAGGAGGTCGCAGCTCACTCAACCAAGCCAGAACAATCAAACCAACCCCGTAGGGGCGAACCCATGTGTTCGCCCGCGGTCTCGACATACTTTGCTTTGCCGCACTGCGAACGGTTTATCTGGTCCCGTTCCGAGTTTAAAACCAGTTCGATCTTCCCCAGGCGGGCGGACACATGGAACCGCCCCTACCGCAAGCAGCTTGGAAGGTTATCAATCGTTCGAACACTTTCACTGACAACCTCCTGTTGTCTGCGACAATCCCGAATTACATTCGGGACCACCCCAGGTTGATACTTCTCACCAACCCGATTCTTTCGTGCGTGTTAGTGCTTTTCGTGGTTCAAAAAACGATCACAAAAAGACCTTCAAATAAGGAAAAACGAACGAAATTCCAGACCCCCGGGTGCCATCTGTCGGCTTGCCCGACCGTGTTTTGAGTAACCGACCCACTCAAGAGAAAAAAGGGTGAGCCCGGATGCACATCCGGGCCGAGCGCAGCGAGCAGGAGGTCGCAGTTAAAACGACCTGCTCAGAATCATTAATCATCACTGATCTGTACTTCAAACCCTTTGTTCAAATCAAGAATAAAGGGAACCCACATATCTGGTGGATCCATACAGGCTCGACCGAAAATCAATCCATCTACTATGCGGGTGATTTCAACTCCATCAACGGCAACCGAGTGACGCCACAGTTCCGATCCATTCATGGAAATGGCAATAATGTCATTATAGGTCGCAAGTAATGCGATTTTTCCATGTGGAGCAATGGAACAGTCAATGCCAGAATTATCAATGTAAGTCCACTCGTCAGGGTGATCGGGTCGGACAAAGTATGACGCACCATGAGCGATGACGATGATCGCGTTTGCAGTACTCCATTCGATGATCTTTGTAGCATAGCCATAACCAGCTTGCAGGTTGCCAATCCATTCTTTCCCCGAATCTGGTTGAACACGAATAACATACCCTTCAGACCAGGGAGTTGGTTTACCGGTATGAAGATGCACGGGAAGGGAACCCGTTCCAGGTAAGCCAGGTACAAAAGTTGCTTTCATAAATTCGAATCAAAACCTGTTTTATAATGAAATATCTAGCCACGTACCTACTTCAACTGCCCGTCGATCCAGTCGGCCATTTGTTCCACTTCTTCGTGGATCGTGGGCCAGGGGTGGCCGCCCCCTTCTTTGATGATGAACTTTACCGGCACCTCCGCTTTCTGCAGGGCCGCGACCATCACCCGCGACTGTTGAATCGGCACCATGAAATCCGCTGTGCCATGGATGATCAGAAATGGAGGCAGGCCCGGCTTCACCAGGCGGGCCGGGGAGAACGCGGTTCGCAGTTCGTCCAGGCGGCTGACGTCAATCGTTTCTGAACCTTTCGGCGTGATCAGTCGGCGGATTGATTGCGCGAGTTGATCTTCGCCGCTGATGTCTATTTTGAAGCCGCCGTAGTTCATCAGATCAGTGGGCGGAAAAAAGACAGCCACCGCTTTCACCCGTGTTTTAGACTTAGCATCCGCCGCCGAAACCGCCGCCATACACGCCAGGTGACCGCCGGCCGAAGCGCCCAGCATCGCCAGCCGATTCGGGTCGACCTGGTATTCCTTCGCATGTTCTTTGACCCACAGAATGCCGCGATTCACATTTTCCAGCATCTCGGGGCCATTGAATTTCGCAATCGAACCGGGTCGAATCGCGAACACGGTATAGCCGCGCGAGCAGAAGATATCGAACATTTGCGCCTGTTTATGATCGCGGAGCTTGCCCCGATCCGAGTGATACGCGCCCGAAACCACATCGACGATGCCCAGCCCGTTCGGCTGGGAACGGGGCGTGAACACATCCAGCAGCAGACCCACGCCATGCACTTCCGCATAGACCAGATTTTTCTGCTGATGATAAGGCAGGTCGGCACTTTCATCTGCTCTAACAGCAGGGACACAAAGGAGTAACGCAAACAAAGTGACTGCAGACACGCAGCGGAATCGCGAAAGACACAACATCAATTCAAACCTGTCATGCAAAGAAAAATTCAAAGAACGGACACCAATACAAAATCCGTTAAATAAAACCACGGGCTGTCCTGTATCATATCAGAGGGAGCACGGCGACTGAAACAAAATTTCGTTTCGTCCGGACGAGTTCAGACAACGGTTCATGATTCTTACCGGAAAAGACTCGCATTTGTTTCAAAAAATCCCCTAAAATACACAAAGAGCGCTATAAACTGTGTCCAGTTTTATTACGACGTCTCCAGGGACCGTTGGAGCGAGTATAATAATGCGAGAGATGTGATCTGAAATGTGAATCGCTCTGGAGGACACACAAATGACAGGCAGAACAGACAGACACAGCCCACAAATTTCCCGCCGCGATTACCTGCGCCTCTCCGCGCTGGGCGTGCTGGGTACAGGCATGTCGGGCTGGCTCAGACGTCTGGCCGCCGAAACCGCCGACAACCCGCAGCGCAAACGCAGCTGCATTCTGTTATGGATGTCGGGCGGCCCCAGTCAGACCGATACCTTCGATCTTAAACCGCAGCACGAAAATGGCGGCCCGTTCAAAGCCATCGATACCGACGTGCCCGGCGTGCAGATCTCCGAACATCTGCCTCAACTCGCAAAGGTCATGAAACACCTGGTCCCCATTCGCTCGATGAGCACCAAAGAAGGGGACCACACCCGTGCCACGTATCTGCTCCGCACCGGCTATCTCCCTTCCGGCCCGCTCAGCTATCCGACGCTCGGCTCATTGTTGAGTAAGGAACTGGGAAACACACAAGCCGACCTGCCCAACTTCGTCAGCATCGCCCCCAATAAAACACTCAGCCCCAACGCCTATGGCCCCGGTTTTCTGGGACCGCAGTTCGCACCACTGGTTGTCGGCGAAGGAACTGGAGTTGTGCAGAACGATGCCGCGAATGTCGACGCCGCATTAAAAGTCAAGAACCTGACCCTGCCCTCTGGTATTACGCGCAGGCAGGCCGACGAACGCCTGTCGATTCTGAACGATCTGGAAACGGACTTCGCCGCCACGCATCCCGGCACACCCACCAGCAGTCATCGCAGTGCCTACGCCGCCGCGGTGCGCATGATGCGCTCCAAAGCCATCGATGCCTTTCAACTGGATCAAGAGCCGGACACGCTCCGCGATGCCTACGGCCGCAATCGCTTCGGGCAGGGCTGTCTGCTGGCTCGACGGTTGATAGAGCAGGGCGTTCCCTTTGTCGAAGTCTCGCTGAACGGGGTGGAAGGCAACAACACTTTCGGCTGGGACACGCATCAGGAAAACTTTGAAGCGGTCAAAAGTCTGAGTGAGGTCCTCGACCCTGCCTGGGGCACGTTGATGACCGATCTGGAACAGCGGGGGTTATTGGATTCCACGCTGATTGTCTGGATGGGCGAATTCGGCCGCACACCGAAGATCAACCAGAACACGGGCCGCGATCATTTTCCCGCGGCTTGGACCACGGTGCTCGGCGGAGGCGGTATTCGCGGCAGTCAGGTCATCGGCAAAACCAGCGAAGACGGCATGAAAGTCACCGATCAGCCCATCGTCGTCCCCGACCTGATGGCCACCATCTGCACGGCCCTGGGTCTCGATCCCCAGCAACAGAACATGTCCAACATCGGCCGCCCCATTCCGCTTGCCGACCACGGCGCCAAACCGATCCAGCAGATCCTGAAAAGCTGAGTGTTTTTAAATTAAAGATCATCAAAAGGGTGAGCCCGAATGCAATTCGGGCCGAGCGCAGCGAGCAGGAGGTCGCAGCTGACTCGATCAAATCAGAACCAGGAAACCAACCCCGTAGGGGCGAAC
>PAJV01000051.1 GCA_002706765.1 Gimesia sp.
AGCACGTTGCTACTGGTCACAGTGCCGGGAGATTGTTTTGAGAACCATCACGCATAACATCATGATCTTGTAACTGACAAGACCTTTTCTACAGAGCAGCTCGAAAATATTTTTCAACGTCTCCTGATCCATGCCGGTACCGTTATCGCTTACCACCAGTTGCACATATTTGCCAGGCAGATAACCCGGATGTTCCAGGCAGTATGCTTCATCAAATTCCACGTTATGTGTCTCCAGCGTAATTTTCCCGATGCCGGAGATCGCATCACTGGCATTCACACACAGGTTGGCCAGGATCTGATCGATTTGTGAGGGGTCCATTTTGACCAGCCCCAGCGAAGAACCCGGCAGCCAGACAAATTCGATTCCTTCACCAATGAGCCGCCGCAGCATTTTGATCATATCTTCAATGGTTTCATTCAGATCAAGCAGTCGGGGCTCAATCACCTGACGACTGGCAAAGGCCAGTAATTGCTCCGTCAGTTCTGCAGAACGTTCGGCGGCACTGCGAATTTCTACGAGATGGTCGTGCAGGGAATGTTTTTCATCGATGTCCAGCAGACCCAGTCCCACATGACCTAAAATGACATTCAGCATATTATTGAAATCATGCGCCACACCGCCGGCCAGTCGGCCAATCGATTCCATTTTCTGGGACGCGGCGAACTGTTCCAGCAGTTTCCGGTTTTCTATTTCCAGTAACTTCCGCTCCGTGATATCCTCGGTCAGCATCACGATACCACCAATGATCTCCGGCGATTCATGCCAGGGCTGAATCACCCAGCGCAGCCACTGCAGCGAACCATCCGCGCGCACAAAACATTCTTCGTCACGTAAGACAGAACCAGCCAGTGCCTGCTGATGTGCTGTTTTCCAGTGCTCGGGGATCTCAGGGAAGACTTCATAATGCGTGCGTCCCAGCAGGTGCTCACTGACCAGACTGTAATCTTCCAGCCAGCGCTGACTCGTTGCCAGATACCGCAGTTGCTGATCGAATAAAGCAATCGCGATCGGCGCGTTTTCAATAAAGGTGTGTAAATCGTGTTCACTGAGCCCGAGCTTCGGCTGAGTGCTCTTTCCAGCAGATTTGGTATGCAGCTGATAAAGGGCGCCGATGATTGTTCCATTTTTCTCCCGTACCGGTAAAATCTGACCCGAAATGAGATGTTCTGCGGCATGGCTTTCCTGCAGGAACGTCCAGTCGGGAATATTGACTGTCCGGCCAGACTGCAGAACCGGCGCCAGCAGAAGACTGTGGTCGAGCGTCTGAGACTTAGTTGAAAACTCCAGAATCTCAGAAACCGGTTTGCCCAGCGCGTCACTCTGTTTCCAGCCGGTCAACTGTTCGGCGGGGGAGTTCAAAAGCATGACCTGTTCCTGAAGACTGACCGCAATCACAGTCTCTGTCAGGTTCTGCAATGCCGCTGCATACCAGTCTGTACCATGTTGGTCCATTTGAAGATTCCCGGTTAGATGAATATCTGGTGAAACAGGAATTTCAGGTAATCCGGACCGAGTTTCTCGCATGGAAAATAGGATTAGAACTCAGGCCCGCAAGTAGCATTATATAACTGAATTCCCCAGTGACGGCATTAAAAAATGGGAATCGCGTTCAGAATGGAAATAATAAAGAAAACGCAGATTTCTCGGCGGGGTTGATCAAGTACTCTGCTCATGATGATTGTGAACCTGACGATTGTGTACTAATATGAGCGCAGCAATTTTAACAGACCATATTTTTCAGGAGCAGATCAAGCCATGATCACCGTTGGCATGAATTACCACGTTATCGAAGGCAAACAGGAATCATTTGAAGAAAAGTTCGCCAGCGTGCTTGCTGCTTTGAATGAAGCGGAAGGGCACGACAGTTCCAACCTGTGGAAAGATGTTGCCGACGATGCCTCGTACATGATCACCAGCGAATGGTCGGACGAGCAGGCCTTCAAAGACTTCATCCAGAGCGACGCCTTCCGCGCTGTCACCAACTGGGGCAAAGAAGAAATCCTCTCCGACCGCCCCCGCCACAAAATTTACAAGCACTAAAAGGAAGTAAGCGTTCCTCACTCGTTCAGGTGGATTTCGATCTCACCCAGATCTTTCTGCTCTCCGGGCTGCAGGACAAACTCATGGGTGATTTGAGGATGCCCGTCGACAATAATCACATGCCGGTAAGAAGCACCGGGAATCAGTGCGGGAAAATCCAGTTTCCCCTGCGCGCTGGTGGTCGTCGTAGCCGGTGATTGATAATTCAAGCGGTCAATATTGACGACGAATGCTTCGTCCGCCAGTTTTTCTCCCCTTCGAATCGCCTGCAGATCATAATGAGTTTGCCCCGATGTGACGATCATTCTCAAACCCCCCAGCATTTCATCAACGAGCGGTTTTCCTTTTTGATCCACGTATCTTGCGGTGGCAGAGCCACACGGCTGGAGCACGATTCGGGGCGCAGGGTTTTTCGAACTGATCAGTGCTGCAGCGCCCAGCCGACGTTCGGGATCCAGAAAATAGACCGGGTATTCTTCCCCTTCGCGCAGTCCTTCCAACTTGAAGTTTCCGTTCTGCACTTTGTCCGACTCACCGCGCCACCAGTCGGGCGAAGTAGGCGCGACCTTCAATCGCGAAATCATCAGCGCCTGTTGCACGGGTTTACCGGACGGATCGACCAGTGTGCCTGCGACCGTGGCTCCTGATTGCAGGGTAATCTCGAGCGGTTCGAGCGTTTTACCCATCTGCGGATTGATCTTCTGAAACGCGTGAGCATAGACCCGGGTGCCTCCCGGTTTTCCTTCGTGTAATTCCCGGGAACCCTGTTCCTGCAGAATATATTTTCGTTCGGCAGCGTGTACGAGCAGTGATCCCGGACCCGGCAAAACAGGAATCTGAAACTTGCCTGCTTTGTCGGTTTTCTGAATGCTCTGCCAGCCGGTGATGATGTCTTCCGTGTATCGTTTATTAGCCCGCTCGGGATAATACTGGACCGCGGCTCCCTCTAACGGCTGGCCGGTCTTTGCATCGCGGACGAAACCTTCTGCCAGTACGACCTTGTCGAGTTTGATCTCAATCTCTTTCGAAGTTTCAGGAGTCCAGTGCAGATCTTTTATTTCCCGGGTAAGGTAGGGAGTCCCTTGCGGGGGATATGCGACTATTCCGAATCGAATTCCCGGACGGGGATTCAACCGAAAGTTTCCTTCCTCGTCGGTCTTGCCTTCAATCGAAACCATCGAACCAAAAGGTTCCTGCTGACTGGCCCAGATTTTAATCCGCGTGTTGGCAGCTGGTTTCCCCGTATCGCCCAGTAGAACCCGGCCTGAAAACCACTGAGCCGGCGCGAGGGGAATTGTCAACGTCTCTCCCGGTTTGATGTTTCGGACAATGTCACGATACGTTCCGTCGTGTTTGCTGCGTTCTTCGGGTTGACCCGTATTGATATTCACCCACTGCGGAGCGAATTGTTCCGAGCCGGTCACTTTCAGGGTGACTCCTCTTCGCAGATCAAACATGTTAAGCAGTAGCTTGCCCTGGTCATCGGTTTTGCGGGGAATGAGGATCAGCATGGAATCGGGGGCCAAGTGCATTATATTCTGAGGGCGTTTGGCCGGCTTATCAGCAGTCTGCAAAGGTTGAATGACCGCACCGGGAGGTGCCGAGATTTTGATGTTGCGCCGTTCCATCTCCAGCGACAAATGTTTCGCAGGCCGTCCTTTCGCATCGACGAACTGGATGACACCATTTGATGGTTTGAAAAGTTTCAGATCGACGGTCATGGAATCACCTTGCCATTTTCTGTTCCGTGATAATAAACCGGAGTGCTCGGTCCGTGCGAGGATATTCATCTCGGTATACATTTTCGGCACATCCACAGGCAGCGTCAGTTCATAATGACCTGCTTTGTCCGCCACTCCTTCTGCCAGCATTTTTCGATCGGGTATTGTCTCATCCACAGGTTTCAACCCGATGATCTCTACGCGTGCCCCTGCCGCCGGTTTGTCTTCGTGGGTGGTGATCGTGCCGCGAACGATGATGCCTTTCGCTACGGGTTCGGACTTTTTTGATTCCTTAGTTTGTGCGACCGCCGTTGTGAAGGTTCCCGCTGCGAGACCGGCTGTCATACATAATGAGAGTGCGAGCAGACACAGCAGCTTCTTTCCTGTGAGCCTGGTTAAGCGACTTCGTTTCCGGTCAAGCAGGCCGGCGATTCGATGTTCGAGCTTCCAGCGCGAGGTAAACAGGCCAATCGCACCGGGCAGAAATCGCTCACTCTGAATCAGGCTGGCAAGCGTGAACAACGTCTGACTGTACGTTTTCGCGTCCGTTTTCTCCAGCACGTAATTATCGCAGACTTCTTCACGCGCCTGGGCCAGCTGTCGGTTCAGGAACTTCACCAGCGGCTGCAACCAGAACAACGCTGACACCAGGTTTTGAATCAACAGAATCACCTGGTCGCGGCGGACGCTGTGCGCGATTTCGTGAATGAAAATATCCCGCAATGCCTTGGGAGCAATCTGGTCGGCAAGCTGTTCAGGAAAAATGACCCGCGGCCTGAATAAACCGGCAGAAACAGGCCCGGATACATGCGCTGATAAAACCAGTTCCGGCAGTCGATTGTGTGGAAACAGGCGTCCCGCTTCTGCGAAGGACTCTGCCAGTGAAGAATGACAGTTGGATTTCGCAGAACGCAAAATGGCGGTGAGTCGGTACCAGCCCGTGAGCTGTCTGATCAGCGCGATGATGGTGCCTGCAATCCAGATGAGCAGCACACCCTGCAGCGTGATGCGGAGTGTCTGAACCGCCTCTGCTTCCTTTGTCGGGACAACACTTGCGACAAGCGTTGATTTTTTTGGTGTTCTGGATAACTCCAGCACCGATCCGGAATGCAGTTCCCGTTTTAAGGTGCCCGGTTCGGTCGGATCAGGTAACGCAGTCTGTGCTGCATATTGTTGTTCGCGATTATCGGCAGAGAAATTCAAAGGCAATGCATCGACTGCGACCGGATCGTATCTCACCTCAGTACCAGAGCGGGCATCCGAACCTTCCGTTTCCAGCGAGAAGGTCAACAGACTCGTTCCGTAAGACTGCATGACCAGCGTGATCACCGGAGCCAGCAGGACCAGGATCAACGCCGCACACAACAGTCCATACCGCACCGCCGGGTTACGCCGCAGAAACAGAGCCAGCAGCAGCGTGGTCGCTGTCACGAATGTCACCTGCAGCAACACATTCATACTCCCCAGCAGGAGCAGATCACCGGGCTTCCAGAAATCAAATGCGATCATGGGAATTACCTCTGTCGTTTGGGTTTTTGCGTGGGCTCTGTTTCCGCTGCTTCGATCATGGCACGAATGCGTTCGGCTTCGTCGGCAGACAGGCCCCGGTACTCCAATAGCGCAGTCACCATTTCCTCGGGGGAACCGGAAAACAGGCGATCCACCATCTGCGAGACTTTAGCACCCAGCGAGACCGTGCGGGGTCGGTTTGCGGAATAGACGAACGTCCGCCCCTGCTCGCGATGTTTGAGCCAGCCCTTTTCTTCCAGACGTACGAGCATGGTCTGCACGGTATTGCGGGCCAGCGGACGATGTGCCGACAACGCTTCCCGCACTTCACTCACCGTCACTTCCTCGCGTTGCCATACGATTTCCATCATCTCGCGCTGAATTTCCGTCAGCGGCGTGGTATCTGCTTTCGCCATGTCCAACTCCTAAATCCGTTGTGCCTACGTTATGTAGGTAATTAATACCTACGCATTGTAGGTGTGTCAACAGGAATTTTTCAAATCAGCGAATCTCTTCGAACCCAGGCACGGATTCGGGCAGTTCGCTTGTATCGTGATAGCCGCAGTAGTCGAATGCGTTGCTATGCTCATTGATGCATGTTTGAAGTCGCGCCAGTGAGTGGAGCCGTTGGGCATTATCGGTCGCGCGGAACGCGGCCAGTTCGCCGATCGGATGTTGCGGGTCAGTCAGTTCTCCCCGCAGGTAATAGGCGTCCCCCACATGCAGGAACCAGCGATCCTCGGTCTGCACCGCCACTCCGCAGTGGCCGCTGGTATGACCGGGCAGGGGAATCAGCCGGACGTCGATATTCACGGCGGTATCCACACAGCGGGACGGCATGCCGAACCAGTCGGCGTCGTTGATGTCGTAGGTCACCCAGTGAGGACGATGCGAAAACTGCGCGCTGCGATAGCGGGGATCGTCAGTTTCCAGCTGCTGTTTCTCTTCCGCTGCCAGATGAACGCGAGCCTCGGGAAAATCGGCCAGGCCTCCCACATGATCGGGATCGCCGTGCGTGAGCATGATATCGCTCACATCGGTTGCCGAATAACCCAGCTGCTGAATCTGTGCGAGAGCCGTCACCGATTCGATAAACTGAAAGCCGGCGTCCTGCATTGCTTCCCTGCCGACACGTTCTTCAGGCGCCTTGATATCCAGCATGCCGATCCCCGTGTCGACCAGCATCAGCCCCGCTTCACTGCGTATGATCAGACAATGACAACAGGCCGGCGGAAACGGGGGCGCGTGTAACCAGCCAAAATTCGCATGCAGCAGTTCGGTGTTCATCACGCTCCCTTTCCCCGCCCTTTAATGCGATAGTCACCCTCGATTGTTTCTTCAATACCCAGGAAGTTCGCGTACGCGGCTTCGTCAAATTCCTCGTGCTGTTCGAAGTATTTTGTGTGAATCGGCAGGACGCCAATATCGGCGCGGAGCACTTTATGCGTCTCGAAGATCGATTGAAACAGCCAGTTCATCACGCGGCTGTTCAAGAGCTGGCAGAGCTGCTGGCCCGTAATTGGAAACTCCGGCGCCGGGATTAGCATATTCACACTGTTCAGAAAATAAGACTGTGCTGTGTCTACATGAAAGACCAGGCGCGACGAGATAAAGCGATAGATCAGTTTTTCCGGCGCGTGATACAGTTCCTCGGGAGCCACCTGATGATACAGCGAGAAATCAGTGGGAATGAACACGGAAGGCTTCCGCAGTAACCCCGGTTGCAGATCCGCGCCTTTATACACGGGCAGATAACCAGCGCGCGGCGAAGCGACACAATATTTCTTATTATTTCCGGTGACGATCCCCAGCCCGAAACGCCCATGGTCGGCCAGTGTCAGATGCTCCACCTCATACAGATGCGCGATCACTGCCGCCGCTTGCGGGGAACAGGAGAAATTCAGAATCGCTTTCGGATTCTGTTGAAATGAGGCGGGAGTCCGCACCGCGGTATCAGTCAGTCCTTCGCAGACAATCGGTTGATTCCGGTTTGCCTGGTTCTGCAGCACAATTCCTTTGGCCTTGGTCACCAGGCCGGGAAACGGTTTCCCAAAGTCCATCAGCGATTTGATATCCAGGGCCAGTGCCCGCCCCCGTGCATCGGCAAACGCGGCGACGTTAAAAAACGCGTCAGGCAGCAGAAAACCCAGATAACCGCCGGGCTGCAAGCGCGACAGGGCCGCACAGAAAAACAGCGAACAGGTATCGCTGCTGCTCCCCGCGGCGAACTGAATTGCATAGGATTGCTTCTGGGCTTTACTGAGCTTCTTCCCCCACGGCGGGTTTGTGAAAATCACATCGAACCGAGGCGGCCTGCCCTGCAGACTCGCCTTCAGAAAATCCGCACGTTGAATATTCGGTGAATCAAAGCCGGTCCGTTCCAGGATTCGACGTCTGGTAATCGCGACCGCGACCGGATCAACATCAAAGCCGAAAATGTTTTCCGGTGCAAAACCCTGATCGAGGGCCGCCAGAATAAAATTCCCCGAGCCACAACAGGGATCGCAAAATGTCAACGCCCGCCGATCTGCAGGCAGGTCCGCAAAGTAACGTTCAATAATCCAGTCCGGCGTATAATAGACGCCTTCCTGGTTACGATATGTGTTCGACAGCGATGCCTGGTACTCATCGCCAATCCGCTGACTGTCAAATTCCTCCTGCTTTACCAGTAGCCGAAACCGGCTGGAAAGGGCACCGTGATCGTGACCGTCTTTTTGCGATTTGTTGGCCCGGGCAATCAGCTTCTCCTGTCCGGCGATATTCTCTATGAACCCGTCGAATGAATCGCGGGTGATACAGCCCCGATCCGTCGAGACCAGATAACCGGCCTTGATCCAGTTGCGCACCGACGCTGTCGAAACACCCAGCGTATCCGCGGCGTCTATAATCGTCAGCGAAAGCACAGAAAGATCATCCAGCGCCACGAAATGCCCCATTCTTCAAGAGAGCCAGCATGGCTCGTTCATCAAATCAGCATCGATTTTACTGAACCCAGGCGAATATGAAAATATGGTTTGGGATTATGATTGATTGCCTTTCAGAAGAAACTGACCGTGATTGGCCAATAGTTGTTTTTTATAATCCATGGTAGTAGTACTTTCAATTCGCCGCATCGCAGTTATAAATCGTTTCGGATGTAGATAATGGTGCTGATTAATGTAATGCAGGATCAGTTCCGGTGCGACGAGGATGTCACCTTTATCAGGGATGAAAATATTTTTATTGCCAGAGACGCCATCAAACTGACATAGATTACATTGATGAGCTCCCATGGAATGAAAGGGTTGAAAAGCGGTCTCAATCAGCATACTCAAGTGCCGATAATCTTCTTCTGTCACGGACCCTGAAGAATATTCCTGAGTACCATCCAGCCAGCCCACCGCTAACAGATGACCCTGATGGTCGAATCCGAAGTAATCACAGGGAGTTAAATCAGGGTAATATGACATCGGTCATTTCTTCGATTAATCACTCAGCCAAATATGAAAATATGGTTTGAACTGTTTAATAGGAATGAGGATCTCGCTTCGGTAATTCTTTTCGATATTCATCGCGATACAGGCCGATCTGATCAAAGGGAATCGCTTCGAACGACGCTTTCGCTTTCAGCAGACGCGGGTCCTGCTGCAGTTTCAGCTGTCCGTCAATGCCGACAGCCATTCCCAGCGAGATCGGCTTGCTTTTCGAACCGCTCAGATTGGTGAAGCCTTTCAGGTCTTTCGTCATCGCAATGCCGTTTTTCGCGCCTGTCGTGTTCACGGCGAGGTTCTGTTCGATCTCAAACTTGCCGAGCAGTTTCTTCACGTTGCCATCCATGTGACAGACTTCTTTGCTGCAGTCCACAAACACATTCCGCCGAATCGGGTTATACAGGGGTTCGCGTGGCGAGTCGGACATGATCTTTGCCAGATGCGGATACTCTGTGCTCCAAGGCGGACTTTTGTAGTTCATGGCTTCCGCTTTCTCTTCCAGGTTCCAGCCGGCCGACTGGGGGTCATTCCACTGTTTCCAGGTCATGCCCCGCGAATCGATGTGCAGACCAATCGGACAGTCAATCACCAGGTTATTGAGAATCGGGTTATCGCGGCCGCCCCCGATCATGATGGCCCGCCCCGTACGATAGAAAATGTTTCCTTCGATCGTGTCGCCGCTGTCGCAGTCATCCAGGTAGACGCCCATCGTATTCACATGCTCTGCATCGCCGCCCCCCAGGTTGTGAATCAGATTGTGACGCAACACGTTTCCCTGGGTGGTCCAGTCGCGACCGGTATAGAACGCGCCCGAATCGCCGGTCTCCATCACCACGCGATAAATTTCATTGCGTTCAAACAGATTCTCATTCCCGCCATACAGAATGGCGTTATGCGGGGCATCGTGAATGCAGTTGTTCTGCACAATCTGCCCGCAGCCACCCGCGTAAATGCCCGGTGCATACGTTCGCTGAAACAGACCATAATCGTGGATGTGGTTATTGATCGCCCGGTTTTCGGCCCGCTGCAGTTGTTTGCGATCGCCGCCATTCAGCGTGATGCCCCGCGTTCCCAGGTGGTACAGATCACAGCTGCGAATCGTATTCTGCGTACCCGAAACCGAGATGCCGCCACTCGCCAGGTTCGCGACGACGCAGCCCGCCAGTTCAACGCCTTCGGTCGACTGCAGCGAAACTCCTTCGGAATGACCAAATTCGAAATTCAGATTTTCGAACCGAATATGTTTTGTGCCCCGCACCTGCATCAGAGGCTGCGTTAACGTCGCCAGGACAATCTCAGCGTAGTCCAGCTTTCCCTGCGGGTACAGGTACAGCTGCTTCTGCTTACGATCGAGATACCATTCCCCCGGCGAATCGAGTTCTTCCAGCACGTTCAGCGCAAAAAAGCGACGTGCCTTCGCACCCCAGGTTCCCCCCATGATGCCGTAACTGTGCGGAGCTGCCAGCCTGATGATTTTCTGCTGCGGATCGTAATCGGCGATGCGAATAACTTCGTCACTCCAGTCGTGCGTCCAGTAACCCAGCAGCCATACCCCCTCATCCAGCTTCCAGCGGGCAGGCCGCGGATTATCAAACACAAACGAACCGGGATGTGCCTTCTGCTGCGCCGGATCTTTCGCTTTGGGATCGGGCAGTCCTTTATCGACAACTTTTGTAAACGAAGCCCAGCCCTCCTCTGCCGCATCTGCATTCGGCCAGCGGGCGAGTGTCATCGGTCGATGATTCACATACAGCCACGGCCCGACCGGGACACCCCGATAAGAGGCTTTGAACTCCGCAAAAGGTTCCTTGCTCACGGTCGACAGATCGCAGACCAGAACTTTCTTTCGGGCTTCTTCAGGCAGCCGCTTCAGAATCGCCGCATCCGTGACCGGCTGAAACGCGCCGGCATCCAGAGTTTGACCTCCCTGGATCCGCACACTCCCCGGCTGTGTCGCGCGATAAACCACCGGGTTTCCTTTGCTGCCGCCATCGTTTTTATCAAACGTCAGCGAACTGCGAACCGGATAAACGCCCGGCTCGATGTCGACCGTCACAGGATCTTCCGGTTTCAACTGTCCGTTTTCCCGCACTTTGCGAATCTGATCCCGCGCTTCCTCAATCGAGGAAAAGGGTTTCTCCCGACTTCCATTTCCATCCGCCGCATCGCGTTTGACATACAGATTCAAATCCGCGTCCACACGACTTGTGAGAATGACAGCGAGGAAACAGGTCAAGATAGTAAGAAAGTATTTCATAATCATGGCTCTGCCGGAAGTTGGAGGTAGCAGTTGCGAAACAGCGTGAGCACGCTGTGGAATTTCAACCTTGACTATATGAGGCAAACCGGAAACCGTCAAATGACTTCGCTCAGGTCCGCCACTGGTGTCAATAATCAAAATATCGAACTGATGGCCACAGATTACATCCGGGACAGGAGCGCTTCATAGCCGTTGAATTCATTTTTCCAGTCTGCATAACTACCGACGAGGCCGCAGTCCACACAGCGGCAACCCAGATAAAGCCACCTGACATCTGCAGACAGGGTATCATCGGCGTTACGGTAGCGATGAATGCCCGCTGTGATCTGGAAGACCTCAGCATAACACATACACATATGCTTTTCGACTTCCGCTTCATCAGCATAATCCTCGCTGTCACCCATCAGATGTTCTGTTTCGCATTGAGTGCAGATCCGCAGTGCGACCCCTTCATTCTGATCGGTCCGAAAGAGAAATGAATCATTCCCGCAGGTACAAACGACGTCGACAAAATTGTCAATGGGGTAGCCGTTCAACTCACTGTATCGGGTCATTTCCTGACGCAGGTCTGCATGAGTCTCGCCGTACCAGTAACCATCCGGTTTTTGCTGCACAGTCATCAGCTTCACCTTTCTGCCGTAGGGTGATCACAAACAAAAAAGAATCCAAACCCAGACATTTCAACTCGCCTGTTGACATGCCGGTTCTGTCTGGTAGGATTTTCTTAACTTCCTTTAGTTGTGAGTTCAGGAATACTACAGGCTCTGACACATCCAATGCCTCAGAGTTCGATCCTGCCTGAGACGCCCTGCCAGCATGTGATACTTTAACAAGGAACCCACCCGATGAGAATCTCCCGCGTCTGCCGTCTGTCGCTCTTTTGCCTGTCACTTGTTTTCGCAGGGGGAATCAGCAACCCGTCTCATGCCGCCGATCCGCCGAAGCAGGGGACGGTGAAACAGATTGATCTGGGCGGCGATGTCTCTCTGGAAGTCCTGTATATTCCGCCGGGCAATTTCATGATGGGCAGTACTCCCGAGGAGAAAGCCTGGGCGACCGGCATTGAAGGCGGGGCGACGCCGGGTACCGAGCGGGAATCGTATGAAGGCGAACAGCCGCGACCGATGCAGGTCAAAGACGGCTTCTGGATGGGCCGCACCGAAGTCAGCGTGGGACAGTTCAAACGTTTCATCGAGGAGAGCGGCTACGTCACCGATGCCGAGCAACCCGACGGCGAGACGCAGGTCTTCGATCCCGAATGGAAGATCACCGCCAAAGCACCCCCGCATCCCTGGATCTCCATGAAAGGCAAAAGCTGGCGCGATCCAAATTTTGGTTTCCCGCTACGGAACTCGTATCCCGTCGTCTGTGTCAGCTGGAATGACGGCCGCGCCTTCTGCAAATGGCTCACGGAACGCGAACGCAAAGCAGGACGACTGCCGGACGGACTGGAATACCGACTGCCTACCGAAGCCGAATGGGCTTACGCCTGTCGGGGCGGCAGCAGCGAGAGCCACTACTTCTGGTGGGGCAACGATCTTCGCGACGGTGAAGGCCGTCTGAATATTTCCGCCGTCGACTTTCTGCCCGGCCGCAATAAAATCTGGCCGCTGGCGAATGCCCCGTGGAGCGATGGTTTTGCCTTCGTCTCCCCCGTCGATCAGTACGGCGAAAAAGGTCGCAACGGTTTCGGGCTGGCCGACATGTGTGGCGGCGTCTGGGAAATTGTCCTCGACGATTTCGATCCCAAAGGGGGACACGAAGAACTGTACGTCGTCGAACAGAACCCGCGTCCCGTCTGTCGCGGCGGTAACTACTTCGACGTCCCCGGCAATGCCCGCTGCGCCGTCCGCTTAGGGTTGCAGGGCCCGGCCTACTCCGATTCCCGCGACGGCTTTCGCATCTGTTTAGGTGTGCCCCGCAGGTGAAGCTGAAAGCCCGGCTTTTAATTCTGTTCGTTCATTTTACATCGCTCCAGAAATTCTTTGAGTCTTTTCGTGGAACTGTGTTTCGGATCACTGTCTTCCAGGTACGGCTTTAACCGATTACGGGCCCGGCACAGTTCCGGTGACATCTCCAGTTCCCGGGTTATGCGAGTCAACAGCAGCTCTTCGGTAGCAAGCCGCACAGACTGATGTGGATCATCAATCAAGGTCAGTATGGTTTGATCGATTTCGGGTGACGAAAAATGGACTTTTCGCAATGTAACTATCGCATAAACCCGCACGGAAATACTTTGATCTTGCTGTGCCATTTGGCAGAGTGTAGTGACCAGAGGTCGACTCTCGTTTTGATGATAGTCAATAAAATCGCCTGCCACGGAAACCGTGGTCCTTCTGATCTGATGGTCCTCGTTCTTCAAATATTCCTGCAGCACTGTGATCACGGAAGGGTCGGATATCTGAATCGTTGAACGGGCATAACGACGCAACTGGAGTTCCAATTCCCAGCGCAGGAGCCAGCCTTTCGGCACGAACAACCAGAACACAATCAAGAGCAGCGGGGCTCCAAAAAATACCAGCAAGCATCCCAGGCCCGAACGATTGTAGCGCAGCTGAAATCGTGGCAATGTCATCTCGCCACCTCCCGCAGTTCCAGTTCATCAGTCGCCAGATCGAGTACCGCGACGGTAAACACCTTCGCCCGGAACAGCGCACCCGGGTTGATGCGGCGGGTGACGCCCACATGAAAATCGTGGCTCTGATGCGAATGCCCCGTCAGCAGGTAGTCCGGTGCCGCCTCCAGCAGCGGCTTCAGATCGCGGGTGATATGGCCATGCACAACCGCGATGCGTTTTCCCGCCAGCGTCACTTCGCCGCCCCAGCCCAGGCAGTGCGCACCATGTTGTTCCGCCGCCTGTTCTAAAATTTGCACCATGTCGGCATCATGATTCCCCCACGTAAAATAAAAGGGCTGCACCGCGCAGGTCGCGACGATTTCCTCGCTCGCCAGATCACCACAGTGAAACAGTGCCTCCACACCCGCCTCACGCAACAGCGTCACGGCTTGCTCGGTCCGTTCCCGATGATTGTGTGAGTCTGACAGAATCCCGATTTTCATTGTGAAGGTTTCATGTCTTTGAGCAGGTTCGCGGGTAACTCGAAATATCTTTTACCGGACTGGGCTTCAATATATTCTGAATTCATCTGATACTTAGTGTGCTTCTCCAGTATATCTGCAAGTACCACTGCCAGGTATTTGGAGTGAAAAGTCTGCCGCGTGCTTCCATAAAAACGATCCAGGAAAAATCCAATTTTT
Organism: Gimesia sp.; assembly: GCA_002706765.1. Taxonomy (GTDB): domain Bacteria; phylum Planctomycetota; class Planctomycetia; order Planctomycetales; family Planctomycetaceae; genus Gimesia. The sequence goes on from PAJV01000051.1 coordinate 14,262, forward strand.
GCGATACCAATAATCACCGGTTCTTCAACTCCTTCAAACTGCAACTGCATTACACCCAGGCAGGCGCCTCCACCATAGGATCCACCCCCTCGTCCGATGTCTGAAACAGCGCTGCGAAACATGTATTGATTATTGAGTGCCAAAGCCAGCTTTCGACATACGGCCTGGTCTTTCAATGTGACATCTACATGATGTTCTTTGTCACCGATAAAAAAGAATCGCACCTGTTTCAATTTATGATCCTGCAAAAAAGAAAGCTGTGACCAGTCACTTAAATCTCCCGGCAAATAATATGGTTTCGCTGTAAATCTTCCTCTCTCATCTTCAGGTAATTCGTTAATCCATTTCGAGTCATCGGGTGGTACATAGCTGCTGCCCATCATTTCTTTCGGAGGAAACATAAGGGAAGATTCCGACTCAGACTTGGTTTCATTAAACTGAAATAACAATATAATCGCGACAATCATGGCACAAAACCGATATCGACTCAGCTCCGAAGAAATGTCTGCAGACATGATCGCCGCTTCCTTTAATTAAGAGATTGAAATCTTGTCAACAGGTCCAACATCTCACTCATTGCGAAAGCGCAGCGAATACAGGTCGGCGTCTTTCAGTACAAAACGTATCCGCACCGGTTTGCCCGCCAGTTGGCTCAGATCGGTTTTGCCTTTCCAGGTCGCCGTGTGTGCCAGTTCGTCGCCGTAGAATTCTTCGCTCTCTTTCAGCGTGAAGCCGGGTATCGGTTCGCCACTTCCATCCAGCAGTTCATACTGCACGCTGCCTGCTGCGGAAGTCGCGAGGTTGAGTTCCAGTTCGACCGGCGTATCCCCTTTAGACTTGTCGAACGTAATCAACCGCGTCGTCATCTCGCCGCCGGTATAGGGGGCGTTGATCGAAACAAAACCGTCCTGTCTGAGCGTGAACCGCCTTAAACGACAGGGGCCGACGTAGTAATTCTCAATCGCATACAGCGACAGTTCGGGCACATGGCCGGGCAGCGGGCTGGGTGTCGTGGTGATGCCCCAGGCGATGTGATTGTTCCGCTGCCACCAGCGTTCGCGGTTCTGTCCCGGTCGCAGGAAGGCTTCATCCCAGCGTTTCCAGGTGTTCCCGTCGCGGCTCGTCATCAATACACCATCACTGACGCCCGGGTGATTGTGTTCCGGATCCGGATGCCAGGCCGCTTTTCGGCTGGGAACGAAGCGTTTGGGAAACGCCAGAAACAGATGCGGGGCCCGCGGGTAGGCGATCGTCGCGTTCGTATAAAGGTGTTGAGGCGGAGAGTCTTTGATATCGATCAGGGTGGACGGCGTCCACTTGAGAAAATCATCTGAAGTACACGTCATGATGGCCCGTACTTTGTTCGAGAACGCGCGATGAAAATCGACATAGCGGCCGCGATGCTCGTCCCAGAATGCCAGGTTCTGCGAATCGAAGGCCCCTTTGGTGATCACCGGTTTGTCGTGCATCAACTGCCAGTGGATGCCATCAGGCGAGGCGAACGCGTAGAGCCCCCCTTTGCCGCGACCCAGGGCCTTGAACTTTTCGTCCGGCTTGCAGGCCGGGTTCGTATCCACGAACGGCGAGAAATTATGCGCTCCGATGCCCGACCAGACAATGTTATTCTGTTTGGAACCGTCGAACTCGAACAGCCCGAGATCAGGTTTGGTCCAGTGAATCGCGTCATCACTCTCGGCGTAGCAGACCACTTCGGCATGTCCGCGCTTGCGTTGTTCCCAGTCATAATGTGAGCCGCGATAGTACATGCGATACTTGTCGCCGTCTTTGAGGATGCGCACGTAATAGCTGGTATTGCCTTCCGCGGGCCCGTCATAGGTGATCGCGATTTCCTGGGGTTGCGGATGATGCAGTTCCTGCCGGGCGTTGTTCAGGCTGTGAATCATCCAGTCATCCACAAACAGCTCCCGCCGCGCCCCGATATGCTCTGGCTCTTCCGCAGCCACTGGCTTAGCAGACCACAGCAATAGACAGCAAATGACGAGAGACCACAACCTCAGACAACTTCGCATCACAGACTCCTCAGAAAAAACAGATGGCCGGAAACAACGCTTCCGTGATCAAACGGTTGCTACCAGTCTGACAGAGCCGGGGCTGGTTTTCAAATGGAATGTGAAAACGAACTTGATTTATTCAAAGCGAGTTTCGTGAGCCATTCATTTCGATGTATTGACTGGGGAACCGTTACTGAGTGGCTTGACGGGGCCGACAGGTTTTCCATCTTCGTCGGTGACATAGGTAACACCTTTGATGGCATCCACGATGGTCATGCCTTCGGTAAACGGAACGACCAAGTCAGAAGGTTTGACTTTTCCGTGTTCGATGTGAGTTACTTTTATTTCATGCACTGCGATCGTTTTTGGCGCAGGAGAAGCGAGAATTTCTTCTCTCAGTTGAATGGGCATCCAGACATCTCCTGTCAGTTTACTTTCCGAAACGACAAATCGTTCGATCCGCCACTGTCGCTGTCCGCTATTTGGTTGTGTTCCTTCCCAGCGGGAAGTTCCACGAACTGGTAAAAAGCCTTTGCTCGGATCCAGCAGGAAAACTCGTTTTCCACCCGGCTCTTTTTTCCAGCTTGGCTGATAGTCAATCGTGAGTTGAACGAACTTGTCATCCACGGGAGTCTGGATATCGAAATCATCCTTGTGTTTTATAATATCCTGAAACAGAAATATTTCCTGAGAGGGGTATTCACCGCTCAACCAGAATAAAAAATGGTTGTCTCTGAGCAGCGTGTCATGGATCGTATCGATTCGCCCATACTTGTGAGTTTTATCCGTAAACGTACTGCGCGAAACGCGTTTTTTCCCATCAAAACCATCGGAGATCCATTGAGAAGCCTGTTTGTCCTGGGGACGAAACATATCCGAATCCATGCGATAGGAATTTCCCAGTCGCCACTCACGGCAGCGTCGAAACGGACCCGAACTTCGGAGTTTACCAGGCTGTTCATCTTGATTCTCATGAATAAATAAATCCAGGTCGACTTCATAAGCAAGATTTTTTGAATGCTCCAGTCGTCTCTGAAACACGTCGAGTAATAGCGTTTTTTGCGCAGCTTGATCAAGTTGTGAGAACTCGGCAACCGACATGGAGACCGGCTCAGCCGCTTCGATCAAGATTGAAGACAACAGACTGACAGTCATAATAAACGTGAAAAAAACAGGTCGCTGCTTCATACCGACACCTCAAAGAATAATTTGTGTCAAAGCCATTCACAGAATTGTGTGCTGCGCGGGTTCTCTCAAGTGCGCACGCAATGAGCCACCCCGGGAGACGAAAGTTCATTATAGCGTATGTGCACAAAAGTAAAGAACAATCGTGTGAACGCAGGACTTTCTGCAGATCTTAAGAATGGGACTCATGTTCCTCGAAGTAATCATCAATTTCTCGGTCTTCGGCTTTCCAGTTCTGGCCACGTATCTTTCGCATTGAGATGAGTCCCAGAAGTTCCAGATGACTTGAGGCAAGAAAACGAAATTCAGAATTCTCTGCAACCCATAACTGTGCGGCTGAGAGTGTTGTATCCACCTCAGCTTTGGAAATGTCAAATCCCAGAGATTTAATTGCCAGATAACAGGGGATTTCAGTATTTCCAGCTGCTGCGATAGTTTCAACAGGTTTTTGATTCATAATGTATTCACTCGAATGATAAATGATCTGGCGAAGTAAATATTTCAGCCTCGTTTAATCTGAGTTTCCCAGGTGAAAACATTCCCTTCCGGCAGAGATTCCACCCCCGAAAGGCGCAGCAGGTAGAGCAGTTGGGCGCGGTGGTGCATGCTGTGAGTGATGATGTGGGCCAGGCCGGTGCCAAAGGTTTTTTCGCGGGGTGGATCGTCCAGGACGTCGATCCAGACCTCGTCCCAGGCTTGTTCCGCAGCAACTTGTTTGCCAGTCGATTCCAGGCGGGTGGCGGCAACCGTCAGGCGTTGGAGCAGACCCGCTATGCTCTGATCGCTCTGTGGCTCAATCGGTTCTGCAGCCATCAACGTCGACCAGATTTCCATGTTGCAGATGATGTGATGCAGCGTCGCGCGGAGTGAACGGTGACCGATATCAAATTCCCGGTCGAGTTGTTCGTCCGAGAGTGTGGCACAAATTTCGAGCAGCTGTCGTGTCGTCCAGGCGTCGTGTCCCAATAATCGGTTAAGTAAGTCCATGCTGAATCGGGTCTCTGTCAAATCGGTTCGTCGAACGCTTTGGCGATCGAACTGGCCAGTTGTTCGAGGGAATAGAATTTCGTAGCGACATCGCGGATGTGGGCGACGGTGGCGGATTTGATGAACATCATTTTTGCCAGGTGCCGCGAATCGTTCTGTGTGCTCTCCACGCGGTGCTGGCGGCGTTTGACATACAGCGACAGTGCGTGTTCCATGAACCGGTTGTTCGTGCGGGAGAGTTCATCGGCAAGCACTGCGGCGGACTCCATCGCCATGGAAGCACCGATGCCCGCGGTCGGCAGGAAACCGGCGGCCGCATCGCCCAGCAGCACTACGCGGCCGCGCGCCCAGTCGCGGGAACGGACGTCCGAAAGTTTCCAGAAAAACAGGTCTTCGCTGTCAGCGGGCAACGCCGCCAGGCAGGTATCCGCCAGCTCCCCCATGCCGGCAAACCGTGCGCGGATGCGGTCGCCGCGCCCCGGTCCCGGTTCGCCGAACTCACCGGCTGCCGGTGCGCCTGCATATACGCCGGCACCGTCCTTCGTCGGATAGATGCCGAAGAACCGGCCCGCGCCCCAGTGTTCGAAGAACGTTTCCCGTGGCAGCTGCGCGGGGTCAACCCACCAGACCCAGCCTCCCCAGTGCGTGTGATAATAAGGCTGTTCGCCAAACACCTGCTGGCGGACTTTGGAATGAATGCCGTCCGCGCCGACGACCAGGTCAAAGGTTTCGATCTTACCATCATTGAACTGGACCGCGACTTCATCTCCCGTCTGACTGATTGATTGAAACGACGTGTTGAACCGCAGGTCGACACCGTCGAGCGCGGAATGCAGCAGTTTCACCAGCTGCGGCCGCGTGCAGCTCAGGTTCGGCCCAAAGCGATCCGCGATGGGAGCCATCGACCAGTGCTTGACCAGTTCGCCATGATTGTCGCGGACTTCATAATCTTTGCACTCGACACAGTCGGCGGCGAAGCGGTCGTACAGACCCAGTCCATGCAGCACCCGATACCCGAGCGGCCAGAGCCCCAGCATGTAACCTGCGTGATCGAAGTTGGCGGCCCGTTCAATCAGCGTTGGCTGCAGACCCCGCTGTTTGAGCAACGCCGCCAGAGTCATACCACCAATGCCGGCGCCGACGATTAAAATCCGCATCGTAACGTTACTCCCTGACAGGGCCCAAGATAGAGTTTGCGCGATTGTGTACTGTAGCAAACCTGTGTGTTCCCGTGCGAGAAAAAACACGAAAATTGCACCACGATGTCGCCTTGATCGATGGTTCTTCATTTTACTTCCACGATCCAGTCGAAAGAGACGAACTGTGAGCGGGTGAAGTCTGCTGTTTTCCAAAACGATTTTCTCTGCATTCTTCATGAGTTATACTGAGAAGTTTCACGGCTTATTCATCACAAATTCAACAAAGCCGGAATCCTGCAGAGAGTACGAAAAACAACGCCAGTCTGCTGTTTCGCGACGGTTTGAGGAGTGATACACTCGGCAGGAGAGCTTTATAGAAATGACGGAACTGAAACGGGGAATGTTTAGATATCCGGTTCAGCACACGTCGACTTTAACACGAACCGATTCCGCAGCAGGAACGATTGCGCATGAAAAACAAAAGAGCCGTTCTCAACCAGCGTGCAGGCCTTCTCTTAATGGTGACGTGTTGTCTGACCGTCTGTCAGGCGGGACTGCAGGCAGCCGACTGGCCCACTTACCGGGCCGACGCACAACGCAGCGGATTCACCACAGACGGTCTGGCGGAGGAGCTGGCGCTGCAGTGGCGTCTTCGAAACACGCATGCAATCCAGTCCGCCTGGCCACGCAGTACACGGCTGACTTACGATCGTGTGAATCACTGTGTCATCGCCAATGATCGGGTTTTCTCTGGCGACAGTGTGACCGGAAAAATTCAGGCGGTCGACCTGCAGACAGGAAAACCGGTGTGGGAATATTTCACCGAAGGCCCCGTGCGTTTTGCTCCCACGGTCTGGCAGGATCAACTGCTGGTGACCAGTGATGACGGTTTTCTTTACGCATTGAGTGTTGACGATGGAAGCCTGTTATGGAAACATCGTGGCGGTCCGCGTGCGGAGATGGTGGTGGGGAACGAGCGTGTGATCTCCAAATGGCCAGCCCGTGGCGCTGCCGTGATCGTCGATGATACTGTTTATTATGCTGCAGGAATCTGGCCCAGCGATGGTATCTTTCTGCATGCTTTGAATGCGAAAACGGGAAAGCCGGTCTGGTCGAACACGGATTCAGGTCAGATATATATGCCTCAGCCCCACGGGGGCGCCGATGCGAACAGTGGCATCTCGGCGCAAGGCTATCTGGCCGTCGCCGGCGATCACCTGCTGGTGCCCGCCGGTCGTGCCGTGCCAGCATCGATGAATCGCCTGACCGGTCAGTTCGAATATTTTCACCTGCAGAAAAACCGGGCACAGGGGGGCGGCGATACGATTGTGTCCGGCGATCTGTTTCTGAACAGCGGCGTGGTGTTTCAGGCAGCCGACGGGGAAGCGATCGCGAAGTCAGCACCTGGTCCGACCGTGGCAACACCGGATGGCCTGGTGCAGGCGAGCCGGGGAAGTATTTCCCGTTATCAATGGGCCGATACCGAAAGCCGGGACCGCAAAGGCAAGCTGGTGCAGGGAAAATCCTTGAAACAGCTCTGGACCGTAAAGCAGACACATCCCAGCGCGGCGCTGATTATCGCGGGCGACAAAATTGTTTCCGGCGCCCCCAATCTGGTTGAGACCATTGACCTGGAAACCGGTAAGTCGCTGTGGTCCACGCCGGTGGAGGGCACCGCTTTTGGTCTGGCTGCCAGCAACGCCCGTCTGCTGGTCAGCACCGATCGCGGGACGCTTTATGCGTTCGGTGATAAAACGGCAGTACGCGCTTCCGATAACGACGCGCAGGTGAAGAAGTCACCTTACCCCGCTGATTCAGCGGCTTCCCGGGCGGCGGCGGAAATCGTTGAACGAACCGGCATCGAGAAGGGGTACTGTTTTGATGTGGGCTGTGGTGATGGTGCCTTAGCGTATGAACTGGCGACCCGTACGCAGTTGCGGATTATCGCCATCGAAGCCGATCCTGAACTGGTTGCGCAGGCCCGTCAGAAGCTGACGGCGGCAGGCGTATATGGATCACGCGTCTCAGTACTGCAGCGTTCGCTCGATCAAACCAATACACCGAATAAAGTCGCTAACCTGGTCGTCTCGGGGAGATCCCTTACCGAGGATCCCGCCGCGCTTCCTCAGCAGGAACTCAAACGCCTGCAGCGGCCTTATGGAGGCGTGATCTGTCTGGGGAAACCGGGTGAATTGAAAATTGAGAAACGAGGCGCGATTGCGGGTGCCGGCGAATGGACGCATCAATACGCGGATGCAGCCAACACGTTGTGCAGTAACGATAAACTGATTAACGGCCAGTTAAGTATGTTGTGGTATCGGGATTTCGATTTCGTCATTCCTTCGCGGCACGGACGCGGTCCTGCCCCCCTGTACTCAAAAGGACGTCTGTTTCATGAAGGCAATAATGGGCTGCTGGCAGTCGATGCGTATAACGGTCATGAACTGTGGCGGTTTAAAATCGAGGGAGTCCTGGCAGCCTACGATGGTGATGAATTGATGGGCGCTTCGGGAACCGGTAGTAATTACTGCCTGGGCGGCGATTCCGTATTCATCCGACATGAAGAACGCTGTTTTCAACTGGACGCTGCGACGGGAGAGCTGCTGCATACATTCGATGTCCCTCCCTCCGAAGATTCCACAGCAGAGAAAACGAAACAACCCTGGGGCTACATTGCCTGGCACGACGGTATGTTAATCGGCACCGCCGCAGATCCGAATCATGTGGTCGCGTATCGCTATCATGCGACGACGGGAGATATGACGAAACAGTTGACAGAATCGACCCGGCTGTTCGCCTTTGATACCAAAACCAGGAAACTGAAATGGCAATACGAGCCGGAAGACTCGATTCGACACAACGCGATTGCGATTGCCAACGAGAGGCTGTACCTGATCGATCGTCCGCTGGCCGATTTTGATCGTACCAAAGAGACGCGCAGTAAACCGATTCCCAAAACGGCTAAACATGCCACCGGTCAACTGTTGTGCCTGAGCATCCACGATGGTTACGTCTTGTGGAAAAACAAGGAAGACATTTATGGCACGATGATCGCCGTCAGTGCCGAGAACGACGCGCTGCTGATGAGCTATCAGCCGACGAGCTTCCGGCTCTCCTCCGAAAAGGGGGGCCGTTTGAGTGTCTTTAACAGTACGACGGGAGAAAAAACCTGGGAGGCGAAAGCGAACTACAGCTCCCGACCGTTGATTAACGGAAACACCGTGTATGCCCATGGCGGCGCCTGGAATTTGAAATCGGGCAAACCCCAGCCTTTCAACTTCAAACGTTCTTACGGCTGCGGCATTCTCGCCAGTTGCGAAAACATGATGTTCTTCCGGTCGGCGACGCTGGGCTATTTCGATTTCAATAAAAACGACAGCATCGAAAACTACGGAGGCGTCCGTCCGGGCTGCTGGATCAATGCGATCCCCGCCGGCGGTCTGGTACTCGTCCCCGATGCCTCCGCCGCCTGCAGTTGCAGCTATCTGAATAAATCCTGGTTCGCGCTGGAAACACAGACGGTGAAATAGTTTTCCGGTACGGAAAACCGTAATCACCTCCGACTGATGTCTGTCGAGGGGGATAGTTATTACTTCTCCAGCGTCAGTGTGCCCAGATCGATGGGTTCGGTTGTATTCTTCTCATCGGACGCTGGAACGGTGATCGAGACTGGCTTCAATCTGCCGGCGGGATTGTCATGCAGCCACATCTTTAAGTCATAGTTTCCTGGAGGTACATCGTCGATGTGAAATGCACCATCGTCGCCTATACTGGCCGAGAAATAGGTGTTGTCTGCTTGCAGTTGCAGGTACTTTTCATGCGCAATACGCCAGGCTTTTCCCGCTTCTGTCTTAAACCACTCAGCATACCAGAGCTGTAACAGGGCTGCATTTTGCTTGATTTTTTCGGGGACTGGCGGAGCTGGAGGCGGTTCGAGTGCGCCCTCGAGTCGGATCAGATTCAAATTCCAGATGACTCTGCCGGAATAACCGTCAGCGGGCACCAGTTGACCGATGATCCGCCGACCTGTGCCCCCCAGATTGAGGGTCGTGGTTTTTCCTGCGAATAATTCGACCTTTTCCCGATGTGACGATGTCACCTCGCTGGTGCCTTCATTCACTATCATTGTAATCTCTCGACCTACGCGGCACTTGCCGGGAAAGACACGGTTAAAAACGAAACGGCCGTTTTCATCGGTTTTGGTATTAGTCTCTGTATGAATATGCGGCTCTTTGTCGCCGTAGAGATTGAAGCCGTTACCAAACAGCGTCAGGTCGACATGCGGGGCGATGTCTTTTCCCACACGGAATGTTCCTTCCAGTCGTGCCCAGGGAGTGAGTTTGACGGGATCGGGAATCGGACCTGTTTCCGACTTGAGGTGTGCGAAGCCATCAGGATGAAGAATGATCAGTTGAAACGGTTCCGTTCGTGGCGGAATGCTGAACTGCCCCATGTCATCACTCTGCAGCCGCGTGGCATACGTTGAAATGTTACGAATCCTGCCGTTTTTGATCATGATCTGAGAACCCACAATTCCGACGGCTATTTGCGCATTGGCGGCAGGCTTGCCAGTTGCTGTCAGAATGGTGGCTGCAATGTCTTTGGCAGGTTTCAAAGCGAAATCGTAAGGCACACTTTCCTCATCAGGTTTGAATGCACGGGATGTGGCTACCTCAAAACCGTCTGCTTCAATTCGTAAAAAGTGGGCCGGATCGTCTCGGTGAATGCGAATACTGTATTTGCCATCAGAGGACTCGAAACTCTCGGACGTATTCCAGAACAGGCTGGACGTTGAATCGTCTCTTTGAACTCCGGGAGTGACGCGGAACCTTTTGACAGGCTGTTTTGTCTTCGCGTCGACGACACTTCCCGAGATCACTAATGCTTTGGGCGGTTGGAACACATATTCTTCTTCGCGTGCCAGCAGCGTCTGATTCGTGAGCTGCATGCCTCCCGGGCGGCAGATATCGACTTTGAATGAATCGAGGGGGGCTTCGTCCCATTCCCAGACCCCGTTTTCGTTGGCGTACTGGTTCACATAATCGAACTCAAAATTATCGACCCACCACCTGCGCCAGGTTTGGAAAAAGATGCGTGCTTTGGGAATACCCTTCCCGTTTTTATCGACAACACGCACGCGGACTTTACCTCCAGGCTTCAGCGAGAAATCGACCGGGATCATATCAGGTTCTACACGTACCTCCTGAACGTCCGGTGCACGGCCTTTCGCGGAGACGACGACGCGCGTGACCCGCGGTTCACAACCGGTAATCAGGTAGACGCCAAACTCATCGGTGGTTGCTTTGCGCACATCATTTCCAAATTTGGTGCGGACCAGCGCACCGGCGATCGGTTTTCCGTTTTCATCCGTGACACTGCCGGTGATGTTCAATCCCTCTTCCAGTGTGATTCTGGCAGACGGACTGGCATCGGCTTTCACTTCAAATTCGCTGCGGGCCACACGTTTTCGCCAGGGACGATAGTCGGGATGATTCACATCGATATGGACTTCTGCTTTGGAAGCGGGTACATAATCAAAGTGCCATTGCCCTTTGGCATCCGTTTTGATTTTCGTACCGACGCCTAACTGACTGGTATCGCCGGGTCGTTTTTTGAAATACACGCTGGGTGAAATTCGCGCACCTTCGACGGGTTTTCCTGCTTCGTCGACAATCACGCCGCCCACCGTCCAGCCTTTATCCAGAATGGCTGTAAATTCAGCGGGAATGGATTCGGGATGCTCATAAGAACTCCAGCCGGCCCAGTAGGGTGCATAGCCCGGCTTTTTAATACTGAGGTTGAACCGCTTCATCTGGAGAGGAATGCGAAACAAAAGCTCGCCTTTGTCATTCGTTTTCACAAACGGACCGTATGTCGCATCGCGCAGGTACTCACCGCGGAGAATGTGCTCGGCTGTGGGAGCCGGGTCACTGCGGATTTCCACGGTCGTATCGGGCACCGGTTTGCCGTCCGGGTCAACGACGTTGAGTTGAAACTGTCGTAGAGAATGGTCTTGAGTGTCGGTGTCGTCCGTAACGGGCTGATTCTTCTGTTGTGCTTCCGTTTCTGCTTTGATTGCTGTTTTTTGAGATGCAGGTTCGGCATTGGAAGGGGATACCATGGTGATCAGAGTCAGAGAGAAGCCAAGCAGCAGTAAAGCACATAAGCCGTTGCGCGAGACCGGCATTGGCTCCTGCAGGGATTCACCAAACAGCCGGGCCACGCGACGGCGGATTTCTGAAGGGGACCTGCCACTGGCAGCCAGCGATGTCAGGTCGCCGGTAGAGACACTGCTGCGTCTGGCCAGTTCCGCGACATGCAGCAGGGCCGTCGCATAATTCACGCGCGATTCGAACGGGGAAGTGGAATCGAGTTTCAACTGGCAGGTCATTTCGTCACAGCAGTATTCCCGCAGCATGCTGATACGGTGACTCAGGTACCAGAGCGCGGGGTTGAAAAACAGAATCGCTTCGGTAAACCGCTGCAGTAGATTGATCCATAAATCGAAACGACGGATGTGGGCCAGTTCGTGCGCGAGGATCAGTTCCAGTTCGTCGGTGGTGAGACCACTGATGGCAGAAGCAGGCAGTAGAATCATCGGTCGCAGAATTCCCGTTACGCGGGGCACAATGATCTGTTCGCTGCGTGCCAGGACGGGAACTGCCTTCAACGACCATTTCCGGGCAATCTCGCGCAGTGAGTTGACGAGCGGCCCGGCTATGATTCGCTCGGCTGAAGCGGCGAGTCGCTGCACGCGAATACTGGAAATGACGAGTCGCGCCAGCATCAAGACGACTCCCGCGACGTAGCAGGCGACGATCCAGGGGGCCAGCCAGAGCCAGGCCTGTGATCGTCTTGCGGGAGACGTCTTGGTTTTTTCTGGCGAAATATTGCTGGCGGGCTGCAGCTTTTGATTCTCTGATAAAGGTGATTCCGCTCCGGGCAGGAGTTCTGGCATTTCGGATCTGAATTGCGGCGGAGCAGCAGGTTTCGTCTCTGCCTGCGAGGGAAAAGTATCTCTCACAGTCTGAGGCTGGCTGATAACAACTGGTGTTGAAGCAGCCGGTCCCACGAGTAAAAATGTGACGGGCAGTGCCAGCAGGACACAGAGCAGGACGGCAACATGCAGCACATAACGCCGTTCCACGGTAATTTTCTGCCAGCAGCGTTCCACAAGCCAGAGCAGGCCAGCGAGCAGGGCGACCTGCCAGAGCGAATGCAGGAGCGTCAGACAGAGGCGGCCGCTCAAGGCGGGATCAAGAAGAGTATTCCAGATCATTGCTGTTGCTCCTTTGCCTTGCGGGCGATGAGCTTGCGAAGTGCCGCGAGTTCGTCGGAATCCAGGTCGGCCGTTTCGATCAGATTCATGACCAGCGCCGACGAAGAGCCTTCAAAGACCCGCGATAACAGATCATCCAGGATGCCGCCGGTTACCGCTTTTTTCTGCAGCTTCGGGGAGAAGAGAAACGACTTGCCGTCCTTTTTGCGTTTCACAAAGCCCTTGTGAAACATGATGTTAAGTGTCGTGATCACGGAACTGTGTGCCAGCGGGCGTGCGGCCTGGGCTTCGAGCCGTGCCCGCACATCGCGCACGGGCAGCGGTGATTCGTCCCAGAGGATCTTCAGAATTTCCAGTTCCAGTTCGGTCGGGTGTTCTGATCCGGGTCGCGCCATCGAAAAATTCCTCAATCGAAGTTCTGCCGTTGATCGCCTTTCACACGATCGTCTAATTCTTTAGATGATGTTACAGCGGGAATCTCAGTTCGTCAAGGAATCTTTTAATTAATTAGATGATCAAGGCGATTCGAACACGTCAAATAGAAACCTGGCGAAAAGCAGCGGGCGCTCAGTCTGTTTTCTCAAGCCAGTTGATTCCCTGGCGAATATTGCCGTAGACGTTTCCTTTCCAGCCGTGTCCGCCGGGATAGTCGACCAGCGTGGCACGCACGTGGGCCTTGTTGAATGTATCGCGCGCTGCTTCCGCCATGCGGTAAGGGCAGACACTGTCGTCGGGTGAATGCAGCAGATAGAGGCTGCGCTGTCTGGCATTCGCGGGATCAGGAAGCTGATCTGGTTTAAAGACAGACATGGCAATCAGCGCGCCGGCAATGTCTGTTTCTTTTTGAAGCAGAGCCGCGTAGGCAGCGGGGCCACCCGAAGACCAGGCCAGCAGATAAATTCGTTTCGGATCGATGTTTTGTTTTTCACTGACATTTTTGATCACGGCTGCAATCAGTTCTTCTGTAGTAAATTTCGAATCCGCAGTTTGACTGGCTTGCGCAGGCCAGACGACTTTTTGATCGGAGGTCCATTTTTTGGCGATCGGTTGTGCCAGTACGAAGTCATCGGGCAATGCATTGTCGAAGATCCGCTTTACAAAGGGATGAAAATCGGCCGAGCCGTCACCGCCGGGCAGCACGATCAGCAGGGCCAGCGGTTTCTTCTGAGCAGGTTTGTCTTTCGGTGTGATCAACAGGTATTGGCCGGTTTCTTCGTTGACTTTGACATCAATGGCTTGCTCTGTCTGATCGGGTTTCGCAGGTCCCGCGCCATTGGTTAAGGAAACTTCCAGATCATCAAACCAGATTTTCCCCGGTCCATAGATCTGCAGGCCGATGACAATCTGTTTTGTGTTCTCCGGGATTGTTGTGTCCCCCGTATAAGTTTTCCAGTCATGGCTGACGGGCGAATCGCCTGACTGTTTGGCGCCGATATAACTGAGCCACTGATGTCCGAGACTTTTTTTGTTCTCATCCAGGAATTGTACATCGATGATGGCTTTGGTGGCCTGTTCTGCCCGCACTTCACACTGGACCTGGAGATTCTGTTTCTCACCTTGATAAGGGAGCAGGCGATACCATTGTGCGATTGGAAAATAACGGCGGGCGGATTTCTGCAGAGAGAGACTGCGGTCTCCTGTTTTTCCGCGCCCCTTATCGTAGACATACCTGACGCCGGGCACATCAAAGCCGCTCTGCCAGCCTTCGGGGGCTGTGGTACCGGTTTCGAAACTGTCCTTGAGCAGCACCTCTGTTTCCGCGGAATACGAAACATTCATGCTCAACGGGATGAGTAAGATCCAGGTCAAAGTGAAGTAGTATCTGGGATGCATCATCGGGCCTTTCTGTTCAAATCGCGGCGCGTACCCTGTGCGCGGCAGAATGATTGAGTGTTTAAAATCAGATTCGATCTGTGTCAGCCATCATCAAGGTGGCTGGCAGGTTCTGGTGTCAGGGTTACAGTCTGTTTGTCAGCGGGAACGGTTAACTCTCGTGTCTGCCATTCGCCGCCGGGAAACTGGATGTAAACGGTGACCTGTTCTCCCGGCAGAAAGTGGGGCATGGGCAGATTTCCCTCCGTATTCGATTTCCGGACGACGGGCCGGGCACTGCAGAAATAAATGCAGTGTTCCTGCCCGCTTTGATCAATGCGTTCAAAAGGAAACGCGCTGACTCCTGCCAGGGGTGTTCCCGCGTTTGACTCAAAGTGCAGCACCAGCCCTGCGGACTTTGTCAGTTGAAAACGAAAGGGTTCCAGTGTGCCTGTGCGCATTGAGATATATTCGGATTTCAACAGATGTGCGTCGGCGATGGCGGCGATCTGGACTTCGTATTCCTGACCGGGCGGGTAGACATTTTCGATAAGAAACGTGCCGTCGGGACGCGTGAGGGCGGTAAATGAGTTCTGTCTGAAACCGTGGGGAGGCCAGGTTTTGACCACAGCCAGTATATGAGTCTCGCGGAGAGGTTGACCATCTTCGGCTACGACTGTGCCCTGGATGTCACCAGTCGTTTCTGATTCCGGATATCCCGAAGCCGCCAGTTGTGTACTGTCAGACGGCGGTTTATTTTGGGACGGGAAATAAAGCCAGATCAGCCAGCCCAGCGCACCAACGAGTCCCAGCGTAATCAGCTGATGCAGACGATGCCAGAACAGATGCCGTGAAAGCGAGACGTCACAACAATCGTCGACAACCGCTTTGACATCACCAAACTGCTCGAGCGCGGTCTGTTGAGACTGCCGGGCATCCATGCCTTCACTGTGATGTTCGGCGGCACTGGAGGAGAGATGAAACTCAATTTCTTCACGAATATCGTGCAGTTCACGATCCGCATGGGCAATGAGAGGCAGGCGCAGATAAGAGATCAGGGTGCGGAACCAGTGACGTAACATTTCAGCCCTCCGCCAGGTTGGATTTCAGCACCAGACTGATCGCATCGACCAGCTGAGACCAGGACTGGACTTCGGTTTTGAGCTGGGCGCGACCGACAGGCGTCAGTTCGTAATATTTCGCCCGCCGGTTACTTTCCGATAAGCCCCACTCCGATTGGATCCAGCCTCGTTTCTGCATGCGATGTAATGCCGGATAGAGCGAACCTTCTTCAATCTCCAGGGCGCCGCGCGTCGTCACCTGAATCCATTTCGCCACGCCATACCCGTGCCGCGACTGCGACAGCAGGCTTTTCAGGATCAGCATATCCAGCGTTCCCTGCAGCAGGTCGGCTTTCTGTTTTTTTGCCATGCCTCTCTCCCCAAGAATGCTTAGGGAAGAGTATCACAGACTACCCCTAGAATGTCAAGGGAAAAGTTTCCGGATCAAAAATTATTAGAGCGCATCACATCTGACTAAAGCGTCTTTGAATCTGTATCACTCCGTTTTAATGGCCTTGGAGACGTGACAGTCAAACGGGAACCACCATAAACTCGCGCCGTAGATGTTCTCCTGTAAGGCCAGTTGATTCGGACGTTCCAGAAAGCTCCTGTCAGCAGCTGATTCCCGTTTCGTACAATGACAAAACGCCTGCTCCCTCATCGTGCCCACCGGGCTTCCTCTTAGAACTTCCTGCGTTGCCCGCGGTCTTCAGTATAGGTAGATTACAAAACAGCATAGGATCGCAGGGATCAGCCATCGGCATCGGGAGCCGGGGGATTCTGTTCTTCCAGGTAGTCTTTGACGTACAGTTCCTTCACGATGACTTTGCCTGCTGCAAGCAGTGGTGAGGCGACTATTGCTCCCATTAATCCGAACAGGACTCCCATGATCGCCTGAAAGGAGAGCAGTAGCGCGGGGGGCAGTGAGACCTGCCGTTCCTGGATGAGGGGCGTAATCAGGTAACTTTCCACCAGCTGTAATCCGATGAAAGCAGGCACAACCAGTGCGGCTGTCGTCGTGCCTTTGGGAAGCGCGATTAAAATCGCCAGGCAGAATGCAATCAGGGAACCGATATTGGGGATGAACGTCAACAGCCCGGAGATCACACCCAGGGTGCCCGCCATGGGAACCCCAATCAGTGAGAGCACCAGCCACGCACCCAGGCCGGTAATGACCATCGATCCAAACCGCCCCAGCAACCAGTGCCAGAGCGTTTCACTCAATTGATTCATCAGACCCTTGATGCGGTCTCTGCGCCGGGGAGTAAACAGGATGACCACCCCATCCCGGTATACCTGTGGCGAAGCCGCCAGGAACAGTCCGACAAACAGAATCAGAATCACATTCACGACGAATCCAAACGTCGATTTAAACATACGCCCCACAAAAGAGACAGCCTGCTGAGCGGGCTGCGTCAGCGACTGTAAACCGGACTGCGACTGCTTATCTTTTGATTCGGCTTCTTTATCGGAACTACCCTGATTTGCCGAGTTCTGCTCTGAAGCGAAATCGGATTCGCGGGAAGACTTGTTTTCCGACTGCTTTGGATCCTCCGGCTTTTTTTGTGGGGCCAGTAGCGGGACCAGCATTGGTGTGGAATGAATGGCCGAGTTGATAGACGTATACTCATCAGCCCAGTTCCGCACCTGTTCGACACCCCGCTCAATCTGCTGGCGGACTTCATCGATCTGAGTGTTGATCTGGACAAAGAAAAAAATCGTGATTCCAAACCAGGCTCCGATCAGTAACAGAACCACTGCTGCCAGGCTGGCTTTATAGGGCAGGCGAATCAGTTTACTCAACTCGTGGCTGGAATGATTCAGGAACACGCCAAACAACACTGCCAGGAACAGCGCCAGGATAATCTCCCACGTAATGACCAACGCTGAGGCGAGAACCACGACAACAATCAAAGTTGTAATCGTGTGAGCAAGGGTACGCGAAGAATGGGTTTGGGCATTCTTCACCATGTCGGCTTCTGCTCGCGCTCTCGTCTCAGGTTGGTTCTGTTCGGACAGATGATTCTCTCCCGTCTGGTGCATGCGGGTTCCTGTTATTATTTCTGAAAGGCAGGATTTTCGATGACTTCCCATTCCTTTCCGGAATTCCAGGGGCCTTCATAGTCATCACCCAGATCGCCTGATCCTGTGGAGTCGTTGAAATATTTATCGACCCACTTGTCATCCGGTTTCAGATCCCCGATTTCCAGAGGTTTTTTATCCATACTTTCCAGAGCCTGCCCGAAGGCTTTCAAATGCGTGATTTCCCGGGTCATGAGAAATTTCAATGCATCTTTTGTTCCCGGATCGTCGGTATATTCAATCAGTCGTTCATAAACGATCTTCGCCCGGGCTTCCGCCGCCATATTAGAACGCAGATCCACTTCCAACTGACCGGTGACATCGACATAAGTGGACATCCAGGGAACTCCCTGGGAGTTATTCAGTGAGACTCCCCCGCCCCCCACGACTGCGATTAAGGGATCTTCCAGGGCTCCCTCTCCCTTTTCACGTAAAGGCTTCAGGTGCATCCGGGCGAGCGAACCAATGACTTCCAGGTGACTCAATTCTTCCGTTCCAATATCCATTAATAGGTCTTTCCGAGCAGGATCATCGCAGTTCAAACCCTGGATGGAATATTGCATCGCCGCCGCCAGTTCACCATTCGCACCGCCGAACTGTTCCAGCAGCATATTTCCAAAACGCGGATCAGGATTGCTGACATCGACGGTATACATGAGCTTTTTAACGTGATGATACATGGAAAATCCTTTTTGATATCTGACGTACTAAATATTAATAATGAAAAATATCCGACAAGAATATGTGACATGCTGCAGCGCAGTGCCACTTCAATGCTGTCTCAGCTAATAAATTGTTTTCGAGGAACCAACTCGCAAACAATGTGCCAATACGTGATCTCTGGACTTAGCTCGATTTTCCAGCGAATACGACCCGGGCGGCGTGTTGATACTGTAGTCGGAGTAAACGAAGCGGTGTCTGAGCGGTCAGCGTGCGCGGTGGGCTGTCAGTTATTCTCGGGAGATGGATGCTTCTTTCTGGCAGACTGCACGGCCTCGGCAGCATCTTCCTGATCCCCTGAATCCAGGTCCGGGCCTTCCTGGCTGGCAGCCGCCTCGGGTTCGTAACTCAGTTCCACAAACAGCGGGAAATGGTCCGAACCGATGTCAGGCAGCGTGCGGATTTCTGCCACGCGAAAGTCATCGGAAACAAACAGATAATCCAGAGGGTATCGCCAGATCCAGGAGGTGGCATCGTAAGTCGCAAACAGGCCCCGCCCTTTTCTCGGGTCGAGTAAACCACTGACTTCCTGAAACAGATTCGTCGTGCGCGACCAGCCGACATCGTTCAGATCCCCCAGCACGATGGCACTCTTGCTCTTACTCACTTCGCGACCGACGAGTACCAGTTCCGCATCCCGCTTGGTCGTGTCTTCTCCCGGCCGGGGTGGATTGGGATGAACGGCAAACAGGCGGACTTCTTTCCCGGATCGCAAGAGGACGGTCGCGTCGATGGAGGGGATCTCCCGCTTGACCAGTCCTCTGACTTCCGCCGACTTCACCCTCAGATTCGTATAGAAGGCCATCCCATAGGTGTTATCCAGGGGATGCGTGAGATGGTAAGAATACTTTGTTTCCAGCGGAGCCAGGTCGGAAATCCAGCGTTGATTGACTTCGCACAACACGACGATGTCCGGCTGTTCCCGGTCGATCAATTCGAGAACCGCTGCCGCATCAGTGTTCTTCTGCAGTACATTGGCTGTCAGAATTCGCAGACGCGTCTCCGTGTTTTGTGACTGCGCGGTCTCCATTTCATGGGGGGCAATCGCGAGGTAAGGAAAGATCCAGAACAGCTGAATTCCAATGCCCGCACACAGCACGGCTGCAGCAATTTTCGCCGTGATTTTCCGGCGAAACGGGATCAGGGTCAGCAGGACGACAATATAACAGACCAGTAGTTGCAGCCGCGGAAAATCGCCAATCCGCACCCACCACCAGTCGACTAACAGTAAGGGAAAAAACGCGGTGATCGCCAGGATGACACAAATCAACAGCAGTCCGTACCACAACCACCGCCGCCATCCGGGCTCATTCGAAACCGATTCTTTTTTTTCAGGTGTGGTGAGTGTGCTGTTCAATTTTGCGGTCCGACCTTGAGTTATTGACGGGAAGAATCAGTTACGGGTCAATGTCCGGAAGCAGACTCCCGGTTTTCAAACAGCTGCTCTGCACCAGTCACATTGCGAAAAAAGTCTGGCTCCAGTTTCGCATCCGGATCTGCTGAATGCAAAACAGAAATATCACCCGTCGTTTCAAACACGACCGCCAGCACCTGGTCGGCGTTCAAGGCATTCGCCTCGCGCAGTTTACCATAAACATCATCCCTGGTAATATTCGCTTTTTTAAGATTTTCATCCAGAATCGTACTCCCCCGCATCAGCAGTAGCGGCTCGTTGTCGACCAGCTTACTGAACCAGACAAAATGCTGCCTGAGCATCGCCAGCAACCACTGTCCGAAAAACAGACTGGCCAGTGCCGTCAGTCCGATAACGAGCGTGGGTGTAGAACTGGAAATCGTCGAAGCAAACAACGAACCGACGGCAACCGTCATCGCAAAGTCGGCGGCGGACATCTTGGAAAAACTCCGCAATCCCGTGAGCCGCGTATAGAGCAGGATCACCGCATAAGTCAGCAGACACGACAGCAGCACCATCGGCATTTCAGCCCATTGGTCTGTGATCCACTTCTCAAACATCGCACAGCCTTTCTGATGGGGACGCAGGGAGTTTACCGACTAACACATGCCAGCAGGTAATCGCACATTCCATGCCAAGCCAGGAAAATCCGATACGTGCTGAATGAACTTACAGGCTGAGCCGAGAGAGATACCTGTAAACTGGCATAGCAGGGAGATCGTTTCCTCAGCGATGTTTCTCACCATAAGTCACACGGTAAGCCCAGTCGATCTGATCTTCCCGGCCCTGCAGTCGATACAGTTGTTTGTCAAATGAACTCCCCGGTCGACGGAGCATGCCCTGCGGTCCCCGTTCGCCGATGCGACATTCCAGCCAGTTGATGCGATCGATGGCAGGATCAATCTGCAGTTGAAGATACATCGGCACAACAGACTGATCACGGATCAGCCAACTCATGCCAAAGAAAACCGCTTCCCTTTCACCGGTCCGTTCTGCGACCAGCGGAATCACATCATCCAGCGTATCCGATTTCCATTCAGGATAAAGTTCAGCCAGGACTTCGGGAATGAAATAGTCTAACGCACCCATGAGTTGCCTGAAGTCCTCGGTTTCCTCAAAACTCGCACCCACAGCAGTCTGATTCAAGAGTGTGCGCAGTGATCGAGCGACAATGATTTCTGATTTTGAAAGTTCACGGTTGTCTTGTTCGTTGTTGAATGAAAAGTCTCCTGTTACGAGTCGGTCAGTGAGTCTGGTGCATTCGCTAACAGCTTGCGGACCGTTCTTGTTTCGTGTTCTTTCAGCGAGTCTAATGTTTCGTTTGCTTTGGTGATGACTCGACGAAGTACTTCGCGCTTGTCGGTATGTATGTTCCAGAATGACTCCGGGACACCTAATACAGCGTTCAGCAAATCACCGGGATAACAGTGACCCTCCACCAGTGGATCTTCTTCGAGAGTTTCCAACGCCAGAGGAATAAGAAAAAACAGGCTGATCTGCTGGCCGATCATAATTCGGAGATCTTCTGTTGAGAAGTCATTCAGAGGAACCCGCCGCAAACGATGACATGTTTTTACAAGAGAGGAATCGAAGTCTGGTTCTCCCCAGTCCTCTTGTTCCAGTTCCTGCAAAGTTCTTCGACGGTCGAAATTGGTTTTCAATTTTAGTCCCCACGTCTTTTCACCAGACTTTGTTTCCATAGTCCCAGGCACAGCTTACCATCTGACTCTGAGTATCGACAACAGGTTCACGAATTCGACTATCCACCTGATTACCGGTGGGATAGAATGCAGGCTCTGCAACCAGTTTTCGATCGCCGCCATAGAGGTGGACAGGGGGAATATTCAATACGTCACGACCAGCGTTTCTCTGGATGCCTCTTCGCGGCGCTGTCCTTTTTATCACATCAATGGCGCAGGCCGGCGTTGAGGAAGCGAAGCTCAAGGAACGCTTTGGTGAGCAACAGTTCGTGCCCGCAGGACCTGTATTGCGTCGTAAGATGAGCTGCTGCTGTGTGGATTGCGAGGTTTAAAAGTCTTTGACACGCAAGCCAGGGGTAACCGGAGAATCTCCCAGCAGATGTTCTAAGCCGATGACATTTTTTAAAAATTCAGGTTCCAGTTTCGTATCAGCGTCATCACGAAGTCAGCAGCCGACATGTTTGAAAAGCTCCGCAGGGTGGTGATACGAGTATAAACCAGGATCAGACTGTAGGTGATCAGACAGGACAACAACACCATCAGAATTTCATTCCCTGGGCGGCGATCCATTTTTCGATCATGGGACTTGCATTTCTGAAATATGACACAGGATTAAGCGACGACTGTCACTCAAACTTAGCAGTTTGCGTGACAATTAGAGAAAACGAATGATTACCCAGTACTCCCATTTCATTCTGGCTTTACGCTTACCGAACACGTTCGTTTTGGTTGTTCCATTCACTATCCATAGGCGAGGCCCACGAAATTTCCAGACAGGGATGCCTGACTAGAACTTCGATTGACTCCTATGCCAGAGTGACTTAAAGCGAGATTTCATCCTGGAGAGGTCGGTGACGACTTAACAATTATTCTTATTGACAGTTAATCTTGAAATGCTAGGATTCCGTGTTTTGAAATGATGGTAAGTATTACTGAGTCAAATTAAGTCCTGGGGTTCCTGCAATAACTAATCATACGATAATCCAGATAACTTTTTTCAAGCAAAGAATCGAATTAAGATGAATAAGCATCCAGAGTTATTTGTAGAATTAGATCAAATTGGTTTAACATTACCTGAATATCTTCCCACATTTGATTTCCCCAAGGCCTATATTAACTCATCCCACGCCGTTTATGCTAAGTGCCCAGTGAATGAAGATGATTTAGTTAAAGTGAAAAAAAGCCGGTGGGGTTTTGGAGAAGACATTCCGGGATGGCTCCGTAGGGCTGATGCTTTGAAATTGTATGAATTGGCCTATTTTGTCCAGGGAGACATCTTGGAAGTCGGTTGCTATCACGGGTTAAGTACGACGATTTTAGCAAAAGCTGCCCGTCAATCTCCCTGGTCCAAACATATTTACAGCATTGATATGAGTCCAGAATGTGTAGAAGAAGCGAAAACTCATCTGCGTATGAAGAAATTAGATCGGGGAGTAACAAATATCTGCGACGAAGGAACCGCGGCAGTCAAAGCTTTAAAGGCCGAAGGGAAACAGTTTGAATTTGCCTTTATCGATCATTCACATGAGTACGAGCCGGTATTGAGTCTCTGCCGTGAATTAGACTCCCTGATGGTTCCAGGAGGATTTTGCCTGTTCCATGATTTCAATGATTCAAGAAACGCAGATCCAGAAGCTCATGAGTATGGGGTCTACCAGGCAGTGACTGAAGGTCTGGATCCAGACAAATTTGAGTTTTATGGACTCTACGGATGCACTGCCTTATATCGGGCGAAACCAAGCTAGGAAATGGAGTTACGTAACACAGTATGATCTTGATTGAAAACTGAGAACTGGATGACATGTAACTCAGCTTAATCACAGACTTTCCAACCAGCGATCATAGTCAGCATGCAGTCCTGATTCGTTATGGTTGATGAAAACCGAAGCGGTGATATGCATCGCGTTCCCCAGGCACATTGCATTACACACTGGCTTTTGTGGTATCTGGGAAAACGATCTCACCGATATCTCATGTTAAACACTCAAAGAACATCATACCCCCAGAACTTCGAGATGTGTACGCCGAAGTCGTTACCAGGGCCGCTGATCTCCGGGATCAGGGGAAGACACATATGGAAGTCTGCGAAGCTCTGAACGATCTTGGGTTCAGAACTCGAACTGGCAAGCTCTGGCGGCACCCACAGCAAATTGTGAAGTAATTTCGTTCGTTTTCGTAGGATGATTAGTCTCCAAAACAGACGACAGCACATAGACTTGATTGGGCCTCAGTAACCAGATCGATGAGTTTCGTCAGCAATGCTTGGAGTTCGGACTTGGTTACTGTCGACATGAGAGCATCGTCACCACGCCACCCGATGCGTACATCCCACTCATCTGGTTGTTCTCTGGCTTCTGCGGATGCTCTTTCAAGGATCGCAAGTAGAACTGGCAGTTCATTCGCACTGAAGACAGCATCGTCATACAGGTCAATAATTTTTCCCGTCTGTTCCCATACGTCTTGAAAGAACGGAAAAAGAAACCAGTAGTAACCATCATCTTCGAGATAAATACCCGAAGTGTAATCTGCATTGTGGACATCGTCTGTGCGAGATAGCCCAATTGATAAAGCCATGACCTTGCTCCAAGGGCTACTCCCCAATAATCTTCGCCAGAATCCGTTTTCGCCGGCGGCCGTCGAATTCATAATAAAACAATGTTCCCACGGTCACAGGTTCAACACTCAAAAAACATCATACCCTCAGAACTTCGAGATGTGTACGCCGAAGTCGTCGCAAGGTCCGCTGAGCTCCGAGATCAGGGGAAGACTCACATTGAAATCTGCGAAATGCGGAATGCTCTCGATTTTTGGATAAGAGCGGGTAAGATGTGGCAGTATCCGCAACAAATCATCAA
Source organism: Gimesia sp. (assembly GCA_002706765.1). Taxonomy (GTDB): domain Bacteria; phylum Planctomycetota; class Planctomycetia; order Planctomycetales; family Planctomycetaceae; genus Gimesia. The sequence goes on from PAJV01000051.1 coordinate 38,508, forward strand.
ACTAATACGGTCATTCCAGCGGCAGTCCTGATAGCACACGAGTAGAGGAAGCGAAGGCATGGTTGATCCAATCAGAATCATCGGGGTTCATCCAATCTCTGCGAGTGAGTCATGCCATCTCGTAGAAATTGAATTGAACGCACCTGCGGACGAGTTTGATTTTGGATCGGTCACACAAGAGATGCCCGACCAATCGACCGACAACTGGCAAGTTGCCTATGAGGAGCAGCAGGTCGGCGACGTTGAAGTCGGATCTCGGTGGGCGTTTTTCTTCCACAATCTCGTCTTCGAGCGTCCACTGCTAACTCCGCTTGGTTCAATCGCAATTCCTGATCCGACACGTCTCCCAAGTCACCTAAAAGAGATCGAATACTACGAGCCATAGGCTATGTGACTGGATTTCCTTTACTCCCCAATAATCTTCACCAGAATCCGTTTCCGCCGGCGGCCGTCGAACTCGTAATAAAAAATGTGTTCCCACGGTCCCAGGTGCAGTTTACCGTCGGTGATGGCAACAACGACTTCGCGGCCCATGATCTGACGTTTGTGGTGGGCGTCGGCGTTGTCTTCGCCCGTGCGGTTGTGCAGATACCCGCCGGAAGCAGGATCACTGCCCGCATCGAAGGGGGCCAGCTGTTCCAGCCAGCGATCATAGTCGGCATGCAGGCCTGATTCGTTGTCGTTGATGAAGACTGACGCCGTGATATGCATTGCGTTTATAAGTATTAAACCATCGGTAACTCCACTCTCGGCGACCAACTGTTCTACGTCGTTGTGTATAGAAACGATCTGTCGACGCTTTGGGATATCCATCCAGAGTTCTCTGGTGAGTGTTTTCATGAGGCTGCTTTTTCCAGCTGGACTGTGTTCTGTTAGTAGCATCTCCAAGGGCATTTGGGCTGATTATAATAGTTTGAGAGACGCTATGATAAAATGCGATGCGATCTAGAGTCCGGGATCGTTAAGACTCTATGATAGTTAAAGCGTAGTCTTTCGTGAAACTCAAAAGCAGGAATTTAAACGGGTGGTCGGGCAGCCGCAGCAGAATGTGTTTCTGATTTCCGTACTAATCATCTCGTTCCGAATAGTTCACGCTGAAATTCACTTCTGTTACCGCTGATGCCAGTTCCTTGAAGGCGGGCTTTGTGATTCTGGTACCCTGCAGTTGAACAATCGCCAGATGCTTTAACTGCTGCAACGATTTGAGTGAAGGAATCGCGGAATCGCTGAGTGGTGTTTCCTTAAGCGATAAAGCTCTCAGTTTCGGTGTGGCCTCTGTCAAGGCAGTCATCAAACTCGCAATCAACTGGTCATCGATCGTACTGTTGCCCAGGTAAAGCAGTTCCAGATTCGGGAATTGCCGCAGCGATTCGATGAGCGCTGCATCTACCTGTATGCCACTTAGATCAAGGTGCGTCAGTTGCGGCAGTTCTCCCAGAGACTGAAGACCCGCGCCGGTGAGTTCCGTTTCGCTGGCATAGAGTGATTCCATCTTTTTGAGTGGTTCGAGATGTTTCAATCCTGCATCAGTGACATCGGTCTGATTGAGGTTGAGGAGTTTTAATTCCACCAGTCGGCTGAGAGGAAGCAGGCCGGCATCCCCTACTTTGCACTGCGCCAGTGACAGAGTCCTGAGCTGATCTGATTGCTCCAGCTGCAGCATGCCTGTGTCGGTCACCTCGGTTTCATCGAGAAAGAGTGCTTCCAGATTTTTCAAGCCTGTCACATGCTGCAGGGCAGCATCGGAGATACCACTGCGTTCGAGGTGCAGTCGTTGCAATGCAGGCAGTTCTTTCAGATAGATGGCCAGTGTGTCATTCATCGTAGAATCGGTGGCTGACAGATCGACCACGTGTCCTGTTTCATTCACTTTGAACCGAATCGGTGTTTTGCTTTCCAGCGATGTGAGGGCAGCTTGTTCCGATGCAGGAGTCAAATGAAACAGATTGCCTTTCATGAGAAGAACGATTAATAGCAGAGCAATCGAAGTTGCTGTTAACCAGGATGCCAGTTTGATCCGGGAAGAAGTTTGCATTATCACCATACCTGTTCTTTAGCTGTGCTAAGGGAAGTAGCGAAAAGTCGACGCTCGAGAATCGTTTGATCCGCAAATGATAGAGTGTGTGTCTGAATAATCAATGGTCAATCGCGCTCCGAGTTCGGGACCCGTTTTGTGAATCAAGGTGATTTAAAGGAATGCCGGAGTTTCATGGTCTCTTTGCCATATATTCACACTTACTCTTTAGAATCACCCGCAGTTTCTGATTCACATTGATGTGTATCAAATGGCTGGCGCCCATCTTATTTCTCGACTTATCGTCACTTAACTCTCCCCGAAGAAAGATTGAAAATGCAAAAGAATTTGAGGAAGCAAAAAGGTTTCACGCTGATTGAATTACTGGTTGTCATCGCTATCATCGCCATTCTTATTGCGCTGTTGTTACCCGCTGTTCAACAGGCACGAGAAGCGGCCCGACGGTCGACCTGTAAGAATAATCTGAAACAGATTGGTATTGCATTACACAATTATCATGATGTCGCCCGGGCTTTTCCGCCGGGATCTCTGTATGGCGACGATGAATATGGCTGGGCCTGTATGATCCTGCCCTACATTGAACAGGCCAATATCTACAATCAGTTAAATTTTTCAGGACAGGGGCCGGATATCACCATCCCCCTGCAGGTTGGCGTTACCGATCAGGTAATCCCCATTTACCTCTGCCCTTCGAACTCAATGTCTCTGACAAGAAGCCCCATTCGTGCGGGTGCGGGCCATAATGGAGTTGATCTGGGGGGACACGCCAGAAATGACTATAGCGGCAGTGCTGGTACCTCAGCGGGTTCAGTCACGGGCATGTTTGGAAAAATCAAGGATACGCTGTCCCCTACAAAAATCCGGGATATCGTGGATGGATCGAGTAATACGATCGCCGTTGGTGAAGCTTATACTCAATATATGAGAGAAATTGATGGCCCGACACATGCCAATGTCGGCGATTTCAAAGTCTGGGTTGGTACCAATAATCAACATCAGAATATCATTGCAGAAGCAGCTCCCGAACATGTCCTGAATAGCACGCGAGACGATTCCTTCGCCAGCCAGCATGTGGGTGGAGCGCAGTTCCTGTTTGCTGATGGTTCCGTCAGCTTCGTTTCCGAAAACATCGATATGGTCACATTCGGTAAACTGGCCGACAAAGCAGATGGCGGGGTCGTCGAAAGACCATAACCTCATCGACGGCTTTCTGTACGTGTACCGTACTCTACGGAGTAGCCCTTCCTTCCGGGGAGGGCACTCCGGTTTTGGAAAAATCGACTCGCAATCCGTTCACGAGTTCAAGTGCATTCCGGAAGAGTATCAAATCGTGGAACAATCAAGCAAAACTCATGTCGGATCCATGCTGGACGAGACTCAATTATTCATGGCAGTGAGATGGAAATGTACTTTAAAAACCAATTAATTTTCTGGTCGATTTCATGTTTCTCGTTCATTTTCTGCGGAGGCTGTGGGGAAGACTATCAGAAAACAGTCGTTCCCGTTTCCGGGTTTATTCGAGTTGATGATGATCTTGTCACTGAGGGATATATAGTGCTGACGCCTGTGCCAGGCAGTGATGCAAATCCGCTGAACTCCGGTAAATCCGCCAGCGGAACCATTACCAGTAACGGTACCTTTGAGTTAACAACTTATGAAAAGGGTGATGGGGCGCTGGTGGGGAAACACATTGCCCACTTTTATAAGCCCGACCCCGAAGACGACGAGCAGGTTGTCAAAGAAAAATATTATCCGGGAGGACAGGAAGTCGAACTGGAAGTCATTGATGGTAACAATCAGTTCGACATTCATTTACACGCCGACGGAGCACCGGAAGTCGTTCAGACTGGTTCCTGAGAATCGTGATTCGTGGAAGGACTGACAGCCCAGGCGAGAACAGAAAGCATGACCGACGACAGACTAGACAGCATGGAACTCAATATACAGAACACTCAATCAGCTGGCACAGACGGACTTCAGAATGAATCTGGTTGTGTTCGGAAGAGGATGGAAGCTTTATGTCGCTGGTCGTTTCGACCGGTCGACATCGCACCGCTGGTCTTTTTCCGGATCTTTTTTGGCCTGATGATGCTGTATCATATCTGGTCGATGACAAGAGATCGCTGGGTGCAGTATTTTTACATTGACCCCGATTTTCACTTTTCCTATCCAGGCTGGAGCTGGATAGAACCCTGGCCTGGCATCGGAATGCATATTCACTTTGCCGTGTTGATGATTGCGGCTTTGGGGATTTCACTGGGACTGTTTTATCGAATCAGCGCACTCACCTACTTTGTGGGTTACTCATATGTCTTTCTGCTTGAGAAGTCACTTTATCAGAATCATTGCTATCTGATTTGTCTGCTCAGCGGGATCATGGTGGTGATTCCCGCGCAGCGTGCCCTTTCGCTCGATCGTCTCTTTGGAAGAATTAAAGGATCTCCGGTCGCACCACAGTGGTCGCTGGGACTACTGCGATTACAGATTGCCATCCCTTATTTTTATGGTGGTTTAGCTAAGCTGAATTATGACTGGCTACTCACCCAACCGATAGGAATGTGGATTCAGCGACGAACGGATGTCCCTTTTCTCGGTACCTATCTGGGCGAAAACTGGGTCGCCTGGGCCTTTGCTTATGGGGGGTTGTTGTTCGACCTGCTGATTGTACCTGCCTTGATCTGGCGTCGTACGAGGCTCTTTGCTTACCTGGTTGCAGTTTCATTTCATCTGACCAATGCCGTTCTGTGGGAGATCGGTATTTTTCCCTGGTTCATGATCGGGGCGACGCTGATCTTTTTTCCTCCCTCTGTTTTTCGCAAGGCGGCTCATCTCAATAAGCTGGAATTTACTCCACTGGATGTTCCCTCCCGGTCTGTCTGGGGAGAGCGAATGACGGTTGCTTTATTGTCGGTGTATATTTCCTGGCAGCTGATTTTTCCTTTTCGACACTTTCTGTATCCGGGAAATGTGAGCTGGAATGAGGAAGGGCACCATTTTGCCTGGCATATGATGTTACGCGAAAAAAATGTGGGGATTCGATTTTATGCCTACGATCCTGCCACTAATCAGCGTGGGTTGATCAAGGTGGAAGAATTTCTGAATTCACGTCAACTCAGTCGTATGGGGAAAGACCCTGATATGGTGTTGGAATTCGTGCACTACGTGCGTGATCATTACCGGGAACATCGAAATACTGAGCTGGAGATCTATGTTTTGAATATTGCCTCACTCAATGGTCGGAAACCTCAGCTCCTGATGAACCCCAAACTGAACTATGCTGCCGTTGATCGTGTCTGGACCCCTCAACCATGGGTTGTGCCTCTCAAGGAGCCGCTACCGAAAGAAAGCTGGAACAGGCCACTGGATCAATGGGAGAAAATACTTGATCTGGATATCCCGGAAAACATGCAACTGGCACGCATGCAGCAATCCCCCTGACACCTCCGTTAAAACTCCAAACTGATTAAAGCTCAGGCAACATTACTTCAGTCTGCAGAGGCTCAAACATGCCTGACTAGTCAATGATTTGTATTCTGACTCTGACAGCATTCTATTGTTCTACGATAGCTCAGAGGGAAGAAGAAACTCAGTTTGGGCATAAACGAGCATTTGAGGGGAAGCTAAGAATCAGATGAAAAATACTTCTTCAGTCGGCGTTTTGATTTTCTGACGATAAAGTAACTTCTTGCTTTGGCGTCCAGCCATTTGATACCGGGAATATATTTCAGGAAATTCAACTTCCGGACTAACACATCCAGCGATTTCAGTGCCTGATTATCGGAATAGCGATAGCCTTCTGCCGAGTCGTATTCGCCGCCATTGTCGGTTCGCTCAGAGATGAGGTTCGATGCGTTACGATTAATGTGAAAGGCCACGAATGATTCGTATGTCTGAATCGACCAGACACGCTGGTCGGCGACTGTGTTGTCAAACTCGCTGTAGCGCTGATTGATTTTGTCGATGAAGCGTTTGACATATTCGAGAAAAGAAAATCGCCTGTAACCAAAGCCGTCCATATATGAAGTATGGGTGTCTTCCACGACCAGCATGCCATGGTCGTTGATGATGTCGAGCAGCATTTCCGTTGTGATAATCTGTTGCTCGAACGTATGGCCGCCATCATCCAGGATCACGTCGACGCGGCCGACCTGTTTTTTAAAATCCTGCCAGAACAGCTCATCGGATTGATTCCCGATATAAATTTCAAAGCCTTCACTTTCCCATTTTTTGGCATTGGGATTCATATCGACGCCAATAATTCTCGCCTGTGGTCCCAGAAACTCCCGCCACATAAAGAGCGATCCGCCGCCCAGCACGCCAATTTCGACAAACGTGATCTGCTTTCCCCGGTAGCGGGAAAACAGGTCGTCATAGACTTCGAAGTACGTGCTGTGCTTGATACTTTTATAGGGACTCTGCGATAGCCCAAGACTGGCGGACTCCCGAAAAGTGAATTATGCGGCCAGTTGTTGAGCGTATATTCTCTCGAACTGGTCGGGACATTGATAGTTTA
>PAJV01000052.1 GCA_002706765.1 Gimesia sp.
ATAAATACATATCCAGTTTGCCATGGCGGGCAGCCTGGGATTAGTGATCAGGGGCTCGATATGATAACTGTCGACAGGAGGAGCTGGAGGAGATTGCAGGGCGGATTCTTCAGCTCCGGTTTCGAACTCATCCCAGTTAGATAACGGCTTCCACTCTTTCTCAGCTGATGAGTAGGCATAATCCGCCAAGCTGATTCGGTTCGACTGCAAGTCATCAGCGATTTCCTGGTGAGACAGAGGACCTTCTGCCTCACCATTCTTCGCCAGCCACCACTGGCTCTGGGGACTTTCAATTGTTTTGTTACTTTCTTCGTGCATGAAATATACCGATCTTCTCTTTAGGGCTTGAAATTGATTATGTGAGTCACAGAAGATTGTCGTCTCGACTTAGAGGGGTACTGCTGACAGTCAGTTTCTACGTCCCCCAGTCCGTATTGATTTAAGCTTTCAACATGTCTGAGTGCCTGTTCCCTAAGGTTTAAACAGGTACTGCTTGGACATATTTACAGAAATAATATGATACTTATAGTCCGTGGTTATATCGTCGCTGTCAAGTGTTAAATACTTGCATGGCAAAACGAGCAGACATATTGGTGAGATTTGGACAGCAGGTCCGCAAGCTGCGAAAAGCGCAAGGTTACTCTCAGGAGAATTTTGCTTACGCGTGTGAGCTGGACCGGACCTACGTCGGCGGGATCGAGCGAGGTGAGAGGAATCTGTCTCTGCGGAATATCGAACGGATCGCTGAGACGCTCGATATCAGCCTGGCAGAACTGATGGACGGGGTTTGAGGGAACTCAGACTGCTGGAGTATTAACCAGGACGACTCCCAGTTGGTCTGAGTTGTCAGTCATTGCCTGGTTAGCTGCATCTGGAGTGCTAAACAGACGGGGATTCTTAACGCAGGCTGCATCATGCTGACACACAACATATCTCAGTCGTGCCTCGTTTAACTGCTGACGCAACCGCTGAATGTCTTCCTCCCGCCAGGGCGGCTTGATCCTGGAGCCACCAGAATAGATCGCAAACAGATCTGCATCTTCGAGATCCATTTCTTCATACCAGAACTGCAGGGCAGCTCTGATCAACATGATTTCTTGTCTCTGTATCATATCGCTCCTTTCTTAAGAACTTGGAAAATGGACCAAGTAAGACCTACAGTTTGGTAACAAATAGACGCCCTGAAACAGCCTTCGAGGAGACTCTTCCAGGGCGTTCAAAACTATCTGTACCGATCACTGATAGTTAAGGATATTTCCTTCATGTATTCTGACGCGGAAACTGGTGAAATTTAGATATTCATACGCAACGCGGAAATGATGCTCAGAGAACGTAGCGTCTGGTCGCGTTTAGCGTTGATTCGACATTGCGTGCTTAGGCAAGGCACTTACCCCTTAGTGGCACCATAAGTATGCTTGCATATCACAAAATAATTTGTATACTATTAAAATGACTTCAAAAGCCCTCATAGCGTGGATTGGCAATACTGACCTCAGGGCGTCGCGTGGGGAATCTCGGGACGGTGCCGGGCCTATTGCGAATGCGGTTACGAAGCGTGAGTTCGACGAGCTCCACCTGCTATCGGATCACAAAGCCGCTGATTCCAAGTCGTTTATGAAGTGGCTCAAAAAAGAGACCGGCACCCAAGCCAAAGTCTGGCCGGTGGAGCTGACCGGCCCAACCCGATTTGATGAGATCTACGAAGGGGCAATTGGCGTCTTGAAGACGCTGGAAAAAGAAGACATCGATCGTCATCGCACGTTTCATGTCAGTCCCGGGACGCCAGCGATGGGCGCCGTGTGGGTGCTGCTCGCCAAAACACAATTCCCAGCAGAGTTGATTGAATCGTCGAAGGAAGAAGGGGTCAGGACGATCTCGATTCCGTTTGAGATCGCGGCGGACTACATCCCAATGCGAGACATCGAAGGCGACGAGGAAATTAGGCGACTCACACAGGGACTACCGCCGGAAGCTCCAGAGTTCACGGAGATCATTCACCGCTGCCAGGTAATGAAAACAGTGATCGCACAGGCCCGGCGTGTTGCAGTCGAAGATGTGCCATTGTTAATTCAGGGCGAATCAGGGACAGGTAAAGAGCTGTTTGCACGAGCGATCCACGCGTCCAGTCTGAGAGCAGGCAAGCCGTTCGTTGAGGTAAATTGTGGTGCGATCCCAGCCGAATTAGTCGAATCCGAGTTCTTCGGCCACAAGAAAGGTGCGTTCACAGGAGCAAGTGAAAACAAAGTTGGATACCTGGAGACCGCTAACGGTGGCACGCTATTTCTTGACGAGATCGGTGAATTACCGTTGGCAGCACAGGTAAAACTATTGCGTGCGTTGCAGGAGAAGAAGATCACGCGCGTGGGTGAAGCAAAAAGCAAGAGCGTCGACTTTCGTGTTATTGCAGCAACCAATCGGATTTTGCTGGATGAAGTCGCAGCGGAGCGGTTTCGGGAAGATCTTTTTCACCGGCTTGCGGTCGGCGTTCTGAACCTTCCGCCGCTCCGGGAACGCCCGAATGATCTCAATCTTCTGATTGACTACTTTCTAGATCGAATCAATGTTGACCGTACCGCCAGTCCCGGCTGGGAACACAAGAAACTTTCTGCGGGTGCAAGAAATCTTCTGAACCAACATCCGTGGCCGGGCAACATTCGAGAATTATCTAATACGCTTTGCCGAGCCGCTATTTGGTCTGGTGGAATGAATATCGGAACCGAGCAAATTCGCAATTCGTTGTTCCCCGTCAAGCGTGCTTTGCCGGGATATGACTCGATCCTCAACCGCAGTCTGGGTAACGACTTGGATCTGACTGAACTGATCGGCGAAGTGGCTCGCCACTACCTGTCTCGAGCATATGACGAGGCGGACAAAAACAAGTCAGCGGCATGCAAGCTTGTGGGGCTTCCGAACTATCAGACGTTCACAAACTGGATGAAGAAATATGGAGTGAAATCGTAATGGCACGCTCGTTGCTTTTAGGGGATTTGTCGAAAACGAATTTCCAAACCAGAAGTAACAACGCCAAGGACAACGTCATGCAAGAAGTCACACTCAACAACTCGAACGGAAGCAACGGCCCTCACTTCAAGGTCGAAGGTGATTCATCGCACCTGCATAGCCGCATGACGCTTGAATTGATCGTCACTGACCCGGATGTCTGTTCCGAGCTGCGTGTCCATGAAACGGATGACGAACGGAACCGATACGCGTTGGCCGCCCTGCGAATCGGAATTCACGCTATGCGTCAAGCAGCCGGCGTCATTGATGCGACCTCTGTGCGAGACGAAGTATCGCAGATGTTGAGTTCGCTTCGTGAGGTATTGGCGGAGCACTCTGTTCAATGCACAGGCGGCATTTCTAACTCGCTAAAGGGATACTTCGATCCCGAGTCTGGCCAGCTGACGCAGCGGTTGGATCGTCTCGTGAAACGTGACGGCGAATTGGATGAACTTCTCAATCGCCACCTCGGCGAAGATTCGTCAACAGTCGCTCAGACACTCGCAGCGCATGTCGGAGACCAAAGTCCATTGTTCAAGATGCTGTCTCCCGAACAGGCCAATGGCTTGCTCGCTTCGTTGAAAGAGGTGATCGGGCTGGCCCTTCAGTCGCAGCGTGACCAAATCGTGAAGAACTTCTCGTTGGACGACAAAACGTCCGCATTGTCACGTCTCCTCTCCGAGGTCACCGACGCCAATGGAAAGCTGCGGAAAGGTCTGGCTGACGACGTCGCCGAGGTCCGCAACGAATTCTCGCTGGATAACGAGGAAGGTGCGCTCACACGTCTTGTCAATCGGGTCGAGAAAGCCCAGGAACAAATCTCGGATCAGTTCTCGCAGGATAATGAAGACTCTGCAATGTCGCGGATGGCGAAGCTGCTTGAAACCGTCAATGGCACTGTCAAAGGCAGCCTCACACTTGACGATGAGGCTTCGCCTCTCTCATTACTGCGACGCCAGTTGCTGGATGTGATCGGCCAGATCGAGAAGTCAAACACTGAATTCCACACCGAGATTCGTGAAACCGTCGCGACGCTGAAGGCTCGTAAGCTAGAGAAGGCTCGTGGCACACGTCACGGAGACGATTTCCAGGATGCAGTCGGAGAATATGTCGAAGCAGATGCTCGGAATCGAGGCGACGTTTGCGAACGCACCACCAATACGGTCGGACGCATTCCGCGTAGCAAGACGGGTGATTTCGTGCTGACGATGGGACCAGAATCGGTCACAGCCGGCGGTGCTATTGCCATCGAGGCCAAGCAGGAACAGGGATACGACCTCAAGTCGGTCCTGGAAGAGATCGGCAAGGCTCGCACAAACCGTGATGCCGAGGTGGGAATCTTCGTGCTCTCGAAGCTCGTTGCACCAGAGGAAATGGAGCCACTGACCCGATACGGAAACGACATCGTAGTTGTGTGGGATGCGGAAGACTGCATGACCGATGTTGTGCTCGCTTCAGCATTGTCGTTGGCTCGTGCTCTGGTGGCTCGTCGCGGCGTTGTTGACAAGGAACGCGCCGCCGATCTGACCGAGTTGGACAAGGCCATGCAACGGATCGCCAAGGACGCCTCCGGGCTGGCCGAGATCATCACGTGGTCAGGAACGATCACCAATAACGGAACGAAGATTCGCGACAAGGCAGAGCGATTGAAACAGGACTTGGAAAATCAGGTCGAGCGACTGGACGAACATCTCGGGCGTCTTCGTACTGAACCAACGATGAGCGCCTAAACGGGAACGCAAAGTATGCCATTGAACGAAAAAGAAACCTGCAAGCAACTGATCGAACCCAAGCTCGAACTATTGGGCTGGGACGTCGAGGGGCAGCTGCGCATTGGTCCCGGTCGCGTGAACTTCAGCGGCGACAGTGCGGACTCGATGTATGATCCCACTCAGGCGATCATTGCAGATTATCTTTTGCGTTACCGTGGCGTCCCCTTGGCGATTCTGGAGGCCAAAGCAGAGTCGGAAGATTCCGAAGATGCGATGCAGCAAGGGTCGCGGTATGCTGACCGGCTGATGATTCGATATTCCATCGCGACCAACGGGCACGATTGGATTCTGACCGACAACGAAACCGGCAAATACGAATCGCTTCCTGGTCCGCCATCGCCTCAGGACATCGTCGACCGCATGGGGGTGACGATCGACTGGGATCGCTGGGAGGGAGCGTTCGCTGCTAACTTCCATGTCGATCAGGTGACTCGGAAAAAGACTCGCCCCTATCAGGAAATGGCGATCGCCCAGAGTCTCTGGGAGTTCGCGCAAGGCCGCGACCGTGTTTTGCTGTTGATGGCCACCGGGACCGGCAAGACGTTCACTGTCTTTCAGCTCATTTGGAAGCTGATGAATGGCGGGGCACTCAATCGGCAACATGTCCTGTTTTTGACGGACCGCAACAGCCTGAAAGATCAAGCATACCGTGCCTTCAACGCGTTCGATGCCAACGAGCGTGTCACCATCGACAAAGCGACCGTTGCTGATGGCAAGCACCAAGTCGGCAAGTTGTTCTTCGCCAACTACCAGAACCTCGATGAAGACCTGGACGGAAAGAAGGTTTATCAACATTACGATCCCGACTTTTTTGATCTTGTCATCATCGACGAGTGTCACCGCAGCGGGTTCGGCGACTGGTTCGGAGTGCTGGAGCACTTTGGCACAGCATTGCAGCTCGGTCTGACCGCCACGCCGCGTGACTTGGAGGAATCCAAGCGACCGCTCACGCCCGAGGAGCAGCGCCGCGACACGTATCACTACTTCGGCGAGCCGATCTTCACGTACAGCTTGAAGCGGGCGATCGACGACGGGTATCTCGTGCCGTACCTGCTCGAAGAACGCGTTACCAACATCGACGAAGATGGCTACACAGCCGAAGATGGCAAGCGGTACGACACGAAGAACTTTGAGCGTGACATCGTGATCCCCAATCGCACCAAGGCCATCGCCGCCGACTTGTGGGAAGTCTTCGGCAAGTACGATCTGCGTGACGAGAAAACCATCGTCTTCTGTGTGAACGACACACACGCGTCATTGATGGCAGCGGAACTGCGTCGGCTTTCCGGCGACACCAACTACGCCGCTCGCATCACGCGATCAGAACGCAACAGCCATCAGCTGGAACGAAACTTTGCCGTTGTCGGCAGCGGGAAACCCCGCGTTGCCTGCACGGTCGATCTGTTGACCACCGGCTTTGACGCCCCGGACGTCAAGAACGTCGTCTTCGTGCGTCCGCTCAAAAGTGCCATCCTATACAAGCAGATGAAGGGGCGCGGTACGCGGCTCTGCGAAGACGTCAACAAGCGATACTTCACGATCTTCGACTACTCTGGGGCCAGCGCTCTGGAAGATGCCGAGTTCGATGGCCACCCCGCGAACAAGCAGAAAGGGACGCTCTCCAAGTCCAAGCCGTCAAAGAAAAAAGGCAAAGGCGACGACGAGCCGGAAACACCGAAGCCGGTTGCCGAGAACGTGCATGTCGTCATGTCGACGACCAACCGCAGCATCTCGTTTGGCGACGGACAGTGGATGCCGTTCGAGGAATACGCCGAGAAGTCGAAGGAATTCATCCAGACGGTCTCCAGCAAAGACATCGGTCAACTGCTGTCCATCTGGATCGACAAGAAAAGCCGCAAGGAACTTCGCGAGGAACTCGGGGATCAGGACATTTATACGTCAGCGTTCCGCCATTATCTGGAGCTGCCAGACACCGACGATGTCGACATCTTGGCCAAGATCGGCTTCGACCTGTTTCAGGTTCCCACACGCAACGATCGGGTGGGCCGTTTTTGGGACGAGGAGAATCCGTGGTACGAATCACAGTTTGGTATGACGCTGCCTCGTGAGCCCGGCGGCATTCAAAGTGGTAGCGGAAATTTCAGCATGGCCGCTGAGGAGAAAGGGGCTTATGGGGCCGGCGACACTTGGAAGATCGACTTCTGGCGGACGGCCCTCGACCACTATTCGCTGTTTGGTATCGACGATCTGGAGCAGGCGCGGACCTACGCTGCTCCCCAGTTTGTCGACCAGTTCGGCAGCTTTCAGTCACTGACCAGCCGCTACGGCGGAGCACAACTTTTGAAATCAGATTTGGAGGAGGTCAAGGAGCACTTGTACGTTCCCATGGCCAATTAGAATGACATCAATGAGTAAATCAAAAACCAATAACGGCAACGGCACTGTCGACAGTCGTCGGCAGGAGGTTCAGCGAATCGTCAAGAATGCTTGCGATCAGCTGAACTCCGAAGGTGTCGATGCCCGTAACTACGTTGAGCAGCTGGCCTGGCTGTTTTTCCTCAAGGCATTCGACGAGGCCGAAACCCGGCGTGAAGAAGAAGCCGCATTCGATGACGCTGGCTATGAACGTCGCCTGTCCGGCAATTTCGCCTGGTCGTCATGGGCGTCCAAGACGGACCATCCCGATGAGATGCTGGAGTTTGTCGACGGCAAGCTGTGGATCAAACTGACCAGTCCCGATCCCAAAAAGGGTTTGGGTGACGATCCGCTGGCCGAACGGTTCCGCCGAGTCTTTGACAACGTCCGCAACTACTGCCGTCGCGGTGCGTCCTTCGCAAGAGTTGTGGCCCAGGTCGACAAGCTGCATTTCAGCAGCGACACCGATGTGCATGTGCTGTCCGAGATTTACGAAGACCTGCTCAAACGTGTTGCGGCAGACAGCGCTGGCTATGCCGGTGAGTTTTACACCCAGCGGCACGTCATTCGAGTGATGGTTGAAGTCGTGAAGCCGCAGATTGGCGACAAAGTTTATGATCCCTGTTTCGGCACTTGTGGCTTTCTCGGGGAAGCCGCCGATTACATGCGCGATCCGCAGCGCAATCTGAGGGCGAAGCAGCTGAGCGGTCGAGACCTGGAGAAGTTGCAGTCCAAGACTTTCTTTGGCCTGGAAATCAAACCGCTGACCTATCTGCTCGGCACGATGAACATGATCCTGCACGGGATCGAGTCGGCCAATCTAGAATTGGGAAACACACTCGAAGTTCACAGCGACAACATCTCAGAAAAGGATCGCTACAACGTCATCCTTTCCAATCCTCCCTACGGTGGAAAGATGGCGTCGGAATTGCAGACTAATTTCCGTGTGCGTTCCAGCGCCACAGAGTGCCTGTTCATGCAACACATTATGCGGAACCTAGCCAAGGGTGGTCGTGCCGCTGTGATCATTCCTGAGGGAGTCCTGTTTCGAGGAGGGAGTGACCAAAAAGTTCGCCAGGAACTGCTCGAAAACTTCAATGTCCACACGATTCTGTCGCTTCCTGCTGGCTGCTTCCTGCCTTACACCGGCGTAAAGACCAATGTTCTGTTCTTTGATCGTCCAGAAACAGAGCCCAAAGCCGGCAAGCTGGCGACGAAGAACGTTTGGTATTACGAGCTGACTAACGACGGTTTTGAACTGAAACAAACGCGTCGTCCTATTGATGGCGATCAACTACCAGACTTCCTGAAGAAGTGGAAGAAGCGGACCAAAAGCGACAACTCTTGGGTCGTGCCAATTGATGAGATCATCGAACGTGGCTACGACCTGTCGGCCAAAAACCAAAACCGTAAGAACAACATCGAGCATCGCCCCGCTCTCGAATTGGTTCAGTCGGTTCGAGCAAAGGAAGAACGGATCATGGATTTGCTGGGCGAGCTTGAGCAGGTCCTGGAGGTTGGAGAATGACTATGGGTAACCTGGTGCCGATTGGCGATCTGCTGCTAACCGATTTCGACGGAGCTTGGGGCGACGACCCAACCGACGAATCGGGCACACCAGTGATCCGCAGCACCGATATGAGACGTGGTAGGCTCACGCTTCAGAGCGCGGAGCGTAGGGCGATATCGCCCAGTGTTTTGGAAAAGAAGCGTTTGCGTGGTGGAGATATCTTAGTCACGAAGTCTAGTGGAAGCGCGCATCTTGTCGGAGCGAGTGTGCTTTTTACAGGATCAGGTGTCGAAGATTATGTCTGCTCAAATTTCACCCGGTGCCTCCGCCCCAATCCAGAAAGCGTTGTACCTGAATACTTGTACTTCGGGCTCCAGTCTCCTCAGTTTAAAGAGCAAGTATTCGGTGCCCAGAGAACAACGTCAGGACTTCGGAATCTGAAAATTACGGAGTTCAAGTCAGGAGAACTACCTGTACCCGAGCTCGACGAGCAGCGGCGGATAGTTCACCGGATCTATGAATGTCTCAGCTGTGTCGATGAAATTGAAAAGCTGCGAGATGAGCAGTTAGACGAAGCCGCAAAACTACCCGATGCTCTGATTGATGCACTCATTGATGAGGCATGGGAAAAGTTTCCAATTGGCGAATTGGCATCAGAAGTGCGAAATGGATGGTCAGGGAAGGAGAAGCAAGATACCGAGCCTGTGCGGGTGTTGAAGTTATCTTGCGTCCACAATCGTCACATCGACGTAAGCAAGTCAAAAACGGTGTGTTTACCGTTAGCCACTGCCGCTGACTTCCTCATCAAGCGCAATGATGTGTTCGTTGTTCGCGGTAACGGTTCTGCTCATCTCGTTGGACGATCGGCAATTTCTGACCAAGACGAAGAAGCTGTGATCTTCAATGATCTTCTGATTCGTCTTCGTTTTCACGAGAACGTGCTGCCAGCATTTGTGAATGTTGTTTTCCATTCAAGATCGGTACGTGAACAAATTCTTGCAACGGCGAAAACCGCAGCCGGTATTTGGAAGATCAATCAAAAGCATTTGTCTGCCTTGCAGATTCCAGTTCCTTCACTCCCAGTTCAAGAATCACTTATCGAGACTGCTTCTTACGTACTTCGTGCGGCCAGGACGCTAGCGGATGAAATTCATCAGTCTGAGAGCCAAAGTCTTCGTAGTTCAATCCTTCACAAAGCCTTCTCAGGAGAGCTGTAATCAACGTGGCTGATGTGTCGTCCCACAATGCGATCTGGCAGATGCTCGACCGAGTACGTGCCAACTCCTCGATCTCGAACAGCGAGTTCGGCGTGGCACTCGCTGCGCTGATCTTCCTCCGTTGGGCCGACTTCGAGGAAGCCGAACGGGAAGCCATCGCCGCATTCGATGACGTCGACTACGAACCGGTGCTACCAACCAAGTTCCACTGGCGTTCCTGGTGCAACATCCACGATCCCTGTGAGCTGGAACACATCTTCCGGGAACTCCCTTCGGCACTCGATCGTTTAGCAAATTCCCGCCACGACGCAATGGCCACCCAACTCCACCGCGTCGCCCTCGCCGTCGAAAAGCTGACTCGATTTCCCGCCGGCACTCTCGCTCACCTCATCCACTGGCTCGCCGACCAACCCTTCGAGACACCCAAAGACCGGCGAGCTCTCCGCGATGTTTTGGACTTTGTATTACAGAACACCTACGACAAGTTCGCAGGGCAGTTCTTTACTCCCATTCAGATCGCCGCCTTGATGGTGGAACTCGCCAAACCCAAATCTGGCGAATCAGTTTACGATCCGTGCTTTGGCTCCGCCGGGCTGCTGACCGCAGCTCTGGAGATCGTAGAACATCGTGATCACGTTCGACTGGGCGATGCGACGTACACTTCCGGCAAACAGCCCTTGCATCTTGCTGGCGTCGAAATCAACCCCGATGCGTACGTCATCGGCATGACACGGCTCGTGCTTTCCGGTGTCAATGACCCGCAAATCGAACTGGGCAATAGCCTGGAGCGTGTACCGTCGAATAATCCCAGCTCCGAAGGCTTCGACATCGTCCTGGCGAACCCTCCCTGGGGCGTGAAGGTTGAGCTTTACGGGTTGGATCACTACCCAATTCCAATCAAGGACTCATCCTCGCTGTTTCTGCAACATGCAATCTCGCAACTTCGACCTGGCGGCCGGGGCGTGGTTGTCGTTCCGCCAAGCCTGTTGTTTCGGTCCGGTCGCGAACAACAACTTCGCGAATGGCTGCTCCACGAGAACACCGTTGAGGCAGTGATTTCGATTCCGCGAGGCGCATTCTCGCCCCATACCTCGATCGAAACCTGCCTGCTGCTGTTTCGTCGTGGAGGCACGACAAAATCGGTGCGGATGGTCAACGCCGTGTCGATCTTTGAGAAAGCCGCCAAAACCCAGATCGCGGCGGCTCCGTTTGTTATGGCTACACAACTGGGCCATCACGTTCGTTCACCCGAGCCGGGCCGTGAATGGTGGGATGTTGACGTCGAGGACTTGACAGAACTCGACTACGACCTCACTCCCAAACGGCGAGACCGAAGTGGCCTCGAACTCATTCTGGATTCGCTCCCGAAGGAAGCGGAAATACGGCTGTTGAAAGATTGCTGCACGGTCACGACCGGTCGCAGCATCCGGTCGAGCGACCTGACGCAGTCTCCGCCCAAGTCAAACTACGAACCATCAAGCCAGACCCTGTTCCCGGATGTGGAACGATCAGAGATCAATCCGCAACGTCCATTTGAGTTTGCAGATACCCCGATTCCCTACATTCGCATCAGAGATGTTGAAAAGGGACATGCAACGCGCGGTTCCTCGTGGTTGATGCCGACTGTCGCTTCGACCATCGAACCGAAATGGAAACTCCGAGCAGGCGACATCCTACTTTCCAAGTCTGGAACGATTGGTAAAGCTGGGATCGTTCGCAACGGCGCGGTGGGGGCGATTGCGGCCAACGGGTTCTTCGTCATTCGAGTGAAAGAAGGGACGATTGATCCGCACTACCTGCTGGCCTATCTGCAAAGCACCGAGGCCAATGCCTGGCTGGAAGACCGCGCACGCGGAGCGGCGGCGAAACATCTTTCAGTCGCGTCAATTAAAGAACTTCCGATAGCGTTGCCGCCACTTCAGGTTCAGCAGCGAACCGCTGAGCAGCGCCGGAAATTTGATGTCGACGCGCTGACCTATCTGTCTGAGTTGCTCACCGAAGATGACTCGGATTCCATAGCGTCTGAGCTGAACGACTGGGTGTCGCGGAATCTCAAACGCGTCGAAAGCTACGAAGGTGATCCGGCCAGCCAGAATGTATTGGAACTGCTCGAAGAAGTCGCTGACTCACGATGTCCGATCAACACCTGCAAGGAGTGCAAGCATCCATATTATCTGGACTATGCAACGAACTATCTCGAACCACCCACGGACTACTCAGAAGGCATTGCAACCCACTGCCTCGAATGCTGGTTGGGACTCGAAGCCAGAGGAGATCATGTTGACTGTTTTGGGGACGAGACACCGATCGGACCGTGGGCAGTTGAGTTCAGAGGAGTGACGAAGCCTCTTGCTGGTGTGTCGAGCATTCCTGATCCGACTGCCCTTGTCAGCGTGCTTCAGCGAGTCGCGTCAAACGTGCGCGACACTGCGACGCTTATTGATGGAAACCTGCCGAATCAGGAACGAGCGAGACTCCTGACTGGTCGAGTCGTCACCCTCATTAACCGATATACCCAGGCGCTGCTCGAAGACGCCAAGCTGGCGGTCGATGTCGTTGCCTCGACCGAGGATCACTTTGGTGCAATCGACATTCGTCTCGAAATCGAAAACCGAGGCCGAGTACCCGTTCGCGACGTCAGGTTCTCCATGTACCCGCCTATGGACGAGGTCGAACCAGGCACGATCCCATTCATGCAGCCTGGGCAACGCTATGAAGTTCACTTTGAGGGACAAAACCAGCGTCTTTCTGACGAGATCAGGATCGCTGAAATGTGGACCGATCCAGCCTGGTCACTCAACTGGACAGCCCGCGATCTTGCTGGGGATTCCGTTGAAGGCTCGCGCGACCTGAGTATCGACATTCGTCACGACTGCAACGAGTCGGAATCAGGGGCGGAAGTGCTCGGAGAATTAGACAGTAGCCCCTACGTCTGCGGCGATCCGGTAACTCGCGAACGACAGGACGTGTTCTTTGGTAGGGATGACTTGCTCAGTCAAATCAAACGACAAGTGTCACAAACCGGCAACGTCGTTTTGCTGGAAGGGAATCGCCGAGCTGGAAAATCGTCGGTGCTTTGGCACCTTGAAGGTGCAAATGCAGTACCCGGATGGCTGGGAGTTTATTGCAGCTTGCAAGGCACAGAGGGCGACAGTTCGGGGGGCATACCCACCGCCGAAGTGTTTCGAGGTATTGCGTATGAGATCGTGCAAAGCGTTCGCAAGCTGAACGGCTCCGCCATGTTACCTGATGGCTCTATACTTGACGGTGAACGGCGGTTGGGGATTGCGAGATCATTGCATCAGGGGATCAGCGAGGAAAGCCCGTTTCAGGATTTCCGTGAATACCTTGAACTGGTCCTTGAGACGCTTGCGCAACAACAGCTTGGCCTGCTGTTGATGTTAGATGAGTTCGATAAATTGCAGGAGGGTATCGACAAAGGTGTCACGTCTCCGCAGGTACCCGAAAACATCCGCTTCCTCGTACAGTCCTATCCAAAGTTCTCTGCAATGCTGACGGGGTCACGCCGCCTGAAGCGAATGCGGCAGGAATACTGGTCCGCCTTGTTCGGTTTGGGTACTCGGCTCGGCGTATCAGCATTGCCGCTGGAAGCAGCAGTTCGTTTGATCACTGAGCCAGTTGCCGGTCGATTGTCGTACTCCAAGTCGGCTGTCAACAGAGCACAAGCGCTGACGGCCGGACAGCCTTACTTGTTGCAATGTCTGTGCAACCGTGTATTCGACATTGCAGCGAGAACAGGAGTCCGCTTGATCACCGTGGACCACGTCAACGACGCGGCCGACGCGTTGGTTGAGGATAATGAACACTTTGCCAGCCTCTGGGATTATACCGAGTTTGATCGAAGGCGATTCCTGCTTTACCTGCTGCACCGCGAGGAGAGCGGCACAGACCCCATGCGTCTCGGTGTGATCGAAGCAAAGCTGGAAGAAGCAGGGGTGGAACTTCGCGAGGAAATCGTGATCGCAGACCTTGAATATCTGCGAGAGCTAGAGCTGGTCGATCTGCATGGTGAGTCAACGGTCGCGTATTACACCCTGACGATTCCCATGATGGGGCAGTGGCTGGACTCGCAACAGGATTTTGAAATTCTCCGTAGCCGTGCCCGTGCCGAAGCGGAAGACATCAGCGGAAAACTCAGCGAGTCGACACTGCTTCAAGATGAAATCGAAGACCTCGAAGACTCAATGGATATAGACGATGAGTGACACACACTTTCCCATACTGAGCACAGACGAAATTCCAATGATCGGGCGGCAGGCTCTGCTGGACGGGATTTGGGGAAAGCTGACGAAAGCATCCCCCGACAATCTGTCGATCGTTGGGCCAAGGCACATCGGCAAAACAGTCCTCCTGAATGCCTTAGTTGATCGGGCGAAGAAGGATGACTCACCGTATTCGCTAGTGATCTATTGGCAACTCGGGTACGCACCGCCGCAATCTGACGATGAGTTCATTGAGCAACTCTGCGACCTGCTGTATTCCGCTATGGGCTCAGATACGAGCACTTACGCGGAGGCGAGGAGTGAAATTGAAAAGGCACGTGCGAGTGATGAAGGCGTCTCTCTGATGCTTCTCCGCGAAATTATGGAGGATATTCAAAACTATCTTGAACAGTCCGTACTCATAATTTGGGACGGCTTTGACAAGCCGCTGAGTCAGGGCCGATTGACGGGAACCTTGTTCGGAAACCTTCGCGATCTAATTCACAATAAACGCCATCGACTTGTAACCGCAACTAGGCAATCGCAAACCGAACTCGCAAGGAGTATTGATGTAGAAGATAGCCCTTTCTGGGAAATGTTTGGAACTAACTTCGTTCGCATTGGCCCGTTCGACAATTGTGACCTTGACGCCGCAGTTGACGCAGCCTCAATCAGCATCAGTCAAGGTGGAAGAACCGAGTTGAGCAACTGGACAGGAGGGAACCCGGTTCTGCTGTTCTCAGTTCTGAACTCACTGGTGAGCTCTCAACAAAATGAGTACGACCACAAAAAGGTCAACGAGGTCGCCAGCAACATGGCGTCAGCACTATCTGACTTCTTGGACAGACTATGGGATGACTTTGGCTCAGCTACCAAGAATGCATTTCATCTGATCGTCGAGAACGGTGGGGGCGTTGACAATGATCGGATTGGCAAAGAAGAAGCACGCAATCTGCTTGCCCGAGGCTTTGCAGTTCGTGACGATGGAAAGATCAGATCGTCCTGTCGTATGTTGGAGCAACATGTTCGTGGCTCAAAACCGGACAGAAGTACATTGGAGCGCATGTTCGGAACCTGGCACGCTTATCGTACTGAGATACGGTCAATTCTTGAACTGAGAATCAAACAAATCCGTCAAGTAAATGCTCGGTTACATAGGCTCGTCAAACGCTGTCTCGATGACATCCCGGATTACCCAGACGACTGCCTCAATAATCTCACCAGCATTGAGGAAGTCGCTTTGGACGCTGTTTGGCAGCACGAACTTGATGGTGGGAACGCTGTTCCTCAGGACGTCATCTCGTACTGGACGCAACATCCACGCGACGGCGACAACATCATAGAAGGAATGATGAACGCCAACGACTGGAATCTCCCACGAGACCGCTTCAAGCAGCTCGCGATCCTTCAGCGACTGACGGGCAGCAAGATGCACTTCGATCCCAAGTCGAAATCTGTCTCCAAGGACACCTACGTGTTACTGAACGCGATCCACCAATTTCGGAATCGCAGCGAACACGCCGAAGGCCAGTCAATCCACGAAGGAGTAGCCGTGTCAGCCCTGCTGCTCTGTATCGAATTACTGAGCTGCTTAGAAAGGGAGCTGGGGTAGTCCATGAAAGATTTGTCGTTGCCACTGGATGCGTTTGTCCGCGCAGTAGGAGTTGATCACGAAGTACCGCACGCCATGCTGCTCGGTGCCGGGGCGTCTGTCAGTTCGGCCATCCCTTCGGCGTGGCAGTGTATCTGGGAGTGGAAACGTAAAATCTTCCTGACCAACAATCCCGGCCTGGAAAAGCAGTTTTCAGAGCTAACGCTGCTTTCGGCGCAGCGTGGCATTCAGGATTGGCTCGACAAGCAAGGTGGGTACCCTGCTTTGGACTCGCATGAGGAGTATTGCTTCTATATCGAAAAATGCTTTCCGGTTGGCCAGCATCGTCGGCAGTTCTTTGCCGACATGATTCGCAACGCGAAGCCTCATCACGGATACAAACTGCTAAGTCTCTTGGCTGAAGCAGGGATCGTTACATCTTGTTGGACGATGAACTTTGACGGTTTGGTCGCCAAGGCAGGGGGTGACTACGACATTACGCCCATCGAGGTTGGGATGGATTGCCAACATCGTGCGTTTCGCCAGCCACGCCGAGGCGAATTGTTATGCGTCTCTTTACATGGAGATTACCGATACGACGAGCTCAAGAACACGGATGGTGAGCTGCAAAAGCAGGAAGCGGAACTTCGTGACGCGCTCATCAAAGAGTCACGCGACGCGACATTGATCGTCATTGGGTACAGCGGGCGCGATGCTTCATTGATGAAGGCGCTCAACGACGCCTACTCACAACCTGGAAGCGGAGCCTTGTATTGGTGCGGATACGGCGACCACATCGCGACACCGGTAAAGCATCTCTTAGGGGCTGCCCGTGCCGCGAACCGGACGGCGTATTTTGTCCCAACGCACGGATTTGACGACATCCTCTCACGGCTCGCTTTGCACTGCCTGAAGGATGATCGGCAGGACAAAGCTAGAGCATTATTGGCCGCGACCAAACAAGGAAGCGATATCTGCGATTCATTTTATGTCGACGAACTTCCTTGCGCGGCGCTGATCAAAAGCAACGCATTCGAGATCGAATGCCCCTCTGAATTACTTGAGTTCAGTTTGAACGACTGGCCCGAAAAACCTTGGTCTTGGCTGGACGATCTGTGCAAGGGACGAAACTTTGTCGCCGTACCCTTCAAAGGAAAGTTGCTGGCAATCGGATTGATAGATGACATCAAAGAAGCATTTGGCAATCGTATTGAGAACTCTATAGAACGTACACCTGTAACTGACGCTGACCTCACGATCGAAAACGGCACTGTCAATTCGCTGATGCTTCGAGCGCTGCTGCGTGTTTTTAGCCAAACCACCGGGATTGAGGCTGACAATCGCAAGTTGCTTTGGCAGTCGGAGCCAGATCGGGTCAAGCCATTCGACGGAACTCAGTGTCACATCCATAGAGCAGCGGTTGTGTCACTGCGTTTCTTTGGTGATCGGAATCAACTGGTTCTCAAGCCGACCGTTATTGTGAAGAACAAAGATGGAAGTGACTTGCCAAAAGATGTTTCAAGCACGCTGAAGATGGAAGTGCTGGGATATGAACACAATAGCAAGTTCAACAAGGCACTCGATCTTTGGCGCAAATTACTGTTTCCACAAAAAGGAACGAACGAATTTGAATTCCCGGCGAACTGTGGCTCCACGTTCCGATTCAAAGTTCGCTCTGCACCTTGTTTCGCCTCGATAGGTACGCGACAGAACGAGCGGCCGATACAGATCGGTGACGGAATGCGTCCGCACATCAAACAGGTGGGCGTCAATGTTCCTGAGCCACTCTTGCAGTTCTCCAACAAGCAGGCGACGGGGTTTGTAACAGACCCTCATCCGCTACGGGGATTGGCAAACAATCAGCCATTCGACTTTGGGCTGACGTCTCGTGGACTCATGCCAGCCGTCCGAATCGGCGTCGTTTGCCCTACGAAGGAGTCTGCTCAGCTGGCCAGATACTTGCAGCAGGCTAATGTCCGGCAGCAACCGAACAATTCAGAAGCCGACTATCTTATCGATTATCCCGGATTTCAAAGTGCGTTCGGGTTACCCGTCGAATTGCCGCAGCACGGAGATGCCGGGTGGTCAGTCTGTCCCGAGCCTATGGATACTGGAAATGAGTTAAAAACCTGTCTGCAAGCCGCGCAGCAAATAACGCGGTCGGTTGATTCACTCGTCGCGGCAAATAAGCCCAATGTCGTCTTGGTTTTCATACCTGAGCGTTGGTCGCGTTTCCGAGTCTACCGGGACGAGAACGAAGGATTCGACCTGCACGACTTTGTAAAGGCGTATTGCATTCAGAAAGGTATCGCAACTCAATTCCTTGAAGAACACACGCTAGCTAGTCAGCAGCAATGCAGGGTTTGGTGGTGGCTGGCTCTCGCGTTTTATGCCAAGGCGATGCGTACACCATGGGCGCTGGCATCCTTAGACCCGAATGCTGCGTTTGTCGGTCTCGGCTTTACTGTGGATCGGTACGCATCGCGTGGTCACCAGACTGTGCTTGGGTGCAGCCATCTCTACAACTCACAAGGACAGGGATTACAGTTTAGGCTGAGCAAAATTGAAAACCCGATAATGCGGAATCGAAATCCGCACATGTCGTACGATGATGCTCGTCAAGTTGCAGAGTCAATTCGGCAGCTGTTTTTTGAGTCACAGTCCCGCTTGCCGCCGCGGGTTGTCCTCCACAAACAGACTCCGTTTCTGCGTGATGAAAAGCAAGGGTTACTCGATGGACTATCGGGGGTCGACAGCATTGATTTACTTGAAGTGCAGGTTGATTCTGCGCTCCGTTATGTCTCATCAGTTCAGACAACGAAAACCATCAACGGAAAACGTGTTGTGGGATTCGACGAAGACAATTTCCCGGTACGCCGTGGCACCGTCGTCAAGATTGGAAGTCGCCGAGCTCTGGTGTGGTGCCATGGTGTGACAGACTCAGTCAAAAGCGGCTGGAAGTATTTTCAAGGTAAACGGCACATCCCGTCACCGCTGATCGTGAAACGACACGCCGGTGACACGGACTTAGAGACAATCGCGGCGGAGCTACTTGGACTTTCAAAGATGGATTGGAACTCAGCCGACATGTATTCAAAGTTACCTGCTACGATCGACTCGTCCCGTCAAATTGCCCGAATCGGAGCCAAGTTGCAGAGATTCGGGCCAGTGTCATACGACTATCGACTCTTCATGTAAAGGCGTGTGTGTTTTCCAATAGTCAACTCCTTTCGGCAACGAAACGCAGGGCATCATCGCTGTCCGAAATGACTTACCCAAGGTGGGATATCGATTTTGGGATGAAGTCGCCGTTGGAGATCAAGAATTGCGCACGGCCAACGGATTAGAGCCGCAGAGTTGAAGTATCCGCCATGTTATGATCCCTAGAAATGTAAATGTACTATTTGAAGGATTTCAAAAGTACTTTTTAAAAGTTCTATTTAACCGTTTGTTTTTGAGCTTTAAAAACGCCTTTTATACCAAGCTCATCCCCCAACCACAGTACAGCCTCATTAAGCAAATCTTGCGGGACCGTGGTGTAGTGCTTATCAGCCATACTAACAGGTGCGTGATCCAGGAATAGTGACTCTAATCCCTGGTAGTCGCGGTTATTCCTGATCAGGGATGCCGATGTTTTCTTGAGCATCTTGAGAGTGAAATCGATATCGGCATTTTCGGCGAGGCGCCGGATTGATGACCTGACAGCATCTGTCTTCTGGATTTTATTGCTGGAATCTAAACGCTCAGTTTTCAATGTCTTCCCATTACTGGTAAGCAACACTCGCTCTTTACTGGAGCTTCTTTCCTTTTTGAGTAGTTCAAACGTCGGCTCCCAAAGTGGATAACTGACGGTAGGAACCGAGTCGTACTTATTGGTCTTACTGCGTTTCCTGGTAATGACACCAGCTGTCCAGTCAACTTCGTCCGGGAGGAGATCAGACATATCCTGCTGCGTCATCGCACAGTTCAGCCCAAGTAATATATACAATTTTGTGCGTGTCGTTGCCTTTTTCAGTATCTCCTGGACTTGTGGGATCTCCAGTACTTTCGTCTCACCTTTCTTTTTGGCGATCCGCATTCTTTTGTCTTCAATGTTTTTCGGGAGATGTTCCAGCTTGTCAGTGTTATTTGCTAACCAGCGCAGGAATGATTTGAAGCTGGACAGGATGTCGTGTGCATAGCTGTTTGAGAACTTGCCTGCCGTAATCTGCTGTAAAAGATGATTACGAAATCCCGATAGCGTCGAGGCATCAACCTTACACACGGAAGTAGTTCGCCCAGTGAACTTCATAACTACATCCAGATGAACTCGCAAAGTATCTGCCCGTGCTGCAGACAGTTGACCTGCAGCGACTTCAGTTCGCTTTTCGCTCAGAAACTGTTCAACATTTGACATGAACGTATCATCGACTCCTGCTTCAGGGGTCCTTCTATTCTGAGCCTCAAGCCGATCTTTCCAGAGAGTCTGCTCGAATGGGACCGGACCTTCGACTATTTGCGCTGGTTCAAATCCCTGCCTCACATACTCCGCTTTCAGATCCTCATTCATCTCGACTGGTGCAGGTCCTGCGAAAAAACGATCCGCCCAACAGAGTGGTGATGGAACTCGATCACCAAGTCGTTCTTCGAGGTCTTGAAGCTTATCCCTGGCCAAAGCTGCTGTAATCTCATCTCCGTGATCCACGGACCAGGTTAGAACACTGTTCCATTCTGCGATGACCGCCTCGTATTCGAGCCTGTGGGGCTTGTTCCTGATAGCTTCGTGATCAAGCTCAGCTTTCAGCCGCTTCCACTCGGACTCAGCTTGTCTTTTGGCTTCGCGATCACTCTTACCTAAACCACCATCAAAGCGATGTTTCTTTCCGCGGTACTCGACTTTCCATTTCCCGCGGCCACTTTCCCAGTTCAATTTTGGTTGCCGAGCCATCTGGTATTTCCCTCTGGTCCGTTAAATGGTCCGTTATTCTGTAGTTTTTATTGTAATAACGGACCAGGTGTCTTCGCAACCCATTGATATAAAACAACTTAAAATTCAGCACCTGTGTTTGGGACGCAGAGGTCGCACGTTCGAATCGTGTCGCCCCGACTTTTAAGTCGTTTTATATTAACGACTTATGGAAACGCTTTTTGGTCCGTTATTCTGTAATTTTCTGTAGAAAATTACAACTCTCTTGGCTTTGCCCATAATCGCTTTTATCAGCCTCTGAACCGCAAAGCAGGCTTACTGCAAGTGGCGTTGTGAATCTTGTGGTTTACTCGTGTGCATGTTTCCTGTCAGACCTGGACTGATATGTTGCCCGAAGTGGTTCGCGCTCGTGGGCGTGCTCACCGGGTATCGATCAGTCGTCAATACAGGATTGATAAAGCCGCCAGGTTATTTGATCTGTTGAGGTGGCACTGGATGCTGTGTCGGGGCAACCAGATCATCTAAGGCCGGAATTTTCTTCGCTGCCCAGCTTTCTTTACCTAACTTCGTAATAAGCTGGATGTCCTGGGGGGGAATCTGAGTCTGGTTTCCCACTTCAAGCGGATCATAATGAAACAGGTACAATCTGGATGTGAATTCTGCGATCGGCAAAGAAGATTCACCGTACACTTCGCCAAAACCATTTGTGGATACAACGACATCATTCCCCAGATCCTGACCACTGTCGTTATTCGGATTGAAAAAGTAGACACGCGTCTCACCTGTCTGATCAATGGTGACCCGCAATAGCGTGATCGCATGCCAGCCAACGAATCTTGCCAGGGAATCAGTAACTGCCAGACCAACCGGCTGCGGGTGAATTACCGGGTTACCGCCATTGTAACTTGTATGATAGCAGGCATAAAACAAGCGGATAAACTCTTCATATTTATGCAGATTCCCATGTATCACATCAACGGCGATTGCAAACCCTCTCCCGACCTGCCAGCCATGAAATTCCGGGTTTACATGCAAGTGTGGGTCCTCGCCTGCTTTATGTGCCAGACGACACATCTCCGCATAGACTCGATCGAGATGTGGTACCAGGACCATCGAAACCGGATCGAGATCGCTGCCCACCTGACCTGATGCTCCAGCAGGTAAAAATGCCGAGGAGATTTGTTGGCCTCGAAATGTCATGAGAATACCATCATCCCGTCCCGCCCAGGCGAGTAATTGCAGAAGATAGTCTGGATCAGAACACGCCCACCAGGACAACGCGCGCGCTGACTGGCAGGTAGGATTATCTCCCTGTCCTACACCCAGCGGTTGTCCCAGCATACTCAGCAGTCCGGCAAGCAGATAGACATCAGGTGGCTGCTCGCTGCCGCAGGAAGCAATCAGGCGGGTTTGAGTGGCCGGTGTCAACGGGAGGTTGATTTGCCGCCACAAGGAAGACGCCACTCCAGGAAAATGCAGGACGGCTCGCTCCAGCATACTCGATAAACCGAGCACCGATTGATTCGTCTCGGGGTACACAGCTTTTTCAATCAGGGCATGTACCAGATCCCGGTAGGTCAACAAGCTATCGGTCCCCGTGCTGCTCAACCCCAGGGCAGATATCAGTAATTCAGGGTTCTCTTTGACAAGATAGCGAATCAACACAGCATGATAAGCCGAGACGAGGCCTGTATCATGCATGGAACGGGCACAGGCTCCCGCTTCTTCTCCCAGTGCCTGACTGTCCAGAGTAGTTAAACGTTCCGCATAGAATGACGTACCGGGATCTCCCACAGAGGCGGGACTCGGACTGAATAAAGAACTGATCAGTCGCTCGGCACCCGCAGGAATAATGATGTTTTCACGCTGATCACCATAGCAATATATCGCCAGCTTCGTGATCATCATTTTGATGGGTTCGATGCGAATGGGCCGTTGCCTGAGCAGTCGCCAGATTTCCTCTACCAGTTGCTCCAGCAAAGTATCGTATCCGATGACATCTGCAACAAATCTCACGACGTTACGGGGGAGCTGGGTTGCCGCTGCACTAACTCGCGCAGCTTCCGTCTGATGATCAAATACATATTCCAGAGTCAAGGCCAGCAACTCTTTGAGAAAATGTCCGGCCTGCTCTGCGGAGAAGCCGATGCGCGTGAGTTTTCGCTCTGAAATTGCCAGTATTCGTAATTGGCTCAGGCACTCCAGGGTGACAATCCAGCGTTCTCCTTCTGCCAGTGTGCGCGGGACAAGTCCCGCCTGCAGCCGCGCAGGGAAGTTCCAGTCACTGCCTTCAAAAACACCTGCAGCATCAAAGCGTTCCGCATATTGATATGCCGCTTCTGCTCCCCCTGGCTTGCGTAACAGTCGCTCGGCCGTATCGAGCAACCTGCTGCGATGGTTCGATTTTGCAAAAGGGGGAGCCTGCTCCAACCGCTCCAGAGCCGCTTCAAATCGCGCGAGCGAAGGAGCAAGTTCTTCGGTGTGAATATTTGTCATTGGTTAGAATCTTGCCAGAGAATCAGTTTGGCGTCGAACAAAAAACCGAGAAAAGAGTCTGTTATACATAAAAATCAAGATCTTCCTGGTGTTCAAGAAGTTCCCTCATTGTAGAAGGATCTTCCCCGAAAAAGAACAGCAGTCCCCAGTGAGTCCCGAATGCGGAACGCTTGGAGACTTTTGATTCAAGCGGTTCCGGTAATTCATGATATTCAAAATAGTCGTGATTCAGAGTTTCTTCAGGAATCTCCAGCCGGTTGACCACGCGTCGCCTGGGGTAGACTGCAAAGCAGCCGGCGTGTCCCTTGGCTGTTTTTGCGTCTTCCGAAAAGAACTCTTCGATTTCCTGCTCGGTGGTTTTGGGATCAAACACCAGCATTGATGCCTGATAGGCATTGAAACCATACGCGCGTTCGATCAGTTCAAATGCTTTGAATCCGGGCGGGCGGTAGGCAACTTCACCAAAATACATCGTCCCGTCACTTGTCAGGAAGTATTCCGGGTGAATCTGCCCAAACTGAATGTCGAAAGTACGGATCAGCTTTTCGACTTCTTCAATAATTTTTGATCGCCAGCTTTCCAGTTCCGGTGTGGGTGGGACAAACACGGAATACCCCAGCCGGACATACTCCGAGATATTCAGAAAACATATTTTCCCATTATGAATCCAGGCCTCGACGGCAAACTCGCGCCCGTCGAGATGACTTTCCATCAAGAGTGGAAACTCTTCATTGGGTATCCGATAGACTTCTTCGGGAGAACTAATCATGCGATGTCCCAGACAGCCTGCCTTATCAAAGGCTTTGACATGGATCGGGTCATCTGGATCGCCATCGAGCTTCAACAAAGTCTGGTTCACCCGGTGGATAAAGCGAATCACATCGTCCCGATCGTGAGCTTCTTCAAAAATGCCGACACGAATGCCTCCTAGTTGAGCTCGCCGCTTCATCAATGCTTTATCGCGAAACAGTACCGCCTGACCGTGTAAACGTGGATTCTGCTTGAGCACCGAATTAATTGCACCAGCCCATTCTACGGTCTCTTCATACAGGGGGATCGCGATATCAACCCCTTTCTCCTGTAACTGTTCAGCGATCTCCAGGGAACGTTCGTTGAGTCGTTCAAAATTCCAGGAAAGATAGGGGATATCATGGGCCCGGGCATACTCTTCTGCCCAGTCGGGAGCGACTACGATGTAACGGCGGTCGTAGTTTTCTGCAGCTTCTATTGCCCCCAGTGACCAACCTAATAAAGCAATGTAGCCCTTTTCAGGATTTTTCTCAGCCATAATAAACCTTCGTTGATAATCTCATTGTAAGTTTATTGCCGGCCAATCAGCGTCGACGTAAACAATTGCTATTCTCAAAAGATTGTTATCAAAAGACCGGCTTCGCGCAAATTTGTTTTGCATTACGCCATCTATTTACCTTAACGGGTCAATCATATAATTCAAGGGCACTCAGTTCCTTGCGTAGAGCTGAGCATACCCGGCTACAGGGAAGTTCAGTCTACCGCCGCTAACATGTGCTGGCTTCTGCTTAGGGCATTGATTCGACTCGATTGGGGGGGGATAAGATTAGGATTCGTTAGCGTGCAGCGCCTTTACACCAGCGAGATCCGACACCACGCGAAAACCGATGGAGTACAGAATATTCGATTAAGCGTATCATGTACGGCGAATCAACGAAGGGCAGATGGATGAAGTGTCGTACCAAAACTGCATCGGATCACCTTCGGGAACTTTGCAGGAAATGGGCCGCATGAATCTATCATGACATGTTTCGAGAACGTAACTGGTTGCCTGGAAACGACAGGTGGGAGTGCTCAAAACTGCTGAAGTGATCACCCTGTATCGGATGGGAATCATGTCTGATGCGATGGGAAAACCTGCCTGACAATGGAACCCGATACGCCAGGCAGACAGAAATCTTATAAAACGCTGCTCCAGTGCGATCCCTGCTATGAAGCCACCTGTGGGGTATGTGATGGCATGCAAAAGATTCGAATCAGGATGTTTCCCTTGCGTCATGTACAAAAATTATGGATCATTTTATTTTATATAGAGAATGATATTCATTCCAACTGCTTCGTCTCCTGCTGTCCCACTCTGAATGACTCCAGATGAATTGAAACCATAATGAAATTTAATCGTGTCTCACTGCTCGCTGTGACCTGCTATGTCCTGTTTTGTTTTGCCGCTCAGCTTCAGGCAGAGGTCCGGTTGCCCCACATTTTTGGCGATCACATGGTCCTGCAGCGCGGTCAGCCTGTGCCCATCTGGGGCTGGGCGGATCCGGGGAATGAGGTCTCTGTCAAACTGGGCACTTCCATTGCGTCCACGGTGGCCAATGCCTCGGGCGAGTGGATGGTACGCATGCCGCCCCAGCTGATCGGCGATCCCGTGACGCTCATGGTCAGAGAAAAAAATACGATCACATTTTCAGACGTTCTGATCGGCGAGGTCTGGCTCTGCTCGGGACAGTCGAATATGGAATGGCCGGTTTCCCGCAGTAACAATTTCGAAGAAGAGAAAGCAGCCGCCAACTACCCGCTGATTCGTCACATCAAAATTCCCAGGGTTCCCCAGGGCTTTCCGCAGTCAGATGTCGATGCCACCTGGACCGTCTGTTCGCCCGAGACAGTCGGCGGCTATACCGCAGCCGGTTACTTCTTCGGTCGCAAATTACACAAGGAACTCAATGTTCCCATCGGGCTGATCAACTCTTCCTGGGGTGGCACCCGGATTGAACCCTGGACACCCCCCGCTGGCTTCGCACAGGTTCCCGCGCTGGCCGACATCGAAAAACAGGTGCAACTCACTAATCCTGCCAACACCGCCTATCAGGCGACGCTAGGCACTTATCTGAAGGGCCTGGAAAACTGGACGGCGGAAGCAAAAACCGCATTGAAAGCGGAAACTCCACTCACACCACCGCCCGAGTATCCCTCCGCCATTCAGCCACTCACCAGTCACACTTCGCCGACTACACTGTATAACGGGATGATTCATCCTCTCGTACCGTATGCGATTCGGGGTGCCATCTGGTATCAGGGCGAATCCAATCACAGTGAAGGCATGCTGTATTATGAAAAAATGAAAGCCCTCATTGGCGGCTGGCGGGAAGTCTGGAACCAGGGTGAATTCCCGTTCCTCTACGTTCAGATTGCTCCCTTTCAGTACGGCAGTGAATCGCCCAGTATTCTGCCGGTCTTCTGGGAAGCACAGAACAAGGCGCTGGAAATTCCCCATACCGGACAGGTCGTCATTCACGATATCGGCGACCTGAAAGACATCCATCCCACCAACAAGCAGGATGTCGGCGAACGTCTGGCGTTGATCGCATTGGCACAGACGTATGGTCAGAAAGGTCTCGTACATTCCGGGCCCGTCTTCAAATCGCTCCAGAAAGAAGGAGCCAAACTGCGTGTGACCTTCGATCATGTCGGCAGCGGACTGGTATCGCGCGACGGCAAACCGCTCAACTGGTTTGAAATCATCGGCGAAGAAACCGACTTCGTTCCCGCAGAAGCCGTCATTGAAGGGGACTCGGTGATTCTCTCTTCACCCAAAGTCAAACAGGCAGCCGCTATGCGGTTTGGCTGGAATAAACTGGCGGAACCCAACCTGTCCAACAAAGAAGGTCTGCCGGCGGCACCTTTCCGGGCAGGCGAAGTTCCCGAACGCGACTGGATGTCCCTCAAAGTCGACGAATCAAAAGAGTACAAGTTGATCTACGATCTCGATCTGAAACATCTGGGCAGAACAATCAATTACACAACCGATGCGAGTGGCGATTTCAAAACGCCCTTCGACCGCATCGCCTACTTCCTGGAACTGCAGAAGATCGGTGAAGAAACCCAATACGTATATGTCTCCATGGATGCCTTCACTGACGATGTCAAGCAGATCGGCGTTCCCACACTCGACAGCAAAGCCCGCTTTCAAACGAAAGTGAACAATCTCAACGTGGTCTCCAATGTCGCCGACATCGTGACGGGTAACGGTCTGCCTGGCGGCAACATCGAATTCTGGTCCGGCAACTATGGTCCATTGAATGCCAAGAACATTCCCAACGCCAGCGCTACGCTCTGGGATTTCGGCGATGAATTTGCCGATCCCGCTGACGGATACGGCTGCATGCAGGTCCACAACTATGAAGCAAAGCAGACGCTGTTTGCGATCAACCAGTGGAAGGGCGGCCCCTCTGCAGACATCGGCATCGGCAACAGTAGCAGTGACGGCCGTACCCGCGACTGGACGTTTACATCAAATGCCTCACAATACGAAGTCAAACGATTGCGCGTGCTGGTGCGAACAAAGTAGAGAAGTAGCAACTCTGAGTTCAAGTGGCAAAGAGTCGTGATCCATCAGCAGGTTTTTATAAACTTGATGAACCGCGAAAAAATCACCAGACCAGAAGCCGGGGTAGCCCCGAATGTAATTCGGGGTTGTCGCAGACAACAGGAAACTGTCAGGGCAAACGCACAATTCAGAACAACAAAGCCCACCTTTTCGCCGTAGGGGCGCGACCCATGTGTCCGCCCGCCTGGGGAGTATCAACTCAACATCGCACACAATGGAAACAGAATGAAACATCCCAATCAGAAATATCGACCACGAAAAACTCAAAACCAGCCATAAGAAAGAACTGGGAAAGCCCGGATGTAATCCGGGCCGAGCACAGCCGGACAAGGTGGCCTGGCCCCTGACGCTGATTAATCTTTACAGACTCGTCGGCGGCTTGAGTACACGAAAGAAAACGTGAAGACAATACCATGAAAACAGAGCGGGAGAAGATGTTGTCTGGCGCGCTTTATGATGCCCTCGACCCCGAACTGGTCCAGGCGCGGGAGCGTGCCCGCGATCTTTGTCAGGACCTCAACGCCACCCGGGAGCGGGAACAGGATACGCGCCGTCAGATCTTGAATAAACTGTTAGGCAGTGGCGGTGATTCGGTCTGGCTGCAGCCCCCTTTCTTCTGCGACTATGGCAGCAATCTCTATCTCGGCGAACGCGTCTATTTCAATTTCAACTGTGTTGTGCTCGACGTTTGCGAAGTGCGGATCGGCGACTATTCCTTTTTCGGTCCCGCCGTCCAGATTTACGCAGCCACACATCCCATGCAGGCGGAACTGCGTCGCACACAGGAGTTCGGCAAGCCTGTGTCGATTGGCTCCGATGTCTGGGTTGGCGGTGGAGCGATCATCTGCCCCGGCGTCTCGATTGGATCAGGAACGGTGATTGGTGCAGGCAGCGTAGTGACAAAGGACATTCCCGAAAATGTATTCGCCGCCGGCAATCCCTGTCGTATCATTCGAGAACTCAACACAGGAGAAAAAGAGGTTCGGTCTCTTTAGGAGCATTTCAATGCGATTCCTCTTGATTTTCTCCGGACTGTTAGCTGTTGTGCCGTTCGTGATCGGATTCGTGGCCTCACTCTTTATTCCAGACGTGACCTGGTTCGAACGTCTGGGGGTGGCTGCGGTACCTGCCTTCTGTACGTTTTTTGCTGCGATTCTGCTCTTCAGCCGGGATTCTGCCAGGTACTCTGCCACGATAAAGAAAGTCCGTGACAATTTACTCGTCTCCTGGGACTCGACCGACGAACAGTTTCTGTCAGCCAGACCATGCGAAGATACCTCGCTGTTACTTG
The DNA here is from genome assembly GCA_002706765.1 of Gimesia sp. Lineage (GTDB taxonomy): Bacteria > Planctomycetota > Planctomycetia > Planctomycetales > Planctomycetaceae > Gimesia. The sequence continues at coordinate 28,746 of PAJV01000052.1, forward strand.
AGCTAAGAGGAACGATCGCGCAATTCTTTGATGTCCCAGCCTGTAAGGTGGCACGGGACGTGGACCTGATTAGTGATCTGCACGTCGATCAGTTAGAGCCGACTTTCCAGTTCGCAGTTGTCAGACCGGCAATTGCTTCTCGGCAGAAGGAACCACAGTCATTTGAGTTTTCGACGACGAATTTTCATTCCATCGATGAACTGGCGATTGCAATCCGTGAAGTTCTTGATCGCGGTGAAGGAACGATACAAACGGAGGAGAGTTAACAGGATGTCCCATCCACCGTTGATAAATCCAAAGGACATTAAAGCTGGCCACCAATTGATAGATGAAAATTCACACCGAAAAACCCGATCAGTGGAATGCTGAGCACGATGCCCAGGAGAATCGCGCCTACGATCACACCAGGCGTCAGCAGACTACGTGACCTCTTCGACCATGCAAAGAGGATAATCGAGGGTAGGACCGGAAATATTAGAATCATCCACTCATTGTCGTGAACCTGTTCCGGATACGGAATCATGCGCACGGTATAAAAGTCCAGCACACACCATTGTAGAAAAATCATCAGCGAAACAAACGCCGTGGCTGCCCGAAAGGAGCGGGGCGAATCAGCGTCTTTGTCTATCTGTTCCATGCCTTCACTCTCCGATGTCTTCGTTCCACATCTCGGGGTGGGCGGCGATGAACTCTTCCATCAGTTGAATGCAGTGTGGGTCCTGCAGCACTTCGATTTCGATGCCGCTCGATTTCAGCAGGCGTTCGTCTCCCAGGTAGGTCTGGTTTTCGCCAATCACGACGCGGGGTATCTGGTACAGGCGAATCGCACCGCTGCACATCGGGCAGGGGGAGAGTGTCGTGTAGATCACACTGTTGCGATACACGCTGGCCGGTTGCCTGCCTGCATCTTCCAGCGCCGACATCTCGCCATGCAGAATCGCACTCCCTTTCTGCTGCCGCTGGTTGTGTCCGCGGCCAATAATTTTGCCTTCGTAAACCAGCACCGACCCGATGGGCACGCCTCCTGCATCGCGTCCTTTTTCGGCTTCTTCAATCGCCGCCTGCATGAACTCATCCATCGTGTGCACTCCTTGTTACTATGCCGTCAATCCGGCAGTCACTTCCCGGTATTCAGAATCGTCTGCAGATACGCCGGGTAATTCACTTGCTCTGAACCTTTCGTCAGGCTGTCTCCGAAACAGACCACCGTCGTCGTATCAAACTGGCCTGCCTGCAGTTTCTCGGCGACCAGCTTTGCCAGCAGCTCGTATCCCGCGGGAATCAGATGCACGCCATCTTTCACCCCACTGTTGGCCGGGTTGCGAAGCATGCTCGTTTTCTGGCCGTCGGCAATCTTGTGTTTGATCAGATATTCGTGGAAATCGAGCAGCTCCACTTTCTTCGCTTGTGCCACATCCAGCAGCACGCTTCGGACTTCCTGCATCCGTGCGACCGGCGACTGATCGTCATACTTCTTACGGTCATGTCGATTGAACAGCAGTTCGGGAAGGCACGTGGGAGGTGTCACCAGCAGCACTTTCGCACCGGCTGCTTCGATCTGGTCGATCAGCGATTCCACATTCTTCCGGTAGCTTTTAATGTCGATGAATCCGCCCGAGTTGAGCCGGTCATTCGTGCCCACCATCAGCACCACGGTCGTTGGCTGCTTCGCCAGCACATCGCGGTCCAGCCGCTTCAGGAGTTGTGAACTCCGGTTTCCACCCACGCCCGCGTTAATCACGGTCGCGGCGACCGCTTCCATCGGCATCAGTAAAACACATGAGAACAGAAACAGAAAACAGTACTGAAACATGGTGGCAGACTTTCAATGGGTGCATGATAAATCGACTCGTGTATGTCACTCCCGTCATGCTACTCGAAACAGCAGGTCACCGACAATTCCAATACGGACAATTCACTCGGTCAGACTTTTGCGAAAGAAGATCCGCTGCTGCCCGGCGGGAAAATCAGGAAGCGTCCCAAACGAAGTGTAACCCAGTCGTGTGTAAAATTCGGGCGCCTGAAAACTGAAGGTGTCGACCCAGGCTGCGTGGCAGTTCCGCGCGCGGGCAATGCGTTCAGCTTCCAGGACCAGCCGGCGCCCCAGTCCCTGTCCGCGATAGTCCGTATCGACGGCCAGCGTCTCGATATACAGCCAGTCCCAGCAGGTAAAGCCAACCAGTCCCGCAATGATTGTGCCCGACTCCACAATCTTGAGCTTCACAGGATCTGGCGTATAAGGAAAGCCGGTCGCCGCCGCGTTCTCCGACAGAATTGCTGTCACCGCGGTTTCAATCGGTTCATGATGCGCTTCTGAAATCTGATGATTCACTGCTGCTCCAGTTTTACATTCATCGCTTTTATGTTCCTTAAAGCATGCGTGCGTAATTCAGACCTGTTATGATAAGTCAGGACATGTTGCGTTCAAGTCTGATCTCTGAATTCAAATCAGGTGTGAGAAAAGAACTGATGATGTACCGTATGCCGTTACTGGTGATACAGGCCACGATACTGCTGTTCTCCCTGTTTTCCATCACGCAAACCAGGCACACTTCAGACAAAAAACCCTGGAATGTGGTATTCTTCCTGTCGATGATCTGGGTTGGACTGATCTGGGCTGTTATGACGTTGACTTCTACCAGGCGCGAACATCGATCGGCTCGCTGCTTAAAGCATCATCTCAAACAGATCGGTGCCCAATTGCCTGTTCCCAATTCAAAGAACTGAGGAACTCTGTCAACCGGCGTTGCGACGGTCCAGGTGTTTTTTCAGCAGTTTCGAATTGCGGCGGTTCGACTTGAAGAAGACGTCAAAGACATCTCCCACCACGGGGACGGCACCAATCAGGAAGTCGAGCCCTACATTGCCCGCCATGCGTGCCAGCACCCAGTTGGACGCGCCCAGCTGTTTTGCCTGATAGATCAGATAACCCGATAAGGCAGTCGAAACCACATCACCCAGTCCGGGTATGATCCCGATAAGCGAATCCCAGCCAATCCGCATGTTGGTTCCCGGCACTCTCATGGAATCATCCAGAAAACGGGTCAGTTTTTCAAACTCCGCGAAGCGATCAGCGCGTTCCGCGCGGTAGGCACTGTCCCGGGCGGGCAGAACAATGGGTTTGACTGGCGATGATTGTTTGCTTTTTACTTTCTGAATCATGATACATGCCTTTCAACACAGGTGATCATGGAGGGATCGCGATTCGATGGAATCAGCTTTTGCGAAGCAGTACTTCACTCTCCGTACGGTGATAGTTTTTTTCTTCAGTGACCAGGATGGCTCCGGGAGCCGGTTTGAGACCGCTGCCGAATTCGATGGACCAGTTTTGGGTAAATTCTGCTCCCAGCAAAATGATCAGGGAGGAGTAATAGACCCAGATCAGAATTCCAATCATGGATGTCGCGGCACTTCCCCAGCTGGAACCTGCTTCCGAATATTGCAGATACCAGCCGATACCGGTCTTTCCCATCACAAACAGTAACGCGGTTACACCTGCACCGACAAAGACGTCACTCCATTTAATGTTTGCATCAGGCAGAACCTTAAAGGTCGCGGCAAATAATAGAGTCGCCAGACCTAAAGTCAAGATGCCATTAATGATCATCATCACGGTGAGCATACCACCCGTCAGTTCCCCATTCTGAATCCAGCGGGTAAACTCATCCACAAACGTGGTCAGTACCAGGGAAATGAGTAACAGCAGTCCGATAACGATTAGCATCCCCAGAGAGATCAATCTTTTTTTGATGAAGGGCATCACTCCGCCCTGGCTGGGATCGGGCTCGACATTCCAGGCTTTGTTCAGCGCAGTCTGCAACTGGGCCAGGACACCACTGGCAGAAAAAACCAGGATGCCTATTCCCAGGATACGAGACCACAAAGGGTGTTCCTGTTGTTGCCCGGGCTGGGCGCGCGCGGCGACACTCGTCAGATTAAATTCTGAAGCAGATGAATCACTGTCCGCCTGCAAGACACTTTGTTCGATCGGTAACCCCAACTGGGTATTAATCACCGTGGTCACTCTTTCGGCTGACCAGAACTGGGTGGTCACGGCAAACACAATGGCCAGCAAGGGGGGCAGTGAAAAAATCGTGTAATATGCAATCGCCGCACCACTGCCCATGCATTCGTCGGACAGAAAGTCTGATCCGGAACGTTTTAATACGTTTCGCAGGCGCTGAAATTTCATGGGACTCCGATCCTCAAAATAGAAGGCAGGGGATGCTCAGGTAGTAAAAGCAATTCACATGCCACATGGGCTAATCGCCAATCTTAAGTGGAAATATACCTGAACATTGATGCCTGAGCCTGCGAACTGGTCTCTGAACTGCCAGTATTGCAAAACGGGCGAACAACAGTGGATTGTCTCTCACGACCGTCTGGTATCGCGCCGCTGAACGAACCCGAGCCCGCGAGCTTTTATTCTACCGGCATAGTGGGCTACACTGATGCGCCGCTATTAAGCAGTGTGTGAGCGCTCCTGCTTAATTGAATTAATATGAAGGATTCTGTGATGACCACGTCTACACCTCATCTGTTTACATCCGTCACGATTGGCGACCTCACGCTGCCCAACCGGATTGCGATGGCTCCCATGACACGGTCCCGCGCGGGGACAGAGCGGGTTCCCAGGCCGATCATGGCGGAATACTATGCCCAACGTGCCGCCGCCGGCCTGATTATGACAGAAGCAACCACGATCTCGCCGCAGGCGAATGGCTGGAATGAAAGCCCCGGCATTTACACGGACGAAATGGAAGCCGCCTGGAAGCAGATTCCCGCCGCCGTCCATGAACAGGGGGGCAAGATCTTCCTGCAGCTCTGGCACTGCGGCCGGGCTTCGCATCCCAGTTTCCACAATGGAGAGAAACACGTCGCACCGTCAGCGATTCCCATCGACGCCGAGTATATTCATACGCCCCAAGGTAAAGAACCGCACGAAGTTCCCCGCGCACTGGAAACCAATGAACTGCCCGCTGTCGTCGCCGATTACAGACAGGCGGCCGAACGGGCGAAACGGGCCGGCTTTGATGGCATCGAAGTTCATTCTGCGAACGGCTACCTGCTCGACACGTTTCTGCAGTCGAAAACCAACCATCGCAATGACGCGTATGGCGGCAGCGTAGAGAACCGGTATCGTCTGCTGGGCGAAGTTGTCTCTGCCGTAACCGAAGTCTGGCCGGCAGAACGTGTGGGCGTGCGCCTTTCCCCCAATGGAAACTTCAATGACATGGGGTCTCCCGACTATCGCGAGCAGTTTACTTACGTCGCCTCTCAGCTGGATAAGTTCGGCCTGGCTTATCTGCACGTCATGGATGGCCTGGGCTTCGGCTTCCACGAACTGGGAGAGCCGATGACGCTGGCCGAATTCCGCAAGGTCTTTCACAACCCCTTGATCGGCAACTGCGGTTATACACAGGAATCCGCCGAAGCAGCCATCGCCGCCGGTGATGCCGACATGATTGCTTTCGGCCGCCCCTTTATCAGCAATCCCGATCTGGTACATCGGTTCGCGGAAGGCCTGGAACTCGCGCCCGAAGCTGACATGCAGGACTGGTACAGCCCCACCGGTGCGAAAGGTTATACAGATTTCCCCGCCGCGGAAGAGGCGTAAAGCGCTTCACACTCAGTATTGTTGAACTGCTCAGTCTGCCGTGATGTCATAGATTGAGCAGGGGGGCATGATATTGGATTCGCAGTCCTCTAAAATCGTCTTACGCAGATCTGCTTGTCTGGTTTTGATGACAGCTTCAATCTGATCCATATCACTAAAGGCAATGCATAGGCGGGACACATGATGGTCTGTGAACAGCGACTCAATGAGTAACAGGATCAGTTCAATTCGATCCCGACTGCGAAGGGGCATGCCGATGTCCGCTTCCGGTGCATAATCCAGACCGTCAATCAGATTAGTGGCATTTTTAATCCCCGGACAATCTGAAACAAGAAATACCAGCGCTGACGCACTGGGCAGATGGCTGTCAGGAAAGTGATATAGTTCGCTCGGATCCAATAGAGATACACCCAGGCCGGAACTGTTTTCCAACTGGGAGACCAGTTCCTGATGAGGCACGTCAAGTTGCGGTGCAAATTCAGCAAAACCGGGAATTGTATTGGACATATCAGAAAATCTTAGTCAGAAGGCTTCACCTTACGAAGATCACACCTACTCACGCCATAATTTCCGGCACGAGTCGGGCTTCGGGGACGACGGTGTGCGGGCGGTTGAGGGTGTCGTAGATCAGATGCTGGTGGTCGATACCCAGCAGGCGATACATGGTGGCGACGATGTCGCCGGGTGAGACGGGGCTGTGCGTGGGAACCGCGCCGGAGCGGTCGCTGGCACCCAGGACGAAGCCGGGCTTGATCCCGCCACCGGCCAGCATGATCGAGTAACACGAATTCCAGTGGTCGCGGCCGGCGTTGTTGTTGATTTTTGGTGTGCGGCCGAAGTCACCCAGTACGGCGACCAGCGTGCGTTGCAACATCCCCCGTTCAGCGAGGTCGGCAATCAGACTGCTGCAGGCGGCGTCGAATTGCGGCAGTAGTTGATTTTTCAGACTGTTGAAGTTCTGGCCGTGTGTGTCCCAGGTGGCGTTCGCATCCGGTGCCCAGGACATGGTGACCACGCGCGTGTTGGCTTCAATCAGCCGCCGTGCCAGCAGCACACTCTGTCCGTAGATGTTGCGACCATAGCGGTCGCGGACGCTGTCGGGTTCTTCACTCAGCTTGAATGCCTTCTGGGCATTATTAGATGTCAACAGGTCAAACGCCTCTCTCTGAAAATCATTCATCGAAGCCAGTGTCTGATTCGAATCGAGGTTCAAACCCCGGTCGAGCGACGAAAGCAGGCTGCGGCGGTCGTTCATGCGATCGATGGCGAGCCCCTCCGGCAGCGCCAGGTTGCGGACATGAAAATTCGGTTGATTGGGATCATCGAGTACCCAGAACGGATCGTAGGTTGCTCCCATGAAACCAGCCAGGAATCCGGGCTGCAGCGGGCCGCCGGCACCTTCTTTTGTCTGGTAGGGAAGTGAGATATAAGGTAACGAACCGTGGGGCGTGGGCCGCAGTTTGGCGAGTACGGCTCCCGGGCAGGGATGATCATCGGGCTTCGCGCCGCCTCCCTGTTCGCCGCGATCGTGTCCGGTGAGTGCGGCATAGACGGCAGCCGCATGCGAATTATTCACGCTGTGATTCATCGAACGAATCACAGTCGTGTAATGCATTTGCTGTGCCAGCAGTGGCAGATGTTCGCAGACCTGAACCCCTTCCAGCGAACTGGCGATGGGATTGAACTCGCCGCGAATTTCAATCGGGCCGGAGGGCTTCATGTCCCACATGTCGAGATGGCTGGGGCCACCATTCAGAAACAGAATGATGCAGGCATCCGCTTTCGCCGCTGGCCCGGTGGCTGGACTTTCTGCTCTTACTGCCTGTGCTGCCAGAAGTTGAGGCAGGGTGAGACCGGCGGTACCCAGTGCGCCCACACGTAATAATTCGCGGCGTGATAGACGATGGTCTGATAAACTGCCCTGCATCAGCGGCCTCCTGTGTGCGGATGTGTTCCGGATCGGAAGAAACGCTATTTTAACACTCGACACCTGTGTAAGTCTATCGCACAAGAGATTCTTTATGCATCTGGTGGACAAAATGGGATCCACGCTCGTTTTTTTCAAAAAAACAGGTAACATGCGGCCGGCTTCTTCGCTCAGTAGTTTAGGCGCGGGAATGTCGGGCTCCCCGCGAACAGGAAATCAGAACAATTTTTATCAACGGAATCTGAAAGAAAGGGATTCACAATGTGTAACAACTGTAATCTGAATATCGATGCGGAGCGGACAGACGAATTCGGTCAGAAACTGCTGCAGATCGTCAATCACAGCGCGCTGTCATTCATGCTCTCCATCGGTCACCGGGCCCGGCTGTTTGACATCATGAGCGAAATGGAGCATGCCACCAGTGAGGACATCGCAGAGCGATCCGGCCTGAATGAACGTTATGTCCGCGAGTGGCTGGGCGCGATGGTCACGGGCGGAATTGTGGAATACGATCCGGTGTTGAAGACCTGTTTTCTACCTGCCGAGCATGCCGCCCTGCTGACACGGGCCGCCGGGTCGAATAACTTTGCCACGACGATGCAGTGGTTTTCCGTGCTGGGATCCGTGGAAGATAAGATCGTCGACTGTTTCAGTGAAGGGGGCGGAGTCCCTTATTCGGAGTTCGCCCGCTTCCACGAAGTCATGGCGGAAGAGAGTTATAATTCAGTCGTATGCGGCCTGTTCGAACATATTCTCCCGTTGGTGCCCGGACTGGAAGACCAGCTGAAAACAGGCATCGAAGTTCTGGATATTGGCTGCGGCAGTGGTCTGGCGCTGATTGAAATGGCAGCGGCGTTTCCCCAAAGTCGCTTTACCGGCTTTGATATCTCGGAAGAATCGATCGGCCGGGCACAAGCATCAGCGGCGAAACGGGGCGTGACCAACGTGAATTTCCAGGTACAGGATGTTTCGCAGATGGATCTGACTGACACCTTTGATCTGATTACGGCCTTCGATGTGATTCACGATCAGGCCAAGCCGGATCAGGTTCTCCGCGAAGTGAATGCGGCTCTGAAACCGGGGGGCACCTTCCTGATGCAGGACATTGCCGCCTCCAGCAATGTGGAGCAGAACATCACCAATCCGCTGGGGCCGATGTTTTATACCATTTCGACCATGCATTGCATGACCGTCTCTCTGGCCCAGGGGGGCGCGGGGCTGGGAACCTGCTGGGGCAAAGAACTGGCGTGTTCCATGCTGGAAGAGGCAGGCTTCAATAATATTGATGTTCAGGAGCTGCCTCACGATATTATGAATTATTTTTACACAATGACGAAAATGAGTTGAACGGTTTGTTGTGGACCGTGTCTCAACAGGGAGTAGAAACCCGTATGTTTCTACTCCCTGTTTTCATTACACTTAGGGAAAAATAATTAATAGTTGTTGAACTGAAATCTGCCTGTGAATTAAAACAGGATGTCGTTGTATAATTTAAGTTGGATGTCTGAGCAGGCTGCCTATAATTTTATTTGAGCGAGGGTCTGTAGCATCTCATGAGAGAAAATCTGAAGAATCAGGAAAGAATGTGATGTTTAAGGCCTTTCCAAGTGTTGAATATAGTGCAAAAATGCCGATTATAAGGAATAAATCTGTTACGTTGAGTTTGCCGTTCAATGGAGTGATGGTAAGCAGGCCGTGATGGAAAGCACGGATGTCTGGAGCCGGAACTTCAATGCTCGCAAGGGATTGAAAGGAATCGCCCGACAGACGAAATGATGCATGTAATTTGTGAAAACCAAGTGTGGCCTACTCCTGCGTCTTTCCCTCCTTCTGCGGGGTCTGAAGCAATTCAGTCCCGAACCATGTCTGAGAGAGCACATCGCGTTTTCCACGGTTTCAACTTTTCAGTGAGCAAGTGTCTGGTTTTTCGTGATCGAAAAACAGGGCCAGGCCAGCGAACCCGTCTCTTGATCGAGCGGCAGTCGCGATCATTGGGAAGACAGACCTTTAAAAATAATTTTTCATCCAACTGAGACTGTACCGCCTGAACCCAGGCGACTACCGGGGAGTAATTAAAAGAATGTCAACCACTGATGTGTCTGGTGCTAATGGCAAAATCAGCGAACAACTGGATGCTGTTGTAATTCGTTTTTGTGGTGATAGTGGCGATGGAATGCAGCTGGCCGGCACGCAGTTCACGAATGTGTCCGCTGTCTTCGGTAACGATGTCAGCACGCTGCCTGACTTTCCCGCAGAAATCCGCGCACCTGCCGGTACGCTGGGCGGTGTCAGTGGTTTCCAGATCTGTTTCTCCAGCTCAGACATTTACACACCCGGTGATGAAGTCGACACTTTAATCGCCATGAATCCCGCGGCGCTCAAGACCAACGTAGCCGATCTCAAGCGGGGCGGAACACTGATCGTCAACGAAGATGCGTTCGAAAAATCGAACCTGTCCAAAGCCGGTTACGACAGCAACCCGCTCGACGATGAAGAAGCTCTGGCTGCCTACCAGCTGCAGAAAGTGCCGATGACCAGTTTGACGCGCGATGCCGTCGCCGAGCTGGGACTTTCGCCACGTGAAGCCGAACGCTGCAAAAACTTTTTCGCGATGGGCCTGGTGTACTGGCTTTATCAGCGCGATGCGACCCCCACCGAAGAGTGGGTCAAAAGCAAGTTTGCCAAAAAGCCGGAACTGGTTGAAGCGAACCTCAAAGCGTTACACGCCGGCTATAACTACGGCATTACGACTGAAGCGATTACCGTGCATTACCGCGTTGATCCCGCGGAACTGCCAGCCGGTAAATACCGTAAAGTGACCGGTAACGAAGCATTGGCCTTCGGATTTGTCACCGCTGCCAGGCTGGCCGGAAAACAGCTGTTTTATGGCGGTTATCCGATTACTCCCGCCAGTGACATTCTGCATGAACTTTCCAAACTGAAAAATTTCAACGTCGTTACGTTCCAGGCAGAAGACGAAATCGCCGCGATCACCAGTGTGATTGGTGCCTCTTTCGCCGGCGATCTGGCGATTACTGCCAGCAGTGGTCCCGGTATCGCTCTCAAAGGCGAAGGCATGGGACTGGCAGCGATTATGGAATTGCCGCTGGTTGTGGTCGATGTTCAACGCGGCGGACCCAGTACGGGGCTACCCACCAAAACCGAACAGTCGGACCTGTATATGTGCATGTTCGGCCGCAATGGTGACTGCCCGATGCCTCTCGTCGCACCTGCGACACCGGCAGACTGCTTCGAGATGGCACAGGAAGCCCTGCGGATCGCAGTGGAATTCATGACACCCGTGCTCTTGCTCAGTGACGGTTACATTGCCAACGGTGCCGAGCCCTGGAAGATCCCGGAAATCTCGTCACTCACACCAATCCCCGTCGTTCAGGAAAATACACAAACCGATGGGGAATTCATGCCCTATCTGCGGAACGAAAAGAAGACCCGTCCCTGGGTCATTCCCGGCACACCTGGTTGCGAACATCGTGTGGGCGGCCTGGAAAAATCGGATGTGACCGGCAATGTGAATTACTCTCCCGAAAACCATCAGTATATGACCACACTCCGCGCAGAAAAAATTGCGGGGATTGCAGACTTCATTCCTGAACAGACGGTCGAGGGTCCCGAATCAGGTGACCTGCTGGTGATCAGCTGGGGAGGCACTTACGGCGCAGTTCGTACCGCCGTCAAACAGTCCGTAGCTGAAGGCCTGTCCGTGGCCCACGCCCACCTGCGTTATCTGAATCCGTTCCCCCGCAACCTGGGCGAACTGATTAAGAAGTACAAGAAAGTGTTGATTCCGGAATTAAACACCGGACAGCTACGCCTGATCATTCGGGGCACCTATCTGGCTGATGCCGTGGGCCTGAATAAAGTTCAGGGGAAACCGTTCCTGATCAGTGAAGTTAAACAGAAAATCAGAGAGATGGTCAAAGAGAACTAACCTGTTTTCGAACATCGTCTGATCTGATACCATTATAAACCAGTTTAAAAAACGAGTTATTGCGTTTAAGGATAGTTAAAAATGAGCGTTGATGTCACACTGCCTGTCCTCTCGCCAAAAGATTTTGCCAGCGATCAGGAAATCCGCTGGTGCCCCCGCTGTGGTGATTACTCCATTCTCGCCCAGATGAAAAAAGTCCTGCCGACTCTGGGGATTCCCAAAGAGAAGTTTGTGTTCGTTTCCGGAATTGGCTGCTCCAGCCGTTTCCCGTATTACATGGACACCTACGGCATGCACAGTATTCACGGCCGGGCCCCGGCAATTGCCACGGGCGTCAAACTGGCTAACCCTGATCTGCAGGTCTGGGTGATCACCGGTGACGGCGATTCGCTGTCGATCGGCGGAAATCACTTCATGCACGTACTGCGTCGCAATGTGGATCTGAAAGTGATCATGTTCAACAACCAGATTTACGGTTTGACCAAAGGTCAGTACTCTCCCACCAGTCCGACCGGGACGAAAACGAAGAGCACGCCCTTTGGTTCGGTGGATCGGCCTTTGAATCCGCTGTCGGTTGCCATCGGTGCCCGCGCGACATTCGCCGCCCGTTCCGTTGACGTTGATATCAAACACCTCTGCTCCGTTCTCGAACGGGCGGCACATCACAAAGGGTCTGCCTTTGTGGAAGTCTACCAGGACTGTAATGTCTTTAATTCGGGCGCGTTTGAATTTGCTTCCAAGAAGGACCAGAAAGAAGAGAATGTCATCTATCTCGAACATGGCAAACCGCTGATCTTTGGTAAAAATCGCGATAAAGGCGTTCGCCTCAACAGTCACGACCAGCCGGAAGTGGTCGAACTGGGCAAAGGGGTTACAGAAGACGACCTGCTGTTCCACGATGAAAAGTCAGAAGATATGAATCTGGCGTTTCTGCTGGCCAGCATGCGATATCCGGAAATGCCCGAACCGATGGGGGTCTTTCGCTGTGTCGAACATCCCACCTACAACGACGCTGTCTACAGCCAGGTGGAAGCCGCCACCGAACGCAACGGCGAAGGAGACCTGGAAGCATTGTTTAACACCGGAGATACCTGGACCGTGTAAGCGACTCAGATTTCAAATAAAAAAAGGCGTTACAGAATTCACTGTAACGCCTTTTTTGTATGTATGCTTTTTGTCTTCACTGAAAACGGATTACTGCGAAGCTTCTTCGCCAAATGAGAGTCGCATCTGGCGCGATTCGGCAGGGTCCAGTTCTTTGAACAGCAGGCTGGGTTGAATGCCTTTGTTGTTCTGATATTTGTCGCTGTTGTATTCGACAATTTCCCCAATTGGTACATTGTAAATAATCTGGCAGATGGCAACGCCCGCGTAAACCCGCACGGGCTGTGCGACCGTAATTTCCAGGGTCCAGTATCCACAGAATCCGATATCGCCGACGCCTGCGGTCGCGTGTACGGAAATTCCCAGTCGCCCGATCGAAGACCGGCCTTCCAGGAGCGGCACGAGATTGTGGGTTTCGGTCCGTTCAACGGTTCGTCCCAGGTAGAGCTGGCCGGGATAGAGCACCATGCCTTCTTCGGGAATGACATATTTGCCCAGGCGGTTGGGGCGGGCCATATCGAGCACGATTTCTTCGTAGACCATCAACTCGTTATGCAGGCAGAGGTTATAGCTGTTGGGGTTCAGATATTTTTCATGATAGGGTTCAATGACAATATCTGTGCCCAGGCGTGATTTGATTTCTTTCCCGGTCAGGATCATTGGCTTCTCATTATGGTGAAGGTTGGAAAAAGACTCTGCGTACTGGAACCATAAACCGGTGCGGACCGGCTTTCAACGGTTCGGGCGGATCTTTTCGGAAACAGAGCCAAGTACCAGTATGTGCCAGTGAAAAGCGTTCACTCTGCCAGAGGCTTTAAGCCGATCCGCGGGCAGATTTTCAGCAGACTGCATTCCGTGCAGCGGGGTCTGCGGGCGACACACGTGGCACGACCGTGCAGGATGACGCGATGGGAAAAGTCGATCCACTCTTTTTCGGGCAGGACCTCCATCAGATCGCGTTCGATGATTTCCGGGTTCTTGCTGGTCGTCAGTCCGAAAATATTGCAGATGCGTTTCACGTGTGTATCGACGACGACGCCACTGGGAATTCCGAATGCCGTTCCCAGAACGACATTGGCTGTCTTACGCCCGACGCCGGGTAATGCGACCAGTTCTTGGAGTGTGCGGGGGATCTCGCCTGCATGTTCCTGTGTGACGGCCAGCGCCATCTTGCGGATGTTGGTCGCTTTGGCGCGGAAGAAGCCGAGCGGGTAGACAATCTTTTCGACATCAGCCTGTTTACTGGTCGCCAGTTTTTCTGCGGTCGGATATTTCTTGAACAAGGTCGGCGTTGTCGCGTTCACACGTTCGTCGGTGCACTGTGCGGAGAGAATTGTCGCGACAAGCAGTTGAAACGGAGAATCGTGGATCAGCGCACATTCGGGTTCCGGGAACAATCGGGCCAGGCCGCGTGCGATTTTGCGGGCATGTTTCTTTTTGTCATCAAGTGAGTCGCTATAACCGGAACCTGCTGAGACCTGCGATTTTTTTTTAGCCATATTCTGCGTGACAATTCCCAAAATGGAGTGCTACTCTGACTGACATGATTTGAACCAGCCAGCTGAGATTCATGAACCGACTCAGTATGGGGCACTCGGAGTGGTTTTTCAATGTAGGGAGTGGGAAATAGATTATGGTACCAGACACCGCAGTGATCGAGCAGCAGCTAAAGACTATCTCCGGAATGGTTCCCGTATTGAAACTGGAAGGTTGTGTGCTGCTGCCGCATGCCGTCATCCCGCTTCGCCTCACCGATCCCGCTGACTGCCAGTTGATCGATGAAGCCCTTGAGGCCCGAGGTATCATCGCCGTCGATCTCAAACAGAGGTGTGCCGCTACGGGCGCGGAACTTTCTATGGAGTCTGAAATCCGTACGGTCTGCGTCGCTTCGGTGCTGACTCCCTATCAGTTGCAGGCGGGGGGCCGTTCGCTTCTGCTGCAGGGCCTGTGTCGCGCACAGATGGTGGTGTTGCAGAAATCCGGGTTGCCTTATCAGAAAGCGCTGCTCGATTTAAAAGCAGATTATTATGCCGATCAGCCTGTCATTCACCGCGAACATCGTCAGCTGGAACTGCTGGAGCATTATTCCCGCATCTATATGAATCATGCTTCCAATCCGTTGTACTATAATCAATTGCATCGGGAAATCAGGCTGGGCACTCTCTGTGATACCCTCGCCGGTACGATCCGGCTGGAACCAGCGTTGAGTCAGATGCTCCTGAATGAGCCGGATGTCGATCTTCGCAGTGATCTCCTGTTAAGTTTCCTCAAAAACAAACACCGCGAACTGCAGCAGAATCCCGCCGCGGGAGTTGGTGCTACCGAATTCAGTTGTAACTGAGTCGCACGGTCCTTTCTTTCTTGAGACCTTTTCTCTGGTTGCGTAAGATAAATGATTGATCTTACACGCAGCACTGCTTCCACCCTGGATGGCGCAATCGGAGAAACGTTGAAATGAAAAACTGTTTGACTGCAGTACCGGGCCTCCTTCTTCTCAGCATATTCACCTCTGGGCTTGTCCACGCAGAAACAAATGTGGCAGCGAACAAACGCCCCAACATTCTGTTCTGTATCGCCGACGATGCTTCGTTTCCGCATATGGGCGCTTATGGCTGTTCCTGGGTCAAGACGCCCGGCTTTGATCGAGTAGCGCGGGAAGGACTGCTCTTCAACAACGCTTATACCCCGAATGCCAAGTGCGCGCCGTCACGGGCCTGCATTTTGACGGGACGCAATTCCTGGCAGCTCAAAGCAGCCGGTAATCACATGGCATTTTTTCCAACTGAATTCAAAACATATGTCGAATCCCTGGCAGACGCCGGTTATGCAGTGGGTAAGACGGCGAAAGGCTGGGCGCCGGGGGTTGCCGTCGATGCGAACGGTAAACGCCGCGATCTGGTAGGGCCCGCATACAATCAGAAACGCACCAAACCCCCGGCCAGTGGAATCTCGCCCATTGATTACGCGGCGAACTTTGAACTGTTCCTCAAGCAGAGTACTGCGGAAAAACCGTGGTGTTTCTGGTATGGCGGATTAGAACCGCATCGTGGTTACGAGTATGGTGCCGGTATCAAAAAAGCCGGCAAGAAAGTTACCGACATTGATCGTGTTCCCGCTTACTGGCCTGATAACGAAACCGTTCGCACGGACATGCTCGATTACGCTTACGAAATCGAATATTTCGACCAGCATCTTGTGCGGATGCTCAATCTGCTGGAGCAGCGGGGCGAACTGGAGAACACGCTGGTGGTCGTAACCGCCGATAACGGGATGCCCTTTCCCCGTGTCAAAGGACAGGAGTACGAGCGTTCCAACCATCTGCCGCTGGCCATCATGTGGAAACAGGGGATCCAATCCGGCAACCGGGTGATTGAAGATTATGTCAGTTTTATTGACTTTGCTCCCACGTTTCTGGAAGTGGCGGGCCTGACAGCAGAAGAGGCTGGCATGCAGCCGATCACCGGGCGGAGTCTATCGGATATTTTTCACTCAGAAAAATCAGGGATTGTCAATCCGCAGCGCGATCATGTTCTGATAGGCAAAGAACGCCATGATATCGGCAGGCCCCATGATCAGGGATATCCGATTCGAGGAATCGTCAAACAGGGGATGCTGTATCTCAAGAATGACGAACCGGGACGCTGGCCTGCCGGTAATCCCGAAACCGGTTATCTGAACTGCGATGGCAGCCCGACCAAGTCAGTGATCCTGCAACTGCGTCGCGACGGGAAACAGGAAGCATTCTGGCAATGGGCGTTTGGCAGACGACCGGGAGAAGAACTGTACGCCATCAGTGAAGATCCGGAATGTATGCAGAATCTCGCAACACTACCCGCATATCAGGATCAGAAAGAGTCTCTGAAGAAACAGCTGCAGGACGAACTGACAGCACAGAAAGATCCGCGGGTTCTGGGCAACGGTTCGGTCTTTGAGAAATATCAGTATTCCGACCCCCGCACGCGTGGCTTTTATGAACGCTATATGCAGGGAGAAAAAGTCAAAGCAGGCTGGGTCAACGAAACTGACTTTGAATCGAGGCCGCTTGACTGACAGCTTCAGTGTTTATTCGTCTTTATCAGCAGACAGGTAACCGGCGGAAGACTGAAAGTATTTCTGGCGACGTCGATTGGAATCCTGAGAAGCCGCGGAGAGTCCCGCTTTCAGATCTTCCAGATTCGCCTGGCAGTAGCGGCACCCGGTTTCATGTAAGTGGAATTCGATGTATTCGTGATAGTCGGAAGGCAGCGTCTCCAGAAGATAGCCTCCCAGCTGGCTCCGCGAAGGGCAACTCAGGCGATTTCGTCTCCAGATTTCTCCTACCGAATGGACGCCATCGTTTCGCTGGCGTGACAGCGTTGCCAGGCGAACCCGTAATGAATCCGAACTGCGGAGGGTGGCTTCGACTTCTGACATCAGCGCGACCGAGAGACTTTCATCCAGGTAGGCCAGCAGTTCCTGGTCTGTAAACGGTTTTTCTGACATGACTTGAGAGCCTCAATCCTGTTGGGATTTTGAATGCTTCCGCTGTGAGTACCTGTTCTATTATGAGTGAATGTTAACAGGCTTTAAAGACTATTCGTGTAAACAGTTGTGTATTTCTAAAGAAATGAGAGACCAGGTCTGTCGCTTATGAAAGTTCGGGCAGAGATTTGTGAATTTAACGACAAATCGGGTCAGGTAAGCCCTTTTTCCAATTAGTCAAACGGGTTTCTCCTGCCGGAATGGTTGTCGCTGGCAGCTTTGCTCGTTAGCATACGCTTTATACATCGACGCGCTTAGGTTGCGCCTGGTGGCGCGTGAATGCTGTCGCCGCTCAAATCTACGGTTACCCGATTTCGGCACCGCACTTCTTCAGTCATGTACAATCAGTTCGTCAGAGTACAGACTGAGGGAAGTAAGTTGGTTGGGAGCGGGGCAACTTTTTTGTCTGTCTAGAAGAATTGAAGGAATCACAGTGGCTGCTCAAGCAAATGCCTTATCATTGGAAGAGTTGAAGGAAAAAGGTAAAGTCCTTCGTCGTCTGATCATCCGTATGACCACCGAAGCCGGCAGCGGACATCCCAGCAGCAGCCTGTCTGCCGTGGAAGTCGTGAACGCACTCTGGTTTGGTGGTTTTATGAAATACGATCCCGAAAATCCCAGCTGGGACAGCCGCGATCGTTTCATTCTGAGTAAAGGCCACGCGGTTCCCGTACTGTACGCAGCCATGGCGGAAGCGGGCTACTTCTCGGAAGACGATGTCATGACTCTCCGCAAACTGGGCAGCCCGTTTGAAGGTCATCCCAACATGAAACGTCTGCCCGGCATCGAAGCCTCAACAGGTTCGCTGGGACAGGGACTTTCACTGGGGATCGGCCAGGCCCTTGGCGCACGCCTGAACAAAAATGGTTCCAATGTTTTCGTCGTGATCGGCGACGGGGAAATGGGCGAAGGTCAGGTCTGGGAAGCATTGGCCACCGCTGAAAAATACAAGCTGGGTAACCTGACTGCCATTATCGATCAGAATGGATATCAGCAGACCGGCTCAACTCATGATGTACTCGATCTGGGTTCCTTTGAAGAAAAAATCTCTGCTTTTGGCTGGTATACACAGACGATTGAAGGCAACGACCAGGAAGCGGTTGTCAAAGCTCTGGAAAATGCAGCTAAAGTGACAGATCGACCCAAAGCCATTATATCAAAGACCAAAAAAGGGTATGGAATTCTGCCCATTCTGGAAGAAACCGGCGATGTGAACTATCACGGTAAGCCACTTTCACCGGAACTGGCAGAAAAAGCTCTGGCGTTTCTTGCTTAGAACCCTGCCAGCAGGTGTCGCAGACCGGAACCACTTTCGGGAACGCAATGATCGCTGGCGGATCGAATCAAATAACATCTAAAGTCAACACATACAAAAAAAGAGACAGATCATTATGTATTTAGGCGAATTGAGTGGATTGAAAATCGGACAAGCCACCCGCGATGCGTTTGGTGATGCATTGAAAGAACTGGGTGATAAATATCCGGGAATCGTGACGGTAGACGGTGACGTCGGGAACTCAACCCGCACAGAAGTCTTTGCCCACGCCTATCCGGAACGGGCCTTTAATGTCGGGATTGCAGAAAGCAACATGGTCAGTGTGGCCGGCGGTTTGGCTTCTACGGGACATATCCCGGTTGTCGCCAGCTTCGCGGCTTTCCTGCTGTGTAATGCTTACGACCAGATCAGAATGTCGATCGCGTTCCCGAACATGAACGTCAAACTGGTGGGAACTCATGCCGGTATTTCCATCGGCGAAGATGGTCCTTCCCAGATGGGCATCGAAGATGTCTCCCTGGCCTGCAGTCTGCCGGGCATGGTCGTGATGGTCACCGCGGATGCGGTTTCCACAAAAGCAGCCACTGCGGCAATGCTGGAATACGAAGGTCCTGTTTACCTGCGCCTGGGACGTCCCAAAGTGTCCGAAATCTATTCGGAAGGGGATACTTTCGAGATCGGCAAAGCCAATACGGTTCGTGAAGGTGATGACGTTACCATTATCGCAAACGGACTGATGGTCGCCGGTGCGATCGATGCGGCGACCAAACTGGCAGAAGAAGGCGTCAGCGTGCGTGTGATCGATATGCATACGGTCAAACCTCTGGACGTGGATGCGGTTCAGAAAGCGGCTCGTGAAACAGGCGCGATTGTGGTTGCTGAAGAGCACCTCGCACACGGCGGACTGGGATCTGCAGTCGCCATGGCGGTTTCACAGACCAGTCCGGTCCCGATGGCTTACGTCAATGTGGGTGACTGTTTTGCAGAAAGTGGTGATCCTCAAGGTCTGCTGGACAAATACGGTCTGACAGCTGCTGCGATTGTCGAAGCTGTCAAAAAAGTAAAATAAGGAATCAACAGGCCCTCTTGGGATTTCACAGGAGGGCCTTTTCTATTCCTGTTTCAGAATATCTGATTCTAAGTCCCGTTCACATTTTGTGAGAGAACTTTGTGACTGAGTTTCGCGCGTTTCATAATACCGACCCACCGCAGCTGCTGAAGTTATGGCACACTGCAGGACTGGGTAGAGGAGCCGCGGAATGTCTCAGTAACGATGCCTTTGAAGTGCTGATTTTTTCGCAGCCGTACTTCGATCCGGAAGGCCTGATCGTTGCGGAACAGGATGGCGAACAGGTCGGCTTTGTGCTGGCCGGTTTTGGTGCTAACGAGGCAGGCTCTGCACTGGACTTCACCAAAGGTGTGATCTGTGCGGTGATCGTACACCCTGATTACCGTCGTCAGGGCATCGGCCGTGAGCTGGTACAACGGGCAGAGGAGTACCTCAAATCCAAAGGGGCAACCGATATTATCGCGGGTCCCTCTGGTCTGCGCTCCCCGTATCTGGTGGGCCTGTATGGGGGGACTCGACCTTCTGGTTTTCTGCTGTCTGATCCACTGGCGGCTCCTTTTTTTGAAGCCGTGGGTTATGAACCGATTAGTTCGACCCGTATTTACCAGCGTGACCTGCTCGGCCAGAAACCGCCGATCAAGTTTCATCTGGTGAATATCCGCCGCAAAATGCAGCTGAACATTTCCGATGATTTCCAGGCGCCCAACTGGTGGTGGCTGACCCGCATGGGGCGACTCGAAACACTGCACTTTGAGCTCGCTTCCAAAACCGGTGAACCGGCGGTCGCTTCTGCCACCATCGTCGGACTGGATCTCTACATTCCCAAGTGGGAAGAACGGGTGATCGGACTGACCGATGTCTTCGTGAAGGAAGAGGACCGCGGTAAAGGGTATGGCCAGTCGTTACTGCTGGAAATCGCCCGCCGCCTGCAGGATGAACTGATCACTAAACTCGAACTGCATGTGGACGAGAATAATACGGTTGCCTCGAATGTTGCAGAAGCGGTTGGCTACTATCAGGTTGATACTGGTATTGTATATCAAAAGATTTCACGTTAGCGTGTAAGAGGATGGTGGTGTCGACTTTAGGAGACATCGGGTATGCGCGACAGTGATTTCCAGAGCGCATCACCTGTCACCATCGTGTCTGTTTATCGAGTATACTCGGTTCAGATGGACCTGGAGACGTTTTGTTAAACTGGACACAGGCTAAACTTGCAAAGGTAACCGTACATGGCGGCACTGTATATCACCGAAGACGATGTTCGCTCCCTGATGGATATGGAAAAATCCATCCTCATCACACATAAGGTTTTTAAAGAACTGGCCGCCGGTCGCGCGAAGAATGAACCCCGGCAGCGAGTCAAGGCACCCGGCATCATGCTGCACACGATGTCTGCCGCCAGTGAATATCTGGGCTATGTCGGCTGGAAAGCCTACACAACCACCAAAGAGGCTGCCCAGTTTCACGTTGCCATTTACGATCAGGAGACTGGCGAAATGCGGGCGTTGATCGAAGGGGATTTTCTGGGCCAGCTGCGCACCGGCGCTGCCAGTGGAGTGGCAACCGAATACATGGCGCGACCCGATTCCAAAGTCGTGGGTCTGTTTGGCACCGGGCTGCAGGCGCGCACACAACTGCAGGCGGTCTGTCTGACGCGCAAAATCGAATTCGTTTCGGTTTACTCACGCAACTATGAGCATTGCAGTCGGTTCGCAGAAGAAATGACCGAACTGTGCGATGTCGAAGTCACCGCCTCGCATTCTCCCGATGAAACTGCCGCAGAAAAAGATATCGTGATCTGTGCCACCAGCAGTAAAACACCGCTGTTTGACGGACGCGTCCTGGATGAAGGCACTCACCTGAATGTGATTGGTTCCAATCATCGTTCGCGGCGCGAAATTGATCGCACGACCATTAAGCGGGCTGATGTGATTGTCTGCGATGACATTGAGCAGTGTAAGATTGAAGCGGGCGACTTCATGCCGCCCGTGGATGAAGGGATTACCGACTGGCGGCTGATGCATAACCTGTGTGAAATTGTTGCCGAGCGTGAAACCGGTCGCGCCACAGATGACCAGGTCACGCTGTTTAAATCGGTCGGTCTGGCGGTGGAAGATATTGCCATGGGCGTCAAGGTTTATGAACTGGCGCTCGAAGAGGGTCTGGGCGTCGACCTGCCATTTTGAAACAGAATTGCTGCTGACAGGTCAATGCTTCAGGAGTTCTGTTTTTCCTGTTGCTTGACTGCCTGGTAGATCTGTTCCATTTCCTGCAGCGAAGCTTTCTGAATGGAACTACCGGTTCGTTCCAGTTCCTGTTCAATTTTCTGCACGCGCTGTTGAAACTTACTGTTGCTTTTTCGGAGCGCTTCTTCGGGATTGATTTTCCAGCGGCGGGCAATATTGGCGACCACAAACAGGATGTCTCCCAGTTCTCCTTCCACCCGCTCGCGCAGTTCCGGGTCCGCAAGTTCCCTGTCAGCGACGATGTCCGCCTCAACACTGGCCGGTGTATGGGGAATCTGCCCTCCGGGATAGATTTCATCGGCCAGTTCCTGTATCTCTTCCCGCAGTTTATCAAACAGCATGTCGCGATGCGGAAAATCGTATCCCACCTTCGCTGCTTTTTCTGCGATCCGTGAGGCCCGCGCCAAAGCCGGCAATGCTGCAGGCAGGCCATCAAAAATCGACCGTCGCTGCTTTTCCTGCTCCTTGATCTGATCCCAGTTGCGGCGTACCTCCTCGGGAGTTTCTGCGGCAACATCGCCGAATACATGCGGATGCCGTTCGATCATTTTCAGCGTCAGGCGATCGACGACATGCGTCAGATCAAATCGACCTTCATCGGCGGCGATCTGGGCATCAAGCACGATCTGCAGTAACAGATCCCCCAGTTCTTCAATAATATGTTCATCATTGCCGGAATCGATGGCTTCCAGCAGTTCGTAGGTCTCTTCGAGGGTGTAAGGTTTGATCGTTGCCAGAGTCTGATCCCGATCCCAGGGACAGCCGTCCGGTGAACGCAGACGGGCAATTACATCGCAAAGCTTTTCAAATGCAGGGGTTAAGATGCTATGATCAGGGGGAGTTCCCGGCAAGGGGGTTCCCGCTTCTGTTGATTCAGCAGGCTGTGATTGATGCTCTGATTCTGTCATATGTTCGACCGGTTGATTCACCTGTGAGCGGTTATCGTGTAGGATTACGGTATCGTAGCGAATTCAATTCGTTCTGAAAATTCACAATGAAAATGAGAGGCTGAAATCATGAGTTTTCTCAAGAATAGTTTTATGACAGTTTGTATCCTGCTGCTGACATCGATGGTCGTCTCTGCGGCGGAACAGGCTGAAGAGAAGGGCGCTGGCGCGCCGGACCAGGCGCAACTTGAACAGAAGTTTGCAGAACAGATGAGTGGTGCTACTCTCGTCGGGCACTTCAGTGTTGATGGCAAGCAGAACGGCAAACCGCCTCGCGAAGAACGCTATGAGATCGCTTCTGCCAAAAAACTGCAGGGGGATCAGTGGCTGATTACCGCCCGCATCAAATATGGCGAGAATGATGTCAATGTACCGATGCCTCTGAATGTCTTCTGGGCGGGGGATACTCCCGTGATTTCCCTGACCAACTTGACCATCCCCGGCCTGGGGACCTTCACTTCTCGCGTGATGTTCTACGAAGGCCGTTATGCTGGTACCTGGCAACACGGTCAGGTCGGCGGAAATCTCTGGGGCAAAATCGAATACGCCAATCAGAAATCAGAACCGCAGGAAGAGAAATAAATCAAGTGTCGTGCCAAAGAACTGAGGAATCCCCATCGATGTCAAAATTTGTATTATTCTATTTGTGTGTATCAGGTATGTGCGCCTTGAATCCACAGAGTCTGTCAGCAGCAGAAAAGGTTTCTGAGACAAATCAGAAACCGGCAAAGCCGGAACTCATTAAAGTGAAAAGCAGCCTGGATCACAGTCTGCAGCCATCCATGCTCTGGGCTCCCGCTTCTGCTCAGACGGAACCGACTCCCCTGTTTGTCTTTCTGCATTCCTGGAGCGGTAATTATAAACAGAACAATGCGAAATGGCTGGAAGAAGCCGAACGGCGCGGCTGGATTTATCTGCATCCCGATTTTCGAGGTGTCAACCAGCAGCCTGAAGCCTGTGGATCCCGACTGGCACGCCAGGATATTCTGGACGCCATTGATTATGTCATTCAGCATTACAACGTGGATCAGTCGCGTATTTACCTGGCAGGCTCTTCGGGAGGCGGGCATATGACGATGCTGATGGCCGGTCATCATCCCGATCGTTTCTCGGCGGCTTCCGCCTGGGTGGGTATCAGCGATCTGGCGGAATGGTACCGCTTTCATCTGAAAGAGGGCGTACCTCAGAATTATGCCCGCATGATTTTAAAATCGTTGACGGACAAACCAGGCACCTCAGAGGAAATTGATGAGCAATACCGTGATCGTTCTCCATTGTTCTGGGTCGGGAATGCCACTCAATTACCTCTGGACCTTAATGCTGGTGTGACGGATGGTCAAACCGGTTCGGTTCCCTTCGCCCATACAATCAATGCCTTCAACGTGCTGGCGGAGAAGAATAGGACTACTCCCGTTTCCGAAGCAGAAATTCAGCAGTTATGGGAGCAGGGAACACTGAAAAACCCCCAGCCTTCCGATCAGGTGACCGATGAAACTTATGGACGCGAGATTCATCTCAGGCGAAAATCGGGCAATGCACGTGTAACGATTTTCCAGGGAGGCCATGAAGGCTTGCCACAACCTGCCTGTGAATGGCTGTCAAAACAGTCACGCGATACATCCGGTTTCAACAAGCATTCTGCAGAGACACGTTGAACTGCCTGGAATCTGTCTTTCTGGGGAAGCAGTGTCGACGAGGCAGAATGAATAAAGGCTGCGGCCTGCGTGCATTATAAGGATTCTTTCAGAGCAGCGGGGGAATCAACGGCATGAAGCCTGTTTCGGTCGATTGAGTATTCAAACCGGGTACTTCAATCGCATACAATGGAATCTGCCTCAAAATCTTTTGATGTGCGTGCGAAAATTTCAACCTGAGAGCCTGTAACTTTGGACCGTCAACAGCAACGAATCGCAGAAGATCTTTCCAGTCTGATTGCAGGTGATGTGCGATGCGATCCCGTTGCGTTGTCAATTTATGCCAGCGATGCCAGCCTGTACCAGGTTCCGCCGCTGTGTATTGCCTCACCCCGCGACCGTAATGATCTGATTACGATCGCCCGCTATGCCTCGGAGATGAATGTCCCCATGATTCCCCGCGGGGCAGGCACGGGGCTGGTTGGTGATGCCATTGGCAGTGGGATCGTGATTGACTGCGCCCGCTACATGAACGCGTTTGAATTGATCAACGATAATCTGGTCCACATTCAACCTGGTGTGGTACATGCCCAACTCAATCGCTATCTGAAAACGCAAGGCCTGTATTTTCCGCCAGATCCCTCGAACACCGAAGTCACGACGCTGGGCAGTATGCTGGCGATTGATGCTGCCGGCTCCCGGGCGATTCGGGTCGGCTCAACCCGGGACTATGTCAATCGACTGGAAGTGATTCTCGCTGATGGAACCTGTTTCGAAGCGGGAAACGAAAGCCTGTCGATTCTGAATCAGCCCTTTGCCACAGGATCCGGAACTTCACTCCTGAATGAGCCGACTCCCGAAGCGCGGGGCGAACATGCCAAACGCACGATTTTGAGCAAACTCTCCAAGCTGCTGACTGATCATGCCGCATTGATCCAGGAAAAACAGCGGTCCAACATTCCCAACTGCAGTGGCTATTTTCTGAAAGGGATTAAAAGCCGAAGTCATCTGAATCTGGCGCGAATGCTGGTCGGCTCGGAAGGTACACTGGGTCTGTTCTCTTCCGCGCTGGTGCATGTCTCGCCGTTACCTGCGCATCGGGGCGTGGCGCTCCTGCTGTTCGGAGATCTGGCTTCTGCCATCAAAGCAGTCCAGACAATTATTCCCGAGCAACCCTCCGCCTGTGACTTGCTGGATCGGCGCCTGCTGTCACTGGCCCGCGATGCAGACCCGCGGTTTGCATCGCTGATTTCTCCGGCAGCCGAAGCGGCACTGCTGGTTGAGCAGGTCGGCTTCAGTGATGCCCAGGTACAACAGCGGCTGCATAATGTGACACTTGCTGTGAAGAATATCAATTCGCGCGTCGTTGTCGCCATGGAATCCAATCAGCCGGACGAAGTGGATTTTCTCTGGTCGCTGCCACAGAAAGTCGTTCCATCGCTCAGTCGTCTGCCGGGAGAATCGCGGCCTCAGCCGTTTGTGGAAGACATTGCGGTTCCTCCCGAATGCCTGTATGAGTTCTCTCAAAAGGCACAAAAAGTTTTTCAGAAACATCAGGTCACGGCGACACTCTATGCTCATGCCGCCTCGGGACAAATCCACCTGCGCCCCTTTTTGCCGGCGCTGACGGAACGAAATGCACCCATCCTGGAGACCATCGCCCGCGAACTTTACCAGACGGTGTTTGCCCTGAATGGCACGATCAGCGGCGAACACGGAGACGGACTGGCGCGGACGGCGTTCATTCGTTCTCAATACGGGGATTTATACCGGGTCTTTCGTCAGGTCAAAGATATTTTTGATCCTCATAACCTGCTGAACCCCGGTAAGATCATCAACGATGATCAGCATATAACCATTCGCAATTTAAGGCCGGTGCCGGAGAAGTTTCCCGAACTGGTCGACCTGCAGCTCGCCTGGTCACCGCAGGAACTACAGGACGAAGCCGCCCGTTGTAACGGCTGTGGTTCCTGTCGACGTCAGGATGCTGGTTCAAGGATGTGCCCCGTTTTTCGGATTGCCCCGGATGAAGAGGCCTCCCCCCGCGCCAAGGCAAATCTCTTCCGTAGTCTGCTCTCGGGGGCTTTGCATCCCAACGAACTTTCCTCAGCAGAAACCAAACATCTGGCAGACACCTGCTTCAACTGCAAGCAATGTCAACTGGATTGTCCCTCAACCGTTAATATTCCCCAGATGGCCATCGAAGCCAAGGCCGCGTATGTCTCTGCGAACGGCCTGGATCATACCGACTGGATCCTGTCGCGCGCCCATTCGTTTGGCGCATTGGGCAGTACACTTTCGATGGCGGCGAACTGGGCGATCAATAATTCTTCTGCGCGGTGGCTCATGGAAAAAATGATGGGCATTCACCGCGATCGCAAGCTCCCCTTCTTTTCGCGACGTTCGTTTTTGAGATCGGTCCCCAAGAAATATCTGAAACGACCACGACCAGGCAGTGATCCGAATCTGGTCATCTTTTTCGTTGACTATTATGCCAACTACCACGATCCAGAACTGGCCCACGCGATGCTGGCGGTATTGCAGCACAATCAGATTCCCGTATATGTCCCGCCGCAGCAGCTGGCATCGGGAATGGCGATGGTTTCCGCCGGCGATTTGATTGCCGCGCGTGGCTTAGCGGAGGAGAACATTAAAATCCTCGCGGAATTTGCCAAAGAGGGGCATCAGATCATCTGCACGGAACCTGCAGCAGCAGTCTGTCTGAAACAGGAGTATCCCATGCTGGTGCCTGGCGAAGACAGTCGGGTGATTTCTGAACAGGTCAGCGAAGCGGGGGCATTTCTCTGGCAATTGCACGAATCGCAGCGTTTAAAAACCGATTTCGGGCGTCTGGATCTGGAGTTGGATTACCATACCCCTTGTCATATCAAGGCTTTATCATCACGTTCGGCTTTAAATGCGCTTCTCGCTTTGATTCCTGAGCTGAGGGTGAATACAATTGAAAAAGGCTGTTCGGGCATGGCGGGGACCTACGGTCTGGCCCGTGATACCTTTGAAACTTCCAGGCAGATCGGTCGGGAGCTGATCGATCATATGAAAATAACAAACGTTCAAGCGGGTGTAACTGAATGCAGCAGTTGCAAAATGCAGATGGAACAGGAAAGCCGGATTCCCACCATCCACCCTCTCAAACTGCTGGCACTCTCTTATGGACTGATGCCTGAGCTGGGACGGGCTTTGCAGCCGCAAAAGAAAAAACTGGTAGTGTCATGACAGCCCAACAGATTCAGGTCAGGTTATTTGCCCGGGCCCGCGAGTTGGCAGACAGTGATTTGATCTCGGTTCAAGTGGGAGCAGGAACAACCGTAGCCCGTCTGAGGCAGGCCATTGCTGAGCAGTATCCCTCGTTGCAGCCGTTGAGTGGACAGCTTCTAATCGCCGTGGACAACGCCTACGCCGGGGAAGAGCAGTTACTGACGGAAGCTCAGGAAGTGGCCTGCTTTCCTCCCGTCAGTGGCGGCTGAAATTGAACCTGATCACCTGGTATGTTGGTTACCGATTATGAAAACAGACTCTATTTCCATTACAGATCAACCCATTGACTACGCCGTCCTCACCGAGCAGGTGCGTTCGCACGAATGCGGTGCCGTGGTGCTGTTTATGGGGACCGTACGTGAAATGACTGCGGGTAAACAGACCGTGGCATTAGACTACGAGGCCTATCCGGAGATGGCTGACCAGATGCTGCAGCAGCTGATTGACGAGACCCGCGACCAGTGGGACGTGCACGGGATTGCCATCGAACATCGCGTGGGGCATCTGACACTGGGTGAAATCAGCGTAGCCATCGCCGTCAGTTCTGCTCATCGCAAGGAAGCATTCGAAGCCGGGCGTTTTCTGATTGATCGGCTCAAGGAAATTGTGCCCATCTGGAAAAAGGAAAACTGGTCTGACGGCACCACCGAATGGGAACATCCGGGAATCAAAACAGAATAAAGCAGTTTCGGGTTTAGAACTGCCTATAATAAGAGTAGAGAACTGGCGGGAGTCAGCAGATCGTGTTCCCCGTCCTGATTGTAAGAGGCATTAATGGAAAATCTGAATCAACTGATTGATACGTTTGGACGTGTGCATAACAATCTGCGCATCAGCGTGACAGATCGCTGCAATATCCGCTGCTTTTATTGCATGCCTTCCGAAGATGTGCAGTTCGTACATCGCAGTAAGATTATGTCGTTCGAGGAGATCGTGCGCTTCATTCGCCTGGTGGTCCCACTGGGAGTCGACAAAATCCGTCTGACTGGCGGAGAGCCCCTGGTTCGAAAAAATATCCCCGAACTGGTGAAAATGATTGCCGACATTCCGGGAATTAAAGACATCGGCATCACCACCAATGGGATTCTGCTGCCGCAATATGCACAACAGCTCTATGATGCCGGCTTGAGACGGATCAACATCAGCCTGGACGCTCTGAATGCGGCCAAGTTCAAACAGATCACCCGCCGTGACGATTACGATAAAGTACGGGCGGGGATCCAGTCTGCTCACGACGCTGGCTTTGATCCTGTGAAAATCAATGCCGTTTCCATCCGCAACCTGACGGAAGAAGAAATCGTTCCCTTCGGAAAACTGGCGCGGGAAACCGGTGCTGAAATTCGCTTCATCGAGTTCATGCCGCTGGATGCGGATAATCAATGGGAACGTGACAAAGTTCTGTTTGCCCATGAAATTCAGGAAATCCTCTCACAGGGGATTATGCCTCTGGTACCACAGGAACAGTCTGACAAGAGTGCACCCGCTTCCAATTTTGTCTTCGAGGATGGCGTCGGACGGATTGGATTCATCTCCTCCATCAGTGCCCCGTTCTGCATGAGCTGTAATCGATTTCGCATCACCGCCGATGGCAAGCTGCGCAACTGCCTGTTCAGCCTGGAGGAAACGGATATCAGGGCCATGTTTAAAGCGAATGCGCCTGATGAGGAAATCATCGCAGCGATACGCGGCAGTATTACCGCGAAAAAAGAAGGGCATGAAATCAACACAGCACGATTCATTCAGCCGGATCGCCCGATGTATTCCATCGGTGGCTGAATTCTGAAAGTGGATTGAATCTGAACCATGAGCGAACAGCCGTTGATTTACCTGGATAACGCAGCTACCAGCTTCCCCAAGCCAGATTCTGTCTACACTGCAATGGACGCTTATCACCGAAACAGTGGTGTCCCCGTTGGTCGCGGAGCTTACCGGAAATCGATCGAACTGCAGTCCTCCATCGATCAATGTCGAAAGCTGGCTGCAAAACTGCTGGGGGCTGCACGCCCGGAAGAGATCGCTTTCACATTCAACGGGACAGACAGCCTGAATACAATTATTCACGGCGTCTTAAAGCCTGGGGATCATGTCATCACATCGGATGTGGAGCACAATTCGGTACTTCGAACGCTTCAGACATTGAAAGACCGCTGGGGACTGGAGACCACAATTGTTCCCGCTGATCAGAGCGGCCTGGTCGAACCGCAGGCGTTTCAAAATGCGATTCGAAAAAACACGCGGTTGATCATTCTGAATCATGCGTCCAATGTGACGGGTACCATTCAACCCGTGAACGATGTGGGCGACATTGCGCGAAACGCAGGAGCCTTATTTCTGGTAGATGCCGCGCAGTCCGCGGGACATCTACCTTTGAATGTAGCGGAGACGCCGATCGATTTTCTGGCCTGTCCGGGACACAAAGGCTTGTTGGGCCCGTTGGGAACGGGACTGGTTTATATTCGCTCTGACCTGGTCGATCAGGTGCAGAGCTTGCGACAGGGGGGAACCGGTACCCGCAGCGAAGAAGAAACTCAACCGGTCTCCATGCCTGAGAAATTCGAATCCGGGAATCACAATGCTCCCGGCCTCATCGGTTTGCGTGCTGCCCTTGAGTATGTGCTGGAGCAGGGAGTTGCTCAGTTCCGTCAGCATGAACAGCAGTTAACAGCCCAGTTGCTGGAAGGGCTGCAGCAGCTTCCCGGATTTCTGTTACCCGGACCCGGGGCGGCCGAAGATCGGGTGGGAGTCGTGAGCCTGGTGAGTCAATTTGCCGAACCGCAGGTGCTGGCGTCCATACTGGATGAGAATTTCGGAATTCAGATCCGGGCCGGTTTACACTGCGCGCCTCGCATTCATGCCTGTATTGGATCAAAAGAAGCCGGAGGAACGCTCCGTTTCAGTCCCGGGCCTTTTACAACAGTGCAGCAAATTGAAACAGCGGTAGCTGCCATGCAGGAGCTGGCACAATCTTTTGCAGGCTGAGAATTCAGGGTCTGCCGGGTGCCTGCTGTACAAAGAGAAAATGAAAACTCTCTCAAGTATTATCAGTATCGTGATTTACATCCTTGACACCCTATGTCGTCTGCCTCAAAATTAAAATAGCCTGTTCTGGTTGATTATAGAATATTCCCGTCAACACAATTTAAAACGTGTTACGGGCCATTCCTCTTTCAGCTCCAGGCACATTGAACAATTCTCGCTCGACATATCTAACGTCTTATTTCCCCAATGACACATTGGAAAATCAGCAGTCAGTCAACTCCGTTGATGTGGGTATGACGAACAGGTTCAGCAGACTTTGGATCAGCTGAATGGTGGATTTCCACCGGGAGTTCATATAATTTTAATAAACCAGATTTGACGAGAGTCTTGATTCCCACTGTATGTTATGGGAAAAACAGATTCCTCGCCGTCGAACAGTGATACTTTCCCGTGGAGAAATTGAATGGCCGATGATTGGATGCAACAGTTAGTCGATGATGGGTTTCTTGGTCCCGCTCAGCTGGATGAAGCCTCGAGTATGGCCGGCTCCATGGGAATTTCCCCCGGAGAAGCACTCGTCAAGCTGGGATATGTCGGTGCGGAAGTCATTGCCCAGGCACAGGCATCCATGTATGGGTACGAGTTCATCGAGCTGGAAGGGCTCGAAATTCCTCAGTCGGTAATTGAACTCGTCCCGGAATCCATGGCCCGGGAAAATACGGTGATTCCCGTAGGTATGGATGGGGATTCACTGCAGATCGCCCTGCATGACCCGATGAAATACGAAGTGCTCGATAAGCTGCGGTTTATTATTAACCGTGACATTGACGTGGTCATGGCTCCCATCGAATCGATTCAGGCTGCCATCAACAGGCATTATGGCCAGAGCGAAACCGAGTCGGTTGATACGATGTTGAAGGAGTTTACGGAAACCGCCATCGACATTACTGCCACGGAACTGGCCTCCTCCAGCAATGTCGCTGATGAAGATGACAGTGCCCCGGTGATCCGACTGGCGAACATGATCATCAGTGAAGCCGTTAATATGCGGGCCAGTGATATTCATGTCGAACCCTTTGAAGACCGGATTCGCATCCGGTACCGCATCGATGGTGTACTGATTGAACGCGACAGCCCTCCCCGCCGCCTGCTGATGGCGCTGGTCTCGCGTTTCAAGATTATGGGGCAGATGGACATCGCTGAAAAACGGCGTCCGCAGGATGGTCGAATTAAAACAACGATTGCCGGAAAGGACTATGACCTGCGTGTCAGTATTCTACCGACCAACCACGGACAGGCAGTGGTCATGCGTATTCTGGATCGCGATAACATCAAGGTCGGGATTCGTAGCCTCGGTTTTTCGGAAGAAAATTATCGGCGGTTTCAGACAATCATTCGTCGGCCAAACGGCATCTTCCTGGTGACCGGACCCACAGGTTCCGGAAAGACAACAACTTTGTACAGTGCCCTCGGTGAGTTGAACCGACCCGACCGTAAGATCATTACCGCCGAAGACCCTGTCGAATACTATCTGCCCGGTATTAACCAGGTGGAAGTGAAACATAATATCGGCCTCGATTTTTCCCGTATCATTCGAGCGATGTTGCGACAGGCTCCGAATGTGATCCTCGTTGGCGAAATTCGAGATAAAGAAACAGCTGAGATGGCAATTCAGGCATCTTTGACAGGACACTTGGTATTCAGTACGCTGCATACGAACGATGCGCCCGGTTCTATTACACGCTTAATCGATATGGGGGTACAGCCGTTCCTCGTCGCTTCCAGTGTAATGGCAGTCATGGCGCAACGCCTGGTTCGTGTTGTTTGCGGTAAGTGTGTGGAGACTTATGTCCCCGATCCAGGCGAACTGGAATACCTCGGATTTACCGAAACTCAGCTGGCAAACGCCATTCATCATCGAGGTAAGGGTTGTAACACGTGTTCACATACCGGTTATAAGGGGCGTAAAGCGGTGTTTGAGCTGATGATGATGAATTCCGCTATACGTGAGATGACTTTCCGCAGTGAGGCGGCCCAGAACATCAGAAGACAGGCTCGCCTGCACGGCATGAAATCACTGGCTGAGGACGCCGCCGAGAAAGCCCTGTTGGGGATCACAACACTTTCGGAGGCAATGAAGCTGGCCAAAGGTCTGGAAGGGTCTTAAAAGAACAACGAAAAAATACAATTGATCAGATTCGTCAGGTGAAAGTAACCGGAAAAACCACCCTGCTTTCATGTGAAGAGTTTGATCTATTTCCGTGCATTTGTTGAGTTTTGCAGCAGAATACCGGATAATTATGTCAGGAACGCCAATTAAGCGACCTGATTTCAGTAAACCATTTCTAGAACGTCTTATCTTTTATTTCATTTAATTTGCTGATTTACGTATCACTAAATTCTCATTGGACCCGATTGATCAGGGAAAAATCCAGGAGCGAATTCGTTCTGGGAAATGAATAACTCAACTCAAAGAATGATCTCTACTTCTGGCGTTATCGTCGTTCCCGCGAACTTTCGGTGATCGCTCACTTTTCAATCAAAGAATTTTCAGAAAGTACTTTGGATGGCAACAGTTCAGATTGACAAACTGCTGGAAACGGTCGTTAAAGAAAAAGTGAGCGACCTGCATATCACGACAGGGCAACCCCCCGTTGTGCGCATGGGCGGGCATATGGTACGACTGGAAACCAAGAGCCTGGAACCCGATGATACCGTCGCCCTGATGAAGAGTATCACACCCGAACGGAACCAGCAGGAACTGCAGGAAGTCGGGGGGACCGACTTTGGTTTTGCCTTTGGTGAAAAAGCCCGTTTTCGCGTTTCCGTGTTCAAACAGCGCGGCCAGATCGGTATGGTGCTGCGTCGTATTCCGAACGAGTTTCTCACATTTGAACAACTCGGACTGCCTTCTGTCATCACCGATCTGCTGGAACGCCCGCGTGGTCTGTTTCTGGTAACGGGACCCACAGGTAGTGGTAAGACGACGAGTCTGGCCAGTATGATCAACCATATGAATAATACGATGGACCATCATATTATCACGATGGAAGACCCCATTGAATATTATCATAAGCATAATAAATCTACGATCAATCAGCGGGAAATCGGCGTCGATGTGCCTTCCTTTCCCGAAGCCTTGCGGCGTGCGCTGCGACAGGACCCCGATGTGATTCTGGTGGGGGAAATGCGTGACCTCGAAACGATTTCCGCTGCAATTACTGCTGCGGAAACAGGGCACATCGTGTTTGGGACACTGCATACAACCGGTGCCCAGGGGACCGTCGACCGTATCATTGACGTATTTCCCACCAGTCAGCAGGACCAGATTCGTACTCAGCTCTCTTCATCCATTATCGGGATCCTCAGTCAGGCACTCATGCCCAAAAAACCGAAGGGGCTGGTTGCTGCCTACGAGATGCTCGTGGTTACACCTGCGATTGCCAACCTGATTCGTGAAGCAAAAACATATCGTATCAATTCCAGTATTCAGACCGGACGCAAGTACGGGATGCAGTTGCTGGACGACGCGCTGTTTAACCTCTGGCGAGATGGGCTCTGTGAGGAAAGAGATGTCGTCATGCGTTCGAATAATCCCGGTGAACTCAAGGCCAAAATCGCCATGGCGAAGAAGGGATTACTCGAAGACGATGAAGATGGCGAAGAGGACGACGATTTTGAGGATTGAGACTCAGGGGGCAGGGAAGCGCCAAAGCAGGTCAGTCATTCCGGAAAGTAAAACAAACTGAAAAGGTAGACATACATGGCAGCGAGACGCCTTGGTCAAATTATGGTCGATCTGGGATATATCTCAGAAGATCAGTTATGGGATATCCTGGAAGAGCAGAAGCAGAGCCCGGGTGAAGTCATCGGTCAGGTCGGCATCCGGATGGGCCTGGTCACCGACGAACAGGTTACGCAGGCGCTCGCGGAACAGTGGGGGATGCCCGTCGTCGAACTGGAAGAGACCAATATCCCTTCCAAGGTGCTCGAACTCGTGCCGGAAACAATGGCCTCCATCTACAAGATCATGCCGATTTCTTTGAAGGATGGTGTGCTCACCGTCGCGATGGCGGATCCTCAGAACGTGTCCGCGCTCGATGACCTGCGGAACTTCCTGGGATACGATGTCCGGGGGGCGGTTTCCAATCTGAAAGATGTGGAAGGAGCGATTGCCCGCCACTACGCCGAGCGCCAGGACAGCATTGAAGATGTCATCGGTGCCATGGAAGACGAACTCGGGCAAGACAAGAGCAAAAATGTCTATGACCTCTCTTCTGCCGAAGAAGTCGCCGATGCCGCCCCCATTCGAAAACTGTTAAACATGGTGATGCTGCTGGCGATCAAAGACCAGGCCAGTGACATC
This sequence comes from Gimesia sp., assembly GCA_002706765.1. Lineage (GTDB taxonomy): Bacteria > Planctomycetota > Planctomycetia > Planctomycetales > Planctomycetaceae > Gimesia. The sequence continues at coordinate 63,660 of PAJV01000052.1, forward strand.
CACCTCGAACCCTTCGAAGACGAATTCAAGATCCGCGTACGTGCCGATGGCGTGCTCTATGAAATGGTGCCACCACCACGCCACCTGGCCAATGCCATCGTCTCGCGTGTAAAAATTATGGCCGACCTGGATATCGCAGAACGTCGTCTGCCGCAGGACGGTCGAATCGAATTGAATGTTGGCGGCAACCCCGTCGACCTGCGAGTCAGTGTGTTGCCGACCCTGTTTGGTGAAGCCGTGGTTATGCGGGTGCTGGACCGGACCGTGGTGCAGCTGGACCTCAACAAGATCGGCATGGATCCCACGACCCTGTCACGCTTCCGGGAAATGATTCACCGCCCTAACGGCATTGTACTGGTGACGGGACCCACGGGAAGTGGCAAGACCACGACGCTGTATTCTGCCCTGAACGAACTGAACGTCATCGAAGAAAAAATTATTACGACCGAAGACCCCATCGAGTACGACATCGATGGTCTGATTCAGGTGCCCGTCAATCCCGATATTCAAGTCACCTTTGCTACTGTTCTGCGTGCGATTTTGCGTCACGATCCCGACCAGATTCTCATCGGCGAAATTCGCGATTTCGAAACCGCGGAAATCGCCGTGCAGTCAGCCCTGACAGGCCACCTGGTATTCAGCACGCTGCATACCAACGACGCGCCCTCGGCAATCACCCGTCTGCGCGATATGGATATTCCCAAGTTCCTCATCACCGCGACCGTGGAAGCCATTCAGGCGCAACGACTGGTGCGGACAATCTGTAAGGAATGCAGGACCGAATTTGAACCCAGCGATGAGCTGTTGATGGAACTTCAGCTCCCGATTGAACAGGCCCGCCAGTACAGTTTCTATTATGGAAAAGGCTGTTCCACCTGTAATAACTCGGGCTATAAAGGCCGTACGGGCCTGTATGAACTCATGGACGTCACTGACGAAATTCGCGACCTGATTACCGAAGATGCTTCGGTGGATGATATTCGCGAGATGGCCCGCAGCCAGGGAATGACTACCCTGCGTGAAGCGGGACTGAAACTGATTTTTGACGGCGTCACCACGATCGACGAAGTCGTTCGCGAAACCGTCGTGGAAGATATCGCTTAATCGAGGGCCACCAGGCTCATTTACAATACAAACCATTTTTAAGACGACTTTTGACGGAGTAACGCCATGCCGGTTTATCAATATGAGGCCATGGATAATACTGGACTCGAAGTGAAAGACACGATCGAGGCCCCTTCTGAAGCTGATGCGCAGACTCTCATTAAAGAGAAGGGCTTTTTCGTTACCAAGATTGCCGAAAAAGGTCGCGGTAAGAAACAGAAAAAAGGAGCCGGCGGCAAAACCAGCGGCGGTGCAAAAAAGGCCAGTGCCAAAAAAGGGGGCTTCTCCATCGGGGGTGTGCGGCCCAAGCAACTCTGTACTTTTACCCGTCAGCTGTCCACACTGCAGGACGCTGGTCTGCCGATCCTCAGAAGCCTGCGAATTCTGGAAGCGCAAGCCAAGCCCGGGCCGCTCAAAGCCTCTCTGGATGGCGTAATCGAGGATATTGAATCGGGGAATACGCTCTCCGAAGCCATGGCCAAGCAGCCCAAATGTTTTGATAACCTCTACGTCAACATGGTGAAAGCGGGGGAGGCCGGTGGTGCTCTCGAAATCATTCTGCAGCGTCTGGCCGAGTTCAAAGAACGTGCCCAGAGTCTGAAGAAAAAAGTGCAGGGGGCCATGATCTACCCGGTCGCCGTGATCACGGTTGCCGGCCTGATCGTCGGCTTCATCATGTACTGGATCATTCCCAAGTTCAAGAAGATCTTCCTCGACTTCGGTACCGAACTGCCCGGCATTACCCTGGCGCTGATGAAAGTCAGTGATATCGTGGTCAACTACTTCTACCTCTTCCCGGCGGTACCGCTCGCATTTTATATATTTATCAAGATCGTGAAGAAGAATAAGAAGGGGGCGTTCGTGGTCGACTGGATCTCGCTGCGCATACCCTTATTAGGAAAAATTATCAGTAAGTCGGTCACCGCGCGTACCTGCCGAACCCTGGGGACGCTCATCGCGTCCGGGGTGCCCATTCTGGAAGCCATTATCATTGCCCGCGACACGGCAGGGAACATGGTCTTCCAGCGCGCCTTCGACACCATTTACGCGGCGATCCGCGAAGGGGAAACCATGGCGGTTCCGCTCAAAGAAGCGCGCATCGTGGATGACATCGTCGTCAATATGGTGGACGTGGGTGAAGAGACCGGTGCGCTGGACGACATGCTTTACAAGGTGGCGGACGTGTACGACGAAGAAGTCGCCGTGCTCGTGGACGCGCTGGTGAGTCTGCTCGAACCTCTGATGGTGATCATACTGGGGCTGATTGTCGGCTTCATCGTGATCGCCCTGTTCATGCCTTTAATTAAGCTGTTGAACGATCTTTCGTAGTGTTTTGGACAGGGTGTTGCAGAATAATACAGAATTTTCCCGCATTTCCGCCTGTCTGTGACGTAGTGAAATAGCAATATGACTAACAATCACAACAGGTTACGTTTAATGTGGACATCAAGGCATGATATTTGCCTATAATATAATGTAGAAAACTCTCTGCTGAACGGACTCTCAAAATCAGACAGCCAGAGTTTTTCCATCTCAAACTGTTTTTCCGTAAAGAGTTAGGAGTAAACAATGAAACGTCGGCCGCCAATCACCTTTTCGGCGTCAGAATATAGCAGGCGTGCGTTCACCTTAATCGAACTGATGATCGCCATTGTCATCATCCTGATTCTCCTGGGCCTGCTCATCCCCGCCATCGGAGCAGTAAGACTCCGGGCACAGCAGGCACAGGTGCGTGCGGAAATCGGAAACCTGGAAACAGCGATCACCGCCTTCAAAACTGATTTTGGTATGGATCCCCCCAGTGGAATTATCCTTTATGAACCTGGTTCCGCCAGCTGGGATCCACGAAGTAAAGGTCTGATCCGACAACTGTGGCCTCAATACAACTTCTCACTTCCCTGTGATATTAATGGCGACGGAGACACATCCGACACAATTTTTCTGAATGCTGGTGAATGTCTCGTGTTCTTTTTAGGAGGTGTTTATGAAAGAACCTCTGATGGGACTTTTCGGATCTATGGTTTCTCAAAGAACCCGGCACGTCCCTTTTTGAATCCTGGGCATACTTCTTCAGATCCCGGATTTGACGCTGAATACTCAGCCACGAATTCAGGGCGTCAGGGGCCATATTTTGAATTTGATATCAGTCGCTTTGTGGATACTGATGCAGCAACGAATCCTGGGGAGTTTGCTCCGGAGTATCTGGATTCCTTTCCCAGTCAACAGGTTCCCTATCTTTATCTCAGCAGTTACGGTGGGCGTGGATATCGCTCTGGTGATCTTGGGACCATTATGGATGACGTTTACCGTCAAGGGGATCCTGCATCCTCAACTCTTGGTCCCCCTTTCAAGCCCAAGTCATTCCAGATCATTTCACCCGGTTCTGATTACCAGCTGGGAGAAGGTGGCAATTACTCTCCTGGTAAGAACCTGCCGGGTAATCGCGCTGTAGAAGCGGATAACATTACTAACTTTGTCAGCGGGTCTCTGCAGTAATCATGATTCAGTTTTTAAGAAGTCAGGTTTTTTAAAATGCGACGTTTAACAGCTTCACAATCTGTTCGATCACATCGCGGCGGTTTCACCATCGTCGAGTTGATGATGGTCGTCGGCATTCTGCTGTTTCTGATTGCCACGTCTGCGTTCGTGGTACGCAATATCGGTAATAAAGCCCGTGAAAAAGCGACCATGGCGACCATTGTTAAGATTAATGGCCTGGTACAGAATCGTGTCGAAGCCATGCGAAAAGCGCTCGACTCAGCGAAAAATCAAAAGCAGATTGAATCTCTGATCGGACAGAAGTACGTATCTCTGGTTGATGCCAATGGTGCAAAATACCGCAGTCTCCCTAAACCGGTCGTGGAAATTCTGGTACGCAAAGATATTTTTCGAGAACAGTTTCCTCAGTACATCGAGGAAAATTCGCAAATCAACACTGCGATGCAGGCTCAGAACGGTGTTACCTCCGGAGCCGTCGGCAGTGATACCCTTACGGGGGATGGCGGTGTCAGCATCAGTTCGGAATACCTCTACTATGTATTAACCAAACATGAAACTTATGGCGTCCCCCCCGTCGGAGAAGATGCTTTTACGGCGTCTGAAGTGAAAGATACCGACGGCGACGGCTTAATGGAATTTGTGGATGGCTGGGGCAGACCGCTCCGTTTTTATCGCTGGCCGACACGCGTGATTCGACCTGAAGCAGGCGGCATTGATCGGCCTTTTGCCAGCGTCTTCTTTGATGGTCTGCCTCCCGCATCTGCAGCAGGATTCAACGAACAGGACCCCTTGAGTGTCGATCCTGACGATCCCCAGAGCCGCATCGAACATGAAAATAAGCGCTCCGGCGATCTGTTGATTTCCTTGTTCAATACAACGGTTGTATATAACACCGGGGAGTATGCCACGGCAGGCACGTACTGGTTGCCTTTAATTGTTTCCGCCGGCGAGGATGGCATGCTGGGGCTGTATGAACCGCATGATGAAACCAATTGTGGTGTATTGGCGCAGCGAATACCGGGCACCACTGATGCCGTCTATGATAATATCACTAATCACAATCAACGCGCCGGAGGAAGGTAATTCCATGCCCGCCTTTCACAGGAACAATCAGTTCTCTCAGCGAGTTGCAACACGAGTCGGCTTTACGCTCGTGGAGTTGCTGGTCGTGATCTCAATTATGGCAATTCTGGTTGTCATGACGGTGAGTTCGATCAATTTTGCACTCTCGAGCGACGTGACCCGTGGCGCCTCACGCCAGGTGCAGTCGTATCTGGCGGGAGCCCGTGATCGGGCCATCTATGCCAAAGAGCCACGGGGCGTCCGTTTTCTGATCGATCCTAATAACCCGACCGTTGTGACGAGCATGGTTTATATCGCACCCAGTCCCGACTGGATTCAGGGCGTAATTCGCCTGGAACGGATCGATGCCAGCCCAGTACCAGATGGTATCCCCGATACCATTCTGAATGTACGTGGTGGAGGGACTGACTGGCGGTTTCTGTACACACGAGGTCAGATAAAAGATGGTGCACGGATTAAAATTCCCGGCGATGCCAGTGGTTCGTGGTACACGATTGATTTGAACAGTTCACCCATTTCAAAGCCCGAGGCCTCATATGATGAGGATGTCGATGAAGTTTTACGTTTGACAACTCCCTATCGGGATCCAGGCACTTCTGCTCCCAATGAGGTCGTCGCTTTCGCGCCCGGCAGTGGTCCTTCGACCTATCTGCTGGAACTGCCTCCCGTTGTGCTGTCAGGTGAAGAACCGACACTCCTGCCCAACAATGCCGGCATTGATCTGGATCGATCCTACCTACCTGTCAGCTGGCGTGTAACTGGAATTTCTGGAGGCGAAGATGGTCTCCCTGGTAAAGCCGGCATCGATGATGATAGTAGTGGAGGCGCCGATGATAACAACGAATATCTCTGGCCGGGCAGCGATGATTATCGCCTTTATTCCAGCCACCTGGATCTGATGTTTTCTCCTCGAGGCACGGTTTCAGGCAGTGAAGCAGGGGGAGGCAAAATTCACTTTGTCGTCGATACGCTGGAGAATATTCAGTCAGCCTGGCGCCGCGGCGTCAATTATGCAGAGGGAGCTCGCGTTCTGTTCCCTGCACAAGGGCCTTACGAGTTCACACCCTATGATCGAGTATTTGTATGCACTACTGCAGGACAGAGCGGTGCTGATCCCACGGTCTTTCGTACGGCAGCAGCCCGCACTGAGGGAGCGTCTGTGACGGATAATGGCGTTGTCTGGAGAACAGAGTTGAATACAACCCCGTCGATGTTAACAATCTTCACGCGAACCGGGAATGTGAGTGCCTATCCGCTCTTCTTCGATCAGCCAGGCAATGTTCCCCCGGATGTATTCTTCTATGCAGAAACAGGGGAGCTTGCCAAATGAAAAAATTTCCTCTGAAAAACTGCAATAGATCTGTTTGCTCGGGATTCGTTTCGCGGACCGGTGTCACGCTGATGGAAGTACTCATGTCTGTCATGATCATGAGCATCGGCGTTGTTTCACTGGCGTCACTGTTCCCGATCTCCATTATGCGTGGCGTGCAGGCCACCCAACTCACGAACGCGACCGTTCTCCGTTATAACGCCGAAGCGTTGATCGATGCATTCCCGCAACTTTTTGTGTTCGATCCGGATGGGACATTAAATCCAAACGGGCATATCGCCCATCAGCGTAGAAACCGGAATTACATTGTCGATCCCCTCGGAAGTTTTTACGCGTCAGAGGATGGCACAGGACTGGAAGCCAGTTTTGGCAACGATGGTTCCAGCACACCAGTCACACGTATTCCCCGCTATCATGCCGGTCTGACAACACAGCTGCAGGCGATGAATTTTTTCTCTCAGCAGGACAGCTGGACGTTGCTGTATGAAGGGATTCCTTTCAGCATCAATGGCACACGAGATACCATTGAGATCGATAATGAGGACATCAATTCCGGTATTTTGTCACTGGGAGAATTGCAGACTACTTTAAACGATTCTACGACCGGCGGACGGATCCTGATTTATGATTCGACTGGCAGACAGATTCAGACTCGTAGTATCACGGGGGGCAGTGTTGATACCTCTACCAGGGAAATCAGCCTGGGGGATCCCCTTCCTGATAACGATCTTTATGATAGTATCTCCAAAGTTCGGATCGAAATTCTGAATATGCAGTATTCGTATCTGTTAACCGTCCGTCGATCAATCGCTACGGATGTCGCTTCCGTCGACGTGGTCGTTTTCTTCCGTCGCAATTTTTCTCCCGAATTTGAAGCCCTGCATCAGGTCGAAAACTTTGTAGCTGAATGGCTCCCCGGGAATGATCTCCAATGGGGGGTTGCCGGTGTAGATGACGATAACGATGATGATGAAAATGGGGATAATAGTGATGGTCGCGGCATTGATGAATTTGCAGGCGAAGCAGGCTGGCCTGGTTCCGACGACTACCAGCGGCGTGCGTTCCGATTGCGTTATAATAACAGTGTAGAGAGACCACTGCTGAAAAAGGGGGGATACGTCTTTGACGCGAAAAACGCACGCTGGTATCGCATTCAGTTGATTGTCAATGAAGAAGAAGCCACGGCACCCGGCGCAGAGTATGCCGACCTGATTCTGGATCAGCCGATCATCCAGTCCATCAATAATCCAGGTAGTGCAGGCACACCCGTTGACGGTCTGATCGTGATGCCCAATGTCGTACAGGTCTATCCACTGGGAAACAAAGCAAGATAAACAACAGGTAACCCCTCCCGGGCCGTAGTAAAGTGAAGTGTTTTATGAAACCGAAAACATCAAATCGAATCCAGGCGAGTCAGTCCGATCGCAGTTCTGCTGCGTTCCACACTGGTTTTACGCTCGTGGAAATGATCGTATCCGTAGCACTGGTGCTGCTGATGATGCTGATGTTTACCGAGATCTTCCAGATCCTGTCCGGCTCCATGACCACGCAGCGGGGGATTTCTGAAAATGATCAGCGCGAACGTCTGCTGGTAACTGTCATGCAGGCCGATCTGGATAACCGTACGTTCCAGTACCTGCTGCCTTTCGCCAACTACATCGATTTTACAACACCACCCGGTACAAAACCTGCTTCAACTGACCCGCGCAGCCCTGAATATTATAAGGCTGATCGTAAAGGGTACTTCTACATCTCCGAGAATGATCCCAATGACGACACCGATGATATTCTGCAATTTACCGTCTCGACCTTTTCCGATCCGAGCCAGGATGATGATACAGAAGGTTTTTACTACGGTCGCGCGAATATGAATCATTCGTTTATTCCCACAGCATACAAAAACCTGACAAATCATCCCAATCAGCCGGATGCCGATGATGGTCGCATCGTCGCCGATGGCACGTCTCAATCTTCTGCAGTTGAAGTCAGTTACTTCCTGCGAGGCAGTAATCTCTATCGCCGTGAACTATTAATCCGTGAACCATTAACAGTTACGGGCGTGACCGACTCACAACCTCAAACATCGAACGGTATTCCGTATTTTCTGCGGCCCGGTGGAAGTATACCCGATCCCCTTTACAGTGATGATGAACACGCAGATTGTAATTTCTGGCGCGATTTTGATTTTTCCGCCTTTCGATATGAAACCCCTCCTTCGGGATCAGGTATCTTTTCAGCGCGTCTTCACGATTTAACAGACCTGGATAACTCTTCCCCCAGTACTGATTACTTCCCACTGGGCAGACCCCATTATCGGTTTGGGTTTAATCATGCGACCGGCTTATCGCGCGAGTACATGACCAGTTCGTCTGCCTCGAATCCACAGTTATTTATCGGCCGCTTCACGCATGAGGAAACGTCACATGTCAACTTTAACTATCCGCAGGATCTGATGCCAGTTTCCCTGGGGGGCGGGGGCAATCCCATGGATCCCACCGGACCGAATCTGGTTGTCAATTCTGAGACGCGTGTCGTGGAGATGCTGAAAAACGGTCCGCGCCGTTCAGAGGACCTCGTCCTCGCCAATGTGCGTTCTTTTGATATCAAGGTGTTTGATGATCGCTATCAGGACTTTGTTGATATCGGCGATCCTGCCTTACCAGTCACGGCCCGCTTTGCTGCCGGCGCAAAACAGAATGCGGAAGCCGGGAATACCGAATGGAAGAATGTATTTGATACCTGGCATCCCGCAACTTCGGTTGCGTCTGATTTTGATCCCCCTTATCCGATGCTTTCCGATTCAGCAGGCTTACCAGTGTATGACCTGACGGATCAGGGAACTGAGCACTATCCCAGTCCTTTAACCGCAATTCGTATTTTAGTTCGCTATGAAGATCCGACTTCGGGACAGGTCAGGCAAATGACCCTGATTCATCCGCTCAGAAGTCGGAGTGAAGAATAAAAGACAACAGCAGGCATTTTCCCCATCGTGCCGGACCGGGCCACGGCCTTTGGTCACTTTGGGAGGTTTTGAAATGAAATTCAATCGTATGAAACAGATCACACTCAATGACAGTCAGTTACAGCAGCAGGCACGTCACGGTTCGACATTGCTCGTCGTGATCGCCTTGCTGGCAATGCTGTCGCTGCTGGGGGTCGTCTTCTATACTTTCGCTTCCCAGGAAGAGCGCAGTGCGCAGTACTTTACCGAAGCAGCCGTCAACCAGGCCGACCCCGGTCTCGATGCTGACGTCCTCTTCAACTGGGGGCTGCGCCAGTTGATTGTCGGTCCCGATGATCAGCTCTATAACAGTGCCCTGCATGGCAAGTGGCATTCCATGCTGCCTAAAATGTTCGGCTCCGATGTCCACCCCTTCACCGGGCAGGGTATCAATGTGATTATGGGCGGTTCAGGGATTGTCTCCGTCGATCAGGATTTTGATGGAACTCCTGATGCTGATCAAAATCTGCTCGCCTTAAACCACAGTCGGGCCGCCCATGGTGGCACATTACCCTTTGCATTGCGGCAGAATAATATTCCCGAACCGGACGTCGATTATACTTCGCCCGATATCAACAATCTGTTTCTCGCCTACGATGGTTATACATTTGATGGTGGAACTCTCAGACGGGTCATCATCCCCTCTTTCGTCCGTCCCCAGTTTTTTCGAGATGCAACCAGCGGTGTTCATGTGGGAGACTGGTATGAGAATGATGGTACTATTAATCCCGATAAAGAGACTACTACAAGGGTTCTCCGGCCTCATCCAGCACATGTATTCGTCGATCCGGGTGGAACCGCATCCACGACACCGCGTTTTTCAAGTGCGTTCCCGTTTCAACCAACCACAGTGGCGGGAGGCAATGCTACTGCTCACGGTGAGTTAGGCATTTTTACAGATTCATTTGATAGTGTGACAGGGGAGCCGATTCTCGAACTGGATGTAGATAACGATGGCACTGGTCCCCGAGAAGGGATCTGGATGGACCTTGATTTTCCTCCCGTGGAAAATCCTAACGATCCTACTCAATTTATTCTGCCCCTGTTTTCCTTCACTGTTTACGATCTGGACGGGTTGATCAACCTGAATACAGCCGGGAACGTGCGAAAGCCGACTGATATCGATCCGGATGGCGTCGATCTCAACTATGACCCGAGCAGTAACTTCTTTGGGGAACACAGCTCGATTTATACGGATAAATATCTATTCCTATCCCGTTCCAACATGGGGCTTTCTTCACCGGGAGAAATCAATCCCCAGTGGGCGCTGAACGCGCGGCCGGAACTGGCTGCCTCCGGGGGAGATCTGCAGGGCTC
>PAJV01000053.1 GCA_002706765.1 Gimesia sp.
AACAGTTTTGTGTTAATGTTGAATGTCATGTCAGGCTCCAGAAGAAAAAGGTTGTGTTTTTTTGAGGTTGCTCTCGTTGAGACAATTCCCTTACACGCCCCCCTCAGAGTTGTGACACTCCAAAGAAGTTTTTTTTCATTTTCCTGATATTTAGAGTCCATTCCGCGGAAAAAATGTCCCGAATTCGTTCAAGAAACTCCGGTTTCACCTGCGTATTACCAGACACATAAATACACACAAAACATTATAATTATAAGACTTACAAGGTATCCTCATAGCAAGAACGAACTGCCCTCTCCAGTATAAAAAGGCTTTCACTCGTTCCTGACGGAAGCATTAAAACGGACGATGCCCTGCTGGCCAAATACGTCCTCTATTAAAAAATGAGAACCGGATTCTGCGGGATCAAATACCAGATGAAATTCATACAAAACCTCACGAACGTACGCTGCTCCTGAAATATGGTCAGCCGCTCGGAACTGCGATCAACGAACTGATCACGAACGTCACTCCCGGGACCTTCCATTGCTGGATACGGGAAGAGAAAAAAGGACGGAAGAAAATTTCATCCGTCGGCCAGGAAAGAGTGCAGTACTGCGAGAACTGGTTCTCAAGATCGCCCGGGAAACAGGGTTCGGCTATACTCGTATCCTGGGTGGACTTTAGAAACTCGGCATTTCCCGGATCTGCCGTCAGACTGTGAAAAATATCGTCAAGGAAGCAGGGATCGAGCCGAGTCCGAAACGAAGTACCGGCACCTGGGATCAGTTTCTCAAAACTCATGCGGAAACTCTCTGGGCCTGCGATTTCTTTACGAAACGAGCGGTGACACCGCGGGGGCTCGTCGATTTGTATGTGTTGATTTTCATGCATCTTGAGACGCGTGAAGTCTTTGTGACACCTTCAACGCGAAATCCAGATTCTGTCTGGGTCACAAAACAAGCGAAAGCGTTCGTAAACCACGGTGCTGACCGGGATGAGAAGCCGATCTGTCTGATTCATGATCGAGACACAAAATTCTCGCCGAGTTTAAGCAGTTTCTGAAAAACCAAGGCATCCAGCCGAAGAGGCTGCCAATCCGTTCTCCCAATCTGAATGCCCGGGTCGAAAGGTTTGTGCAAACGATTGAATACGAAGCCTTGAACCATTTCATCGCATTCGGCAAGACACATCTCGATTATCTTGTTTCGGAATTTGTTGATTATTACTACAAACATCGAGCGCACAGTACACGAGAACATCTGCCGCCCTGCTGTGCCGAGCCCCCGCCAGAATTCGAGACAATCAGACTCGATAAGATCCACTGCGAGGAACATCTCGGAGGACTGATCAGGTCGTACGAGCGGATTGCGGCATAGATCGATTCGAGTACAAGTCATTTCTTCAGGCTCAGCGTACGCGCGTTCGCTCCGAAAAAGTCACAACCAACATTCCTTCACGGCATACTTGCCCTGACCCACGTCAGTTCTTTCACCAGATTTTGTTTTCAAAGATCAATTGGCTACGGGACTTAACGTTCGACAGTCTATTTGTTCCCGACGGTGTCTGTCGATTGATGACGCACGCGACTCAACAGTAAAGACTTCTTGCGTCGTCTCATCAAAACCTCCTGTGCACCAGGAGGATTATCGGGTCGCGCAAAAAACAACGCTAAGTTATTGAAATCAATAACTTAGCGCGTTTGGTCAGTTTGAATGCGGAGAGAGGGGGATTCTCTGACCGCTGATTTGTTGCCGGGTTTCCCATGTGTTTGAGACTATAATAATAGACTTATTCTATCAAACGTCAAGAACTTTTATCAGGAATTAATTCATTTAAGGCAAAAACGAATGCCACAAAACTGCCACAAATATTATGAGCAACTTGATAGTATAGTAGAACCACTCTCTCGCCAGCTATGACCGGTTGGCCGTGCGCAGTTCGTTATCTCCAACAGTGAATTCATCCCGAAATCAATTTCCCAATATGGAAGAGTCATTTCAGACGGTGATGATTCACTGTGTTTCGTTGCCGAACGGACTGCATTTTTCTCAGGCGTGAGAACTCGCGCAACAATATCAGGATTTCATAATAAACAGCACAGTCGGTTCATTATTAATTGCTATTTACTTTAGTTGTTTGTTGAATTATGCAGAGTCCCCAGTACTGCAACAATGCAAACATCAAAACAATATCTGCTAAGATTGATACTACCCAATTACCAGTCGAGTTAAGAGTTGCGATAGCCCAAGACTGGCGGACTCCCAAAGAGTGAATTATGCGGCCAGTTATTGAGTGTATATTCTCTCGAACTGGTCGGGACATTGATAGTTTAATGTTTGATGTAAACGTTTTGAATTGTAGAACGTTTCGATGTAGCGGAACAGGGCCGAATGTTTTCGCTTGCGATTATAAATCGTTTCGATGTAGACAAAGACGCTCAATCGCGCTGTCTGACGAGTTGTGTACCGTTTGGCCAACTCGCGCACCTCCCCCAAGGATAGTCGTTCAGGATCATAGTGGATGCAAATTTGGTCCTGACTCATGCCCTTGTTGTCCGTCGCATGGGTGGTCTCGATCCCTTCCTTTGCGGTCAACAACTCGGTTAGTCGCTGAACACAGGCATCTCGTATATCCGACACACTGGGCAGAACCAGGTCAATATTTTTTCTCATCTTATCAGTCATCGTACTGTCCTATTAAATTGATTCTTCGCTGATGCTGCGCCCATTCCGGTCTTAATCCGTTTCAAGCCGTCGCCGTTGTAATACCAGCCACGGCAAATTCGACAACGAATGTCGAAGCACCGACAAGTAGAAACTATGCCGCTCTCGACCATTCGCAGTCATCACCGCCTACGTTGTCCTCGAACTGTTGGAAATTAGACGACTGCGGCGGCCGCGGGGGGGAGCTGTGAAACCTTGCGTGCAATGTATCCCAATCCAGCACGAGTGCGCCGCCCGTTGCTTGGTGCTGCTTTTCCCAATCCATCAAGTGTTGGAAGCAGGCGTGGTCGATGTAGCTCAAGCCTTTCAAGTCGATGTGCAGGACTGTACCCGACGGCACTGCTTCCAATGCCGCCGCCAACTTCGGCAGACGGATGAAGGTCGCCGAACCTTCCAGCACTAGCGTTCTACGATCACCGTCCGGGTCGCAGCGATGGGAAATTGAAAGCCTGGAAAACGTATAAATTAACTTTATGATAGAGAATCCGATTCCAACTAATCCCCCTGTGAGCAAGTCCAGCGTCACCACAGCACAGGCCGTGATGACACAGATGATTCCCTCACTCCGACTTTCTTGCCACAACGCTCGAATCGCACGAATCCCTAGCAGTTTGACGCCGGTTAACACGAGTAGTGCGGCAAGAGCGGACGTAGGCAACATTCGAAGCAATTGGGGAAACAAGAGAGCAAATATCAGCAGCCATGCACCGTGAAACACTGCTGACCAACGGGTTCGAGCACCTGCATCAACATTGGCCGAACTGCGAACAATTACTCCTGCCATTGGCAACGCACCCATTAGTCCGCAGATAGCGTTGCCGACACCCTGAGCCGCTAACTCGCGGTCATAACGGGTCCGAGGGCCTTGATGCATTCGATCGACGGCGGCGGCAGTCAAAAGTGTTTGTGCACTCGTGACGAAGGCGACTATCAGTGCAACCTTCCAAACCGATGGACTAGTGAGAATCTCTGGGAGCGAACCAAAATTAACCCATTTGACAGCCGCTCCCAAACTGTCAAACTCGACCCTCTCAATGGGTAGCGCCAGGAAGGCGGAAACAGCCGTTACAACAACGATCGACACGATGACAGCCGGTACCGCCCTGAGTTTTTCCGGAACGATCCTCTTCCAGAACACCAGAATGAGCAGCGTGGCGGCACCAACGAGGGCAGCAGAAAGGTGCCCCGGGTGCCCATCGTGGCCGACGAAAACATGCGTCAGAGCCCGTGGAATGTTCACGAAGTTCACCAATGGATTTCGGTCGGGAGCATCGTCCAACGCGACATGGAACTGCTGGGAGAAAATGACGGCCCCTATTCCCGCCAGCATGCCAAGTATGACAGCGGGTGACACGGCTCGAAACCACTGTCCGAGCCGCAGGAGTCCAGCGGCGAATTGAATCAATCCAGCCAGAAATACAACGACTCCTAACATCCCGATACCCTGTTTCTCGACAATGTCGAGCAGGATAACAATGAGCCCCGCCGCGGGCCCGCTCACCTGCAATGGGCTGCCGGCAATCAATCCTACCAGAATTCCGCCGATGATGCCGGTGATCAGACCGACTTCCGCTGGAACACCGCAGGCCTTGGCAATAGCCAGGCACAACGGTAGGGCAACCATAAAGACCACCAATGAAGATGGAATGTCGCTCTTAAGTACCTCGAACCATTTCGGAGGCTTAGCGACTCGCGAAGCCTTCGGCGATCCCATGTTTTCGGGCGACCGTGAACTCGTTTTAGAATCAGGCCGGTCCGCGTGGACAACCGGCGTCTCCGCTAACGGCGCGAAGGCTTTGCTTGCTTGATCGTAGGCGAGCACGTCTCCTGTTTCGAATCGCAAGACCCAGGCGTGCAGATGAAGGGTGCCGGCAGTCAAAGCAGCAGCGACCGCTGGATGTTTCGCCAGGTTTTCGACCTGTAAGAGTACGTTCCGCTCGACTGCTTTGTTCCACAAGGCAACTCCTTCTATACTGGGGTGTTCCCTCCGGATCGTCTCGCTAGTCTCAGCGACTCGGGCTAGCCACTCGTTCGTCTTGCACAGATTGACTGCTTTTTCCGGGTGCAGGATTGCACGAACTGAACCGCAATCATAATGCCCGCAGATAATGATGTCAGTCACACCAAGTGCGGAAACGGCGTATTCGATCGTAGCCATTTCACCGGTCGGACCATCGCACGGATGAACCAAATTGACCGCATTCCGTGTAACGAATAAGTTCCCTGGATCAGCCTGCATAAAGATATCGGGAAGGACGTGGGAGTCCGAGCACGTAATCAGAAACGCTTGTGGTTTTTGGCTCTGGGCGCTCCGCTCGTATTGTTCACGTCGTTCCCACAAGACATGGTTCTGGAAATGTTTCAGCCCCTCAATTAGTTTCTTCATGTGAACATCCTGTTCCTTCGCCAAGATTGGGCAGAGGCAGACAGGCTGTGACTGCCCCGACTTAGTCCGGTTTGACTCGATCCGTGACCTAGAGGACTCTAAGGGACCGATGTATGTCAAGAGTGAGTAATAACCGACGACGTAACTTATACGACGGTCACAATTTACCAATGAGTGTCCCATCTCGTGAACGCGCGTGACTAAACCGTTGTCAATGCGAGATGATTCGTATGAGATGGGGAAGCTTCACCGTCGAGTAGTACAGGACGATGGGCATCACCCAGACAACCTCAACAAAGTAGGATGCAGAGCACATGAAGACGGTCCCTAAGGGACAACACCGGTGCATCGGAAATTAGCTGCGCGATATTGGATGAGCCAATATACTGGTAGCAAAGATTGGCACCGACCATCGGCAAAACAGGATTTTCCTGGGAATCTCGATGGGTCTGTTGAATGCGCGTTGCCGGAAATGCTGTGAACTCATCACGAGATTCGCACGGGCACTTGGGCTGAGAGGGTAGACCACCACCCGATGGTAACTTCTTAACCGGAATCGGGCAGCATGGCTCGTAATCTAAGTCACCGATCGATGCTTGCGAAGCTACCCCAAGAAATAATGACGAGAAGGGTTGAAAATGGAACGGGCAGGGTAACACCCCAACCGCTGTCGAGAAGATAAGAATAGTAATCAACCCGATCCGCTGCATATGCATCTACCCTTCTGTGAAGACGAAAATGAAGTCAATATATGCACATTAAATATTCAAGGCTATCATTTCATCGGTTGGATGGAAAGTGGGGGTTGAGTCTAAATTTGGCATTCTCGAGATTATCGTGTGCATACAACATTTTCCTTGCAAAAGCAAAAAACGCCGGGGCAACATTTAAGCAATCTGGCGGAATGGAAAGCCCACGGAAACGGCGCAAAATATTATTCTGGTGGGAACGAACTTTAGAGTAGAGTCACTCACGTAAGGTTGAGGGCAAGGTTAACTCAATTTATCCATCACCACAATTTCTCCTTTCTGAAGAAGAACAAACAGTAGTGTTGCACGTCGACATTGCTCTGTTAGCTTTATTGTCCGCTCAAAGCCTGTCCGCGGTTGCTGGTGCCACCCACGCCTTGTGAGATGTCCTGAACACTGTTTAAACCACCAGAGAGGACCATGCCGTTCACGCGGACTTCGGACTGTCGCAGGTTGATCAGCGAGTTGACATAGTTGATGTTGGTTTCGAAGTACGTGCGACGTGCGGTTAAGACACGCAGGAAGTCAAACTGCTGGCTTTCGTAACCCTGGGTGGTGAGATCGAGGTTTTTCTGAGCGAGGGGCAGGATGTCTTCCCGATAACGTTCGACCTGTTTCAGCGATTTCTTGTAGTCGCGGTAAGCCTTGGAGAGTTCGACTTTGAGAGAGAGCTGCAGACGTTCAACTTCTTTGACAGAGCGGTTGTATTCGGAGTTGGCTGTTGCAATATTCCCCTGGTTGCGGTTGAAGATTGGAATGGGGAGGGCGATCTGGACGTTTGCGATATCAGAGCCGGTGGCGTTGTCATGAGCGGCACCGATCTGGGCGAGGAGGTTCGGCATGGCCTGAACTTCCTGACGGGAGATCTGAGCGCGGGCCCGATTGACGCGTGCACAAGCTGCCTGGATTTCCGGGCTGTTGGCGACGAGATTGTTGTAGGCTTCGTCCCAGTTCCATTTCACGGAGTTAACGTCGAGTTCTCCGGTGAAATTATAGTGAGACAGGTCGGGCGTACCGACGAGACTTGCCAGCTGCTGCTTGGCAGATTCAAGATCGTACTCGGCGTTCTGACGGAGGATACGGACTTCTCCCAACTGGACTTCGGCCTGCAGAATATCAGGCTGGGCAGCCTGTCCTGATTTATAGAGCGACTGAGCAATTTCGACACCGGCTTCCGCGACTTTCTCCAATTTCAAAGTGATTTCCTGCCGCTTCTGGGCACCGAGGGTGGCGTAGAACTGCGACTTGACATCGTTGCTGACGCGAAATCGCTGCGCTTCCAGTTCCCAGGAGAGCGATTGAACATCGTGGTGGGCGACATCCTGGTTGAGTTGCAGTTTGTTGCCGCGAACGTAGGTCTGGCTGAAAAAGGCTCCCTGCTGACCGGCTCTGCCATCATTTCCAATTTCGTTACCGGAATAACCAAAGACGGGGTTGGGACGCAGACCGACCTGGGTTTTGATCCCTTCGGCTTTATAGACGACCGCGGTGGCTTCCGCGAGTGTGGGGTTTGATTCCATCGCCATCTGCAATAGGCTGTCTAGATCGAGAGTCATGGCGATTAGATCCGGTTCTGCCGGAGTCTTGTCTCCTGATCCCGTTGTAGGGGCAGGGGGGATTGTTGTGCTTTTGGGTTCGAAACCGGTTTGCAGGAGTGGATCGTCGTCGCTGGAAATGTCGTCGAGCGAAATGACGATGTCCTTTTCAGTCTGTTGAGATCTGAGGTTGTCGGCGACTTCTGTACGGGAAGCATCAGCTGGCTGATTTGACTTTGAGACATTCTTTCTAACCATCTTTTTGAGCGATTTGGGAGCGTCTTCCTGCTGGGCAACATCCATTTTGGCAGGAGTTTTGTGATCAGTGACCTGCGTCTCGCCGAAATGGGCGCAGGACACTAAGCAAGAGCATGGCAGTACCATGCAGAACCGGATCAGTCGTGAACGAATCATGGTAGATTCCTTACATCATCAATAATATGTAGATTTGAGAGATATCAGAGACACTAACGGAATTGTGTCATGATTTATATGAGTAGTTTCCTCAGATCCGCGATGATGGAGCGTCGTTTGTAGAAATTGTCGATTGTGAGCCAGCTATTCTGAATCTCGTAATGCTCATCGCTAACGTTTGCAATATCGTGTGAACAAACATAATTCTGCTTCAACTGTCGGTATGTTTTGTTGGGAATCAGCACCAGAATTCGTTCCACACTGCATACGCAAAACGGACAGTTTGGCTCTGGGTTTTGATGAACAGGTTCCACCACCGAATCTACATGGCAGTGTTGATGACAAATTTGAGTTGATATCGTATGCATGTCAGAATGACAACAGTGGGTATCACAGGGAATGGTTGTCTGCGCGAGAGTCGTAATCGCGAAGCTGAGGCAGATCCAATTGTTATACCACCATCTCATCCTGAGATCCCGATAGAAAGAGAATACACAATCTCTTTAATAGATCGGTTCTTCGTATCATGCATGATAAATCAATTTTTCCGTTTCGGTCTACGGTTTGGATTTCGAAGGCCGCGCGATTGGAATAATCCGTGCAACCGGCGCAATTTATGATGTGGTCAGTACACTTACCGTTATTTCTTGTGGCAGAAAGGCGACAAATATGGCTCCCGTCGCTGAGTGGAACGAGGTTGCCCCAACACGCGGCAGTCCCGGCGTTCTGAAAGGATCTCAGGCCCCAAAATATTACGAACATAACTCACAGCCTGACATCGCTTGGCCGGGCTCAAAAGTTTCCCGAAGTGGCTTCCTTCAAGATCGCCTTATCCAGTTCCGCATCTGCCAGCAGCTGCCTTAAGCGTGCATTTTCCTTTTCCAGGTCTTTGAGCGTTTGTCCTGGTCGGTACGGATTCCACCGTATTCCTTACGCCAGCGATAATAAGTTTGATCAGTGATTCCCAGTTGTTTGCAGACCAGGCCAATCGTCTTGCCACGAGCCAGTTCGACTTCCGCTTCACAAAGCTTCTCAATAATCTGCTCAACAGTAAAGCGTTTTTTCGGCATTGCTCATTCTCCCAAAACTATGTCCAAAATCGATATGTTACCACATTTTAGGTGGACGCGGTTAAGGGGGCCAAGTCTATTCAGTATACGCATTATCGGTCGGTTTTCCCAGCCGACTGAAATCCAGAGTTACTTTATTGAAGTAAGCCCACCAGTCCAAACTCTTTGAAATGAACTCGGGCCCATTAAACCGGATAGCCAAATAAAATGTTGGAACTTTGTAGTCTATGGAACAGCACGTAAACTGGTTATCATTGCCTGGCTGATGCTCAAGAACAATGAGCCTTACGTTAATATTCAGGCTGCGTGCCACTTCAGCAGTGTTGAAGCCTTGCTTGGTGACCATTTTGATGGCTTCAAGTATGAACTCATTTGTAAATAACCGCCGTGTAATTTCGGGTTTAGATTTTGACTTCAACAGCTACTTGTTCATGTTGTTCATCGTCAGAATAGTTTACACTCTAGTTAGAGCGCCCACTATTCCCGGGGAGTTCACAACATTCTCTAAAAGCCTACGCGATCTTACCCAAGACAATTCATATTGAACACTGGTGGATGAAGTCCAGTCACCTAACAACCAAATCAAATATCATCGTCGAGTTTGCTATGTTCCGAAACTTCCTTGGCGGCTTGATTCCAAACGACATCCCAGTTTCTATAGAAGACTGAATTATAATTCGAAAGGCAAAACCTAATGAATCTCAAAATGCAATCCATCAAATTCGGCCAGGGTGAAGGACGCAGGATATCGACGAACAAGCAATATCGGATACTATCAGCCTGATTAAACGATTGGTGAATCAACGTATCATCGAAAATGAACAATCGACAATCCCGCCAGTAATTTGTGTGACGCCCCACCTCGATATAAGATGCTCCTTGCGGCACCGGACCAAAATTCAACAGCACTCGATACGTCAACCGTAGCGGACCAAAATGTCGAGAGGTCGATTCGTGTCCCCGAAAAGCAGATACGCCGATTGTACGGATGAACTTAAACGTTTGACAAAAAGCTGGGACGTCATCAATCATTTCGCTGTTTACCCCATACCACTTATAGAACAGCATCAGGCGCTTATGATCCTTCATTTGAGCGTTTGCGCGTTTGCATAGGTCAGCTTCATTGATTGCGTTAGCCAAATCATTCAGCTCTTGCTGATACTCCAGTGGAAGTTCGTTAAGTCGGTATACTCCTTTGTTCCAATACGGAAACGACAATAGATCAAAGAGCAAATTCATTGGCGACAGCATCCAAGTGAGGACACCATTACCGAAAAAATAGCGGGCAAAAGTGTTAGGGCTACGATCCGAATTTCTAATTACATCTAGCAGACCACAAATGATATAGAAAAGTGTAATCCAAGGAAGAAAATAGATTGCCAGCACAAGAGGAAGTCCCCGCTTCGCAACAGTTATGAGTTTCAATTTCTTCATATTGACTGCATCACTCCGATTGTGTCGAAATATTATTAAAGATAGTACTTCAGGTGGCATGCTCCCCTTAACTTGATCCATTTGTTGTGAGAGTTTCCAATAGACTTTTTCTAAGGAGACGATCATGACGAAACGACGCAGTATTCTAAATCACAGCTGCCATTCTATTGGAGATAGCGTAATCATCGTTCACACCTTGGCATGCTTCAGTAACAGAATAGTTGAGACTACAAGGAAAATTATGACAGCAGTCAACAAAAATGCGTTCCAGGGATTGGGATACCAAATCAAATCAATAATGTATGGGATAAACCTGAGTCCGACTAAGAAAAGAATCAGTATTGTATAACCCCACCGTTCCCTTGGCGTTAACTTCCGACGTTGAATCGGCTTCATGTGATTTCGTTTTCGTTTTCGTTTTTTCCGTTTGCTCATTAGTCTACAAATCGGTGTTGAGTTCTCCGCTTTTGATTTGTTGTTGTGTCACTCTCGTTTGGATTCTCCTGATCAACAAAATTAAGAGGTGGTGGAAGTCACGCATTTCACATTAATCAGACAAAAGATCTATGCGAATCTTGATCATTTTCAAAACTTTCTACCTGTCGTTGGCTTGTTATGCTGCCAGATCGGGATGTTGTGCGTATGGTGTATCTCGTGAGATTGCTCAGAAACGGATGTCTCAGCTGGAAACCAACGTTCTTGGTAGTACAAGTGATGTGCTGATTGGAAAAAACTAATCGCATCCCTGCGAAGCCTGGTATTCCTTTCCTGTTGTTGAGTTAGAGAGTATGTCTCGGTGTCTAAGCGAAATAACTCATACTTCTTCTGGCTACTAAGGACCAGCATCTGTTGATTACTTTGAAGGAGTGCCAAGTCATGATTGTGTTGCATCAACGCATAACCGGATGACGGAGCTATGCTTAGAGCATCGCGTCCGAAAAAGACGGATCGATACGTCCCACCGAGTTGTCCCATAATTGTTGGTGTAATATCAAGAGATGAAGCTAACGTCGAGCATCGTATTCCCCCACCATTACCACTTGGCAAAATCATAAGAACTGGAATTCGATATGACTTCATCGGGAACAATTGGCTTCCGTACACACGGGCACCGTGATCTCCCATCACAACGAATAATGTGTTCTTATAGAATTCATGTAATTTTGCTTTCTGAAAGAAATTCCCTAATGCCCAATCTGAGTACTTCACCGCATGTGTCCTGTTTTTCGCTTCGGAGGGCAAATCGATTCGACCACTGGGATATGTGAATGGTTGATGGTTCGAATTGGTGA
This sequence comes from Gimesia sp., assembly GCA_002706765.1. Lineage (GTDB taxonomy): Bacteria > Planctomycetota > Planctomycetia > Planctomycetales > Planctomycetaceae > Gimesia. Next base: position 11,586 of record PAJV01000053.1, read on the forward strand.
GAACAACCATAAAAAAGGGATTATTGCGTTTGCTCAGATCATCACATTCAATAAGTGATCGGTTGAAGATGTCTTCATCACAGGCCCCCCAAGCCGTTGTAAAGGTAGGGGCTTCATAGTCTTTCAGTTCAATAAACCTCTCAAATCCATTGGACATCATGAATGAGCGCATTCCATCGAAGATTCCATGTCCACCTTCAATAAACACCCTATTATATCCACGTGCTGCTAGTACATGAGCCAGAGTGTAGACATTATCTGAGTGGTCACGTTTCAAGATGGATTCTGTAGGAATCGGGGGCATTGAAGTTAGAACAGCCTCTAGTGCACGAGCCGTCCTGTTACCTGTGGCGTAGAAATTATCGAACAAGATACCTTCAGCAGATAGTTTGTCAAAGAAAGGAGTGAGCCCGCGATCATCGCCCAAAATACCTACGAAATCAGAGCCCAAACTCTCTTCAAGAATCACAACGACATTCCAATCACGTTGAATTCTGTGCACAGTTACTGTTCGGTCTACCGGATTAAGTGAAAATTCGTGTCGATGGTCGTTTGAAGTAATGATGCGCTGCTGAACACGCTGATTGGCTTCTTCTCGATCGATGGTAAGGTAGAACTCATCATAATCGAAACCACACGACCAGGCATAGAACACAAAACTGTAAAGCCCATTTCCGGAGCACTGGTTAACAATCCGGTTTTGAGAATATTTGGTACTACTCATACTTATTGTAGACCACAGGATACTGATCGTGAAAACGACCATAAAGAATATTCCATATCGACGACTCTTCGGAATGGGTATGTCGACTACATTCTGTGCTCGCTTTCGGATAATCACAAACAGGCTACCAGCAGTGATGAAGATGCCGAAGAACAATAATACGATGGGATATGATTCCCAAATATTGCCGAACACTTCATGTGGATAAACCAAATACTCAAAAGCGATGTAATTTAGACGTGATTGAAATTCATCAAAAAACAGGAATTCTGCAACGCATAGAAAGGGAATGAACAAAACTGTAAACAGTATTTCAAAGTGAAGAAACGTACGATTCAAACGACTAACTGAAGGTGTTTTATAAAAGAATGTATGACGAATGATTTGAGGCATCACATAGAGGAAAGTCACAAGTAAATCAAACCGTAATCCAATAATGCTTAATTGAATTAATTCGTGTGTCGCTACGGAATTCCAATCAACATATGTAAAAACTAGAATAACCCTTAACAGTGTGAATAGGACCAGAACCATGGCAATGAATTCCAGCGTAATGCGATACTGTCCCAACCAGAGTGACCAGGAATATGTCAGTTTTTTAATTAATCCCTCTCCTGACTGTGGCTTGTTGTTGTCCGCAGTCATAACGACAACCTTGCTGTTTGGGCATATCTCACGCAATTCATTGGTCGGATTTATCTGAAAAGTCATGAATCACTCATCCTTGATTTTTGTGAATTTATTTCCATTTCAGTAAGAATGTTTAGTGTTGCAAATGACTTGTTGTCATCAGTCTCGATCGTCGAAATCTCGTTCTTGTTGGCTACACATTGGAGTACCACAAGTGTTAGGTCATCGCTCAGGGTGGACTCACCTCGCCACTCGATTAGGATTTCAATAATCCGCATCACAGTGCTCTGAAGTGAAAGTACACTGCAGCGTGAAAACCATGCCGTTAGTCGTTCCTGGCCAAAGAGTTCTCCGTTCGGATTGCGTGTTTCGGTCACCCCATCACTGAAGAGTAGAATTCGGTCTCCGGTTGACAGAAAAGTAGTTTGCCGGTCCCAAACAGTACCAGCGTCCAACCCCATTAGCATTCCAGTGCTTTTTAATGAATCGAGACGTCCTGATTTTTCGAGCATTATTCCAGGAAGATGGCCTGCACTTGCCCACGAGAATTCATTGGTATCCGGTTTCCAACGAGCGAGAAACATCGATGCAAAGTTACCTGGCAACATCGTGGCAGCAAATCGTTGATTAACTTCTTGGAGTAGACTTTCAGGTTCGTATGGTGGCAGTTCAGAAGCGGCCATTAGCAGTGATTTGAGCATGGCCGCCCCCATTGCTGCCGGAACACCATGTCCAATAACGTCTGCCACGCAAATCAACCATGAACCGTCTGCCAACGGTAAAAAGTCGTAGTAATCACCTGCGACAGTATCAGCAGGTTCAAACACACATGCCGTCACTAGACCTGGGATCTGAATACCATTTGGAAGCAGATGCTGCTGGATATTTCTTGCCTTTTCCATTTGATGTCGACGTTCGCGGTCGTTTTCATACAACGTCTGGCTCATAGAATTAATGGCAGACGACAACTGATTCATCTCACAACTATTGAATGACGGAACTTCCGCTTCAAGATCTCCAGCCGAAATTTTTTCGACGGTCTTTAACAGTTGATTCAGTGGAGCCCCGATAATCTGCAACAGAACTACGTTGACGACAGTGGTTGCCAACAGACCTAATATTCCCAGGATGGAAAGCTGTATCAGGACCTTGCGACGAATAGCACGACGCACATTTTCTCGATTCTCGGAAACGAACACACTGATATTGTCTCCCGTATGATGTCCAACAATCAGCCCGAGCATATCAAGGTTATTCCACTTTATGCTCTGTGCTGTATTGGAATCAATTGCTGAAAAGATTTCTGTTGTTTCCGGTGAGTGTGGATTTGTCTGAAGTACTTTTCCGTTCAGCCGAACTATAATTTGATGACCGGGAGACGTGGAACTCCGCATCTGTTGACAGACGCAGTTGATATAACTTTGAACGTAACGAATACCATGGTCATGAATCAAATGTATGGCTGCTGCGTGAATAGCAATTGCTTCATCGTTCAGACCAGAACGCTTTTCCGTAACAACTTCTTCCATTTCGCGTTCATACTGCCATAAAAGTAATACCGCAAGGGCCGCACCAAGTGTCACATTCACTGCCAGTAGTAGCTGAAAGCGAATCGTTCGTAGATTTTTCCTGCTTGGTGGCTTGTTTATGAAAGACGGTAACATAATAGTTTCTTTCTTCAGATAGATTATTGATCATTCATTCTTCTTCACACGAGGACCTATTTGTCACATCACACAAGATTCAATTAGGATTCCCTCAAACATTACTCAAATTAGACAGCATTCCTAAGGCTGATATCTCCAAAAGTGCGCAGTCCTCTGAACTAGCAACGGGACTATAATTGTCTGACCTCAACTAGCTTACTTTTGGTCACCGATTGATTCCGTAACCTAGAATCATGTAGCTTGTGAATTTATATTTGTTAATCGGTCCCAGAGTGATTCCATAATTTGATGAACGATCATTGGTTCTTCCGCCAGATTCTCTGGCTACCATACCTATCCTCCCAGTGAGTGTCATGAAAATGCTTTTGAACACCCAATGCTCTAGGCCACCACAAAAAAAACATTTTCTCTATAGCGGACGGCATGGAAACTGTAATCCTAATGACCGCCCGCTACTAAAACCGAGTTATCTTGAATTTGATTGTTAAAACTAATTTGTTGTAGTAGTCCTTTTGAATACTAATGTTTGTGATCGTGACTTCCATGATCAGGTTCGATCTTTCCGGAATATGATTTCCCAGCAATTCGTAGAGCGAGGCGTGCATCCGCATCCTTGGCATGAAGATCTTCATTGAGTTCTTTGTCATTCGATACGAATCGTGACGATTGTCCCTCGGGATCTCCCTTGTCAGGCAAAGCAGTCAACTTGAATTGTTCCCCGCGCCCATCGTGTTTGAGATTGATCAAAATCTCTTTGGAGTCGATGGGAACAACATTTTTTGCGGTACCGTCGAGGATGTAGATTGTGACAGTACTATTCTTCTCATCGTGAATGAATTCGGCGTGGTATTCTTCTTTACCTAACTCGATAAGATGGCCATGGTGTGGGCCGTCACTCGGATGGTCGTGGGCATCAGTCTCAACTGTGGCCGGAGGTAAGTCGGGAACATCTGGATTCTGTGATTTATTGGACTCTGATGAGCAGCCAGAGAAGATTATTGCTAAGAGCAAAAAGGCTGTACTTGAGATCAAATGGTTTCGTATTATCATGAGTTGTCGCCTTTATTAAAGTTAATAAGTTAGAAAAAGCGGGTTCAGAGAAGAGAGTCAGTGACGGATTTTTTAATTTTCACCGCCCTCATAATTCCAAAGCGTATTCTAGTCTCTTGTTATAGGTACGTTTCAGTGCACGTACTTTGTCTCAAATCCACTCGTCTCGAGCCACTTGTCTCAATGGCGAGCAGAATCATGAGTTTTAAGAGTGATCTCTTGCCATTTGGACAACGATAGGTTACATCGAGGACTGCCATGGTCGTACTTCTAAACTTCACAACCGAGTTTTTTCACTGCCTTAATGTGAATGTTAGCCTTCTGGCCATCGTCAAAATGAATCGTCTTCCATTTCTGCAGACGGTAACCAACGATTTCTTTTTCCGCAGCCAATACAGAATTTGCAAACAGACTCGCAGCAATCACCATTGTGATGCCACCAAATAAGGTCTTCTTCAAATTCATCGTAAACATAGTCATTTTCCTTTCAGTTTTGATAGACTAGAAGTTGCTGGAAGTATCTATACATCCCAGTGAAAGTTTCAAATTAAGTGTCGACTTCGGTATCGACAGTTAAGATTTTAAAATATCATGTACAGGCTGTTGACTCTCCAATGATTCTTCCATAAGAGGGATTTCAGTCGTCGTAGATTCTACGATTCGTTCACCTGCCTTGCGTCCGAACGTCCAGAGTAAAGCCGGACGAATGAAGAATTCCAAAATAGTGCTGCTGATCAGCCCACCCAAAATTACAGTAGCAACCGGATAAAGAATTTCCTTGCCTGGTTCCCCGGCGGAGAGAGCAAGTGGTACTAATCCGATGCCTGAGGTCAGTGCCGTCATTAGCACTGGAGCCAGCCGTTCTTGGCCAGCACGAATGATCATTTCTTTCGACCAGGACTCGCCTTCGTAACGGACCAAGTGCAAATAGTGATTCAGTAGCAAAATTCCATTCCGCGATGCAATGCCTCCTAATGAAATGAAGCCTACCATGGCAGCAACTGTCAGGGTTTGCCCGGTGATTAATAGAGCGATTACCGATCCGATAAAGGCCATCGGTAGCGCCATCATCACTTGAAGAGAAAAATTTATCGAGCGAAACATTGTGTAGAGTACCATCAGAACTCCAAACATTGAGACACCGAATAAGATTCCAATAGTACGGCTCGCACTTTTCTCACTTTCGAACTGCCCACCGTATTCGACGAAATAGCCGGACGGCAACGACTCAATGACTGGCTTTTGAGCAAGTTGCATTTCTGCCACGACATCGACCAGTCCACGACCTGTAACGTTACACTGAATGACAATACGACGACGCACGAGTTCACGGTTAATTGTGTTCGGTCCGCTAGATTTATATAGTTTAGCTAATGACGACAGTGGGGTCGTTCCTCCATTCGGCAGATCAATCGACAGCCGCTTGAGTGCTTCCATGTCTTCTCGATATTTTTCATCCATGCGAACAAGTAGATCGAACGTTCGTTGACCAAGCAGGACACTACTCACGACTTCGCCGTTCATCGCCGTGGAGATGTATTCATTTACATACGATGGAGTAAGCCCATACAATTCAAGTTGGTCACGGTCAAGTTGGATGCGGAGTTGCGGAATCTCAACTTGTGGTTCGACGAGCAAATCTGTGACTCCCTCAATTTCGCGCATCACTGCAGCCATTTCCTGGGCCTTTTGTCGGAGGATGTTGAGATCATCTCCATAGATTTTAATACCAACCTGGGCCTTCACACCGGATATCATATGCGAGATAAGATGCGCTAGAGGCTGTTCAACCGTTGTCACGATTCCAGGTATATCCTCCATCGCGTGACGAATATCCTCGATTACGACTTCCCGACCTCGATCAGATTCTGGATCAAAACTGATAATCATTTCGGAGACATTGACGCCTTCAGCATGCTCGTCAAGTTCAGCCCGTCCGGTTCGTCTGGAGAAGGCCTCAACCCCCTCAATCTTCATCAAACGTTCATTTACGGATTTCGCAATCTCATTCGACTTTTTTAATGCTGTACCTGGTGGCAAAACCACATTCAGTTGTGCCACACCTTCATTAAACGGAGGAAGAAAGTCCCGTTCCAGACTCGCCAGTGCTACAAAAGCAACAGCTACACCAGACACGCCGAATAATAACATTATTTTTGCGTAGCGGAGACTTAGAGAAATTGCGCCACCAGCGGCCCATTTCAGAAATCTTAAAAGTGGTCCATCCTTTTCACTCTCCATCAGCTTCGCCCGTGAGAGCAACCAGTAGGACAAGACAGGCGTTAATGTCAGGGATACAAGTAAAGAAGATAGAATCGAAACAATATAAGCTACACCAAGCGGTGCAAAGAGCCTGCCTTCCATGCCTGACAGAGCGAATAGCGGAATAAACACCAGTACGACAATCATTGTTCCGAAAACAATGGAATTGCGGATTTCGACACTCGCCTGAAAGACGACAAGAAGCGGGGGCTTCGGATTCTCCGCATGACGATTTTCACGAAGTCGACGAAAAATATTTTCGACATCAACAATGGCATCGTCGACTAGTTCGCCAATCGCCACAGCTAACCCGCCAAGAGTCATTGTGTTGATGGAAAGCCCGAAAGCAGTGAAGACCAGAGCGGTAATGGCGAGCGAAAGTGGGATTGCGGTCAATGTAATGAACGTCGTTCGAAAATTCATCAGGAACAGAAACAGGATAATGACAACCAGAATGCCGCCGTCTCGGAGCGCCTCGATTACATTCTCAATGGCCCGATCAATGAAGGCCTTCTGCGAGTACAACTCCGGCTGAATACGGATATCGTCCGGCAGTGATGGTTTGAGTTCTTCAAGCGCCTTCATGACCTGATCGGTAACTTCACGCGTGTCTGCGGTGGGCTGCTTGTTTACGGTCAGGACAACAGCCGGACCACCAGAAAACTCACCGTTCTCGTTTCGAATATACGCCGAGCTATCACCACGTTTGACTTGTGGCCCTTCCATGACCTTGGCCACTTGCGAAAGTCGTACTGGTCGCCCCTCGCGCATTATTACCACAACTTTTTTTAAATCATCAATCGTTTGCACGCGTCCAATCGCTCGTACGAGAAATTCATTCGGCCCTTGATCATCAAGATAGCCACCCGTTGCATTCTCGTTACTCTCCGCGCAAGCCCTTTTAACGTCGTGGAGTGTGACACCATATTTCAGTAGCTTGTCGGGGTCAACGAGCACTTGATACTGCATCCGCCCTCCACCCATCGTGAATACCTGGGAAACACCAGGAATGGTGAGCAGTCTTTGTCGAACAACCCAGTCAGCAAGTGTTCGTACCTCCAACGGTGAAGTTTTCTCGTCTTCGCTCCACATACCAATCATGATAATCTGGCCCATGATCGATGAAATGGGGGCTAGTTGAGGTCTTACTCCTTCCGGCATGCGATCCTGCACGAGTTGCAACCGCTCCATTACGATCTGCCGGTCGTTGTAGATATTGGTACCCCAGTCGAATTCGACATAAATCACCGAGATACCGACGCCAGCAGAACTGCGAACTGCTTCGACTCCATTGGCACCATTGATAGCGGTTTCGAGTGGAAATGTGATAAGCGACTCGACTTCTTCGGGTGCCATTCCTGGCGCCTCAGTCATTACAACGACTCGTGGCCGATTCAGATTTGGAAAAACATCTATATCCATTTGGAGTGTTTGCCATCCACCAAACCCCAGCAGAAATAATGAGAATACAACAACTAGTAAGCGCTGACGTAGAGCAAAGCGAATTATGGAATTTAACATTGTTAGGTCCTCTTAGTGGTTATGTCCGGCATGAGGATCAACGCCACCGCCAGCTTTGTTCTTTAGTGCCACCTGCATTTGATGCGCTCCAGAAAGCGCGATCGCATCACCCGAAAACAGCAAACCATCATTGGCAATAACCACCGAATATTGATCGCTGTATTCAACGTGAACTGGTACACGGTCGAAATGGTCTCCGTTCTCGAGAAATACGTAGAACTCCGCCCCTTCCTGTGCCACAGCATCAATCGGCAACACAATTTTATTTTTCCAGTGCTCTACAGGAACACGGAGTCGCAATCGTTGGCCCGGTTTATATTTCCAATCGATAAAGTAATGACCATCATTGGTTTTTTTATTTCGTTCAATTTCGTTTGTAAGCCCCACGTAGAAGTGCATTGCGCGAGAGGACGGGACTACTTGGTTCGCGACATAGACGAACTTCAATCCATTGATGATCTCTGAATGTAGTTGGTTATCTTCACGAACAGCTGATACAGCTGATTCATTGCGCGCTGCAGCATGTAGTTCGTTACTGTCTTGCTCAAACGCATTTCCTTTGATGTATAGTTCGCTAAAATCCGCAAGAATACACAAAGTCTGCCCCGATTGGACGGACTGCCCTTTAATAATTTGCAAGTCCTGTACCACAAATGAGGACGTTTGCTTCTTTGATTTCTGGTTGCTATCTTGTGAAATATCAGAGACTTGTCTAAGGAGAGGTTCAGGTAACTGTAATTCGTTACCCTGCCCACTAGCAGGAGCATACACTAAGAGTTCGCGAATTAATTTTCGCTTTGATTCAATTTGAGAAATTTGAGTCTCTGATAGTCCATGTAGTAAGAGAGCTTCTTTCTGTGCGCTTAATATGGCATTTAATTTTTGTCTTGCATATTCTCGTTCCAAAATTACCTTCCCAGCCACGATGCCAGATGTGATCTTCTCTAAACGAGCGATTTCACGGTTTTCAACTTCTAATTCACCTATTGTTTGTAAGAATTTTGTTTGAGCCTGGACGAGATCTTCATGTGTGAGACGAATTTTAAACATTAACATTCCAGAACGAATGGCTTCTCCTTCAATGATGTGTATCTGAGTTACGATACCAGTCATGGGAGCGGTAATATGGATTCGTGTCCGTCCAGGACGTTCAACGATCATCGCTGGAATGTTCAAGGTTCGTTCATAGGTCTGCAACGCGACTTCACCAACAATCAATCCAATATTACGCCGCGCCTGCTCAGAGAGCTCCAAAGACGTTGAGTCCTCATGCGCATGACTAGGATCACCGTGGTTGTGACCACTGTGGCCGATGTCTTCTCCCTGGCTACCAGCAAGATTTTCGCCTGATTGTTTATTGATTAGTGAGAATTTTTGCTTGACGAGTGGAAGCCAAGTGTCACGAACACCCCAGCAAATTCCCGATATGAGGAGTACAGCTATTAAGCCGTACCATTTGAGCGAAATATCGCTTAATTGAAATCGCATGATACTATCCCGCGCTATCAGCGCAACAGAACACCATTTAGGTGAAAAGATACTAGGAAAGAAGAACGGACTTAGGTGCCAAGTGACACGCAAATTGCGCAGAAGAACTGTGACCCGGTCAGTTTACAGTTGAGAAGAGGCGTAGACCGCCTAGACCAGCCAGACCTGTTTGCGCAAGCGCATACTGGTGGATATTGAGTTAACCGGAATATCTCGACGGTACTCAATGCGTGTGGTAGATACATTGATAGAAGTGACTATCGGTGCAACTTCAAGTGAAGTTGCTTTTACCAATGCAGTTAATTCAATAGGAGATGAGCTTACATATGTACAAGAGCTTTCCTCACATGGAATATGGTCGTGCTCGTGATTCTCTGGGTTATTGTGTGAGGAGTTGCTAGCTATTGTATCAGTGTGATTGTGCGAAACCCAAGCTGTTGCGTGCACAGACAAACAAAGTGAAGTAAGCTGAGAACCCTCTTTATGCTCATGGTGAGGTATGTCATTGTGTGCATGCGTATGATGATAGCAACAACCAAGCAATGCATGAAACACTATGGATAAAGCAGCTAAAGTGCTTAACATACTGTTTGCCATGATTCTTGGGTACCTTTGAAGATATGCTATATTTATTATTAATAACAAGCAAGTAATTATTGCATATTGACAGTTTTAGGTCAATCTCTAAATTTATTTATAATATAATTACAGCTAGAAGTAAATGTGTTGTTGATCTTGCCCCCAACCTTGTACCAGTTGGAATGTTAGAAATCCAAGTTTTAATCATCCCTGGCGCGCCAGGGATGATTTTTTCGCAGTGCGTCAGGCATGACGCGCAGCGTCACGACCTGACGCTGTCAACCGGTAAGCGAAAGCGATCCGGGAAGTGACTTGTCGGGTGTAAGTCCCGATGGAGGCCTTGATGACAGGAACTCTTAGCCGAACTGCAAGGGTGTCCACCGCGAGGTGGAATCTGAAGGAAGCAGCAGGCAAACTCCTGGCCCGAGGAACACGAATCACATATGAGGCGCCGGTTGGATGGGCGAGAGGGCTGTAAGACTCGAAGCCCGATGTCATCTGGATCGAATCGGCGTATATGGTGTCCTTCCGGTAAGCGTGCAAAATATTTCCGTTGTGAATTATTTGGCGGGCCAGTCAGGAAGCGAGGCCAGCCGGCGGTGGGAGCTCAAGCAGCGGTGGGGAGTTCAGCGATTGCCTGACGGTAGTTCCAAGGCAGGAACCGTTCGGGATGGGCGGCGACTTCGCTGGGATGACGGAAGAGTTCGGTGAGATAATCGAAGGAGTTTGCCTGATTGAGCTCGCAGGTGTGGATCAGGCTCATGAACATGTCGCCAATGCGGGCCCCGTTTTGCGTGCGATAGAAAAGCGAATTCTTGCGATGGCAGATCGCTTTTTTCAGAGCCCGCTCGCAGACGTTATTGTCCAGCGGGGCTCCGGCTTTGTGCAGAAAGAGCGTCAGCTTCTCCCAGTGTCTGAGCAGGTAATTGACGGCGGTGCCCAGAGCCGAGTTCGGCTCGACGAGCTTTTCGTCGAACTGCCGATGCAGCCAACTCTTCAA
>PAJV01000054.1 GCA_002706765.1 Gimesia sp.
CAAGTCATTCAATAATGCGGTTCAGTCGCCGGTTCCTCTCAAAGAAAAGCATCTCGCGATGCCCATTGACTGACCGTGTATTTCGTGAGACGGTTACCATTCTCACATAATCTCTGAGTTGATCTAATTCAGTTTTATTGACAATTTCATCCAAAATTTCTGGATCATCGAGCGCGCGATGTGCCAATACTTCTAAACCAACTTTTCCAATAAAACGAGATACAACCTTGTCACTCGGCTTTTCTCCTATTGGCAAAATCAGTGTACCAGCTTTGGAAGATAACAGACTGTTAACCCATCTCGACTCATCAGTATTTGGGCCCGCGCAAACACTGATGCCTTCCTCACCATCAACTTTTAATAAATGAATTAGAGTACTCGTTTGCAGGTGAAATCCTTCCATCGGCGGAATTCTCTTTTTCTTACTAGGAATTCCGAAATTAAACCTTCGTTCTTGTATATATCGCGAATCTAAAAAAGGTTTCTCAACTTCCCGAGAGATATAGTTATTGCATTTATCACAAACTATTCCTGGAGGGAGTACGTGATCGATGTTGCCAAGTGACTCTGGAATAATATGCTCTACCGAGCGCGAACTCGAAGAGTCCACTTTACAGAAGATGCAACGCATAGCTTGTCTCTCGATACGAGGATTCTAATCTCTACATAGGAGAAAGTAATACCGCAATTTCTCGGACTCTAATTAAATAGTTAACGTGAATATGCAATGAAGAATAGTAACATTAAACGAATCGCTAATCGAATTGGTAACCCGCTCCAATAATACCCCACACCACGTCCGCCATCTTCTGCTATCCCGCCTGGGAAAGATGAATCGAATCCAGCGTCGCATCTCCGCCCGCGAGGATTGACAGAAACACCCGTTTCGGCACCAGCTTCACATCATGTTTCTTCGCCAGTCTGCGTTGTATCCGGCCAAACGCATGATAAAACGGCGGCAGTGGCAATTCCAGCATCACCAGCTGACGTCCCGGCGATGCCAGTTCGGTCAACAAACGATCCAGGCTGGTCGCAAACTCAGCCGGCGTGGTACTCCCCAGCACATCATTCCCGCCAATTTCCAGCAACACCAGCTGAGAATCGATCTGCGATGCTGCCACCCGCTTCCGCGCCGCAACCACTGTATCCCCCACATGCGACAGATCCTGCACGGCGATCTCATGTTCCCGTGCCAGAATGCGCGGCCACGTTTCAGTTTCCGAGTCTCCCAGGCCCGCGGTCACCGAGTCACCAATCACCGTCAGCTGCCGCGAAGAAACCGGTTCCACCCCCGGGGTCAGATGATACGGCACTTCCAGCAGCAGCCCCAGCAGCCAGACCCCCACCATCGCCTCCGCCGCTGCCTTCCGCCAGCGATTCGTAAACAAGGTAACCAGCCAGAACAGCGTCACCAGAGTCGCGACACCATAAAACCGCCAGGGCAGGGGAGTCGAAGAAACGAGAATCGCCAGCACACCGATCACCAGCGAAAGCACCATCCCCCGCCGCGCAAGTGAACTCTCACGCAGCGATAACAACGCCGCCAGCAGTACCAGCGTCACTCCCGTAAAAAACGCCTGCCCCGAGGCACAGTGATAGACAATCGGGTTCATGGGTGATTCTCAACTGCTGAAACCATATGAAACTCCTATCAGAATATTTTAACCGGTTTCAACTATTGTTTCCCATCATCATCCTTCTGCACTGCATTATAGTCACGACGTCGCACTAGCGTGGTCTCGACGAATTCATGTTCTTCCGATATTGAAATCACCGCTTTCGCCCCCAGAGGCACTGACGCAATCATCGTCGAATTGATTACACGCCGCTTTGATTCATCCGGATCAATCACCGTAGCGGTATGCAGTGTACCCTGCCAGACAGGTTTTTCTATTGAAAACGGTACGACGGAATTATTAATACAGACAATTTGATAATTGGCTTCAGAAAAGTAGGGGAGTCGCGTCGTATAGGGACGTAACTTCTCATATCCCGACTGAAACATCGGGTTATGCTTCGTCAGGAATTCTTGCGGCGTCAATCCCATCTCAAATGCACATCTCGAGTAATCCGAGATTTCAAGCACACTCGCTACTTCACTCGGCTCATAACCCAGCATCAGAAAACATTCATCGGGACCACTATCCAGATGAGGTTTCGTGGATACCTGCTGATCAAAACGGCCTAAGGAAAGATAATGTAAAGTTCTCCCCGCTTCTCTTTCATGAATCGCAGTCATCTCGCCCTTGAGATTCACCATCATCCGTCGAAAAGTATGTGAATCGAGCACCGCTCCCAAATTTGCCAGACAGAAGCCCGGCTCGTTGAAATCCGTACGGCAGGTTCGTTGATAGAGATCGCTGGCTAGAGCTGTTAGATCTGAAATTTCAGGACTCAGACAAATCGCATCCGGGGACCACTCCAGAGAGTTTGTTTTCATCTCATTTTCCTTCTGTTTACACTTCAGCAATCTGGCCCAGTCATGTCTGTCGTAATATGGTTGACTTACATGAGCCCTTCTTCGTTTTAATGTTACAGCATTACCCCAGTTTCATAGACACAATTCGCCTTCAATGGTTCTGATATAGTGTGAAACTCTTCAAATATAAAAGAAAAAAGGGTGGGCCCGAATATAATTCTCGCCGATCGCAGCGAGCAGGAACTTGTCAGTGCAGGCAATCAACTCAGCAAGTGGTATCCAATCCATGTCGCAACGGGAATTGAAATGATTCTTTTTAATTCGAACGTTTACCCCGTCAGTTTCCCGTTGTCTACGACAACACCGAATTGCATTCGGTGCTACCCGGGGAGTTGTTGAGTCTGGTTAAAGTTCTCCGCGCACCCGCACCAGGATCTCCCCCAGCCGATTGAGCCCGGTCCCCTCCTTGCCACACCCCCAGTAGTAATCACCGGGGGCATTTTCCACGATCTGCCGCTCCCCGGTCGACAGCAGCAAAGTTTTCAGTTCCTGATGCGTTTGAAACTTTTTGAGCACGCCCTGGTACATGATCTCGTCCTTGACCTCTTCCCAGTCCGCCCGCAGGGGAACCTTGCGGCTTCGCCCCAGATTTGCTGCCTGCATCGCATTGTGTGCGGTCCTGATTCGTTCGCGGTACGCTGCATCTCCAAACTTCTGCGCCTGAAAATAATGCTCGACCGTCGGCCACCAGAGTTCGTCCAGTTCCACTCCGTGCGGTGAAAAGTTCGAGAACTCGCCGTACTCATCATTCTTCGTGTAGAAATAAATCGTCATTTACTTTCCCCAATACCTGAAACCAGGTTAAACACGCCGGGTGAGCCCGAATAAAATTCGGGCCGAGCGCAGCGAGCAGGAGGTCGCAGTGTCACCAATCAATCCAGCAACAGGAATCCAACCCATCTAGAAATTCTCTTAAGAATGCGAAGCCGTTTTAATGAGACAGCCAATTGGTGACCGTGAACTGTTTTGCACGGCCGGTCAAGCCGGACCGTGGCTCACAGAACCTCAAATACTATTGCAATCGTCCCAACCAGATCAGACGTCCGCGTGCCACCGCTCGGCTTGTCCGACGGTGCTGGTACGATACCAGAATAATTCAAGCCATGCACCTGAAAGTAGCAACGGGACTCGAAATGATGCTCTTAATTCGAACGTGTACCCTGTCAGTTTCCCGTTGTCTGCGACAACACCGAATTGCATTCGGTGCTACCCGATTTCTCTCAGATTGACAGTATTATTTCAATGCCAGGAGAATTATCTGGCACACAGCGGAGCAAATCAATCAGAATCGAATCTGATCTGGGCATACGAAAAACCGAACTCCCCGTCGGCCTCATTACCAGTTATCCAATTCACCTCACACACTGATTTCCTGCAAACAATCCGTGACAAATCCATCCATGCCTGCTAATATTTAAAGTAACTTAAATATTATTCTGACCCTCGCGAACTCCTTCACCCCTCAAGAGCTGGTCCATGCCTGTACCGTTACGGAACCTGATCCTGCCTGTCCTCACCACGGTCTGCCTGTGTTCGTCTTTCTGGACGGAACTTCAGACCGTTTCGGCAGCCGGGCCTTCAGAAAAAAAAACTCGCATCCAATTCAACCGCGACATCCGCCCGATCCTCTCCGAGAAATGCCTGCACTGTCACGGCCCCGATCCCGCTACCCGCGAAGCCGACCTGCGGCTCGATGATCCCGCCGACGTGAAACAGCCCCGCGACGGTTACGCCATTATTAATCAAAAAACACCCCCAGACAGCGAACTGCTCAAACGCCTGCTGACGACAGACACCGATCTCCAAATGCCCCCCACTGATTCCGGTAAAGAAATCTCAGCAGCCGAAATCCAATTAATCAAAGCCTGGGTCGAGCAGGGGGCGGAGTATCAGCAGCACTGGTCCTTCATTCCACCACAACGGTCCGAACTACCCGCGGTAACAAAAACCAACTGGTCACAAACACCTATCGACCGCTTCGTACTCGCCCGCCTGGAACGCGAAGGATTACAACCTTCTCCCCGTGCCGACAAAGCCACGCTCTGCCGTCGTCTTTCACTGGATCTCACCGGCCTGCCTCCCACGCTTGCCGAACTGGATACGTTCCTCAACGATCATTCACCCCAGGCGTATGAGAAACTGGTCGACCGCCTGCTCAATTCTCCGCATTACGGAGAGCACCGGGCCCGCTACTGGCTTGATGCCGCCCGCTACGCCGACACCAGTGGCTATTTCACCGACGAAGCATGGGAGATGTGGCACTGGCGCGACTGGGTCATCAACGCCTTCAATCAGAACATGCCTTTCGACCAGTTCACCGTCGAACAGCTGGCGGGCGACCTGCTGCCCGAGCCGACACAAAACCAGCTCATCGCCACCGGATTCCACCGCAATCACATGACCACCCTGGAAACGGGCATCATTGATGAAGAATACCGCGTCGAATACATCGTCGACCGCATCGATACGACGTCCACCGTCTGGATGGGTCTGACCGTCGGCTGTGCCCGCTGCCACGATCACAAATACGACCCGCTCTCCCAGAAAGAATTCTACCAGCTCTTCGCCTTCTTCAACAACACCCCCGAAACGGGTAACACAGGCACCGTCGGCAACGCGAAACCGATTCTCAAGATTCCTTCGCAAGAGTACCTGGCCCGCGAACAGCAACTGAAAGACGAACTCGCGACTTTAGAAAAACAGCATCAACAGCGCGAGGCACAACTCAAAGCGCAACTGAAACAATGGGAGCAAAGTGTACTCGACGAACTCTCGCCCCCCACTTCTGATCAACTGGTCATCCACGAACCGCTGGACGAAATCACCAGCAGCAAGTCGCTCACGCCAGCGGGCTCGGTCGAAATCACACCCGGCTTTGTCGTTTCAGCCGCAAAGTTTGACGGCACCGCACTCCTCGAAAGCAACACCCCGTTCCGGTTTACCCGCGACAAACCCTTCACACTCGCCGCCTGGATCAACCCCGCGTCGAGTGGCCCCGTCTGTCTGTTTTCGCAGAACGACGATACAAACCACCTTCGCGGCTTCGACATCATGATCCGCAAAGGCAAACTCTCCGTCCACCTGATTCACAAATGGAACTCCAACGCAATTCAGGTCGTCACCGCTGCCGGCATCCGCACCGGTCGCTGGCAACACCTGCTTGTCACCTATGACGGCTCCTCCACCGCTGCCGGCGTTCGTATTTTTCTCAACGGCGAACCGCAGGCCACCTCCGCCCCCTATGACAGCCTGACCGGCGATATCACCGTCAACCAACCATTCCGCCTCGGCCGCCGCAGCACGAGTGCTTTCTATAAAGGCGCACTCGACGACCTGCGAATTTACCAGCGTGCATTCTCCCCCGCTGAAGCCCGGGAACTCGCCGACAGCCAGTTCCTCAACACGCTGCTCATGATCCATGCCGAAAAACGGACCTCGCAACAGCAGCAGGATCTCCGCGACTACTTTCTCAAAACCGCCGCCCCCGATTCCCTGCGTACCGCCGAAAAACAACGGGACAAACTCCGCAGCAGACTCACCAAACTGCAGAAGAACGTCCCCACCACCATGATCATGCACGAAAACGAAAAGCCGCGGGACACGTTCATCCTGCTGCGTGGCGTTTACGATCAGCATGGCGAACAGGTCACCGCCGCCGTGCCCCAGGTCTTACCAGCATTCTCCCGGCAACTCCCCACCAATCGTCTCGGCCTGGCCCGCTGGCTCACCAGTCCCGATCATCCGCTGACCGCCCGCGTCTATGTGAACCGTCTCTGGCAGCAGTTGTTCGGCGTCGGCCTGGTCAAAACGGTCGGCGATTTCGGTTCGCAGGGGGAATGGCCCAGTCATCCCGAACTGCTCGACTGGCTGGCCGTAGAATTCCAGCAAAGTGGCTGGGATGTCAAACACCTGTTGAAACAGATCGTCCTCTCTTCCACCTACCAGCAGTCGTCCCGCGTTACCCCCGAACTCTATGAACGCGATCCCGAAAACCGTCTGCTGGCGCGTGGCCCCCGATTCCGTCTCGACGCCGAAACCGTCCGCGACAACGCCTTGCAGATCAGCGGCCTGCTCGTGGCAAAGCAGGGGGGACCCAGCGTCAAACCGTATCAGCCGCCCGGCCTCTGGGAAGCGGTCTCTTATGACGGCAATGTCACCTACGAGCAAAGCACGGGTGACGGACTCTACCGCCGCAGCCTGTATACTTACTGGAAGCGTCAGAGCCCGCCCCCCGGTCTGATGGCCTTCGACGCCCCCACGCGCGAAACCTGCACCGTGTCTCGTCCCCGCACGAATACACCGCTGCAGGCGCTCGTCCTGATGAACGACCCGACCTACGTTGAAGCCGCCCGTGTTCTCGCCACGCAAACATTAAAAAAACAGGCGACCGCAGCAGAACGCATCGATTTCCTGTTCCGCGCTGCCACCAGTCGACTGCCAGCAAAATCCGAACAACAGATTCTCAGTCGCATCCTCCAGCAGCAGACAGACATCTATCAGCAAGATCCCGAAGCTGCAGCGAAGCTCATCAACGTCGGTGCGGCTCCCGTCGACAAAACCATGGAACCAACCGAACTTGCTGCATGGACGATGCTGGCCAGTATGATTTTCAACATGGACGAAACCCTGACCAAACAATAACCGTGTTCACTCACAGGAACCGTCATGCCGATCGACCTGACTCAATTACAACACGATTTCACCCGCCGCCAGTTCTTCCGCTCCAGCGCAACCGGCATCGGTGCCGCCGCCCTGGGTTCGCTGCTGAATCCCGATCTGTTTGCCAGTGAAACGCCAGCCGTCAGCAGTTCGCATTTTCCCGGTACAGCCAAACGCGTGATCTATCTCTTCATGCATGGCGGCCCGTCGCAGATGGAACTCTTCGACTATAAACCCCGGCTCAAACAGTTGAATTCCGAACCGCTCCCCGATTCCGTTCGCGGCGATCAACGCCTGACCGGCATGACCTCCGGCCAGAAGTCGTTCCCCATCGCCGCCCCCAATCAGTTCCGCTTTCAGCAGCATGGCGAAAGTGGCACCTGGGTCAGCGATGCCCTGCCGCACTTCGCACGAATCATCGACGATGTCTGCGTGATCAAATCGATGCACACCGAAGCCATCAATCACGACCCCGCCGTCACCCTGATGCAGACCGGCCACCAGCAACCTGGCCGCCCCAGTTTCGGCGCCTGGTCGAGCTATGGATTAGGCAGCGAGAACCAGAACCTCCCCTCGTTCGTCGTGCTCATCTCCGACGGCAGCGCATCGCGTCCCGCCGATCCGCTGTATGCGAGGCTCTGGGGTACCGGCTTTCTCCCTTCCAGCCACCAGGGGGTCAACTTTCGCAAGAACGGCGATCCGGTGCTGTACCTCTCCAATCCGCCGGGCATCAACGACGCCAGCCGTCGCGGCATGCTGGATGGACTCGCCCAGCTCAATCAACGGCAGTTCGACGATTACCGCGACCCCGAAATCCAGACCCGCATTGCCCAGTACGAGATGGCGTATCGCATGCAGACCTCGGTCCCCGATCTGACCGACTTCTCCAGCGAAACCGAACAGACGTTCGAACTCTACGGCGACGCCTCCCGCAAGCCGGGCACCTACGCCGCCAACTGTCTGCTTGCCCGTCGCATGGCAGAGCGGGGCGTGCGGTTCATTCAACTTTATCACCGAGGCTGGGACCAGCATTACAATCTACCCAGCGACCTCCGCCTGCAGTGTGGCGACATCGACCAGCCCACCGCAGCGCTGCTGACCGACCTTAAACAGCGGGGCTTGCTCGACGATACCCTCATCGTCTGGGGCGGCGAATTCGGTCGTACAATCTACAGCCAGGGCACTCTCACCAGCACCGATTACGGCAGAGACCATCACGGCCGCTGCTTCACCATGTGGCTGGCCGGCGGCGGCATCAAGCCCGGCATCTCCTACGGCGCGACCGACGACTTCTGCTACAACATCGCCGAAAACCCGGTCCACGTCCACGACCTCAACGCAACCCTGTTACACTGCATGGGCCTGAACCACGAACGCCTGATCTTCAAACACCAGGGCCGCGACTACCGCCTCACCGACGTCCACGGCACCGTAATCGACAAGATCCTCGCATAAATGATGTGCCGAACTTGTATCAGCAAATGTAGGGGTAGACCCATGTGTCTACCCGTGCTATTGATGCGTTATTTATGCAGGTGTCGAATGATTTCTTTCCCCCCCAACGTGTAATCATTCAAAACGTCACCAGGCGGACTGACACATGGGTCAGCCCCTACACTCTTTTGCTCAATCGATTGATATCACTTGAAGACATCCCAAGTCAGTTTCCCGTTGTCTAACGACAACACCGAATTACATTCGGTGCTACCCGGAAGTTGATCAGGAATGATGCCGTTCAATCAAAACTGCAATTTTCCGTACCAGCTTTTCCGCGGACTTCGTTTTCGCGACCACACAATAACCCGACCAGAAATCCCATTCCAGGCCGATCACTTTTCTCTGGTGTTGAAAATCCTGAAACCGTTCCTCCGGGCCGACCACCAATTCCCCCACAGGCACCAGCTGAAACTGATTCACAACGATTTGTGTAATCCTCTGATACGAGTCAGCTTCGATTTGAAAAAACGCAATCGTCAGCCGCTGGCTGGCATCCCGATGTTTATGCATGGCGATTCCCTGGAAATATCCCCACTCAAATTACCAGTCCGGATGCGTCTCGTGAATCCACACGTGGACAATATGATCACGCTGCGTTTCCAGATTTTGGTCTTCCACGGGAAATTGTCCATTTTTTCAGGAGGGCTGCCTGTGATAATGCAGAAGGCTCCCAGCACCAGATACGGCAACACGACAAAAAAGAAGAGATCAGACCAGGTCAAGTCGCCCAGAAGAATTCCCGTAATCCAAATCAGCACAGGAAAATAATTGACGATTTTTAAGGCTGTCGGAACCCCGCTCATCTGACCGGCTGCAAGTCGTTTTAACCGGTCAATATCCTGCTCGGATCGAAACTGAGGAACCTGCTTTTTAAAAGCAAGAAACTGGAACTGTAAATAGATCAAATACAGTAATAACAGGCCAACGGGAGCCAACATCAGCCCTACCATCATTTCACGCATCAAAGTCTCCAATTAAGCATCATTTAAAATGTAAGCGGGCAGCGAAATTTTCTGAACATCTTACTCAGGCTCAATCACGACTGCGGTCCCGTAACAGAGGACCTCCGTCGCCGAGCCTTTGCTGACGACTTCCGAAGCATCGTACCGCAGGCCGACAATCGCATTCGCCCCCCGTTCCCTGGCATGTGCGAGCAAACGATCATACGCCTGCTGCCGGGCCTGCTCGCACATCTCGGTGTAGGCACCGATCTGACCACCCACGATATTCTTCAACCCGCCCAGAACCCCCTGCGCAATCGTCGGCGACCGCACGATGATCCCCCGCACAATGCCCTTGTATTCTTTGATCCGGTAGCCTTCGATCGTAAACGTCGTCGTGACCGGCATGTTCATGTTGGTGGTTCCTGGCTGGTTTCTATATATGATCGCTGTCGGGAACACTCACAATTTGAATCAGCGTTTTCGCATCATCCTTGCCGCGCGTGATCGAAATCGAAACCGTCCCCAAATCAGGCTGATTCGTCAGCAGCAACTGAACCGAGGCCGCCTGTTCGCGAATGAAATGTTGAATGATCACAGTTTGCAGTTTCCCGTCCACTTCTTCCTGTCGCGTCCAGTGTGCCGGCAGATAGAGATCAGTCCCGGGGAATTCACGACCCAGGATCGACCAGTTGGGCGGCTCAAACCCGCTTTTCTTCACATAAAACGCCACGACTTCCTGAAACGGTTTTTCAGACAGGTACTGCCCCGTATCAGTTCTTCTGTTGACACTCTCCGCCTGATTCGGTTCTTTGACGGAATAAGTCGTCGTCCCCTGTTCCCTGGCTTCCGCACCGGAAATCACCCACGACTCCAGCGGACTTTTTTCCTCAGCCGCCTGCAGGGGAGTCAGCATCAGACAGAACAGAAACAAAGAAACAGACCGCATCGGAAACTCCTCGTAAAACATAAATCACGAACCAGTGACAACTGATTACCCTACCGACAAGTTTAAGCAAGGCATTGAACGATGTCATCAGTTACGAACTGATACGCGGCGTCTGCCAACGAAACAGCCGTGGACAACCCGAGTGAATACCCCAGGCAACGCCCAGCGACAGGCCAACATGAATCAGCAGCACGACCAGTTTTATAAACTGGAATCCCGGCCGAACATAAACTGCAGCAACCGTCCACTGCGGCCAATCCAGATAGAGTTCAGGTCGCAATCCCCCTTTTCCCGGCACAATCTGGAGCAGGGAAGTCAGGCCGAACATAACCAGAAACCAATGCCAGAAACGCGAGACTTTGACCGTCCCGGAGAACGCCGTAAACAGTCCAAAACCGCAGGCCAGCGCAAAGATCAGCCACAGCAAGAATGTCTGCATTCGCGATTCAGCCAGATTCAGAACTGGGTCAAGTTGTAACAGGCCCAGGAACAAAAACACGTAGGTGAGAAAAACATATGCGCCAGCCAAGCCAACCACCGCCCGCACACTTTTGACCAGAATATTTTTTTCCGCTCGTCGCCCCGGATCCATCATGGATAATCCCTCCGCTCAAAACTCGCACCCGCATTACCAGCGTCTATCATGCCACACTATCCACCTGAACACAAGCGAATATTCAGTGGGGAGCAACGCATTCGTAATGCGTTGGTTAAAGATCGATCAAGGTTCGCTCGATCCACGGAAAGCTCTCCACACCTGTCGAAGCTATGCGATTGCTTACTGAAAATATACTTTCGCCTCTGTAACCATTCGACGCATTTCTGTATTGCAACTGCTTCTGACTTTTCAGCTGCTTTCTGATCTTTCTCAGTATCTGCAATTGCGTCATGTTCACTATGAAGTACAGCCTGACTTGATCGAGAAATAGGAGCTTAATCTGTATGAATTACCATTGAGAGTTGACGTATGGTCACTGTCCGCTTTAATTATTATATTCTTTTACAATTCAAAAAGTAACGATCTTATTCTGGGGCATTAATTCATGAATACAGACGAGAACAATTTAGAGGATTTCCTGACCTTAGGTCAACATTTATACATTCTAAGAACATCAAACAATGTTGAGTTACTTCTTGAAGAAATCCCTAGCTTTTTACAAAAACTAAAAGACTGTTGTCTTAAGAGATCAATCTCAGCTGCTCAATCAATTCGTGAAATTGACCAACTTCGACATAAGGGAGGACGTATTCTTAGACTTGATGCAGAGCGTCTCAGAGCTTGTGTAGACACGCTCTTGGTCGTTATTTATGAAGAAGCCCGTGAGAGGAAACTTATTGAAATCAAAGCAGGTTATGTACTTGAGGAGCTAAGACAATTGCCTACACAGATTCAATTAACGCAAGCACAAGACAGGCTTTTCGATGAAACAATATTTTGTATTGAAAGAGGGGCATGGCGAGCCGCTATTGTGATGGGATGGAATTTTGCATACGACTACATTAGGCAGTGGGTGTTTGATAACCGGCTTGCAGATTTCAATAACTCATTAACCACAAAGTACAAGATAAAGGCTGGTGATTCGCGATACAAAGCAATTGTTAATTACGAAGATTTTTTTAATGGAAACCCTGATGAGCGAACTGTAATCAATACCTGTTTTTTGGCGAACATCATTGGAGGAAAAGTAAGAGACGAACTTTGGCAGCACTTACGTCGAAGAAACAGTGTGGCACACGCGAATTCACGATTCCCAATTCAAGAACAAGCCTGTTCATTTATTAGAGATTTAATTGAATTAATTTCTGAATCACCTTTCAGTAATAAAACGTGATACAAAAGTAGTAATGAAGAGTTATCATTGATCGGATCCAATGAACAATTTCCGGAGATAGTAATCGTGGCAAACCCCGAACATATTGAAATAGTTTCGAGAGGTGTTGAGGCAATAAGAAAATGGCGTATCGAGAACCCAGGCAAGAGACTGGATCTGAGTGGGGCTCGTCTGACATTACACCAGTATCAGGATGCTTTTTTAGAAGATGCAGATTTAATAAACTCTAAATTATTTGAGTCAGAGTACAGAGAAGATCAATTGATTGAATCTTTGTATGGTGATGAAGGGGTCATGCGGAATCTAAAAAAGCAGATAGATTGCCATACAGCTAAAAAGAGAAATACCAGAAAGCTATACGACCAAATATATGCGTTTCTTATGTGGGTAGTGCAATCCGTGCTATTTGGGCCGAAATTGCTCACTTCGGTAAAAGTATTCAAAAAAAACGTAAAAGCATGGCAATCCAAGCAAAGAGAACTTTTCCCCATCTCTGAAGGAACTGACGTACTTATCGCAGGATTTATACGATTTGTTCGGGTTGGGTTTATTGCATTTTTCATTGCGTTAATTCCACTTTCGATACAGATTGTCCAAACGAGCGCAATGCTCGTACTGCGATAGCCCAAGACTGGCGGACTCCCGAAAAGTGAATTATGCGGCCAGTTGTTGAGCGTATATTCTCTCGAACTGGTCGGGACATTGATAGTTTA
>PAJV01000055.1 GCA_002706765.1 Gimesia sp.
ACGATTTCATTCGTCGACGACGACCTGTTCGTGAATGAAGAGGACGGAACAGTCACTTTCACTGTCCAGATCGGTAATGCCATCGCAGAAGATGTCAGCATTGACCTCTCGACACAGGATGGGATCTCGGTGACGATGCGAAATGCCACCGATGGGGCTCTTGACAATGACTACACGTCCAAGACTGAAACTCTTACCTTCCTGGGTACACAAGATACCGATCCAATTCCTTCCGTACTCGACTTCGTAGTCACAATCACTGATGACAGTAAACTCGAACTGGATGAGGTCTTCAATGTATTCTTGAGCAACCTCAATGCGAACGGTCTGAACAGCCGGACTTCAAGAATTACATTTGACGCACTGACTCCAGCTCAGGCAACCATTCTAGACGATTCCGACACGACTGTCATCAGTTTCGTGGACGATGACCTGTTCGTGAATGAAGAAGATGGAACCGTCACATTCACTGTGCAGATCGACAATGCCATCGCGGAAGATGTCAGTTTTAACGTCACCACAGCCGATGGCACTTCAATCACCATGCGAAATGCCACCGATGAAAACACTGATGATGACTACACGTCAAAAACCGAGTCTTTCACTTTCCCGGGAACACAGAACAGCCACCCGGATCTGCCTCCCGGAACGCAGAATTTCGTGGTCACGATCACCAATGATGAAAAGCTCGAACTGGATGAAGTCTTCAATGCATTCCTCAGCAATCTCAATGCCGGGGGACTCAATGACAGGACCGAGAGAATCACATTAGGCACACCGGCACAGACAACCATTCTGGATGATTCTGACACTGCCAGTATCACGTTTATCAACGATGATGTGACCGTGATTGAAGAAGCAGGCGTTGTCTTGTTCCGAGTACAGATCTCCAATGCCATTGCCGAGGATGTCAGCTTCGATCTCTACACCCAGGACGGCACTTCGATCACTATGCGAAATGCCACCGATGAAAACAGCGATAATGACTTCACATCCAAACGTGAGACGCATACGTTCCTGGGAACTCCCGATACAGATTTGATCCCCGGCAGTAAGACTTTTTTCGTCAGCATCACCAATGACAACAAGCTAGAACTGGATGAAGTCTTTAACGTTTTGATGGACAGCCTGTCTGCCAACGGGCTCGAAAGCAGAATCACACTCGACAGCCCCGCCCAGGCAACCATAATCGATGACTCGGATACCGCTACGATAACGTTTACTCAAGATATTGTTGTCGTAAATGAGGAAACTGGTTCGATCACATTCAATATCGAGCTGTCGAATGCAGTCGCCGAGGATGTCATTTTTGACATTACAACCATGGATGGCACTGCAACCAATGAATTGAGTGATGACGACTACAAATTCAAAACTCAGTCGTTTACATTCGCTGGAACTCCGGATACCGATGACCAGCCCGGGCTCAAAAGCTTCACGGTCACGATTACGAATGACAATAAAGTCGAGCTTGATGAAATATTCACAGTCTTCATGGACAATCTAAACGCGAACGGTCTCGACTCAAGAATTTCCTTCGGCGCAGATTCAACAGGTGTTATCAGAAACACGGATTTAGCGACCATAACAATCGATCCTGTAATCTCTGCAGGAGTTGAGGAAGGAACCGGCGGTACCACGACGGAAATTGTATTTAACGTCAACATTTCAAATGCCGTCGATACGGATGTCAGCTTCAACGTTTCAACACAGGATGGCACTGCCACCACTGCTGATAATGATTACATCCGCATTCTCAACCAACAGTTTACTTTCTCGGGCTCTGCAAGCAGCGACATTATCCCTGCACAGCAGACTTTTTCTGTTCAGATCAATCACGACAATAAGGTCGAACTTGATGAAATATTCGACGTCATTCTCTCCCATATAAACAATGCGGGACGTAATGTGGTATTAGGCCCGGTCACTCAGGGCACTATCATCAATGATGATTCGGCGACCATCACCATCAATAATGTTTCCCAGTTGGAGTCAGATGGTGAATTCGACTTTACTGCCACCCTCTCGAACCCGGTAGACTCAAGTATCACAGTTGAAGTTTACACAGAAGCAGTTTCATCACTCTTAGACAGCAATGACTACAATGCGATCGCACCTGGTACACCTCTGTTATTAACTTTTAATACCACAGATCCGCTCACTAAGAAATTCACAATTACTGTTAACAATGACAACATCGTGGAAGATGATGAATTCTTCTCAACGATTATGGCCAATTTACTGAACGCCGGCCGGGATGTTTCCATCATCAACGGTACTGGTCAGGGCCATATCATCAACGACGACTCTGCCACATTCTCAATTACTCCCGTGATTGGCACTGAAAACGACAGTCCCTTTGAGTTCCTGGTTGAACTTTCCAACCCCGTTGATGTTGCGATCACCGTTGATGCAGCCACCTTTAACGGAACCGCCATCGCACCAGACGACTACCTCTCTTTCGGTCAAACCCTGACGTTTAACGCTGGTGTTACTCAGCAGACAGTTAATATTACCGTATTGCCCGACTTGCACGTGGAAAGCCCGGAAACCTTTGATCTAACCCTGGATAACCTGGATCCCAACGGTCGCTCGGTCTACCTGACCAGCATTCAAGCCCGGGGGAGTTCTGCAACAACAGACGCGGCTATTGCCGTCGATGTGGTGGGGAACTATGCCTACATCGCTGACCGGGATGGTGGACTACAGATCTTTAATATCAGCAATCCTTCCAGCCCGGTTCATGTCGGTGCTTACGACTTTAACCAGCAGGGAATTGCCCAGGCAATTGATGTGGTCGGCAACCTCGCTTACCTGGCCGTCGGTGAAGCAGGGCTGCAGATTATCAACATTTCGAACCCGGCGAACCCCACATTTGTCGGCAGCATCGCGACTCCTGCCCGTGCCCGTGGCGTTCAAGTGGTCGGCAACCTGGCTTACGTCGCCGACGATAGTGGAAACGGCGGTGGATTACAGATCATTGATGTTTCCGATCCATATAACGTTGGTCAAGTTGACAGTTTCGGTAACTATGTCAATCTCCTGGGCAGCTTCGGAGTGTCGACTCCAGGCGGCCTGGCCGGCGGTGTATTTGTAAGGGACGACATTGCCTACGTCACGGATGGTAATAATGGGCTGCATATAATCGATGTTTCAGATCCCACACTTCCCGATGGTGACATGACATTCCACCAGACAGTTGCCACCCCCGGTGGTGCTGCGATTGGACTCGACATTGTTGGAAACTTCGCCTACGTCGCGAATCGTGAAGGTGGTTTACAGATCATAGATATCAGCACACCGGCAACGGCATCAATTATCGGGACTCTCGACACCCCAGGGATCGCCACAGGGGTTCGGGTCGTAGGTAACTTCGCCTATGTAGCTGACGGATCCGTTGGTCTGCATGTCATCGATATCACGAATCCCATGGCCCCAGTCATCGCCAATACGTTTAACACAGCTGGCAGTGCCCGCAGTCTGTTTGTCTCAGGCACCCTGGCCTTTGTTGCGGATACATTCAGTGGCTTTCAGATCCTGGAGTTCTTCCCCACAACAACCGCCACCGGAACGATTCTCGATCCCGCTGGCCCGCCATTGACGGGAACCGCTTCCCCCAACACCACCATCAGTACCTCACTGGTCACAGCACCTACGGTAACTGACGCCAACGGCGAAACCACTTCTGTGCCTGACAGTGTGGACTGGATTGATGAATGGGACAGTTTCTGGGTCGAAGTCTGGGGGAACACCAGTGATGGCTCCGGCATCAGCGGCGGTAACTTTGATCTGGAATACAATACCGATTACTTTACTGCGACCGCTGTGGAATTTGGTTCGGCCTTCGCTGGTTCCAGTACAGCCAGCATAGATGACCAGACGGGAATCGTATCGGGCATCAGTGGCCAGAACGGTCACGGTTCCCTCGGTGGCAGCGGACAGGTTCTGCTGGCACGCGTCAAGTTTGAATCGATTGGTGAAGATAATGTTGCCATCGATAAAGTAACCGGATTCCTGGGCCCTCATAACCTGGGAATTCGCGTCGTCAACGCATCACTGGATGTCACAGACTTTGGTGGCGTGACTGCTTCCACAGGAGATGTTCTGGACACAGATCTCTGGGCCGTGCCCTTTGACCTGAATGACGATGGTACCATCAACTACCGCGACCTGATCACATTCACGTCCTATTACGGGACGTCCGTCATTGGAGCAGAATCGGGGCTGGCCTGGTCGCTTGACTTTGACAAGAGCGGACAGATCAACTACCGAGACCTGATTTCTCTGGTCTCGAACTACAATCGCTCCAGAGACAACGGTCAACAGATTTCCTTCCCGGCTAACTTCCCCCAGGAATGGTATGGTACTGCGATTACCACTGAGGGTAATGACAGTCTGACAACATTGATCAATGCCGCGACCGAAGAATGGAAAACGGCCACAGGCAATCCTGATTTAACAGTACAGGTCGTCGTGACTGACCTGGGTGGTCAACAGCTGGGTGAAGGCCATATTCTGGAACTCGATGAGAACGGCATTCCTGTCAAGGGGCGTGTCTATATCGATGACGATGCCGCCGGCCTGGGCTGGTACTCATCTGTTGAAGGACTGGCATTTGACAGCAACGGACAGGCGATAGCCGGATCTGCTGCGGAAGGCCACTATGATCTTTATACAGTGCTGCTGCATGAAATCGGTCACGCCGCCGGCTTTACAACAAGTTATTCCGCTTACACTAACCATGTGGAAACCAGTGATTCCGGTCAGGTTCAATTTGTCAGCTGGGACTTCATCGTACCCCTGACAGAGGATGGACTGCACATTGATGATTCGTTCTATCCGGACGATATCATGGGAGCCACGCTGGACCCTTCTACCAGGAAGATGATTTCCACCCTGGATATTCAGGTTCTGCAGGCTGCCTACAACAATGCAGACGGAGCAGTATTTACCCCGTTGAATGCACCATTGATGGCATCCATCCTGCAGACCGTTTCAACAACCGAGACTGCTCCTGCAGTAGCACCCGCGGCTCCTGTTTCGAAACCTGTCGTTGCACCAGAGCAACAACAGGTCAAAACTGCAACATCACAATCATCGGAACTGCAGTCAGACACGTTACCATCCTGGTACCTTGCTCCTGCACTGCCGCTTTCAAACTCAAGCGTGATTGTAGAACAGTCAGTGGATCAGGATCTCCTGATCGGTTCCCTGTTCGATGTATCGTATGAAACAGAACTGTCAGACGATCTGGAACCAGAAGAAAGCACTTTAGAGCTCAGTTTCAATCCTGAATTTGATCTGGATCAGGTCGGGGACTCTGAAGTAGCCGATGAAGAACTGGACAGCCTGTTTGCCGACTGGTCTGGCCCGCTGGTATAATTACCCAGCGAAAAACAGATTCCATTTAGATTCAAAGAGGTGAGAACCGATTTCTCACCTCTTTTTTACGGCTTGAACTCTTTGAATTCGATCCCGAAAGTTTCAGCGACCGCACGATTTGTCACTTCCCCCTCGTGGACATTCACCGCAGTTAACAGGCCATGGCTCTGTGCACAGGCTGCTTTCAAACCCTGATTGGCCAGCTTGAGAGCATACGGTAACGTCACATTACACAAAGCATAGGTACTCGTGCGCCCGACTGCGCCGGGCATATTCGCAACGCAATAATGCACCACACCATCTACGACGAACGTGGGATCGGAGTGCGTTGTCGGCCGTGTGGTTTCGATACAGCCTCCCTGGTCGACGGCCACATCAATCAATACCGCTCCGGGTTTCATTGAACTCAATGCCGAACGGGGAACCAGCACCGGAGCGCGGGCACCTGGAATTAATACCGCGCCAATCACCAGATCCGCCAGTTCCAGTTCTGCCCGGATATTATGTCGATCGCTGTAAAGCGTATTCACATTCGCAGGCATGATATCTTCGAGATAGCGAAGGCGGTCGACATTGATATCCAGAATCACAACATCCGCTTGAAAGCCGGCGGCAATTTGCGCGGCGTTTTTCCCGACCACTCCACCTCCCAGAATCACAATGTGGGCGGGTGGTACGCCGGGAACGCCTCCCAGTAAAATCCCACGGCCCAACTGCGGACGTTCGAGGTATTTTGCCCCTTCCTGGATACTCATTCGTCCCGCGACTTCACTCATTGGCGTCAGGAGGGGCAGTTGGCCATGCGGGCCTTCCAGTGTTTCATAGGCAACGGCAGTGGCTCCTGTCTCCAGAAAACCGCGCGTTAACTTCTCATCCGCGGCAAAATGAAAATAGGTAAACAGAATCTGCCCCGGTCTCAATAAGGCCCATTCCGTCGGCTGGGGTTCTTTGACCTTGATCACCATATCCGCGCGGGCAAAGACTTCCTCGGCGGTTTCTACGATCTCGGCGCCATTTTCTTCATAGAGTTCATCGGGAATCCCGCTTCCCATGCCGGCCCCTCGTTCAACCAGCACGGTATGTCCGGCAGCAGTCAGTTCTTCGGCTCCCACCGGAATCAATGCGACGCGATACTCGTCCTGTTTAATTTCATGAGGGACTCCAATAATCATGCGCTTCTCCCAATTACATCTCAGACTGCAGACTGGTATGATACGATCATAGACATTATATGCCTTGATTTCATATTATTCGTCTGATTTTTATGGCAGGCTTGAGCCAGAAACATGCCAATAAATTAACAATACAGAGACACTTAGCAGGAAAGCTCGATTATTACAGTGACAGTCCCTTTCGATGATCTCCAGAAAAATGCCGCCACGACCCTGATTAAACTCGCCCTGGAAGAAGATCTGCAGCAGACAGGTGACCTCACCTGTCAGGCAATGATTGACCCGTCAGACCAGGCAGAAATCCAGATTGTCGCCCGACAACAGGGGATTCTGGCCGGCTCACCGATCACATCTCTCATCTTCAATGAACTGGACCGGACAGTCACCTGCACACACCATCTTTCAGACGGGGATACACTGGAGCCCGGTTCCGTCGTGACGACCTGCGCCGGACCACTCGCTTCCATTCTGATCGGCGAACGGACCGTGTTAAACTTTCTGACTCACCTGTGTGGTGTGGCCTCGCTGACTGCCCGTTATGTGAAAGCAGTCTCAGGCACGAATGCGACCATTCTGGATACACGAAAAACGCTACCCGGCTGGCGCGTACTGGAAAAATACGCGGTCGCTGCCGGTGGTGGTACCAATCATCGAATGGGACTGTATGATGGCGTTCTGATCAAAGATAATCATCTGGCCGGCTGGGCCTCCCGGACTACTCAACCGACGATTGCCGCTGCGATCCAGCAGGCACGCGAATCAGTCAACGGCCAGAAACCAATTGAGGTTGAAGTGGACACACTGGATCAACTGGCGGATGCATTACAGGCAAAGCCGGAGATCGTACTACTCGATAACATGTCCCCAGAAATCATGAAACAGGCGATCGAAATGCGGAATGCGAACTCTCCCTCGACGCTGCTGGAAGCTTCCGGGGGCATTACACTGGAAAGCATCCGCAGCGTGGCAGAAACCGGCGTGGAACGCATCAGCGTGGGCGCACTGACGCATTCTGTGATTTCACTGGATTTAGGATTCGACTGGAAACGCCGTACGTAATATGGTCCTTCGGATCAAGACTTCACTTCTGTACCATTAGATCTTCACTCATGAATAAATCGGCTGCCAACGACTCTGCTCCTCTCGAAGACCGTCCTTTGTACGTGCAAGGTGCTATCGTCTGGCTGTTCCTGTTTTCTATAATCTTCATCAGCTTCACGCTCCCCAACAGCAATCCGGCAACCAGTCGCTGGGACGTTTTTACTTATCTGCCTGTTCTGTTGATTGATCTGGTTGACCCCCTGCCCGTTGAAAATGCGCCTCCCTCAGGTTGGACCTATTTCCCGCAACGCTTTCCCTTGGTGGAGATTGCTTTGACGGTTCTCGCTGGCGCCTGGGGACTGGGTATACTGCTGACCCGATTGATCAAGGTTCCGCTGAAACCGTTCACGGCAGAACGCACTGTCTTCGCGTATGGCGTGGGCATTTCTGTAGTTTCGCTGCTGACCCTCGGGGGCGGGCTGCTGGGAATCCTTTCCCAATCGCTCTGTTACCTGGTGCTGATTCTCTCTGCGGTGGTCGGTTTCGGCTCGGCGATTCAGGAATCAAAGCAGAAAACAGGGGCTTTTTTTCCATTTCGGTTCAGACTGCCGGAAACCTTTGGGTATGAGGAACTGTTTCGGATTGGTTGTTTGATACTCATGACTCCGTTTGTGTTGAGCATGTTGCTGGGATCGATGCTACCTTCGACTGATTACGATGTACTGGAATATCACTTTGGTGGTCCGAAGGAATACTATCAGCAGGGATATATAGGTTTCCTGCCACACAATGTTTATACCAGTTTTCCTTTTCTGACCGAGATGCTGACTCTGCTGGCAATGACATTGAAAGCCGACTGGTTCTCTGGCGCGCAGGCCGGCAAGCTGATTCTGATGACATTTTCCCTGTTCTCAGCGTTGGCTGTATTTGCCACAGCCCGTCGCTGGTTTGGTTCCCATGCAGGCTGGCTGGCAGTGACGATCCTGCTGACGACTCCCTGGACCTATCGGATTTCGATTATTGCCTATACGGAAGGAGCACTCTCTTATTATCTGATCGCCAGTCTGCTGAGCCTGATACTCGCAATTGAAGTATTGCTCAATTGGTCTCGATCCGAATCACCCGAGGATGCCAATTCACAAACAATCGGTACCGATACTCCCCCGTCACTCTGGGCGTTTACCTGTCTGACCGGTTTTCTGTCTGGCTCGGCAATGGCCTGTAAGTATCCTGGTGTATTATCCGTCGTGATCCCCCTGGGAATGACACTGCTGGGCTTCAGTTGGGTTCTGCTTAATCAGAATAAAAAGCAGCGTCATACTGTCACGCTCAAGCTGGGTGTGCTTTTCTCTATTGGAACATTATTCGCCATCGGACCGTGGCTACTCAAAAATCTGGTGGAGACGGGAAACCCCGTCTATCCTTTACTCTATTCTGTATTCGGGGGGACCGATCTGAGCGAAGCACTCAATCAGAAATGGAAGGGCGGGCATAGTCCTAAGGATCACAATCCCGTCGATCTGGCGATCAAATTCATTGATGTTACTTTTAAAAGCGACTGGTTAAGTCCGCTGCTGTTCAGTCTGGCACCGCTGGCATTCCTAAAACATCAGCATCGCCGTTTGATCTTCTGGCTGTGGATATATGTTGGCTTTCTGTTTATTACCTGGTGGCTGTTTACCCATCGGATTGACCGGTTCTGGATACCGATGATCCCTGTGGTCTCCGTATTGGCGGGAATTGGAGCGACCTGGTGTTCACGAACGATCTGGAAAGTCAGTCTGTCGGCAGCCATCTGCCTGGCAGTCCTGTTTAATCTGGGAATCGCCACCAGTGGTCTGAGTGGCAACAACGCGTATCTGGACGATATGAACCATGCTCAGAAGTTTGCCCTGGCGATGACCGGACCGGAAATTCTACAGCTGAATGAGATGAAGTTAAAACCGGATCAGGTGGTACTCTCAATTGGCGATGCTGAGCTGTTTTATGCAGAGTTTCCCGTGATATATAGTACTGTCTTCGATGAAGACATCTTCAAACAGTGGACCGCACAGCTTGAACCAGATGTGCCGGACCGTTCATTGAAAATGAAACCGGCTCAAGAAATCGAAGAGAAATTCAAAGCAGAGCATATTGCTTACGTGTATGTGAACTGGGCAGAAGTATTAAGATACCGTCTGCCCGGTTCATATGGATACACCGACTATGTTACCCCTGCCCGCTTTCAACAACTGATTCAATCAGGAGTCCTCGAACCGCCGTTACCGAATCGGTTTAGCTATCGAAAACTCGATTCCTTCAGAAAAGAAGATCTGGAAGCATTGCTTGAATGGGCACCGGAACTGGTCGTGGAGCGTGATGGGGAGCGGTATTTCATCACCGCTCAGATCTTTCCTGTCGCGACTTCGCAATGAAGTCTACGTCCGCGACGTTCAGCCAACCGGTGGTACGAAGTCATTAATTTCCCGCCGGGCAGCTCGATGATCCCGCGGAAAATCGGGGATGATGATGTCGCTGTCATCCAGGTTCTGATAACCCCGTGGTTTGCTCTCCAGGAGACAAAACCGTTCAAATTCATCGATGTGAATCGAATCGCAATTGATGGCTTCCGCCAGTTTTTCATCTGTCTTATTCATAATTCAGTCCCCCTCCTGTACAGACTGTAAGGCTGATTGCCTCACGAATCGCATCACGTATTCTATCTGACAAAAGTGGAAAATCCTACCAAATTCTGGCTGGACACTTTCATTTTTGCGTCTAAAACGTCACAAGGCCATGATATCAAAGTACATATATCTACGCCACAAGCCATCAATCCTGCTTTTCGAGAGTGAACCTTCTCTGATTCTGAAGCGTCCAACTTGCGGGCATTGACCATCGACGTCGGGAATTCAATAATGGGTCAATGCCACAATTTATTAAATCTGTATTCGAATATTTGAGCCAATTATGACTTCGAGTTTATCAAATGTGCCTGATGCATCAGGCCGTTTTGGAGAGTTCGGTCGACGTTTTGTCCCTGAAACTCTGATGCATGCCCTGGAGGAATTGACCCGGGAATATGAAAAAGCAAAGCAGGATCCCTCATTCCAGGCAGAACTGGATGACCTGCTGAAAAACTATGTCGGTCGTCCTAATCCGCTCTATTTTGCGGAGCGACTGACGCAGCATTGTGGCGGCGGAAAAATTTTCTTCAAGCGCGAAGACCTCAATCACACCGGCGCGCATAAGATCAACAACACGATCGGTCAGGCATTGCTGACTATGCGGATGGGGAAAAAACGGGTGATTGCCGAAACCGGAGCTGGCCAGCATGGTGTTGCATCCGCAGTCGCCTGTGCCCGCTTTGGGATCGAGTGTATTGTCTATATGGGTGAAGAAGATATTCGTCGTCAGAAATTGAATGTGTTCAACATGAAGATGATGGGCGCGGAAGTGAGAGGAGTCACCAGTGGCTCACGCACACTCCGAGACGCCGTCAACGAAGCGATGCGTGACTGGATGTCGAGCGTCGAGACCACACATTATATTATCGGCTCCGTAATTGGCCCCCACCCCTTTCCCATGATGGTGCGAGATTTTCAATCTGTCATCGGCAAAGAAGCGCGGGCCCAATGTCTGGAACAGACAGGTCGCCTGCCCGATCATGTCATTGCCTGTGTTGGCGGTGGTTCCAACTCTGCAGGGATGTTTTATCCCTTTATCGACGATGCATCGGTTAAGCTGACGGGCGTCGAAGCTGGCGGAAGAGGCCCTGAACCGGGTGAGCATGCCAGTACACTCAGCTATGGTGCCAAGGGCGTACTGCATGGCAGCTTTGGCTACGTTTTACAGGACGATGACGGTCAGACAATGGACGTGCATTCGATTTCCGCCGGACTGGATTATCCTGGTGTCGGACCCGAGCACAGTTACTGGAAAGACTCGGGACGCGTCAATTACACCGCCATCACCGACGACGAGGCTTTGGAAGGTTTCCAGACAATGGCAAAACTCGAAGGGATTATTCCCGCGATTGAATCATCACACGCTATCGCTCACGCGATTAAAGCGGCTCGGGAATCTGGCCCCGATGAAACGATTGTCGTCTGTTTATCCGGTCGAGGAGATAAAGATGTGAATGAGGTTGCCCGCCTGTTAGGACGGGAAATCTAATCTCGCTGGTTTCATTGCTCCCTGCATCCATCCCCTGATCATTTAAATAAAGTAGTACTGCACATCGTGACAACATCCATCTCAGAAAAATTTGCCCAGGTCAAATCTGAAAACCGCATGGCATTCATGCCCTTCATTACAGCCGGTGACCCTGACCTGGAAACCACTGTTGCTGTGCTGAAAGAGCTGGCGGCGCAAGGCGTGGACCTGATCGAAATCGGCTTTCCCTACAGTGACCCAATCGCTGATGGCCCCGTCATACAGGAATCGTATACACGTGCACTCAACAACAAGTTTCATGTTCGCGAACTGTTTGAAAGCCTGAATGAGCTTTCTGCCGACAAATCTGTCAGCCTGCCACCGCTGGTTGCCATGGTTTCCTATGCCATTATCTTTCGCTACGGCGCAGACAGGTTTTTGCAGGAAGCTGCCGGCGCCGGCTTTTCAGGTCTGATCGTCCCCGATCTCCCCGGCGATGAAGCATCGGAATTTGCTGACCAGGTCAAAGCTTCTGAACTGGATCTGGTACAGCTCGTTTCTCCACTGACTCCGGAAGAACGCACGAAACGCATTGTGCAGTCTGCCAGCGGCTTCATTTATTGTATTTCAGTGGCTGGAACCACTGGCGTACGTGACGATCTCCCACCAGAACTGACGGCCCATCTTGAGTCATTACGCCAGCTGACGGATCTTCCTTTAGCAGTCGGTTTTGGTATAAGTAACCCGGAACACGTCAATACGCTCCGAGGAAAAGCGGATGGTTTTATTATCGGCTCTGCGATTGTGAAACAGTTCGCCGCTTTTTCTGATGCCAGCCAGAAACGTGAAGACATAATCGAGCGTATTGGTGAATATGCGGGCAAGATGGCCGCCGCGACTCGCGGTTGAACTTTACGCCTGCTTTCGCGTTCCAGGATTTTTTCGTACAAACGGGTAAAACCAGACGCCGTAAGGCAGGTATTCAGGGACGATCCGTTTCTTCAATCGCTTTGGATTCGCAAGCTTCCAGCCAAATTTCCCCTCAAGCAATTCAGCGGGGACTCCGGCTGCAGTAGCATGTTTTTCAGCGGCGGGAAACGAATCGACTATTTCCACTGTGCCTACCAGAACTCCTGTGGGAAGAGTCGTCACGTCAATACCGGCTTTCAATGCAGCCTTCACAGCATGTGGCGTGGTCGCCAGTTTCCTGGAAGCATAAACATAAATTGTGCCCCGAATCTGTGTCTGACTGGAGCGAATTTCAATCGTCTTTTCGCCACGCAGTATCAGTTCTGCCCAGGGTTGCCTGATGCCTAATGCAGGCAGTCTGTGATCAGGGTGTGAAATGCGCTTCGTCATCGAATGTTCTACACTTCAAATGATTCATGGTACTGGGGAATGATCGGATCCTCGTCACACTGATCCCGGATTAACATGGCGAGTGCCGACGCCGATTCCGGTTCGCCGTGCACCAGAAAGACCTGTCCGATATTTCCCCGTTTGGCCGATTCTTCGTACCACCATTTAAAGTCTTCCACATCTGCGTGCCCGGACAGACCACTCAATTGAACCACTTTCGCATTCACATCATAATACCGATCAAAGATTTTCACCCTGGGATCCTTATTCTGTAAACGTCGGCCTAAAGTGTGTGCGGCCTGATAGCCCATGAGCACCACCGTATTTTCCGCATTGGAAATTCCGTTTTTAAGATGATGTCGTACCCGACCATTTTCACACATGCCACTCCCGGCGATGACAACGAACGCCCCTTTGCGTTTATTCAACGCGATACTTTCTTCGCGAGTGGAGACATAATCCAGTAAAGAAAATCCGAAAGGATCCCGATCGGTTGAAATTACCCGTTGTACGTCGTCATCCATATCCTGTAAGTGGGCACGGAAAACAGAGACCAGCCGCGTGGACAGCGGACTGTCTACAAAAACGGGAATGTGGGGGATACGTTTTTCATTGTAGAGATCATTCAGGTAATAAATGATCTGTTGAGTACGCCCCAGGCTGAACGCGGGAATGATCACGCGTCCTTCCAGCCGATATGCTTCATCCAGAATCTGTGCCAGTTCCTCTTTTACATCAGCAGCTTTTTCATGAACTCGATTGCCGTAAGTACTCTCTGAAATCAGCACCTCACAACCTTCAATCAATTCCGGGTCGCGAAGTAACGGCAGATCGCGTCTACCCAGATCGCCGGTAAACACCAGATGTCGCCACTCGCGCTGGTCTTTGATTTTCATCTCGATGATGGCAGAGCCCAGGATATGACCTGCATCCAGAAAACGCACTTTCAGATCATCACCCAGTTCGTGCCATTGCTGATATTCCAGGCGTTCGAACTGTTTGGCAACTCCAATGACATCATCTTCGGAATACAATGGTTCAATCGGAGGATGTTTGTCTTCGAGCTTTCTGGCCAGATAGCGTGCATCTTCTTCCTGAATACGTGCACTGTCCTTCAACATGATTTCAGCAATATCCGCGGTTGCCGAAGTACAGAACACCGGCCCTCGAAATCCTTTATTGAACAATCGAGGCAGATTCCCGCAGTGATCCATATGGCCATGCGAAAGAAAGACGGCATCCAGTGATTCGGGAGGATACTCAAAGCGACTGTTTTTCAGATACGCTTCTTGCCGATGACCTTGAAACAACCCACAGTCCAGTAAAATGCGGCGGGAGTCAGTTTCGATTAAATGCTGGCTACCCGTGACTTCACCAGCGGCTCCCAGAAACGTAATTTTCATCTATGGCTTCATTTCCAGATAAAATAGCAGGACGGACTTCATACTTCTGAAACCGTGAACGGATTCAGATCACTATTTCCTGTTCGTTCTGAGTTGCTGTATCGGTGCGATCAGAGATGCTGTACGAATCCTGATGACGCCCTGTATAAGCGACGATTAATTCTGCCAGCAGTCCCAAGCTGATGGCCTGCCCCCCCAGAAACGTTGCGGCGATGGAATAGGCTAACAGAGGTCGATTTCCGATTGGGCCAAACCCCATGCCAAACAGATTCGTCAGAATCCAGATCAGCCCCAGATAACCCAGCCCCAGAAAACCTAAGGCAAGACATCCCAGGCCAATAGCTCCCAGCATGTGCTGTGGCCGTTGTCCGTATCCGGTTAGAAAGCGGACCGTCAAAAGATCCAGGAAGCCCCTGAGGAATCGTCGCACGCCGTACTTGGAATGACCGTGTTGTCGCTCGCGGTGATGGACTGGAATTTCCGTGACTTTAAAACCACGGGCGTCAGCCAGCACGGGTATGAAACGGTGCAACTCTCCGTAAATCCGAATTTCTGCGGCAACTTCTTTCCGAAACAGCTTGAAGCCACAGTTGTGGTCGTGCAACTGAAGTCCGGTCAGTTTGGCAATCATCCAGTTAAAGACTTTACTCGGATAGACTTTATGCCAGGGATCAAGACGACGTTCCTTCCAGCCATTGATAACGTCATAACCTTCGTTGAGTTTCTCCAGGAACCGGGGGATCTCTTTCGGATTGTCCTGCAGGTCGGCATCCATCATCATGATCACCGATCCCCGCGCAGCCCGCATTCCAGCTGTCAATGCGGCCGCTTTGGCAAAGTTGCGGCGAAAGCGAATCCCGGAAACACGACCATCCTTGGCAGCCATCCTGGAGATAATCTCCCAGGAACGGTCTGTGGAACCATCATCGATAAATATCACTTCGAGATCAATGTTATGCTGCTGACTCGTGTCACAGATCTCCTGATACAGCTGTGGCAGACTTTCGGATTCATTTAAAACCGGAATCATGATAGAGAGCACAACACACACACCTTTCACTCGTTTTATATTACTACAGAATTTCATTTGTCTCGGAAGACGGCTCGTTCCGGCCTGTCTCGGCCGCTGACGAAGCTTGACTCCCGATACTATAGTATAAGATAAAGGCAGACAGTAATTCACTGGTAAATGAAACGATTCGTATTAATATCGCGGCAACAAACGCATTTACGTCTCCGATTAACGGAGAACCGGCAAGGATTGCCGAGATTACCCCTTCGCGTACACCCAGACCTGCTGGCGCAAATAATGCCAGAAAACCCAGTGCATAGGCAGCCGAGACGGCCGCGATCCAGCGTGGCCATTCCTGCCAGACCAGGCCTTGATCACTAATCGAGGCCAGCGTCATCCCCAGGCTTAAACCGTGCAGGCTCCAGCTGAGCAAAAACATCAACACACCGGCATATAACAGTCGCAGGGAAAACTCCGGCTGTGGTTCTGCGGCGGATGCTTCCACATTGGAACGGGTGAACTTCTTTGAGAATAAATTTAACAGGCGTGCCACCAGAGGCAGAGAGACAAAGAGAACCACCAGAATTAAAGTGGGAACGAGAAAAGGATGTGATTGAATATACCGAATCCAGGCGGGCCATTGATCCAGCTGATCGGCGCTGATCGCGAATGGAATCAATGCCAGAAACAGAACCAACCCGACGCCCATGACCGCCAGCGTTTCATACGCAGCCGTCACAGCGGCAATGGAAACACGAACACCAGATTCCTTGAGTAACGTCGCACGGATCAGCAGGACGGTTACTTTGCCGGGAATATACTTTCCCAGGTGACCGCAATAATAGGCGCGTGCTGTCGGCCAGAAATCAACCTGTTCCCCGGAGGCAAGCATCAGTTTCTGCCAGAACCAGACAGTGGGTAACCAGGCAATAAAATAACAGACGCCGGCCAGGATCAGCCAGATGGGCCTGATTTGAATTTCTGTAATCGCTGCCTGTTGCTGCGCATACAGTTGAGCCCCCTGCTGCCAGACAAAGTAGAGTACCAGCGCCAGCAGTCCCCATTTCGTCAACTTCCAGGCAAGAGCGGAGCCAGTCGTTTTTGCAGATACGGCTGATTTGTCAGGCATGAAAGATCAGACTTTGAGAGAAAACTTGAAAGAGGAGTGATACCGCAGCAGCTAACTGGCAGGCTGACTTTCCTGGCTGTTTTTCAGAAATAACTGCTTCACAGAATCTCTCAGCAGAACAACAATCGTGGCAATTCCCAGGAGAGTACCAAACGGGAACATCGGACATTCACAAATGGCAACGATAAAACAGAACCGATAGTTTTCGTAACGTGCCAGACATTGTCCGGCCAGAATGATACAGAATAAGATCGCGAAACCAATCAAGAAAAAGATGACCCCAAAGCCGATCGTCAGGGACACTTCCAGCTCGGGTCGTGTTTGTCCCAGATAGTCTCGGGCGGCGTCCGACAATTCTTTCAATCCATTATAAAATATCAGTGTCACCAGAACATTAAGAATGCCAAAGAGGATCTGTAATTTGGAAAGCAGCTGCAGATGTCGCTGATCACGGTCCATTCGAAGAGCCCAATTCATTCAGACGGGTACAATTAACACTTGAAACAATAAAGCTGATCTCTCAATTCCAGACTGTGATTATGGCACTGTTGCAGCTTGAGGTACAGGAATCGGCTGAGGTTTTCCTGATTCACGGAATACACCGGTCTCCAGGAAACGCAGCGTATGGGCAATCGTTTCCGGATCATTCATCATGAACGAATGCAGAATCGGTATCAAAATAAAATCAGCCGCTCCCGGCAGGCGGGTACTGCTGACAGCGACGGTTCCATCATCGTCTCCGCGGATCAGTGGATTGTAGCCTTTCAAGGTATTTCGTCCCCCGGCGACGATACCAAATTCAAATGGTGGTGTTGGCAGATTGCTGATAAAATCACTGTTGGCTTCGGTGACCAGTTGCTGACCAGCGGGACCAAATATGGCTTTAAACAGTAAATTGGATCGGAAGCGATCAGCCATATCAGCTCCCCGGTTGGGAACTCCCAGCATCACCATGCGTTTCACGCGCGGGTCCACAACATCCTGTTGAGCCAGCCACGAGCGCACAACCAGCCCTCCCATGCTGTGCACCACCAGATCTATCTCGTCGATCCCCTCGAGTGATTGAATGACTTTTCCCAGAAAATTGGCATTTTCGGGGATCGTGCGTCGCGTACTTGGATAATCGAAGGGAACTACCAGCCAGCCTTTCTGCTCGCATGATTCTTTCATTTTTACGAACGACTTGGAGGAGCGGATGATGCCATGTATCAGAATCACCGCTTTCCCCTGCATAGGTGGGATCTGCCGGGCCGCCTTCATCTCTGCCAGGCGGTCTCGACAGTGCTCCAGTGATCCGCTCGCGTGCCTCTGGTCTTTCGGATCCAGCAGACGATAATGTTGGCTGATGACATGCTGCTGAATCTTCCAGCCCTGAAAAAACTGTATATCCCCCCAGAATTGCCGTCCACCCATGGTTTTCATTACTAATCCCTTCGCTGGGTATTCTTCATTTTGAATCTTAGCTGATGACGGAGCAGTCTCTTCAGCCTGACAGAAAGCCGAGAGAAAAAACAGGAGTGCCAGTACCGAACAGGCGTAGAAAATCTGTCTCATATTTCCTGCTCTCCGGTACTAACTTTCCTGCAAAAGAGTTAAACTGATTTCAGGCATTGTATCGATTTCCCGAATCCATAAGAATGCCTTTTAATCCAGCGGCTGTTTATTTTATGATGACCTGACTGATCGGTGACAGCGCAGGTTTTCATAACTATAACCTCTCAATTATGCATATTATCAATTCCCCCGGGAAGGACAGACTTACAAATGGATCCGCAATCGAGTTTATCAGATAATCCCCTCCTGGTTTTAGAAGGCCTTCCGCGTTTTGATCGTATTGAGCCTCAACACATTCAACCAGCGGTCAAAGCACTTCTGGAGCAGTCAGAAGCAGGGCTGAAAAAAATCGAAGCGGAAGCGCAGCCTTCCTGGGCTGGTTTGCTGCAGCCTCTGGAAGAACTGGATTATCCCTGGGAACGTTCCTGGGGCTCAGTAGGTCACCTCCTGGGGGTGAAAAACACTCCTGAAATCCGTGAAGCTTACGAAAGTGTTTTACCTGACATTGTTGCGTTTTCATTAAGTGCCAGGCAGAGCAAACCCATCTACGAAGCTTTAGTGGCTCTGCGGGACAGTGAAAACTGGAATTCGCTCAATGACGCACAAAAACGGATTATCGAGAAACGAATCCTGTCAGCGGAACTGGCCGGCATCGGTCTTTCCGGCGAACAGCTGGTCCGATTCAATGAAATTGCCAGAGAACTTTCGAGCCTGTCCACGAAATTTGCCAACAATGTACTGGATGCCACAAAAGCATTTACGCTGATCATTACCAGTGCCGATGATGTCGTCGGCTTCCCTGACAGTCTCAAACAGTTGACCGCACAATCCTATAACAGTTGGGAAGAGAAAACACCTGAAATTGAAGCGACTCCGGAAGAGGGTCCCTGGCGCATCAGCCTGGACTTTCCCTGTTTCGGCCCGTTCATGCAACACTGCCGCAAGCGGGAGTTGAGGGAAAAAGTATATCGCGCATTTATTACGCGTGCGTCGGAAGGTGAAATCAACAACGCACCACTGATTCCAGAAATTCTCAAGTTACGCAAAGAGAAAGCACAACTGCTCGGGTATGCCAACTTTGCAGAAATCAGCCTGGCTGAAAAAATGGCACCCGGTATCGACGCCGTGCTGGAGATGGAAGAACGACTGCGGACGGCCTCCATCGATAATGGCCAGCAGGATTTGAAAGAACTGCAGGAGTTCGCCGCGGCGCAAGGTGAAACCGAACCCATTATTCAATGGGATTTCGCTTTCTGGTCAGAGCGTCTGCGGGAACAGCGATTCAGCTATACCGATGAAGAATTACGGCCCTATTTCTCGCTGGAAAAAGTATTGGATGGGCTGTTTCAACTGGTCAATCGCATCTTTGGGATTACAGTCACCCAGGTCACCGACGACATACCGGTCTGGAATAAAGACGTCCGGTACTTCAATATCGCGAATGAGTCCGGAGAAAACATCGCCGGCTTTTACCTGGACCCCTATGCCCGTCCTGCCGACAAACGGGGAGGTGCCTGGATGGATGACTGCCTGGGTCGCAAGATTGTGAACGGAAAGGTTCAGCTTCCAGTCGCACACCTGGTTTGCAACTCGACACCTCCGGTGGGTTCCAAGCCCTCATTGATGACGTTTCGAGAAGTGGAAACACTGTTCCATGAGTTTGGCCATGGTCTGCAGCATATGCTGACCACGATCAACGAAGCTGATGCTGCCGGCATCAATGGAGTGGAATGGGACGCCGTCGAGCTTGCCAGTCAGTTCATGGAAAACTGGTGCTATCATAAACCGACCTTGCTAGGGATGGCTAAACATTTCGAAACGGGTGAAACACTGCCCGATGAACTGTTTGAAAAAATCAAAGCCGCACGCAATTTCCAGGCAGGAACTCAAATGTT
This sequence comes from Gimesia sp., assembly GCA_002706765.1. Classification (GTDB taxonomy): domain Bacteria; phylum Planctomycetota; class Planctomycetia; order Planctomycetales; family Planctomycetaceae; genus Gimesia. The sequence continues at coordinate 20,082 of PAJV01000055.1, forward strand.
GCGTCAGATTCAATTTGGCGTTGTCGATTTGAAACTGCACAGCGAATTTGATCCGGAAGGTGCTGAATCCGTTTTTGACGTGCAGCGCGAAATCAGCAAAAGCACTTCCGTCCTGCCGATGCTGCCCGAGGATCGATTCTTATGCTCGTTTCAGCATATTTTTGCAGGCGGCTATGCAGCCGGCTATTTCAGCTATAAATGGGCTGAAGTCCTCAGTGCGGACGCCTTCAGTGCATTTGAAGAGGCAGGCCTTGATGATGAAAAGGCTGTCGAGGCGACCGGGCGTCGGTTCCGGGATACCATCCTTGCGATGGGAGGCAGTCGCCATCCGATGGATCTGTTTAAAGAATTCCGTGGTCGCGAACCGAGCCCTGAACCACTTCTCAGGCATACGGGACTACTCTCAAACGAAGAATAATTCAGCTCAGACAGAGCCGGTTTCAAACACTTGTCTAGTAGAAAAGCCGGTCTTGTCGGGTGCTGAAGCCTTACTGCTAAAATGCTTGCAGGAAATAAGTTCGAGTGATATGATCCGGCCACTTCAGCTGTATCATTTCCCTGCATTTAGGAACGAAACAAGGACGGTATCAGATGGCAAATCAGCTTGAGCAGGCGATTAAAGACAAAACGGCAACCATTGGAATTATTGGCTTAGGCTATGTCGGGCTGCCTCTGATTGATGCGTTTGTGAACAGCGGTTTCAAGACACTGGGTTTTGACGTTGATCAAAACAAGGTGGAACAGCTACAGGCCGGTAAGAGTTATATTCAGCACATCCCCTCAAAAACAGTCACCAACTGGCTGGAGAAAAAGCAGTTCGAGGCAACTGCGGAAGCTTCGCGGATGAAAGAGGCCGACGCCCTGCTGATCTGTGTGCCCACTCCTCTTACAACCAGTCGCGATCCCGACCTGACTTATGTGGAAAAAACCACAGAAGCGATTGCCGCCAGCCTGCGTCCCGGGCAACTGGTCGTCCTCGAAAGTACCACTTACCCAACCACGACGCGAGATGTACTGCTGCCTATATTGGAAGCGACCGGGCTCAAAGTTGGCGTAGACTACTATCTCGCTTACAGCCCGGAACGGGAAGATCCCGGCAACCCGGATTTCTCTGCTGCCGGAATTCCCAAAGTGGTAGGCGGGCTGGAAGAGAACAGCCTGCGAATTGCCGCCGCTCTGTACGAACATGCGGTCGTGAATGTCATCCAGGTTTCCTCGGTAGAAATCGCCGAAGCCTGTAAGATCCTGGAAAATACCTATCGCGCTGTCAATATCGCGATGGTCAATGAACTCAAAACATTATTTGACCGCATGAACATCGATGTCTGGGAAGTCATCGATGCCGCCAAAACCAAACCCTTTGGCTTTCAGGCTTTTTATCCGGGCCCTGGCCTGGGTGGTCACTGTATTCCCATTGACCCGTTTTACCTGAGCTGGCTGGCACGCAAGGAAGGACAGACGACCCGCTTCATCGAATTAGCCGGGGAAGTGAATACCCGCATGCCTCGCTACGTGATTGATCGGCTGTCAGAATTCCTCAACCAGAAGTCCAAACCACTCAGAGGCAGCAAAATCTGCATGCTGGGTGTGGCCTACAAAAAAGATGTTGACGATCCACGCGAAAGCCCTTCTTTCCACCTGCTTGATCTGATGCTGGAACGGGGCGTCGAGTTCACTTATAACGATCCACATATTCCGAAACTTCCCAAGATGCGGCACCACAATGTTCCCGCTATGGAGAGCCAGGAATTAACGCCTGAGTACCTGGCGGCACAGGATTGTGTGCTGATTGCCACCGATCATACAGCTTACGACTATGAGTTCATCGTCAAGCACAGCAAGATGATCCTGGATACGCGCAATGCAACTAAAAATGTAAAAACCGGTCGCGAGAAAATCTTCAAGGCGTAAGAGCCCTGATTCAAATTCAAAGCAAACAGCCCGGCGCACTTGAGCCGGGCTGTTTTCAGATACAGATAGCCGACAGTATCTCAGGCTCTGGCTGTGATTTCCTGAAACGCCTGTTTCACCGTCAGAAACTGTTCGACATCAAGCACAGGCTTCAGATCATCCGTGGAATAATCCCGAGAAAGTTCCACCCAGGAATGACAGCCGGCATATCGGGATTCCTGGTCCACTTCTAAAGGATGGTCCATTCGATAGACGCGAACCAGCAATACGAACAAACCCGGTTTTCTGTATTCAAACCGCTGCTGGATTGTCGCTTCGTTCAATACCTGCAATGACTGCAGACACGAAAGCAGGGACGGATCTTTCAGTTCCAAAACCGCTTCGACGACAGAATACAGCCCCAGATTCAGCTTCCCGGAATCAGGTTCCTGCGCCAAAGGTTGATTCAGCAAATCGCTCTTCTCAGACTGTAGTTGTTCGGCTCCCTGATGAAAGCGTGTGGGGAACATCCAGAATTCACCATGCTCTACGCGAAAGCCGGCTTCCCCTTCGTGAATGCCCCCCTTACGAACAATCACCGATTGGGTTCCCTCTTCCAGCGCAGCACACACAGCTCCCCATTCTTTCAAAGCGATTCGATTCTGGGACTGCATTTTTCTGCCCGATCACGCATTACAAACGAAATTACTTTTGGGAACGAGGATTTTGCATCCAGTACAGATACCCATCTTCGGCTCCGACAATCAGATCACGCACACCGTCCTGATCCCAGTCGACCGTACAGGGACTGCTGGTATGCCCGGCCAGTTTTCGTGCACTCAACGGCCCTCTGTTCTTGAGTACTGTTTTTCCCTCGACTGTTTTTTCATTGCGGTAAAAATCGGCATTCATGCTGTTTACCAGTAAGTCAAGTCGACCATCCCCGTCCCAGTCGACCACATGGATTTTATAGCGTCCACTTCCGCCGGCGCGTTTGGGATTGAGTTGAATCGGCTTTAGCGATTCATCCACGAAGATTCGCTTCCCGGGCAGTAACTTCAAATCCTGCCCCGACCCCGCCCGTTCGAAAATTGACAGATAACCTTCATGGTCCAGCATCACCAGGTCCATCAGGCCATCCTGATTATAATCGACGGCCACGGGTGTGGTACGCCACTGCGTTACCAGTTGATTACCACGGGGGTTCCACCAGTTCCACTCCGGCTTCGGTACCTCTCCATCCCATTCAACTTTAACTGTCTGTGCCCGCGCCAGTTCAGGCCTGGTTCTGGTGCCGATATTCTGGTACCAGAGAATTTCTCCCCAGATCGAATTTACCAGCAAATCGGGCAGGCCATCCTGATTCCAGTCCGCAACGGTCTGGGTCGTATAGCCCCACTTTGCTTCACACGGCCCCTGGATGGAACCATTGGGTCCTGCCTGAATCCGAATGGGTCGTCCTCCTGCCTGCAGGTAAACGGGTTCCGCCAGTTTGGGAGAATGAGGGTCCCCATCCAGATTTTCTATCAGACCAATATAGCCGGCTGTATTTCCGACGATCAGGTCTTCATCACCATCACCGTCCCAGTCAAAAGCATAGGGAGTCGCCAGCGCACCAAACTTGACTCCGGCTGCTTTCTGTCGAAAATACCGGGGAGGCAGAAACTGAGGCAGGCCTCCCAGAAGCTCTCCCGTATTCTCCATAAACGCGACGCGTCCATCTTCATCTCCAATTACCAGATCAATATCCCCATCCTGGTCCCAGTCAATCGCGGAGGGAACTATCATCTGCAGATCCATCTGAATGGGCTGACCGTTATCGTGCAAGCGACGACCAGCAACATAATGCGGCTTCGTGCGGGATCCGGTATTTTCAAAATACGTCAACTGATCCAGAAACTCACCACAGATCAGGTCCAGATCGCCATCATGATCAAAGTCCGCAAAGTTAGGTGAAGGCCAGCCGAATACTTCGAGTGGTTGATCGCCCACTTTGATTTTCGTCGGCTTCTCATATTCCGGTTTCTGATCCGTTCCTGCATTGTTCAGAACATACACAAATCCATGCAGTGGACCATTCGTCCATTGTCCTTCTGAGTTATAGGCATCATCCCAGCCATAATCGCTCCAGTCTCCTACAGCAACCACCAGATCCTGATCTCCATCGCCATCGTAATCAACATAGTACCATTGATTCGCCCGAACTTTTTTTCCATGCACATTGCGATCAACTGGTAACTTAGTCAGTTTGTCAAATCCGTGCTGTTTGAAGTCGACCACTTCCTGTCCTGCGACCAGGACACGGGGAACGCCATTTACATAGGAGAGACAGGTATTGTGATAGCCTTTTCCGAGACGGACCCCTGGTTCAAAGACCGGCATTTTAGTTTCTCCATTCGAACTGTTTTCGAAAAAATAGGTTCCGTTGGAAGGCTTGTCCGGACAGGAGACCAGCAGGTCCATGTCACCATCACCATCAAAGTCCATGGGCAGCGGCCAGGCCCACAAGCCAACTCCCAGATCCACTTCAAGACCGGGATTGTGATAGGTTAACTGTTCCAGATCTTCTGCATTAGCTGCTGAGAAAAACAACATGACAGAACAGAGAGCGGCAACGATTCGAATGCGAGGCTGAGCGACCATAATGGAATTTCCTAAATCGGAATGAGTAGTATCGTTCATTTTGTACTGACGTGCTATAATCCCACGACTTCTGCTGTACCTCTATTTAACTCGAATCTACTGGAAGAATCCAGTCGTTCAAATCCGTACAAAATCAATAAGTTGAAATATAATGAACTGGTTATTGTTGTGTCGTCTGCTGGGGCTCGTGGGTATGCTCGTGGGAGCTTCCATGGTTTTCAGCCTGCCCTGGGCATTTCCCGTTTTTGGTGAAGCTGCCGAATTCGAAGCCGCAGGATTCTGGGGAATCTGCGGGGCGATCGCCTGCAGCCTGGGTTCCGGTTCCCTGCTCTATCTGATCGGTCGAAAAGAGCATGGCACCATCTTGCGAAAAGAAGCCCTGGCCATTGTGGGACTGAGCTGGATCTATTCCGGAATTCTGGGCTGTCTCCCCTACCTGTTTTCCGGTTCGATGGTGGCACCGGATCTGCCGATGACCATTCCTGATGCCCTTTTTGAATCCATCTCCGGATTTACGACCACCGGGGCTTCTGTACTCCGTGAACTCGAAGACCCGGCACTGATACCCCGCTCGGTACTGTTCTGGAGAAGTTTCACCCACTGCCTGGGCGGAATGGGGATCATTGTTTTGTTCGTGGCCATTTTGAGTCACCTTGGCGCCGGTGGAAAAGCTCTTATGAAGCGCGAAGTTCCCGGCCCCACCAGTGAAGCGGTCAGGCCACGCGTGCGGGAATCGGCGATTGTGATGTGGGTGATTTACGTCACATTTACTCTGGTACTGGCTTTGATTTTGTGGCTGGAAGGGATGAGCGTGTTTGATGCGTTCTGTCACAGCTTCGGTTCAATGGCAACCGGAGGCTTCAGTACACACAACGCCAGCGTCGGCTATTTCAACAGCTGGCTGATCGAATTTACAATCGCGGTTTTTATGGTAATCGCCGGAACGAACTTTTCACTCTACTTTCTCTCACTGAAAAACCTGCGATCACGTGACCATTCATGGAAACATTTTTTTGCGCCGCTGCGGAATGATATCGAATACCGTACGTACTTAATCATCCTCGCTTCGGCAACCATTTTTCTGACGTACAACCTGTTAAGCAATCAGATCTATAACAACCTTCCCGATGCCTTGCGTTACGCCGGGTTTCAGGCGGTGTCAATCATGACGACCACCGGTTATGGAACAGGTGATTTTGATACCTGGAATGAATCTTCCAAAATGTTGTTGCTGCTGCTGATGTTTGTCGGAGGCTGCGCCGGCTCCACCGCAGGGGGGATCAAAGTGATTCGGTTTGTCCTGTTTGCCAAGATCATCTGGCTGGAAATTGAAAAATCATTTCGCCCGAATGTGGTCCGTCCCGTCCGGATTGGCTCTGCCAATATCGAACAGGGGATTCGCAATGATGTCACCGTCTATTTCAGCCTGGTTCTGATTATATTCATTTTCAGCAGCCTGTTATTGACAGCGATTGAACCGAATACCGAATGGCAACAGAATAAACCTGAAAAACTGATCGACTGCACCAGCGCTGTCGTTGCGACTCTCAATAACATTGGTCCTGGCGTCGGAGAACTGGGGCCTACCGAAAACTACGCCGACTTCACACTCTCGGGGAAAGTAATACTGACGGTATTGATGCTGCTGGGACGACTTGAACTGTTTGCGATTCTCGTTTTGTTTGTTCCCAGCTTCTGGAAAAACTACTGACAAACAAACTACCGACAAAAAAGAGCACAGCCTCATATAAGACCATGCTCTTTATTTAAAATTCAAACTGTGCTTGTTTACAGTTTTTGCGGCTTCTGGCCTGTTTTGTATTTTTCAGGTCCGGTACCGGAATTATTCGGATCGTATTCACCAGCCAGATCTGCTTTTGCGCCAGCTGTCGGGATTTTGTCTTCCATTCCCAGTGACCATAAAATTCCATTCAGAGCCAGCTTCCTGACATTGGGATCTTTAAAGTCAAACGGGTGGGCAGTCGTTGTAAAGAAGACACGTCCTTTCGTTCCCTCTTCACCGGTATAGGTTTTGGTCCACGCGACCGGATTGTCCAGGGGATACTTATCCAGGTTGCCTTTCATCTCATGCCCCGACTTGAGTGAGTGCCCGGTCAGTAAAGGCTGACTGTCACCTGCCAGTTGATGTCCTTCGCTTCCCCCCTCCACATGGTACAGCCAGGAATAAGCTTTATAAGGTTCCACGCCTCGTAAGATCGGATGGTCTTTGGCGTCAACATTAATCGTCACTTTGGTGAGGTACTCATGTCCGTCGCCGAAATGGCCGTGATGCGTGATCCATTTCTGTCCGACCAGCTCTGCGATTTTTTTATCATTCCATTCTTGATAAGGACTTTTCGGATCCCGAAACAGAAATGCGTGAGTCGCTGTACGAAAGCCGACGACCGGTTTTCCCGATTTAACATACTTCAAAAAATGCTCGAACTGCTCCGGAGGCAGATCCCGAAAGCGGGTGAACAATACCATCAGATCCGCATCATCCAGGACTTCCAGACCGCTGATGGATTTCTGATTTCCCGGCGCGATATGTCCCTCTTCATCCAGGGAATAGCAGACCGTGACGTCAAAGCCATAATCGCGTTTCAGAATTTTTGCCAGCATGGGCATGGATTCTTCAGAGCGATATTCATCGTCTCCGGTAACAAACACAACATGCGGTTTATCTGCAGCCTGCGTTTCCATAGTGAATAGTGATCCCAACAGAAACGCAGAAAAAACAACCAAGAGATAAGACGACGATTTCATGAATACTCCTGCCAACGCTGAGGGCTTTCAGTGTACGAAGCAGGACAACCGGCTCCGTTTCAGCTTTTATCGTAGCGAACCGGGGTGCCTGAAATCAATTGTTGAAAGGCAGAACTCTTGACCTCGGCTCTCATATTCTGCATGCTGGAAATCACACGAATCGTTCATCTTCCTGCCCACGACAGGAATTGCTTCCTCTTTTTAAGTTTCTAATGATATGAAATTCCACACACACGGCGCTCGACCGACCGTTGATTTCGTTTTGCTGCTCCTCTTTTTAAGCAACACGTATGTCACCGCAGCACCTCCCCAGAATCTTCCTGCGGTTTCAGAAAAGCATATCCAGCTGCGGGGCAACTATCTGAACAGTAAGCATCTATTCGAATCGACCAAATCCGGCCATGTTGCATTTCTGGGCGGCTCCATTACGGAAATGAATGGCTATCGTCCGATGGTCATGGAATTCCTGAAAAAGACCTTTCCCGACACCAGCTTTCAGTTTACTAACGCTGGCATTTCTTCCACCTGTTCGAATACGGGAGCCTTCCGCACAAATCGTGATGTATTGAGCCAGGGTCCCGTCGATCTGTTCTTTGTGGAATTCGCCGTCAACGATGACCAGGATGCAGGTCATTCAGAAGCCGCCGCCATCAGGGGCATGGAAGGCATCATTGCCCAGATCCGTCGCCACAACCCGTCTGCGGATATCGTAATGGTTCACTTTGTGAATCCCTCCATGCTGGAGACCATTCAAAACAAACAGAAACCTCTCTCCAGTTCCAGCCATGAACAGGTTGCCCGCCACTACCAGGTCTCTACCGTTGACCTGGCGAGTGAAGTCGCCCGTCTGATTCAGGCGAAACAGCTGACCTGGGAACAGTTCGGAGGCACCCACCCCGCTCCCTTCGGAAATGCCATCTGTGCAGCCATGATTGAAAAACTGCTGACGAAGGCCTGGCAGGAATCGGGAGAACCGGTCAAACATCCGGTGCCAGCCAAATCACTCGACCCCCACAGTTTTATCAAGGGACATTTCATTGATATCAAAAATGCGAAACTGGAATCAGGCTGGACCATTGAGGTACCCGGGTGGGATGACATCCCCGGCAGTAAACGCAGCCGCTTCACCAGCATTCCCATACTGACCGCAAATAAGGCGGGAGCGGAGCTGGTGCTCGATTTCAAAGGAACCGCATTGGGCGTCTTTGTCGTGGCCGGCCCTGATGCCGGTATCTTGGAAGTCAGTATTGATGATGGTCCGTTTCAGCCATTCGACCTGTATCATCACTATAGTAAAGGTTTGCATTATCCTCGCACTGTCGTCTTTAACAGCGAATTGAAGCCGGGAAAACATCAGGCGAGGATTCGTGTCAGCGGGAAGACATCCAGCACAGGACACGCTGCGCGGATCATGTCATTTGTGGGCAATTAAAAGAAATCGAGCCGTGCGTCAAACAGTTTCTGACGGTCTCCTCGATTTTTGAAATCATCCAGCATGGCTTTCATATCGGGGCGCAGAAAATCATTGAACTTCCGCTGACCGTCTATGCGGACTTCCAGGCGTTTATCAAAATCGACCAGTTCCGGATTGAGCCAGAGCGTGTTGATCTTTCCGCCTGAACTGACATAAATCACATTGCCTAATTTGATGCTGACTTTCAGGCTCACGGGGCGCGTGCGGATACGCTGATTCCCGGTAAAATTGACCGGACGCATAATCTGAGGAGGAAAGCCTTCCGTGCGCACCCAGTAATACCGATTATCGATCGGACGTAGAATTTTTTCTTCAAGCTCTTTGGGATACTTAAACCGTTTCTGGAGTTCCATCCAGTTAAACAGATTGTGAATCTCTTCGTAATAGCTTTCATAGCCGCGGCCTTTGTACTCGGCATAAATCACATCATAGCCATAGCGCATCATGCGATTGATCACCAGCGAATTATGCTCCAGAGTATCCCGGTCCAGCTCACCTCCCACAATGTAGAAGGGCAAATCTTTGGCATTCTGCCAGTAGTGCAGGTTGAAGGCACTGGTTTTGCCTGCAATGGGAATCACGCCGGCAAACAGGTCCGGATGCGACATCCCGATATCAAAAGCTGCATCAGCGCCGGTTCCGTGTCCTGTGAGAAATACACGGTCCGAATCCACATTGAAGCGTTTTCGCGCATCGCGAATGGATTCAATGACAGCGTAATGTGCGGTGACATTGTCCTCGTAATTGTGCTGGTCTTTCTGCAGGTATTCCGGTGCAATCACGATGTAACCGCGACGTTGTGACTGGCCGGGGCCATCTTTATACTTGCCCCACCAGCCCAGTTCTGAATCGGCACTCAGAGTAGAAGGACGCAGCGCGACAATCATGGGATAGGTATGATGCGGATCATATTCAATGGGTAACAAAACGGAATATGACACGGGCACTTCGGCGTTCGGGTCTGTCACATGAACGGGAAAGGAATCTGTAACATCCCGCACTGGCGCATCCAGAATGGGTGGCAGGAGCGGAATCATCTGTTTGACGACTGCCGCGGAGATGCCTTCCAGTTTACTCAGCGTTTCAAGCATATTTTCGCGGAGTTGCTTATTTTCGGTCCTGAGGTACTCCAGGACCTGGGCCCGGGCCGTCCACAGGTTCAACGCGGTATTCAAATCGGTCGCGACATTTGCTGCACCTACGATCCAGCCTGAATAAGCCAGCGCCAGCTTTTCCCGTGCCGTCAGTGAATCATCACTTTCCAGATTGAGGAACGCCCCCAGACGATCAATGGTTTCGAAATTAAGCTGGGACATCACCTCGCGACGGTATGCCTGCAGGAGCTTTCGCGTTTCGGGATCCTGGATCTCTGCTTCCAGCTCTCCCAGTCGAATGCGTGCTTTATCGATCTGCTCCTGTCGTTTGTGGTAATCATCCTGAACTTCGCGGATCTGACGTAGAATGGATTGCGCCACATTATTAGTAGGAAACTTCATGATGGCATCTTGTGCCAGGCGATGCTGGCCTGCTCTGCGACGCTGGTTCAGTTCATCCAGCAATTGCTGGCTGTGCAGTGTGCGCAACTCAGAAACATACGTCGCGATTTTATCTTTGTATTCCGGGAAATCATTTTCTATCGCCTCAAAAGCTTCTCCAGCAGGCAGGTAAAGGCCGGCCTGAATATAGAACCGGGCCACCGCGATGCGCTCATTCGGGTTCAGGTGATCGATGGCGTTGTTCAGCATGGCGTCCAGGATTTCCTCCTTGATCGAAGTCGTACGCAGACCAAGATTCCATTGCTGTTTGAGTCCTGTCAGCTTAAGGTGATGCGGTGTGATCTCGGTAACACCCTGCAGTAAAGGCAGACTGCCTTGACTCGTATTCAGGGTCACGGTCCGTCGACCAAATTTATCGAAATCGGTAACATCAATATATGATCCGACGGTTTTCAGCATCTGGTTCCGCCCCGTAACCTTCTGTGGCAGCTTGAACGTTTCATATCGTGAGAGATCCTGATCGTTATTCATCCGGACCGTCGCGCGGCGGGGGACAAAATAACGAACCATTCCATCATCGATCAGAATGATCGGAAATGCTTCCAGCTTGCGGGGAGGCAGTTCCACTTCGACATCTTTAGCTTCAAGGCGAGACGCCAGTGTTTCCGTCAGCCCCAGAATCGGTACGACATCTCCCCGGAGAATCGTACCATTTTCCAGTTCCACCTCACCGGCGTGTGCAGTCGGAAGCAGAGATAAATTCATTACAAGGAAACATAGAATCAGCGCAGACACAAAACGGGATGGAAATAATCGACCAGAGCTGTGTTGGGAATCAGAAACGAATTCAGGTATTAGTCGTACAGTCATACTGGTTTCATCGACAGACTGTCTGTCCGAATTTGAGAAATTAAATATCCCTGTCGATAACCTACGATTACTCGAACCGTTCATTGGCAATAATTCAGGAGAAATCGCTGAATTTGGCAATCCAGTGCCTCAACACCGGTACAAACAGAGAACCAGGGTAATCTGTTCCGACTGAAACGATAATCCGTTTCGCCCCACCGGAGAAATTCAACTGTATCCAGTATAGTAAGCCAGGGACCCCATCGCCAGATTTTCCTGAATTCCAATCGTTTTCAGACTCGAATTACCAGCTGCATTCCTGCCCTGTCAGCAATTGAAATGCTTCAAAATACTTTTCACGGGTTTTCATTACGATCTCATCGGGCAGCACAGGCGGAGTACTGTTTTTGTCCCAGCTCGTGGTTTCCAGCCAGTCACGTACAAACTGTTTATCCAGTGAAGGCTGAGCGCCCCCCGGTTGATACAGGTCGGCCGGCCAGAAGCGGGAACTGTCGGGAGTCAGAACTTCGTCAATCAGAATCGGTTCCCCGTCCAGCAGTCCGAATTCAAACTTGGTATCCGCCAGTATGATCCCCCGCTGACGTGCATATTCCGACCCCTGCAGATAGATCTGAATACTCAGTTCACGCAGGCGGTCCGCCAGCTCACCGCCAATCGCATCCCGCATCATCTGAAACGAGACATTCTCATCATGGCCGGTCTCTGCCTTTGTGGCCGGTGTAAAGAGAGGCTCGGGCAGCTGGTCGCTCTGCTGCATCCCTGTCGGCAGCTCGATTCCACAGACGGCGCCACTCGCCAGATAATCTTTCCAGCCGGAACCGGATAGATAACCGCGGACGACACATTCAAAGGGAACCACTTCCGTTTTTCGGACCACCATGCAACGTCCACGTAAGGCCTCCAGATCCGCGTCATCGGGCAGAGGCAGATCGGCAGGGTTCATGCTCAGCAGATGATTGGAGATACCGGTAAAACGTTCAAACCAGAAGCGGCTGATCTGGGTCAAAACCCGGCCTTTATCTGGAATTCCGGGAGCCAGAATCCAGTCAAAAGCACTGATGCGGTCCGTCGCCACGAACAGCAACCGATCCCCAAAATCATATACATCACGAACTTTTCCCCGCTTTACGGGAACGCCGGAAAGCGTGCTTTCAGTAAAAGCTGCTGAAGCCATATGCAGTGACCACCCTGATTAAAATCTAATGAATTTGAACACCCGAAGTGTAGCGGGATCAATGCTGCTAAACAATTCAGGACCGATTATAACCCGTAAATCCCTTACGAAATGGGGGATCGTCAGACTCAGGTCAGTTTCAGTATCTCCCCCAGCATGTACATACATACGACTCTACACTTGCCTCTGGTCTCTCAAATGCAATAATGGAGATCAAGGCCCGGTCTCTCGCGCGTCCCTTAACCCGTTACATCATCATCCTGTGCGATACGATCCCAAAATCGTTCAGGAGCCGCTACAATAAACCCGATGACACTCTTAACTCTTCTTTCTACATTCAGATAACGATTGCGACCCGTTACATGGGCAACCTGCGTTTTTTAATTGCACCCTCTCAAGTACCTGAAGACTGGTCTGATCTTCATCGCGCCTATCTGAATGCAGTCGACGGCCGTGTGTTTCCTACGCGGGTTGAAGTAGACGGGAATATTCTGACCTTTCGTAGGCAGACGTCCCAGAGCTGTAAGCTCAACATCGTCTGGAATATTACCGACTTTGGTCGACCCGTCGTCCGAACGGCTTCCCTTCCCGAACGCGAAGAGCCTTATGTCCTGATGCTCGAACTCGCGCGGGGGAAAATCTCGACGCTGAAAGACCAGCTCAGTGTCTGGCAGATTGCAGGCCTGAATATCCCGGCTGAGTTAATCAGATTACACGATGAAGCCTTTACGGCTTTCGCACAGGCAGCAGTCATCCAGGACCAACTGGAAGAATGTTCTGAACTGGCGGGGGTGGCATTGCAGAAAGCGCATGCGGCTGCGGAAATGCTGGTTCAGATTTATGCCCGTCAGCGACTGACCATTCTGCACCAGCGCTCCCAGTCGATGAAACTCCCGGTCTCGCTCGGCTGTAATCTGGGGGAGTTTATCCCCAATGCCAGCGAAGGTAAGCAGATCTGTCAGGCTTTTGATGCCGCGAATATTGACCTGGTCAACTGGAAACTGATCGAAAAATATGAAGGAGAGCAGGACTGGGATCTCTGTGACCAGCAGGTGGAGTGGTGTGAGAAAAATAATCTGCTGATCCGGGGCGGCTGCCTGCTGGATTTTGCACCTCAGGGCCTGCCCGACTGGCTGGAATCCTGGAAGATCGATATGGTCAATTTCCAGAGCATTATCTCGCATTTTATTGAAACGGCCATTACCCGCTATACCGGCAGCATACGCACCTGGACGCTGGTTTCCGCGATGAATACGGGAGGTGTCTTCGGTCTCAACGAGGAAACTCGCCTGACACTCACCGCCCGGGCCATCGAGATCGCCAGGCAGACCGACGACTCCATTCAATGCTACATTCGCGTCGAACAACCCTGGGGAGATTACCTTTCGAAGGGTCAGCACCAGTTATCGCCCATGCAGTTTGTGGACGCGATCGACCGTCTGGGAGTCGGCCTGTCAGGAATCGATCTGGAACTGCGAATCGGTTACTACCCCAACGGGTCCCATCATCATGATCTGCTGGATATCTCCAAGCTGATTGATAAATGGAGTGTGTTGAACCTGCCTTTGCACCTCACGCTCGCCTTCCCCAGTGATGACTCTGACCTGGATGAGAAAAACCCGTCCATGTCCAAGGTACAGGCCAGCCAGTGGAAGACCGGCTGGAGTGAAGCAGCCCAGGCCGAATGGGTCGATCTCTACCTGCCTCTGCTGTTAGCCAAACCCTCTGTCACCGGCGTATACTGGTCCCGTTTTCGAGATCAGGATGCCAGACGCTTTCCTTATTCCGGTCTGATCAATTCCCAGGGGCAGGCGAAACCGGCTCTGAATACGATTATGAAATACCACCGGCAATACTGGCGCACGTGACCCAGGCATACTACCTCGCGTTCGTGAAACACGGTCAGTCGAAAAGCTGACGTCCGCCTGTTAGAATGCACGTGCGTGAGAAACGGACAGATCGCAGCCTGCAATGTAATCAGGCTGGCAAGCTCGCGCAGTTTTTAACAGGCAACAACGCCGACTACTCCCTCAATCTCAAGGATTTTCAAATGGCTACCGAAAGCAAAGTACCCGAAGCTGGCAAGCGTGCTCCTGCTTTTAATCTCCCCGCCTACCCGGAAGGGAAAGTGCGTCTGAGTCAGTTTAAGGGAGAAAAAAATGTACTCCTCTACTTTTACCCTAAAGATAATACGCCTGGCTGCACGACCGAATCCTGTGATTTTCGGGACCGGGTCGCCAAATTCAAACGCCAGGACACAGTCATTTTAGGCATCAGCCCTGACTCGGTCGCTTCACACGAAAAATTCGCAACCAAGTTCGAACTCCCCTTCACCCTGCTCTCAGATGAAAACCATGAGATCGCAGAGAAGTATGGAGTCTGGGTGGAAAAGATGAATTATGGCAAAAAGTACATGGGCATTCAGCGATCCACCTTCCTGATCGACAAGGAAGGCAAAATCGCAGCTGCCTGGCCTAAGGTGAAAGTCGACGGTCATGCAGAAGAAGTCACCGCCGCGCTCAAAGAGCTGAAATAAGACAGTCTTTGAACTGACAGCAGAGGCACAACTCGCTGACTGGCTGCGTTAACCGGCCAGTCGGCGTTCTTCTGAGGGGAACTGAATGAACGGCCCGACTGCTCCCTGCTGACTTCCATCCCATTCGTGCTCATTCACGGCTGCCAGTACCTGCTCGGCAACCTGCATTGCCTGCAGAGCCTGTGTACCGCCAACCAGTGGCTCTGATCCCGTCCGGATTGCATCGACAAAACTGGAAAGCTCCGCTGTCAAAGCATCCGCAGCAGAGACTTCCGGCGTATCCACTTTCAGAAATGTTCCGAAGACATCCTGCTTCAATGCTTCCAGATTGGCTCCCGCTTTCCGGGCGCGCTCAAGGGGAGGCGTTCCATACAGGAGCGTTTCGGAAGGCCGATAAGCGGTGACTTCACGACTGGTAAAATCAACGCTGACACACCCGGAAGCGCCCCAGAGCTGCATGGCCCGTTTCGCTGTTGGTGAAATTCGGCTCGCCGTCAGATCGGCGATGCAGCCATTCTGAAACCGCAAACGTGCCTGGACAGCGTCTTCATGTTCTCCCATCACTGAGATTCCAAACGCTTCCACACTTTTGACAGTCGATTTCACAATAGAGAGTACCAGGTCAATATCATGAATCAACAGATCGTGAATCACGCCAATATCGGTAGAGCGGAATGTATAAGGACTGACCCGTTCACTGCGAATGAACCGCGGGTTCGGACAACGTTCAAAGGCAGCCTGGGTAGCAGGATTGAAGCGTTCGACATGCCCCACCTGCAGTAAAGTGCGGTGTGCTTCGGCAATGCGGACCAGTTCTTCTGCTTCTTCCAGATTGCAGGCGATTGGTTTTTCTACCAGAACCGGGATCTGACGCGACAGGAACTCGCTGGCGACCGCCAGATGTGCGTGAGTCGGAACAGCCAGCGAGACGGCATCGACGCCTTCAAACAGCTCCCGGTAATCGGAGACCCAGCGGCTGCCATGCTGTTCGGCAATGGCCTGCCCCTGAACCGGATTGGTATCAGCAACGGCACACAAATTGACGCCTTCCAGGCCTGCCAGAATTCGTGCATGATGACGGCCCAGCGCCCCGACTCCGACAACGGCTACATTCAATGAACTCATGCTGCTCTCCGTGTTGCTTGCTGATTAATATCTTCCGGGTTGAATTTGGCACTCCGTGCGGCTGCTTCACGTCCCCGTCCTGCTTTACTGCCCTGAATTGCCTGAAAATGTTCAAACAGGGTTTGTAATGCCATCGGGATCACGCCTTCCAGTTCTTCACTGAAGATCTCGCGGACTTCTTCCAGTTTTTTATTCTTGCGGTAAAACAATCGATGCGCGCGACGAATGGCGGCAACCGAACTCTCTGAAATTCCTGAACGCTGCATCCCGACTATGTTCACGGTTCGCACGCGAAAATCATCGGATCCAGTACAAATCATGAAAGGAGGCACATCAACGGTAGCACGGGCAGATCCACTGATAAACGCCAGTGTTCCAACGGTACAGAACTGATGCACGACAGTATTACCTGAGACAATGGCCCGGTCATGAACGTGCACATGGCCGCCGAGTAACACTCCATTGACCAGTGTGACATCATCAAAAACGCGACAGTTATGTGCCACATGCGCGTTACAGAGAAACGTATTCCGATTTCCAATACGGGTACAGTGATCTTCTTTTTCCGCTCCCCGATGGATTGTACAACCTTCGCGAAACAGGTTGTCATCGCCGATCACAACAGTGGTAGGTGCTCCGGAGTAACCGGCATCCTGAGGTTCGCTGCCGATGACGGCTGTAGGAAAAAATCGATTGCGTTCGCCAATCGTGGTGTGCCCGGTGATGGAAACATGGCTGTCCAGCACAGTCCCGTTTCCAATAGTGACATGCGGTCCAATATGACAAAATGGCCCGATGGTCACATCTTCCCCGATTTCTGCCTGGGGATCGACATAGGATAGATTTGAAATTTTTGTCGGCATGTTCGACATCCTGAAAAGTCTGCAGTCAACGACGTACCAGATGGTGAATGTGAAGTTGCTGATACAGCAACCGAAAATGGAATTTCAGGCAACCTTCCAGCTGTGGTCAGATAGTGCAGACTGTTGTGTTGCTCTAAGGTTTTTGATTAACTCTCGGTTTAACGCGTGACCGGACTGATGGGCACAGAAATAACCCTGCAAATCACAACCGATCAGGGCAAAGTCTCCCAGGCAGTCCAGAATTTTATGACGCACGCATTCGTCTAATGTTCGCAGTTCATTCTCGATGGGTCCCTGCTCTCCCAGTACCAGCAGATCTTTCGCAGTCAGCTTCTGGCCAAAACCCAGTGACTGCATCGCTTCGACTTCGTGCTCCAGTACGAATGTCCTGGCAAAGGCGAGCTGGCTCATCCAGGTCTCCGGATTAATTTCCAGCGTCAGACACTGGGGAGACACGGGAGAATCTTCGCCGTAATTCAGGTAATAGCCGATGGCCAGCACCGAACGGTTTAAAGGCTTGGCCTGAATAAAGCTGCCAGACTCATCCTCGACGGTCACAGCCTGCTCAATGCAGATCTGTTTCCGTTGAAAAGGCTGTTCTACAATACCGGCTCCCAGCAGTTCCTCTGAAAGTTCCAGTGAAGAACCATCAAAACAGGGTGCTTCCGGTGCATTGATTTCAACGCGGCAGTTGTCAATCTGCAGGCCCGCTAACGCCGCCATGACGTGTTCGATCATTTCGACTGAGGCACCCTGAAATTCAATTGCAGTCCGTCGCTGTTTAAAAACAGCATTTTCAATCAAAGCGGGGATTGGTTTTGAACCAGCCAGATCAGTTCGTACAAACTGAACCCCATGATTTTCAGGGGCAGGACAGAAGCGAATTTTCACATCGCTGTTCGTAAAAATCCCCACCCCGGAACACTGTAATGATCTGGCCAGCGTTCTCTGGTTACGAGTTCGCATTGCCTACTCCTTCGCTGACGGCTTACTGGCGGGTGCCTGAAAAAATCACAAAAAGGATGCAGGCAGGTGAAAGAACCTGCGCTGCATCCAAGAGAGTGCTCACACTACATTCAGCTTAGCGTGAAGTGCTTGTCTTCGGGCCAGTAGCGGTCCCTGCAGGCTTGTAGCTGCGGTTCAGGTAGTCCAGTACTGACAATGTGATGTCATCGTCGGCACGGTGAAATACCACCTGGCGATTCATGCCCTGGATCAGTTTTTTGGGATCATCCGTGTCCAGGCTTTCCCGGTTAAACCGCATGATCAGAGTGTAGTTGTAGATCTTGGCATACTTCTTGACTGTGTCTGTCACTTCCATGTAGATGGTGTGATAGATTCGTGATTCCTTTCGCAGGAAGTCACGCTGCGCCACTTTGCGGAATGCTTCGAAATCAGAAGCAGCCTGGGCCAGCTGTTTTTCGCGTGCCAGGTATTCAGGGCTTCCCTGTTTGAAGTCCTGCATTTCTTTCTGAACTGCCTGAATCTGTTCTGCCATCGCTTTGGCTTTGGCATCACTCCCCTGGATCTCTTCTTTCAGCTCTTCACGCAGCGCTGTAAATTTCTCGTAGTTCTTGAACACGTGCGCCATATCAATCAGGCCCACTTTGTGCACTGCAGAGCTGGCCCCCGCAGCAGGTGCGGTGCCTTGCGCTGACGCTGTTTCAGTGAAACAGGCAAAACAACCCGCGATGGCAACACATGTAACTGAAGCAATAATTTTTTTCACGACCTAAGCACTCCTTTGCAGAATGGACCACTCTCCGTAGTGGCGATCAAACGAATTAGAATTTCTCTTGATTTGGTAACGAAACTGTACCCAGCCTCTATATGACAGTTTCGTGATCAAAGTCTCTGGGAAATGTGATTTTACTCTAATGATACAACTGGATTCATGTCATATGAGCCAGCTAACCATACTGAGAGAACGATAATTTTGCATAGATTGGATTTTACGTCAATACGAAAAAGTGAGCATTTGCAGTCATTTTCAGATCGATCTCCATTCTCCTCTCATGCAAACCCCGCTGTTTGACATTATTCTTGGCAGTAAATCACAGACACCTTCGTTCAGCACGGTTTTTGGTCTTGCCCTATAATTTGTTTTTGATTATTAAACGCCCCTCTTTCAACTTCTCTACCAGGACCTTTCCCCTCAATTGAATCCTTTTCGATTCGAATTCCCTGACCTTATCTGTTGAATTGATCACATTCGACACCTCAATAAATACTTTCAAATGGGCTGTTTTATAGTCAGCACGGAGGCTTATTCCATGTGTCCGTTAGACCGCTGGATTCTGACACCTTTATTAATCACAGGGCTGTTTCTCAGTCTTGCTGACGATAGCTTTGCGGCCAAACGCACTTTTCCCTACGACGCGGTCGTCAATGCGGAAGAAGCGCTGGTCCGTAGTGGGAATGGAACGCGTTATTATCCCACCCTCAAACTCAAAAAGGGGAATCGCGTCACCGTGCATCGCCACGATCCAGGCGGCTGGTTCATGATTTCCCCTCCGCAGGGAAGCTTCAGTTGGATCCGTGCGGAACACGTACAGAAAACAGGAAATCAATCAGGACGCGTCACTGAAAACGGCGTTGTGGTTCGGGTAGGAAGTGCCTTTGGTGAATCACGTGACGTTGAGCAGATTCGGCTTTCCAAAAATGATGAAGTAACTATTCTCGGCAGTAAAAATGTTCCCACAGAATTCGGGAATGTGCTGATGTACCAGATCAAACCGCCCACGGGTGAATGGCGGTGGATTGAAGGGCATCTGATTATCCCGACAGACCAGTATCAACCTGGAAAAAGTGCCCCGGTTCCCATCGATCAACCCATCGCCGCCAATCAGAATGATCCGTTCAGCCAGGGCAGTACACAACTCAATAATTCACCTGCCCCCCGGCAGGAAATGATTAAAACTCCCACAGATGGCTCCGCCCGGCGCAGTGTTCCCGAAGAGGAACAGATTGCTGCCGCCAAAGATGCCATTAAAACGATCGACACTCAGTTCCGTGCCATGATCGAAGCAGAACCGACTGCCTGGGATCTGAATGGACTGGAACAGGATTACAAAACCCTGCAACAGGAAATCAAACATCCAGCGATCGCCAGCAAAATTGACCTGCGGATCGAAGCCGTGAATCGCTATCGTAAAGTGCAATCCGAGTATCAGGATTTTCTGAAACTGGCTGAAGAAACCAGTAAACGCGATGCGGAACTGGTCTCGATGGCTCCGGAACAGAATAAAACGAGCCGCTATCCCACTCCTGATTCCAGCATCTCACCCGGCTCTGAATCGATACTGCCACCAACGCCGGAACCTGCATCCGAACCGACGCTTCCCACACAACCGCTGGCCCCACTGCCACAACCCAGTGCACCCCAGCCTTCAATACCGCAACCAGGCATGACACAGCAATCAACACCAGCAGCGCAGCCTCAATTCTCTGGAGCGGGAATCGTTCGCCGGCTGAGCAATGTTCGCCGGGGAATGCCCACACATGCACTGACTGCTCCCAACGGCCAGTTTCTGGCTTATCTGCAGCCGGTCTCACCACAAATCAATCTGGATGCGGCGATCGGCCAGCCCGTCGGCGTGACTGGAAAACGCTGGTTCCGCAATGATCTCCGCGGGGAATTTATTCTGGTCGAATCAATGATGCCCGTGCGACTGCAGGCAGCGCCTGTGCCACGTCAATAATCATTGACTGCCAACGTTTCATACACTGAAAACAGAAACAGCCCTCTGCTCGCCGGGAACAGAGGGCTGTTTTATTTCTTCAGGCAGCAACTTAAACCAACTCTTCTGTGCCTGCCGCCTTGGCAACGTCTTCTTCGGTGACGGCTCGTTTCGGATCATCCTTAAACAGGAACAGGAACACCACCATAATCACAAATGCAGCTACGGCAGGGTAAATCCAGAATTCTTCCCAGTTTTTCAATTTGGCTGCACCATCACCAATCACAATTCGATTGATTAAAACACCACTGATCTGGGCTCCCACCAGCATCCCGATTCCCTGGGTGGCTAATACCAGAAAACCCTGCGCCTGTGCACGAATGGCAGGGCCCGCTTTCTGATCGACGTATATCTGTCCTGTGACAAAGAAGAAGTCATAACAGATCCCATGCAGAACAATCCCGAATATAATCATCCAGTAAACGCTGTTCGCTCCCATTTCTACAGCCCCTGCCCCGGCACCTGCTGCAAACAATGTATAACGGGCCACCCAGGCGAACATCCCAAACAGCAGCATCCGTTTGACACCCAGGAATTTGAAAAAGAACGGCATCAATATCATGAACAACACTTCGGACATCTGGCCGAACGACATCTGAAAGGCAGGATTAGAAATACCAGCATCTGCTACAAAAACAGGTGCGTAGGCATAATAAGCAGCCAGCGGAATACAGATTAATAAGGAACTCGCCATGAATACGAGGAAGGAGCGATCTTTTAACAGAGCCAGTGAATCCAGGCCCAGGATGTCTCGTACAGAAATCGCCTTTCCCTTGGAAGGAGGGGGAGTGTGGGGCAGTGTTAAGCTGTAAATCCCCATAAGCACACCTGCCCCCCCAGCGACCAGCAGCGGTTTGGAGGTCATATCTGCCTCCATCACCTTACTGACAAGAATATTCGCGCCGATCCAGCCAAACGTCCCGAACACACGCACCAGGGGAAACCAGACTTCCTGATTCTTCAAATGAGTAAATGCGATCGTGTTGGTCAGCCCTAATGTGGGCATGTAACAGAGCATATGCAGCAGTAATAACAAGATGAATGTCTTGCTGCCTGCTCCTCCCTCTCCAACTACACTCGGAGCAATATAAAGGGCAACGCCCCCAATAATCATGAGGACAGCCAGCACCCGTTCTGAAGAAAAGAATCGGTCAGCGACCATCCCTAATATAAAGGGAGAAAGAATGGCTGCAATCGGCCCGACAGTGTAAGCCCAGTAAATCGCATCACCCATCCCGTTCGCCCCCATGTAGTTGCCCACGGTTACATACCAGGCCCCCCACACGAAGAACTCGAGGAACATCATAATGGAAAGTCGAATACCAATAGTGAGTGGCGATTGCTGTGAAGACATATTGGGCTGGCCCTTCTCCTGATCCGCGGCATATTTATGTGAACTCGAAAGCAAAGATCGTTACGATCATGCCCCGAAACGACAAATCAGGCAAGTATAAAGGGATTCACTCCCGCGAATTTCTCCTGAAAGATCCTTCCATGCCGAGTGAATTTGTCTTAATCACAGCCATTAACTCCGCCCTCTCACCTACCGCTGCTGTCGTGACCAGACTTTTCTCAGCCATACTCGCGCTGTAACAACCGCCCACCTTGCCGCAGGTACTCCCGAAAAACAGGGAAAACACTACCCGCCATCGCACATTAAGTCTTTCCACACAAACACTTATAAACATTTTGCCGAACCATTTTAAATTTTATCTAAATTTTACAGTCAATCCATATTAACACCTGTTAAACAATCGTTACAATCCCACTTATCCGAATAATCGTTACAATCGGCACAGGCGGAACTCATTCTCACCTCACTCTCAATTGAACTGTCACCACTTTCTTGAGAGGTCTGTTATGAATCTATTGAATAATTTCTGGCGTGATGAAGCTGGTTTAGTGATGTCTGCTGAACTGGTCATGCTTGGTACCGTAGGAATTCTGGGTGCCACAGTTGGATTAAGTGCGGCTTCGACTGCCATCAACGATGAAATGGTCGAGTTCAGCCACGCCATCCGCAGCCTTGATCAGAGTTACCACATCGAAGGCCATCAAAGCTGCCGTGCCTGGTCGGCTTCTTCCTCTTACCGTCAGCAGGATGTTGCTGCTTCAATTGCAGACCTGTGTGGCCAGATCGAAGAAGCAGAAGGAACGATCGATCAACGCTCCCATCTGAAACGACAGGCACCACCGACATCCAAAGAGCTGCGCAAAAAAATGGATGCAAAGAAGAAGAAAAACAAAGAGAAGAAAAAGAAGAACGAAGCCTGATCTTCTGATACGCATCACATTTAAACCTGGCGTCTCTCAATTTATGATACTCGGTCCAAACGGCCCTGGAGACGCTTCAGTAAAACGGGACACCGTCTGAAACAATCCAACGCAAAATAAAACAGCCTTCTTTGAATCAATTCAGAGAGGGCTGTTTTTATTGGTTGTTTCAGCGACTCTGATTCCACTCGTCAACCTGTTGCAACACTTTAATCACCGCCTTCAACGGGTCAAGTGCTTCTGCCATAAACCGCCGCGAGACGCGCGGATTGTGAGGGGGAGAGTAGGAACAGCTGAATAAAAATTCGTCAGCTCGGGAGCCTGGCTCTAGACGATAATCACGAATTCCCAGTTCATTCAATTTCTGTACGGCGGCACTCCACGTCGCGGGATCTCGCCTTAACATCGTTTCTGCACGCTGCCGAAACTGCTGATCGATGGCTTCCGCTGGTGCAACTTCTGACTGCGATGGTGGCTGTGTATTCTGATTAAATGGATTCGCTTCCGTATCGATCGGCTGAACCCCTGACTGGTTAAATGAATCCTGTGCGTTTGCCGCGCCGAACTGGTTATCAAATGAGGCCTGCTGGATGGGATTACCGCCAGGTGGCTGACGTTCTTGCGGTTCTGACGATGCCAGCTCCCTCACATTCCGATCGGGCCTCCGCTGAGCAGGCGCGGGTTCCAGTTCCCAGCCTTCCAGGGCCCCGGCGGGAGGCAGCCATTCTTCCCCTTGCCTATGACCTTTTTGTGGAGACGCTGTTTCACCAAAAGGGTTTCGCATTCCCGCGCCGGCCTGAGCGGATCGATCTGCCAGAGCAGCTTCACTGCCTAAATCAATTTCATGCGACGAGCTGTCGAACGAAATTTCTTCAAAGGGAGAGCGGGTGGAACCTTCGTTTTCGAAGAGATCGTTTTCATTGAGAGCCGACTTTTTAACGGGAGCGATTTCCGGAATGCCGAATATCGCCAGCATCGGTACTGCGACCAGGGGGATCAGTACAAGCAGCGTTGAAAAAAAGTCATTTGATTTGGAGCGCATTTGCGTTTCTCCTCCATGTTCGCAATCACGCTATCGGAAACTATCCGATTTGAACAATGGGAACACTCCTTGTTCTCAATGTTTTGGTTACCAGAAACCATCTTGGCCAACCACTTTTTACAATCACTCAATGGCCTGTCCCAGGCTCGATTACAACCTGGAACTCTGTTGAATCATTGCTACCTGAAACCACTCGAGTGTAAACGATATAAAGCAATCCAGCTGGTGACAGGGATGCGGATCATACAGAAAGACCGTAAACGGAACAATTGAACTTTAGCGAATTCTCTTGTTTTCAGGAAATCTACACAAAATCTTCTGTTCCCTGCCTGACCCCCAACTGTTAAAATGGGTCAACAGGCAGCCCTGGCAAACATAAATGGTACGCATCGCAATAAAGCGACAAGTCAATCTGAAGAATCTGTCTTGACAATTTATAAAAAAACAGGGAGAACACGTGATCTGATTGATTACGGTTTGTCTTGAGGTTCGATCTTATACTACAGTATCAAGTCATAATGCAGATTGAATCTGTGTTCGACATTCATTTAAAAGACCTTATCATTTCACTGCAGGAAACCCCTCAGCGGTTTCGTAAATCTGTGTGGTCTATATTTCTTACTGGTTTCAGACAGTGTTTCCGCCTACCGTGCTCAGTCGGAAATCAGCCTGAAGCAAGTGGATTTCGACAAAGGGAGTCACGGAATTCAATGGTTAAACAGCACTCTTATTTACAAAACACGGTTCTGGTTCGCCAGACGAAGAAGTTCGTTGCCATCGCAGGAGTTCTGGCTCTGACCGCAACTGCCTGCCTGACACAGACCAGCCCATTACAGGCACAGTCTGAACATCCTCTTGATCCTGCGATTCGCCTCGCAATGAAGAGCTACGAAACGACAGAGGAAGTGAAAGACTTCCAGGGAACATTCATTAAACGCGAGAAGGTCGGCCGTAAAATGCAGGCCACCCAGACAATGGCAATCAAGTTTCGCGAGCAACCATTGAGCGTCTACCTGGGCTTCCAGCAACCACACGCCGGACGCGAAGTCATCTATTTCCATGGACGAAATGGAAATCAGATTCTCGCCCATGAAACCGGGATTAAGGGACTTGTCGGCACCGTCTCTCTGCAACCCAACAGCCCACAGGCAATGGATGAGAGCCGCTACCCGATTACCACGATCGGCATTCGTAAAATGCTGTATCAGATCCTGAAACAGTGGAAAGAAGAACGAGCCGTCGATGCCGGCGTTGCCGTTAAATATTTCCCGGATGCCAAACTGGGTAACATGCAGTGCAAAGTACTGCAGACCAGCTACCCGCAACAGAAACAGGGTATCCGCTTCCAGATGACCAGGCTGTACATCGACAAGGAAACCAACCTGCCTGTCCGTGTCGAACAGTATGACTGGCCTACCAGAAGAAACAGTCAGCCGGAATTAGTCGAAGAATATACCTACACCAACATCCGCACCAACGTCGGATTAACGGATGCAGACTTCGATCCTAAAAATCCTGGCTACAACTTCTAAACTATATATTAAACATCACTAACAAATCGAAAGCCGAAGACTCTCATTCAGTCTTCGGCTTTTTTTATTGTAACAGCCCCTCAATTCCTCTCTGCGATCTAGCAGAACAAGTTGCAAGTGCCTCTTTCTCATTGATATAATCAGATATACTCATATGTATTTATCTGATGTTCTTATGCTTCTGTCCACACAGAATATCGATTGTCAACCAGCACTCCTCGTTCAATCGACGTATCAGATAAAATGCCAAATTTGATCTTATTTCATTGAACTGCCAAGGAGCCCAGAATGAGTGAAGCGCCCCAGAATGTCTCATCCCGCCGCGATTTTTTAAAGAATTCCAGCAAACTCGCAGCCGGGGCTTCTGTCTTAGCCGGTACGTCGATCCCCCATGTCTACGCTGCTGATGAAAGTACCATTAAAATTGCCCTCGTCGGATGTGGCGGTCGCGGAACGGGTGCTGCGGCCAACGCACTCTCCACGACCAGTGGTCCGATTAAACTGGTCGCGATGGCCGACGTCTTCGATCACCGTCTCAAGACCAGTTACAAGAGTCTCGAAAAACAATTTGGCGACAAAGTTGATGTCCCCGATGATCAGAAATTTATTGGCTTCGATGGTTACGAGAAAGCAATCAGCTGCCTGGGACCGGGAGACGTCGTACTGCTGGTGACTCCGCCTGCGTTTCGCTGGGTCCAATTCGGGTATGCCATCGAAAAAGGCATCAACGTCTTTATGGAAAAACCCATCACAGTCGACGGACCCAGCACCCGCAAGATGCTTGAGCTTGCCAAAAAATCGGAAGAGAAAAACCTCAAGGTCGGCGTGGGCCTGATGTGTCGGCACTGTAAAGCGCGCCAGGAACTTCACGACCGAATCAAAGACGGTCAGATCGGCGACGTGCTGGAGCTCCGGGCATACCGCATGGCCGGCCCGACCGGTTCCGCAGCAACAGGACCCAAACCGGAAAACATGAGCAGCGAACTGCTCTACCAGATCTCCCGATTTCACGGCTTCCTCTGGGCCAGTGGTGGTGGCTTCAGTGACTTCCTCATTCATAATATCGATGAAAGCTGCTGGATGAAAGATGCCTGGCCCGTCCAGGCTGATGGTTCCGGCGGACGTCACTACCGCGGAGACAGTGTCGATCAGAACTTCGACAGCTACAGCGTCGAATACACATTCGCTGATGGCACGAAGATGTTCCTGCGGGGACGTACGATTCCCGGCTGTCGCCAGAAATTCGCCAGCTTTGCACACGGCACCAAAGGGCTGGCTGTTATCTCGACTTCAGCCCACCACCCTGCAAAATCCCGCATTTACAAAGGCTATAACGAAACCGATGAAAACCTGGTCTGGGCTTACCCACAACCCGAGCCCAATCCCTATCAGCTGGAATGGGAAGATCTGATCAACGCGATCCGCAACGATCAGCCTTACAACGAAGTGCGTCGTGGTGCGGAAGCCAGCCTGGTGACATCAATGGGGCGTATGGCCGCTCACACAGGTCAGATCATCACCTACGATGAAATGCTGAACTGCAAACAGGAGTTTGCTCCTGATGTCGATAAACTGACCATGGAATCACCAGCGCCCGTCATCGCCCGTGCTGATGGTTCTTACCCCGTGCCTCTGCCCGGAATTCTTAAAAACCGTGAATATTAAGATTCACCCGCCCCGTCTCCACGACGAGGCGGCACACTTCGCTTGCCTGGCGGATCCTGAAACATTTTCAGCACCTCCGCCAGGCAGCTGAAGTTTCTATTTCATTTTCATTTCACAGGCTTCTGCACTCTCCCGCTTCAGCGATATCCTCGATCTGTACATCGCATATTCTCTGACAAGTTTCCTGTTTTCATCTGTGTCATACATCCAGCTTGACACACTCACGCTTCTCGCGAGACTACGTCGTCATATGCGTCGCGCGCGTAGCACCGTTTTTCACTCGCTGCGTGCATGAGCACTCGTGGTGAAGGTCAGCCGTCATTCCCGCATGTTTCCCCAGGTCTTCAGCTGACCGTCTGACACCAGTGGCCGATCACCACTCATTTTCAGGTCGGATCAAACCGTTTTCGCACCGCTTTCCTGCCGCTTTCACGCAATTGTCACACCTGTGTTGAATCGAACTGCGACAATCTCGCGCCTGTGAAAAAAACAATCTCCGGAAAGAGAATTCGCCACACCCCTCAGCAGTCACTCTCAATTCTGGAAGTCATCTCAACTGCGTCAAAGTGTCACCCGGAGATTAAACTCATTCTCGCGCGTCCTCTTTCACTGGCTTCAAGAGATGCGAATTATACCCAGCAGAACCCGGCCTGCGCAGCTGAATATCAGCCACTGCCGGCCTTCAATATGCGTACTTTTTTCGTGAGTCTGAGTGGCGCGCATTGATTTCAATCAGCCGATTTTTCCTGAAACAGAATGTGCAGTTGAAATCAGAGCTGAGCAGAAAAATTGACAAAATCGACAGAATTGAACAATCAGTGATTGCCTTTTTGGATTACCAACGGTAAATTCGGTCCTTAGTGGGTTTCCTACCCAATTGATCTTTGATAACTAGTTGATTGTGGGTTATCCGCCCAGTACAATATCGAACACCTTCGGTATCGCTGAGAGCTGATTGACGCATCCCCCTCGGACAGGCTTGTTATGAGCAGTGAAACATTTATCACGGGAGAGACAAAACGAACGGTCGACGACCGCTTTCGTATTTCGCTCCCGGCAGAAATGGCTCAGGCAATCACCGACGAATCAGGGGAAACGATGCTGACCAAGGAACGTGCCGGCTGTCTCAGTCTCTGGAAAGCCGACGACTGGCAGAACAGACAACAGCAGGGTGTGGATCTGATTAAACAGAAAATTCAGTCACACCGCCTGGAGAATCGCTGGGACGAAGTGCAACGCCTGGGACGATTACTGTCGACCAGAAATCGCACCATTCAGTTGGCCAATCGCTCTCGCTGCACGATTCCGGAAGGCTTTCGTGAGTTTCTGGGAGTTCAGCCCAATCAGGATGTCATGATTATCGGCGCAGTGATCTGCGTGGAAATCTGGAACCTGGAAGCCTGGCAAAATCTGCTGGAACAGGACATGCCCGAGTTTGGCACCCTCTTCAAAGATTTATCCGGTTAACGCACAATCAAGTAACAATATCCATTGTTCTACAGCGTCTTTGACTACAGGAGAGGGTTGCGACTCATTCAGTATCCCCATCACATCCGGTAACCCTAAAGGCTTATATTCCATGGAAGGTCTTTTTGGCACGGATGCCGCTTTCTTCTCTTGAGTCAAATGCGTTTTCCCCATTCTCAATCTCAGGCAATTTTGAGAATGGGGATTTTTTTGCGCCTGCCACTTTTTGAATACCCTCCCAAAACAGCGGCACTTTCATCAACAGGCTACATCCGCTCTGCCAGCAGTTTCGCGAACTTCCTGCCCGTCACCGACAGCGGATACGCTTCCAGTTCCTGCACCGACACCCACTGGTACCCTGATTTGCCTGCCTCACTGTTGAGTTGATTCTTCTTTTTTTTCGCTGCCCGCTGTTCCAGCTGCGCCACAAAACAAAGCAGGCGAATCTTATAGCGGGTCACGCTGTGTCTGATTTCTGTGACCAGCTGCTGCAGACTGGCCTCAATATCCGCCTGCTCCTTCAGGTAGGTTTCGAGCCGGGGAATCAATGCGGGAGAAAGCCCCTCCGGGATCTCTAATCCCGCGCTCCGCTCAGCAGGAAATAATTCCTGCTGTCGCTCTGTTTTTTTGCGAATCGCAGCCGGATGCGGACTGCCGTTCATTTCTTCCAGCGTCAACCGTGGGAAATCCCATAAGCCGGCCCAGCGTTCTCCGGGCAATCTCTGTCGAATCATCACCTGATTGCCGGAAAATACGGCAATACTTACATCCGTCAGCGATGTAATTTCCGGCCTCCCTTTTGGGACCGGAATCAGATGTTGCTTCTGACGCAGAAAAGCTTCACAGCCGGAACTCACCGGACAGGCTTCACAGCCAGGGTTCTGCGGCGTACAGACCAGGCTCCCCAGGTCCATCAGCGCCTGGTTAAAATCTCCCGGCGATTTGCGAGGCAGGATCAGCTCTGCAAATTCCCACAGTTGATTCTGTCCCGACTTCGAGCGGGGATCCTCTTCCAGACCGATCAGACGGGAATACAGTCTGAGCGTGTTTGCTTCGACGATCGGCGCCCGCACATCATAGGCAAACGAACAAATGGCTCCCGCGGTATACCGCCCAATTCCCGGCAGCTTCTGCAGCGACTCGACATCGCGGGGAAAGTTGCCCTGCAGTTCACCGGCAATCAGTTTAGCCGTCTTATGAATATTCCGGGCGCGGCTGTAATAACCCAGGCCCTCCCAATGCTGCAGCACTTCACTCTCGTCGGCCGCCGCCAGGGTCTGCACATCGGGGAAGCGAGCCATAAACCGCTTAAAGTACGGAATGACGGCAGCCACCACCGTCTGCTGCAGCATGATCTCACTGATCCAGACGGCGTAAGGATCCCGCTCCCGTCGCCAGGGTAAATCCCGCTGATGTGAAGCGTACCAGGACTGCAACTGTCGACGAAACTTCTGCCGCCGACCGGCATCAAATATCTCACTGAGCTCAGACATGAAATTCCATTAAACGTTGTCGCCACCCTGTTCGCATTTAACGGAAGTCCCTGCCTATTGTGGCGTCGCATACCGATGCGTTGGCACAGGTCTTCCCGGACGAAAACTCTGTGTCTGGCGAAACTCCAGCTTCGCATTCAACGCCTGGGCACAATTCTCCAGCACCCGCGTCACCTGCGTGGTCAACGCTTCGGGATCGCAGGCTACGCGTGCATTCACAATCAGATCGGCTTCCGTCACCGTACAATCAGATGATAACGACAATCGGGGTTCGCTGTCATTACTGACGAGATTGGCAACACCAAAAAATCCTTCCCACAAACCAATGGTTTTCAGATGCGCCGTTTCAACCGACTGTTCTTTAAATGAAGCATGCAGTTGTGTAATGACATCCATCAGCAGCTGATCCAGCGAAAATGATTTCTCTGCCGAAATATGCACGCTGCTGTTCAACCAGCCCAGCTCGGCTTCTCCTTCCGCGTATATGTCATAGTCGATGTCGAGAATTTTGCTCCCGAAGTCGCCATCCTGCTCCAGGAATTCCACTAACGCCTCAAAGCCTTCCCCCGTGAGGGCGGAGGTTCGTAACACGGGTGTTCCCGGAAACTGCTCATTGACCAGCGTTGTGATTTCATCCACCTCTTCAGCCGAGAGTTCATCAACCCGGTTGATCAGAATCAGGTCTGCTTCTTCGAGCTGCTTCTTCAGGATGTATGCGGCCTTGGGTGAGAAGCCGGAGCCTTTGTCGTTCTTCAAAATTTTCAGACCATGGCTGGGTTTCATCAGTACGGCATACGGGTGAATGGAGAAATCGGCATCGAACAGGCGCTTGATCGGTTGAATCACAGTCGCCACCAGGTCCGTACAACTGCCGACAGGCTCTGCCAGGATGACATCCGGCTTCTGTTGCGAACCCAGTTCTTCAATCGTCTCCATCAACGCATTAAAGTGACAACAGAAGCACGCGCCCGCCACTTCTCCTACATGCAGCCCCTGAGACCGCAGTGCGTTGGTATCGACCAGATCAGCCGCCTGATCATTGGTGACTACCCCGACATTCAATCCCTGATCGGTATAATATTTTGCCAGGCGTCCCAATGTTGTGGTTTTTCCTGCTCCTAAAAAACCACCCACCATGATAAATTTGATCTGATGTGACATAATATGACTCACTTGAATATGAATGTGCTTGTGCAAACTGAAGGTTTTACAGACTGAACCGGTCATCAGCCGACCAGACAGGACTACTCTCAGTTTAATCAAACGTTCTTTAGAATAACACTATGTTCTCCACAAATTCCGATTTCGTAACTTATATTTGAATCGGTTCCCGCACCAATGAACAGCCTGTCCTCTGAAAAACCTGCGATTCTCGGCGGAGTTCCCGCTTTCCCGGAAGGCCCGCCCGCCTGGCCTTTCCCTGATAAAGCCATTCATCAGGTACTGCAACAGGCGCAACAGACGGGCGCCTGGGGCCGATACCACGGCCCCTGTTCCGAGCAACTGCAACAGAAGCTGGCCGAACGGCACCAGACCGAACAGGTGATTCTCTGCTCAAGCGGGACAGCTGCCGTGGAACTGGCTTTACGGGGATTGGACATCGGTGCCGGCGATGAAGTCATACTCGCCGCTTATGACTTTGAAGGCAATTTCAAGAATATTTTGACTGTCGGTGCCACCCCTGTACTGATTGATGTCGATCCGCAGAATTTCAATCTTGACCTGAACCTGCTGGAACAGGCGATGACCGATTCCACAGAGGCCATCATCGTTTCCCACCTGCATGGCGGACTGGTATCGATGCAGAGACTCACCCATATCGCCCGGCAACGGGGGATTGCTGTCATTGAAGATGCCTGTCAGGTTCCTGGCGCCCTCATCGAAGGGCAGATCGCGGGCAGTTGGGGAGAGACCGGTATTCTCAGCTTCGGAGGCAGCAAGCTGCTTACAGCGGGGCGTGGCGGGGCAATCCTGACTCGCTCTCCGCAAATTGCTCAACGCATCCGTCTCTATTCGCATCGAGGGAACGAAGCCTATCCGTTGACGGAACTGCAGTCAGGGCTACTGCTCCCCCAACTGGAAACGCTCGATTACCAGAATCAGGTTCGCCAGAAACACGTGGACACGCTTCTCACTCGGCTCGGCAGGAACTCGGGGCTGATCCCCTTCGATAATTGGCAGCTCTCTTCCCAGGCACCCAGCACGCCAGGCTATTACAAGCTGGGCTTCCTGTATCAGCCAGAGCAGTTCCAGGGGCTCTCGCGTGATCTGTTCTGCCAGGCCATGCAGGCCGAAGGAATCGCCATCTATCCGGGCTTCAGAGCCTTACACGCGATCCACAGCCGACGTCGATTCCGACAGACTGACGAACTCAAGGTTGCAACAGCCTGCGATCAGAACATGATCGTGCTGCATCACCCGGTCCTGCTGACCAGTGAAGAAAACATGGTTGCCATCTCAAAGGCCGTATTTCGTATCGCTGAATTTGCAGATGAGATTCTCAGCCTCCGCTGAAAGTGATCCGCCAGAATCTGCTTCCGCGTTTCTGTTCCAGCGCAGTGACCGTCATCAGAAAATGGAAGGCGCGGCGCATAAAAAAAGCAGCGACTATCCAGGATTATAGTCGCTGCAGGGTAAATGACCCCAAGGGGATTTGAACCCCTGTTTTCGGGATGAAAACCCGATGTCCTGGGCCTAACTAGACGATGGGGCCGTCAAGAGATAGTAATCTAAGCTTTCCATCGGATAAGTCAAGCGGACGGCGTTAATAGAATTCAGGATCTCTGAAAAAAACTTCTAATCGCTCTGGCTGGACTGATTTCCGAAGAATATGTGCCGCTAAAAAAAGCCGCGGTGAAGCGGCACGTTAGTATTCATAGATGCACAGACAGACTTTTACTGCAACAGCTCCGACGCGTCATTCTTCCCCTCGGGAACTGACTTGGGTTCTTCCGCTGCAGAATTCTGTTCATTCTGAATGGCGTCATAGACTTCGCTACGGTGAATGGGCACTTCGCGAGGTGCCTCGATCCCCAGGCGGACTTTATCACCGCGTATCTCGACGATCGTAATGACGATGTTCTCGTCAATCACGATTTTCTCATTCTTCTTTCGGGATAAAACTAACATGCCATTGTTCTCTCTCAGGATACATAAAGCATCCTGCGTAAATCCTGACGTGGTGTGAACTGGTAGGCTTTGCACCACTGCAATCGATCAGTGAAAATACTGATGATCTATTAACGTACAGATTTTACATGTCGACATTTAGAGCGTCAAGAGGCTGGCGCAATGCACCAGCGCACTGAAACTGCAAAGTGACTCAAAGAGAATCAACAGATTCGCGTCTGCGATATTACATTGTGAACGCAAGATACATATCAATAAAGACTTACAACAATCCGTGCATCTGGCGTTCCTGTAGAATCGCTCTTGACAAAAAACACCTAAATTTCAAATAAAATTTGCTGAAATTAGGGTTTAAGACCTGTAATCGGACCATACCTGAGAAAAGCCCGGTAAGATCACTACAGCTTCAGACAAGCGAACAGGGCACTGAAACGGGAAAGCAGACTATCGATCAACCTGCCGAGATGCAGCATCCTGAACCAGGAGCTGCATCTGTTGAGGGTTGTATCTCAGCGTAAAGCGAGAGGCGATTAAACCATCTCTTTCAGTGCTTTGAGAGGTCGTACTTTGACGACGTTGCGAGCTGGCTTGGCAGCAACCTGCATCATTTCGCCAGGCTTGAATGGATTGGGGCGTGTGGTTGCTTTGGTAGCAGGTTTGCGCTGAACCTGAATCTTCAGAAGACCGGGCATGTTGAAAACACCAGGACCACGCTTACCCAGATTTTTAGAAATCAGTGCACTTAATTCGTCCAGGACTGCAGTCACTTCTTTCTTGGTGAGTCCAGAACCTTCAGCCAGTGCATTAAGGATCTCTGTTTTGGTAAGTGGCTTATCTTTAGTCGTAGCCTTTGCTGCCATCGTGAACTCCTGATACTGGAAATTTGAAAATGAAAGAAGTGGATTCCCACCTCGTCATAATGAGTTGCCAATTTGTTTTCAGGCCTGGATTCAAGAGCAAACTCTCTCCAGGCCAAGCGTAAGTAAAGTAATCTTAATTCCAAAAGTCAATGTATTTGCCCTGTTTTTCAGGACTTTTTGCTATTTCGTTCGAAAAAAAAACTTTTGCCGTGCTAAATAATTGCTGCTATGGGATAATAAACAGAACGCTTTTATTACAAGATCATTGAATTTCATTACGGACTTCTATTGACGAATTACAACTGACTAACTCAACGCATTTGATACCAGGGCAGTCTCTGCAAACTTAAATCTCTGCAGATTATTCCATATCGCAAACCCGCCCGATGGAATCGGGGACACTGAATTGGAGAGTCTCCTACAATGGCTATCAATGAAATTCACTCGGAACTGACATCCTCGATTGTCAATCATATCCTCGTTGTTGAAGACGAACAGGATACCGCTTTTTTCCTCAAAACCCTGCTGGAAGAACATGCTTATCATGTCACTGTCGCCAAAGATGGCGGACAGGCCCACTCCTCCTTCGGCATGCACAAACCGGATTTTGTAATCCTGGATCTGATCATGCCCCAGGAAAGCGGGTTTGAAATCTGCGAGCGCATGAAGCAGAAAGAAAACGAAGTTCCCATCCTGATCCTGACCGCGATCGACTCACCGGAATCACGCCAGCTGGCAAATCGCGTGGGGGCAGACGGCTATCTGGTCAAGCCGTTTGACACGGAGGAACTGCTCGAACTGATCAAAGAAATTTCGGACGATGTCTGGAAGCATGCACACAGCGAAACCACTTCGAGTGCAGCCGATAAACACATTCACTTTTTCTGCTCCTGCGGAAAAAGAATCAAGGTCAAAGTGAAACATCGTGGTCGCACTCTGACTTGTCCAACCTGTAGAGAAGCACTTGTTGTCCCCCTGCATGATTAAGCATAAAACCCTGTTTTTCAGGAGCGGAAGCCGTTTCTGCTGCTGACAGGCAGTTCTCATTTTCTGTTTTTTATCAGAAGCGATCCATGAAAACTGTTACCGTCGGATCAGATCACACCCGCCGTTCAGACAGGCACGAACGCCGGGCGTGAGTCAGGATTTCCGCGCCGATTTCACATCATTACTTAAAGGGCACTAAGTATGACCAGGTTCATTATCCAGTCGGGAAAGTACAAGGGGAAAACCCTGAAGCTGCCAGAAAGAAACATCACCATCGGGAGAGAACTCGACTGTGATGTCCGCGTGACAGACCCTGATGTCAGCCGCCGGCATTGTGAACTCCACATCCGTGAGGGACAGCTCTTTGTCGTCGACTTGAACAGCCAGAATGGTACTTTCATCAACGGCAAGCCCGTACAGACGGAAAGCCCGCTTCACCCCGGTGACCAGTTACGGGTCGGCCCGATGCTGTTTGAACTGGCAGGTGCACGTAAAGCAATTGCCAAACCGACTAATCTCAACACTGATAAATCAGCCCCCCTGTCGGATGATGAAATCTCAACCTGGCTTTCCGAAGAAGCTGAAGAAACAGAAACCTCATCCGGTGATACAACCATAATTCACGCTTCACAGTTGCCTCCCCCCGAAACGGCAGCGGCAAAACCGGCTGTCACTGCTAACCTGAAAAAAAACAAATTCCACTCCGTGGCCGAAGAAGCTGCCGAGATTATCAGAAAACACCGGGAACGGATCGTCCGGGAGCAGCAGGAACAGCAATGATCCTTCTCATTCCTGATCACCCTCTATACAATCGCCTGAGATAAGCAAATTAATTACTCGTGTGCACCCGAATCTGGTACACACACGTTCTATTGAAATGGCATTGAAGTGCGAATAATTGCAGGCAAATATCGTCGTCGGAAACTGCATTCGAACCCCGGACAGACCACCCGCCCCATTACCGACTTTGTCAAAGAGGTCCTCTTTGAATGGCTGGGGGACACCGTGAAAGACAAACGTGTGGCCGATATCTATGCAGGGACAGGCTCACTCGGGCTGGAAGCTCTCAGCAGAGGGGCCGCTACGGTGGTCTTCATCGAACAGGACCACAAAGCACACGAACTGCTCAGACGCAATGTGGAGAGCATCGGCGCGGAAGAGACGACGCTCTGCTGGAAAACCAATGCATTACTCTCCTCCTTTCGGCCCAAAAATGTGCCCGATTTTGTGCCTTTCAGCCTGATCTTTTTAGATCCGCCTTACAAAATGATTGATGACCTCAAACCAGGCTCGCGTCTATATATTTCCATGGAACGCCTGGCCAAGGAAAAGGTCTCCTCCGCAGATTGTCATCTACTGCTCCGCACGCCCCGGGACGCCGAGTTCGTATGTCCTCCCGTCTGGGAACGCTACGAACTGCTGCAGAAGTCCAGCATGGATATCCACTTCATGAAAAAACGGGGAATCGGATCATCCGAGGAACTGCCCGCTCAGTAAGGCTGAAGCACGTCACAATGAAGCACCGCCTCCACGCACGGACAGACGCGGTCCGAATGCCCAGGAGACGTGGTGTAAATCGGGAACACAGACGGAATCAACGCGGTACGTCACATGATGACCGCAGAGAAAATTCTCAGGTTTCCAGGGATCGTTCCGACTGTGATCGCTTGACCGCATGCGACAGATGAGGCTTGGTCTCTTTCCCATCCTGCAGCACGGGCGCATTCTCTGCCTGTTCCCGTTCTTTCTTGAGTGAGGAGACAATCAGTGACCCGAGAGGCCCTGCCAGCAATGCCGGGAGAAAAATGATGTCTGCCAGCAAGGCTGCAACGATCAATGCACACATCAGAACGCCGAAGCGACTGACCAGCAGCAGTTCAGCCGGATACAGCATCGCCAGGCTGATGCCCACCGCGGCGCTGGTCTGCCACATCGCAGGCCCACAATGGCCGAGGGCGGCAGCGACGGCTTCGCCTTTCGTTTTCCCCTCCTGAATACCGATCTTGAACCACGTCAACAGGTGCAGTGTTCCATCCACCGCGATTCCCAATGCGACCGAAGCGGTAATCATCGTCCCGATGTCCACAGAGATCCGCATCCAGGATAAGAGTCCGAAGACCACACCAATCGGCATCAGGTTCGGCAACATGGTAATCAGGCCGCCCAGCGTGCTGCGCAGCAGGATCATCATCACAACCGCAATAACGGCAAACGCCAGGCCGAAGCTTTTGATCAGGCTTTCCAGAACCGCCTGTTGTGTTCTTAAAAACAGCGGGATTGTGCCCGTCACCAGATGCGTGGTCCCGGCGTGATCGCGCAGGACCGATTGTGTGGCCTGATTCAGATCGCGAGTCAGATCTGCGTAATCCAGGTCGGTCATAATCGCCACCTGGGCGGTGATGCGCCAGAGTTCATCCCCTTTTTCCACGACGACAGAACGCGTGCCGTGATCGGTTTCCTGTTCCATCTCCACCGTGTTATCTGCGATAAACAGAAACGATTTGACGGTTCCGTCCTGCAGTGACTCCTTCACACGCCGTTCTGTTTCATTGACGCGTTTCGCATTCCGCAGTTTCTGGAAGGTACTGGCATCTGGTGGCAGCGGCTCGGAAACAGGACGAAAATCGGCCAGGGAGATTGAGCCACTGATTTCAGGATGCTCAGCAATTTTGTGTTCGATCTGGCGGACAAGTTCCACCCGTTCGACGAAGTTCATTTTTTTCTGGGCCGCTTCATCGAAGCAGATCACCGTATCAACGGGCGTAATCCCCGAAAGGTTTTCTTCCAGGAACAGGTAATCCTGAATGACGCGGGACGAATCCGGGAAGTAGCGGATCACTTTCGTTTCGGTTCGAAACCATTTGAAGCCGTAACAGGAAACCACAAAAATGATCAGGCAGCTCACCGAAACCAGCATTTGATGATGGGACAGTATCTCTCCAAACTTATGCCAGTGCCTGACGTCAATCTCAGAGGCTTTCGGAGGCTTGGCGGGCCATAACTGCAGCAGGGCAGGCAAACCATACAGCACCATCAGCAGTGAGATCACACAGCCAATCGATGCATACAGTCCAAAATCACGCACGGGCGACAAAGGACTGGTCATCAGCGAAGCCAGGCCAATCGCCGTGGTCAGGCTGGCCATCACACAGGGGGCTCTTGCCATTTCTACTGCCTTGGTGACAGCGGTTTTCATATCGACGTGTGCCGCGTGCTTCCAGTAATTCGCCACATGAATCGAGCCCGAGAGCGTCAGCACCGTCAACAGGGTCGGCATAACGACCAGCACCATATTCATGGTGCCCCCCGTCAAAGGCACAACCGACACAGCGACAAAGGTGGTATAGTAGGAGACCAGCAGAACCAGACAGGCCAGACGCACGCTTTTCAGCATCAGGAATGCCAGCAGGATTCCGATCAGACCGGAAAACAAAGTGACCGAACGTCGATGGAACTGCCAGATGGGATACGCAGTATTCCAGGATGACTCTTTCACCATCTCGTTCAACGCAGCCCCGGCAACAGGTCGGCCCCCCAGGTGCAGGTTTTCTTCCGGGATTCCGGCTTCGACAGCAGCCATCTTCACAGCAGCCACGGCGGCAGCATGATCGGCATCACCCGTATCGGACAGTTCGACGGCGATGGCAATCGGAGTTCCGACCGCGAAAAAACAGTCTTTGATCAGTGTCGGCTCGGACTCGGGGGTGTCGTTCCCTTCCTGTTTCTCGGCGACTGAAGTTCCCGGCACGATCTCCGGTCGCTTCAGGGACAACGCCAGTTGTTTGATCTGCCTGGTCAGTTCAGCACCAGGCTGCATCCGCGGCCAGATCAGTTGAAAATCATGTGTCGGGATCGCCGCCACCAGGGCTTCAAAATCCACCTGGTCTGCGTCGTCTTCTGATACCGCATCAGCGGGTTCCCTACCCTGGGTTTCATCAACAATTTCCACCCACTCTTTGAAAGCAGGTTTGACAGTCAGTTCCACCCCCAGTTCCTGCTTTGCCTTGGAAACCAGCTCCTGGATGGTCTGTTCCTGTCGTTTACGGCCGGCATCGGTTAACTGCACCTTCAGCATGCCTGTGCCAACCAGAACCCCCTTCAGACGCTCCTGCGCCTCTTCGGGCTCAATATGGTAATCCACCATTCTCTGAATGGCATCCTGGGGCGTAAACACTTCCTTGATATAAGGCGAGCCACCACGGCGCACGCCTTCTGCATCAGGAGTGCCCATCAACGCCAGTTTCAAACGCTCCGCGCGTAGATCGGACAGCGAACTGCCATCCCAGGAAAGCAACAGGCGATCTTCGATACCGAAACTGTGGCGATGCCACGACAGAACTTTGGACTGGGGATCGTCCGGGGGCAGCCAGTTCTCGACATTATTTTCCTGCCGGATCTCACGCAGTACTCCAAAGAGGAGCGGAGTGACGAAGACCATCAAAACGACTACCCACAATGACAGACTATGTCCCCATGGATCGCGCTTTTCAAAAAACGAAGCCATTAATTAATCCAATAGCCACAGAGGCTTTATCTAATCTATGAATTTCAGCCCAGAAAGGCGGGAATCAAAATTCAAATAGAATATTGTTTGATTCAAAACTGCATTCCCATTGCACCCGACTTGAATGTGTTTCCGGAAATCGCCGGCACTTTTTCAAATCAGATTTCCTGAATTGTCACGGTTTCGCTAAATGAATCAATCTCGAAAGCACAAAAAAATGGAATTGCCCGCTTCGAATGCTGTAGCGTAATCGCTTTTTACGATCGCTCCATCCTGGTATTCTTCGTCGCCGTATCGGGTTGAACTTGTCGTATCACAGACAACATTTGTAATTGTGATAAAGATCATGCGCATGATAGCAGTTTTAAGGATTATAGCAGCAGGAATTTCTCTGTCCGCCCCCTGATCTTACCCAAAATATCTAAAAAAAGCGGCTCGAAGGCCGCTTTTGATATCAGGTACAACAAATTGTCATAGTAATACTGCCGGAACAACCTTTCGAAATGGACAAAATGGCACATCTGTCTGGCGGTTATTCTGCGGTATTGGGGTCGAATCCCTTCAGAAGTTCTTCGTCCCATTCATCCTGTAAAGGCCAGTCGACAGCACAGGTCCCGAAGTCGGCCATATGCAGATACGTATTCAAGCGATCAATGGTTGACTGCAGCAGTTCTTTTCTGTTCTGAAAAATCGGTCCATGGCTGGGCAGCAGCCACCTGGCATCGCAATCGCGAATGCGTTCCAGCGACTTGATGAAGTCAGGAATATCCGATCCATGATGCGCGTCGATGTGGCCCACACACCCGTCACGGTAGATGTTATCTCCGGAAAACAGCAGCTCGCCGAATCGGAATGCCAGCTGACCATCGGTGTGACCGGGAGTGTGCCAGACTTCCAACTTCACATCATCACCCAGGTCGATCACATCGCCTTCGTTCACTTCCAGATCGATTTTACACGCGGGCATATCGATGGAAATTCCCTGCGCACTGATCTCTGCATAAGTACTGATACGATCCCCGACTTCCAGCAGCCGGGCCGCACTGGGATGTGCCACCACCTGGGCTGAGGGCAGCAATTCTTTTGCGCGGCTCAATCCCTGGATATGGTCGACGTCAGCATGTGTGGCAATCAGATATTTGCAGTTGGCCAGCGGAAAATCCATCTGGCGGATCATCTCGATGATTTCACCAACCGTGTCCTCATAGCCGATGTCAATCAGCAGCCATTCGTTCTGGTCGTTGAAAACGAGATAAACACAACATCCCAAACGCTGTCTGGCCTGATAGTTGATTTCAATAACGTGTGGAAATACTTCGCGGCGGGGTAACATACCCGTAAGCTCCTCGTGGTCTAAGCGCAGATACTGGTTTCATCGATCCAGACAGGAAATGACTGGTTGAGAGATCTCGAGTGGGAAAGCATGCTCAAACGTGAAGTGTTTCAAGAAGACTGCCCCCCTGTCGAATCTCGCTACGCAGGTCATTCTATGCAGGCTTATACACTGAAACAACCATTATCAAAGCAGATGTGGCCGTATTCACACCGATTTTTCAAGAAACGATGCCCCGCCGCGCTCAACCACCAGTCTGACCGGTCTCCGACTCTTCAGGCTTCCAGTAGGCAGGCAGACCCTGTTTCGTCTCAAGCAGGATTTCCCGAATCGCCCGTCGATCTGCCTCACTTAAATGGGCATATTCACTGCTTTGATCCTTGCCGGAGAGAATTTCCCACAGCCGACGATACACCACATCCAGTACCGGTCGTGGCAGTTGTTCGAACGATTCGGAATAGATCAGGTAACTGCAGGGATACTGAAACAGCCGGCGTTTCAGATCAAAATCCCGCAATGATCGCCCCTGACTGTCCCTGGGACCGAGTTGGGTAAACTCCGATTCAAATCGGGACGTGCCCTGAATCTGACCTTTCAGCTGCAGTTCGTCAACAAACAGCATGTAGTCCACAAGTCGATTCGCGGCACTCTCATAACGACGTTTTGTACTGTCACTCTGAAAAGTCGCTTCACGTTCCAGCATCCGGTTCATCACCGTCGCATCCCGTTCGGTAATCCGACCTTCAATCTGTGCGCGGGTAATCAGGTTATGCATCTTTGTCTGATGTTCCAGCACCATCAATGACACAATATCACTGTGAGGCGTCAGGTACGCGCTGGTGTCAAACCACTTTTCCAGGTCAACTGCATTCGCCCCGGGTTCCCGATTCAGATTACGTGCGCTGTCCCCCTGGCGGAAAATCAGATTTCCCATGTGACGCATCTCACCATGTGTGCCCGTCACATACCAGCCGCCCCACCGCTCGGAAAAGGGACTGGAATGATCGCTGCGAAACGTCCCTTCCCGAAATACAGGCATCCCGTCCGGCCCGGGATAAACCGAGCGCATGATGTGCCCGGGCACTCCCTGTGTCATCGACGAAGCATGGCACTGGGTACATTCAAATGTCTTGCGTACAAACGCAGGATGCGATGTCTGCGACTGGGACATGGTATAAAACACGGTCCCCAGCTTCGGATCACTGGCAGAAACTTCCAGCACGGATCCGCCTCGAACATACCCCACATACAGATCATCATTAAAATACAGGGCGCGCGGCGACTGCGGATCGATATGCTTGACCTGCAGGCTCGTCTTGGAGAATACCAGCGTCTGTGAAGACACCGGAATCTTCAACGCTTCCAGTACGGCAGGCAAATAACCGGCCCGGTTCTTTCGCTGGTATTCCAGCTCGATCTCACCTGCATCCAGCCGCTTCTGAAATCGGGAAATCAGGTTGTCGGGCTCTGCCTTGTTGTAGTTGATCGGTGCTTCTTCAAAACTGAGCTGGGCTGAACCCATCGAAGGCATAAGCAGGAAACACAACAACAGGCCCAAGGCAAAACCGGATTTTTGCCAGCTTCGGGAGTTACCGTTTATTTCTTCACAATGATCCATCGGCATGCTAATCTATTGACCAGAAGGCAGGAGCCTGTCATTGCTGCGGAAGACCAGTCAGCATGAACAGACTTGAAAAAGGGAGGCACAGAATCCATATCGGACATTTATGTCCATTTTAGTGACTACTTCAGAGCTGTCAACTCTCATTTCCATCAGAATAACCCACTGGAGACCAGGAAGCTACCGGAGTCCGTCGATTCCAGCAAAATCCCTCCTTGAGCCACAACGCACATCCCGGACGAACAGGAAACGAATTTCATGCCCCAATCCCTTTGCCGCATTCAACTTACTCTGACAATTATTTTCCTGACCGGGCTGCTGGCTTGCCCCGTGTCCGCGTCTGCAGCGCCGCCGATTCGCATCCAGATGATCGGCGACTCCACCATGGCCACGTACAAGAATCCTCCCAAAGACCGACCGGACATGACGGGTTGGGGCCAGATCTTTGGTGAATACTTTACCGACGAGGTCATCATCCTGAACCGCGCCGCTTCCGGTCGCAGCTCCAGCAGTTTCATCCGGGAAGGACGCTGGAAAAAAGCGCTCAAGGAAAAACCGGATTACCTCTTCATTCAGTTTGGCCACAATGACTGCCCGGGAAAAGGGGACCGCGAAACCGATCCCGCCACCACCTATCAGCAGTACCTGAAACAGTACATTGATGAAGCACGGGCCGCGAATATCAAACCGATCCTCGTCACCCCCATGACGCGCAGGCGCTTTGAAAACGGACAGATCGTAACTATCCTCCGACCTTATGCAGACGCCATGCTCAAAGTCGGCAAAGAGCAGAACGTTCCCGTCATCGACCTGCACCAGAAAAGCGTCGCCCTGTTTAACCAGCTGGGAGATGCAGGCAGCAATGACTTCAGCCCCAGCAAATCCGATCGCACTCACTTCTCACGGATAGGGGCTCTCGAAATCGCCCGGCTGGTCGCAGAAGAAATTCCCGCCACGGTTCCCGAGTTGAAGCCTTATCTGAAACAACCCACGCCCAAAAAAGATTGAGGCGTGAACCGGGCTCTGCTTCAGCAGCGATCTCACATGAAAGTGCATTTATCGCAGGGGGACACACTCAGCCGCGATACGGTAGCTTCTCTCAGTTTTCGATACTCGGGAGAGTTGTAAATTTCCAGCACATGCTGATCGTTCACATTGCCAATAGGATACTCAGCCTGTCCGTCGGCACAGCAATGCGCGACTTCACCTGTCGCGGTAATCGACAGCTCGAACCAGCGTTCACACCCCATGTTGGGGACTTCATTGACGGTCAGACCTTCAACCTGTCCTGTCCACGCCATCCGGGGGAATACACTCGATTTGAACAGCGGATAGTTGATTCCACACCACTCGACAAATTCCTGGTCTGCCTGGGTCCCATCTCCCAC
Source organism: Gimesia sp. (assembly GCA_002706765.1). Taxonomy (GTDB): domain Bacteria; phylum Planctomycetota; class Planctomycetia; order Planctomycetales; family Planctomycetaceae; genus Gimesia. The sequence goes on from PAJV01000055.1 coordinate 63,954, forward strand.
ACGCGAGAGAACCACGGAAAAATAAACATCCCCGTCGGCAAACGTATCATGGATCATCTCCAGTCGCTGGATGGTCCGCTGATAATTCAACCCCATCACCCGCTCGTATTCCTGTTCCCGATGATCGTTAAATGAGATCCACAGATAGCCAATGTTTTTGATCTCCTGCAGCGCTTCCAGCTTGCCCTCCGTGATCGCCGATGCATTCGATGTCAGCGCAATTTTGGCTTGAGGCAGTAACCGGTTGATTTTTTCCAGGGTGTCGAACAGACGCGTATCCAGAAACGGTTCACTGACTTTGAACGGCGAAATCTGAAAGTTCATTTCCGGCGGAATCTCGGTCAGCTCGTTCAACACCTTGTCAATGAGTTCATCACTCATCTTTGTATGCTTGCGATTCAGATTGGGATACGGGCAGAAGTTGCAGCTCGCGTTACACCGCGCCAACGTCTCCAGGTGCACGTGACGGGGATAGTCCAGATAATGAGAATGACGCATCCGGGCGATCCCGGCATCATACTCGGCGCGCTGTTGGCTGTAATGATAAGGGCTGAGAATTTCCAGCATTTCGATGACTCTTCCTTGAATCCGGGATTTGCGAATAACCCTGCTGCGCAAGCATCGCAGGCAGCCTGAGATGTGTCAATGAGAGTTCATACGACTCTGTAAATGCGGCAAGCCGCGTCCCTGGCACATCGTTCAGTAAAAACTCTCGTCCCGCTCCGGAATTCGAAAAGCGGTATTGTTCCATTGTCGGCTTATTTTAGTATGATTCATGAAAGAAATCTGACACCTTCACAACAGCACAATACACCTAACCTGAATCACTGAAAGCAGTTACCAGATGCATCATTTTTCCGATCGACTCAACGCCGCCATCCAGAAGAAGAAAACCCCCGCCCTGGTCGGCCTCGATCCCCGCTTTGACTGGCTGCCCGCCGACATCGTCAGCAATGCCAGTAAAAACAATCACACCCAGGCGGAGATCGTCGCGGCTGCCTTTGAAGAGTTCTGCCTGCGGATCATTGATGTCGTCGCCCCCCTGGTCCCCGCGGTCAAACCACAGGCTGCTTTCTTCGAAGAATGGGGGCCCGCCGGCTGCGCTGCCCTGCAGCGCGTCATTCAGAAAGCACGCGAATCCGGGCTGGTCGTCATCTGCGATGCCAAGCGGGGTGACATCGGTTCCACAGCGGAAGCTTACGCCCGCGGCTACCTCGCAGGAGAAAATCCCGACTCCGCCATCTGGGCCGCCGACTGCCTGACGGTGAATCCCTACCTGGGCAGCGACACGCTGGAACCGTTCGTGAATGTCGCCGTCGAACGGGGCGCCGGCATCTATGTTCTTGTCCGCACCAGTAACCCCGGTGCCGGCACGTTTCAGGATCGCAAAACAGACGGCACGAATCTCTATGAATGTGTGGCCGCCGTCGTGGAAGAACTGGCACTCAAAACCAAAGGCAAGGGACACTACGGCTCCATCGGTGCGGTCGTCGGTGCCACTTATCCCGAAGAACTCAATCAACTGCGTGCCCTGATGCCACACACGCCCCTGCTCGTCCCCGGTTATGGCAGCCAGGGCGCAGGGGCCGGCGATGTCGCAGGTGCCTTTGATGAACAGGGACTGGGCGCTATCATCAACAGCTCGCGAGGCATCAACTTCGCGATCCGCAAAGCACCCTACTCGGAAAAGTTCGCTCCCCAGGAATGGGAGCAGGCAGTCGAAGTTGCTACGATCGACATGATTGCCGATCTCGCAAATCACACCCCCGCCGGTAACCTGCAATGAATGACCACGCCGCAACATTCCTGAAAGCGTCAAAGCATCTGAGCAAGACAGACCCGCTGCTGAAACCAGTCATCACCAGCATCGGCCCCTGCCCGCTCAAACCGTATCGCTACCGCTTCGCACTCCTGCTGCGCTCGATTGTCTCGCAACAGATCTCCACATCCGCTGCCCGTACGATCTATCTCCGACTGCACGCCTTGACCGGCAAAGGACAGCCGACAGCAGAAAAAATCATGCAGCTCTCACACGAGCAGCTCCGTTCGGTCGGCCTGTCCAATCAGAAAGCAACCTACGTGCGTCATCTGGCCGAGATGGTGATGCAGAACAAAGTCAGACTGCATAAATTGCATCTTCTGAGCGACGAAGATGTCACCAGCGAACTGATCCAGGTCAAAGGCATCGGCGTCTGGACCGCGCAGATGTTTCTGATGTTCGGCCTCTGCCGTCCCGATATTTTTCCCCACGATGACCTGGGCATTCAGAACGGGATTCAGAAAATCTACGAACTGAAAACCCGCCCCGACAAACAGACCTGCATTGAAATCGCAGAACGCTGGCAACCGTATCGCACCGTCGCCAGCTGGTATTGCTGGCGCATCCTGGAAATGGAAACGCCCGACGGCCCCTGGTAACAGAACACGACAAACAGAAAGACGTCACCATGCAGAACACCGTCTCCTGCTTTCTGGTCAACAAAAACGAACAGAAGGAAATCACGGCGGGTCTGCAGACCATACCGTCCGCCGACCTCCCGTCAGGTGATGTGACGATCCGCGTCGTCTATTCTTCCATCAACTATAAAGACGCCCTCGCTGCGACCGGGCATCCGGGTGTCGTGAGAAACTTCCCGCATATCCCCGGCATCGATGCTGCCGGCTTTGTCGTCGATTCACAGTCCGATCAGTTTGCTGTCGGCGATGCTGTCATTGTCACCAGTTACGAACTGGGTGTTGAACGCTGGGGCGGCTGGTCTGAATTGATTCGCGTTCAGCCCGAATGGGTCGTCCCTCTGCCCGCGGGACTGACATTGAAAGAATCCATGATCCTCGGCACCGCCGGCCTGACCGCTGCCATGTGTGTCAACAGCCTGATTCAGCACGAGATCCCTGTCGATGCAGGAAGTGTGCTTGTCACCGGTGCTTCAGGGGGAGTCGGCTCCTTCGCTTTGTCCCTGCTGAAACGCGTTGGCTTTCATCCGGTGGCGGTCACGGGGAAACCTGCCGCGGCCCTCCGCCTGATTGAACTGGGGGCCCGCGAAGTCATTGGTCGCGATGAACTGGAAGACGATTCCCAAAAACCGCTGCTCAAAGCCCGCTGGTCCGCCGCCATCGACACGGTAGGTGGTCCGATGTTGAGTCACGTCATTCGCTCCCTTCAACCAAACGGCTGCGTCGCCGCCTGTGGAAACGCGGGCGGAACAGAACTCGACCTGACGGTCTTCCCCTTTATTCTGCGAGGCGTCACGCTGGACGGCATCGACTCGGCCTGGTACCCGATCCGGAAACGCACGGCGCTCTGGCAGAAACTGGCGACCGACTGGAAACTGCCCGACCTCGACTCCCGCGCGGAAGTCATCACGCTGGAACAGGTTCAACAGACCGTCAACGCGCTGCTCAAAGGAGAACACCAGGAACGCACGATCATTCAGGTCAGCGCGGAGTAAACTAAAAAAGCGGCCCCGCATCTCTGCAAAGCCGCTTACTGTTTTCAAACTCTGGCTCCGTTAATAGCGGGCCAGGTCGGCTTCTTCGGCCTTGAGATTCAAACCGCTGACAATTCGCTGGGCATCATTCAGCATGAATTTCACTTCACTGCCACACGCGATAAATCGCCAGCCTTCTTCGATCCGCTGCTGTACGGCTTCGACCGTCTGCACATGCAGGCCGACAGGGGTCCCGGTCTTCTTACCGGTTTCCAGAATCTTCTGCAGCATCGCTTCCAGTTCATCGGGGGCAGGATGCACGCCGGTCTTTTTACTCATCTGGAAGGTCAGGTCATTCGGCCCCACGAAGATCGCATCCACGCCGGGCAGGCTGTAAATTTCTTCCGCATTCTCCACACCTTCGGGAGATTCGGTCTGCAGAATCACCAGGATCTCGTCGTTGGCATGTTTGTAATAATCGCCGGCCGTCGCATCGAAATTCATGGCATGCAGTACGCCCCCTACCGAACGGTTCCCTTCGGGAGGATACTTGACCGCATCGATCACGGTTTTCGCCTGTTCGACGGTGTTGATCATCGGTGCAACAATTCCGTGTGCCCCGGCGTCGAGCGCCCGCTTGATCAATTCGTATTTTCCCAGCGGAACCCGGCACAGAGGCACACAGCCTGCATCTGCAATCGCACCGAACAGATGTGCGGCCTGGGACCAGTCGATGGGAGAGTGTTCCATATCAACAGTCAGCCAGGGAAAGCCCACGCGCGCCATCAGCCGCGTCATCATGATATCTCCCGATGAGAGCCATGTTCCTACCTGGGGTTTCCCTTCACGCAACGCTGCCTTGACCGGATTTTTTTTCATCAGTCTGTGTTTCTTTTCTGTAATCGATTGGAAATAAAGGTGTGCTGAAAACTGTTGTTTACTTCAACCATTCTCGACAGGCTCATAGTGGATTGCAAGCCAAACGCTTTCCTGATCGGCAGCCGTCGCTTCCACCCGGTGGCGACAATGCGGGGGAATGTTCACCGCATCCCCGGGAACCAGCGATCGTCCCCCGGTTTCCCCCTCAAATCGCAGTACCGCCGAACCGGAGAGTAAAATTACCCACTCCGCATGCTCCTGATCGTACCACTGCCCTTCCCGCGTTGACTGCCCGGTCGAAACAATCCGCTCCACGCGGCAGGACTTGCCTCGAAACAGTTCTTCGAACTCTTCTCCCTCGGGCAGCGTTTCAAAGGGTGTTAACAGGTTATTGATTTCGGGAATCATGGCGGAATCTTACTGGAATCGAAAGAAGACGGAGCAGAGCCGTGGTCTACCTACTTTACGGGAGAAGAGCCGACACAACAACCGTAGCCAATGTGCATTATTACAGGAAACCCAACCCGTTTCGATTCGATCAACAATCAAAAGCGGGGTGGCCTCGAATGAAATTCGAGGTTGTCGAAGTCAACAGGAAACTGACAGAGCAATCGCGCGATCTGAATGAAAATTTTCCGATCCACAATCATTATGCGCTGGAGATCAAACAAAGGTGACCTATTCAGGAAAGCAACACAAACAGTTTCCTGCTCGCTGCGCTCGGCCCGAATTACATTCGGGCCTACCCCTTCTTTCTTTAGGCTCCTTCAATCCCATCATGATCACTGGCATCAGTTTGTGTATTCATCAATCTGCTTGTCGGCTTACCGGGGAAGTGATAGCATTGCATTCTCGCCGACAACCGATTCACTTGCCTCTGGAGAAACACCATGAAAATCACAGGCGTTGATACGTTTCTGGTAGATGTTCCCCTGCAGACTCCCGTTTCTCCGTACCAGTCGCGGTACATCTCTTCGCTGACAACGGGCGCGCTGTTGATTCGTCTGGAAACCGATGCGGGGCTGATCGGCTGGGGCGAAACTCCGCAACGGCTCTCCTTCCAGAATGCCACCAGTTTTACCGGAGAAGAAGCCAGCTACTTCCGCCCGATTCTACTGGGCCAGGATCCCACTGACATCTCGGCTCTCTATGCTGACTGGGGCATCGAAGAACCGTATCTGCAGTCGCTGGTCGAGATGGCCTGCTGGGACCTCCTGGGCAAGCAGGCGGGGCTTCCCCTGCATCGTCTGCTGGGCGGCCTGTATCGGGACCGCGTGGAAGTCACCTGCTGCATGGGGATACGCAACCCGGAAGAAGCCGCCGCGATCTCGAAACATTATGTCGATCTCGGCTTCTCCACACTCAAAACCAAAGCGGGACGTTCGCCGGAAGAGGATCTGGCAATGGTCCGCGCGATCCGCGAAGCGACGGACGACCGGTTGAATCTCCGCATTGATCCCAACATGGGCTATACACCGGAAGTGGCTCTGCAGCTGGCCCGCGATCTGGAACCCTATGACCTGCAATACTTCGAACAGCCGATGCACAAAGATCTGCTGCAGGAATCCGCCGAGATCCGGAAGTTGACCACGACGCCCCTGGCACTGAATGAATCGGTGACTACCATGGAAAACGTCCGTAAGATCTTAGAACTGGACGCCGCCCAGTATCTGCTGCCCGACACCTACCAATGTGGCGGCATCTGGGCCGTCAAACTCGTCGGCGAAGTCGCGGCTTCCGCTGGCGTCCCCTGCATCTTCCACTGCGCCCACGACCTGGGTCTCCGCACCGCCACCATGCTGCACATGGCCGGTTCGTCCCCCAATTTCCCCCTCGCCAACGACTGCACCTATTACAGCCTGGAAAACGACATCATCACCGAACCGTTTGAAATCGAAGCAGGCACGATCGCAGTGCCGACGAAACCGGGACTGGGTGTGGACATTGATGAAGCGATGTTGAAGCGATATCTGGTGAAGGGTTCGGCGGATTGATTTCCCGGTTACTATGTCAAATCAGGGGTGGCCCCGAATGCAATTCGGGGTTGTCGGAGACAACAGGAAATTGACAGGGTAAACCAGCGAATTTAATTTTAGTTTACCTACCACATGTTGTGAGAAGTTTGAGAGCAAACCAGGGGCTCTGTATTATGCAGGTAACACTGTCAGTTTCCTGCTCGCTGCGCTCGGCCCGAATTACATTCGGGCCCACCCGGTGAAGCGTTCGGCCAACTGAAGGATCGCGACCTCAATCAGAAATGATTACGGTGCATTCAGTTGCTGAAGACGATAACCCAGCTGACTGGTCTGCAGACCGTCAATGTAATAAACGCGGGGGCCTGGCCCATAGTGAAACTTGAGCTGTGGACCATCGATTCCCAGGGTTTTCTGGAGTCGTTTCTCTGCTGTTTTCCGGGGATAATGTTTCCGCAAATCGATCAGTCCATTTTGGGATTCCCAGCTTTCAAAGCTCGGAAATTTTGGCACCATAATTCGCTGCCCCGATTTTGAACTCTGCTGCCAGCCTTTCAGAATAAGGGGAGCCGGATGTGGTTTCACAGCAGCCACCGGGGCCTCCAGCTGCTTTATTTCTGGTTTCTCTGCTCGGACCTCTGTTGAAATCAGGCCGACCAGAGCCAGTAACATTCCTGCCAGTAAATTAAAAGAAGTTTTTCGCATCGCTCTGATTCTCCTCTGAGAAAAATGACCTGTGCCTGCAGGTACGAGGCGGGATTTTATGCCAGAACAGAATTACAGGCAAGATCCGTTTCGACAGAGAGAAGGGATCAATCACCAGGAAACAGGTCAGAGAACATCTTCAAAATCGAATGGTTTCCCTGCGACCTCCTGTTGTCCCACGACAACCTCGAATTGCATTCGAGGTCTCCCCTGATTTGACATTCATTCCAGGTTCAGCGCCTCTTCCATTGATTGACATCCCTCACCATTCCCAGTAGCCTGCAAAGACAGGGTTAACTGCAACAACCCCGTCACCTGCCTGAGTTTTCGGCAATAACCACCGCTGAAATAACAACCGATTTTAGAAAGCATGCACCATGACTTCCCGCTTTGTTTTTCGTTCTCAGCTGCGGCTGATGATTTCCGGTTTCCTCTGCTGCCTGCTCATCACCTCAACTGCGTTTGCCGCCAGTGGTCCGTATGCGGTCGAAGTGCGCAAGAACGTGATGGTCCCCATGCGGGATGGTGTGAAGCTGGCGACCGACGTTTACCTGCCCGTGGAAGATGGTGACGTCCTCGATCAGAAACTCCCCACCATTCTGGAACGCCGACCTTACAACAAAGACGGCTGTAAATCCTCGGGTACCTATTATGCTTCCCATGGCTACGCCTTCGTCGCCCAGGACACACGCGGCCGCTATGCCTCGGAAGGTGTCTGGCATATGCTGACTGATGACGGCGTCGACGGAGTCGATACCGCGGCCTGGATCGGGAAACAACCCTGGTCGAATGCAGAGATCGGTATGATCGGCACATCCTATGTCGGCGGTACACAGCATGCACTCGCGATGGAAAAACCGCCCGAACTGAAAACCATCATCCCCGTGGATGCGATGTCCAACCTGGGTTATGCCAGCATGCGAAACGGCGGCGCGTTTGAACTCCGCTTCTGGAACTGGATCTATCTCAACGCCGGCAAAGGCAGCCGTCAGTCACATGATCCCGGCACCGCGGCCGTCCTCAAGGAAATGGCAGAGAACCGCATGAAGTATCTGTTTCAGCTTCCACTTCGCAAAGGGACGACGCCGATGCAGCTGGCGTCTGAATACGAAGACTGGCTCGTCGCGGGCATGCAACATGGCGCCAACGATGATTTCTGGAAGCAGAACAACATCATCGATTACCCCGAACAGTACAAAGATATTCCCGTGTACCTGGTGAGTGGCTGGTACGATTCCTGGAGCAGCAATAACACGGCCAACTTCCAGGTGCTCTCGAAAACCATCAAAGGTCCCGTGTATATGATTATGGGCCCCTGGATTCACGGTCGGCAGGGATCCTATTCTCACGGCCAGGTCGACTTCGGCAAAGAAGCCGCCATCGCCGATCCGCTCGCCTGGCGAAAGGAATGGTACGATCACTGGCTCAAAGGCATCGATAACAGTGTCGGCACCGCTGCTCCTTTCGAAACACCCGTCCGCATCTTCGTGATGGGCACCGGCGACGGTTCCAGAACACAGGACGGCAAACTTCAGCATGGCGGCTACTGGCGCAATGAAAGCGAATGGCCGCTGAAACGTACTGTTTACACGAAATACCATCTGCAGCCGGCAGGCGGACTCTCCACAGAAAAACCGGAAACAGAAGAGGCTGCGACGACCTTTCTGTTTGATCCTGCCAACCCGGTCCCTACGATTGGCGGCAATATTTCCAGCGGCAATGATATTCTCGTCCAGGGTGGCTGGGATCAGAAAGGGAGTGAACACATCTGGAACTGGACGCAGCCCGTTCCGCTCTCCGCCCGCAATGATGTGATCGTCTTTCAGACTGAACCGCTGGCAGAAGATCTCGAAGTGACGGGCGAACTGAAAGTACAACTCTGGATCTCATCCGATGCGAAAGACACCGACTTCACCGCCAAGCTGATCGACGTATATCCGCCGAGCGCTGACTTCCCGGGTGGCTTCGACCTCAACATCGGCGACGGTATCATTCGCACCCGCTTCCGTGATTCCCTCAAGACCGAGAAGCTGATGGAGCCGGGCGAAATCTATCCGGTCACCATCAAACTCTATCCGACTTCGAATGTCTTCAAGAAAGGGCACCGCATCCGCGTTGATATCTCCAGCAGCAACTTCCCCCGCTTCGATATCAACCCCAACACGGGTGAACCTTTAAATGACAACCGCCGCACACAGACGGCGAATAATACGATCTATCACGACGCGAAACATCCCTCGCACATCGTGTTGCCGGTGATTCCGGCGAAGAAGTAAGCGCGTGACTGTTCATGAAAAAATAACGGCCAGAGAACCTGGGATCCTCTGGCCGTTTCTATTTTTACAATTAGCGGTTAAGCGACTTAGTATTCGCCGACCACATTACCGTCTGCTTTGTTTCCCAGGTCCTGCCAGGTTCCCAGGTGAATGTTCTCTGAGATGAAGCGAATCCGCCCGTCGGCAAACAGCGTGTGCACGCCACCCACGTGCTTGCTGCGCGAACCTAAGAGGGCAGTTCCGCCTGTGCTCTGGGCACATTCCATCAGATCCGAGTTGGGTCCGATCAGCGTCGTGTAGCTCCAGGACCACATGGACTGGGCGTAAAACCAGGAATAGCCGCGCAGTCTCTGATTGGCTGTCCCGGTACAGACGGTGCCCGAAGTCGCGTTGATGCCGGCATAAGGATGGCCCACCACACACTCGGAAGACAGCATGGTATTGGAGGTCCCGTCTTCAATGTCCTTGATCTGGGTCTTGCTGTTCAGGAACATGACTGAGCGACCGTTGTTCTGATAGGTCGAACCGCCGGCGGCATAACTTCCAGTATTCGCGGTAGAGGTCACATAGTTGGTGGGACCGAAGCTGGATTGTCCAGTCTTACCCCGGTTACCGGGATCACTGGGGCAGCGATAAGCGGGGATTTCATAAGCCCGGGCTTCGGTGTTGGCAGTGCCGCCACTACCCGGTTCCACATTCCAGTCGATCTTATTAAACAGGGGTGCCTGATCCATATAAGGCAGAATCCGGGCCTGCCAGTTAATCATATTGGTATTCCATTCCTCGGCAGCCCCCTGACGGCGGACCATGGCGGGGGGAAAGGTGCGAAAGGTATCGTGATAGTTATGCAGCGCCAGACCGATCTGCTTCAGGTTGTTTTTACAGCTGGAACGGCGGGCCGCTTCGCGTGCCTGTTGCACAGCCGGCAGCAGCAGCGCAATCAGAATGGCGATAATGGCAATAACCACCAGCAGCTCAATTAATGTAAATCCCTGGCGACGCTTCAGAAATAATGCTTTCATAGTTTTGATTGATCCATCTGAATATTGAATGAGAAAAAAAGAACATCAGTACGCGGAATCCGTACTGGACGAAAATGACTATTTGGCTTCGAGTGCAAAGTCGGCGGTATTCTCGTCCGCTTTGACTTCGTACTTCAGAGTTGTTTGTGTGTTGTACCGGGCGGGAATGTACTGCTGCATGATTTCGGTTTTTACGCCGTCCGATTCCTGAAACTTACCCGTTTTGCGGGTCGCATTAATCAGGACTTTGTTATTGCCGACGGCGGGACCCGCTTCAGCAGTGAGGGAGTAGTTTCCGTCTTTGATTAACGCCTGTGCCAGCTTGCCACGCACCGGTTTACCGGCTGCATCGACATCGGGCACAAACTGGATACTCCCCTCGGGCAAAGGTTTGCCATCGAAGGTCACCGTACCGGAGATAGCGGCGCGTTCGATGTGCTCGGCAGAGCCACCAAAACAGCCTGTCAGGGTCAATGCGCAGAAAAACAGCGCAACGGAATTCTTTCGCGAAACGGGGAACATAGCGAGCCTGTCTGTTCAATCAATTTCGAAATTCAGTTGTTGGGTTTAGAAAAGCAATCGGTCTGAAATCTCAGCTGACAACTTTGACCGAAGGGTCCGAATCGGGAGGGTTCCATGTGATTCGATAAGGCAGGTATCTGAGGTATGATTGTTTCCATCCGGGCTGAATTATAAGTGAGCAGGGTACCCGTTCACAATGAAAAACAGCCAAAATAACGATACAGAAGAGAGGTCGCCTGTGAACAGCCTGATCAATCTTCCAGCTCCCGGGCTTTGGAAAGTGCCGACGCCACCAGGCCTGCCGGAATGGAAACGATCCCCAGACCGACGACAAGAATACAGAAGGTAAACATTTTACCCCCTGCTGTCACAGGATAGATATCACCATAGCCGACTGTAGTCAGAGTCGAAACTGCCCACCACAGACTGTGAAAGACAGAGCTGAATTCGTCGGGCTGAGCCGGGTTCTCAAAGTGATAAATGCCCACTGCTGCCAGGTAAAGTACGATCAGGCTGGCAAACAGAAACAACGCCAGCTCTTCTTTGGCGATCAGGAATGCGCGATGAAATCGCTTTGCCGCAGCACTGTAACGAGCCAGCTTCAAAATACGAACCAGCCGCAGCAGGCGAAAGGATCGCAGCGACCTGAGATCCAGTCCGGTACTGAGATAAAACGGAAGGATTGCCAGTAAGTCGATGATCCCGAAGAAAGAGAAGATAAAGCCAGTCTTGTCAGAGGCAACCAGCACGCGCGCCAGATACTCGACAGTAAAGATGATTATACTCATGAGTTCGATGACATGCAGTGTGGCTCGACTTTCCTCTGAAAGGTCAGGCAGTGTCTCGATGGAGAAGCTGATCAGCGATACCACGATGATCGTTTGAATCGCCAGATCAAATGCTCTACCTGATTTTGTGTCTGAGTCTTCGATGATCTGTTTTAACTTCTGCAGCATTTTTTCTCTCCCGTTCCCTTCCGATTGACCTGCCTGCCAGGAACAGATGTAACCTCATTCCTGCCAGGCTCGCAACTTGATGACGTCCTCACGGTATCTGAGACACAATCGATATAGCACATCGGGGCTGCAACAAATTTTCATAATTTTTTGAAATCCCGCGAACAGGAAACACATAAGGGGGGTTAGATAACATAGAATTGCTGCGACACAATACCTGCCCGGCGTAAGCCCGGATCACCCCCTGATCCTCCGGAAGACGCTCTCAGACCCGCTTTCTCAATCAGCCAGTCCAGCAGACTGCTTTCCTTAATCCTCTACGAATCTACTTCCGTTTATTGAGTACCAACTCACCATGCTGCCTGTTTCCCGTTCGACTGTTTTTTTGCTGACTTTAATCGCCTGGACGCTGAGTGGCTGTTCTGGTGTTTCGAAGGATGGACTGGAGCGCGCGGCTGTTTCCGGGACTGTCAGTCTGGACGGCGAGCCACTGCCCGAGGGGAGTATCCAGTTTATTCCGGACCTCGATGCGACAGGCCAGCGGATTCATGGGAAAGCCGTTCAGGCCGTGATTACCAACGGCGTTTATTCGCTGGAGGCAGCCCAGGGACCGGTTGTGGGTGCGAACAAAATTCTGATCAATGCAACCCGGAAGACAGGGAAGTTCCAGAACTTTGATGGCGTAAAAACCGAAATCATGCAGCAGTATATTCCTGCAAAATACAATGCTGATTCCACGCTGAGGTATGAAGTGAAAGCCGGCAAGAACACGGCTGATTTTTCTCTCCAGACCCGCTAGCGATATTTTCTGCAGACTGATGATCTGACCGATCATTTTTTTTAATTCTTACCAGGGAACACTAACATTATGAAAACTGCCTTTCTGAAGCGCCGCCAGGGATTTACTTTAATTGAATTGCTGGTGGTCATTGCCATCATTGCCATCCTGATCGCGCTGCTGCTGCCGGCTGTGCAACAGGCACGCGAAGCAGCCCGCCGTTCCACCTGTAAAAATAACCTGAAGCAGATCGGTCTCGCGCTGCATAACTATCACGATACCGCGCTCACGTTTCCCTCCGCTCATGTGCGCACCGTTGCGAACAGCTGGCTCTCAAGCCAGATTGGCTGGCAGGCCCGCATTTTACCTTACGTCGATCAGGCGAACCTGTACAACATGATCGACTGGAGTATCCAGCCTGGTAATACCGGAACGGCAAATATGACAGCCATGAAAGAGGAACTGCCCGTCTTCCGTTGCCCCAGCGATCCCGGCAGCCGCGGCACCACCGGCCAGCCTGCGTATGGCCCCACTAACTATGTGGTCTGCTCGGCACAATACGGCGGTTTTTCAGCCGGTGGGACAGACTTTGCGAACAACGGGAGATCCGTCATGTTCCTGAACAGCGCCACCCGCATTCGTGACATTACCGATGGAACATCCAATACGATGATCGCATCGGAATGTAAAGTGGGTCATCCCTACGCGAGTGCCAATGCCACTTCAGGAACCGTCTGCACCGGTACCGCAAACCAGTTACTTCGCGGTTACACCTGGTTCTGGGGACAGTCGATGCATATGTGGAGCTACTCTACACTGGTCGGCCCCAACACCGACTTGCTGGAATGCTCCAGTGGAACCGGCGGTCCGGCTCTGATGGGTGCCCACAGCCAGCACACGGGTGGCGTCCATGTACTCTTCGCAGATGGACGGATTCAGTTTATTTCCGAAAACATCAACCTGGGAACCTGGCAGGACCTGGGGCACAAGACGGACGGCAATGTGGTCGGCGAATACTAAGCCACTTAACCGAAAAAAATGCGGCCAGTGGAAACAAAAACCACTGGCCGTTTTTTAATTTTCGGTTCCGATAATCAGAACAGGGTTTTGGCGGCTGAAGCTTTGAATCAAAGCAGACTCAGCTGCATTGTTCTGCACCACGCGTGATGCCCCCTAAATCTGCTGCCAGCCGATCAGCGATCAGACGGCACACATCGGAGCACTCCGCGAGACCTTCGACAATAATTACTTCAGGAACATCTGCAGCCTGCAGACCCAGTTCCTGCAATTCTTCGTGGCATTCAAACACAACGTTTTCTGTCGGCTGAACGTCGACGGTAATGATCAGCTGATTTTTAGTCAGCTCCCAGTGCCGGTCCTCTGTCGAACCAGAGACATCCCCTTCCTGATCGTTGAGAATGCGTTCCACAGTGGCGACCTCTGAATCACCGAGCGCGCGTTTCAGAAAAACCCGACTCGCAGTAATGATCGACATACTTGTCCTCTCCCTAAAATGTTCAATCAATCGTCTCATCGGAACAGCCGCTCTGATACTTTCTGATCAGAACACCTCTTGATAGAAACTCTGTTGCTGTTCCAGACTAAAGTATACTAAGTTAAGAGACGATTGTCGCCAGAAAAACAGACATTCATAAAAAGCCGTCAATATGTCGCGGGCTGGGCTTGCACTGAAATGCACTTATGCTAGTTGGTGTTTCTTAAGTCGAACTGGTCTTTCCTCAAAGAAAACCTGGCAGCACAATCGAAAACAGACTGGGAAACAGATCTGTAGAATAACCTGAATTCAATTTCTGTCCGGTTCTGCTTTCTCTACAGGTGCAGGAGAAATCCAGGTTCGCTGAAAATCATCTTCGAATATCAGTTGTTTTTTGCCTGTATACTGGATTTCTTTCGACATCATTTTTTGCTGAGACGATTTGTCGATTTTTGTTTTTTCGAAATGGTAGTGATCGCCTTGCTCGTCCGTCTTCAGATACGTCCACGTCACCTTGACACTTTCATCCGGTTGACCAGTTCCCAATGTCGCTCCATGCGTGACGGTGGTGTTGGCAGAAGTTTTCTGAGGACTGAATCTGGTTGAAGACGATGAACCTGCCTGGAGATTTTCCATGTTCACGATGACCGGTCGGTACACAGGATCCAAGAACTCTGGTGGCGATTTTACCTTCTCAGGCCGCACTGAACTGTCTACTTCTACTTTATCAGACACATCTTCAACAGTCGTTGTTGATGAGTCGCAGCCCAATAGGGACATCAAAAAAAGGAGTGACAGCGTTTGATATTTCATCGATCGTTTCCTCGATAGTTTGTTCGTCGTTGAACTCTCCCGTTGGGATACTTCCATGTTAATCGCAATGTGGCTTACTTTCTTTGTCTTTTCCACTTATTTTTTTGCATAAATATCGCGGAGCGCGGACTCCAGATCGGGAAAGGAAAAATCGAACTCTTCTTCCCGCAGGCGGCGCGAGACACAGTAGCGGCCATACAGCGCCAGTTCCGGATCGGTCCGCATCAGCAGTGGCGCCCCGATCCGTACCATCCAGCTTGCCGCGGGCAGGCCGATGGGCATCTTGAATGCCCGTCGCAGTTCGCGCATGAATTCGGCATTCGAAACCGGTTCCGGAGCGGTTGCCAGGTAAGCCCCCTGCATGCTTTCATCGGTGATGGCGCGATAGAAGAGGCGATTCATATCCAGCTCGTGAATCCAGCTCATCCCCTGCTGACCACTGCCCACTGTGCCTCCCAGCCCCCAGCGAACGAGTTTACTCAGTCGCGACAAAGCACCTCCATTGCGGCCCACCACAAAACTCGTTCGCAAAATCACCTGACGCATCTCGGGCAAAACCGCTCGCGCAAAAGCGGCTTCCCACTCGCGTGCCACAAAGGGAGCCAGACCGTAACCGAAGGCGGAGTCTTCATCACAGACGCACTCCGGCGGATCGCCATAGCGATGGGCCGTCGACATCTGCACCCAGACCGGTGGCGGCGTCTGAATCTTTCGCACCGCCTTGCCCAGTACTTCGGTTGCTTCGACCCGCGAGCGTAGAATTTCATCACAGTGATCGGGGGTTTTGATACAGTCCACGGTCCGTCCTGCCAGGTTCACCACCGCAGCCGCTCCCTCCAGTTCCCTGCACCACTCACCCACGCCACGGGCATCCCATCGCACAAACCGCCACGCACCCTGCCGTTCTGGCTGTTGTCGTGATAGCACTACAACGTCATAGCCGAATTCAGTTAGGTATTCCGCCAGGTTTAATCCCAGAAATCCACTGCCTCCGGCGATCACAACGCGATTTGTCGTTTGCATACTGACGGACTTTGTATAGAAATATTTTACTGCTGTTAATACCGATACGGCACACCGGGAATCTCAAAGATATCAGACTGATCTTTGCTGATGTATGCTCTCAGGGCATCTGGTGAGACGGAATTAGAAGTCAGAGGATTCTATCATATACGATGTAACAACCGGAAATCTATTAAAACATCTCGTATCCGGTCACAAAATAAATCAGCGAGTCGACGATCAGAGCCAGGCCGACCAGCGTCAGTAGAATGGGCATGAGAAAATTGCTGATGCTCACAAGCCAGGTATTGATTTTGCGTAAAATATCCTGACTCTTCTGCCCGGAAGTCGCGATCAGAACGGGAACCAGAACAAATGGCAGGGCATAGAGCACATTGTACGCCGCCAACACCCCCAGCGCTGTCACTGGTGACAGGTCGGCCTTGAGCATTTGATCCAACGCCGCAAAATAAGGGAGCGCGAAGGGCATGCCCATGAAACTGACCACCGCCCCCAGTCCGATCGCCTTAAGTGGAGTCATTGTTCGAGTCTCTGCAGCCTGTTCTGTTTTTTCTGTTTTCCAGGACAGGTAGCCCACCCAGAGCAAAATCACTCCTAACACAAAGCCGATGATGTAATCGATCAACTGCGGATGCGACAGATGATCGGAGATCTGTTCGATGCCCAGTGCAATCACAATCCCCGCCAGATAATAAGCCAGAGTATGCCCCAGCAGGACGGCGCAGCTGTTGATTACAGGACGATCGGTACCAGCGGCATAAACCAGAAAGGCAAATAATACGGGGTTGACGATATCCGCAATCAGAATCGGAACCAGGGTCATCCAGAGTTCGAACACAGACTCACATCCTTTTGAAGTCTAATACAAATAAGCAATCGTAGCCTGATCAGTGACCAATGGAAGCTGCTACGATGAATCTCTCGACCAATTCAGCTCAGAACTTGAATCTGTTGACTGGCCTTCGCGTTATTTTACTTTCCAGGGAATCTGTATCATCTTTACTGCATGTGATCATGCATAAAGGCAAAAGCCCGCCGGTAAGCGTCGTCAATCAGTTTCGGATCGCCGCCCGCCAGGCCGTGTTCGGCATTCGGGATCGTCACCAGTTCATGTTCGACGCCCTGCTGCTGGAACCGCTCTGCCATCAACGTCGACTGTTCGTAAGGCACATCGGTGTCTTTCGTGCCATACACCATCAGCGTGGGAGGATACTCTTTCGTCACATTCTTGATGGTCATATAGGGATCAAACTTTTCCGGTTCGCTGTGATGGTCCCAGCCGGAGACCGCATTTGGCCAGATTCCCTGCTGTCGACAGTACTGATAGAAGGCGCCGCGCTCTTTTCTGCTCTCCCGTGAATCCGCAATCGGCGCTGTACCGACCTGCTGATATGCTTCTGCTTTCGTCAGTTTCGTCTGATGTCGTGCATGCGGACTGGGCTTACCGATCCAGTCGCCAATCAGATCGCCGTACCCCCAGAAAGGAACAAGGACCGTTGGCCTGGGTTTCGCCCGGTAGCCGGCGATCATCGTCAGACAGCCTCCCGCCGATCCTCCCGAGACGGCGACCTTGCTGGTATCCACGTTGAACAGTTCCGGCCCCTTTTCCTGCAGCCAGGTGAATCCGTCTTCCAGGTCCGCAACGATTTCCGGCAGTTTCGTTTCGGGGGCGAGACGATAATCAAACGAAACCACCGTGTAGCCGGCGTTCAACATGTCCTGCAATACGCGACCACTCACGCCCCCTCGATGCCCGACGATCAGCGCTCCGCCGTGAAACCAGACCATCACGGGCCGCGTTTGATTATCGTCGGCCCGGTAGACGTCGGCTTTGATCTCCAGGTCACCTGCTGTTTTATAGGTGAAGGTTTTGACTTTGGGTTTCGCTGCTTTTGCATACGTGAGTTCCGGTAACCACAGTGCCGAGGCAGCACAGAGACCCAGCATCTGACGGCGATTGAAGACTTCTGACATGAGTGGTTCTCCTGAAGAATCAAAATCGGCACTGCATCCAAGATAGCAGATCGAACCGTCCCGAAGCAAACTTGAAAACATTATCGGGCAGAAAAACAGACCAGCAGCACGATCAGCGCCGCCACGGCCAGTAACATCAGCCAGGCGCTTTGATCGGAAACGCGTTCCGGATGCCGCCACCAGTCCTGCAATGAACCGAGCCGATGCCAGAGCCAGAAACCGGCGGGAACGGTCAACAGCCCAAAGCCCCACATCATCCACAAAGGCGTGCCCGTCTGCAGCATCACGCCACAATCACCGATGCCGTCGAGTGAGCCGCCGGCAATGTAAGCTCCGTTCGCAATCAGGCAGAACCCGGCAAAAAACTGGAGCAGCGAAACAAACCGAACCCGCAGCACTCGTCCCACCAGCCAAAACAACAATGGCAGCAGCACTCCCAGCAGTGGTCCCGCCCAGACAACCAGTCCCGGCGCGGGATTGATCGACAGGTCGGTTCGCGAAACGGAAAGCGGATGCAGCACCACCCGCGAAATCGAACCTCCCGTGAAGATGCCTCCCAGAACATGTCCCAGTTCGTGCACCCCCATCATTGCCAGCCAGCTGCCGCAAAGCAGTGAGAGAATGAAGACCAGCTGATAAATTCGAGACATGTAGATGGATCCAGCTCAATCTGAAACACCGGGAAACAGTTCCTTTCAAATTATCAGAAACCGGGTGCGAACGAAACGAGATTATTTTGTTTATCTCTCTTTATAGAAAAGGCTTAAGCCACATTTGGATTCGACCAGACTCCGATCAGTAAAGTGAACGCTTCTTCGCAAAAAATTACTTTTGACGGGTGACATTGCATTCAGAGGGCTGTTATTATGAAGCACCACCCTTTTTTAATTTCCTTTAGTTTTACCTCGCAAAGAAATAGTCCTCATGTGCAACAGAGTGATTTTGAAGCACGCGCTCTCGCTGTTTGTTTTTCTGAGTTTCTGCAGTCTGGGTGTGATCCCTCTCTCGGCTGAAGAACAGGCCGATGCCAACAAGGCAGCCACTCCCGCGGATCAGCCTCTGATTGTGTTTGTGATCGGTGAAGAAGGTTATAAGACAGCTGAGAGCCTGCCTGCTTTTGCCAGGGAGCACCTGCAGCCTCTCGGATTTCGAACCGAGTTTGTCTTCGCCGACAAAGAGGACCCGAATTCGTTTCCCGGCCTGAAATCACTCAAAGATGCGGACCTGCTGTTCCTGAGCGTGCGTCGAAAAACTTTACCGGCCGCCCAGATGAAACTGCTCCGCGATTACCTCGATGCCGGCAAACCGCTGGTCGCCATTCGCACTTCGAGCCACGGCTTCTCGCTCAGCAAAGGGGAACCGGCAGAAGGTTATGTCGAGTGGAAAAACTTTGACACGGAAGTGCTGGGAGGCGAATACGCGGGTGACTTTGGTAATAAAACACCGACCGATGTAACCACCCAGCTGCGGGCCGAGCAGGACCCGATCATGGCGAGTGTCCGCAATAAATATTTCCGCAGTGAAGGTTCGATGTATAAAAGCACGAACCTCAAAAGTTCGACAAAGACATTACTGATCGGCCTGTCCAACGTGGATGGGCAACCGGTCCATATGCCTGTCGCGTGGACGAACCGCTATAAAAAATCACTGGTATTCTACACGTCACTCGGACACCCGGGCGATTTCAAAATCAATACGTTTACGCACACCCTGGTGAACGCCATCTACTGGTGTCTCAAAAAAGAACCACCCCAGGTGGATGTTGCCGGCAAAATCACCCGCGATCGCTTCAAGAAAAATGTCGCCGCCAACGAGCAGGTTGACAAAGTCATGAAAGCCTTCAAAGGCAAAGGTGAAGTCGGCGATGAATCGGATCCGACTCCTCCCGAACAGGCGGTTAAACTGTTTCAGGTTCACAAAGACTTTGAAATGGAAAGCATCGCTGCGGAACCCGAAGTCATGCAGCCCCTCTATCTCAGCTTCGATCATCGCGGCCGGATGTGGGTCGTACAATATCTGCAGTACCCGTTCCCCGCCGGCCTGAAAGTCGTCAAATACGATCAGTACCTGCGGGCCGTCTTCGATAAGGTCCCCCCCGCACCGCCGAATCACTTCAAAGGGGCCGACAAGATTTCGGTCCTCGAAGACACCGACGGCGATGGTACGTTTGATAAAATCAAAGACGTGATTACCGGTCTGAATATTGTCTCCGCAGTCACGGTGGGCAAAGGCGGCATCTGGGTCTTGAATCCTCCTTACCTGCTGTTCTATCCCGATGCCGACGGCGATGACATTCCTGACGGCGATCCTGAAGTGCATCTGTCCGGCTTTGGTCTGGAAGACACCCACTCCGTTGCCAACAGCATCAAGTGGGGTCCTGATGGCTGGCTGTATGGTGCCAACGGCAGTACGACCACGGGAACTGTCAGTTCAGCTGTCACGAAAAATGTGCACTTCAAAGGTCAGATGATCTGGCGTTATCACCCCGAAACTAAAATCTTCGAAATCTATGCCGAAGGGGGCGGGAATACCTTCAGTGTGGAAATCGATTCCAAAGGTCGCGTCTTCTCAGGCACGAATAACGGCGGCACCCGCGGCATGCATTATGCGCAAGGGGGCTACGCTCATAAGAACTGGGGCAAACATGGTCCTTTGACCAACCCGTTCGCCTTTGGTTATTACGAACACATGCGGCACAAAGGTTACCAGGAACGCTTCAGCCAGACTTTTTCCATTTACGAAGGGGGCGCATTTCCCGCCAAATACAATGGTGCCGTCTTCGCAGCAAATTCATTGCATAACCGCGTGATGGCCAGCAATCTGATTCCCGATACATCCACTTATCGCACAGAAGACATGCCACCGATCGTGATGACGCAGGATCGCTGGTTCCGTCCCGTCGATATCAAGGTGGGCCCCGATGGCAGTGTGTACCTCGCCGACTGGTACGACAGTCGCCTGACACACGTCGACCCCCGCGACAACTGGCACAAAACCAGCGGTCGGATCTATCGGCTCAAACCAACCGATTATAAACCCCTCAAGCCGTTCGATCTTTCCAAATTAACCAATGCGGAACTGCTCGAAACCATGGGACACAAAAACAAGTGGTTCCGCCAGAAAGCCGTCCAGGTCATCGGCGAACGTGGCGACACGTCGATGGTTCCCGCATTGCTGGCGATTGCCAAAGACCAGAACGAGGATCGCTGCCTGGAAGCACTCTGGGCGTTGAATCAATTAGGTGCGTTCAACAAAGAACTGGCGCTGGAGCTGTTGGGACACCGCGATGAACACATGCGTCGCTGGACGATCCGTCTGCTCGGCGATTCACACACAACTTCGAAAAAACTGACCGCGTCCCTGGTCGGTCTCGCGAAAACAGAACCTTACGCCGAAGTGCGTTCACAACTGGCTTCAACGGCCAAACGACTTCCCGCGGAATCCGGACTCGCGATCACCGCTGAACTGCTGCAGCGGGAGGAGGATCTGCAGGACCTGCATATTCCTCTCCTGTTATGGTGGGCCCTCGAAAGCAAGGCGACGTCCGACCGGGAGCTGGTATTACAATTGTTTTCCAAGCCGGACTTCTGGAAAGTTCAGATGGTGCAGGATTTCATTCTGGAACGCATCATGCAGCGTTACGCGATGGCGGGCGGCGATGAAAACTATGCCATGTGCGCGAAGCTGCTTAAGCTGGCTCCCTCCGATCAGGATAAAGAAAAGCTGATGGTAGGCATGCTGGAAGCATTTCGCGGCCAGAAGATCGACAACCTGCCTGAAGAACTCAGCAAAGGCCTGGCAGAATATCAGAAGAGCCTGGGAGAATCGGATCTTGCGTTGGCATTACGACTGGGTGACAAGGAAGCGACCCAGCGTGCGATCAAAATCGTTGCCGATAAAAACGCGGATCGTCCGACTCGTCTGACATACATTGAAATTCTGGGTCAGCTGAAAGTAAAAGATGCAGTGGGTCCCTTGACGGCTATCCTTTCTTCATCGGGAGCCGATACCCACTCGTTAAAGCGGGTCGCACTGCAGGCGCTGATGAATTTTGAAAATCCGAGCATCGGCAAAAGTATTCTGGGTCGCTACCACAGTACCCTGCTCGACGAGCACGACGTCCGCAGTACTGCTCAGCGGGTGTTAGCCAGCCGCAAAGCCTGGAGCAAACAGTTCCTCTCCGAAATCGACGCCTGGCGAATCAAGGCCAATACGATTCCCCTGGATGTCGTGCAGCAGATGTCTCTGCACGATGACCCGGACATCAAAGCCAGTATCAAAAAGCACTGGGGTAAAGTTCGCGGCTCCACTCCCGCTGAAAAACAGCAGGAAATGAAACGGGTCGCCGAACTGGTCAAAGCGGGTGGCGGTGAATTCTCAGCCGGGAAAGTCCTGTTTAATAAAACGTGTGCCGTCTGTCATACTCTGTATGGCGAAGGGGGCAAAGCCGGTCCTAAGCTGACAGGTTACGAACGCGACAACCTGGACTTCATGCTGCTGGCTGTCGTTGATCCGAGTGCCGCCATTCGTGAAGAGTTCACCAACTTCCTGGTCGTCACAGATGATGGGCGGACGGTGACAGGTCTGATTGATGAGCAGACCACCAAAACACTCACACTGCGGGATGTCAAAGGGCAGACCGTGCTCATCAATAAAGAGGAGATCGAAATCCTCAAAGCGCTGGATCTGTCTCTGATGCCCGACGGACTGACCAAAACCATGAGCGATCAGGAAGTGAAAGACCTCTTCAACTATATCATGAGCCGCACACCGAACGGCGGTAAATAACGAGCATAAAAATGGAGCGGGCTGGTCCCCTCGGCCTGCTTCATTTTTTATGCATCGGTTTCTTAAAAGCTGCGATCTGCACTACGATCTGCGGAATTCTTCTGCGCTGCCTGGGCTAGTCTCAGATCCTGTAACAGTTTCAGAATCGCTTCGTGTGCATGATACGTCTGGCTGATCACCAATGATTTACTTGGTTCATGCACGGAAATCGTTCCCCCTTTAGACTGAAAGGTATCGACCCAGGGATCTTTTCCTGTCGTACCGTAACCGGGAGGCAGTTGATTGATCGTCTGCGGTTTCCATTCCCCAATACGCGCGTTGCGAATCACCATTTCCAGGGCAGAATAGCCATCGGGACTGGATCGACATAAATCGCCCACAGGATAGACCCGCGTCTTGAACATCCGCGCGGCTCTTTCCTTTGTTGTCACCAGAACCATTTCCTTGTCGACCACATACGTCAGATCGAGAGGCTCAAGGATATAATCCAGCACATTTTGCAGGGATTGATCTTTAAAATTGACGTCGATCATTTCTTCCCGGGTGACGCCGACTTCTTCCAGATATTTGTCCTGCAGCAGAATGGGGATAGTATGCAGCTCGGAGAAATACACTATTGTTTCATAGAGCGGAACTTTGGGAAAATTCGCATCGGTATCCCTCTTCAACATGCTGTCGATCAGTTCTTCGCGTTTTGTCAATGCGGGATAAAAGTCGGGCTGTGATTTCACAGCGACTTTGGGTGGTTCAGCTATCTTATCCGGTGTCGCATTTTTTTCTTCGGCCTGAATTGACAGCGTCAAGAATCCGAGAACCAGGGCCATCATGCCCACTGACGCGAAAGGGAAATGCATTTGTTTCTGTTCTCTGCGCATGACGGTTCCTCCCTGTGGGAATGCAGCCACTGACCGCAGCTGCCTGATGCTTAAATGGATTTGTTATTCACTGTCCTGTTGTGCCTGACGGAGTTGTGTCAGTAATTCGACGATCGCATTGTGAGCGTGATACGTCTGGCTGATGACCAGCGAATGGGACTGCTGTACCACGGACATCGTCCCTCCCGGCTCATTCGTGTACGCAGCCAGAGAACCACCGCCTCCACCAAATCCGCCACCGCCCAATCCGCCGCCCAGGGCTCCTTGAACATTAAAGAACCCTGAACCGCCACTCCCTTTCTGTCCCTGTTGGGGATTCGAATTGCTCAACCGGGTATTGATGCGAGCGGGCTTCCAGTCACCCAGGTTCGCATTCTGGATGGAGGCGCCAAGCACCAGGTAATCTTCATCGATAATGCACAGATCGGCGACCGGGTAGACCCGGGTTTTGAACGTGCGGGAAGCAGTTTCTTTCGACAGTACCTGGATCAGCCCCCGATCGACGATGAATGTCAGATCCAGCGGGTCCAGGATCTGCAGCAGCGCATCGCCCAGGCTGATTTCCGCGAACTGAACATCAATGGGTTCATCGGCTGTGATTCCCAGGTTATGCTCCAGGTCTTTCGCCTGGATCACAATCGGCACTTTATGTCTGTCACTGTAGTAGGTCATGACATCTTTCAGTGGTGTATCCACAAAGTCGGCATCGGTATCCATTTTCAACGCTACTTCAAATGTCTGTTCACGGGTTGTGAGTGCCGGGTAGAAGATCGGCTTTGATTCTTTCACTTTATTTGGTTCTGCCGGCGCGATCGCTTTCGAAATGGCATTCACCGTCGGCTTTTTCGCAGTCGCTTCCTGCGACTTCTGCTGTTCTTCGGCACTTGCGTTGATCAGAAAACCTGTTGCCGCCAGGCAACTCAACAGCGTCAACGCAATCTTTTTTCTTCTGCTTCCTTTATTGGTAATCAGTTTCATTACTGTCTCCTGCTGTAGAACTCTCTCGATTTCATCGAGATTTAAATTGGCAATCCGGTTGAGATACGTTCGTAGTCTATTCGCTTGTCCGGGCTTCTCTGATTTGGGTCAGCAGATCGACAATGGCATTGTGCGCGTGATAAGTCTGCGTGATGAGCAGGGCATGACTTTGCTGAACGATCGTAATCGTACCGCCGACACCCTCTTCATACAGCAGGGGGTCGACACTTTCTCCCCCTTTAAATTTCCCATCCGGAATATTGAAAAAACCGCCTCCCGCAGGAGCAGGACTGCCGGCCTGCTGAGGCTGACTTTTGCTCTTCTCTGATAAACAACCGGTTTTCCGAGGTCGCCAGTCTCCGAGGTCTGCATTTCTGAGCGCCGATTCCAGTGTGAGATAATCTTCAACAGTCCGGCAGAGATCACCCACGGGGTACACACGCAACATCAGTTTCTCATTGGCTTTAATTATTGTCGTAACCTTCAGGACACCATGTTCCACGAGATAAGTTAAACCGATGGGCTCTAAAATGAGACTCAGTGCATCCTGCAAAGCCAGTTTTTCCACTTTCAGATTCACCGGCTCTTCCAGCGTTAAACCTTCTTCACCCAGATCATTGCCTGAGACGAGAATGGGGATACCATGTCTCTCTGAAAATAACGCCATGACTTTAGACAAAGGCTCATCAGCAAAATCGCAATCGGTTTCCTCTTCCAGAGCCTTTTGAAATTTCAGTTCACGCTGTGTTAACGCCGGTAAAAATCTCTGCTGCGATTTCTTCTGCTGCGCTTGTGGTACGGCTTCTTCAAATGCGATCATCGCTTGGGCGGCAGGCTTTTTTGCATCGGAAATCGTGGACTTCTTCTTCTCTTCCGCGGTCGCCACCAGCGTGCTGCATCCCACAGCCAGACAACATAATATTGCAGCCAACTTATTCTGATTTCGTAACCAACTCATTCCCTGTCCCCTGATTTGAAAAAAGTGAGATCAGTTTTTCACTTCGCATCGGAACTCAGACTGGCCTGATCTTTGCGGACCTGTCTGAGCTGACTGAGTAACTCTGATATTTTTAAATGCACGCGATCTGTTTCATTCACAACCAGTGCCTGACATTGAGGAACTGCCGAAATACTGGAGGTCATCGCATGCGCGAGCGGCTGCCTTGCCTGCGGAGGCAGACAGGTATTGCGAATCACGTTTTCGAGTGCCTGGTATTCCTCGGGCGTGTTGCATAGATCAGCAACCGGATAGAGTTTGATATTGAGAGTTCGATTCGCTTCTTCAATCGTCGTAACCTTCAGGACTTCCCCGTCAATAACATAATCCAGACCGAGCGGCTTCAAAATGATGTCTAAGGCGGACTTGAGTTTAATCCCGCTCAGCGACACATTCACGGGCTCTTTTGCTGTGAGTCCAACCTGCTTTAATGCCTGCCCGTCCAGAAAAATGTTGACGCCATGCTGCTTCTGAATGAAAACCATGACTTCAACTAAAGGTTCATTCCGAAAGTCCGCTTTGGTTTCGGTATCGAGTTCTTTCTGAGTTGCCTGCTCGCCCTTTGTCAAAGGTGGATAGAAGGACTGAATTATGTTTTGCAGATTTGGCCTGGATTCCCCCTGAGTCGGCTGACGTTCCTGCGAACTCTCTGAGCTCTCCTGAGCGAAATAATCGAGATCCGCCTCTGACGAAATATCAGGATTTTCGGCCCTGGTGTTCTGTTCCACTTCCGCGCTGACTGTCATCAATACCCAGCCCGCCGACAGAAACAGGCACAGAACCATAATGTGTTTAGGCTTCAGAAACCATCGCATCATAAGCACTCCTCATGCATGTCGTTCGTTTTGGTTGATCCCGCTCTCTCTCGTAAAAACACAGCGAGAATGCTTCAGAAGCGGAATAAAGTGCCCGTTACTGGCTGCCCGTCTCTGCTGGAAATCAGTCTCAGCAATGAATCAATACTCGGGCGTGGAACATGACTGCTGAAAGAAATGAATGCAGACGATAACAACGAGTGTCTAATGAAAGGATGAATATCTACTGATAGTAAAACCAGGAATCCAGGCTGTCAACTTTTTTCTTGTCGAAAATGTCGACTACCGACTTCACCGTCTCATCACAGGGGAGAAAGCATCATTTCCGCCGGGCAATAAAACGCTGCAATACAAGGAGAAACCCGGGGATCGTCAGGAAATAACCCGCTATGAGAAATCCCCAGCCCGCACCCACCGGTCCATAGGTTTTACCAAAATACCAGACCAGCAGTCCCGTGATCAGTTGCGAACACGTATTCAACAGCAGAAAGGGTTCCTGCTTAAACGGACGGATATATGCCATCACGCACTGTGAGATATGAATGGGAACGAGGGCCAGCGTCAATAAGATGGTCGGGTAGAGTGGCAGAATCCGTTCCTGCAGCTTGTGGATCAGGTACCAGACCGGTTCCAGCAGTTCCCAGCCTGCGGGCAACGCTATTCCCTGGAACAGTTGCAGCCCCCAGACAATCAGGCAGAACAGAGTCCCCCCCGTCAGAAGCACAATCGTGGAAACCTGGGTCAATCGGCGGAAGACGCGGTTCAGTTCCGGGATATTATTCTGTGCCACCAGCGATCCAAACAGAGGGGCGCGGGTCATCAGCCAGGACCAGGCAGCCAGCTGTAATGTCATCAAAGCCGTCCAGGTCAGTCCGAGGCGACCGGCCACTGCGGGTCCCTGGTATTCAAACATCAACGGAATGACGAATGCGCTGGTGAAGTACGTCGCCATCGCCTGCACGGCCAGCTTCCACTGTAAAGGCCAGACTTCTTCCGACCAGCTGACCAGGGCCCCCGGGCGTTTTGGCAGCAGCGAGGCAAAGAAACGCCGATAACGAACTCCAATCAGCCACAACTCCCAGAACAGCCGCACTGCACAAATCGCGACACAGGTCCAGATCCCGCCTCCGCTGGAAATAACAACCCAGGCCACCAGCGTGCCCGTGATACTTTGAAACGCCCGATAGCGGTTGGTGACCGCAACCTGATCGCAGCCATCCAGCAGACTCAGGCAGGGGGTTGCCATCAATGTCAGCGCTGTCAGTCCCGCCACACACAGCCAGGGGAGTTGCCAGTTCACATTGCTGACCGGTTGAGACGAAAAGAAATAATAGCCGGCCAGTCCAATGCCGCCCACAAACAGCAACCCGGCGATGGTGTACCACTTCAAGACCAGTGCTGCCAGGCTGCGTATCCGTGAGAGCGCATCCGGATCACCGGTCAGGTAACCCTGCTCGTCGATGTGCAGCTTCGACCATTCGTGACTGGCCAGGTAGAGCGTGACGACCTGCATGCCCATCTCGACGAAGGTCTGCAGGGCAATCAGGGCACCGAACGTATAATAATATCCCTGCAGTTCGCTGGAGAAAAACGCGACGATCAGCAGCATCGTGACGGGCCCGGAGGCAAACTGCCAGCCCCGTCCCAGCAGCGCATAGAACACCGCCCGATTGACTTCCATTCGGTTGAGCAGTCGACGAGGCCAGCTGCGTCGTTGTAGTTGAGGTTCCCGCTGTTCGGTCATACGCCGTAATCAATTCTCTTTTATGCTTCGTCTACCTCAACAAGCTGTTTCTGCCAATGTAGAAACAGCCCGCATCAGGGTCTCTTCGGCCTGGTATAATTCTTCAGTCGTTTCGGAAATCAACAACACATTCACCAGACGCAACGCCTGACCGTTGATCTGGTCCGGTGAGGTCGCAATGAATCGTGTACTTGATTTCTGCATGTCGGCAACACATTTTAACCACTTTGAAAACGGCTGGCCATACGACTCTTTCCAGGGGAAATGCAGCCAGCTTGCCACCTGTTCCGGCTTCAGAAACCGCGCAAAGCCCAGTGCCAGCCGCCCCATGGTATACCGCGCGTTGATATCCTGAATCGGGCGGCACTGCAACTCTCCCCGTGCATCGCGATACTGCATCGCATCGATGCCCAGCGGACCGAAGTAAGCAGCGTGCTGTACCCGCTCTGCCACGCACTGCCCTACTTCGATCGCGGGCTGCCACGTTTCCTGTGTCTGTGCATCCACGCAGATGCGACTGCCGCGGTATTGTCCGCGGTCATCACATCGCAGCAGAGCCAGCCCCACGAACTCGGGTTCCCCCTGCTGCGGTATTTCAAACTGCAGGCCAGCCTCTGCGGTGCGCTGCACCCAGGGTTCCAGAAACAGGGGCTGCTGGCAGGCGAATCGTTTTTGAGCCCAGTCCCTGACCTGGGTTGCTACCAGCGTGCCCCGTCCCAGCATCCGCTCCCGCGCGGACATACTGAAATCCGCCTTGAGTACCCAGGCTGTCTCTACTTTCTCCTGTCCCCTCGGCAACTCAGCCACCGCCGCCTCCAGTTCCGTGAGGGATTCCACACGACAACTGCCCGGCAGAGAGAGTCCCCACACGGATTCACACGCAAATGAAAACGAACGGGAGTTGACCGTTTTCACGGCGGCCAGATCGGGAGCGGTGACTGTGAATCCCTGTGATTGTGCCAGTTTTGCAGTCGCTTGCGACCAGCCCCAGGGAACGAAGGTCATCTGTGCCGCTGCATCCCGTTCAGGCCAGTCTGCGATCAACTCCACTTTCGGCAGGCCGGCTGACTGCAGATGCGTTATATAATCAGCTGATACCGAACCTGGCAGATAAATCTGATCGCCGTCTGCCGCCATGCCGAGCCAGCAGCTGGCCAGGTTTAGATTCAACGCAGGCGTGGCTCCCCCGGTCGCGGCATACACTTCGCGGGTCAGCTGATGTTCAAAGTCAAAATTTCCCAGAAAAACACGACGCATCGAAAACCATTCAGCAAATAGAACACGGTGGATCTGCAGGTTTCTGAATTGAATGATCCATTATTCATTGGAGCCTGACACCGAATTTCTGTTATACTGATTCTTTCCATCCAGAACTATCCTCACCTGTGATTTCTCAAGAAAGACAGCCCGATGCATCGCTACCGCAATCATTCTGTTCTTCCTCTGTTTGTATTTCTATTTTCTGTCCTGATATTGAACGGTTTGCTGCAGGCAGAAGAACCATCGCAGCAGCAGCCACTGCAGATCGCGACGTTTCAATGTGATATTACGCCGCCCCTCGGCAGCCCTCTCTGTTACGGACATATCACTCCGGCAAAAGAAATTGTTGATCCCCTCAGTGCGCGGGGCATCATCTTACTGAATGCAAGGAAGCCGATAGTCCTGCTGGCACTCGACTGGGTCGGCGCCAACAATGAAGCCCAGGACGTCTGGAAACAACGACTGGCAACTGCGCTGGGAACAAGCGTGGACCGCTGTGCCATTCACTGTCTGCATCAGCACGATACGCCGGGAGTCGATATTTCCGCAAATGCCCTGCTCGAGCAGAATGGCCTGAAAGAAGTCATGTATGATACGGCTTATGTTGAAGATGTCATGCAGCGAACCATTGCAGCAGCAAAGATGAGCCTGCAGCATGCGCAACCGGTCTCGCACATAGGTACCGGTAAAGCGAAAGTCGCGCAGTTTGCCTCGAACCGCCGTATCCTGGGCACCGACGGGAAGGTCAAGATCGTGCGATTCAGTTCTTCCCGCAACCCGGCTGCCATCGCGGCTCCGGAAGGAACCATTGATCCCTACGTCCGAATGATCAGTCTCTGGAACCAAGATGAACCGCTGGTGGTCCTCAGTTATTATGCCACGCATCCTCAGAGCTATTACGGCAAGGGAGGCGTCAGTTGTGACACCGTCGGCCTGGCGCGGGCGATGCATGAAAAACAGACTCCCGGCGTACCACATATTCACTTCAATGGGGCGGGCGGAAATATCGGTGCCGGAAAATACAATAACGGCGATCCGGAAAACCGACCGCTGCTCGCGCAACGTCTGGCGGACGGCATGCAGCGGGCCTGGGAGTCCACTCAAAAATCGCCTCTCTCTGCCAGCAATGTGAACTGGAAAGTCAAACCCGTACACCTGCCGATAAGAGACACGCTGGATGAAACCACTCTCACCGGCATCTTGCAGAACCCGCAGGCGAAGCTCACCGATCGCATCCGCGCCGCCCGCGATCTGAACTATCTGCAGCGAACTAAAGCTGGAAAAACCATCGGCATCACGCGGCTGCAACTGGGTTCTGCCCAGATCATTCACATGCCCGGTGAACTGTTCGTGGAATATCAACTGGCAGCGCAGAAGATGGCACCGAATGATTTCGTCTGCATGGCCGCGTATGGGGACCAGGGTCCCGGCTATATCGGCACGACGATCGCGTATTCCCAGGGAGGTTATGAAACCGGCCGCGTCTCACGGACTGCTCCGGAAGTGGAGGCGACGCTGATGCAGACACTCAAAGAATTAGTCGGCACGAATGATTAAATGATTAAACACGTGTCTTAATCATCCTCTCGGGAAGGCTTTGACCATTTGATGCGGGCGGTGTAAATCCGGTTGTTGCTGCCATACTTTTCGATGCCCACCGGCTGCATCCACTCGGCAACGGTGACCCAGGTTTCGCTGGGGCTGAGATTCACGACGGCGAAATTTCCCATCCGCGCCCCTTTTTCCGGCACGATGATCCGTTCTGTCTTTCGTTTCACCTGCAGTGTATCGGGATCGACTTCAGCCATGAACAGGGGTGCCCGATGCCGAAATACGTGGTCGTTGTTTGCGCCCTTTCGGGTATAAACCAGAAACAAGCCATCGCTGTGCGTCACCCAGTGCTGCTGCGTGTTGTAGTTCCCCAGTTCCTGGCCGTCATCGAACTTCCAGACGATCGGCTCAGAATATTTCAATCCGTCATCGCTGACCGAGACGTACCCCTTGTCGTCATTCCGCATTGTCAGATAAAACTTATCCTGGTACTTCGTGATGGAAGGTTCATACAACCCGCGTTTGACGGGAATCGTATGTTCGCTGCCATGTTTTTTGTAAGTCAGTTTTTCGCCATCAAAGTCACATAACACTACCGTAGTGCTGTACTGCTTTGCTCCTTTTTTCTTGAAGTAGACCGGCAGGAGAATGCTGCCATCTTCCAGATCATATCGCTGGGCGGAACCGGCGCCGCAGCTTTCGAAGCGGGGTTCGTCCGGCATGCTCATGGTAGTCCAGTCGGACCAGGTGTGATCTTTTTCATTGTAGACCGAATACGCTACGCTCCGTTTGCGGACGTGCATGACTTTATTATTTTCGTAGCGAACCGTATGCCCGGTGCCCAGCAATTTTTTCGTTTTGGCATGCCAGCCCGGCGTGAAATCGCAGACCGCAATCTCTTGCGTATCTGACAGACGACGGCGTGCTAACGTTTCATGCTTGATCGGCCCGATCCAGTTCTCGCCATCTGTCGTACGCATTTCGTTCAGGGCATAAAACACATCCGAACCGCTCAGCAGCAGTTTCTGCATCGTCAATACGACGGTCGCCGGGAACGGCCCCGCCTGAGGAATCGCACCGGTGCGGGCCTGAACCCAGCAGGTCTTGCCATCAAAGCCTTCCGTGACGACGCGTAAATCAACTTTATAACTGAGTGGTTTCGCAGTCTCATCCGCGGAGAGACGCAATGTTCCGGCAAGCAGCATGACAACAATAAGACAAACGTGAATGATCGATTTCATGGGAGCCTCTCTAAAAATTGCAAATAGAAGATCTTTTCACCATACGCAGATTGAGATGAACTCTCAAGACTTCTGAATGATTTCGCTCAGGAAACGACTGGCAACCGGTCTTGCATTCTGCGGAAACGCCTCCCAAAATGAGAGAGGCAAAACGAAACAGGTAATGAATATTGCTGCCTGTCTCCACACTTCTCACGCTCAATTCAAGGAACAGTCTGATGCGAATGTGCTCCCTGGTCGCTGTCCTGTGTTTCTGCTTTTCGTCGATTCTCCCGGCTGCGGATCTCGATTTCATTCGTGTCAGCGCGGATGGAAAATCATTCGTGACTTCAAAAGATCAGAAGCCGTATGTTCCCTGGGGATTCAATTACGACCACAACGGGGAAGGTCAGTTACTGGAAGATTACTGGCAGACAGACTGGAAGCAGGTCGAACAGGACTTCGCCGAGATGAAACAGCTGGGTGCGAATGTAGTACGCATCCATATTCAGTTTGGCAAATTCATGTCCGCTCCGGATCAGCCGCGCGAACAGGCGCTGCAGAAACTGGGTGAGTTACTGCAGCTCGCCGAACGCACGGGCATCTATCTCGATCTGACCGGACTGGGCTGTTATCACAAACAGGATGTCCCGGCCTGGTACGATCAACTGACCGACCAGGAACGCTGGCAGGCCCAGGCCGTGTTCTGGGAAGCCGTCGCGAAACAGTGTGCGAAGAGTCCTGCCATTTTCTGCTACGACCTGATGAATGAACCGGTCGTGCATGCCGGTAAGAAACAGGGAACCGACTGGCTGGGCCCCGGCCTTGGGGGAAAACATTTTGTGCAGCGGATTACCTTGAGCCCCGATGAACGGTCCCGCCCCGAAATCGCAGCCGCCTGGGTTGAAACACTCGTCGAAGCAATTCGCAAACAGGACCAGCGACACTTGGTCACCGTCGGCCTGGTTCCCTGGAGCCTGGATCGTCCCGGCATGCAGTCCGGTTTCGTACCTGACAAAGTCAGTCAGCATCTTGATTTTATCTGTGTGCACCTCTACCCGGAAACAGGCAAAGTTGACGAAGCCATGGAAACACTCAAAGCCTTCGATATCGGTAAGCCGCTGGTGATTGAAGAAACTTTCCCGCTCAAAAGTTCTCCGCAGGAGTTCGAGGAATTTCTGTTGAAGTCACGAAAGTACGCGGACGGCTGGATTGGTTTCTACTGGGGTAAGACACCCGCTGAATACAAACAGGAAAAAACCATCGCCGCTGCCTTGATGACAGGCTGGCTGGAGTTCTTCATCAAGAACGGTCCGAAATTCAAAGGCGAGACGGAATAAATCAGTTTGCTGATCTCGTTCAGGGCTGAAATACAATGTCCGTCACGGTTCCGAATTTTGCCGGCAAAGGCATGTTGGCAAATGCGGAGTCTTCGCCAGTACGGTACTGCCAGCGACCTGCCAGGGGCAGTGTGATTTGACCGTAAATCAACTGGGGTGCCGATGCAAAATCAGAATCATTGGCCTGCCCGGTTACCTGTAACACAATCAGGTTGGCATCATTCCCGTAGACCGATTGACAATCCAACTGAAAACCTGCCTCCACCTGTTTGAGTGGTACCCCATTGAGCCAGGCGCTGACCTTTGTACC
The DNA here is from genome assembly GCA_002706765.1 of Gimesia sp. Lineage (GTDB taxonomy): Bacteria > Planctomycetota > Planctomycetia > Planctomycetales > Planctomycetaceae > Gimesia. The sequence continues at coordinate 97,676 of PAJV01000055.1, forward strand.
GGCAGCAGTTCCTGTTTTCAGCAGCAGCGAATTGCCGGCGCGCCAGGCTTCGGGAATTCGCACCACGCAGCGATACCAGCGACTCTGACTGGCTTTCGCTGCCCTCCCTGTTCCCGGGACTTCGATTACGGACCAGTGAGGCGCGTCGTTCAACGAGACTTTTCCCGAGACTTTGACGTGGGCCGGATCGAGTCCGGCGGCCCAGTAGATTCCATTTGTCAGCAGCCTGACAAACTCGGGCTGTTTGAAATCTCCCGGGTGTCCCAGCGATGTGTAAAACGATTTACCGCCGTCTTTCCGCTGGAAGGTCCAGGCAACCGGTTCGACGGGTTTACCGGGGATTTCTGCGGTCATCAACACCGTTGTGCCTTTTGCCAGCGGAGAGACTTCATACAGTGAATAGGCCTGTGGAAACGGTTTGTCGGGAATGCCATCCAGAATCGGATTTTTTCTCTGCGCGGGATTGATCGTCACCATCGATTTGAGATCGTTGGCATGATGACCCGTATAATTGCCGCCGAACACGTAGGCATCGAATTCCGTCCAGTCAGCGTAACCTTCAGGAGGTTCTTTTCCCCGGAGCGAGAACGCATGACTGGCAGTACGGATTCCCACAACGGGCTTACCGGACTTTACATACTTGCGAATCGCCTGCATTTCTTTTTCCGGCAATACACGCCGGCGTACGCTGAACAGAACCACGTCGGCCTCGTTGATCTTTTCAATTCCCGGTATCAGGTTCCGATCTTTCTCATCGGCGTAAACCAGGCTCACGCGAAAGTGTTTGCCCAGGTTTTCCGCAGCAAACTTCGGCAGACTGACGCTCGTATCATATTCAGCTTCTGCCATCACGATTAACAGATGCGGTCGCTTGTCTTCTTTGAAAACAAATGCCTGACCGCCGAGCAGCTGATCGCTGGTCACCGTCGGGCAGACATATTTTTCGATGTGTGAAATGATCAGATCATTGCCGGTAAAATGGCTGACGTAAGGCCAACGCTCGGGATTATACATCGTATCGGTCAGGTCGCGGACGAGCACGACATTCTTACCGTTCTGCTTCAGCTGCCGTAATCCAAACGGGCGTCCCAATACACACATGTTTGTATGCACGCCGACCAGCATGACATTTTTGATGCCCTGGCACTCCAGTATTTTCCAGACTTCATCCCCTTTGTCACTGATGAAATCGTGTTCGCTGTCGACCGAGATCAGGGGGGACTGGCTCTGCCAGGGCAACGCAGGATTGCGTCCCAGGTCTTTCAGTTTTTTAACCCAGGCAGCGTGTTCTTCCGGATCATCGTCTTCGCCTCCATCAGACTGATCCAGGGGATACACGGCGCGTTCTTCCGCGGGAATTTTCGAGCACCAGTTTTCGATGCCTTCCGGTACCGGGCCGTTAAAGGTCACCTGCATGGCGCGTCTCCGCGCCGGATGATCCTGATAAGCGGGCATGCAGTCGCTGGGCGCGTGAATGATGGTCACCCCCTCGGCACGGGCGGTCTTCAGTAATTGATCCAGTCGTGGGGCAAACTGTTCCAGCCGCCTGACGGCATTCAGACAGTGATGGTAATCCCAGACATCACAGACGATGATCGCGGTCTCACCTGGTTTCCAGTTTTCGGAACGCTGCCGCTGATGAAAACGACCAGTGTCCGGACCCGTTTCCTGCTGATAACGCAGTTGCAGATTCAGGTCTTTCGCGGAAAGTGAAGTGACCGGGAACAGAATCAGGCTCAGGCAGGCAGCCAGCTTATATATCGTCTTCACGTGATGTCTCCTGGTGGCAGGCAACGGGGTGGACCCGTGGAATGGGTTCGGCTGCGTTCAAGCACAGCATCTTCATTCTAAAGAAGCCCGACACCAGAACAAAAGTCTGAGAGCAAAAAACAAAAAAACCAGCCAGAAAAGTCATCTGCTTTTCTGGCTGGTTTTCCGTTTTGAATCCATTTCGAATCGCGTCGTGGTTATCGACGGGAATCTGCAGAACGACGATAGCGTCGCAGTTGCTGCTCGACTTCCTGGATTTTGCCCTGGCGTTCTTCGCGAGAAACCGTCGTTTTATTGCTGGTCTGAGTGAAAGAAGCGGGGGAACGAAAGCCAGTGACTTCGGGTTGAGCAGCACTCCCGGTCCGATTGACACGGGTGTTTCGAGGCAGGCTGCGGCTCATCCGCTCTTCCTGCAGATCGCGTGATTGCTGTTCAGCGCGGCTCAAACTTTCTGCCGGTTGAAACCGGGCAGAGGTCGGCATGGGCTGATTTTCCACTTCACCAGACAGATATGAGACAAATTTCGAGCTGGCCTTGTTGATGATCACCACCCGGCTTGCGGACTGTGGTTTATTCAGAGGACGGATAATACACACAACTTCGGCTTCGCCAGCCTGATCCAGGGCAGCCTGCAGTTGATTCAGATCCGGGTTACCGGTAGTACCAGATGCCACCGGCTGACCTGTGGGCATGGCCCGTTCCAGAAATTCATCAAGAATTTCCTGATTGTGTGCGGGTGCCATTTCCCGCGGCGTTTCACTCATCGCCAGTTTGACTTCGGGAACAGTTTCCGTGAGAGCCGGTTCTTTGTAGATCTCGGTCAGCTGGGCTTCATCAAGCAGTTTGTGGATCATCGGCAGACCGACATACAGTCCACGTTTCTCATCTTTTTCGACAGCAAAACAGACGCCGACCAGACGACCGGAGCGATCAAACAATCCGCCGCCGGAACGACCCTGCACGGGCATCCCCGTGCATTCGATATTGTCGGGGCCCAGAAAACGGTTCAGCTCGGTCACCTGGATTTTTTCCAGTGTGGGAAATGCACCGCCATTACAGCCGATACTGGCGACAACATCGCCGGCTTTGACTTCGTTTTCAATCCCGGCTACTTTCGCCGCGGAAACCACGCCAGAGGTGGGGATGGAAATCAGCCCGACATCGGCCTGCATATTGTAGCGAACCAGTGTTCCCACATAGGTATCAAACTTCTCTCCCTGGAAGACATCCACTTCAATCAGCGAATCGCTTTTCAGTTCACTGAAGATGTGACTGCAGGTCATAATCAGGGTGCGACCGACGGCACTGTGGATCACGGTTCCTGAGCCCAGGTCCATTCCTTTTTTGTCTTTCACCCGAATGCGAACCGTGCTGGCCCGCCAGTTGATGATTTCTTTTTGCGGGGTTGCATCTGCCAGTGGATCACTGGCGGAATCGCCGAACTGAGCGCGGATCACTGGTTCTTCAACCGGAACCGATTCTTCCTCTTTTGATTTTCCGAAGAAGGGAATATTGAAACCACGCGACTTTTTTTCCGGTTTCGTTTCGTTCTTTGTCAGTTGAATGGGTGGCTCTTCTGACTGGCTGAGTCGGTTTTCATTCGCAGCGAAAATTGCGGGGTTTTCGCGAGCAGGCTGCTGGGTTTCTGCACTGGGAATCCGGGCCAGCATGCGTCGCAGGTTGCTCTCGGTCGTGGATCCGACGGAACGCGCGACCTCTTTGCCCTCCACCACCAGTACAAACGCCGGGATGCTGGTCACATTAAAACGTTTCGCCAGGTCCGGTTCCTGATCGACGTCTACTTTTTTAATGGGATAACCTTCACGCTTTAAACGTGAAATCAAGGGACTCATTTTCTGACACGGTCCGCACCAGGTGGCAGTAAAATCCAACAGCACACCATTGGGTGCCGCTGCCTGGGCTGATCCGGAAAGTAATACAACTGTAAGAAAGGCTGTCGTAAAAAACCTCATCTACCAACTCCTTATAATGGTTGGTTTCAACGCGCAAGGCGTTTTAAATTCAGATAAAGGGGTATTCTCTCTTAGCTCAAGCCAGGCATCAGAACGTGATTGCGGCTGAGAGCAGGCAACCTGAATGGTCGCCGATAGCAGAGAAGCAGAGCGAGCGGAAAACTGCGGGAACCCTCTTGAAATCTGAAGAGATTCGACAGTTTGAATATTCACAGCCCGATTGAATGCATCAACGGGCGATGTCTGTGAAATTAGCTTCACGATGCGGCTTCCATGCCTAACGGTTGTCACCAGCAAACTGCTGGCAAAATGGGTAGTTTAAATGGGAATCGAGCCCGGTCTTCCTGACCAACTGCTCTGAATCAATTGAATTGTCGGTTCCGTACCTGTGTACTTATTATCATTTAGAAACGGGAGCAGAGTCCCATTTGTGACGGGTCAGTGAAATATCACGCACCTGGCGTACCAGAAAGTTAAATTATTTCGCGAAAAATTCGCAGGAATGCGTAAATACATTAAAGAGAAATCCTTGTAAATAGAATTTTCTCTGGAAGCATTTACAATTGGCTCTCTGAGAAAACATTTTCGTGACTTTTTTGCAAGGCATTGTAATTTTTACCGGAATTTTCGCGTTTTTTTCACTCCCGTTTCTGCAGGCCGATTGTGGTGATGGAACCGGAAGAATGCAGAGCTTTTTAAGAGCAGGTCGGAACTGGTTGTGTACTTTTCCGCTGTCGGACAACTATAATAGAGTAGCTGCCCACCCTTGATGCACGGTCATCAAAACGAGCGGGCGTTTTGTTATCTAAAACACTACTATTTATAGACTTAACCCCCTGCAGAAAGATATTCTTTCTTAATCCACCCACCTTGAACATTTTTACAGAATCTCTTTCTGTGACGCTTTAAGTATCTGTAATACCAACACTCGGGCCCTGCTGAATTGATTTCATGCAGAGAATTCCGTTCTCCGTTCGGCCATGAGAAACTGCAACAGAGAGCTCCAATAACAAATACAGCTTAAAAACCCTCTATTCGATTGAGACACATGAAACAGATATGCCTCGTAACTCTGCTCGCGTTCCTGTCCCTGTCCACAGGCTGCCGCAAACAGGAAGAAATTACCTCTTACACCGTTTCCAAGGGTGCCTCGTCTTCGAATACTGCTCTGCCTGACATGACGGCAGCGCCTGCGAAACCTACGCGTATGCTGGCAGCCATCGTGCCCGGCAGTCCGCAGAACTGGTTTTTCAAAATGACCGGGGAACCGGACCAGGTTAAAGCCGAATTCGATCACTTCATTGAGTTCATGAAATCCGTCACACTCAGCGGTGACAAGCCGGAATGGAAACTGCCTGAAAACTGGACACAGGAACCAGGCAGTTCGATGCGATTTGCCACACTCAAGATCAAGGATACGGACCCCGCGCTGGAAGTCTCCGTGATTCCGCTTCCCGCGGGAACAGATCTGACAGCGGACTTACTTTCCAACATCAATCGCTGGCGCGATCAGGTGGGCCTGGATTCCATTTCTGCAGAGACCATCAAAGAAGCGGCTGACAAGTCACCGGCTCTGGATACGGAATTATTCACACTCAAATCAGGTGATAAGATGATTTCGGTCGTCAGCCTGAAGGGCATGATGGCCGGCAATCCGATGAGCCGCGCGCCGTTTGCCTCGGGCATGATGGGCGGGCCAGGGAGCCCTGCAGCGGGACCGGCGAATCCACCAGCGGCTGCCGAGATCCAATATGAAACCCCCGCAGGCTGGCAACCGGGTCGCAGTGGCGGAATGCGAAAAGCTGCCTTCAACATCACCAGTGGTGACGAAACCGGTGAAGTCACGGTGATTGATCTGTCCAAAGCGGCTTCTCCGTTACTCCCGAACATCAACCGCTGGCGCGGTCAGGTCAGCCTGAAAGACATCACCGAAGCCGAACTTTCCCAACAATCCGAGCAGCTGAAGGTCGGCGATCTGGAAGCCACTTATGTCAAACTGCTCGGCCCCGAAGATGCAAAACCACGTATCGCGATTTTAGGCGCGATCATCTACCGGGATGAACTGGCCTGGTTTGTGAAATTCACCGGGCCGGTCAAACTGGCCGAACAGGAAGAAGCACGCTTCAAACAGTTCGTCCAGTCGATCCGGTTTGAATAACGGCTGACGATACCCTACTCAACAAACTTTTACTTGAGTTTTCAATTCAGGATAAAATCATGGCGACCAATACCCTTCCCGATCAATCAAACGAACCTGCCACACTCGGATCCGATTCCGGGTCAGTCCACTTCAATCAAACGTTTCTGAAGTTCCTGACCCCGCTGGCTTCGTTGAAACTGACCGTGGCCCTGTTTGCGATGGCCATCTTTATCATCCTGGCGGGCACCCTGGCGCAGGTGAATAAAGATATCTGGGTCGTGATCGACGAATACTTCCGTACGGGTATTGCCAAAATTGAGTTCAAAATCTTTTTCCCCCCGTCCTTCTTTCCCAGTCTCGACCAGCAGAATATTCCCGGTTTTATCTACTTTCCCGGCGGCTGGCTGATCGGTTTTCTGATGGGCATCAATCTGTTTGCTGCTCACTTCATTCGTTTTAAGGTTCAGGCCAAAGGGAGTCAGCGGACCATCGGCTGGACGATTATCGCTGTTGGTGCAGTGATTACCTGGCTGGTGATTGCCAGTGGTGCCAACAAAGATGGTTTCCAGGGATACTCATTACTGAGCTGGCAAGCACTATGGTGGCTGCTGCAAGCGGGAGTCGGGCTTGCGACAGTCGCCGGCTGCGTCCTCTTCTTTTACATCGATAAACATCGCAGAGCAGAACGGGCCTTGATCCTGGGTTTCACGATCCTGCTGGGTTGTCTGCTGGCCTGGGCGATTTCCCAGGGACAGGCAGCGCGGTTCAGTGATTCATCCATGCGAATCCTCTGGCAATTAATCAAAGCGACTTTTGCCGGCTGTGTTCTGCTATCCGGTTGTATTTTCCTGTTTAAGAAACGGGCTGGCGTTGTCTTGCTGCACGCCGGTGTCGGCCTGATGATGCTCAGTGAACTGATCGTTGGTACGATGGCCGTCGAAACACAGATGACGATCTCCGAAGGAGAAACCACCAGCTTCGTGCACGATATCCGCGAAGTTGAACTCGCGATCGTTGATCCCACGGACCCCAAAGAAGACAAAGTCACCGTCATTCCCCAATCGATTCTACTGGCGAATCGGGACACGGTAGTCTCTGATCCTCAACTTCCTTTCGATTATGAGCTGGTTAAATATTATCCGAACGCCTCTCTGCGCAAAGTGAGTTCTCTGACTCCGGAAGAAAAGAAAGAGTTCGAAAACCCCGCGACCGCCGGGATTGGACTGGACTGGATCGCGTTGCCGATGCAGAGTGCCACCGGAACTGACATGGGGGGCGGCGTCGATACACCGTCGGCTTACATTAAAGTGATTGATAAAAAAACGTCTGAGCCTTCAGGCATTTACCTGGTCGACCTTCAGATGAGTCTGCAGGAAATCGGTCAGCCGGTCGTCGTGGATGGCACAACTTATCAGCTCTACCTGCGGTTCAAGCGTTATTACAAACCATATTCCGTCAAACTGCTTGACGTCCGTAAAGATGATTACGCCGGGACGAGTACCGTGAGGAATTATTCCTCCGACATCGTACTCGTTGATCCCACCACGAATGTGGACCGGGAAATCAAAATCTCAATGAACGACCCGCTGCGTTACAGCGGAGAAACATTTTACCAGAGCGGCTATCACGCAGATCCGACCACTGGAAAAGAAATGACGACCCTGTCCGTCGTTACAAATATGGGCTGGATGATTCCCTACGTCTCCTGCATGATCGTGGTTGTGGGCATGCTGTATCACTTCATGGTTACCCTGTTACGATTCCTGGGACGCCGCGAAAAGCAGCGAACCGAACCATCAGACGTCAATGAGTTCCTGCCTTCCGGAAAAGAAAACGATCTCGCCTCGCAGAACCGTGCCCGTCTGCAGGAAAAAATGACTAAGTATCTGATCCCGGCTCTGATTGTTGTAATCTTTGGCGGCTATCTCTTGAGTAAGGCCCGTGTACCCAAACCCAATTCCAATGAAATGAACCTCTATGAATTCGGACAGCTGCCGATTCTGTACGAAGGTCGTACCAAGCCCGTGGATACACTGGCCCGCAACAGCCTGCGGATTATCTCTGGCAAACAGGAATTTGTAGATCCGAACGGCAATAAACAACCCGCCATCAAATGGTTCCTGGATACGATTGCCAAGCCGAGCGATGCCTTCGAATACGAAGTGGTTCGCATTGAGAATCCGGAGTTATTACACACGCTGGGTCTGAAAAAACGTCCCGGCTTCCGTTATTCGTTTGACGACTTTATCGAAAAAATTCCCGAACTCTCCAAACAGTCTGATCTGGCACGACAGGCTGGTAAAGGGAAAGCGACCCTGTACCAGTCGCGCGTACTCGATCTGGAAAAGAAAATCGGCACTGTTGATCTGCTGATTCAATCATTCAAACCACCGGAAATTCGGGCTGAGTCGGCCCGCGATGACCTGATCGAAGCGATCCGCCGACATGGGATACTGGAACGCCGTAATCCTCCCCGCGCCATTCCACCAGGAGGCGAAGAGGAGAACGATGATCAATGGCAGACCTATTCCTATGCCTGGACCCGCGATCTGGTCAAAGCCAGTTTCGCCAAGGATAAAGAAAATGAAGCCACACAGGCCTGGACGAAAATACTCGTGGCGTATGCCAGTGGTGATGTGAGTGAGTTCAATAAAGAAGTCCGCAACTACCAGATCTGGTTGAACAAGCACAAAGCAGATCTGCCTCATACCAGTCTGTCCAAAGTGGATTTCGAAGCGTTCTTCAATCACTTCGAACCATTTTATTACTGCTCCGTGCTCTACATGTTCGCGTTTGTAATGGTCTGTTTCTCGTTCCTGTTCTGGCAAAGACCCCTGGGCAACGCGGCCTTCTGGCTGATCTGCCTGACATTCTTTGTGCATACACTTGCGTTGATTGGCCGGATTTATATTTCAGGACGACCACCGGTCACCAACCTGTATTCATCAGCCGTGTTTATCGGCTGGGGAGCCGTACTGGCGGGAATTGTGATTGAAAAAATGAATCGCCTGGGTATCGGCAGTTTACTCGCGTCCGTCGCCGGGTTTTCCACGCTGCTGATTGCCCACATGCTCGCCGGTGATGGAGATACGTTTGCCGTGCTGCAGGCAGTCCTGGATACCCAGTTCTGGCTGGCCACCCATGTGGTCTGTATCACCCTGGGATATGCGGCGACCTTTGTCGCCGGTCTGCTGGGTCTGTTTTATATCCTGTGGGGAGTATTGACGCCTAAAATGACAGCCGCCGCGGGGAAAGAAGTGATTCGCATGCTGTATGGCGTGCTCTGCTTCGCGATCATTCTGAGCTTCTTCGGAACCGTGCTCGGCGGACTGTGGGCCGACGATTCCTGGGGCCGCTTCTGGGGCTGGGATCCCAAAGAAAACGGCGCGCTGATTATTGTGCTCTGGAATGCGCTCGTGTTACACGCGCGCTGGGGTGGCATGGTCAAAGATCGTGGCATGGCGATGCTTTCCATCGGGGGTAACATCGTCACCAGCTGGTCCTGGTTTGGAGTGAATGAGCTCGGCGTCGGACTGCATTCATACGGTTTCACGGAAGGGGTCCTGAAGGCACTGGGGCTGTTCATGCTCTCGCAACTTGCGGTCATCGCAATCGCGATGATTCCCCAAAACCGCTGGTGGAGTTTCAAAAAACGAGACGTCTAAGCTGACTTCGAACGAAATTGAAGCGGGATTCTCATTCAATCCACTGCGGACGGAATGAGAATCCTTTTTTATTTTGCAGCATTATTTTGATACAACTCGACAAAACCGGAACTCCTGCTGCCGGGACGGGGCACCGTTCAGAATACGACGGACTGGCTGCTCTCGTAGACACAACCGTTGCAAACCTGAACGGCCTCCTATTTTGACTGACCAGATCTGAACAGAAGACGTGTATCGATTGTACGGTTCTGGGGGATAATGCGATTCAGGATTCAATTTCAGAGTGACGAAAGAGTTGATAACTCTACACTGTCACTGGAATGGACTCCATGAAACGCATCTACCTTGCCTTATTGATCTCATTTTGTGCGCCGTACTCGCTTTTGGCAGACACCCTTGATCCCATCGTGGAACCCTCCGGTATTCAGCAGGAAAATATTAACGGAGATGTTTCAGAGCTGTTTGGAGACTCCGCCTGGTTTGGACGCTATCGCCCGCATTTCGGCTACCGCTATGAAGCCGGCGACACGATCGGACGCATTGGCGGACTCTCGTCCTTTGATGGATTTATCCCGCTGTTTGAAGGAGAAGACAGTAACTGGCTGACCTTCTTTGATGCCCGGTTACTGCTCGATGATCAGAATAACAACCTGGGTTCCAATATCGGTTTCGGGGCGCGACAGTATTTACCCGAGCAGGGGCGAACCATTGGCGGTTATATTTACTACGATACCCGTGATACGGGTGCTGCGAACTTCGATCAGGTGTCCGGCGGGATTGAAACACTGGGTGATCTGTGGGACGCACGACTCAACTGGTACGTCCCCACCGGACAAACCCGCGACCAGATTGGCACCTCCCACATCGGTGGCGGCTCATATCAGTTCATCGGCCATTATCTATACGGGGGTACGCTGACAAGATACTACCAGGCCGCCATGACGGGCGTGGACATGGAAGCGGGCCGTAAGATCTACTCCGGTACCAGGACAGATATCCGGGCGTTTGCAGGCTGGTATCACTTTCAGGCCACCGGAAGTCCCCAGGCGTGGGGCTGGAAATCCCGCGTGGAAAGCCGCATCTCCGATGTCGTTTCGCTCAACCTGAGTGTGCAGAACGACCGCGTCTTCGATACCACGGTCAACTTTGCCGTGGGAATTCAATGGCCCAGCATTACCGGTCTGAGAGATGGATTCAAAGCCGACATCCCGGCCCGGGATCGACTGGGGGAAAGCCCCGAACGACTCCGCAGCATTGTCGTCGCCAATCAGGAAGTCCAGGACCCCAATGGCGGGCTGATTATCAATCCTGCGACCGGCAACCCCTATTACTTCATGCACGTTGCCACCGGCGGCAACAGCGATGGTTCTTATGAAGACCCGTATGCGACCTTAGCGGCCGCCTTTGCTGATCCGCGGACCCAGGCAGGCGATCTGATTGTGTACGACCATCGCAACGGTGCCGAAACGGGTGATTTCGTTCTGGCCCAGGCAACACAGGTCCTTTCAGAAGGGCCGGCACAATTTATCAACAGCCAGTTCGGTTCGATCCAGTTGCCCGATTCCGGTACCGGTGTCAGACCACAGATCACAGGCAGCTTTACTCTCAACAATGGCAGTGTGCTCTCCGGGTTTGATATCACGACAGTTACCGGCAGTTCGATCATTGCCAATGGGGTCGGCGATATTCGCGTGGCAAATAACTCCATCAACAATACCACGATTTCATCCGCATTCCCCGCCATCAGTCTGAACAACTTAAACGGCACGGTCGCCTTCGAGCAGACTACGCTCTCAAAAACCAATGGGACAGGGCTGAGGATCGACGGGGGCAACGCGGACATCACATTTACAGACAGTACCATTACAGCAAACAATGCGACTTATGCTGTCAACATTCAGGATGCAGGCGGCTCGATCAAACTGGGACAGGTCAACGGGACCAACTCCACCTTTGACGCTTATGTTGTGAACAACTCGGCAGACATCACCATTGATGAACTCAACAGTACCGACGCCAACAGCCTGCCCTTCACCGTTCAGAATAATACAGGCAGTTTTGCCTTGAACGGCGGAACCATTTCCAACAGCGCCGCGTCCGGCGGCCAGATCGATTCTTCGCAAAATGTGACGGTGCAGAACGTGACCATCAATTCGGCAGGAGCACACGGCCTGAATATCACCAATTCGTCGAATCTGAATATCTCCAATAATACCATCGTCGACGCGGACTCCGATGGCATCAGGGCTTTGAACAGTTCCGGCAATGTGTTCATCAATAAAAACCAGATCAACAGTATTGTTACTGGCTTTGACAATGCAATTCTGGTCTCCACGAATGCAGATGCCAACGTGCAAATCAATGAAAACACGATCACCAGCGTGTTGACCGTTTTGAATGATGGCATCAACGTGACTACCAATGCCGGTAATGCGACACTCAATATCAATGGCAACAAAATCACCAGTTTCGCCAATGCATTCGATGATGCGATCTATGTGACCAACAACTCGACCGGCACTATGAACACAACGATTTCCCAGAACACGATTACCAATACCCTCGGCGGCTTCGGCGATGCCATCATTTATTATGGTACCGCCAATGGCGTAATGACAACGAACATTTCCAATAACAACATCCATAATACAGAGGGCCTGTTTGGCGATGCCATCGTAGTCGTTTACGATGCTGGTTCTGCCACGACGACGATCTCACAAAATACGATCGACTCCGATGATCTGGTGAATCTGTTTGGCACCAGTATCTATCTCGGCCTGAACACGACCGGGACCACAACCTCTCATATCACGCAGAACATTATTTCCGATGACAATAATGCGGCCCTGTTTACGGACGGGATTGCCCTGAACATTGATCAGGGAACGAACCATAGTGCCTTCATCAACAACAACCAGATCGCGCAGACGGGTGGCCTCTTTGATGACGGGATTGAGATTCTGCTGGACAGCCTGGGTGGCGCCTCGGCATCGGTGCAGGTGCAAAACAACCTGTTGAACGGCAGTGCCGGCGTGGGCGGTCGCGGCCTGGATGTGGCTACCATCTTTGGATCAAATTCCGCCTTTCTGGATGTCTCTGGAAACACGACCGACACCGCCCTGGACTTCTCTGCCACAATTGGTTCTACGATCACAGTGGAAGATCTGCCAAACCTGTCAACCAATAACAATGGTGCGACGATCAATACCTTCGGTAACGTTGTGGATGCCCCGTAAGCACCATTTCGCCGCTGATAGAGTGTGTCCAGGCAGACGGGTTATTACCTGGGGCACTACCCTGCTTCATTCATAAAGAGAGGCAATTCCCTCCTGCAGCTGAGTTCCCGACGATTACTTTTGATGCAAACCTGGGATCCAGCCACTTCACAGCGCATCCTGTTTTAACTAACCGGAACAGTCCCTTTATCCAGCGGGCTTTTTTCTGAACTTTTCTATAGACACCTCGTTTCATCGTCGAAGAAAATTTTATTAGTTTGGAAAGTAATGTGCTGCATCTGGTGGAATGGACTCCATGAAATCTTTCTGTATCGGGCTGCTGTTGTTCTTCTGCGTCCCCTGTTCGCTTCGGGCTGATTCTTCTGAAATATTGCCTGCACAGGAATCACCAGATGTGAACGGTGATGTGTCGGAACTCTTTGGTGATGCTGGCTGGTTCAGGCGTTACCAGCCGCACTTCGGCTACCGGTACCAGGCCGGGGATACCATTGGTCGGATCGGGGGACTCTCTTCGCTGGATGGTTTCCTGCCTCTACTTGAAGCGGAGGATGGCAACTGGCTCACATTTCTCGACGCGCGACTGCTGCTGGATGACCGCAACCAGAACCTGGGATCCAACGTCGGCCTGGGTGCCCGCCAGTATCTGCCCGAATGGGAACGCACCATCGGCGGATATGTTTATTATGATACCCGCGACACAGGCATGCGCAATTTCAGCCAGATCTCCGGGGGGATTGAAACGCTGGGCGATCTGTGGGATGCGCGCTTGAACTGGTATGTGCCGACAGGCAGCAGACGCTCGCTGGTCGGCACGTCACACACTCTCGGCGGACCCAGTCAGTTTGTGGGGCATTATCTCTACGGCGGCATTCTGACCCGCTACTATCAGGCCGCAATGACCGGCGTGGATATGGAAGCGGGACGAAAGATTTTGACCAGTGACTCCATGGACGTGCGGGCGTTTGCCGGCTGGTATCATTTTCAGGCACCCGGCAGCCAACAGGCGTGGGGCTGGAAAACCCGTGTAGAAAATCGTATTTCTGATCTGGTTGCTTTGAACCTGGGTGTGCAGAACGATCGCGTGTTCAATACGACGGTCAATTTTTCTGTTGCGATCACGTGGCCGAGCATCACGGGGCGACGCGCGGGCCTTAAAGCCGACATCCCGGCCCGTGATCGGCTGGGGGAATCGCCCGAACGACTGCGCAGCATTGTCGTCGACAATCAGGCAATTCAGGATCCCAATGGAGGGCTGTTGATTAATCCTGCGACGGGCAACCCGTATTACTTTATGCATGTCGCCAGTGGCGGCAACAGTGATGGCTCGTACGAAGATCCGTACGCCACGTTGGCAGACGCCTTTGCAGATCCGCGAACGCAGGCGGGGGATGTCGTCGTGTACGACCACCGCGGCGACTCGGAAACCGGTACATTCACACTCGCCGATCAGACCCAGGTCCTTTCCTCCGGTCCAACTCAGTTTTTGAGTACGCAAATCGGTCAAGTTGCTTTGCCTGATTCGAACACCGGCCTGATGCCCCAGATCACCGGAAATTTCACGCTGGCAAATGGCAGTGTGCTGTCCGGGTTTAACATTACCAGCGGAAGTGCCGACCCGGCTGTGATGGCGAACGGCGTGCAGAATATCACCATTGCCAATAACACGATTACCAACGGCTCGACTTCGGGAATTGCCATTGCTAATTCTCAGGGAATTACCATTACTAACAATACACTGCAGGATGTCAGTGATGACGCCATCGATATCGAAGACAGTTCCGGAAATATTACCATCAGCAATAACACGATTAAAAGTATCGCCACGGCTTTCGATGATGCGATCAATGTAGAACTCAACGGCGCCGCCAGTCTGACTGTCGATAACAACATCATTTCCAGCGTCGTGCAGACTTCGGATAACGGAATTAACGTCACCACGACAGCCGGTGATATTACGACCCGCATTCGCAATAACCAGATCTCCGGCGTGGACTTCTCGCTGGCCGGCGGAATTAAATACACGGGAAATTCCTCCGGTTTCGCACAGACGACGATCACGGACAACATCATCCTGAATGACGATGACAGTGTTGCTGGATCTGCTGTCTTTAATGGAATTCATGTCCGTTATCTGAATGGATCGGCGAACACAGACATCTCCCGCAATCAGATTGCCACCGACGATCATGCCACGGGGGGCAGAGGAATCTGGCTGAACTACCAGACCAATGGTGCCACGACGACCACCGTCAATGATAATATCATCTCAGACTACACCGACACCGACGTCTTTGCTTACGGTCTGATTGCCGCGGTGAACCAGGGAACAAAGCATGACTTTTTCATCACCAATAACAAGATCGGCCCCAACCAGTTTAATGTGCGTGTCGATGTCACCAATGGCGCAGCGGCGAATATGCAGATCACTCAGAATCACTTTGCAGACAGTGCCGGTACGAGCGGAGACCTGCTGATCTATTCGGAAGATGCCGGCTCTGACCTCTCCCTGCAAATCTTCGGAAACACGGCTCACAAACCATTTGACTTCACGACACATGCGGGGGGCATTATCAGAATCCAGGACCTGCCTGATCTCTCCGCCAACAATAATGGCGTAACCGTCAATACCACGGGCAACGTTGTGAATGCACCGTAAGCGGACTTGCTGAAGCATTCCTCACGACCTGAATATCTTGCGACTGCGATCAAGGTTTCGGATCGATGACCGGCCGATGTCGTTCAATCTGGGATTTAAAATCGCCCAGGCTCTGCCAGTACAGCGGGTGATTCAGGTCCACTTCGGTGACCGCGACCGTGCCCCATTCCTTCGCCTGTGCCAGCGGTTTGCCATCATGTCCATAAATAGCCGAGATCATCCAGTTGGAAGAGGTGTCCGTGTAGGTGCTGCTGATGACGTACACATGGTTCTCGCAGGCACGTGCCGCGCCGAGCAGCGGGTTACAGCCCCAGACAGGCCAGGCGATGACCTCGGCTCCGTTCTTGCTCAGTTCGCGCGCCACTTCCGGAAAGAAACCATCGTAGCAGACCATCATGCCGACCTTTCCGAAACGGGTTTCAAATACGGGATACTCATTTCCGGGTGTAACGCCCCCTTCGATCTCGCCACGGGGCAGTGTGACTTTGCGATACTTGCCGACCATTTTTCCATCGGGGCCCATCAACACAGCTACATTATAAATCAGATGCTCTGCCCGTTCATAAAGCCCGACGACAATATACAGGTCATGTTGTTTAGCCAGCTCACCAAAGTACTTTGTAGAGGGGCCGGGAATCGGTTCCGCGGTTTCCGCATAAGACAAGCCGGTGCCGTAGACGGTAATCGATTCCGGCAAAACAACCAGATCTGCTTTCTGCTCAGCCGCCTGTGCGATCAATTTCGCGAACTGGGCCGGTTTGTCACTCGGCTTTTTTCCCTCCTGGGGCCGATGATGGATTGTCGCCAAACGCACGATGCGAGGTTGCAGATCCCTGGTTTGTTTTAAAACGATGTTGCTCCACAGAATCCTGGAATGCGGGGGTCCCCAGCGAAAATGTAATTCAACTTGAACCTGCGCCGCTTTCACAGGAGCACGATAGACGCCGGCAACTTTCGTCCAGCCAGCGACGGCTTCCTGATCGCCTGGAAATTCGGGTTCTGCCCGCGGATGTTCTCCCGGTCGATACGAAGCGAAAGAGGGTTTATCCCGTGTGACTCGCTTCCCGTTTTGATCCAGCCAGATCAGACGGACTGCACCGACACGACGAACCAGGTCAATCCCTTCGGTTTTTCGCAGTGCCGTGAATTCATAAGTCTTTCCTCCTTCCACAGGGAATGACTTCTGCAGATGTCCCATCAAGGCTTCCCGGCCATCTGCCTGGATCAGAAAAGCACCCTGCTGATCGGGGCCTGCATCCGCTTGCCAGGTAATCTCGGGCCGCAGTTCTTCGCGAGGCGACATCGCCTGCCAGCCATCGTGTAAGCCCGGCTCACCTGCACTTGCCGTCTGACAGGAAAGCAGCAAACCAAGAACAAACAAACCGCCTGACACACGTTTCATAAGGACTTCTCCGGGAACGGAAATCGTTTCAGAAGCTGGTTACACGGAACAGGGACAAAGTCCTGCCTTCAAATATCGTAACACAACTATCTGCTCATCATAGCAAAAAACGCTGTTTTCGCTTCGTGCGCATCTGGATCGGATTGCGAGGGGCGGAATGTTTTTCAGCCCGGGACCGACATCTTAAATGTCATAGTACATGGCGAATTCATAGGGATGCGGTCGCTCGCGGAGGGCGGCAACTTCCTGATTGGTCTTGTACCAGATCCACGTATCAATCACATCTTCCGTGAAGACATCACCGGTCAGCAGGAATTTATGATCGTCGCGTAATGCCTGCAGGGCATGTTCGAGTGAGTCTGGTACGCTGGGAAGTTCAGCCAGTTCGTCCGGTTTCAGGTCGTAGATATCTTTTTCCAGTGGTTGTCCGGGATCGATCTTGTTCTGAATTCCGTCGAGCATTGCCATCAGCACGGCCGACATCGCCAGGTAAGGATTGGAGGAGGAATCGGGACAGCGGAATTCGAACCGTTTGTTTTCGGGGTGAGGGCTGTGCACGGGAATGCGGATCGCCGCCGATCGATTGCGATAACTGTAAGTCAGATTGATGGGCGCTTCAAACCCGGCAATCAGACGTTTGTAACTGTTCGTGGTGGGGCAGCAGAAGGCAAACAGCGCGGGTGCATGTTTGAGGATTCCGCCCATCGCGTACATCCCCATTTCACTGAGTCCGCCGTATCGTGAACCGGCAAATAACGGCTTGCCCTCTTTCCAGAGAGACATGTGCAGATGCAGTCCGGAACCGTTGTCGTTCCATAATGGCTTTGGCATGAAGGTGGCGGTTTTGCCATGTCGGACGGCGACGTTCTTGACGATATATTTGTACCGCAACAGATTGTCAGCCGTCTTTAACAGCGGCGCATATTTCATATCGATTTCGCACTG
The DNA here is from genome assembly GCA_002706765.1 of Gimesia sp. Taxonomy (GTDB): domain Bacteria; phylum Planctomycetota; class Planctomycetia; order Planctomycetales; family Planctomycetaceae; genus Gimesia. Next base: position 115,463 of record PAJV01000055.1, read on the forward strand.
ACCGCCGGTCGCCACTTCATGATGCTGGGCCTCGACATCGACGCCGCATTCCATCAGCGCCAGCATCATCTCGGTGCGGGCTTCCTGCAGGGTGTCCGCGGGAGGTACGGGAAAGTATCCTTCCTTATGGCGGATTTTATAGCCGGCGTTCTGAGTGCTGCCTGCTTTGCCCCGGTTCCACTGCCCTTCGATGCTGTCCACATGGTAATAGCATTCGTGCTCATTCTGATCGAAACGCACGTCATCGAAAATGAAGAACTCCGCCTCGGGTCCAAAATTGGCGACATCGGCGATTTTGGTGGACCGCATGTAGCTTTCTGCTTTTCGGGCAACGTTGCGCGGATCTTTGGCATAGTCTTCACGAGTTATCGGGTCCTGAATATTACAGGTCATCACCAGCGTATTGGACATAAAAGGGTCCACAAAGGCGGTATCCGGCTGAGGCACAACCAGCATGTCGCTTTCATTAATCGCTTTCCAGCCACGCATTGAGGAGCCATCGAAACCAAAACCATCTTCGAAACTCTTCTCTACCAATATCTTAGCAGGAATTGTGAAATGTTTTTGGGTACCGGGGAAATCCATAAACCGTAAATCGACGGCCTGAATTTCCCGTTCACGACAAAGGGCGAGCACTTCCCGAGGAGTCATCTTGTTTTCCTGAATTGAGTATTTCATTCATTGAAGATTCTATGGTAATACAGAATATCTTAATAATGCAAAACATATACCATTCCCAATATTTGCACAATTATCAGGCAATATGTATCGTTCGTACATGTCATTTTTAAGCCCAGGTAGTTCTGCCCTGCTCCCCGCGGCTGATTCTTTCCGGTTCCGGAGACCTACTCTCAATACTATACATATAAACCAATCCAGAGGATTTTCGTGCGGCAGACCGCGCGGCTCGTACTGCAGAACCGGCAATCCCTGAAACTTAACCGAGGCTTCACACCACGCGCTTTACAAACACCAACAGGCGGGGACTATAATGTTTCTATGCCCGCCGGTTTTCGTATAGAACGATTTTGCTTACATCTATCCAGAGGCTTCCATGAAATTCGCTGTTCCTTCCAGCCTGTTGTCGCTGATCCTGCTTCTCAATCTGTCCCCTGCCCTGGCAGAAAAACCGACCGAAGATCACATTCGAAAACTTCAGACCACTGCCATCAAGAATAAAAAAAGCCCGGTCGCTCACTGGGGCTTTGATCCGAATGACTATACCCAGTGGTCCAGTCATTCCCTGCGACTGATCCCGGTTTACACCTTCGGAACCCAAAATGGTGTTCCGGGCTACAATCTGAAGTCTTACAAAGGGAAAAACAGTCCGTATCGAGACGAAAAAAAACTCGAAGCCATTTATGGATTTCTCCCTGAGAACACACTGAACCCGAAAGCCAACTATCTGGACCAGACCAATCTCTATAATATCCAGGAGGCGGCGCTCAAAGCGGGCAAGAAAAATATTATCCTGTTTGTGTTTGATGGTATGGACTGGCAGACGACCCGTGCCGCGGCCCTGTATTACAACGCCGCTGACAAGTACAACAGCGGCCGGGGAACCGGTTTCCATTTTCAGGACTACACGGCTGACGGAACCAGCCAGTTTGGTTACATGGTGACGGCACCTCACAATGATGGTTCTAACGTGGACGTCAACAGTCAGAAAGTTTTGAACCCGGGGGGTATAATGCGCGGGGGATACGATGCGAAAAAAGGAGGTCCCACCCCCTGGAAGGCAGGCAATGATAAAAAGTATCTGATCGGCAGCCCCGGCAATAATTACGGCAAACACGCTTACCCCGACTCGGCCAATACCGCTTCCTCCATGACGACCGGCATCAAGTCTTACAATAGCGCCATCAACGTCGATCCCAACGGTGCCCCCGTTGCTACGATCGCGCACGAGGCCCAGGAGAAAGGCTATTCCGTCGGCGTTGTGACCAGCGTTCCCATTACACACGCCACGCCGGCCGCCGCTTATGCGCACAATGTCAGCCGCAACGACTACCAGGACCTGGCCCGCGATCTGCTGGGACAACCTTCCATCTCCCATCCGCAGCAGGCGCTGCCGGGGATGGATGTCGTGCTGGGTGGCGGCTTCGGTACCATGGAAAAACCGACCGGCGGCAAATCGCATGGCAAGAACTTCGTCCCCGGCTGGAAATATATTTCAGAAGAGACCATTCAGAAAGCAGACGTCAAACAGGGTGGAAAATATACGGTTGCTCTGCGAACTCCCGATGTCAAAGGTCAGACCGGTCTGAAACAGGCTACGGCTGCTGCCATCAAAAACAAGACGCGACTGCTGGGCGTGTATGGCGTCGATCAATACGCGGCTCATCTGCCATTCCAGACCGCTGACGGAGATTACCAGCCTGCACCGGGCTTAAAGAACCGTGCTGAAGCCTACTCCGCAGCGGACATCTCAGAGAATCCGACGCTGGCCGACATGACAGAGTCGGCACTCGACGTACTCAGCCAGAACAAACAGGGTTTCTGGCTGCTGGTCGAAGCCGGAGATGTCGACTGGGCCAACCACGATAACAATCTGGATAACTCCATCGGCGCTGTCAAAAGCGGCGACGACGCGTTCAAAGTCATCACGGACTGGGTCGAGAAGAACAGCAACTGGGATGAAACCATCGTGATTCTCACCGCCGATCATGGACACTATCTGAATATCGATCAGCCGGAAGCATTGATCCCGCCAAAACCCAAACAGGACGCGAAGTAGCATCAGCCTGTTTCAGTTTGCCTGCAGTTTGGCTGTTGCAGGATGTAGTAACCCGGTATCCAGCATCGCCCGCACCAGTTTCTGCGCGACGGGTCCCGCGACGCGACTGCCGGAACCGCCGTGTTCAATGACCACGGCAAACGCATACTTGGGACGCGTTGCGGGTACAAAACCGGCAAACCAGGCATGGTCATTCTTTCCGCCGCCGGTCTCTGCCGTTCCCGTTTTACCGGCGATGCTGATTTCTTTCATCCGCACTGTTTTGTAACCGGTCCCCTGGGGATTCGCCACGACATCGATCAGGCCTTCGCGGACCCGTTCCAGTGAATCCGGATGAATGCCGCTCACATAACGCTGGGGATGAGAGATGATCTGCCGGGTGGTGTTTGACGACTCAGCCGAGGGAACAATACTGTAAGCCAGGTGCGGTACTACCAGCTCACCATTATTGGCAATGACCGCCATGAGCCGCGCGATCTGTAGTGGCGTGACCGTCAACCTGGACTGACCAATGGCGATACCCAGCGTATCGCCGGGATACCAGGGCGACTCCCCTTTTTTCCTGTCGGGCGAAGGATCGGGCAGATGACCGCCGCGCTCGCCGGGAATATCAATGCCGGTCGGCTTGCCGAAGCCCAGCTGATCTGCCCAGTGACAGAGCATCTCCGGTCCCATCGTGCGGGCTGCCTGAAAAAAGTAGACGTTACAGGACTGGCATAACGCCTGTGTCAGATTGATGTCGTTGTGACCGACTCCATAGTGACGATAAATAAAGTCGCGATGTCGATCAGGTCGGTCCAGATAACCCCGGCAGGGATACATCTCATCGGGATCAATCTTGCCACTTTCCAGTATCGCAATCGAAGTCAGCGCTTTGAACGTCGAACCCGGAGGCAGCATCATCTGTGTGGCCCGCGGAAACAGGGGACGCCGCGGATCATCCAGCACGGCCTGCCACTCTTCCGGCGATGGATTCAACAGGAGGTTCAGGTCGTATCGCGGCGCGGAAGCAGTTGCCACAATCGCACCACTCCGCACATCGAGAACCACGATGCATCCGCCCGTGGAAGGTTCAATCACGGGAGTATCGTTTTCATCCTTCTGCTGCGCCAGTTCGTCCAGTGACTGATCCAGCAGATTCTGAACTTCGCCCTGCAACTGGGTATTCAACGTCAACACGACATCATCGCCTGACTTGGGTTCGCGGATGACTTCGCTGCGAATGATTTCGCCCTGCCGATTTTTCACGACCCGTTTCAAGCCGCGCAAGCCACGCAGGTACCGATCGTAAGAGCGTTCGATCCCCATTTTGCCGATGCGGTCCCCTTCCTGGTAATCGAGCGGATCTCCCTGGGGGAACCTTTCCTGTCGGGCGGCCAGGGTTTTCTCATCAATGCGATGTCGAATTCCCAGTTCATGCGGGGCGATCGTTTTCTGAGGATATTCGCGGAGGGTGGCCACCTCGATATTCACTCCGGGAAAGTGTTCCGGATGGGCGGAGATCGCCAGTGCAATTTCACGCGGAATCTCGGATTTGATGGTGTGATAATCGAGTTCCTCACGAACCACAATCCGTTCTCGGTGCGGGCGTCGCGGTGGCCGGGTTAATGTTTCTTTCAGCAGTTTCCAGAACGCACGTGGATAGTCGGCGGAATCGGTCTCAGTCGATTTATCGGCGACTTCAACCGGCTGCGACTCTAATCGCTTTTGCTCGGCTCTTTCATTCACACTCTCGATGATATTTTCCACCCGTCTTTGAACTTCATTACCGGAAGTCAGCAATTCCTGTTGCGGGACCTGCATGACCAGTGCCAGTTCTTCCCACAACTGTTGACGCCGTGCGAGTACTTTTTCGCGGGCCGCCTCGACTTTTTCTTTCTGTCGCCGCTCGACGGGTTTCAACAGCGTCAGTGCCTGCTGTTTTAACCAGCGTTCATTGGGCGGCTCTTCCAGCCAGCGGTAATGCACCTGCAAATCGAAGCGTTCGACATCCATCGCCAGCACGCGTCCGTCGATGGAAACAATGCGTCCGTCGCGACTGGGGATCGTCTCAAAGGATTCGGTTGTCTTTCCAAACTGCGAATAAAAATGCTCCGCGTTCATCATCTGGATGAACAGCAACCGTCCGCTCACTGCCAGCAACGGCGCCAGCAGAAACAGCCCGAGCAGACAGACCCGCAGCCCGGGCAGACGATCCACCTGAAACGGATTGCCGCCTGCATCGCTTTCTGAATTCGGATGGTTACTGCCGGGACGATTACGCATGAAGATCAAATTTACTGATAATATTGAGGACTATAACGGGCAGGATTACTTGTAGAAGCTTGAAGTTGAAAGGGCATCAGTTTGAAAACGATCAGCAGGATCAGGCCGACCGTTGCAGTCGCCAGACTGTTTCCCGCTGATTGAGGGAGCAGCAGCGTCAGCTCCGCAATCAGGTTCGCGCCCGCTTCCAGACGATTTAATACATGGAACAGGCTGTCAAACAGAAATGCGAGAAACGCCAGCATCACAAAGCGACTGAAGAGTGAGCGGAGTTGAAAATGAATCTGTACCCGCCAGGCAAGCCAGATCAGCATTGAGAGCAGCATTGCCCCGGTGCCGGGAATCGCGGAGTCAAAGGTTTCACAGACCATGCCCGCCAGCAGTCCACAGAGGATGACACGCGAATCGCGAAGCCAGAACAGCGTCAGGCCTGTCACCATCACGATCAGGTTGGGGCGGAACCCCTCGGGACTCAGATCCGGTACCACACTGATCTGTGCAATCAGACAGACATATCCCAGTAACATCAGACTGAAAAGTTTCATGAATCGGGGCCCTTTCAGTTTGCCAGCACCCGTCGCGGATTGATAATCTGTCGCAGCACACTGACCTGTTTGACATCAGATATTTGAACAGCCGGCTCTATGATAATTTTCCAGTAAGGCGCGCCTCGGGGCAGTTCCGCTTCAATGATGCGGCCGTAATACATGGGCTGCCCGAGCGTGGACTGCATACTCAACGGGAGTTCGCGATCGACTTCTCCCGTATAGACGTCCTGCCCGACTTGAATCGATTCGGTGGGCGGAATCTGCAGCAGTTCACATCTGCCTTCACCCAGGCCGACCAGGATTCCATCGGTTCCGAGTTGCAGCCCCTGCTCTGTGCGGCGGGCAATGCGGGCGGAGCCACGGTACTTGACCGAAGTGATGGGAATCAGGCTGCTGGTCCAGCTGCCGACTTCATCGATTTTTCCGATCACCGCTTGCCCCGCATACAAGGCAAATCCGGTTTTGATTCCCTGTGCTGCCCCCTGATCGATGAGGGGGAAATCAGATTCGAGAACGAACGACGATTCAAAGACTCCCTGCTCGCGCCCCTGGTTGAGTAACTGCCCTTCCCTTAACAGTGAGATCGCCGACTCGCCCAGAAGCTGCGCTTCGAGCAGATCGGGAACCAGCAGTCGATCACTGGACTCTGTCTGATAGTTGGGAACTCCGGTCTGTTTGAGACGATGTAATTCTTCGGCTGTCTGCAGCGACTGCAGTTCCAGCCTGCGGTTGGCCTGCTTCGTTTCAGTTAACTGGCGCTCCAGCTGCTCCACGCGCGGATCGGGTGCATCCGGCTTTGCCACGGTCGATTCCCAGACCTTGATCTGCTGTACCAGTGTCAAACCGGGTCTGGCTGCATCGCGTATCAGATTATACAGGCGGCTCGAATAAGCAGACGGCATCGCATACAGGCTGCCTGCAACCAGCAGCGCCAGCAGGACCAGTTTGATTTCCGAAAACCGCGTTTCGCGTTTCATGATTTCTGGCCCGTCCCTTAAAAATCGCCATCGCCGTTATCAAAGGCATGCCGCCACTGGCTGAGATGTTCCAGGCAAATCGCGGTGCCCCGCGCCACGGTCCGGAGCGGATCCTCATCCACGCGGACCGGAATCCCCAGTTGTTCGCTCATGTAATAAGCCAGACCGCGAAGCAGTGCCCCGCCGCCCGTGAGTACCAGACCGTTATCAGCCAGGTCCGCCACCAGTTCCGGCTTACACTGTTCGATGGTTTGTTTGCAGCAGTTGAGAATGGATTCCAGTGGTCCGTGTAATGCGTCGCGCAGCTCTTCGCTGGTTACGATTGCTTTACGGGGAATGCTGCTGATGATGTCCAGGCCTTTGACTTCGCCCGTCAGTTCCTGTTCCAGTGGATAGGCGCTGCCCAGTTCCAGCTTCAGCTCCTCAGCAGTCTGTACGCCGATCCGCATTGAGAAATGCTGCTTCATGTACTCGACGATGGCATCATCACAGCGATCGCCGCCAATACGCACGGAATTACTGACGACGGTATCGCCCATACTCATGATGGCGACTTCCGTGGTCCCTCCGCCGATGTCACAGACCATGCTCGCCATCGGTTCTGAGATCGGCAGTCCGGCACCGATGCCTGCCGCCTTGGATTCTTCAATCAGGTAAACACGACCGGCGCCGGCCCGCTCGGCACTGTTGAACACGGCGCGTTTTTCTACAGGCGTGATACTACCGGGGACCGCAATGACAACCCGGGGTCGCAGACCACGCGAATGATGACGGGCCTTGTGGATGAAATAGCGGAGCATCGCCTCGCACAGTTCAAAGTCGGTGATCACGCCTTCTTTGAGCGGACGGACGGCGATGATACTATCGGGGGTGCGGCCCAGCATCTGCTTGGCCAGTTTGCCGACGGCGGTTCCTTTGCCCAGGATTTTGCGGCTGCCTTTATGCAGCGCCACGACCGACGGTTCATCCAGCGCAATGCCCTCGCCCTGGATCGCGACGATGGTATTCGCCGTTCCCAGATCGATCGCCAAATCAGGACAGAGCCATTGACGTAAACGGTGCAGCATCCTTGCACTACCGCTTCTTATTAAAAAGAATAAGGGGGCTGAACAGAATCAAGATCGAAACTCAACAAACCATTATTGAGTCGCCTGCTATTCACAAAACTTCCTGTTAAGATTGGGAAAATGTATTCGAGATGGTGAGTTTCTGCAATACGCAGTTTCGAAACGGTGACCACACTGTAAAGACAGGTAAACCTGGCGGTTCTGCGAACTCACCAGCATTTGGATTTGGGATTCGCAGTGCTATAATCCCACTGAAAACCTGAAACCGAGAGAGTGAACGAACGATCTATGAGCGATTGGGATGAAGAAGAAAATTTAGAAGAGACGACTGCGCAAGATCAGCAATCATTCATCCTGGGTGGCTCTCTGATTTCGATTGGCATTATTGTGATTGCCTTTGGTGTCGGCTGGGGACTGGGTGTGAGCCCGCTTGCCAACCTCACCTGGAACTGGACCGACCTGCTGATTGGAATCGTCGCGGCACTGCCCCTGTACCTGTTTTTTTTCTGTACGGCCCGTCTGCCGATCAAAGGATTTCAGCAGATCCAGCAGTTCCTGCTTGATGAACTGGGGCCTCGCGTGGAACACGGTAAAGTCTGGGAACTGTTCATCCTCTGCATCTTTATTGGCCTGGGTGAAGAGATGCTGTTTCGCGGCGTGCTGCAATCCTGGGCGACGCAATACGGCGTGATCGCTGCGATCATCTTCACCAACATTCTGTTTGGCGTTTTACATTCGATCACGCGGCTGTATGTCATTGTGGCAACACTGATGGGCGTCTACATGAGCCTGCTGCTGATTCTCTTTACTCCACAGAATCTGCTGATCCCGGTCACGACACATACCATGTACGACTTCATGTGCTTCATGTATATCATGCACGTGTATCGCCAGCAGAAACGCGATGAGCAGGCATACGAAACAGAATAATAAATCCCGCGTGGTGAGATTCGAACACGGTTCATACCACACTGGGAACTGCTGAAACCATCCTTTTTTTCTACCACGAAACCAAACGAAAGAAAAACATAATGGGTGGGCCCGGATGTAATCCGGGGTTGTCGAAGACAACGGGAAACTGTCAGGGCAAATTGATGAACTGACGAGATGCTCTCCTACCTCACACCATGACACTTCAATGAGCAAACCGAGGTTCACTTTCAGGAACGTCACACTGTCAGTTTCCTGCTCGCTGCGCTCGGCCCGGATTGCATCCGGGCCCACCCAAATATGAGAGAGAAGAATGTCAGGGCACAGGCAAAGATCCGCTTACCAGAAGCGAACATCGGGTGAAACTACGATTGATATAATAAAAAAGCAGGACGGGCTCTCCTTAACCCGTCCTGCTTCCAATTGGCATCCGTTCCGTTTTATTTTGCTTTCGGAATTTTAGGATCGCGTTTCAGAGGCAGCGATACCTGTTTTCCGGTCCAGGAAGACTGGTAGATCGCCAGAATGATTTCCACACTCTTGCGACCATCGTTTCCATCGACAAACGGCTTCTTGCCGGTTTTGATCGACTTGATGAAGTCTTTCAGCTGTTCCATGTGACCGGCATAAGAGATCGCAGAAGGGTCACTGGCACCGCCTGTGTTGCCGCTCTTCTTTGCCAGTTCGGTGCGGATCTTTTCATCGCGGGCGTTTTCTTTGGCGAACTCCCAGTGCAGTACATCGTCCTGCTCGATAATCACGGTTCCCTTGGTGCCAGAGATTTCGGTTTTCTTGAGCAGGCCGGGAAAGACGCTGGTGGTTGCTTCAATCACACCCAGGGCACCGTTTTTGAATCGAATGGTGGCAACGCCGGTATCTTCAACTTCGATCCGCTTGTGAGCCAGGGTACCGGTCATGCCGTTCACGTCGGCGACTTCGCCCATGAACCAGAACAGCAGGTCGACGTTATGAATCGCCTGATTCATGTAGGCACCGCCGCCATCCATTTCCCAGGTTCCACGCCATCCGCCGGAATCGTAATATTCCTGTGTGCGCCACCATTTGACATAGGTATCGCCTAAAGTCAGTTTGCCGAAGCGGCCTTTGTCGATCGCTTTTTTCAGTTCCTGATTGGCGGCACCGAAGCGGGAAGGCATGATGGTCGCCAGCTGAACCTTGTTCTTTTTGCAGGCGTCGATAATCGCATCACAGCGTTTGAGCGTGATTTCCAGTGGTTTTTCCACCACAACATGCTTGCCTGCTTTGGCAGCGGCGACGGCGGGATCCATGTGGGCCCCGCTGGGAGTGCAGATGGTGACAACATCCACTTCGGGATCTGCCAGCATTTCATCCAAATCATGATAGGCGGTGCAACCATTCGCTTCTGCAAATTTATCTGCTGATGCTGCAAATCGATCATAGCAGGCGACCAGCGTGGCACCGCGAATCTCTTCCAGTGCCTTTGCATGAAAATTCGAAATCATGCCACAGCCGACAATTCCAAAACCTGTTGCCATTACTGTTGCTTTCTGTATTTCGTTCAAAAATGAGTCGTCTCCGTTCACTTCATTCGCTGTGAACGGGAAAACGTAAATCGCGGAATTCACATTTCAATTATCGTTTTACGAAGAATTTCTTATGAATGCAATCCGCGCGGAATCATTTCCCCTGATTGACCGCAAAAGGTGAAAGTTTTCCCCAGCTTCGCAGGTCAATCAACCAGTTCCACCTGGCAGAACCGTTTCTTGCCGACCCAGAGTAACAGACCCGATTCCACTCTAATCGCCTGATCATGGGTTTCGATCTTCTGTTTTTCTTCACCCATTTTTGCGCCCCCCTGCTGTATCGAACGCCGGGCATCGCTGGTGGAAGCACACAGGCCCAGTTGCTTAAGCAAATTCGCAGCCGGCAATGTTCCATCTTCATTTAAATCGGATTGGGAAATCGTTACGACGGGAATGTCTTCAGGCATTCCCCCCGATCCAATCTCCCGCTGCCAGCGATCGGCGGATTCCTCTGCAGCCGCGGCATCGTGATATTCGGTGATAATCGTTTTGGCGAGTGTGACCTTGGCGTCTTTGGGGTGGCCCGCCAGAATGCGCTGCACTTCGTCGAGAGGAAAATCGGTCAGCAGCTCAAAAAACATCTGCATACTGTCATCAGAGAGCTGCATGAATTTTTTCATCATCTCGTAAGGCGATTCGCTGATGCCGATATAGTTGCCCAGACTTTTGCCCATGCGGCGCACGCCGTCCGTGCCCACCAGGATGGGTGACATCACACTCACCTGCTGTCGCAGTCCCTGGTCCTTCTGCAGATCGCGGGCCAGCATGAAAGAATACAGCTGTTCGGTGCCCCCCAGTTCAATGTCGGCCTTGATCTCTACCGAATCCCAGGCCTGCATGATCGGGTACAGGCATTCGTGCAGATAAATGGCGGCTTCTTCGCGGTATCGCTTTGAGAAATCATCGCGGGTCAGCAGTTGGGCGACGGTGACTTTGCTGCAGAGTTCGAGGATATCCGCGAAGTTCATTTTGCTGAACCAGTCGCCGTTGCGCACGACTTCCGCATTCTCCAGATCGATGACTTTACCGACCTGATTCAGGTAATCGACGGCGTTCGCTTCCACCTGATCTGCTGTCAGGCGGGCGCGGGTCTCATCGCGACCGCTGGGGTCCCCCACCAGAGCGGTATAGTTGCCGATGATGATAACGGCCTGATGCCCCAACTCCTGGAACTGGCGCATCTTCCGCATGGGAACGGTGTGCCCGAGGTGCAGATTGATGCCGGTGGGGTCGATTCCATATTTCACCCGCAGCGGCGTTCCCGTTTCCCGGCTCCATTTTAACTTTTCGGCCAGTTCCTGTTCGGGAACGATCTTTTCCACACCACGTCGCAGAACTGCCAACTGCTCTTCTACAGGCAAAAATTGCATTAAACTTACCAGACTCTCTCTCAAACAATGTTAATCTGACATACCAGGGATTCGCCCATTTTGTCGACTCCCTCTGCCAGCGTCAATCTAAGCGCATCACATTTAACCTTCGCGTTTCACAATCTATTATGCCCGGCTCAAATGGCCTTGAAGACGCGACAGTAAAACGGGACACCGTCTAAGCGGCTGACCGGAACTCGTTTATTTCAAACCGATTTGACCGGAGATGACTGACTGTGATAAGATCCGCTTTGGCCGGGTTCCCTCCTGTTGTGTTTTTTACAAAGAATCATGCTTTTGCGCATTGTGTAAAATACTGGCATTGATACCCGGGCCGATCTTCAGGTACAAATATTGAATGGCGCGACGTGCCTTTCAAATTGTATACCCTCCTGCAAATTTCATCCCCAGTCACTCCAGTACCAAGCTTGTCTTTGATGGACATTTCACAAATATTCCAGTTTAAACAGGACCGGGAATTTTCCAAACTCCTGTTGCATGACAAACAGATCGATCTGACGACCGCTGCGCTGGAACTGGCCCGCGATGATCAGCCCGATCTGCAGTTTGAACAGGTGCAGATCTGGATCCGTCAGAGAGCCTGTGAACTCTCCGGGAAAGTGGCGCTGGCGAATGACGATGAGACTTTGATCAAATGCTTTGTCGACTGCCTGGCCAAGCAGCATGGGCTGGCGGGAAATACGATCTGTTACCATCAGCCGGAAGGCAGTTATCTGAATCATGTGATCGAAACCAGGCAGGGTCTGCCGATTGCGCTCTCCCTGATTTATATGGCCGTCGGAAATGAACTGGGGATCGACATCCAGGGAGTTGCCGCCCCCATGCAGTTCCTGGTGCGATACGAATCACAGTCGGGGCCGCTGTTTATTGATCCGTACTCGAGTGGAAGAATCTATAACGAGAAAGAATGCATCATCCACCTGGCGGAACTGGGTGATTTTTCACGCGATGTCCTGCTGCGGCTGTTAAAGCCGGCCACGCATCGGGAAATCATTATTCGTATGCTGATGAATCTCAAACGGATTCACGAAGAGCGCGAAGATTTTCAGAGAGCCTGGAACGTGCAACGCCGACTGTGTGCTTTGAATCCGCTTTCCAACGCGCACCGCAAGGACCTGGCGGCACTCAGCTTCAAAACGAAAAAACTGGGGCTCGCAGCCGACCTGCTGACCAGCTGCCTGAAAAGCTGTCCCGAATCGGAGCAACTGGATATCAAGCTGATGCTGCAGAAAGTGCACGCCGAACTGGCTCAGTGGAACTGAGATCCGCCTGCAGGAATCTGTTCATTCCGCGTTGATTTCAATCTGGGACAGAAACAGACCGCCGCTCTGAAACTTCCGTTTTTTCGAGAATCGACTCCAGGCCAGACGCACGACGAGAAATTCCTGCACTGGCTGATCCAGGTCAAAAGTCACTGCAACTTCCCGTGAATAAATGTGGCTCGGATGAGTGAACGAGATTCCCCGCACCGAAATATTGCGACCTGTGACGATCTGCAGATCAGATTCGAGTTGCCGGGTCTGGGGATTGAAAGCAGCCAGTCCCAGTGATCGCTGGCAGGGGATGCGATGCCATTCGCGGCTGCTGATGGAAGAGGGCTCGAGATACCAGCTGGCAACGACGGAATCGATCAGTTTGTTTAATTCCGGAATGCGCCGCAGGCAGGGCACGTGGGCCGTCTCACGGAAAAAAGCAGCCCGCTTCTCCTGGTAGAATTCGGGATTTTCGTCTTCATCAATCGCTTTCGGAAACACATCGCTCGGGTAGGCTCGCACGGCTTGTCGCATGGATCTGCTCTTAAATAGACGTAATGAAACTGAAGCCAGACAGATATTGTCTGTCGATAATCAAACGAAATATTGGATGGGAGACAAGCATTCGTTGCAAAAATGCTGACGGGGTTTTAGACAGGGAGAGAGATAATCTAATTTAGCCCGCAATAAAAAGCGGGTCAAATTCCGTCCGCAGCCGCATTGAGAACGAGACCGGCATAATCGCTGGAACCGGAGCAATCCTTCGTAAACACGGCAGAATGTGACCAGCACGCATAAGCTGTCGCTGATTGAACTTAGAGCCTGCATTCGCTTCCAGGAAAGGCAGAGACGAGGAATTGCCCTCCATTTTGAATTCTGGAATTATTTCACTGCGACTTCTCAGACAGCGTCTGTTCCAGCTCCGCTTTCACCGCCTGAATGACCGGCTGCCAGTCTCCCAGTTCCACCTGGCGAAACAGCCGCGCCGTCGGATACCAGGGGCTGTCGCTGCGTTCCAGCAGCCAGCGCCATTCGGGAAGACGCGAGACCAGAATCCAGACAGGCACCCCCAGTGCCCCGGCCAGATGAGCCACCGCAGTATCGGTGGTGATCACCAGATCCAGATTCTGCATCAAGGCGGCGGTCTCAGAAAAATCGCCTGATTCGGCGCGATACTCGAGTCCCGGCTGCCAGAGATTCCACTCCTTCTCCAGCGGTTCGATCTGCTCGCGACCGTTGACCTGCTGCAGGCTGATCAGCTGAATGCCTTCCAGTTCGCCCAGCGGGAGAAAGGACTCCAGCGAAATCGAACGCAGCTCATTTTTCGGAAAGCTCTGGTTGCCGCACCAGTTCAAACCGACTTTGATCCCCGCTAATTCAGAGAGCACGCGGGACCAGTACTCCTGCCGGTCTGCAGGCGGAGTGAGAAACGGAACCGAAGCGGGAATCGTCTGCAGGCTGGTTTTCAGATAACGGGGCACGCTCAACAGGGCACACTGATAATCGCAATCGGGCTGGGGATCGCCGGCGATTAATACCTGATCGATTTCAGGAACCTGCTTCAGCAAGTCTGCCAGTTCCGTCTGACACAAAACCAGTACCCGTTCAGCGCCCCGTTGTTTGAGTTCGATCGCAAATCGAAGAAACAGCAGCGTGTCGCCAAATCCCTGCTCGCACCACAGGCAGATCGATTTCCCCGTCAAAGGTTCTCCCTGCCACTGTTGACCGGGATATTGCTGTGGCGGGCTCGCATCAATGGCCGTGCGGCGTTCGTAACCTCCCCATCCTGCGGCCAGGTCTCCCTGCAGCAGACGCGTTGTCGCCAGGTTGAATTCTGCCATCGCAAAATCGGGACGCAGGCTGATCGCTTTTTTGAAGTTTTCGCGGGCACCCTCCAGGTCATGCTGCAGCTTTAACGCATTCCCCAGGTTGTTATAACCCTCGGGCTGCGTGGGTGCGACTTGAATCGAACGCTCTGCCGCCTTAATCGCGGCATCAATGTTTCCGACGGCTTCATACACATAACTCAGGCTGACCAGAATCTGGTAGTGATCGGGGTTGGTTTTCAACATCGACTCGTACAGCATGATCGCTTCCTGGTACTGACGCTGTAGTACCAGCACGTAAGCCAGTTTCATCGACAGGTCAAAGTCACCCGGCGTCGCCACCAGCAGTTCCCGGTAAATGTCTTCGGCTCGCTTCCATTCTCCGGCGGACTTGAGGGCGTCTGCCAGTTTGTGATGCGTTTCGGGGTTGCCGGTATTTAAATCGTGTGCTTTCTGATAACACTTCACTGCTTCACTGAAAGCACCCCGGCTCTCAAATAGCGAGCCCAGGTTAAAAAAAGCACGCTCGTAATGCGGGTTCAGGCGAAGGGCCTGCTCAAAGGACTGCCCCGCTTCCTGCCATTTGCCCGCGGCATGGTAGGCCACGCCCAGATTATTATACACGTCCGGCAGTTCCGGCTGCAGCTGAACCACCTGCAGAAACGTGCGGATACTCTGATCCAGGTCCCCGCGCTGCAGTTGCAGCGTTCCCAGATAATAGCGGGCTTCCCATTGACGATCATTCGCAGCCAGTACATGCTGATAGATGGTCGCAGCCTGATCCAGTTCGCCCGCCTGATGGTGAGCGAGCGCAGCTTTCAGTTGTGCCTGAATTTCATCCATGTAAGAACCCGTGCCTGTTTCTACCTGGGAAAAAGCTCTGATCAACGACTTTGGCCAGATAGCTTTGAATTTGTCGCTGGCTCAAAGTAACATTCTTACAGCAGTACTGCAATAACGGTTCGCCGATCTCTAATATAGAAAGTGGAAAGCATGACCGCTCTCGTCTCCTGCCTGACAAACTCCTACGGTCGCTTCGGCCCGATCGCCGCGATTGAACACATTCGCGACGCCGGTCTCTCGCATATTGAACTGAACATAAAAAATCATGGCGTGGCTTCTTTCTTCAAGGAAACCCCGCTGCTCACGAACGAATCTACCGCAGACGACATTCAACGCGTGCAGGAACTCCTGCATCGGCACCAGGTGCAGCTCTCCAGTTGCAACATCACCAGCGGCAACCCCCTGGATCCCGGCGTTGTTGCTATTACAAAACAGAAACTGGATCTGGCATCCCAGCTGGGTGTCAGCCTGGTCGTCGGCGGCGCGGGGGAACTGGAAAACGAAGCACAGCGGGAAACGCTCTATCAGCATCTGCGCGAGATTGGCGATTATGCAGGCCAGCAAGGCATCACTTACTGCTTTGAAACACACCCCGGTCTCTGCGTCAACGCTGCCGGCATGTTGCGTACCATGCAGGACCTGGATCATCCGCATTTAAAACTGAACTTTGATACGGGCAATATTGATTACTACAATCAACAAGCAGACGTGCTGGAATCTTTGCGGGAAGTCGTCGAGCATGTCAGGCACGTGCATCTGAAAGATTCGTTCTGCAAGTACAAAGACTGGCATTTCACCACGCTGGGCGAAGCGGGCGGCATCGACTTTCTACAGATTCGCTACATCCTGGAAGACCACAACTTTGAAGGACCTTACAGCCTGGAAATTGAAGGCATCGACGGCGAACCGGACCCCAGCCTGGAAGAACATCATAACCGCGTCAAACAGAGCGTCGTTTATCTGCAGGAATGCGGGTTCTTCGACTGAGTTTTGACAAGGCAGCTTTAAAGAAAACGAAACAGAACTGAAACTTCGAAATACACGCCCTCGATTCTGGAGGATCACTCGGAACATGAATCCCGACGTCGATGAATATTTGAGCAAAGCCAGACAGTGGCAGGAAGAACTGGTGACACTGAGAGCCATCGTGCTGGACACTCCGCTCACCGAAGAATGGAAGTGGCGGGCGCCCTGTTACACGTTTCAGAAAAAAAACGTCGCTTTAATTGGTGCCTTCAAAGACAACTGTGTGCTCAGTTTTTTCAAAGGTGCCCTGCTCAAGGATGACCTGGGCATTCTCACAAAGCCGGGAGAGAACACACAGGCAGGACGCGTGGTGCGGTTCACCAGCCTGCAGGAAATCATCGAACTGGAACCGGTCCTCAAAGCTTACATTGCAGAGGCGATTGAAGTTGAAAAAGCCGGTTTGAAAGTCGACGTCAAAAAAGAAGCCGAACCGATCCCTGCCGAATTTCAAAAGAAGCTGGATGAAAGCCCTGCACTGCAAACCGCATTTGAGGCCTTAACACCCGGACGACAGCGTGGCTACCTGATGCATTTTTCCGCCGCGAAACAATCGAAAACACGGGAAGCCAGGGTTGAGAAATATATCCCGCAGATTCTCGACGGCAAAGGCATCCACGACTGCACCTGCGGCCTCTCTCAAAAACTGCCCGCCTGCGACGGCTCGCATAAGTCAATCCGCTGAGAAAATCGTGAGAGAAGTGAACCTGCTTCGAATACTTCGCTGCAGATCCGCGGCCGGGATTGCATGCCGGCATCAAACTGCACACAATCAAAATGAAGCGGTCTCTGCGATTTGTGGGTGAGGCCTGGAAAACGACTGCCTGAATTGGTATCAATGAGTGTAGCAACCTTACAATATCTGCTGGGAATGGTGGGAACGGTCGCTTTTGCGGTGACTGGTGTGCTGGCGGTGACCCCGCGGGGCATCGATTTTTTCGGTGCCTGTGTACTGGGACTGATCACCGCCATCGGTGGTGGCACGATCCGCGATTTGATCCTGGGAGTGCCCGTCTTCTGGGCGGCGGACCTGAATTATATCTGGGTCGCCCTCGCAGCCAGTTTCGTCGCTTTTCTCACCGAACGACTACTGACCCGCAGGGAAATCCACCGCACGATGCTTTACCTCGACGCACTGGGCGTCTCGATGTTTGCGATCCAGGCGGCACAAAAAGTGATGTGGCTCGACTTCGGCATGCCCATCGCGCCGATCCTGCTGGGAGTACTGACGGCGATTGGCGGCGGCCTGCTGCGGGATGTACTCGCGGGACAACCGACACTGCTGAAACGCCGCGAACTCTATGCCATTCCTGTCACCTGCGGCTGTATTCTGTATGTCATGCTGCTGACTTGGCTCCCGACACACGCCGTCCTGATTGGGGTCGCCTGTTCCTCACTCATCCTCTTACTTCGCGGTTCTGCTATCTACTGGGATCTGCACGTCCCCCTCTGGCTGGCCACGCAATCCAGGCACACTGACACCCATACACCCCAAGACTGACGCCCCTGCAGTAAACAGGATTCTTCCTTCTGTCACTACTGTCTACTTCTCCAGTTTCTTGATCCACGAGACCTGTGTGATCAGGTGGTTGAGGGAAGCAAAGGAAATGTGTGCGTTGGTGGCATAACGCGGACTTGAATTAGCGGGGAACGTAGCCAGCGTGGCATCTCCCACCAGGAAGACATTGAAGTCTTTCGAGAGGTTCTCATATCCGGCGGTCGTTTTACAGAAACACATATCGGTGGCATATCCGGTCAGCAGGATGTGTCGAATGCCGTGCTTGTTGAGGAACTTCTTCAGAGGCTCATACCCTTCCTGGTCAAAAATCAGCACATCGTCTTTATGCACGGTGACATCCGCGGTCACCGGGACCGGCACGTTCCAGAATCCGGCGCCGTTATACTGATCACCGGACATCAGACCAGGGAACTGGCGGAAGTAATCGATCACGGGGCGATCACGGGAGAGAGTCAGTTTCTCAATCAGTGGTTCTCCCTGGTAAGGCAGGCTGTCGAGTCGGGCTTTCAACTGCTTCTTTGCTTCCGCCCGTTCTTCATCGGTCGGCTGGTAGTCAAACGTGCGATACAATTTTTTGCGAATGGGATCAACGGGGGCAATCAGGCTATACATCACCAGCGAGACCTGCGGACGCATCCGCTTGAGGAACGGGTCTATCACGGTGCGCGTATGCTGCGCGGCGAGATGATTTTTCGTTGGAGTACAGAAATCACAGACCCCCGCCGGCTCGGGAGTCCGCCAGCCCTGACCATCGTCAATTCCCCAGGGATGCACCATAATCACGGCGGTCTTATCCGCGCGCAGCCGGTTCGGCATCTCGATGATGCCCCGCGCATTGTACGAGAATCGCCAGGCACGCACACTCAGGTCGGCTCCTGCATCGTCGACCAGCAGCGGCGCTTCAAATCGGCGAACTTCTTCAATCGGCTGAACAAACTCGGGATAGTCTGCCAGCAGCGGCTCCGGATTCTTGAGCAGTTTCAACCGGTTCTGATACACCCGCGCCGGTTCGTCGGCAGAAACAGACTGACAAATGGACAACCAGATTAATGCGAGGCACAAGCCGGAAACATTTCGAAGCTGTATCATCGTTTTTTTTTCCCTGAGTAACCTTAGAAGGATGTGAGCTGTCTGAACCGAAGCGCCTGATACTTTGACTCTATCATTTCTGCTGTAAATACTGGAACAGATCACGCACCTGCTGAGGTGTCAGTTTTTTCAGCAGGTCTTCGGGCATCAGCGAGACGGGAGAGGCTTTGAGTTCCTCAATGTCCTCTCTGCCGACCGTGGTGCGTTCATTTTTCGCATTGAGCAGCGTGACACTTGCGGGGCTTTCTTCCACCAGCAGTCCATTCAGCACGCGTCCGTTGACGGTGACCAGGACATAGTTCAAGTACTCTTTGCGAATCTGCGTGTTGGGATCGACAATGCTGACCAGCAGATAACTCTGGTCCTGACGATTGGCCTTGGTGAGGTCCGGCCCGATCTCTTTACCATCGTCAAACAGCTTATGGCAGGTGGCACACTGTTGCTCGAACAGCAGTTTTCCGTGAGCAACATTTCCCGAACCGGCACGCAGGTCATTGGAAATGCGCCTGATTTCCGCCAGTTTTTCTTCTGGAGTTCCGGCGCGAATGTTGCCCCAGTGCTTTCGCACCATGGCATTCAGCCGTTCATCGTTGTGAAAAGCAACCTGTCGTAACTGGCCAGCAGAGACTTCGTCCGGTGGATAAGTGCCGCGCTCGATTTCCTGTAAAAACGCGAACGCAGAATCAGCGCGGCCCAGTAAAACATCACGGGTCTGTGATCGCAGTCGCGCATCCATCTTCGCATATTGCACCAGCAGACGTTTCGTGATCTGTTCGTCTGAAAAACGGCTTAACAGATTGAGTGCCGCCAGTTGAATGGCCGGCGTTTCAGAACCGTTTACCAGCTTCAATACGGTATCCCGACACTCTGTTGACTCACCCAGTTCCTGCAGGATCCGCCAGCATCTCCAGGCGTGTGTTCTCCGTTTGATTCCTGTCCGCCACCAGGGCCAGCGCGCGATCATGGGCGGCTTTGTTTCCCAGCCGTATGGCGACGCGGATGATAAGAGCGTCGGTGGTATTATCGTTCCAGATCGTGGCGAGCTGATCGGCGAGTTCCGGGGGAAGCGTTTTGAGCCGCTTGACCTGCTCCGATTTCTGCACACGGTTGATCGCGGCGATACTGCCGTACTTTGGTCCCAGGGGGAGTCCGGGCAGGCGTTCGCGGCCCAGCATTTTCAAGCCCGCATCCAACTCGCTGAGCATCCGCCTGCGCTCGGATCCTTCAGGAGCCGTGGCCAGCAACCGGGCACAGGCGGCCAGACTGGCATCGCTGCCTTCACCGGCAAACCGCCGCATCAGGCGTCCCAGGATCACGTCCCGCAGAAAAGGATTCTGCCAGTCTTCCGGCCGCGAAAACGTTTGCAGTACCGCTTCCAGACTGGAAATTGAATATCGTTCCAGCGCCCACCAGAGTAGCAGGGGAATATGGGGATCGTTTCTGAATTCACTGCGATCCAATAACGTGCGTACCAGCGTAATGCACTGCTCTGCAGGAAGCCGTTTAGCCGAACTGGCCAGTTGACTGATGACAGTCGGGCTGTCATCAGTTTTGACAATCGATAACAGTTTCTTCCAGTTCTCTGGAGAAACCAGATTGTTATCACCAATGAATCGAATCGTCCAGGCCCTGATGTGGGGATCCTGGTGTGTGAGCAGACTGCCTTCCCGACTTTGATCAAAGGCACCCACCGCGTTTAACGTCCAGAGCGCCTGCAAAGCGAGAGATGAATCGTCCGGATTCTGTGACAGCGATCTGAGTTGATCAATGACTTGCGTATCGCGTCGCTCTGCCAGGATACGGCGTGCGCGTCTGACCTGCCACGAATTCGTGCTGCTCAACTGGTCGATCAGTTCCCGGCTGGAAAGCGAGTGGAGATCAATGTGGGGGGCCGGTTTAGCTGACTGATGGCTGATGCGAAACACGCGTCCGTTGCTGCGATCCCAGCTGGCATCCGGGTCGGGGTGTGCGGTTCGTTGATCGTGCCAGTCTGCGATGTAGACAGCACCGTCGGGTCCCTGAATCGCATCGCTGGGGGCAAACCAGGTATCGTTAGCCTGCAAAAGCACGCCCCCATTTTCACTGCGGAACGTGGACTGATCCGGTAATGTGTGATGCCAGCGAATCGCGTGTCCGAGGGTATCGACGGCGATATACTTATTGCGATAGGGCGCGGGGAACTGATCGCCCTGATACAGAATGCCGCCCACGGTGACGTGTCCCCCCTGAAAGTTTTTGTGAGGCACATGCTGAAAGTAGCCCAGCGCAAACGGATTATGCAGCTCCCCATGTTTGGCGAACGATTTTGCATAGTAGGCTCCCTGGACTACGTGAAACATCAGGTAGCCGCCGTAGTTGGTGCCCGCCAGAAGTTGACCATACCGGTCGAAATCCAGCCCCCACATATTGCCGCCCCCTTCCATGAACAGTTCGAATTTCCTGCTCACCGGATGATAACGCCAGACTCCCTGTTCGAATTCAATGCCACGGATGTTCGCGGTGATGTTGGTTCCCTGTGTTCCATACAGCCAGCCATCGGGCCCCCAGACCAGTGAATTGGCGACCGAACTGGTATCTTCCATGCCGAACCCTTTCAGCAGCACTTCAGGATCGCCGTCGGGAATGTCATCGCGGTTGCGATCGGGATAGAAGAGCAGGTACGGCGTCTGCAGCACAAATATGCCGCCATGTCCGAAGGCAAAGCCGGACGCGATATTCAGATCGCTGATAAAATCTTTCGCTTGATCGAATTGACCATCGCCGTTGGTATCTTCCAGGATCGTCAGACGATCCGCGCCTTTCGGTCCAGCAGGCGGAGGCTCGGGAATCCGGTCATAAGTGGTCCGTGAGAAGCGATCGACCTTGACCCGTTTCAGTCCCGCGGGATTGGGATACTGCAGGTACTGCAGCACCCAGAGCCGCCCCTGGTCATCAAAGTCAATGGCCACCGGCTGGCGGACCAGTGGTTCTGCAGCGACCAGTTCCACTTTAAATCCTGCAGCTACCGTCATCCGCTCGACTGCTTCGCCGGGCGGATAACCCTGGGCGAGAGAGCACACTTCCGAGGTATGCCAGACAAGAACCGCGAAGATAATAAAACGCATCAGAAAGAATTCCCGCTTGAATACAGCTGCAAAATGCATTGTTTCTCCCTGTGATCGAACGTGTGGGGACACCCTCATGCCAGCTTGAGCAGCATCAGCCTGCCGCGAATTTTTGCTCTCTCACTTTACCAGTTGTGATCAAGTGAAGCTACCACTTATTACTGTTTTAGACTGTCTCCCGTTTTGCTACAGCGTCTCCAGGAGCGTTGGAATCGAGTATCACAGATTGAGAGATGTCAGGGTGAATGGGATAAGCACTAAAGGATGTTTGCAGGTGCCCGACTTGTCCGGCCTGATCGAACAGGTGTGGAAACTTTGGTTCCGGATTGTACATGGCAGCTGCGACCTGCTGCTCGGCCCGGATTGCATTCGAGCTGACCCATTCTTTCTCAAAAATTAGCCGAACGGCGTTAGCCGCGGTTTTTGCGAACCGGGAAAAACGAGGCTGATCTGGGGTGATCTACGATGAATATCGAGCACACCTTTTTGATCCTGCTTTTGATCTTTCAGTAGTTCGGGATTTTCATCTGCGGGGAGTGGGGGACTTCTTTTATAATGCTTTGTGAAACGGGTAAAGAGACGTTAATACCTTCACCGTTGGGCAGGCCAACGGTGCCACCAGGACGTCTGTTTTTGCAGGACACATTACGATTAATATTGAAGTTGCCGTGTGCCACCGCTCGGCTTGACCGACGGTGCCGAATTTGTATGGGAATCCTGATGCTGAAATGAACGCATTAGCTGTGACCTCCTGCTCGCTGTGCTCGGCCCGAATTTTATTCGGGCTCACCCTGTTTTATTAGATGGCGGGCTGGTTGTCCGCATACTGTCGGGCAAGCCGACAGTGGCACGCGCCCCGGGGAGGGGACATTGAAAACTTGTTGTCTTTGTGGGTTCATTCTGGTGTTCGATCTGTGGAACTGGGGTTCGTTTTCTGTGGTCTGTGGTTTCGTTGCATGTGGGGTTATTCATGGTGGATTATTTTGGGG
>PAJV01000056.1 GCA_002706765.1 Gimesia sp.
AATAAGTCCTTGCCGCTCCCTGTGTCGATAAAGCCAAAACCTTTGTCCGTCAGTCTCTTGATTGTGCCTTCTGCCATCTTCAATCCGATTCATAAAAAAAGTCTTTCTGGAGCGTCTGACACAACGGGTTCAGGCTGCTCAACCACAGAAATTTAGTCTAGCCAGAAACTTGGACAAAAATCAAGGTAGCGACCACCACGAACGGGAATTGATCGTTGTTGTCGGTTAAACCATGTGGTGGGTGAGGAGTTGTAGTAGTATTAAATACTAATACCGGCAATAATAGATTATATTTACAGAAAGGATAAAGTCTTTTTGACATACCCTGAGCGATGGTAAGATACGAGGACTCCGATGGAAAACATACAACGACTTCTCAACATCGCCAGTGAAGGATCGTCAGCGAACCGACTCACAATAGAAAATGTGAAGAACTGGTTGGTGGACTATCTGGCTTCGAGAGTCGATGAGGTATCACTTTTTCCTGACCAAGAGGGCTGCGACCATTGGGACATGATCGCCGCTGATTATGACTCGACTGACAACGTACAATTCCTTGCGGCGTATTTCTCAAGCTCTCAAGTGACGTTTCTCGCAGGGACGGGCAACCCTCAAGCTGTTCGTTCATTTGCGGAAAATGATTTCCCAGAGAATGTCGCTGACATCTTACCAACGCTTTCAGAGAGATTTTCGGCAGGGAATGAATGGACAGTCTCACTTGATGAAGTCACTCGGTGGACGCTGGGATGACGGCTATACTCTGAATTCGATTCATTCCTTTATGGTGTTTAAAGTCCAGAATTAAGTATAAGCTTCTTTGATCGGAGCAACTCATATTTCACAAGAATGATATTCTATGAAGCTTTTCACCTCATTGAACAATTTCGGTATTTTCAACACATTCATTTTTCTTTTGTTGTGTAGCGGGTGTGGAAACACGGATGAACCTGCTGCCATCACGGAAACTGCCACCAAGACGGAAGCTGATATCGATTCTGAAAACAAGGCAATCGAAGCGATCAAGGCACTTGGGGGAGAAATTGCTCTTGATGACACGGGCAATGTTACTCAAGTCGATTTTTATTTAGACGACATCAGTGATGCAGGACTTGTGCATCTCAAAGGGCTGACCAATCTGACCACATTGAATCTTGAGTTCACCAATGTCAGTGATGCAGGACTTGTGCATCTTAAAGAGCTGACCAGACTGACGACATTGAACCTTGCGTTCACCAAAGTCACTAATGCAGGACTTGTACATCTTAAAGGGCTGACCAATCTGATGACATTGGACCTTAAAGACACCAATGTCAGTGACGCAGGACTTCTGTATCTTATTGTGTATCTCAAAGGGCTGACCAGTCTGACCACATTGAATCTTGAAGGCACCAAAGTCAGCGACCTGCTACTTGTGCATCTTAAAGGACTGACTAATCTGACGACATTGAACCTTAAAGACACCAATGTCAGTGACGCAGGACTTGTGCATCTTGAGGAGCTACCAAATCTGACGACATTGAACCTTGAAAAGACCAAAGTCAGTGACGCAGGACTTGTCCATCTTAAAGGGCTGACAAATCTGACCGCATTGAACCTTTACGGCACCAACATCAGTGACGCAGGACTGATTCATCTTAAAGAGCGAACCAATCTGACGGCATTGAACCTTGATTTCACCAAAGTCAGTGACGCAGGACTTGTGCATCTGAAAGGGTTGACCAACCTGACCATGTTGAACCTTAAAGACACCAAAGTCAGTGATGCAGGGTTTGTGTATCTTAAAGGGCTGACCAAGCTAACCACATTGGACATTTCACGCACTAAGATCAGTAATGCAGGACTTGTGATTCTTGAAGAGTTCACGAATCTGACGACATTGAACCTTGAAAACACCAATGCCAATGACGCAGGGCTTGTGCATCTGAAAGGGCTGACAAATCTGACGACATTGTACCTCTCTGGCACCAATAATTTCAGTGACGCAGGACTTGTGTATCTTGAAGATCTAAAGAATATAACGACATTGTACCTTCGGTTCACCAACGTCACTGATGCAGGACTTGAGCATCTCAAAGGGCTATCCAAACTAACTTATTTGAATTTGTACGGATCTAAAATCACTAAAGCGGGAGTAATGAAATTGGAGGCAGCAATACCCGATTGCGAGATTTCGCACCATCTAGGTATTTAGTCTATTTGTCAGACAAAACCATTGATCAGACTAACGTTCAGATTACTAAAACAGCGGTCGATGCAGCAGGTACAATGATGATCTCAATTGGAACGGTCATGAAGGGAGCAGATCTATCAGGATCTCCAGTTGACCAGACAATCATCGCTGTAACCAAGGCATTTTCAGAGCTTCATGGTGATATTGTTTTCGGAAGTAGTCCGGCATTGAATGTTGTATTTCATGTGCCGGGAAGCATGGGATGCCCAGATTGGGACGGTCTATGAGAAGCAACATTTTCCCAGAGCAAGCAACTACTGATAGTTCAGATTGCTGTTCCCGAAGATTTAGCCCGTGGGGATAACGTCAGAGAATTCATGATAGAAAGCCTCTATGGTGCAAATGCTGTTGCCTTTGAGTTCTTCCGACAGAAAAATATGAATTATCCATTGGAGGATGCAGAGAAGTTGGTGTCGAATGTCGAGGCTAAATTATTTTTGGAGCAGTTTGCACAGTTGGACAAGTTTTACGTTTTTAAAGCACCAACAATTCAAGGGGGACTGATCTGCTATCTTGCGGCAGACGGAAAAGCCTATTCAATGATGGATGATAATGATGAACGGGTTGAGAAATGCATTGCGTTTTTAGAGAAAATGGATTGTCCGGTATTCTCAACTGTGGAGGAGATAGATGCCCATATCGCCCGTTTAGAAAATGACGACTAGCCTTTTGCATATCATTTCGACATTATTTCTTTATGTTTACATTGAAGGGAGTATAATAAATCAGCCGTCTGTAGCAGGCACACAGATTGCTGTTATTCTATCTGACTTATCCTTTTGGGATAAACTACAAACATGACTGCTTGTTACCGTTGTGCCTCCATCATCCTATACCTGCACTTAGCAGCCTCTCTTTCATTCTGTGATGAGTCCAAGCTCATCTCCGAACTCCGCAAGCTCCCTGGCGTCCACTCAGTCACATCTACACCGGTCAAAACCAAGCCAAAGCAAATCATCATCCATCTGCTGAATTGGCATTATATTTCCAAAGAGGATTTTGCCACCGATCTTTCCGATTCATCAGATGGTGAATTATCAGAAGCTGAAATTGAAAAGCGATATCGCCAATTCTTGGATGATGTGGAAGCGATTCAGAATGAACAGGAGCAGATCCTGAAATATTTGATCGAGAAACACAAAGTTCGATCAGTGTTTCTGGAAGGGCTTTCGAAAAAGAACCTGAGTGCGTTCAATAGCTTCATCAAAACGCTTCGGGAATTTGAAATGCCAGAAGGTGATGGTGCTTTGGATCTATTCTTTAAAGAGCAGTACAGGCGGGACTGTTTACAGATGGGGGCAGCCGCTCAGTTGAAGATCTCTGGAATGTTAGAATCTGTTTTGCCTCTCGAAAATGCCGAAGCTTTTGAAGCAGCTAATCCTGTTGGTAAAGATGGTAAGGTTCGAATTGATAAAAATGCAGAGGAGAAGCGGGAAGATGAGATGGTTAAGCTTTTAATGAAAGGGGAGGGGATTTCGGTCATTCTTCTTGGGGGAGGGCATGATCTGACTGACAATCTGAAACGAATGAAGGTCGATTCTGTTTTGTATTTTCGGGTGAGTGGTAAGCAGTATGAGAGGGTTGTGAATAACCAAGATTAAGTATCTCATCATTCCTTACCCTAAAGCAAATCAACAGCCCAGCATCCACTCACATGCTCATTTTGCTGACGACAATAATTCAAAATGTCTTCGTCTTTGCAATCGTCGTAAATAGAGTTAATTTAAGTTATTGGCTTTATCTTTTTGGAATCCTCTGCTCTTAAATAGTCTTTGCCAAATTTTTTAATGCTTATTTTGCTTGTTTATTCCCCTGTTCAGCAGCTTTACGAAGCCATACTTCCGCTTGCGTATGATCTTGCTTGACACCTTCTCCATTTTCATACATGACTCCTAAACTATATTGCGCAGCAGTATTTCCCTGTTCAGCAGCTTTGTGAAACCACTCTACCGCCTTTTTATGGTCTTGCTTGACCCCTTCTCCTTTTTGATACATGACTCCTAAATTATACTGTGCTTCGGCAATTCCCTGTTCAGCAGCTTTGCGAAACCACTCTACTGCCTTTTTATGGTCTTGTTTGACCCCTTTTCCATAAGCATACATGACTCCTACAGTGACTTGTGCAGCAGCATTTCCCTGTTCAGCAGCTTTTTGATACCACTCTACTGCCTTTTTATGGTCTTGATTGACACCTATTCCTTTACCATACAGGAATCCTAAATCGTATTGTGCACTTTCATTTCCTTGTTCAGCAGCTTTTCGAAATAACTCTACTGCTTGCTTTTGGTCCTGCTTTACACCTTCTCCTTTAGCATACATGAGTCCTAAATTATATTGTGCATCGGCATCCCCTGATTCAGCAGCTTTAAGGCACCGTTCAAACTCCTGTCGTTCCTCTTGTTTCACCTGCTCGGATTTAATGGAACCTGATTTGGGTATTGGCTTGACGGATTGATCACGCTGTTGATTATCTTGACATCCGCTAAGCACAATCAAACAAAAAGCAACAACTTGCCACTTACCGTGTTCCCGTGTTGTTTTCATAACTCATTCTTCTACTAAAACATCGAGGCAAAACAGAATTGTAGAGACTTCACATTGTCTTTAGATAATTCAAATCACAACAGGGACTTCTCCCCGGCAAAATTTTCAAAGCTTGTTTTGTTTTTTTAACTGTCTATAGGATTTGTTTAACCACTCATACCCCTGAGTATCATCTTGCTTAACACCTTCTCCATTTAGATACATGATACCTAAATTAAACTGTGCTACGGCATTCCCCTGCTCAGCTGATTTTCGAAACCACACTACCGCTAGCGTGTTGTCTTGCTCAACACCTTCTCCATGAGAATACATCAATCCTAAATTGTTTTGTTCCACGGCATCTCCTAGCTCGGCAGCTTTTCGGCACCGTTCAAACTCCTGTCTTTCCGCTTGTTTCACCTTCTCGGATTTATTTGATATGGAATCTGATTTGGGTGCTGGTACGGCTTTCTTATCTTCATGGCATCCGCAAAGCATAATCAAACAAAAAGCAACAAATGAGAACACCCCAGCAGTAGAGGCAACCATCTCTTGCCGCTTACCTTGAGCCATATCAGATTTCTCCCAGTCAAACAAGAATCGAAGAGAACTTGTCTGATACTATCTTCCAGCTAGAAGAGAAATATGTCAATCGGTCTTAGGCTATCACATGAGAGAGTTTCTGGGGCCTGCGTTCTGAATTATGGCAGCAGACACCACAGTCCGCCTCTGGCACGTCGGTAACTACGCCTATGGCTGGGAAGACGCTGGTCGAGAACCCGAACGCTTTGGAACTTTTACCTTGAATTTTAATCAATAAAGTTCGTGCTTTGGCGTATCGAATCCGAGTTCAATTGGCAGTTTGAACATTATATCTGGTTAGTGAGCGTCAGATTGGACAAGCCCTCACTCGAAGTAGCCTTGAGCAAAAGCGATGTCCACGTATTCTGAAAATCTGTGAAAGTGCAACTCCCAAGTGGGGTCAACCCATCGGTCAAGGCACCCACAAGCAGGCTATTTCGGTTTCTCCAAGACCAGTTCTCCGGCTTCGTCACGTACGAGACAAAGATCGGGTTCTTCATCTTCAAGGCAGGGTTCTACAACAACTTCTTCAAAAGTGATCTGGCTTTGAATGTCACCAGGAATCCATTCAACGCACTCGCTCGTGTCCCATAGCATTGATTCCAGTTCACTTCCGCCGAGTTCCAGAATCTCTTCCTTACTGGCATCTGTCGGGAGTTCGACAATTGCTTCGGTGTGGGTCTTGGTGACTTCCTCGCCAAATAGAATTATCTTGAGCTTCTTCGAGGGAGCTTTCGGTGTCTCTTCCAGGACGGCACTCTCCGTAGTGGCGTCAAGAGGTCCGGCATTGGCCCTGCTCACGATGAATGAGTCCATGTCAGTGGGCTTCTTTTCGATCCATTCGGCCAAAACACGACGATACTCCATACCACCGGCGCAGTCGCACTTGCCTTCCTTGGCTAGTCGTTCATAGGCTGCGAAAAATTCGCTGACTGGAACAATTTCCTTCTCTGTTGTCACAGCGGCCAGTGGACCGTTGATGTCCTCCAGGTGCCAAATTCCATAGTGAATCTCAGACAACGACTCGCTCGGTTGTTTCGTACATTCTGCCTGGTTTTTTGCCCAATTGAAGTAGCCTTCACATGCATCCTCGTAGGTTATAGCATTCTTTGTTATTCGGTTCATTTCATTTCTCCTCTACGCCTTCCCGACAAAGTCGGACACCTTTTCGGCAAACGTCGGCGTGAATCCGTCTACCGCCTCGTGTTCACGCTGACCTCCATCCGTGGAAGCTGCGTTTTTGGGTCACTCGTATGAGACTGCCAGCTTTTCGTCGATGAGTCTCTGGATCAGCTTACTTGGGCTCTCAATCGTCAGTTCACCTCCATGCCCATCGACACTAAGCCTTGGGGCATGGAGGGTTTTAAATGTTGTTCTATATGAAGGCATTCTCTGCGTACCAAGATTCTCCATGTAGAATTGGCAACAGCCGGGCGACAGAGAGGTCATCAAAGAGTGTGACACGCCCTTGGAAAGAGTTCCAAGAGCCAGACAAGAGAGAATGCCTTTCGGATGTGAGGCACTTGTTAGATGAAGTATTGCTCTACCGCTTGACCAAGCATCCGGCTTGGGCTGCGGGAGCATTCTGGCTTCATGCTGTTGGCTGTGCCTCAATGCTGGATTGCATAATATCGATATCTTATGAGCAACTCAAGACGGACTTCGCCAGCAACAATAAAGATCTGGCTGTTGACGGCAATTGAAATCCTGAAAGATCATTTCACAGAGGCATATAATGAGACGCCTCATCATATTGAGACAATCTTGAGAGTTCGCAATGGAATAGAGGTTGTGATTGTATTGGTCACTGCTGGACTTGATGACTTAGACTCAGACAGACTAATTTCCAAACCGCAAGCTTACGTATCCAACGCATGTCGTCTGTTTCTCAGAAGTACGAATGCCTTGAATGTTTTGGAGTCTATTCAAATTGGCTTGGAGAGAAAATACCGAGTGACCTTCCAACACAAAGCGGCCTGGCTGTTGACGGATTCGATGCAATTATGGCAAGCAATTGGCTAACAGCAAGGAGTTCCACTGTCGAGGTATAAGCTACAAGCAGGGTGAAGGCCACTTTTTGACTTTATTGAAGCCTGCTTCAATAATCCGCTTCAATTGAAAGCTAAAACACCCTCACTCTATAAGTAAAGCCCGCCAACTTTCGTTGGCGGGCTTCGGAACGTTCGTGGGCAGACACGAACATTATAGATAGAGCGTGGATTTCATATTTCTCTTCATGAAGTCGGCATTTTTTCTAAATGCGAAGGCTACTATACTATGAGGAGAAGGAACTAATGGGCAGACCAAGTACACGATTTTTAAGAGCAATTAAATGGCACGCAAACGGGAAGCGGCTCACAGAATCCAGGGCAACATATGCTCTGTCCCGTTGGCTTTATCAAGGCCACGGCAAGAAGTATCTTTCGCTACCCGTCTGCGAAGATGGCATTGGTCGTTCTCCAGATGACAAGCCGTATCGCTTTCATTGTCCTGACACTTGCAAGAAATATGCCCGTTGGAAGCCTTTCAATGACCACGTCACCGGTGATTGCAAAGGAATCGTCGCTGATGCAGAAACCAAGTTGGTGCCTTTTATCACCGTTGACCTCGATCGACACGATGCATCGGTTCCTTCCAAGCATCATCAGAAGATCGCTATCCAAATCGGGCGTCATTTATGCAGAATTCCTCATGTCAAATGGCTTGCTGAAGTCAATCCGAACAATGGTTCAACCAAGTTCTTTGGGTTCCAACGTGCGGGTGATCGCTTCAGAATGCAGGATGCCCAGACACTCGCCTCCAACATTCGGCGAGCCCTGATCGAACGTGGGCTTTGCCACAACGGCAATATCGAGGTCTTTCCAGACAACTGTAAAGCCGTCTTCTTGCCTCTCAGAAGAGACAAGATCACGATCGCTGATCATGGCATGCTCCCTCGGGTAAACCGTAAAATCAAAGATGTGCGATTCTATGGACAGACGGTCTGGGAAAAGCACCGGTGCTACTCGGTGCTGCACTTTTTGAACTGGATTTACCAGGGAGACAACTTCGACGAGGATACATTGATCTCGGCACTCAGTTATTCATGCGCAGGACTGTCCGATGAAGTTGCATTGGAGTGTGAGCTTATCGATGAATCGTACGAGATTCTCAAAGCTCGCTCCCCGCAGGGGAGCGAGCCTGCTAATAACGTTACTGTTAGGCCGGTAACTGGTGCTGCCAATTACGATTCGAAAGAGCCCTGTGCGCTCAAGAGGAACTGGACTGCCCTACTAGAGTTTGCCAGAACGTTCTTCTTGACTAATAAGAGATTACCGTCCGTCGAAGAAGCTATGGAGCATCTGAAACGAAATAGACTTTATTCAGGCAACTGGATTGATAATGAAGGACATCGTTGGCAGCGTGTTACCGACATCCTTGGCAAGATCGCAGAAACATTTGATCCATCTCTGGTCCAGGGGAACCAGTCGGTCATACTTGATCCTGGTATTCGTTTTTGGTGTCGCCGTCATTTTCCTAAGGGAATTGTTGGCCACCGTCGCAGAATCAACCAATTCGACATGACCGCCGAAATTCAGGAGATTCGAGTTCCAGCCCGATTTGTCGAGCAGTGCATTGGCGTAATTGCTTTCTGCTTGGAAGATCACTTGGAGAACAAGGCGCTGCCAGTCAATCGAATCAAGGCTATCTGGAATTTGATTGAAGATACTCCAAGCTGGAACCAGACTTACTTCCAAGTTGTCCGCAATCATTTGGAGAAGATCGGGGTAGTCAAAATCTTCGACAAGAACCACCAGATCGGAAAATCATGGAGATGGGAGAAGGGTGATAACTTCCCAACAATAATACAGGATCAACATTCTGAGAAAAGAGTTCGTAGGGCTGGGACTTCAAACAACGGGCGACTGAGCACCGCAGGTGCGAGGGAGTGGGTAGGGAAGGGTATAAGGAAAGAAAGAATACATAACTCCCTATATCAAACCCTGCGACCAAATTCAGGTATAGTGATGCAAAATAGTCTGCATCGAGGTCCACCGGATACGATTTCGATTAAACGACAACTTTTTCACTTCGATCGAATCAAATTAAGCCGCTTGAAGTAGTCGATGGTGAGGAAGGTACGAAAAATAATATAAAATGCTGATTGAAATGTACTGTGGCAAATCATTGAAGCATGCTACAAAGTTTTCGAGTGCCATTTTATTTCATGACTATAAACCGCAGTCGTTCTGAAAGAGACCATCGCAAAAAAGAAATTACAAGCTCAGGAAAAAAAGCCCGCTAAGAATGAGCGGGCTTTTTGAATTTCACTATCACTCTTTGAAATCCATTTCCAAAAGCAGTTTTATAATCTCGGGATCGACACTGCTTTCTTTTTCAGATTCATGCTTTAGTTCACGTTGAATTGTGATTGTTTTAGGAAGATCAGAACCGTTTTCCCGGTAAGCATATTCCCTGTGAATAATCCTTCCACCACAGTCACTAATTGCTGGAAGCAACTTAGCATCTATTTCTGCATATGGGATATCGCATTCAAAAATACCATACATCTCTCATTCGTCCTTGATATCAGTAAAAAAAACACATAGGCGTGGATTCTATCTTATTTGAAATCAAATAGAAAATTGATTCCAAACAAGTGATTTGATTTGCATTTGTAAAATCATATCACACAAGGAGTTACGTCAATTTTATTTCTTGACTCTGCTTACATCTCTGATACTTTTGATTGAAATGAACTAACTTTTTAATCAATAACAAAGGAGATGAAGATGGAAATGAAATTGCATTGCTCAATACGGTCAGTCAACAAGCATGATGATGATGGCTTTTATGGCAGAAACGGGAAAAACCATCCAGTCGAACTCAATGTAGAAGAAATTGATATTACAGTTTCCTGCGATGGTGGAATAAGGCTAAGAACCCTGCTCCCCTACATTGATGATGACATCCGACGTTATCTTACGCTTCGCATACCCCCATCAGTGTTTTTAATAATGCTTGCTGTCTTCAATCAAGGGCAGAGGCAAAGAAAAGCCAACTGAGATGCCCCCAGACGCAACAAGCCCCACTCACTGAAAGTGAGTGGGGCTATGCCTGCTAAGAATTTAACGGGGATTTAGAAATCGTACATCTTTTCAAAATTCGCTCGTAATTCTGTCTCGTCCTCATCTTTGAGTAGTTTGATATATTCTTTGAAGTTTGAATTTACATCGACTGATAAACTATGTGGATTTATTTTAACATTTCCACCATTTTCAACTTCTATAGATTGATCATAGCGTCCTATCAATGTGCCTTTTTTGATAAAGGCATTGTGATACATCCCACATCGGACCCTATTATAAATTTTGCCACACTGGTCTTTTGAAAAATTCTTTTCAGGGTACACATAAGTAATACCTTTGCGAAACATTTTTGTTGGATGGCTTCCCGGTTTCCCAGATCTATACTGTCCGATCATCTCAAAGTATGTAAAAACCAAAGATAACAATGCGAAGCCTGCATGATTCCATAAGGTGCCTTCTTGGTCTTCGTCTAGCATGTGATTGTTGATCAATTCAGCAATTTCAAGATGCCAATACAGCACTCGATTTTCGAAGATTAAAATCTTTTGGTCGAGATTTGGATTTCCGCCAAAACTATCATTTGTGTAACATTTGCTAACCTGATGCGTCATAAAATCTCTCCCAACATGCTAATTGAAATTCATGCCTGATCTTCGCTATCTTTGTCCTCAGCTTTCTCTTCGTTGTCTGCTTGTTGAATTGGTGGGGCTGGAGGTGCTTTTGGTTTTGGATCAAAAGGCCATCGAGTCTGGCACTTGCCGCATTGCCATTCAAATTGAGTTTTGCCATAGCCTGAAGATTGCCCCAGTTGCGTTGGAGGATTGGCACCCTTGGCAGCTACTTTATTTACATACTTATTCGTCGTACATTTATCACAGTCTGGTTTCATGATCTCTCCTGTAGATGGTGTACCGAAAAAAGCCCACTCCCCAGAATGGGGAGTGGGCTGTGCCTGCTTCCTATCCTTAATCGATCTAATCTAAGTAAGACCCTCTGTCAGATTCAAGAGCTTTTCACATTGACAGCAACACTGTAAGTACCCATAACATGAGACCATTGTGTGCCAGGCTGATTTCCCCGGGAGCGGGCGTGGATCCCCCTCCCACCAGTCCTGCTTCACTGATCGTATGATGGGGCGTGCGAAACTGGCGAAGCATCACCAGTGACTGATCACTGGGCAGCCTGCCCATCGCGCTGTAGATGCGTGTTGTCTCCAGACTTTCTTCCTGCGACAGGCGAGGCAGAATCGTACTGATCCGCGAAGCCAGCAGCGTCTTACCAGTTCCAGGTGAACCGATCATTAACAGGTGGTGACAATATACCCTTTAGCGGAGAGTTCCGTTATAATACTTTATTCGCAGTATTAAACAGGGGATATTTCAAATGGCACGCAAAATAATCGCTTATTCTTATGTCAGATTTTCCAGACCCGAACAGCTAAAAGGGGACAGTTTAAGAAGACAGAAAGAACTATCTGAAAAGTGGTGCGAACGGAATGGATACTTTTTAGACGATAGCTTGAAACTCACGGATAAAGGCATTTCAGCTTTTCGAGGTGATAACGCATTACGAGGAAAACTGAAAGCCTTCATAGATGCAGTTGATGATGGCAAAGTAAAGAAAGGCTCTGTACTAATTGTCGAAAGCCTAGACCGACTATCAAGGCAAACAGTCGGTATTGCATTAACACAATTTATGGATTTGCTATCAAAAGGAATCACTATTGTTACTCTTGAGCCTGAAGAGCGATTCAACACCTCATCCATTAACGACACTGTAAAATTGATTGTTGTGATTGTGATTTTATCACGTGCTTATGAAGAGTCGGCAACTAAATCTGCCCGTTTGACTGCCGCATGGGAAAACAAAAGAACAAAACTTGAAAAAGGAATCAAGATTACTGCCCGCATTCCGGGCTGGCTTGAAAAACAAGACAACACTTTTGTTTTCAATAACCACGCATCTACAATCAAACGTATTATCAAAATGTATCTTGATGGTCATGGCACAACGAGTATTGCCAGAGAGTTAAATGCTGAAAAGATTCCGACATTAGGCAGAGGGAAACAGAAAGCTAATTTTTGGAGACAATCAAGCATCATTAAGATTTTAAATTCTCGTGCTCTAATCGGTGAGTATCAACCTCATCTTGGTAAATCAAATCAGGATCAATCAAAGCGTCAATCGATTGGCGAACCGATTACAGATTACTATCCAGCCATCATAAAAGAATCTGACTTTTATAAGATCAAGAGAAAGATTGAAGATAAACGAACCTCAATCAAAGGCAGAGTAGGTAACGGCAATGGAAATATTTCTAATCTGTTTCGTGGTGTGATTACTGATGTTAGAGACGATTCATCATTGATTATTGTCAATAAAGGTTCTCGTGGATCAGGTAAACAACTTGTTTCAAGTCGAGCTAAATCAGATAACACAATTGATTACGTTGCTTTTCCTTATGCGCCGTTTGAGGAATCAATTTTAAAGCTGATGTCTAAAATCACTGCCTCTGACATCTTACCTCAAGGATCAGAAGATCATTCCGAAGAGTTAGAATCAGCAACTCTCAAATTGGCCAAGATTGATGAAAAAATATTGAAATTGCAAAACAAAATTGAAAATGCTGATGATCCTGACGAGATAGACCCATTTTTACCAATGGTTTCGAAACTGACAAAACAAAAGCGTGAAACACAAAATCTGATTGATGATATACAACAAAAATTACATAGCTCATTGCCGACTAGTGATGATTGCAGGTCATTAGTTGAATTGATTCAAAACGGTGACGATGTAGACGACAACAGACGGCGGTTTAGAAGTGTGTTTTTGAATTTAGTGAAACGTGTTGAAGCCTTGGTTTTGAAATCAGGACACTGGCGACAAGCATTTATCAGACTAACATTTGAAAATGGAAATCGGAGAATGATTGTCTGTAATTGCCATAGAGCAAAATACATTTCATCAGGTGGATTTGATGGAGATTATCCAATTGATCACAAGAAAACGCAGAAGCATCTACAAAAAAGATTGGATGAACTAAAAGCTAGATCAGTTATGCAAACGACAATCAATCTGGAGAATCAATTGTTTGGCGCTGCTGCTTTACAAACTGGAATAATTAGATTAACAGATGATACTGTCAGCCATGAAAAATGGGAAAATACATCTGACTGATAAAGTTAAAAAAAGAAGATTTCTGCAATGGGAGCGCACGCAATGCTTATAATCGAGCAAGGCAGTTCCTTAAATGGTGGGATCTTCAGCCAAACTTGGATTTGATCCACTTGCATCCTCAAGAAAGCTTATCTTATTTTTCTGTAGATACCGCCACGCCGTTAAATCAACAGTATGAGGAACTCCGAAAGAGGAACTGCTTTCAATCTTCTGAAGTATGCCCTTATGGACAAGAGATGCAATTTCCTGCTTATCTTGCGACCAGTTGAGAGTCGTGTGCCCTTTTTCTAGGTGTTTTGCCAAGATAACTTTTTCTTTAGGGTTGAGTCCTTCGATAGTGGTTTTTAACTCCCGGCTATCTTTGACCTTTTGTAAATATTCAAAGACCTTTTGCGAGCAAAAGATAATCAGTTCAACAAACCAAACAACAAAGAACAAAAGTCCTGCAACTCCAACGTATGAGCCATATTCATCTTGTATCTCTTGAACTCGAAGCTGTTCAGGAAGTTTGAACAGAAGTATTAGAAGACATACGACCCAAAGCGAAAATGAATATCGTGGTCGAAAAGTCAATTTTGCTAATTCTACCCAATCCTTCATTTTGACTTTATGCACCCTCTGTAAGTAGTTCAATGACTTTCACGACTTGTTCAGCCTTAACACGAAGATCAAGAAACGATGCGTCTGCAACCCCCAATTTGCGACCATGGCTACCTGAAATTCCACCCGGAAAAGAGTCTTTATGATCTGGATATGCTTCACAAAATTGTTCTAGTATTTTATTGAAGTCCGTAGCGAGCGACCAACTAATACGTTCTGTTCTGGCTCTGCTATCTTCATTTTCGATGCTAGAGATAATACCTTGTAATCGTGCTTTTAGAAAATGAGAATTTAGCTCATCCATCTTCTATTCTCCTGATTCAATTTCACTGACAAGAGCGATGATCTCATCAATAAACATCCCTAAATCCATATACGTCGCATTTGCTTTTCCAACAAGTGACTGGGGATGTGATGAAGTAATACGAGAAGGTAGTAAGTCTTTTATGTCAGGGCAGGCAATCCCGATTTCAGAAAGTGTATCATTGAACCTAGTAGCCATCGTTTGGGTAATATGTGTAGCTTTCTCTCCAGCAGAATAGTCATCCAAACTTTTTTTCATCGTTTCAAGTCTGATCTTTAGTAGCCGTAATTTATCAATCGCCATTACTTTTCCAATTCTGTACGTGTATTTTCTCGACTATATCAACGAGACTGATTGTCCACCAAGCTTACAAGTTTTTAGGTAAATAGCTAGTGCATAATGCGACAGCTTTTGACATTGCAGAATGCGTACATAACTTCAACAAAGGCTCAATGAATGACGGGTTTGAAAAAATCTAATTGCGTTCACGAAGAAATGTCGTTCGATGCAGAATGGTGGTTGCCTTCTGATGCGTCGAATAGATTCAGAGGCACACTAACAGGCAGTGTAGCAAATGGTTTTAGATTGAGTATTGAAGGAGCGTTTTTCCTTTCCGAAAAAGACCTTTCTGAAATACCGGTTATTTTAGGGGAATCTCGAAAAGGTAAAAAATATACTCTTTTGAAAAATTATTCTTCGAATGGATCTAGGACTATAAATTTAATAGACCCTACATCAATAACTAGAAACGACTCAACCTATCTTGTGTCATGGTTGATAGCTGGAGAACACTGCAATAGTTATGATGACACTTTGTTTTACAGCATATCTTTTGGTATTAGCAATCTCGAAGAATGGCATATAGTAAAATCTTTTGATGTAGAATATCACGAAGAAAATGATGATCCTATTGCCGGTTTTAGCGTCACTTATAAGCATCCAAAACCGGTAATTATAATACGTGACGAGTACATAAACGCTACGATTGAATATTCATATTCCAATAGCGGAATAAATTTACCGCAGACTTCATATTCTATCAATCAGCGTGCAACAATCATAATTCGAGCGGTAGATTCACCCTTACGATTACATGATTTTGAAGATAAGAACGATGTTACTTTTTCAAAGTATATGCGTAAGATTGTTTCATTTATTGAATTTGCAACTCAAGAGCGAGTTTACGAATTTGACATCCATTTATGCTCCAAGGAACACCCATACGGGAGTCTTCAAAGTATAATTGAACCTGTTGCTGTTTATTATAAAACGAATGTTTCACATGAATTAGCAAAGCCTGTCAGGACTTATGATATGTTGTTCAATTGGAAACACATTGAACAACATCCACAAAAACACTTTCAGGCATGGGTTGAAAAAATTGATTTAATTGGGATGCCAATATGGTTGTATCTTGCATCATTACATGAAAATAAATATCAAGAACAAATCTTTATGGAATTAACCCAAGGCCTTGAAGGGTTTCATCGATATCGATTTCCTGATCCATCCGAGCCAACCGAAGAACATCAAAGCAAAGTCGAATCTATTATTGCCAGATGCCCAGAAGAATATCAAAAATGGTTAGCTGGTAAATTAAAACATTCTCATGAGCCTAACTTACAAAGTCGTCTAAAAGAATTGTTTAATGAACAAGTTGAGCTTTTTACTTGGTTGGCCAATTCAAAGAAAAATAAAAACGAAGTAAAAGAATTGATAGTCAAAATCCGAAATCATCAAGCTCACTGTCTATCAGCGAGTAGCGATGTAGTTTCTTTAAATTTGCGATTTAACATAAATCGGTATATGCAATTTGTTCTTGCCGCATTGTTTTTAAAAGAAATAGATTTTTCCGATGAGCAAATAGAGAATATCATTAAACGCAATTGGGCAGGCCAGCAAATGCCA
Source organism: Gimesia sp. (assembly GCA_002706765.1). Lineage (GTDB taxonomy): Bacteria > Planctomycetota > Planctomycetia > Planctomycetales > Planctomycetaceae > Gimesia. The sequence goes on from PAJV01000056.1 coordinate 16,397, forward strand.
AGGGTATTGAGTAAAGCTCTATCCTCGAACAAGACTAAAGAAACAGATACTTAAAGACTCACTGAATAACAATAAAACAGAGGAATTCCAGTGTAGGAATTCCCCTGTTTTTTTTCGCTAAACCCAAGTTACGTTTTGATTATATATTCAAATTGTGATCAGGCTTTTTGCTAAATCTGGAGTTGTCGGAAGTAGAGAGGCTCACAGGGGAGGCTGTGGAGAATGAACAGTAGAGCTTTTGAGATTATTCAACCAGTGGGATTAGTGCTTCTGCCGATTCCAGAATTCCAGTTTCCCACGAATTGTTGCAATTTCCAAAACGTGGAATCAGTAATCAACGTAGCAGTTGCGATCTTGAACAGAGTATCTTCAACCACCGTTCTGCATCCGCAAGTACAAGCTGTTCGTGTTTAGTGAGCCAATCCCCGCATCGATCTGCAACTCTTCATCGTACAGATTCTTGGGGACAGCGAGGCGACGGTCTTCGCCCCCAACGAATCCGTTGAGAGATAACAGGTAGCTGCACCGTTGCCTCTCCATCCACTTCCATACTTCCTCGTAACTCCCTTCGACTACTGCGCCGTATCTATTTCTCTTGCTGTTACTTCCTTCATCTCGGCCATGAGTTTGCGGACCTCAGCCTCGACTACGGCAAGGTCAGCTTTGCGATCATCGGCACTTTTTCGAAACGGTTTTGCGAACCGAAAGTACATGTTCATCTTCTCATCCTGAAACTCTTTGCGAAATTTCTCCGCATCTCGCTCGTACTCCTCCGCACGCATGTTGTCCTGCTCGATCAGTAGTTTGAGCCGGTGCTGCTCGAACAAGAAGTAATTGAGATGGATGAGTGTGGCGAGATGGCCTTTGATCTCAAATTTGCTCTGGTTGAAGATCACTCGCACCCGTTCGGCCAGATGGTCTGCATCAGTACAACGCTGATTGACCTTCTCTGGCAGATCACGATCCCACAGGTCATCTACTGTCACGCCGAAATGGTCACAGAACTGCTGGAGCCGTATCCGTGTTCGCTTGTCGGGATGTGCCGCCCCCTCTTCCTGCCACCGCCAGATCGTCCGGTCGGGAATGCCGAGAGACTCAGCAAGCTGTGCCGCTGGAGTTGAGCCAGTCCGTATGAGCAACCGCACGTTGGAAGCGAAACACAACTTACGTCGTTGACGTACCGGGTCTTGGGCCATGGCATTCCTATTGTGGATTAAGTTGGCACATTTAATTGTAGTCCAAACATCTTGTGTAGCAAGTTGCCGAATGAAAAGCAAGTGCTGAAAAGTTGTGGATTAAGTAGCTGTAGGACACCGGCAAGTGCGCCAACAAATACGCAACCCGGAGACCAAAACAAAGGAAAACAGATCGGACAAGCAGACGAGAAAAATATCAATTGCCCCAATTTCGTGCGACTGGGATTCGTGATGGCATCATCCCAAATCGCAGAGTTTGGAGCAGGTTAATGAGGCTCGGCATCTGTCCTTCTGGAAAGAGTTGCAGGATACGGAAACAGGCAATGCGTTTTACTGATTCGCCACCGTCGGCGGGTCGAAATTTTAAACCACATTATGGAGACCAATCAATGAGCAAGATGAAAACTGTGAAGCGTCATACTTCAAAACAAGTCCGTCGTAATCTTTCAGATCGGATGAAGAAGGGAGAGCTTTATGTCGTCTTTAGTGGGATCGACGACGAAGTAATGTCACTCCTTACTTATGACGACCCGGCGAGAACGCCACGCATCTACAGCAAAACCGCACTCGATCCTCGGGTTTGTGAGCAACTCATCATCTGCAAAAGCGTGGAGTCCGCAGTCAAGTGTCTCGGACCCGAAACCTACGCCGTCGTTTTGCCACTGTCAGCAATGATCGAATACTACGGCGAATTTGAAGTACGACGATGGGCCAAATCGCAGCAATATGTCAGTCCTACCGAAGTCCGTGGTTACGTATCGAAGAAGGTTGCAACCCTGTTGGTGGGAAATAACTGGAATTCCGCCCGAGTCCGTGGGATTTATATAAAGCAGGTTGGCGATAACCATAGCCGATGGATATCTAATAATCTCACAAGCACACTTGCTGATCTGCTTGGCTTCTTAGAATGCGTTCGCTTCGAGTTCCTGCAATACGACCCTGACGAGTTGATCGTTGATCATTTTGAGGACCTCTGCAATGGTAGTGATTATCTGCTTGACTTCGAAGATCCCTCCGAATCAGTTAACGGTGACGAGCTATCAACCTTCGAGCATCAACTCGAAACCGTGGAGGAGGACATCATGACTTTAGACGAACTTATCGAACTCGTTGGCGAATCATTCAAGCTCGCCGACCTTCCGTCTCTGGAACAGCCAACATCGAGTCCTCTCATTCTCGTCGGCTGACCATTCTCTGGGCCGCCGCTTCCGATTGTGTAAGCCAATTCTAACGGTCCGCAATTCTTAAACACAATTTTTGTAACCGGCGTGCCGGGTGCGCACGGATTGCGCACCGAGCGGGAACACTCGGCACGTTCGGTCTTTGTAAAAAGTCTGCGCAAGTTTGGAGAAACAAGTCCATGAAACAAAAAAACAAAAAGGAGAGGCCATCAGTGCCCAGTCGTAACAAGAGTTTATCAGTAAGGTTGTCACCGAACATTGCGACAATAGAGCGAAAACCGCTAACTACTTTTCAAGGAGAATGATTATGCCGAAGCATATGCAAGCCAGAACAATTGAGATTCTCTCGATCACGGCAGGCAATGTTATTGTGAGAAAGATCACGAAAGAAATGTCGAATGTGAGAACGACGAAAAAGTCTGTTGTGCTTATCACGTACCGACCGGACCCTGCCAACAGCTATCGTTCAGAGATTGTGGCTGTCACCACAGAACAGGCGCAGAGGATGCGAGACGATCTCGATAGCATATTGAACGTCGAAAATCTGTCGTGGATGTAGCATTTCAGTCCGTTACAACTTTTGTGCCGGTGGCTGAACGCATCTCGTAAAGTATTATCATGAAGCCACTTATGACCCCAACTTTACAATGCAAAAAATCGTGCGTATCGTTGAATGTAGGACGACAACAACGTGCGTGATCAATAACTGCAAGTAGCCGTTCACAACTCTGCCGACGGAATTTTCCATGACAACAGAACTGCGCTACCGGTGTGCGCAGAAAAAGCCAAGTGAATCTGAATGAACCAAACCTGTAACTATTTTTTCAAATTGGAGGACCATGAAATGAATATGACTGCAATCCAACCTAAACAGCGGGCCGATACGTTGTCGGCCACCGAACCCGTCATTCAAGAATTCGGAACGAAGCTTCAACTCATTCGAGACCGAGTAGTGTCTGTTGCCAATGGATACCAGACCGGCGTGTACATCGTAGGAAGACCCGGCACGTCCAAGACGTTCACGGTGCGACAAGAGTTGGAATTACTCGACAAACCATGGGTGAATAAGAACGCCCGCATGACGCCGATGGGGTTGTTCGAATTTCTTGCCGATCATCCCGAACACGTCATCGTCCTCGATGACGTCACATCGCTCTTCAAAAACGAGCAGGCACTTCAGATTCTGTTGGCTGCGCTCGATGGACAGCCCGACGAGGCGAGGCTCATTTCCTACAAGAGCAAGGACAGGGATGAACGAATCTGGTTCACCGGGTCGATCATTGCCATCAGCAACATTCCATTAAGGCATGATCCGTTGGCCCGAGCTTTGGGCAGTCGGATCGTGATGCTGGAACACGAGCCGACCGATGAGGAAGTCGCAGTGTTCATCCGGCACTTGGCTCTTCAGGGCTACCCAGAGTTATCACCGGATGAATGCCTCGAAGTTGCGGAGTTTTTGATTGCCGAAACTCGGAAGATGGACCAGCGCCTTGATCTGCGGCATCTGACCAAGGCGTGGCAGGACTACCGGCAAGTCAAGCAGGGTGATGCCTTGACCTCATGGCAAGACCTTGTGCGGTCCAGTCTTCAAAAGCAGATTGCCGAACCTGTGCGTGCTATTTCCAAGGATGAAGACAAGGAAATTCAACGACAACTCATCAAAGAACTCACAGAGAGATTTCCCAATGATCGCCACAGTCAGTTGGCCGAATGGCCGCACGGCAAATCCACATTCTACAAGCGTCTCAAGGAAGTCACGTCCACTGCACGAATGGTATGACCTTCTGACACTTCACGTTTTCAGATTTTCAAGAACCAGTTTCCGGCCCTTTGCAGGGAGGGGTCGGGATACATCCACACATTTCATATTTCTCAAAAAAGAAAGAGAACCACCATGACCAACAAACGCATTTCAAATCGCATCACTACTCATCACTCGACTGACCGTAGTTGGGCCATACATCACGGCGATATCTACAATGTGTTGCCGACGCTTCCACCAGTCACGTTCGACGGTGTTTTCTGTGACCCACCGTATGGCCTCAACTTCATGGGGCATAATTGGGACGGAAGTGTCCCGCCTGCTACTGTGTTTCAAGGTCTGCTGCGGCTTTGCAAACCGGGTGCTTATCTTCTCGTATTCGGTGCCCCGAAGACCTTTCACCGCCTTGCGTGCAACATTGAAGATGCCGGTTGGGAGATTCGAGACACGCTCTGTTGGCTCTACGGAGATGGATTCCCCAAAGGGAAAAACATTGGCCAGACTCTCGGTGAACGGTGGGGCAACTACCACACGTTGTTGAAGCCAGCATGGGAGCCAATCATTCTGGCGATGAAGCCAGTCGATGGCACGTTCGTAAAGAACGTCACGAACTATGGCTGCGGTGGGCTCAACATCGGAGACTGTCGAATTGGGACAACATGTTACACGAAGCGAAGTCATCAGGCTCCATCTCCAATGCTTGCAGACGGTACTGATAAGGGTAGGCATCCCGCAAATCTCATCCTCAATGAACGAGCCGCAGCGTTGCTGGATGAACAATACGGAACTTCTCGCTCCCGTCGTTCACGTCGTCGAAAGGCTGGTAGCAATGTCGGTAACGGCAAGACGCTTAACGCATTCCGTTCTCGAATGGATGTTGTGGAGGGCTACGGTGATGAAGGTGGTGCGTCTCGGTTTTTCTACTGTGCCAAGGCCAACCGCAAGGAACGCAAGGGAAACGCCCATCCCACGGTCAAGCCGCTTGCCCTGTGTGAATATCTCGCTCGTCTAATCATCCAGCCGAAGCGTGAGACACCCCGCCGACTGTTAGTTCCGTTCTCGGGCAGCGGGTCCGAAATGATCGGAGCACTGTCGGCGGGCTGGGATCACGTAACCGGCATCGAAAAAGACGATCAATTCGTCGCCACGGCACGTCAGCGACTCTTCAAAGCAAAGGACGAATACACACGGCCTGCTTGATCTCACCTATTCGGTTATACGAGGCGGCTACATCTTTCTCCTCTTGTTTTTTTAGACCCCTGTTTGAGTCAAGGCCACCGGTCTGCGCTCAGTTTTCCAAGTTCCACTTTTCCAAAGGACGTAAAAATGAAAAATCAAATTATAGAAGTAAAAATCAGCGACATCAAAATTGGGAACCGTCACCGAAAAGATATGGGTGACATCGAAGATCTCGCTCTGTCCATCGAAGAAAACGGACTCCTACAACCCATCGGTATCACGCCAGATAATAAACTCATCTTCGGAGAACGTCGTCTGCGTGCATATCGTGATGTCATGATACTTGAGACTATTCCCGCTCGCATCATTGATGTGCCATCGATCCTGCACTGCCAGTTCACCGAAAACACGATGCGAAAGGACTTCTCTGTCAGCGAGCGTGTTGCCATCGTGGAGGCTCTTCGTAGTCACAAACACGGTGGGGACCGCCGTTCAAAGCAAGTTCGCAATATCGAAGATGAACTGACTGTCGATGAAGCCGCAAAGCGTGCCGATCTTGGTGGCAAAGACGGTTACGCCCGTGCCAAGAAGGTTATCGAAAAGGGCATCCCAGAACTCGTGAATGCAATGGACAGCAATAAACTGTCGATTGCTGCGGCATCCGAGTTATCAAAGTGTGATCACGAGAAGCAAAAGTCGGTGCTCAAGAAAGGAGCGAAACACGCCAAGTGGTACGCAAACCGGATTCGCAAGATAAAAAATGAAGGTTCCACTCCCGAATATGAGACACCGCAATGGTTGTTCGATCATCTCGATCAGGAATTTCATTTCACTCTGGACGCTGCCGCATTAACGGAAAACGCCAAGTGTGGTGAGTTCTTCACGCCCGAATCGGATGGACTGAAACAAAGCTGGGCGGGCCACACTGTCTGGTGCAATCCTCCGTTCAGCAAACTCGAAATCGGTGATTGGGTCAGTAAGGCTTTCGAGGAATCTAAGAATGGCGCAACCACTGTGATGTTGCTTCCGAGTGCTTACAAGGACTACAGGTGGTGGAAATCACACTGCACTTTTAGCGAAGTGCGTTTCATTCACAATTATGTTCGCTTTCCCCAATGCGGCAAAAAGACGACGGCGTATGTCGATGTCACTGTCGTCATATTTGGACCGAACATCATTCCGGGATCAGCCGGGCCACCGATCATCAAAGCAGATGTCGAGGCTAACTCACAAGATTCGGCAGAGGACGCAAGGCATCCCACTAATCTCTGTGCCTGTTAATAGTGTCATGAAGAGGCGATCAGGGAAGATCGCCAGTACAAAATTTGTATTACGGATTGGATCGGGAAGAGCGTTTGTGTGATTAACTTATTTTTGAATTGGAGGAAATAGAACATGAAAACTGATTTGGAAAAGTCTGTGGGAACGATGATTTCAAGTGCTTATGAGCATGAGCACACGAGATACATCGTTAGCGTTGCAATTGGAGAACAAACGTCGGAGGGAAATCATGATTTTGACATCAACATAGTTCATCATTTAGACACACTAGACAGAGTCTCAAAATTAGGGGTTAATAAATTTGTATTAACACAAATTCTTGCCTTCCAAAATCGGTATGGTGTACTCCCTGCATTTGTTCTCATCTGTTATGTCAACAACAGGCGCAAAGAAGACGTTGTTAATATTGTAATGGATGCTGCCCGAGAATATGCACACTTAAATACTCCGGTCGAAATTGGTGATATTGAGATCTGGCAACAATTCTTAATGCCCAAATAGTGCTTCACATATCTCACTGTATAAGTAAGCAGATATCTTATGCTGAATTTTATGAGAAATAATACTGGACCTTTATCACACCGGGTGCTGCTTGGCAGCCCCGGTACTCCAAAGTCATATACCGTCAAAGATCAACTCGATCAGACTGGTGTAGCTTGGATACATTATTACTGTGATCTGCGGTTTTGTTATGGTAATAACAAAAGTTGCTGGCAATCAGGGAAAATCGCCAGTCCAACTTTAATTGTTAACGACCCATTCAGATACACAAGCAAATCTCCGTGTTCTATTGAATGAAAGGGGCTTGCGCTATAGAGGCGCATCGTCTGCTAATAGTCTGCGGGCTGGTTCGAATTCTCTTGCGGGTTAGGAAAATGGGCACCTGTCTGCGCACCTTCCCTATTGAAATCACGCCGCCAAACTGGTGAAAGGCTCGAATGGTTTGATGAAGTGGTTGATTTCGTCAGGGTTGAGTCTCAAAGAGGCCTCTGGATCGAACAAAACGGGTCGGGTGGTCTCTTCTGATGCCAGTTGAGTGATAGATTTGAAGAACTCGATGAGTGTAGTTCGGATAAAGGATGTTCTCCCTCTTCCTTCTTTCTTAACGACTGCCACCACAGGTATTTCCAACTTCGTCATGAATTCCTTACTGGCACGCCATTTACAGGCTTTGCCTTTGTGGTATTTGCCGTCTTCGTCAGTCCAGCCGATACGGTAATTTTCGTCCTGCCAGTCCAGCAGACCCAGACCTGACAAATGGTCCCGGATCGCCTTGAACCGTTGCGGACAAAAGGCACGGTTAATATCACACGCTTCAAAAACTGACTTCCACATCTCCGACCATCGATTTACAGGAAGTGAACCATCAGCGTTCATATTTTCCGTAAAAAACTTTAGCAACATCAAAAAGATTGCCACATCTTCAATGGTGGCTACAGTCTTCCCCGAAGTATTGAGGGCGTGAACTTCCATTAAGGAGTCAGCCACCTGCCAGTAATGACCATCGAGGTGTCCCAATTCATCCTGACTGATGTGCTTCCCGGAAATCGAGCCAACGTGTGCTGTCGCTGTATTTCTGGTTTTCGTAGACTTATTAACTTTGGATTCTTCGATGACCGGCAACTTCTGGAGATCATTAACTGTTAGGACAGTCGTGTTGCGGAGTTGCTCTTCCTGTTCCGGTGTCTCGATCCGTGGCAACTTGGCCAGCGTACCGGATTTGTAAGTTAGGACTTCGTATTTTTCGTCACCCCATTCGACGACCGGCAGCGTCCCTTTGATTTCCACGTTTTCAATGTCAAATTTCTGTTCGTTCATGATCTGTCGCAACCATGTTTGAAGACGATGGAGCAGGAGATCGTTAATAACCGTCGCCCCGTAACCGTATTTCGACAGAACAAAATAGCCATGGGCTCCATTTCCGTGAGTGGAGATTTCGATATACAGATTTGGAAAATAGTGTTCTTTAAGAAAGTTGGCGAATGCCATTGCGCCCTCTAAAGTGCCGAATTTCTTGCAGTCAATGTCGATGAGAACGAGCGTCTCGTCATTTTTCGACCTCGAATCGCCCGCAAAGTAAAACGTCACTTTCTTTTTCCGGTGATCTATGAAGTCTTGGTTTTTGATCTTGTTCAGCCATGTACGACGCCCCTTTCTCAGATCATCAAAGAACGCCAGCACCTCTTCATTTGTATTAATGTGAATGGGATGCTTTCCCTTTCGGCCAGCGATTTCTTTGCCGTAATCTAACCCTGAAGTGCGATTTCGCAGCCATGTGTAAATGGACCGTTCTTTCTTGCGGCCAACTGAAACATTAGATGATAGGGTAGTTCGTACTTTTGGTCCAAAAGTTTTTATATGTTCCCCACTTCTAAGGTTTGTTTCCATGCTTTCGATTTTTGGACCGAAAGTCGGAGTCTGGGAGTCGTCGTCTGAAATGTCGGGAAAAAGTCCATCAACGAGTTCAGAAAATTCATCGTAGCTACGATAACTATTGTGTAATGATTGAATGGGCATGTTGCGTGTCCTTTGTTGAGCCGCCCTGTTCGTTTGGGCGGCTCATTTCATGTCTGCTGTTTATGTTCATTTCGCCTTTGGTGCCAAATCTTTTTCGAAGTGGAAACAAAGACTGCCAGCGATCACATGTCGCTAGCGGTTTTGAGTTTCAAGACAACGGTAACTTCTCGTGACCTCGAACACGGAATTCGCCACTATCATCCCGAAAAACGCTCAATTCCGGTTCTGCGTCATCGCCAGCTAGACCAATAAATGTCGGGGAGCCTTCTGCATAGGTGCCACTTGAATCGAGGATTTCCCATGAGGTTAGTTCTTCGACCTGTCCGAAATGGTCGACGTTAATACATTCGACATCCTCGTTTGACATGTCTTCCGGCACTTCCAGAATCACTTTTCGAACAGAGCAAATCACTTCTTCGCCTGTGATCTCCACTTCCACTCTCTTTGTTTTTGTACTCATCCTGCTTGTCCTTTCTTGTACAGCGTGGAGAGGTTTGTCAGGTCGTTTCGGGCGAAGTAGAATCTTCTCCCGACACGAACCTTTGGTGATTGCACACGGCCAGCCCTGATGTCCCTGTGAAGACGCTGAATACCAACACCGAGTTGACGTGCGGCTTCTGACACATTGAATAATCCAAAGACTTCTCTTCGTTCTGCTGCTGATGCTCTCACTAATCCTCCACACAATTGTTGTCTTTGTTATGTAGTAATCTGCTGACAAAACTCGGCGATATTTTTTAGGATTTCCAATCATGACAGCGCATGGCAGTGCTGCTAAGGTGATCGGAAAAAGCTGAGCCGAAGTCGGTGGTCAGCGGGACGCTGAAGAGGTCCAAAATGATTGGACGCAAAGCGTCAGTAGATGAGCGGTAAGTTGCTGTAGATTCACTGTAATTGTGCGGCAATGATAACAAAAATACCGGTTTTTGCCCATAGCAATTTCAGTCAAGCTGATTGCTATGGGCAGTCGTTTCTCGAAAGACAATCTGACGGCATTTCAATTATTAGATGACGATGTTTGGGCGTGTTGCAAAAGACAAGCAACGAATGTACGCAAAATAAATCTCTTGACAATTCGACGCACCTGCGCTATCTTGGGCTTAACGACACGACGAGCTAATAACGCAGTCGAGTTCTGAGCAACTTGGATATCGGAGACTACTCCAGTATCCCCTATCGCTCCTCACTGTGAATCGTGTTGTGTCCGGTAACGGACAGCAGGTTGTATTTCAGTCACCGTTATCGTGGCCGATACGACTGACTCGTATTAAATCACATCAAAAGAAGCATTCAGTGAATGTCGCTGCGCTTCCAAGGCGATGAGAACGAGCCGCATTATGTATTGCGACCCGAGTATCAACAAAATACTCAAGAAGAAACACTAATTGAGAATGACGCATCTGATAATAACAGGTGGGTCTACTTCTCTCGAACACTGGCAAAGGCTCCGTTATGCAATTTGCCAAATTCAAAACATGCAAAAGGAGAGCGGACTAATGGGAGTAGACAACGAAGAAACAATAGAAGCCGAATTACAGAGACTCAATTTTCGAGTATGGCTCAATTGTTCCAGACCAGAAACAGTATGAACGGTTTATGGAACTCTACGAAGAAGACTTGTATTACGCCGAAAGTCGATCAGATGTTTTTGAGTATGTCACGGAATTTTTAGAACACGAAATTGGGCATGAGTATTGAATGATGCAAAATATTCATTAGAAGAAAAGACCAATAATCAAAATCGAAAAAAGGAGTTCAGGAATGTCAGAAGAAACAATATTTACAGAAGAAGAACTTACAGAAGCGTTAGAGAATTACACAAATCCTAATCATCCTGAGTTTGATCCAGCATTTGACGAGGAAATTAGGGCGACTAGACCAGACTGGTTTTCGGCAGATAAAGAATTTGTAGAAAACTGGTGTGACACAATCGCACATGTCATTGAAATGGTTAATGAAAGAATTAACTGCCCTGACGAGACATTGCCCGATGTCATCAAATCACACATTGATGCCGCAAATTTGGGTTGTGGGATTTCTTATATTGAAAGCGACAACCCAAACAGGGCAGAACAATCCTTGTTCTTAACTGGCATGGCTCACAAATTTGTAGACGAGGCTGTAAAAGATGAGGTTTGTTTACGTCATCAATTGCCCGATGAATTTAGAACGAGTATTACAAAATCTATATTGAGGTATGTTGAAGAATGTGAGGTGGTGTGATGAAGGAATACTGTGTCCTGTATAAATTGGATCGAGCAATTGAGACTGAGAAATATGCCGGTTTTTGGACACAAAGTTTTTAACCTGAAAACTGCCATTAGAATTAGCAAGCTGAAGAATAACTGGCAGACCTTTTTTGTGTCCATAATTTGTTGCAAGAAACTGATGTTGCAAATAAAATAATCTTTGATAAAACTTACGCCACAAAGCTACTGAAAAAAATTTACGAGACACTGATAACTTACAGAACAGCTACATCCTCTTTACTGGACGCTCCGCTATGAGCGTCAGCTTGCCTTATTCGGAAGCAAGGCGAGCCGCCTGCCAGCCCCATATACTGTGCTGGCATGATCCCCAAAATCACAACTGCGTGGGATGCTGCGCAGTTTCATACAAGGATGCAGTTTCATACAAGGATGTAGTCATGCTAATGAAAAACAAGGCAGAAGATGCCGCACAACAAATCCTCCAAGCGTTTGCAGAACCGAATGATCTCCCCAAGCCAATAGCCAGCGTATTTATCAACCGAAGAGACGGTTCGCCATGCCGAAAATGGACGTGGCGAAACCAGCTAATCGTTGCGATCAATGGTTGTTCTGATGCCCGTGGGTTTCGCCAGTGGGAAAAGGTTGGAAGACAAGTTAAGAAAGGTGAGAAATCCTTTCGTATCCTGTCTCCATTGACAAGAATTATCGACGAAGAAGAGTCCGAAAAAAGGCGAGTTGCAGTTTATGGCTTCAGAGGTACACCTGTGTTTGGAATCGAGCAAACTGAGGGCGATCCACTCACGGTAAGTAGTGACAGTATTCAGGAATGGCTCCACAACCTTCCACTCCGAGAAGTTGCCACGGAATGGGAGTTGTCGGTCGAAGCGTTCAATGGGCAAGGAGGACGCTGTCTCGGGCAATATCGACATGGAAAAGGATTCGCTCTTTGTGTCGAGGATCTTTCGACATGGTGCCATGAACTTGTACATGCGGCGGACGACCGAAATGGAAAACTGAAGGGAAGCAAGATCAACCAAGAGGTCGTTGCTGAACTTGGTGGCGCTGTGCTGCTCACGCTACTTGGTTTTGAGCATGCTGCCGATCTTGGTGGATGTTGGAAGTACATCCAGCAGTATGCCAGAACAGATAATGAAAAAGCTCTGAAGAAGTGTGGTGAGGTGTTGGATCGAACTTGCGAAGCTGTAAGTCTGATTTTGGATACAGCCGAACCTCTGAGAGCCGACGTGCAGACGGTTACTGTGTAACTGCATCTTCTGGGACGTAGCTTAAGTGCTGTGTGTCCCGACAATACAATTTATGGATTGAACTCGAAAGGAATCAAAATGGACAAAAAAGAAAAATGCCCCGACTGTGGAGTGGCTGTGGGCGAGCCACATAAAAATGAATGTGATGTTCAACGATGCTCTGCCTGCGGTGGTCAGCGGATCTCATGCGACTGTGAGACTCATGACCCACTGGCTTCGGTTTGGACTGGAGTCTGGCCGAAAAGAGTTACTCAAATAGATCTACAACTCACTGGAGATCCGAGTGAAACGACTCGTGGATCGGATAATGATCAGGAACTATCACCGGATGAACAAGATTTCTTGAGAGAGCTTGAGCAATATGTAGAGGATGACGACCAACCACAGCGACACGTGACGATCAAACAGCGGTTGCTGAGATATGTTGCTGTAAATCTTAACGAGGTGGCAACTCATACGGCTTCAGATGCCCTAAGTGACATGCTTTACGACGCCCATGAGCAAATGGCGGTCGATTTGCTGGAGCCGATCTTCGAGAGGTCTGAGTTCTGGACTCAGCGTATCGCTGCTGAATTACTGGGGCTGTCCACTGACGTTGAGTATGATTGTGAAGAATTAGTCAAAGAGTTCGAGCATCCAAGGAAGCAACTGAAGAATCTTAATAGCATCCAGACAGAATAATGAAAGAACCAACAATCACAGTCACCACGACAAATTCAGTCTATTACCTGACAATAGATGGATTCCTCAGAGCCACCCAAAACGGCTATTTGGATCATCTCGGATCAGAGGAAATTGTGTCCGTGGATGAAGGGTTTACTGTGGACTGGAAGAAGATCGGCTTCTGAGGAGTGGAGATGAGCAGAACTGTTCAATTTCAAAATCATGGTGATCATCAATAGCAAGCTTAGACTTTAGCTGTTAATTTGAAGCAAGTGCATACTCTACTATTATATTACTATGATGCGAAGTCTGAAATAATGAAACTGGCAACTCTTACCACCCAGCAAAAACGATTGCTTGAAAGTTTCTCGGAGGCTGATGGCGTGGTAAAGTTCTTCATATTCGACTGTAAAGAAAATAGTTTCGACTCCGAAAATCATCGTAAAGCAGTCATCCTTGCCTTCAGAGAATTACAGCGTCAGTATGACGATGACGAAGAACGCTTTTCAAAAGAAGAAGGCATTCCAATAAGTGACGATTTTATGATAACCATTGATGAAGATGCCGCTAATTGTTTAATACCAGCCCAGATCTCGTGGAATGATTTTCTTGGAACTAGGTATAACTTTGAACGCAATGGTCTAATCGTTCGTGGCAACAGTGATCTCTGGAACGAGTTTTTTTACTACACAGATCCAGTAAAGAGAAGAAACATTATTCCAGCGGAGGGAATCGACGATGGCATAGGAACAGGTTTCGCATATGCCTTTTCTTCACCGCCGTGGGGAGGTGTAGACCTATCCGCAGAGGAACTTGGAATACTCTTCGACCAATTTCTGAAGTTTATCATCTGTGGCTCTACCAACTCAATCATTTATGAATGGCCGACAAATTGGTCAAATTACTTAGACACTGAAGTAGAGTGGTGGGGTTCGTTTCTTTGGTCGCTATCAAATTCTGATAGTAACCAGATTGTGGTTATCGCAGCATCAACTACAGGTTGATCGTAAATCGTTGCTGTGTTTCCGGCAAACATCTACCTCTATCAACATCAGGAGATTCTTCCGGCATCACCAATCATTCACCTGTTGCGACTGCCATTACAAGGGGTGTTTGTGCTGTGGGCTTATTGGTATACACGACCGGTAGTCTGACGGCAGTGAAAACTCAACCATGAACCATATGTGAATTGAATGGAACGCATGAAGAAGCCGATCACTAACATGGACGATTACGCTGAACTCATGGCGAAGCATCTACGCACGCTCCGTCATTTTGAACGTTGCTTATTTTCCGTATGGTGTGCCGACCATTTGCTGACATCACATGCCGAACACCTCGAAGAAAATATGTCAGAACTAGACCTGCGAACATTGCAGGAGATAGTGAATGATCTTTGGGATTCATTGTTGGGTGGTGTGATTCCTGAAACGGATCAACTGAATGCTCTCGACATGGAATTCATGGGAAACAATGATGAATGGTCTGCTCCGATGAAAGACATTCATCCCGCCGTATCTATCGTGAAGCAGAGCATCGGGATGTGCATTCTCTGTTGCCGCAGGAACGATGTAGGATTGGCTCAGACAATAGCCCAGTTAGTGATTGACTGCGTTGAATGCACGCTGGAAGAGAATGGTCCCAGTTTTTCACCTGATACCCTGTTCGAACATCCTCAGATTCAGCACGAACTTGAAACTCAGTTAGCTATGATTAAGCACCTGAAGGGGGAGTATGATTTGGATTCGAATCTGAGGATGATGTTTAGGTGAGGTTGTGAGGTTCTACCATCTGTGATTCTGTTCCGAGGAGTACCTATAGGTGACTCGCTCTCCATTTTCGATCCAACTGGCTTCACGTTTATCG
This sequence comes from Gimesia sp., assembly GCA_002706765.1. GTDB lineage: Bacteria > Planctomycetota > Planctomycetia > Planctomycetales > Planctomycetaceae > Gimesia. The sequence goes on from PAJV01000056.1 coordinate 31,517, forward strand.
TAGTCGTACTCGAAGCCTCTTTTCAGAGCCATCACCCACGAAAACTGATACATGACTTGGCTGACCAGTCCAATTCCGAACGGGACGGCAATCAGCCAAAGTAAAGTCAAATGGAATGTGTTGCTCAGGCCTCGATAACCGAGATAGATGCCAACGCCAAAAAAGAGTAATAGCCCAATGAACTCGAGCAGTTCTGCGATTTCGTGAAGCCGGTAGCCCCAAGGTGTGCATTTCTGCTTACCAATTCGCTGGCTCTCGTGGTCCCACATTGGATATAGAAACACGGTTGATTATCCTCTCCGTATTTGCCCAACCCACTGAACCAGTTCCTTCAGATCGTCCACGTCCATTCCAGACACAAGTTCTTGCCGGTGGATGTCATGGACGGCAAGAATGTGATCCTCGTGAAAGACGATCTCCTCACTTTGTTTTAGTCTGTGCAGTCGGGTTTCAACCAGTGGGTTGTCTACAGCATCACGGAAGAAACCACCCGATCTTTCTTCCACTCGGACCCAAAAATCCTCAAACCAGCCACGGGATGGGACACGATTCCATCATTTTGTGTGCCTTCGTTCCCAAGTTCACGACAAAACACTGCGAGCAACCTCATTGAGTCTTGCGAAGACTGCATCGCCATCCACCTTGAACTGCTTCTCCTCTTCATCACCGACTGTCCCCCCCTTGATATCCCGATAAGTTGGGCTTTTTACACGCTTCTCAGAAAGCGTCTTCATGTCAGAGGCAATTCCTCGAATCCTGTTTGAGATTCCTGAATCCAATTTCATTTCTGTCTCCGAGAACTCAAACAACTGCTTCGATGTACTTGCCAGCAGTGTCTTTGCTTCAGTAACGGTGAAAACAACAAGGTCGAAGCGTGACCAGCGATTGCATGACAACTTGCACAGCTCCATCGCCTTCGATTCAGTACCATCAGTTGCACCACCGGAAGAAGTACCCACGAGATACATTCTGCTTGGATCAACACCTGTTCTAGCCTTGAGGACAGGCACATCAGCGTCTGCAAATCCTTCGAGAGCCATTTGATTACAGCCTAACTCAAATGCCTGCTTGATACTCTTTCCCCATGCGAGAGTCTGATAAAAGGCTGATGCGAATGCATTGGCGGCATCATCGTCCACTTCATCTGACATCGTAATCACGATATTAATATGTTCGACGATGCCGTCCGCTTGCGATTCAGAATCACAGGAGTTGAGAATGACGCATTGTACTTTGTCACGAAGAGTTTTGAAGAGAGATGCCAAGGCATCAGCAGGCACGATATGGCTATCCCCATTGGCGTCTTCCAGAACGATGTCACCTGTATTGGAGCCGTGGCCGCTGAAGTGAACTATTGCAGGATCGTTCTTCAGCAGCGCTCGCTGCAAGTCGGTTACACGCACTGCCCATTCTTGTCTCAATTCGATTTCTTCTCGGGCGTTGCTCAAGTCCAGTTTCTCTCTGATGTTTCGGAGTTCTGCATCCAGCCGAAGTGGAGCAGAATCGAGAGGGTTTGCTGCCAAGAACAGGATTCTGAGTTTGTTATTATGGGACATGCTGCCTCGTTCAATTGCCTTTAGGGTTGTAAGATCAATTCGCCCCATGATCTTTAGCAGATCGGGATCATCATATAGGTCGGCGTAGATTTCGGGCCAGCGACTTTTGTTATCTTTTAAGAATGTCTCAACATTGCTACGGCATAATTGCGCCAGCCCTCGATACTGATCACACTCTGGATTTGCGTCACAAGCTGCCACACCCGCCCGATATGCGTCAAGAGTGTGTCGAACTAAGTCACAAGCAATGTCGTGTGGCAAGACGCCCGAAATGCCATGCGTTTTTTCAATGTGCTTTGCTAGTGCCCCAGAGCTGTTGGCAACCATTCCGAGGTAATTTCCAAGGGTCACTCGATAATAGCCGGGCACTCCAAGATTCTGTGAGTCGCCAACCAGTTGAGCCAATAATGGTAGGACCGTTCTGTATTCGTCAAGGGCTGAAATGAAATCATCTTGATCCCATGCCAATCTCGCTCGTATTGCTGATGTTGCAATCATGTCCAACCCTCTGAAGAAAAGAGCCTTATTCAGGGATGCAGTAAGTTTTGATTTTTCTTCTTCGGTGGCTGTAGTAAGTTTTGATTCGATTTGACTAATTTGTTCAGCGAGCATAACAGCAGCAGACTCTTGACACTTTTTAGCCTCATTGATTTCATGCCGCTCATAATGCCAAGCACGGAGCGTTACCTTGCTCTCATAGGTGTAATATGGGGCAAAAACTTCGAGGTGACTTCGAAGGTCGTCTGCTATGTCTGGTACTGAGAGTAATTCACGGGCGATGTTAGCCGCTTGCTCATACAGACGTGATGCTTCGAGGTTCGCATTATTATTCTGGAGTGATACCCTTGTAGTGTCCTTGAGGTCGGATGCTTCAGAAATGAACTCATTCATCAGCTTGACTTTTAAGGTGATGTTGATACTCATGATCGTGGGTTTCTCATCTCAGGGCACTTTCTCCTGTCGTAGGCATTGCCGTTGTATTACAAGAGGAATGGCATCCGGGCTATGTATTGGCCGCTAGTCAGCGGGGACTGTTCTTAAACGAAATTGCGAAGGAATCGGCAACTCTTGCGAATGCCGGTTTATGTGTACGCAAATCGGACGTATCCGGCGATGCATTCAAAGTATTGGATTTCTATTTCAAGAATCATAGCGATTTAGCAATGATTATACATTCATTTAATTTATTCTCCAGATTTTGCTCGCTCAATTCGCTCCACCACCAATGTTGTCACAAAGTCCAACATTCTTGATTATCGGTAATCCTACCTCGTCTTTCGCTCCAGCTTCAAAATGAAGTAAATTCACTGGGAATCCTCTATTGGAACAACCCTAATATTTCTCGATGATAAAGGCTGCCGCACTTTTTTCAATCGAGTCGCCATTGCGGTTGATAAACAACTGCAAGTGGTCTACAATGTTCAGGTGTTTTCTTCAATCAATTAAACGACACTGCTAAACTGGAGCTAAGTAGGTGACGACTTTTGGCAAAAGACTGCGTGAACTCAGAAAGGAACGTGACCTGAGCCAGAAGGCATTGGCTGAGAAAGTAGCGATTAACTTTACCTACTTGAGCAAGATCGAAACCGAACGTTTGGATTTCGCCCAATTCCCCAGTGAGGAATTGATCTGCAAGCTGGCGTCTGTGTTGGATACTGATAAGGACGAGCTTCTAATTTTGGCGAAGAAAATCCCTGCAAAGATTAAGGAGCGTGTGTTTGAGCGACCAGAGGTTTTTGCGGCCCTAGCTGACTGCGATGACAAGACACTCGATTCTTTGATCTCTCAGATCGGCAAGCCGCATCGCAAAAAACTAAAGACAGTATAACTTGCTAGCATAAAAGGTGAGTACCGGGGTAATGAAAATATGAATTCACTTCTCAAGAACGCTGTGTCACTTCGAGAAGAGATGACTTCTTACGAGACACTATGGGGCATGAAAGATGCAACTCAGAAGACTATCGCTGAGTTGTTTCGTCGCTATCCGGGGTTGCCTTCCAGAGTGCTTAAGGAACTGCGAACGGGCAAGATGTTCTTGGATGAACTCGATGAACTCTACGAATCTGTTCGCTCGTTTCTCGAAACAATTTCAGGATTTTCCGTAAGCGTCCATGGTGCATTTCAGTATCCCGAGGCACTTCGTGATGCACAATATCCATTAGAGCTTTTCTATTATCGAGGTCAGATTGAGTTGATTGAGGGACGCTGTATTTCGCTTGTTGGAGCCAGAAAGGTATCTAATGAGGGCGTCAAACGTGCCAGCCGACTTTCCAGTGAGTTGGTCGATTCTGGATTCACTATTGTATCAGGGCTTGCACATGGCGTTGATACTCACGCTATGAAGTCTGCCATCAATGCTGGCGGACGAACAATTGGTGTTATTGGCACCCCAATCAATCAGGTCTACCCCAAGGAGAATACTGAGCTTCAGGAACAGGTTGCAAAGGAATATTTACTCGTCAGCCAAGTGCCGTTTTTTAGATATCAGCACCAGCCGTTCACGACGAAGCGTTACTACTTTCCACAACGAAATGAAACTATGGCTGCGATATCGGAGGCCACCGTCATTGTCGAAGCCTCTGACACTAGCGGCTCGCTCACACAAGCACGTGCCGCTCTCCAGCAGGGACGGAAATTATTCATTCTGAATTCCTGCTTTGAAAATCCAAACATCACTTGGCCTAAAACGTACGAGGAACGAGGGGCCGTCCGAGTACGAACAACTGATGATATTCTGGCTCACCTCGATAAAGATAAATGAGCAGTCTTATGTGGAAACAACTCGATCAAGTCGAGAATCGTCCGGTTCGATTGACGGATGATGACGAGTGCTTTTGCGCAAGAGATTATGCTTCTGGAAAGGATTACAGCTACTCGGAGGCCAATAGCCTCATTAAAAATTTCAAGAAGCCCGTTTCCACACGGAACACAAATCAGTGGTATTGGAAAGAAAGGGCTATAAAGCAATTTGCAAACGAACTGGCTGGTTGGCTTGGCACGTTAGAAGAAGAGTTCTCCATTGCTGCAATTCCACCATCTAAACGTCGGGACGACGCTGAATACGATCCACGCTTGGACATGGTTCTTGATCAGTTTGCCGGGCTATGTCCACACGCAAAAGTCGTTCGGCCAATTGAGCGAACTATCAATAGAACACCCGCACATTTGTCTGGAGGCAATCGCCCCAGTGTTGAGGATGTCTACGAGTCGCTGACTTGGGAGGGACTCGTAGTTCCGCCAACAACATTGATCTTAATTGATGACATCATTACTGCGGGCACATCCTTCAAGGCTTGCAAGCGGCTGGCATTGCACAATAACATTCAACTAGAAGTTTATGGTGTTTTCTGGGCACGTACGATTTGGATCGACGATCCATTGCAAGTATCAAATTAAAGCGGTTTTTGGGATGAGAGTCGGGAATGCCACAATCGATCCCCGCTAGTCACCCTAAAGAACACATCCTCAATACACTGGCTGATCTTGATGCCGGGATTGATCACCCCTTCGGCAACCAGCAACGAAGATGCCGAACCTGCAAAAGAAATTGCAGCAGCAAAAGGTCCAAGTAAAAGCCAATCGGGAAGAAGAATTGACCATGCAACCGTTCATTTCAGCCAATGAATTGAAGAAGAAGTACGGGGTGTTCGGCCACTTCTACTCGGTCGAACTTACCTCAACGGAAGTCGTCGAATGCCGAAGCGTCTTAGAGATTGCAAATAAGGCCCACGCTCCAAAGGAACATTCAGAGTTGTCAGTGCTTCGGCCCGATGCCATTTTCATAATGATGAACCCCGGCTCTTCAAGGCCATTGGTCGAAGTCAACAACCAAATCCGTGCGAAAGCGATTCACAAGCTGGAAGTCTCGCTCGTGCCGACCATGCCCGACACGACGCAATACCAAGTGATGCGATTGATGCACTTTCGGCAATGGCGGCACGTCCGAGTGCTGAATCTATCCGACATCCGCATTTCCAAGAGTCCAGAGTTCATAAAGCAATTTCATCGATTGGAAGGAGAATCACAGTTCGCCTCGCATTCCGTTTTCTCCGACGCCCGAACAGATGAATTGTCACTTAAACTACCATTGGGCAATAAGACTCCGCTTGTACTGGCATGGGGCTTGAGTGACAAGTTGAATCCCCTGATCGACCGCTGTATGTCGAGGCTTCCCCGCAAGAGCAACCTCATGGGCTTACTGGAGCCGGACACTACAAACAAGTACCGTCACCCGTTACCATCGCTCCAAAAAGATAAACTGATTTGGTTGGATAAGATCGTTCGCCAGTTCGACGAGTAGGCGGATGTCAGCGCTCACCCTTTCTTCTTGGAAAACAAGTAAAACACAGACATCTCGATTCTCCTTCTACAACTGAGTTATTAACGCCACGGTGCTTTAATAAGCGTTCCTTTGCTGATTTCCACATAGTTGGGGCCGATTTTTTCCGAGTAGGTCTCTCGAAATCGCTCCCACTGCGCAGAGTCGTACTTTTGGACCAATGCACATGCGGTATCGAGGCAGAACTCAGCAGCGAAAGTGCAAGCTACCCGGAACTCGGTTAAACACTTTAGTCATCGGATCGTCTTTGAGTTCCGCACGAAGCTGCTTTCCCAAGAGATCATTCGGATCGCACTTTCGATATGCCTTGATCTTTCGATGAGCATGGGCCACTTGATAGGAAAGCGCCCGGCGTTTGCTGTCGGTATCTAGGATGTACAGCAAGCCGAGTTGTGCCTCGAATGCACTACGGAGCAGAGGGCCGCAGTTCTCGGCACAACCACGTTCAACCAAAACCGACACTCCATCTACCGACTCAATTACATGACGGGTGAGCATTAACACTGTGGCATGGGAATAGCAACGATCTTGAACGGATGCGATTTGAGCAACATCGGATGCGTCGATGAGAAACTGCACGCAGTCACGAACAAAGCCAGCAAGGTCCGAGAGAAGTATCTCGTAGTTCTGCCACTCTTCTTCTGATTCGACTAAATCACGAAAATACATTAACGCATCCTCCCGGCTCGATCCCATTCTCACTAGGACACACTCTTTGTGGCCGAGGTTCATTTTCGCTGCCGTATTCACCCCATCCACGAGATGGGACATCCTGTATCGGTAGCGGCATCAAAGACGCAGGATGGTCGTGCTTTAAAATCGGCTTCGACATCTCACCATTACATGACGGGCAGGAGCATTTGTCAGGAGCGTCCTCGTGAACGGAGAATCTCGGAGAGTCGATTCTTAGTTCAATATACTGGCTGGGGCTTACATGCCGTTTGATGACATCGGGGGGGATATGGAAGTTCTCTGAATTTTCAGCGTGCATGGCGACTCCGTTCACCAACTCGTAATCGTTGGAGAATTGCTGGGGGTCGAATTGTTGTTGAAGAGTTGTCATTCGGTATTCTTAACCTTGATCCACTCCGTCTGACGATTGTATCTCTTTCAACTGAGACTCGATGTCGGCAAGCCGCCCTGAAATCTGCTGGAGGTACGCAATGATGATTGCGTGTGTAAATTGTGCGTCGATTCCTACTGGCGATTCAGGGAGACTGATATGACTAATGATGTCGGCGTAATCATCCTTGGTTTTCGATATTGGGTCGGCTTTCATTCTGTAACTCCTTCATTGAATTAGGATGAACGTCGAAGTGAAACTCGAGCTTGAGGGCGTAATCTAGAATGTCAACACCTCAATCTCAGACAGTCACCGGACTTCTCGCTCCAACATCGAAAATGCCTTATTTGGAGAAGCGAGTTTCCGATCTTTCGACTCGGAAAAACCAATGGTTTTCTGAACGAGATACTCGTAAAGATGCCTTGCCTCATCATCATCGAAGATCCCCAGCAGTGGCCCGAGCGACTCCCACGTCCAGCGAACGAAATGTCGATTATTGGTTTGCCATATGTGCTTGCCAAAATCACGTTCGATATTCTGCTCACTTTTGTTCCTGACTAGGTTTACTAACACGAATTCTCGATCAAGCTCTTTAGCTATCCACGATCCAAGAAGCCAGAATCGCATCAATTCGTACTTTCGATCTCTAACAACTTTTTCGTAATTTGATTCGAACACCACGTCGTACCAACAGTCCGCCCCAGTCACGTACTTCTTCGGATTCTGAACTCTGCGATCTACGTCGTCCGAATCGCCGGAAGTTGCGTTTCCTGAACCAAACTTCGCTTCCACGAAGACGATGCTCTTGTCAGTCACAAAAATGATGTCCGGTTCAGACACTTGCTTGCCAGTCGCCGCCGCTGCCACGTCCGCCGCCTCACCGAAAGCAACTCTGGCGTTCAAGAGTTGTTGCCACGGTGTCTTTGTATTAGAAGAAAACGACCAATAGATCGTCTCTGCATTGTTTGCCTCATTCTTGGGGTCGAGGTGACTTAGCATCTCGCAGACTTTTCCCATGCGTTGAAAGTAGCGGAACACATTCCACGAAACCGCATCTTCGCTCCGCTCCCGACTAAGCCGATTTATTTCTGCTTTGCTAGCCTTCAATGCAGTCAGCAAAGCTGTGTCTTCTGCATCATTCCAAAGCATGTTGTCAGTTTCATTTTTGTACTCAAACGTGCTCGAAGAAATAAAGATGCCGCACCGTTGGCAGAAAAAATCATCAGATCGCAAGTCGCCGTCACCATTGCGTCTACGCCTGACAATGGTGTCACAGCCAAGAATTGGACACTCAACCTGAGTCTCCGTCATGAGGAATTCGGATTTCATTTCTGCTAGGCCATACATGTCAGTATCTTTCTTAATCGCATTGAATCTGGTTTTGATCTCAAGCATATTAGTCGTAATGTAAGGTCACTTATGCTGCCTACAGTCCGGCAGCCCTCGCCGCATCACTTTCGTTGTTTTTTCTGCATCGAACTCTTCTGGATCGAAGTCGCCAGCCCACTCCACGAAATCATCATGTTGCTCGTGCTTCGGATCAGCTAGGGCTTCGAGGAACTCAAGATAACCCCAGATACCGCCAACGTCTTCTGGTGGGCAGTTCATCTCACCTTCGACGCATAGTGGATACCTACCGCCTTTCTCCGCACGGAGACATCCTTCGAATAGAACCTCATGTCCCCAGCCGTCACCAAAGTCGTACTTATACAGGAAGTCGAATCGCTTGCCATCCTTCGGAATGATATCACTGATCTTGGTGATGGTGGAATCCACACACTCAAAATCCTCGAACCCATCGTCCAGTAGTTCGGGATTTCCATAGCGTTCCCCATTGATCTCGAACTGATGAAGATGAGAGTTGGTCCAGCCCATCGCTGTCTGGATTCGTTCATGGAACTTGTCCAACGTGGAGTCCTTGATCTGAATTCGTCGCCAGATTTGCGGCTGAGATTCGAGTAGTGTGATCTTGAATTGGTACAGTCGCTCTGGAGCCGGAATTGAGACTATGCCATCGGAGTTGTCGAGGGCTTTGGTGACGGCATCCACAATATGCCGCAGAGAGTTTCGCTTCATGCCGTTATCGGCGTGGGAGCGTGCGACCTCGGCATTCTGTCGGATCGATTCAAGTTCTTTTGTTGTGAAAGAGATCGTGCGAGAATTATTTTCGCTGAGCTTCAAACGGTCGGCGAATTTGGGCAGGAGGTCGGCTACGACTTTGCGTTGGGCTTGGGTGAGGGAAATCATCGTTTCGCCCTTTTTCGTCCATCGTTTTTCTTTATCCATTTCTCAACTGCCTCGTCGTGCGTCACTCCCATCAAACAGATTGACATTTTTGTCCACAATGCCCCAACGTCGTTACGCCTTCGTTTCATCGATTTCAAGAATGCTGGTTTAGCATTCGTCGCCAAGTGTCTCTGTTTCGTCCACGCCCTCGTCGGACGTTCCGCCATGCCATTCAATTGACTGGAGTTTTTGTGTCACTGAGTCGTTGAAAAATTGAAAGTCTGGGGCTGAATCGAGGAACAATCTAAGGCACTGACCATCTTTGACCGGCTTTACCACTTCGGGATCGCTTAGGCCCTTCTTCCAGAAGTCCATGTCACCTTCAAATCGACCTTGCTGCCAGACGTAAGCGTTCTTCGTCCGTGCAGCCATAAACCATCGGCGTTTACCACCGAGTCGATATCTCAGGATGCGTTTTCGAAGATATGATTCTCGATCTGCCGTCAATTCTTGCTCGAAGTACGACGTGACGGCTGGATTGCTGACACCGGCCAAAGCTGCTTTCCAATCAGGCCATTTGACCTTGCTGGTACTGCCATGCTTTCGGCCTCGTGACACTGATTCTTTCGCCAACTCAGGAGCAGGATAGACATTGGAGCAGACGAGATACTCTGAATCGGTTACTGAATCCTTTGCAACGGCGATCCGACAGCAGGTGATGTCCACGCCGTATTGCTCACTGAGCCATTCTGCGGCGATTAACAGTGCATAGTCATAACCCTCGGCAATGAGAATGATCCGCTGCTGTCGATTGATGTCGTCACGATCAACTTCCAGAAAATCCGTCAACGCATCCTGTTGTACGTCGTCCAGCAATTTGAGGAAATCATCAGGCTCCCATTGGGAGATCATTCCGGCATAGGAAATTGCCTGAAGCATGTGAAGTTTGTGATTGCCACGTTTCAGTTCAACAACGACACAACCACCCTCTTTATCGACAGCAAGTAGATCGATGCGATCCTGCACGTTCTGCGATGGTTCTATCTCTTTTCCGATCAGGAATAGTTCCAGTCCGAGTTCCTTAAAGAAGGCATCTGGACTATTCGAGATGAACTCTTGTAAGTCGTACCGCTCCGTGATCGACACATCTGCCAGCGTGGGTGTGTCGAGCAATGAGAAGCTTTGGTTTTTTCTGTCGATCTTGAGCATAGTTTGTCTTCTCTAAGTTATGTCATCCCTAACGCCTTCATTGCCGCAGTCATTGGGTCAGAAAAGAACACTGGGTCCACTCTTTCCACGATGTCGCCTGACACTTCGAGGAAGTTGCGTTTGTTCTCCAGCGGAACCAATGCTCGGCGTGCCCCGTTATCCATTGCGACTTGCAGTGGTTCAGCCAGCGTGCGGAGCGATTTGATATTTCCCTGAATACTCAAGTCGCCGAGGATCACCAAACCGGCCAGAACCGATTGTCGCTTAATCGCCGAATAGACGGCGACCACTAAGGCGATACCAGCTTCACAGGGAACGTGGTTGCTGAGTAGGTCGATGGCCTCGACGTGAAAGTCGGTCGTATCGAACTGCTGACCAATTCCCATTTTTACCTTCTGGCCTTGAAGGTAAGCGAAGGCTCGCTGGAGCGATTCCTTCATGGCACCTTCCACACCGCCAGCGATTTTGAGTTTGCCTGTTCCCGGTGATGTGCCCACCTCCAGCCGGTAAAGCCCCACTTTACCTTGGTCATCGACGGAGGCGGTATAGAGAGAGCCGGGAGCCAGTGGGTCCGCCGCAATCATGTCTCGACCGCCTTGTTCGGGAACACCAACAAACCGTTCCTCACGAGACTCGCTGTCAATGAAAGAGAAAGAAGTCTGATGGTACTCGAATGACCCCATTTTCTTGAGTTGTTCCTTTACCCGGCGACGGCCTTCCAATGACAGTTCTAGAAGTTCTCCCAACTCATCCTTCGTCACTTCGCCGTGTGGATAGATCAGCTTGACCAGCCCTGACACCGATTTCCGAACGGCTTTCACATCACGAGCATTCAGATGAGAACCAAGTGCGAAATGCCGGTCGATTATTTCTGTGAAATTGTGCCTTCGAAGTTCTCTCAATGCCTCCGCCAAATAATCCACGACGAAGCCATAGTGGTCGGTAAAGAACTCAACTCGCATCTTTGGGATTTCCCAACCGGGGATGTAGAAGTGGATGCGGTCGAGAAAAGCCATGTCTTCTCGAATCACGTCAGGCATAGGCATGAATAGATGAGACGACCGAACCATAACCTCCACAGGTTGGTTGGTGTTGCCGAACATCGAAATCGATGCCATGCCGGAAAGCGAATCTTTGCCACGGGCAAACGTACCCGATTCGCAGTAGGTCTTGAGTGTAGTCACGACTTCCTTCGGCATCTTTTGAAGGTCAGCTACTTCATCGAACGCTACAGCATCCCACATTCCTACCAATCCCATCTTGCCGCTGGCCATGTTATAGAACAGGTTGGCCACCGTTGTCGGGCCTGTGAGGAGAATCGTGTATGGTGAAAGCTCCTGATAACCGTAGCTCTTGCCGGTTCCACGGGGGCCAAGTTCGACAAGGTTATAGTTTTGTTCACAAAGGCCCAACAGACGTACTAGAAAAAGCAGCTTCACTCGTCGTTCAAAAAACGACGGCTCCATACCGATGGTACGGAGCAACAGGTCGATCCATTCATCCGTGGTGAACTGGCTGCGGCACTCCCGGTATTCTTCGAGGTCAAAGGTGGCAAGTTGAATCGGTTTGATACTGTCGATCCAGAATGGACTACGTTTGCCTTTCTGCTCTTCATCGTACTGGTGACGCAAATCAATTTGTGCCCAAATACCTCCCATCAGTAGTCGGTCGTAATCCCGCATGAAATGTTCAGGGATGTGAACGAACTTATGGCCAAAGTTCTTGAGTTCAGCCCAGTATTTGTCGTCATCGGAGACGTAACGGACTTGCACCTTATCGATCAGAGTATGCTTTCCTTTGTCTTTCACAATCGATTGGGCTTTGTTGGACTCATCGGGGCGGACAAAGTTCGAGGATAATGTGTTATTGACCACCTTCAGCCCGGCGTCGATGGCAACGGGATCATCGGTTGCGCAATACTTGCCCAGCAGGTATTCAAGGACGAAAACCGGGACGTTGGCCCCCACTTTCACCTTACGGACTAAATCTTTGCGAACGACTTTGCCCGCAAACACGAATGCCGCTTTTCGGTCTAATTCTGGCATGACTTATCCTCACATCGAAATGGCGACATCTACAGTCAGGGGAGCCGCCAGTTCTACACCCGTGGTGGCGTCTAGCAGGTAGACTCCCACTGTCTTCTGAGAAATCTCTTCCGACAACATCACGGTGACGGTATTTGGTTCAATTCGTTTGTTGTCCTCTTCAGAAATCTTTAAATTCACTTCCCCGGTCGCATCCTCGAATCCATATGAGGCACTCACCGGCAGCGACACACACTTCTTGCTGGCCCTCAATTCGATCCGTATTTTTGGTGGTTCAAATCCGAACAGGCTCGACTCGCTTTGACTTCCGGCAATCTGCACCGAGAAAAACCTTGTGGTCAGTTTAGCCGTACCGGGAGTTAACGTCCATTGGATGCCGGTAGTTTGGACTGATGGCTTTGCCGTCGAATGCAACACAACCACCGGCACAATCAATTCTTGTGGGGATAAACCGCCGTGAAAATAAGCTCGTCCGCCTCCCTTGGATTTGAAGACAGCGAAGGTCCACGGGGTTGCTATGTCAAACTCGCTCTCAATACCCAGCGAGGTCAGTGATGTCCGTAGATAAGATGGTTCCGAAGTTCCGCCGGACCCTACCCACACCCGGCGATGCAGGTCTTCTGCTTTACCACCGGGGGCTTCGATCTTCATGTCCTCCCCGATCTCATCGGCAAACAGGTGCCCATGATCCGCTACTAGCACGATGGTCTTAATACCTTGGTCAGCCAGAATTCGAACTCCCCGTCGCAAATGGCTCAGTACACCGTCGATTTGCAGCCGGGCCTGTGACATGTTGTCTGCCTCGCCTAGTTCATCAATTTCTTGTGAGGTGATCAGAATCAAGTCGGCATTCTGAATGCCGTCCCTGACTTTCTTGGCGGGCTTAGGTAGAAGGTCGTCCAGCTTGGTATCGAAGACCTTTACTCCCGCATGTTCTTTCAGAAATGCCACTCGGTCCTTTCGATTCTTGATGACCTTACCGTCGATCTCCAGTGCGAGCTTCCCTCCCCCTACGCTGACCACCTTGGCCGACTCGTGAGCCTTGGGGAGTAGAGCCGCCATGCCGATCTCAGTGATTGTGGGCATGGTGCCAATGGCTGGCTGAACCTCCAGCTTGAAATCGTCGGAGAGCAACCGGCATAGCTCACGAGCCATCTCAAACCGCAAAGCGTCCACCCAGACGTAAGCAACTTTGCCTTCGCCCAGAAGTGGCTTCACCTGCTTCTCGAAGATATCCCGCTGCCTCAGCAATCCTTTGATGGGATGCTTGGCCTTCGAGAACTGCGTGATGAAGTGTTTGGCTAACTCGGAACCGACTTCGGTGTATCGCTGCTCTGCTTTGGTGATGAGCTTTTCCAGCCCGTGATGATCGTTGCTTGCGGCAAACTCAAAGTTGTACTTGCGGCTCTCCATGTGCCGGTGGTGCGTGTCGAGCAAGCACCATGGCTCATCATCGTCGGCATACGCTCTGACGAGGGCCGGAACTGTCGTGGGAGCATTCTTCAGTGCCTTGCCCACACGGTCGGCTTCGACCAAGACCTCGGCGGAGGAAGAGATCAGCGCCCATCGAGCCTGAATTGCCGGAACCACATCGGCCCAGAATCTTGAGAGGCGATACTCGGCCAACTCCAGCAGGTCCGAAGTCGCCGACTTGAGCAATTCGCTTTCCACATGTATAAGCAAAGCCCGTTCAATGCACGGGAAGGTTTCGTTCTCTGTGAGTGGTTCCACGGGAAATTCAAGCTGATCGAGGCCAAGTTCTTGTTCGACCTTGTTGGCCACGGTGACGTAGCTGTCTCGCACTTCCCGGTCGTTTCGCCATGTGCGAGCCAATCGGATGCAGGCATCAATGCCGCCATTGCTATTGGCCACTGGAACCGACGAGAGTGACACTGGTACTTGCTTATTGAGGACGGTCAATAAATCGGTCAGCAGTACATGCCGACTCAATTGTAATCGCCAGTTCGAGAGGGCATCCGCAGCGGGGAGTTCAATGTCGAAGCTGATTTGCAACAGATGACGAAGTTCCTTCTGGGCGTCCTTTTTGCCGACCTCTTCATCGTGCTGGTCGCTGTGTAAGAAGGCCAAGGCAACTTCCTGTGGATTGGCCGAGTCGAAGATGAGTTTTAACACGCCGGTTGAAATATCAATTCCCTGTTCGGCCAACGAATTCAGATCGGCCAATGACAACTTGCCCGACTCCACTTGTCGTTCGATTTCACCAACTTGATCCTCGCCCAAAATCGGCTTGAGAGCATTACGAGCTAAGACGGAAAGGCGAGTGTTGCAGGCAGGTGGTTGTTGCCGGGGTTGCATGACTATCCCCGCACAATCGAGTTCAATCAGAGCGCTATAGGTCTTCTCACGCTCGACAGGGACGTACACGACCAACCGGGGCGGTTGTCCGTCGTTGAGCAGATGGTCGATCTCTTTGCGCAACTGAAGAAAGCTGCCTTCGTAATGGGCGACGGTGGTGTTTGGCAGGGTGAGTTCCGCTACCGCTGCGTCATAGGCTTTCTCCGGGTCGTACCAGACGACCAGCCCCTTGTCATCAACCTGTTTGGCGATGAGTTGTACGAGATGTTCAGTGACAACAGCCATTTCTTTGACAATACTCCTTAGTTACTTCGAAGAGACATCAGGGCCACAATTAGGGCCTGCCTGCCGCCTCTGATCCAAATTTTCGTCTTGATCCGGCAAGTGCCAACTCGAAGAGATGCAGCACCAGAGAGCTGAAAAGACACTCTCAGCGGACTTGATTTCGTCATCGATATCACTTGATTTCACAGGCGTCTCCAGAATGATCGGAGTTGCCTCGCTTAGCCAATGAGCCACTCGCTGGAAGGCCCGAATGCTCTCAAAATTCAATCTTTCATGTCGGCTTTGCGAGTTGACATAACTCATGTGAACCTGTCGCAGTCGATCATGAAACAGTTCAAGAAACGTCTCCGCTTCCTGCATCGTGGGATCGACCTGCCGTGCGTGACCGATATCAAAACAAAATGTTGCATCGGGAAGCTTCTCGAAAACCGTCCGTAACTGAGCAGCTGTCCGTCCAATCTCCTTGCGCTTGTCCATGTTCTCGATGCAGACCGCTGGCCCAAGCGACCGCCAAAGCGAGAAGTCCTCGATTACATCAGGATGAACGATGATCGCCCAACCTCGGTCAGCAACCTTTCGAAGCTTCTCGACAAATTCGGATTCAGAGAAGCGAGTTCGTTTGCTTGGTGCGTGGAACGAGACGTATTCGAACGGCAGTAGGTCATTCTCCAATCGATCCAGTGACTCCAATAATGGATCGAGTTCATCTTCCCGCAGTGCCGATAGTTCCACTGCATTGGCACGTTGATGTGTCGCTACCCGCAGGCCTCGTCGCACGTCGTCCAAGGCAATACTGCCTGTTGAAAATCCAATTTTCATCTTAGAACACTCCGTATTCACAAGTAAACTCCCGCAAGGGAGTGTCGATCTCAAAACACATACTTCTCAGTGTCGCTTGCAGCCGGTGGCTGATCTCCCGACATTTCAGGAAAATGGCATCGGTGTAGACGTCCTCTTCGCTCAGTATACCAAGATGGTCCCGAACCGTCTTATCGTTGATCTGGCCAAGAAACTCTTCGTAAATACACAAGAAGGCCCTACAAGGCTCATCCAGTCCCAATTCTCGTAACGTCCACACGAGAATGTTGAGCGGCGTCGAGTGAACGAAGTTTAACAGGTGTTTTTGAAGCTTCATTTGGTAGTCACCGGAATTCGCTCCATCGCTTAGAAGCGACTCGTTTTTGTAGCAGCTGAATACCATCAATAAACCAGCGACGAAGAGCAGCTTCCTTGAAGTCCGCAGTTTGATGTTTCGAATCGCCCATTTCTTTCCTCCTTGATCCCAGTCCTTATAAGCAAAGTCTACGCACATCGTCCGCCAGTATCGAACAACGTCGTTCATTAGAAATCGGGGAATGCGAGACTCATCATCGGGTTGGCTATGGAAGTTTGAATCACTCATCAGATATCTATTGAGAATCTGACGAACAATGCGAGCGTAGGAACCTCCCAGTTCGTCATCAGAATCACGCAACGACGTTGCTTCCAGCAACAGAAGAACTCGCTGTGTGGTATTTCGGTTCGTGTCGGCCTGACCTCCGATGTGATGCACAATTTCATGACTAAACGCCATGTTTCCGAAGATGCCTTCCGCACCCGGTCCTTTCAGTGATACATCTTTGTAATTCATCTCTGCCAGAGTCATTTCGATTTCTCTGGCGGCGACTCGATGTTGCGTATCAGCTTGACCGTCAACCAGCATGGTCCAGTCCACGTCGCTGCCACTGGTCCACTCACGGCGAGCCAATGAACCGAAGACAACCACATCCACATCGTCCGATGTAAACTGTCGCAACGTTTTAAGAAGCAAATCCTGCACCGCAAAAGCATCCGCTTGTGCAGCCACCATCGTGGGCCATTCTTTGCCACTGTCGGCACTGAACTGCGCCACATAGTCGAAAGCGGGGTCAATTGAGCCATTGGGCATTACTTCACCAATCCTTTCTGATGTAGTTGCTTGCCGATGGATGACCACTCGTATTTGCCTGCGAGTAGCTCGTTCCAGTATTTCTTGGCAACCTTCCAAGGGACCAGTTCGTGGAGCGGGGCGATGTTCAGGACGACTCCATCGTTGAGGTCCGGTTCGAGATGCAGGTTTGCTGCCCGGCGCAGCTTGTCCTCGAAGTCCCGCAGTTCAGAGAGGAAGTCTTCCTGTTTTTCTGCTTCCTTGGCAATTCGCTTGGCTTCCTTACCAGAGTCGCCAGCGACGGCACTCTGGCTGCGAAGTGCTTCGAGACGGCTGGTTTCCAATCGAATCTTTGGTTCGACGTAATTTACCAACGCTTTGAAGAGCAGGTCTTTGTCCAACTGGTGGTAATACAACCAGATGGCGTAGTTCTTCTTCAAGGATTGGAGCAACCAGTAGATCGGGGCGCTTCTGCGGCTCTGCGAGTACCTAGTCACATGATCGTCCCAGAAACCGTTTTTTCCGGGTTTGCGAAGGTAGTCTCGAATCTTCTTAACGCCGAGGATGTCGCACGCCTCTGTTTCGACGGCATCTCCTCGGCCCTCAGAAATGACATCACATACATCTCGAATACGCCTCACGATGTCATCAGCGTGGTCCGGGTCGTCAACTAGGATGGCAAGCGTTTGAGAATCTTGAGGAAGTCCACCGGCTTGACTTTGCAAACTGCCGGGTGTGTCCTGAATGGCTTGTGGAGGATACGACGGAAGAACACTGTAAGGACTCTTTGATGCAAGCTCGTTTGCGAGTTCGGAATAAGACTTTAGCCCCCATCGTCCGAAAACAATGCCGACCGAGTGCGAAAGAAGCATCCCTGCAATAGTCGAGTCGCTCAGACTAGGAGTGTCTTCGTCGTCA
Source organism: Gimesia sp. (assembly GCA_002706765.1). Classification (GTDB taxonomy): domain Bacteria; phylum Planctomycetota; class Planctomycetia; order Planctomycetales; family Planctomycetaceae; genus Gimesia. The sequence goes on from PAJV01000056.1 coordinate 49,380, forward strand.
CGTTGCCCATCCGACGAGTCATCGTCGTCATCGAACACGTTGATTTCCCGCAGCCGACGAACATCTTGTTGAGTCATTCCGTATGCTGCATTCACTGTGCGATCCCAGTCGGCGTCAATGGCAGTAACTCGTTGCTGCAATGTAAGAAATTGGCCTCGCACGTTCCGAATCAAAGCAGTAAGGCTTGTGCAATTGGGCAGGCCGCAGTAAACGGCACTGGTCTCGTTAATGGCGTCCAGCGATCGAAGATTCTGAATCAGATCATTGGTGGCTGCTTCAAGGCGAGGGAGGTCATCGCATTCGATGCCTTTCCACGGTAGAGTCTTAATGATGCCGCTCATAAACTTCCCAGCGTTTGACTGTAGCTCGATGAGGCTGGTGATTAGCTTCGAGTTTACCCACCCTAAAATGGCTATGTTGCTCACCTTCGATTCTGAGAAGATGACTGGCCCTTGACTTGTGAAGAGGCAGCCAGAAGGCAGAACTCGTGCGCTAAAGCCACGCCCGCTGCGTAGCGAGTATGTCGCCCCCGGTCGCCGCCAATAGTCCGAAGCTTGACGTGCTTGGGCATCAGTTCCGTTCACACGAATGTTCGCTTCACGCATCTCTTTTCCGTCGCTATCCCATCCGACGACGAGATGAATGTTACCGTAATACCTCTGATAGCCACCGCCTTTAGCGAGATGCTCCCACCTGTTGTTTGGCCCAATCATGTCGGGAGCGACTTCCCAGCGGAGCCGGATGAACCGAAAATCATCCCACGTAGTCATCCCTTGTCGAGCCGTTCCTACGGTTGGCTCAAACTTGCTTGGTAACACAAGCAAGTCGGCGACCTTAGAAGGGAGAGAGTAAAGAATCTTGTAATTGGGAAAACGCTTAAACACGCTCGGAAGTAGGCGGAATGCAACCGATTCCCCACCGTTGTCGATCCTGATCGCTTTGGATAACTGTTCTTCACGTCCGGCTTGACGACGGACATCGAAAGCTACAAGTGGATGGCGAGGTAATGGATCGGCAACAAAGGTGTAAGCAGCAGACTCTACAAGGGCCGCATCCATGACCGCTGCACCAAGATCTGCAATAGTCACAATCCTGTCAATAAGAATATCGTGCCTCCAATTTCGAAGGCGGGTGGCGACCATGAAAGAGCGAGATGTAATTGCTCCTCCAATGCCAGTACATAAATGGAGAGATCGTTCAACAAATGTTGCAAGTAATTCCGTGTAGCTGAGTGGAAATGCCTTCTTTAAGTATGCAAAAGCCCTTTCTGGTGCGAGACCGAACGGTGGATTCATAAGCACCACGTCATAGCGATTTTGGCACAAATCCACAAAGGCAAAGCCCCGTACAGCGTCCTCCGTGAATAGCCTGCGTTGCAGACGCTGGCCATTCTGCGCTTTTTCGGCGTAGGACCGCAGAGCTTCAATAACTTTTTCTTCTGCTTGCTCGAAGAATTGAGAGTCAGTGATTTCCTTTACCGAGAAGACTTTGACTACCGGCTCGCTTGGTTTGTCGAACAGAGTCCGCTGAATCGAGATGCCACCGATTTCGTACTGCCGCTTGGCTTCACGGATCGCATCTCGAATTTCTTCTTCGATCTTGAGCAGCGATCCAGCCTCACCTGCCAGTTTCATTTTATCGAAGACGACTTCCACGACTTGGCCGAGGACTTTCGGTTCAAGCTGTCCGACAAACTCTTTGAGCATTTGCTCTTCACCCGGCATCGGTTCCGCACAGACGAAGTTGGAGCGGGTGATCGTCGGGCGGTCCTTCTTCAGCCCCATATCCTGATATGCTCGCTGGCAACGCAGCCAAAGGGCCAACGCTGCAATCTGGCTGGCCCGCAGGTCAATGTCGATGCCGTGCAGGTTGTGGGCGAGAATCAACCGAGGAACATCACGTTCCAAGTCTTCCAACTTCGGGTAATCCTTCTGAAGCGCCGGGCCGAGGTCGGGGTCGGCGTAGGCTTCCTCGTAAATCGTCAGCAATAGGTCGAAGCAGTACAGCAGGAAGTGACCGCTGCCACAGGCTGGGTCGAGAATCTTCAATTCCCGTGGGTCCTTCTTTTGGCGGTGAAGAATGGGGACTGGGAGCTTGAGCAGTTCTTCCTGCGAAAGATCGTCTTGCCCCTCAGCGGCATCCTTGGGCGGTTGTTCGTCTTCCTTGAGGAAATTGTCGGTGGGGCGACGAACCATGTACCGGCATTGATCCTTGAGCCTCGTCTCGCCTTTACGCATCTCGTACCAGATGCGCCCCAACGTGTTGTCAGTCAGGAACTCGACCACATAGCGGGGTGTGAAAAACTGATTTCGGAAGGCCAGTTCGTAAGAATTGCGGGGTGCTTGGCTTTCCTTGCGTGCTTTATCTCGCAATTCCTTGGGCGTGAAATACTGGTAGACCCAGCCGATGGTTTCGTCCTGCGACCAGATTAGCGGCCATTGTTCTCGTAACTCAGTTTCCTCGGCCTTGATTCCGCCGCCATTGAGCAGGTCGAGAACTTCATCCAACGTCTTCTGTCGAGGGTACAGGCGATTGGCCGGATCGTTGGGATTGAAAAGCACGCCGATTTCGTCGGAGAGTGCCCCACCCAGCCAGTCCAAGAAATGACGGTAGGCAACATCCTGATGTCCGGTGTTGTAGAGCCGTTCATCTTCCTCATGGTCGGCTAGATAGAACTTCACGCCATTGGAGTTCACACCCCGACTCACTGCTTCACGAAACTTCTGCCCTCCTACATAGACATCACGGGCTTCCATCATCTTGTAGGCACAGAGGCGATTGAGGTGCGTGAAGGCAATTTCCCGCACCAACTGATCGAGAGCCTCCTTCGGCTTGAACCCACGGGCCTTGATGTGGGCGAAGTGATCGAGAATATCTTTGCGTGCCGCCCGATCCTCGTCAGTCGTCAAGTTATTCATCTCGGCGTTTGAATCGGCAATGACCTTTTCATCTTTGGTAAAGATGGTGTACTTCCCCTCAAGCTCCTGTGAAATGGAGTCTTCCAGTAGCTTGCGGCACTGCGTCACGACATTGCGGAGCTTGTTGCGAATCTCTTGGTCCATATCACTCCGCTCCCTGTGGTTGCGCCGCTCGTAGTTGTTTCATTTGATTTTGAATCAGGTCGTCTAAACAAGTCACGACATGCCGAATCGTATCGACTGCTTGCATCGCAAAAGCTGGGGCAATTTGTTGTTGTTCGCCACTTAGGTCTGTCTTGTTCCGGTCAGCTCGATGCACGATGTCGTTGCGACGACTGACAGTATCCTCAACCAATTTGCCGAGTTCTGTCGGCTTGCGACTGAGCCTAGCTCCAATCTCGCCCCAAGGTTGTTCGACTCCGAACATCACGCCTACAACGTGGACCCCTCGTCGGCCACTGAGGTTTGTTTCCAAGTAGAGTCGAACCTTGTTTGCGACAAACAGCGTGTCAGGATCAGCAAGAAGCCGAAGGGCATCCGGCAAGTCAAATCTGATTGCAGAGAGATGACCGACTAGTTCCTTATCTTTAATGTTGATGAATGATCGTCCCTTGATCGTGATTAGTTCCTCAAAGTGCGCATTCATTACTGCCGGGAGATATGTCTCCAAACCAGTGCAGGCGATCACAACGGCTTGTCGAAGTAAATTGCAAAGGGCGCTCTTACGAATGAGTCTTGGGGCGACTTCAGCCCGTTCCCGAATCATCCCTAGAAAGACTTCGTTGTATATGACCATCACCCCTTCATCGTGATCGGCCTTCACCAAATCTCGTAGTGTGCGAAGTACACCTTCTTCGGTGTTGGGCGCATCATGCTCCAAAAGCCGATAGACCTTTAGCAGCAGGTCCGCTGGCCGGATGTTGTCTTCAAAAATTTGTCGAGGACTGAGCATGGTTCATTCCAAAATGATGATGGCACCTTCGTCGATGCACTTCTGAAGTGAATCCCGAATGAGGTCGAGGGCTTTGTCGAGTTCCGCCTGCGTCTCAATGGGCCGATTAAAGAACCCCGAAACACGAACCTTTCGGATCGGGGCTTTCTTGTCGTTGCCAATCGAAAGTTCCTGCAACTTGACCAACACAGACGACTTCAACCCATCGACGGCAGCGAGATCCGACTCCATTTCGGTCAGACTGGCCTTACCGAGCGACTTTCCTTCCTGCACCGCCTCTTTGTCTTCCGTGGTGCCGACTCGCCCTTGAAGCGGAGTCAGCAATGACAATGCCATACCGGGGTTGTTGGCTTCCAGTGGTGTCCATTCCGTTCGGTTCTGGATTTCACCAATGGCTGATTCGTATGACTTCGCACGACGGTCAAAGAGATCGCAGTAAGCGGTCTTGTACGCACCCAGCACCGTCTTGGTGTGATCGGTAATGGTATCCCACGAGTCGATAAAGTCTTCGGACGCCAAGAAAGATTGCAATTCTTCAACCGTGGTGCTGAGTTCCGGCGAAGGGTTGTGGGCAGAAAGGCGGTGCCACACTTGTTCGGTTGCTTGGCGAGCCTGTCGCAATATCCCGATGGCTTCAGAGTCCAGTGACTCACGCAGGTTGCGAACCTTGTCTCTGGTCTCTCCAAAGTCCTCCCCGTTTTCGGTGAGAATACGAACGCAGTCATCCGATGCAGACGCCTGTATGCCCGTCAGCGTTTGCTGGTACTCGGACAACATGGACAGAACTGGGAGGCGGTGCGCTTCAGCCGTGGCCTTTAACTGGTAAAGTTTTTCCAGTTCATCCGCTGCTACCTTTTTGAACGCCGTGGCGATGGCTCCCTCTTCAACGTCAACTTCTTCACCGATCAGGTCTTCGAGTTGCTGTACTGCTTGCGTGAGCGTCTTGAGACCAACTGACTGCCGAGGCGAAAACAATGACGACCGGAATGCCGGGTTATTGGTGAATGGTGTGCGTGAGGCCGGGTCTTGGTAATTGTGGAAGCGATTACCTTGATGAGTGACTTCGATTTCGCCCGCACGGAACAGCGTGGCAAGAATCAACCTCAGCATGTCACGTTCCCAGCCATAGGGAGTGCCGCCGAAGCGTTTCTCCAACGCCTTGCCCATGCGACTGTCTTTGTTGCCATAACTGTGTTCGCTCTTCAGGTAGTCCAGCACTTCCTTGGCGACATCGGCGTTGGTGTTGATGACGAGTTTTGCCCCGTCCTTAACCACCACCGCAAGTCCCTGTTCGCTTTCATAGAAGACCTTTGGGAGCGCCTTGAGGTCGGCAGCTTTGAGAATGTGATCGGCTTCATCGCCCTTGAGTGGGCGAGAACCCATTTGTAGCTTCGGGTACAAGTCTGGCACGACCTGACTGAAGAGCTTCTTGAGGATTTCACTCAACCCCTTGCCCAAGGCCGACGCATCCTTCTGAACGCCCCGGAACATCCCGGTACCACGTTCCATTGCCTCCGTCAGCTTGTCACGCAGACGAGTTTCGAAACCGTTCTTGGAGTTCTTTTCATCTTGAAGGCAGGACGCTTCATCCTGTGTAATCTTTTGCTGAGCGCTGAGTTGGTTGTACTTGTCCACCATCTTGCGTGAGGCGTGCAATTGGCCGACCAGTTCATCAATTTCGGGTGTCAGGCAAAACAGCCAATACAGATCAGACTGGTGTGAGTTCTGTTGGCTCTCGGTGCGAATTTCCTCAATCCGTTTGGTGAGTTCGTCGGCATCCTCGGACACGCACAGAGTTAGTGGCAATTCACCTTCATCACCAATACTCGTACCATCCATGCTGATGCCGATGCGGAACGAGCGATTTTGGTAGCGGTAAGTTTTGAACTCCGGTTCGTCGAAGATTTGCTGGAGGGCAGTGCGTGCCAGTTCATTGCGATCACGGGGCTTCGGTTCCAGATAACCCCTGCGTTCTGTCTCCCAGTTCTTCTCTTGGGCGGTCTGAAGCTTCCAGCCTTCCTCGGTGTTGCGAATGAACTGAGCGGTATTCAGTCGCTTCACCGCTGCTTGAACTTCGCTGAGCGGTGTGGCCTTGCCGACTTCATCAACCAATACAGCGGCGAGGTTGGCTTCGGTGCGGGGCAGGTCACGAATGAATTCCAGCAGGCAGATGGCCTTGGCGACCTTCAATGCCCAACCTTGGTCTTCAGGATCGCTGTTGAATCGTTCTGCAATCTGGTGGATGTCGGTGCGTTTTTCGTTCGATAAGTTGCCTTCGACCAACTCGAATACCTTGTCCAGCGTCACCAATGCTCCAATTGGCTTTTGGGCGAACGCTGTTCGATCCGACACCAACATCTCGTAAGCCTGCTTGATGATCGTTCGATTGCTGCCACCGTAATGCCGTGGCGCACCGGGTTGCAGTCGAATGCCGGACATGATCCCAATGCAGAGATCAATGTAATGCGGCGGATACGGATAGAAGCTCACAAAGTCTTCTTCATTGATGTCAGTGCGTCGGGTTGTGCGTTCCAACCGCAGAGCAGCGTTCAACTTCCCTTGATTGTCAGTGAAGAGTTTCTTCAGCGGCTTCTCGGCATCTCCTGTCTTGGCCAAAACACGCTTGGTGGCAACTTCTCGAATGTCAGATGGTGCAAGGTCAACACGGTAGTGAAATCGATCCTGCAATTTGGCCAAGTCAATTCGCTTGGAGTCGATGGCAGCCACGACTTCATCGAGCTTCTCTTGCGAGGTGACGACTATCCAGCAGGGAGCCGAAATCTTGCGAGCCTTGAGTAAGTTCTTGCTGACCTTGCCGAATTCTTCGATGGTGGCTCGCAGGTCTTCGATTTTGTCGCCGCTGCGAGCCACGTGCTGGCCCACTTCGTCGATGATGAAGACAAGTGCCTTGCCCGGACGCCTTCTACCCCACAGTTCAAAGGTTCGCTCGACAACCTTGCGAACCGTGATCGTTGCTTCTTGGTTCCGAAACGACTTGGCCCATGAGTCAGCCGAGGGATAAGTCGTCGGTTCCAGTTCATGGAGAATTGCACTTGCCCGGTTGATCTTGTGGCTTCCGGTGCGTGTCTGTCGCCATGCCTTTCCATCTTTTTCAGCAAGCTGAATGAACTGCTCCAACCGTCCTTCAGCTTCCAGAGTGATTTCCAACTCAGCGATGTCAAAGTCTTCTGCGTAGTCCAACTCTCGCAGCAGGACCGTGTACATCAACTCGGCAATACGCTGCGTAACCTTCCGAGTGTCCGCCTCTTTTGCCACTTCAAATAGAATGACCTCGGTGGGAGTCTTGGCATTGATGAGATCGAGCAAATCGCTGATGCGATCATCTTCCAATTGTTGCTTGAATAGATCGGCAAACTGGCTGCCGAGAACTGTTCGGTTTTGCAAAGCGTAACCGAGGTTCTTGGCGAACGAGCTTTTGCCCGACCCGAAGAATCCCGATACCCACACCCCGACACTTTCGTGAGGATCAGCGGGAGCCTCAGCGATGGCTTTGAGAAGATGGTGGTACTGCTCACGGATACTATCAGTGCCGATGTATTCAGTTATTTCCGCATGGACGGATTGCTCGTCCGCCTGATCGACCTGAATGATCTCTTCGATCTTGCGGCTGAGGTCTCGTGTCAGCAGTTCGCCAATTGTCGTCATGTTGGATACCTTTGCCTCAGCCGTAAATTTTGACTCGGTAGTTGCCTAACGCATCCCGGTCTTTCAGGTCCATGAAACGCAATCCTGTCGTGCCTTCGATAGAGCCGGGATAAAGCAAAATCGTGGGCAACTTGGTTTTGCCGTGCATTTTGTCGAGCAACATCGACATGTGGAAAATGCCCGGCGACATTGCTGCCACACGAGTCAGGAAAACCACCGAGTTTTCCGGGTTGAAAGATGAAAGTCGTTCTGCGAGCAAATCCCACAGCGGCACCCATACCTTGCTCGACAAGTAAGTGGTCACCTGCTGCTGAGCTTCTACATAACCCCGGTCCTTTTCTAAAGCGATGATGGCATCCAAGCCTTCTTCATCGTCCTTAGCATGAACCTGCTCCAGCGCAGACCAGAGCAGTTCGGACATCGGGATGATGTGGACCTCTTTTCCAACTGCTTCGAGTCGAGTGGCGAGTAGCTTGATCTCACGGCGAAGTTCCCATTCATCGGTCGGATCATACCGCATGATTGCGAAGGGGAGGTCTTGGTAGACGCCAATCTGCATCGGAATCGACTTCAGGTGGCTCTCCAAAGGAGCGATGCTATCTTTGAGCGAGGACATTCGCATACTCCTGTAGAGTTTCGGCGGGGAATGTCAGCCGGGTCACGCTTCCAGCAACGTGGTACTCCAACAATTCAAGCTGGTGCGCTTCAAACAGGAATCGCTCCACTCCTTCACTCGACAAAAAGAATAGTTTCCAGTCCGGTAATTGGAGCAGCTTCACTCCAGATGGCTGATGCAGCTTGAGGTAGAACACGATATAGGCAAACGCTTCGATAGGCAGAAAAGCAGGAGCGATCTTTTTGTTGGTAGCGCCCTGAAGCACACCAAAATCCCGCAGTGCTGCGAGCAGGCTTCGTGAAACTCGATTGATTGTGATTTCCGACCAATGCCCCGTCATTTTTCCTTCATCAACCCACTTGGTCAAGGATCGTTGAAATTCATTTGGGTTTATATCAACAAGCCCTTGTTCTAACATTGGGATTAGGATTTTAGTGACGCTATCATGAAGCAACTTGTCGGCCCGAGCGGAGTGAAAATACAGCAACCGTTCCAGAGCCGCTGACGGAAACTTTCTTCGAACGAGCGTAACCAATGCCTTGTTCACTGGTTCTTCGGTGAGGTAGCGTTGCTGAAATATGCGGAGTATATCTTTGACCCGTGAGCGAGATGCCTTACCGAAGATGTTCTCACGCTGAATACGATCAATGTTTTCAGTTACAGTAGAGGTGGCATCCCAGTGGGAAAGCAGCGTTTTAGTGTCCCCTATCAACGCACCGGCTTTCAGGATTTTGGATGTGTATGAAGCCGTAGTATGGAGCCGTTTTTCCTTGTTCGGTTTCGTTTTGATAGCCATGCTCAATCCCTGCAACGTCATCACCATTAGTAATGAATATCCCTGCTATTTGTATCTTCCACTTTTCCGACTTCACCAAGTCTGCTTCATTTTTTGTGCGATTTCTTACTCGCCGTCTCCACCTGCTTTAACAAAGCATCTAGGTCTTCTCGCTTGAAGAGTCGGTAATCGTTCACCGGATGGCGAATAGCTACAACTTTTTCAGCATTGACCCAATTGCGAAGTGTGTTCGGCGATACGCCCAAATAGTCAGCAGCCTCGGAAATTCGGAGGAAATTCGATAGTTTGTCCACTTCGACGCTCCCCGATTCCAAAATCAGACCAGACTTTCCCAACCTTACCAACTATTGCTATACTTGCCAACTATCACAGGCATTTTAGAGAGGCGCTTTTCTTGGGATGAAAATGTGGTTAGAGTGCCTTTTCTACACGGCTGGCACAGCATCGTCGGTGGCGTCAAGCCAACCCACCTGAAACAAGCTGGTTACGAGGTGTTGAACCCAGCACTCGACGATGACGATTTTGAACAAGCCGTTCGAACTGCCCAAGCTGAATACGATCAGAACGAACCAGATGTGATAGTCGGTTCTTCTCGTGTGGACTGATGCCAATCCACTGCCTCCGTGGGGGTACAGAGCCAGAAAGAGAAGACCAAATAACACACCAGCTACAAAGTTTTGGTTGAATACCTCATCCAATGTAAGGCACAACCAAAACTGTGAATACTTCAAGAAAACCAAGCGTGGTCGGTCATGCGGACCGAATGATGGAAAAGCCTGTGGCAAATGTGGTGGGTAATTCGATGTCAGGAAGAATGGATACCTGAGTCATCAGCCGAAGCGAGGCGTAAATCACAATGGTAAATGTATCAGTAGTTACTGAAGAGTCGCCCTTTCGATGTGGTCGATGATCCAATCGGGGGCGAAAGTTTCGAGATCGCAGAGTATTTCGGAGATTTCTTAAGCCATTTCTACCGTTTAACGGACTAATGGCGGCTGAGCAGCAAGGTTGTCCTCGGAAAGGAAACGTACGACTGCGACAGGGGCGTCTACCTTTAATTCACAGAGCTTTCGTTGAGGGAATGAGCTTCACCCGATTTGAAAGGGCATCGAGGGCCAGCAGATGGATGATCTCGCTGACCGTTGTGCAGCAGTCGGGAAGAACAGTGATGGCATACTTCTCTGCGGACTTCGAAATGGCCGTGTGAGTTACACAGTTATGAGTCATCATGCCGCACACAAGCAGTTCGGTGACGTCGAGTTTGTTGAGTACCTCTTCCAATGTCGTTCCCTGAAAACTGTCGGCATTCTGCTTCACGATGATGGGTGCATCTGGAGCAGCGGCGAGGATACGAGAATTGATTTCGACTCCGGGCGTCTCCTCGCCAAAGAAGGGGGCCTGTTCCTGCTTGACGACGTGCTGAATGTAGATGAGAGGGATGTCATTGTCCTTCGCCCTCCTGACCGCTTTCTCGACGTTCTCCGAGACGGTCTCGGCGTTCCACAGAGGGAACTTTCCATCAGCGAAGTAGTCATTCTGAACGTCGATGACCAGCAATGCTTTATTCATGGTTGTCCTGTCACTTTGTTTTTGGATTCAGGTAGATTACTACATTGTTGCTTTCACGACCGGCAACCAGAAAATCTTTGTCTCCGTCACCATCAAGGTCGGCCACTCGAATATCATAGGCTTCCTGATTCATGCCTACGACATGTCGAGAAAAACGTCCTGATCCGTCATTCTCGTACCATACACAGATTTTACTTCCGTATGCACAAGTCACGGCATCCAAGTCGCCATCACCGTCGATGTCTTCCACTTGCAAGCAGTGAGGCTCCTTAATCTCAGCATCAATGGTGTGAATCTTCCAATCAGGCGCTTCAAACCAGATCACCCCGCTCCCATGCCCACGAGTTGCCAGAAAATCTACCTTGCCATCTCCATTGATGTCACCCGGCAGGATATTCGTTGCTCCTAAATGGTTTCCCGGCAAGTCGTGCTTGGTCCACTCCTGTGTGGGGTCGGTTGGTGACGCCCACCATGCGAACCATTGACCTGTTCCTTTCTCAACGATTGTTGGTCCTCCCTTGGCCCCTGTCACAACATCGGGACGGCCATCGCCGTTGAAGTCGCCCAGAGCCAAGTAGTGAGAAATCCCCGGAGCATTACGATCAGCAAGAATATGGCGTTGCCATGCCTGATCGGATTGGACCTTAGCAGGAGGAGAAAGCCATACCAGAGAATTGGGAAACCTGCCCTTTGGCTGGTCGCTTGTCGCCAGCAAGTCCATGCGTCCATCTTTGTCAACATCGCCGTGAATGACACTGTGAACGCCGTTCAACTGATTTTCGATCACCCGGCGTTTCCAAGGCTCCTCCAGCGGTCGCTCGGGCTGTTCATACCACACGATCACACCGGGGTTGAAACAGGCGGCGATGTAATCCGCATCCCCGTCGCCATCAAGGTCGCACACATCGCTGGTGATATAGCTGTTGTTGCCGCCGAGATTGAGGTGTTTGTCATCAATGATGATTTGCTTCTTCCAGTCGGGACCGACAAACAGCCGAGTGACACCTTTTCCGGCATCGGCGATGATGTCGGGAATACCGTCTTTGGTGAAGTCGGCTGTGATGGCGGTGTAGCATATCCCACCTTCCCAAATCACCTTTTTGGTCCACGCATTTTTCGTCGCCGGTTCTTCAGGCCAAGCAGCGGGAACGTGAACTGCAAACACCAACATCAAGACAAGCCACCATTTGTGTGTCACTGAATATTCTCCAGAAGTAAAGTTGTTGAAGATCCCTAATGTGAAGTGAGTAATTGCAGAAATCACACGACATGGGTTGCATGTGCGACACCACCACCGGCACGCATCGCAGCAGCGACCATCGTTGCTTCCGCTAATTCTTCGTCACTGGCCCCAGCTTTCCGGGCACGTTCGGCATGGTCTTCGATGCAATAGGGACATTGAGTCGTCACCGCCACGGCAACCGCAATCAGTTCTTTGTCCTTGACGGAAATTGCTCCATCTTGAAAGACGGCCTTGTCAAAGGCAAGAAACGCTTTGAAGGCATTTGGGACCAATTTTCCCAAGGTCTTCAGTTTAGTCAGATTTTTCATATCGTACATAGATAGAAACTCCAATAAAAAGTGATGTAAATGTAAACGGACATACTCTCGATGAAAAAGATCATGATGATGATGCTCGTCGATTCAAATACACTTTGGCGGAATCCGCCATCGTGACCAACGCCGCTCCCATCATGATGGCATCCTTAATTACGAGCCGACCTCTGCCGCTGAGATAAGGGAACCCGTGCTGGGCATCTCCGAGGTTGGGCACCCAAGACTCGGGTGTCGTGATGAGGAATGTTAACGTGACGAAGGACATCACAAAAACCAGAAAGCTCCCCATCGTCGCCGCCTGTGGCAGCCACGGGTGCAAGCAGAGCAGCAGCCCGTACAGGACGATCACCGCACCAAGACCATAGGCAAACTCGTAGGTGTGGTTTGCTTCGTGCCACGCACGGTTCTCCGTGTTCAGCACACCTTCCGGGTTCATATGGGCTTTGTAATTGTCGCCATCGGCGTAGAAGAAACTCATGAAGGGGCTGTTGGCGACGAAGGGAACAATCCCATCTGCTTCGTACGGAAACGCCTTCAACCCGCCTATCCACAGCAGCACCACGATCAACCCCACTCGGGTCACGGCCACACCCACTTTGTCCATCCGGGCTGCCAGTTCAAACAACTTCACCATGCCGATACTCCTCTCGCTGGAAAGACCGAGAGTTTTTCACGCCCCGGTCGGTTTCGATTTCTTTTTCGTCTGAGAGTCATTATCGACAACTACATCGGAATCGAGAATGGGCGCATGGGACGAAAGCATGGACAGATTGCTTCCGCCTCGGATTTCCGTCTCGAATTCACGAAAGAACGTGGGGGAATAGCCCGTGGCTTTCTTGAACAGGCGACTGAAGTAGAGTTCGTCGCTGTACCCGACCTCCTTTGCAACCTCCTTCACCGGCTTCAGGGTGTGCAGCAATTGCCACTTGGTATGGGTCAGAATGCGGGCACGGATCAGTTCCGTAGGAGTAGTGCCGAGATTCTCCCGAACGATTCTGCCGAGCGTCTTTGCAGTGATGTGGAGCAGTTTGGCATAATCTGAGGGGGAATGGAGTGTGCAATAGTTTGCCTCAATCAATTCCCTGAGTTCGATCAGGACAGGGTGTTGAGGATCGTGTGCCGCAGGACCGCAGGCAACTGCGTGCGAGGATTTGAGCCGTGTTGCAAGAATAAGCAGTACCTTGAGATGGGCCAGCATTACCTCGCTGAATGCAAGACCCCTCTCTGTCTGTTCCCTCCGCAGATCGTCAATCAGGCTTAGCACCTTGATTTTAACCTCTTCGTCCAGCTGAACGACTGGGATGCCGTAGGGATCGTTGAACAGTATGCCGCTACACCCAACCTCGGCATGAAAGGTTTCAACACAGAGGAAGTTGGCATGGAACTGAATCACCTCCCCTTGAACCGGCGAGTCGGGGATGATACGGATGTGTTGATATGGGACGAAAAACAGAAGAGAACTCGGACCAAATGCAAACTGAGATGCATCAGCCCACACCGTCCCCGAACCGCTCTCGATCAGATAGATCGTGAAATAGTTTGTGCGGGCAGGATCGAACACCTTGCCACTGACCTGCAAGTCGCTGAGGCAAATGGCTTGACCATCGTGGCGAGGATCGTACAAATTATATGTAGCCTTACGTTTTGCCATGTCTCACTATCACCTGAACTCTCTCCTGTACCACCAAGTGATGGCAAGTTGAACATTCACTCGAAAACATTGAACAGTAGCCATTGAAGTTTTGGATGAGGATCATTTGCTAATCAGAAATTCCAACTAAGAGCTTATCGTGTACGAAAGAATTCAATGAAACAGTTTCGGCAAGCATCTAAAGGTCTCACTTCACAGACTCAATCAACTCTTCTTTTACCTTGCGTGACATCGCTTTGATTTCCAGTTCACGCTTGAGAGCCACATTTCGAGTCGCTTGAATTTCATGATACACCATAGTGACTGGAAGGCGACTACGGGTGTAGCGTGAAGCAGTACCAGCATTGTGCTGCTCACACCTTCGGTTTAAATCTGTCGTAATGCCTGTGTATAAAGAATTATCAGCACATCTCAGAATGTACACAAACCATTCTGTGGGATTATCCGCTGCATCATCTTCTTTCACGTCCAATGCAGTTACTTCTATTTTTCTCGATTCTACCATTCTCTGAAACGCATCTTCAGGTCTGCCATATCCATCGGATTTTTTCTCAGCAATTGCCGACAATAAAAAATCATTCAGTTTAAATCCTACCTCATGTGGTGTCATCTGACATTCGATCAGCAATCCCTGCGCACAATCCACCAATTGATTCATCGAGCTTGTCACAGAACGATTCAATGCTTTCGAAAACTGAACTTTTTCCATTTCTGGAGCAATGAATTTCCTGTAAGCCCATTGATGAGCATCATAGGAAGTGAAGTCCCTGATACAGTTCAAAGCATTTTCAGCAAACTGTTTTTGATTGGTAACTCCCTTAGCTGGCATCACGCACGAATACAGAGATTGGGTATTGCTCAGTAAAATGTATTGATGGCGATTTGCTGGAAAAATGTGGCACGACCAGTCAGCAAAAGGATTCTGATGTAAGGGAAGGGCTTCTGATGTGCCTGTTTTGATTTTCTGATTGAGCTTTTGTGTGAGGCGGAAGATCATCGGAGTTCGCCAATATTAAGATTATGTTTGAAGAACCGGCGTTGGTGGTATGTTCGACTTGCAGAGCAAAGACGTGTTCAATAAAAGACATGTTCAATAATAGAAGCCGACGAAATTCGTCGGCTTCTTGGTTTTCTGAATCGTTTTCAGTTTTTAGACCGGCTTGACGTTCTCCGCCATCGGTCCCTTCTGCCCACGTCCCTCGGTGAACGAAACTCGTTGTCCTTCATAGAGAGTTTCGTAGCTTACCCCTTCGAGGTTCGAAGAGTGGAAGAATAAGTCCTTGCCGCTCCCTGTGTCGATAAAGCCAAAACCTTTGTCCGTCAGTCTCTTGATTGTGCCTTCTGCCATCTTCAATCCGATT
>PAJV01000057.1 GCA_002706765.1 Gimesia sp.
GATCTGTGGAACTGGGGTTCGTTTTCTGTGGTCTGTGGTTTCGTTGCATGTGGGGTTATTCATGGTGGATTATTTTGGGGAAAGTCATGGGGGCGTCAAGGGGGATGAATAATATCATGTGGCGATACGGGTTGATAAAGGACCGATGCCGGGGTGAGCAGTGGCGGTGCCGGGGCGAAGGGCTGCGATGTGCGGCGACCCGCAGGCTGACATTACGAACCGGTGTTGTTGTGATAAGTGCAAATGTGGAAAAAACGGGCTCATTTATACTGAAGATCAGGAACAGGTGGCTTGTGTTTCAGTGCTCTGTAAACTGGGCACGCGCGCGACCCAAAACAGCGCTTATCGCTGTTGGCGCGGCGGCGTCAAGGGGAATTTATTCAGCAGGAGTGATCAAATGAGACGAGTAGACAATGTTCCGTTTGGTTGTCGTGTCTTCCTGGTCATCAGGGCCATGTATCATCGTTTGAGGACTGCGATGGTTCAATGTGGTGCGATCTGGAAAATTCTGGACTGCGGGGCGCACAGGGCTGGTCAGTTGGCGTCACGTTTGATGATTGAGGGTGACCGGACTGCCGTTCGCGAGGGGGAGCCGGACTGTGTGTTTCGAGATGATTATGAAAGTGATCGACTGAGCGGACTGGTTCACATATCTGGTGTGACCTCTCAAGTCGGAGAAGATTTATTTACGAGACATGCAAGGCAAACTTTAATTTTTTACTTCTGATCTGTTGAACTCTTAGTGAATCTGTGAAGCAGCCCTTGCGGACCGGATGCCTTCGCGTTCACAATAGGCGAATTCAATTCAGCCTGACTTCAGGTAATTTACAGCATTTTCAGGGCCTGTCAGTAACGATCATGGAAGAAGATGATCGATGGCGATTTCGTTTAAGGCTCTGTCAGTCATCAAGGTGGATGTTTCGATGTGGTCTTCGCGTCTGTTCTGGAAGCTGTTCCTGGTCTATGCCGGTTTGAATATCGCGTCTGCGATTGTTTTTGTCTTGATCGTTTCCGGTCGGCAGCAGACCCAGGTCGAAGAGCAGGTACAGCAGCGACTGCATGATTCTGCAGTGATCATGCGCAGCAGTCTCGAAGGGGTATTTCAGGAAGGGATTTCCGAACCTATCCAGAAAAAAGTCAGGCAGCTGGGAGAGGAAACGGGGACGCGTTTGACCCTGATTGATATGAACGGGATTGTGCTGGCAGATTCCGATCAGGAGTCTTTGGCACAGGTTCGCGACATGGAGAATCATAAGAACCGTGTGGAGGTCATTCAGGCGCTTTCCAATGGTTTCGGGAATTCCAAACGCATCAGTCCCACCCTGAGTGAGCCGATGTTGTACTATGCTCTTTTGTATGAAAAGGATGGCGAACCCCGTGGAATCGTGCGGGTTGCCATTACGATGGCGAAAATTCAGAAAGAGATATCGTCGATCGAAAAATTGATCTGGAGTATTGCTTTACTGGTGAGTTTTACCGTGATGCTGCTGACATACTGGGTTGTGGCGCGGATGATTCGTCCCTTGACGATTCTGACGAACGCCGCCGAGTCCATTGCGAATGGGGATTATGATCAGAAGCTTTATTTCCCGCAGCAGGACGAGCTGGGAATTCTGGCGCAGTCTTTTAATCACATGAGCAGGGAGATGGCGGAGCGGGTGCGGCAGTTGCAGGCCAGTGGAGACCGTTTAAGTACCGTTCTGGAGGGCATGGTCGAAGGTGTGATTGCGATCAACGAACGACAGCATGTGCTGTTCGCCAATGAATCTGCAGGCAGGCTGCTGTTTTTCTCACCGGAGGCCGCGGAAGGTAAAGCGCTGTTTGAATCGGTGCGGAATCATCAGCTCCAGAAATCAGTCACGGAAGTGCTGAAGACGCTGGAGCCTCAGCGGATGGAAGTTGAGCTGGAAAGCACCAGTGATCGCATCCTGGGTGTAACCACCACTCCCTTGCCCGGCACGCCCTGTCCTGGTCTGGTGATTGTGCTGTTTGATATGACGGAATTACGCCGCCTGGAGTCACTGCGGCAGGAGTTTGTGGCGAATGTCTCACATGAATTGAAAACGCCTCTCAGCTCGATCAAAGCGTACACGGAAACGCTGATTCGGGGTGCGATGGATGATCCCGAGATCAACAAGACCTTTTTGCTGCGAATTGAAGAACAGGCCGACCGGTTACATCAGCTGATCCTTGATCTGATCAGCCTGGCGAGTATTGAATCCGGAAACCAGGTATTTGATATCATCAGTATCGAGCTGAAGCCTTTCGTCGAATCCTGCCTGGTGGATCAACAGAAAGTAGCCGAGTCAAAACAGATCGAACTGATAATCGAGGAAAAGGATCCCGGTATCAAAGTGAAAGCCGATGAAGAAGGGCTGCATCAGATCCTGGGGAACCTGATTAACAATGCGATTAAATACACGCCGGACCAAGGGCGAATTACGATTCGCTGGCAACTGGATAAGAGAAATATGGTGTTACTGCAGGTACAGGACACCGGAATCGGGATCGAGGAAAAACATCTGGCGCGGCTGTTTGAGCGCTTTTTCCGGGTTGATAAAGCCCGTTCCCGGGAGCTGGGAGGAACCGGTCTGGGGCTCTCGATCGTCAAGCATCTGGTTCAATCTTTTAAGGGAACCATTGGTGTGAACAGCAAGGTTGGTGAAGGCAGTACGTTTTCCGTAAGACTGCCACGAGGATAATCTTCACAAATTATCGCGACGTAAGATGCTTCTCTCAAACAGGTTAAGATACATTTCTCCGGGCGTTTTGATGTTCCGGAAAGATTAAGTACTTCACGGTTTCTTAATATTATCTTAACAAATTGCGGTTATGGTAACGCACGTCTGAATCAGACAGGTCACGTCCTCACTTTTCTGATCTGAAGAGTGTGGCGTGAATTGAAACAAATATTCAAATTGTTTACCAGCATATCGCAATGGGGAGAGACTGACGAAATGATCACAACGAACACCGGGAAAGTATTGGCGCTGTTGAGTCTGGCCATTGGCGTTTCCCTGATTGGTGTTGGATGCTCAGGAGGCGGCAACAACAGTAATGGACCAGCTGCAAAATCTGCAGGTTCAGAACCAGAGAGTTCCGGCGCAGGAGCCGGGGATCTGGCAGGAGATGTCAAAATTGACGGGTCCAGTACCGTCTATCCTGTGAGTGAAGCTGTGGCCGAAGAGTTTCGTGCGGTTCAACCCAAAGTCCGCGTGACCGTAGGTTTTTCAGGTACCGGCGGCGGCATGAAGAAATTTATTGCCGGCGAAGTGGATATCTGCGATGCCTCGCGTGCGATGAAGGAAAAAGAAGCAACCGCATGTAAAGAACAGGGGATTGAATATATCGAGCTGTCAGTTGCCTTTGATGGTCTGGCCGTGATTGTGAATCCTGAAAACAGCTGGTGTGACTGTCTGACTGTCGGACAGTTGAAAGAATTATGGCGACCAGAAAGTGGCGTCAAACAGTGGAAAGACCTTGATCCCAAGTGGCCTGCAGAAGACATCAAGCTTTACGGTCCGGGAACAGACTCGGGAACTTTTGATTATTTCACAGAAGCGATTGTGGGTGAGTCGAAAGCCAGTCGTGCAGATTACACTGCCAGTGAAGATGATAACGTACTGGTCACGGGAGTTTCAGAAGACAAGAACTCCCTGGGATACTTCGGGTTCGCCTACTACGAAGAGAATAAAGACAAGCTGAAGCTGCTGGGCGTTGATGGTGGTGAAGGTTGTAAGAAACCTTCTCTGGAAACCGTACGAAATAATTCTTATGCCCCCTTGTCCCGGCCGCTGTTCATTTACGTTCGGAAATCTGCATTAGAGCGACCTGAAGTTGTTGCCTTTGTGAAATTCTACCTGGAAAACGCGGCTGCCCTGTCTAAAGACGTGGGTTATGTGCCGGTCTCCGACGAAGTTCAGAAAGCCAACATGGAAGCCTTTAACGGAGCTACATCCAAGTAATGGAAGATCGTTCGAATCAGGAACAATCGACTAAGATTGAAGGTGGTGAGGCAGCTGTCATTCAGCTGTCTCGCGTTTCCTCTTTAGAAAAGGCGGGGGGGCTGTGGTGCAGTCTGCGTCCTTTCTACGAGGGCTGCATACACTTTATGCTGTTTGTCTGTGCCAGCATTTCCATTCTGGTGACCGTAGGCATTGTCGTGGTGCTGCTGTATGAGTCAGTGCAGTTCTTTTACGATGTTCCCATCCTTGAGTTCTTAACGGGTACCAGATGGTCGCCGCTGTTAAAGCCTCAGCATTTTGGTATTTTACCCCTGCTGTGTGGAACAATGCTGGTTGCCGGCGGTTCGGCAATTGTTGCAGTACCCATCGGTCTGGGGACTGCGATTTATCTGAGCGAATATGCGTCTCCCCGTTTTCGAGATATCGTGAAACCGATGCTGGAAATTCTGGCAGGAATTCCTTCCGTCGTATTTGGATATCTGGCAATCGTATTTGTCTCGCCGATTATTCGTGAGATCTTCCCCAGTGCCGGCGTTTTTAATGCGGCGAGTGCCTGTATCGTAGTCGGGATCATGATCCTGCCGATGATTATTTCCCTTAGTGAAGATATCCTGCAGTCAGTCCCGCTCTCTTTGAGGGCAGCTGCTTTTGCACTGGGAGCCAATAAATTTGAGGTGACAGTACGTGTGATAGTGCCCGCGGCCTTGTCTGGAATTATGGCCAGTTTTCTCCTGGCCATTTCACGTGCGATTGGTGAGACGATGGCCGTGACGCTGGCAGCCGGGGCCACACCTAAGCTGACACTGAATCCCCTGGAAAGTATTCAGACAATGACCGCTTATATTGTGCAGGTGAGCCAGGGGGATACACCGACGGGTACGCTGGAATATCGAACCATTTTTGCAGTGGGTCTGGCCTTGTTTATCACCACGATGGTGATGAATGTGATTGCTCAATATATTCTCTCTCGAGTAGGAGAGCGTTACGAATGAGCTCAAAACCTGATATTTATACAACAAAGCGGCGTGGTCGTATCACAAATATGCTGTTTACGTCTGCCTGTTTCCTGGCGACCATGACATGTATATTTTTGCTCGTGCTGTTGATCTGGAATATTATCATACAGGGAAAAGGCTGGCTGAGCTGGGAATTCATTGAGCGCCTGCCTTCCCGTTTTCCTGATAAAGCGGGGATCAAGACTGCGTTGTGGGGCAGTATCTGGTTGATCAGCCTGACGGCGATGTTCTCTGTTCCCCTGGGAGTCGGTGCAGCCCTCTATCTGGAGGAGTATGCCCCCCGCAGTCGCTGGCGTAAATTGATTCAGTTGAATATTGCCAATCTGGCTGGAGTGCCTTCCATCGTATACGGCATCCTGGGCCTGGGTCTGTTTGTGCGGGCGCTGCAACTGGAGCGGAGTGTACTCTCCGGGGCACTGACGCTGACGCTGGTTGTATTGCCCATTATTATTCTGGCTTCACAGGAAGCGTTAAGAGCGGTTCCCGATTCGATTCGACGATCGGCGTATGCTCTGGGTGCCACTCGCTGGCAGACCGTGTGGTATCAGGTATTGCCGGCATCTCTGCCAGGCATCATGACGGGTGTGATTTTATCACTGTCTCGTGCCTTAGGCGAGGCTGCACCGTTAATTGCAGTGGGAGCAATGGCTTATGTGCCCTTTGTTCCCGAGAGGCTGACTGATGAGTTTACAGCGTTACCGATCCAGATTTTCATCTGGACTTCCCGGCCGCAGGAGGATTTTCATCATCTGGCCGCTGCCGGGATTCTGGTACTGCTGGTGGTACTGGTCAGTATGAACGCGATCGCCATTTTTGTACGTCATAAATACGGGAAAAAGATCCGCTGGTAATCTGAATGGATTTGATGTTACCTGGAAAAACAGAGAAATACATCGACACAGTTTTGATCAAAAGCATCTATAATTGGTTTCAGCAAGGATTTTCAATCCATGGCTTCAACACCCTCGGTTAAAAAACATATGCAATCATCCGACAAGACGACTTCCGATCATTCGAAAAGCCCGATCGTCCGTCCTTCCATTCCGGAAGGGAAAAGCATGCGGACCGCCGATGAACTAGCGCAGGCCACGGAAAAAATCAGCGTGACCGATCTGTCGTTTTATTATTCGGAGAATCGTGCATTAACAGATATTTCGCTTTCCATACCGGAACGCTGTGTGACTGCTTTTATTGGCCCGTCAGGTTGTGGCAAGTCGACGTTTTTACGATGTTTCAATCGAATGAACGATATGATTGAAGGGACGCGGGTGGAAGGTGAAATCCTGCTGGAGGGGCAGAATATCTATTCCCCTCGCACGGACATTGTCAGTCTGCGTAAACGGATTGGAATGGTATTTCAGAAATCGACTCCCTTTCCCAAATCCATTTTTGACAATGTGTCCTTCGGTCCTAAAATTGCCGGCATCCGCAGGAAAAAGGATTTATTCGAGATAGTAGAACGTTCACTGCAGCGATCTGCTCTGTGGGATGAGGTCAAGGATCGTTTGAGTGAATCGGCTCTGAATCTGTCAGGAGGGCAGCAGCAGCGGTTGTGCATCGCCCGGGCACTGGCGAATGATCCGGATATCCTGTTGATGGACGAACCGGCATCCGCACTGGACCCGGCTTCTACCGCCCGGATTGAAGACCTGATATTTGAACTGAAAGAACAGTATACGATAGTAATTGTGACGCACAATATGCAGCAGGCAGCACGTGTTTCTGACCAGGCTGCATTTTTCTATCAGGGGCTGCTGGTGGAATCGGGGGCAACAGAAGAGTTGTTTACGAATCCCCGGAAACAACAGACCGAGGACTATATTACAGGCAGATTTGGATAAGCCGATGACAAAGCACTTGCAGCGCGATATGGAGTTTCTTGAAAGAGAGATTATCACACAGTCATCGCTGGTGGAGGAGATGATCTCCAAGGCCAGTCGTGCCCTGTATGAAGTTCAAGTTGACCTGGCAAATGAAGTGATCGAGAAAGAACGTGCCATCAACGAGAGTGAAGTTAAGATTGAAGAAGAGTGTCTGAAAATCCTGGCATTGCATCAACCCGTGGCCGTGGATTTACGTGAAACAGCAACTGTTTTGAAAATCAACAGTGACCTGGAACGGATCGCCGACCTGGCGGTGAATATTGCGGAGCGGACCATTGGTCTGTCGCACTACCCTAACTTTCGTATTCCCGCTTCCCTGGAGCCAATGACAAAAGTCACCGTCTCCATGTTGCGTGATGCGATTGATGCTTTTATTGATTTCGACTCTGAAAAAGCTCGCAGCGTGTGCAAGCGAGATGATATTGTAGATGGTTACAATCGGGAGATTATCAATGAAATTTATCAGTTGATGCAGACCGATCCCAGCTTGATTAAACCGGCATTACATTTCTTTTCTTCCGCTCGCCACATCGAACGTATTGCCGACCATACAACTAATATTGCTGAAGATGTGATTTATCTGACCGAGGGTGAAATTGTCCGCCATCGGCATAAGGAAACATTTTCTACCTGATTCAATTTCATTTAGGTGGTGTAAGAAAAAAACATGTCAAAGAAACGCATTCTTGTAATTGAAGATGATCGTTCTCTCTCTGAAGTCCTCGCATATAACCTGCGGCAGGAGAAGTACGACGCAGTGGTTGCCCTGGATGGAATGGACGGGCTGCGACAGGCGCAGCTCAAAACTCCCGATCTGATTATTCTGGATCTGATGCTGCCACAGATGGACGGGCTGGAAGTCTGTCGCCGTCTCCGATCGGATCCTGTCACCAGCAATGTGCTGATCCTGATGCTGACAGCCAAGTCGGAAGAAACCGACCAGGTGGTTGGTTTCACGTTAGGAGCCGACGATTACGTAACCAAACCATTCAGTGTCAAAATTCTGCTGGAACGGATCAAGGCTCTGCTCAGACGCCGAGAAAGTAACGGGGAAGCTTCAGACACGATTGTCAGTCAGGGAGTAATGATCGACCGCAGACGACATCGAGTTATGATTGATGATATTCCGGTATCCTTAACCCGTAGTGAATTTGAGCTGCTGGAAGCGTTGGTTCGTCAGCCTGGTCGCGTTTTCTCTCGGGCCGAGCTGATTGATGCCGCTCTGGGAGATGATGCTTTGGTGCTGGAGCGGACCATCGATGTGCACATCAGGGCTTTGCGTCAAAAGCTGGAAAAACATTCGGAGTTGATTGAGACAGTCCGAGGTGTTGGCTATCGCTTTCGGGATCCTGATACGGCCTTCAAAAAGCAGCCTACCTAATAGCTTTCAGTTTATTTAATCACAACAGGTCTGCTTTGAAATGCAGGCCTGTTTTTGTATCTGGTGCTTGAGAAAGGCGGTTTTTCATCTCTGTTTTTCAAAACAATGTGTACATAAAGTCTCTCGCCGGGAGGTGTCTCTCCGTAGAAGTAAAAAATCTTTTTTGAGAGTAGTTGACAGTACTCAAAAGACCGATATACTATCCTTAGTTGAGACTGAGTCTCATACTCTGGTGTCTTGCCTGCTTGGGAATGGCATGTTATCCGAAATCGACTGCACGCTGTCTGGTGTGCTCTCCTGATATGGGATACCTGTCAATTCAAGATGGATGGGGTGCCAGCTACTGTGAAGTCAAACCTGAAAACGGGACTTAAAGACCGTTCCTGCCTTTTCGAGTCCTGTAATCATCACTCAATCAGCTTTCAATTAAAAAAACATCAGTCACACGGGATGCGTCTGATGTCTGGGTATCACGAGAAATGTCTACCGTTACCGAGAGCCAGTTTGAACGAGCAACGGCAATCCCTGTCCCTGAGATTGCGCCCCGTCGAAAATTTCTCTGTCACTGCCTGAAGGTGACGCCAGAGGAAGTGCAGCAGTGCATTACTGTCAGCAATGCTGAGACAGTGCATGAAGTAACGCGGGGTTGTGGCGCAGGAAAAGGCTGTACGGCCTGCCATTGTCGTATTAAAGATCTGCTGGCAGGTTCCTGCGATGACTGTGGCCAGTCTAAGCGGCGTTGCCTGTGTGCGGCGCAGCCAGCGTAGTCTTTTCTCATTCACATCAGCCCCTTGGGGGGCTTTTTGCTTAGATCCCCGCGCTGGAAAGCAGGCCAGATGCCTGCTTTCTCTGGGAATAGCCGTTTATTCGCGGATCTGTTCTGCCAGATAATTCTGGATTCCGACCTGTTTGATCAGTTCCAGCTGTGATTCACACCAGTCGATGCTTTCTTCAGATTCAACGACCATCTGGTCCATCAGCTCGCGGCTGCCGGCATCTTTTTCTTCGTGGCACAATTCAATAGCCGTGTTGTAGGTAGACACGCCCTTCATCTCCAGTTCGAGGCTGTTCTGGATCTGTTCCTCTACCGTTTTGCCAACACGAATGACGTCATAGCGGGCAATTTCAGGCACGCCGTCAAGGTACAGGATCCGGTCGATGACCTGATCTGCGTGCTTCATTTCTTCGATGGATTCATCATAAAAGTGCTTGGCCAGCTTATCAAATCCCCAGTCTTTGCACATTTTGGAGGAGATGAAATACAGGTTGATGGCTGTCAGCTCGATTGTGAGCCCATCGTTTAATGCGTCAATTATTTTCTGACTACCCTTCATTGGTCTTACTTTCTCTTTCTGATAACTGGTAATGCTGCCTTCAACCGGGAGACACGCTGCTTGTAGTATTCGGGAATGAGGAGACTTGTTCCAGACTGAAGCGATTGAAAATCCACTATTTTTATGGATTGAAACAAGATCTCTCCCCTCCCGGCCTGTCGCAGGTATTGTTTGAAACAGATTCTCAATTCAGGGCCGAATTAAGGTTCCAGGTTCAGAAGTTCTACTTTACGAAATTCGATGGGGTGGCTTTCAGACTGCAGCGAGATCGTACCCTGATCGAGCATGACGGGCGCGCCCTGAGCAATCAGTTTTTTTGCATCGGCGTCCACGGGGTCCAGTTGTGGTTTCGTATAGGAAAGCACCGTTTTCCCGTCAATAACATGCTTGATGATCTTATTTCCCCGGACCTCGACCTCGACGGTAACCCATTGATCGCCATGGTAGGTTTTAGAGTGAGAATTCACGCAATGCGGTTTGAACAGCTTGTCTTCCATCACAACATGGGTACCCGGGGTGCAGAGATTGGCAGTTGTGCGGGTTCCTGTCCCTTTGCCGCCCAATAGCTGCACTTCAATGGAAACCGGGAATCGCTGATCTTTCGACATGCTTTCCGGGGTCTGGCCATGAACCATGATCCCACTGTTGCGAAAGGCCCAGCCTGGTCCACCTGTAGACTGCTCGCCGGTAAACCGGTATTCGACACGGATGATGTAATGTGAAAACGGTGTTTTGTAAAACAGGTGCCCGAATTTTTCTGCGAATTCACCGTACTGATCATAGCCGACTTTCAGTAAGCCATCTTCAACGCGAAACGTATCGCCAAAATTTTCGTTGACCTCGTAACCTCGAATTTTAACGGTCCAGTCATTTAGGTCTTTTCCATTGAACAGTGGAATCCATTGTTTTTCCGCCGGGGAATCAGCTGCAGCAGCGATGGAACCAAAGCAGAGGGTTAATAACATTGTCAGGCAAAACGTCAGGGATGAAGTAGCTTTCACGAATGGATTCCTTAATCACGGCGCGTGCAATACAGGCTGGACAACGGACAATCCGATGTTCGGAAGACCTGGGTCATGAGATCAGTCAGGCAGGAGTAAAGTGAAGTTAACCTGACGGACTTTGATTCGATTATAAACCACAATGCGGCAAATGACATGTTTTTGAGAATGAACTTCACGGTTTTCAACAGGTCCCGAGGAGAGTCTCTTTGCATCTACAAAAAAACGCCCGTTCAAAATAAACGGGCGTTTCAAATCAAAGAGGTACCAGAGAACTGGTTTCGGCAAGCTTAGGTGCCGGATTCTTCTTTTTTAGGTTCTTCTCCGCCTTCTGGTACTTCAGCGCCAGCACCACCGGTTGTGGAACCAGCTTCAGCGGGAGCATCACCGGCGGGCGCTTCATCAGCAGGTGCAGGGGCGGGGGCAGGTGCATCAGCTGCAGGTTTACCACATCCAACGGCCCATGCTGAGATACTGATTGTTGCCAGCACGACGAACAGTCGGCTCAGTTTTGTGAAAGACATTCTATTGTCCCTTCCGAATAGTTGTTATTGAAAATGAGTCACTTGGTCTCTGTCCATGAAAGACACTGTCTAACAGCATTAAAAAATGAGACAGGGTAGATTTCAAGCGACAATCATCGTTTAAACTCATATTTCAGTTTGAAATCACCGAAAGACGGCTGTTTTTTCAGTCCAGTTGACTCTACTCACAGGATAACAAATGGGAACTGGAGAGAAAAAAGGGGTTAGACGGATTCTGCTCCTCTCTGAAATCAGGGCGGATCGGGTGCCAAATTCCTGGAAAAAGGTCAAGATTAAATCCAGGTAAACCCTTATTTTCAGTCAGAATCTTAAGAAATTAGTTTTTTAGAATTCTCAAAATTTTTATAAGAAACTTTGATATAACAGTTTGCTAATTCGTTCAGGGTTTGTCACACTTATCTCAGGTTGAGTGAGACTGAAGTGGTTTTAATCTTATTCACATAAGTGTCCAATTCGCTCACTACCTGAATTTGCCCTTATTTTGCGTTATAATACGCTGTGCGTATTTTTTTCAGTGTGTCACTCTTTATAAGCAGCGAGTTTGCTAAAAGTAGTGATCAGTTACAGAGTGACAATAAACTCCGTTTTATTGTCGAGAGACTTTTAAGTTAGAGGATGGGCTTTATGGCCACTGGAACAATCAAAAAAATTACTGAAAAAGGGTTTGGCTTCATTAACGATGGCCAACAGGATATCTTTTTTCATCTCTCATCACTGGATGGTGTCACATTCGATCAACTGGTTGAAGGTCAAACTGTAGAGTTTGAAACCGAAAAGAGTGATCGAGGCCTGCGTGCAGTTCGAGTTACTACTTCCGAGTAGAATCTGGATCAAAACATTTCAATTCCACGCTTCCACGGTATTGTGTAACATTCCGAGCCCCTGTATCTCGATGCAAGCCTGGTCTCCAGGCTTCAGGTATACGGGGGGTTTACGGGCCATGCCAACTCCGGGGGGCGTACCGGTAAAGATAATATCACCGGGTTCGAGTGTCAGTATCTGAGACACGAACGCGATTACCTCTTCGATGGTAAAGATAAACTTATCGGTATTGGAATTCTGCAAAACCTCTCCATTAAGTGTCAATTTAATGGGGAGGCTGTTTGCATTTTTGATCTCATCTGCCGTTACCAGATAAGGGCCAGTCGGCGCAAAGGTGTCCGCTGTTTTTCCCAGCAGCCACTGTCCGCCCGGACGTCCAATCTGCCAGTCGCGCGCTGAGACATCGTGGCCGTTCATATAGCCGGCGATGTAGCCTGGTGCGTCTGCCTGGGTCACGTTACGACATGACTTTCCGATTACTGCTACCAGTTCGGCTTCGTAGTCAACTTCGCGGGCAACAGAGGGAATCCGTATCGGCTGTCCTGAGCCGGTTACAGAGCTGCTGAACTTGCTGAAACAGACCGGTTCATCAGGGAATGGCATGCCTGTTTCTTCTGCATGGTCACGGTAATTTAAACCGATACAGAGCACCTTTCCCGGTACCGGAATCGGTGCCAGCAGGGTGCCTGTAATCTGTCGATCTGCCTGTTGAGCCTGCTCTGCGGCTAACCGGGCGCGCTCCAGGCCTCCTTCGATCGTCAGAATCCCTTTCAGTGATTGGGGCAGACTTTCATCAAAAGCCAGTAGATCAAAAAATGTCAGCGCTTTGTCCTGGTCAATCACGGAGACAACTTGAATGCCTTTTTCTGTCTGGATTGTCGCTAACTTCATGCAGGTCTTCTCCTTGGATGAATATATTCTGAGAGATTCAGGAAGCAGCTTCACCGTAAATCGGGATTCGCTGGAATCTTATGCCGCTGCCTCAGGCGGGTGTAGTGAACGTCAGGATCATAGCGTTCCATTTCATTGAGATACAGGTCTGTTTCCGGTTTTCCTGTCGTGGGTTTCAAATAACTGACAGCTATGATTTTCTTCTCGACGGCGGAATGTTATGCTGTCGGCTGTGGGTTTTCTCTGAAGATCAGCAGGAAATCTGATGCAAAAATTCTGTTTCAGCTCTTATTTATTCGGATGTGATCATGACCAAAGCGACCTATAAAGATGCCGGTGTTGACCTGGATCTCTATCAGAAAGCAATGTCTTCCATCCATCCCCTGCTGGCAAAAACCCATCTGGCTCAAAAATCACGCGTGATGGATCTGCCCGGAGGATTTGCTGGCCTGTTCCGCTTGAATAACCCCGAACCTGGTCCCGCTGGTCGAAAATATGAAGACCCGGTACTGGTTTCTGGTACCGATGGGGTCGGAACCAAAATCAAAGTGGCGATTGAAGCGGAAACTTATAATACGATTGGCATCGACCTGGTCGCTATGTGTGTCAATGACTGCCTCTGCCTGGGGGCGGAACCGTTGTTCTTTCTCGATTACATCGCGCTAGGCAAGGATGACCCCGAGCGGCTGGTGGAACTCATGGAAGGGGTCAGCAAAGGTTGTGTGCTCTCGAAGTCTGCTCTGCTGGGCGGAGAAACGGCAATCATGCCTGACCTGTACGGCGATGGTGACTTTGATATGGCCGGCTTCTCAGTGGGTGTTGTCGAACGCAACCAGGTTCTGGACGGGCATGCCATCCAGGCAGGTGATGTCGTACTGGGACTTGAATCAAGTGGTTTTCACTCCAACGGCTACAGCCTGATCCGCAAAGTTGTTTTTGAAATGGCGGGACTGGGGATTAACGATCCGATTGAAGAATTAAATCAGCGAACCGTCGCCAGTGTGCTGCTGGAGCCCACCCGGATCTACGCAGCGGCTATCAGTTCCGTTGTTCGCAGCTATCCCAATCAGATTGTGATCAGCGGAATGGCACATATCACTGGCGGAGGTCTGGTTGAAAATATCGAGCGAATTCTGCCTGCCAACCGTCGAATTGAGATCAAGAAATCAGCCTGGGACGTACCTCCTGCCTTTGACTGGCTGCAGTCACTGGGAAATATTGATGAGGAGGAAATGTTCCGCGTCTTCAACATGGGAATCGGCATGGTGGCGATCGTCAGGGCAGATCAGGCGAAAGCGGTTCGTGAAAAACTGCTGGCCAGCCAATGCCCCACACATATTCTGGGTAAAGTCACTCAAGGCGAAAAGCAGGTCACGCTCGTTTGAAGTCTGGTGTGCTGAGCCAGTTCCTTTTGATCAAAGTCTCAAGTGAATTTTGTTCTTTTCCAGATGACGCACGATCAGCCAGGTGATCCAGAAAAAAAGCACGAAGCTGCCCCAGGCATACCAGGAGGCGGCATCTCTGGTAGTGAATGGTTTGACGGCTTCTCCCACCAGGTCATGCAGAATATAGGCGACCAGTGCATTCGTTCCCAGAGTCCGAAAGAGGGGAATCTGTAAATTGCCCCGGTCGCAAGCCAGGTGAAACAGCAGATAAACAAACAGCGAAAGTCCTGCTGAAAAGACGAGGTAGGACAGCGTTCCCGCCCGCTGACTCATCATCCAGTAATTCCATTGCCGCTGATCCTGTTCCGGCGGTTTAACGAACGGCGGTTCCGCCAGATACTCTGACAGCGGTTCTCCCTGTTTCGCTTTCAGTTGTGCTTCGTCAGGAATGATGGGGTGAGAGGCCAGTTTCTGTCGCTGGTTGGCGGGAGTGGATTGCGCAGCAACCGGGACATTATACAATCGTGTGCCGCAGGAAATGGCCCAGCCCAACAGCATCAGGGCAAACGACCAGAAGAGAATCGGTTTCACGCGGGGCAAACCTTCTGCTTCCACGACCCAGTCACAGGCCAGTGTGCCGATGATCGCAGGAATCGTCCAGGTTAAAAACCCCAGCGGACCGCCATCGATGCCATTCGGCGGAGAATTCACCCAGGTAAAATAAAAGTAATAAGACAGAATCACGTGGGCCACAGCGGAGAGAACCATAAAGCCAATCCGCACAGAAGCCCGCGATCGAATGACGGGGGTAATCCAGAGCGACGTCACCGCGATGTGCATCAGCGTCTGGAACCAGTTCCGTTTCAGCGGGTCAGCAATCGCGCCCCAGATACCCAGAGATTGCAGTTCCTCCCAGGTTTTTGCGACGGGAGAAACGCGGTAGATAATCAGCGAAACCAGCACCAGCCCCAGCAGCCGTCTCACAACGCGCAGGTAAGCTGAAACAGCGCCATCTGTCTGAACCCGTCTCCCGAACGTCAATCGATAAGCAAAACCGACGGCGAACAGGAAGTGTGGCATAATCGTGTCAGCATAGCTGCAATACGTATTGTGATGTTTGAGCACGACGGGGCAGGCCACGAAAAAGCCCATGTAATTGACCAGGAACATACCGGCCACCGTGTAGCCTCGAAACTGATCCAGGGAAACGATGCGTTTCTTGAATTTCTCGGACGACGTGGAGTCTGTCATGCTGATCCGTCTGTTTCAAAAAGCTTAAGGAAAAAGCGGGGAGCGTTAGTAGTAGCCTCTACTATACGGTCTGACATACAAATTGAAACAGAGCCCTTTTAAATTCGTGGGAAGAGGCAGGATATGTTTGCACCCTGTTTCCTGACACCCCATTTCGGTTTTCAGCGTGTTCGTTTCTGAGTGCGACGGAAGCTTCCCGGGGTTGTACCGGTCTGTTTTTTGAAGGCGACATTCAGGTACTCGGCATGGCGAAAGCCCGTGCGCTCTGCAATTTCAATTAATGAGAGTTCGGTTTCTTCCAGCAGTTGTTTCACACGATCCAGGCGGATGCGCATGATCTCTTCGTGAGGAGAGCGGCCGATGATTTTCTGGAAGCGACTCTCCAGGACCCGACGTGACAGAGGCACCGATTTCAAAACATCCTGCACATTAATACCATCGCAGGCCTGCTGACGAATGAAACGCACGGCATCAGATATCAGTTTATCGTCGATCGCCTGAATGTCCGTGGATTGTCGCGTCGCAATGCCCAGCGGTTTGATCAGCTGCGCTTCCGACGAAACCGCTTCACCGGCAATCATGCGGTCCAGCAACGCTGCGGCTTCATAGCCGGTGAGCTTTGTATTCGGGATGACGCTGGAGAGCGGGGGCTCGGAAAGATTGCAGAGGATCTCATCATTATCGACGCCGATAATCGCGACTTCTTCGGGCACGGCGACATTGATCGTCCGACAGACGTCGAGCAGCTGCTGCGCTTTAATATCGTAACAGGCCATCACCCCCACCGGTTTGGGAAGCGCCCGAATCCAGTC
The DNA here is from genome assembly GCA_002706765.1 of Gimesia sp. Taxonomy (GTDB): domain Bacteria; phylum Planctomycetota; class Planctomycetia; order Planctomycetales; family Planctomycetaceae; genus Gimesia. The sequence continues at coordinate 16,287 of PAJV01000057.1, forward strand.
TGCCAGACGTTTCTGTTCGACTTCCCAGGGAGCCGCCTGTTTCCTGCCACTCGTCTGTGGATAAGTATGACAGTGAAAACCAGCTGCCTGAATGTATTCCTGAAAATGGGTTTCACGCCAGCGGGACCAGTTGAAACGATGATCGCCACAAAATGCATAGTGTTGAAAACCACGATCGATCAGATGTCGGGCGGCGAGGGAAGCAATCGCGCGATCATCGGTCTCCACCCAGGGAAGTGAAGGTGCCAGTCGGGCAGCACTTACATCGACGGCAGGCACACCCGCATTCACAACCGCTTCCGCAATCTTTGTGTTCTCAATCCGGGCGATAATGCCATCGCCGTGCCAGTTGTTCAGCCAGCTGACAGGAACGTTGCCTCTGCCATGTTCGGGCAGATAGATCGACCAGGAATGGTGTTCATGAATATAAGACATGATCCCCCGCAACAGACCACGGGCGTAGGAGTTAGACGACTCAATCAATAACGCAATAGAAGGCCGTGTTTTCATGGATGGGGGAACTTGTTTTGGGAGTGAACGACGATTCCGCTGAACGTAATATTCTTAAGGAAACCCACTGTTCTAAAACAGGAAATCAAAAACAGTGCCGGTAATTGCAGAATCAGACTGATTCTGGTTTAGTGAAATATCTCAATTTAATCTGCGCAAGTTTACATGGTAACTGGTCGCTCCTGTTTTACAATAAAGAACGTGGGTACGGCTCCGATGTAAGAAGGTTCCGTCCGGATAGAAGCGTCTCCTGCAGCTTTGAAGGATTGCCATGAGTGAGAAACAGATGAATGTTGCGATTGTCGGTCTCGGCTTTGGAGCCGAGTTCATTCCCATCTACCAGGCACATCCGCATGCGAATCTGTACGCGATCTGTCAGCGATCCGAAACACATCTGAATCATATCGGCGATACCTTCGGAATCGAGAAACGCTACACTTCTTATGATGAACTGCTGGCCGATCCGAATGTGGACGCCGTCCACATCAATACGCCGATCCCCGATCACGCACCGCAATCCATCAAAGCACTCAAAGCGGGTAAGCATGTCGCCTGTACGGTACCGATGGCGACGACGGTTGCCGAGTGTGAAGAGATCGTCAAGACAGTCAAAGAGACCGGCCTGAAATATATGATGATGGAAACTGTGGTCTACAGCCGCGAGTTTTTATTCATCAAGGAGATGTACGACAAAGGGGAACTGGGAAAAATTCAATACATGCAGGCCAGTCACCCGCAGGACATGGAAGGCTGGCCGGAATATTGGGAGCGGATGATTCCCATGCATTACGCGACGCATGTCGTCAGCCCGGTATTAGGCATGGTCGATGGTCGCGCCGAGTATGTCAGCTGCTTCGGTTCCGGCACAGTGAATGATGAAATCGCCGAGAAATCAGGGAACCGCTTCGCCGTCGAGACCTGTCACATCAAAATTAAAGATTCCGACATAGCCGCACACATCTGGCGGTTCCTGTTTGATACCGCGCGGCAGTACCGTGAATCGGTTGACGTCTATGGGACGAAGAAATCATTCGAGTGGCCTTTAATCGAAGGCGAAAACCCGGTGCTGCATACCGCGAAAAAGCCGGAACCGGAAATCCCCGAACGAGTGGAAGTGCCCGATTACGCACACCTGCTCCCACCTGAGATTCAGAAATTTACCCGGGCGATTCACGACGCCGAGCATCTGTCGTTCCTGCAGGGTGCCGGGCATGGCGGGTCGCATCCACATCTTGTGGATGCGTTTTTGAAGTCGCTGTTGGAAGATGCTGATCCCTGGCCGAACGCGCCACTCTCTGCCAACTGGACCTGTGTCGGAATTCTGGCGCATGAGTCGGCGCTCGCGGGAGGTGAAATCAAACCTCTGCCTGCCTTCACGCTGGAATGAGCAACGCTCTGAATTCTGCCTTTCTCTGAAACGCTTCTCGAATCATTTTTATTTCAGTTATCTCTCCGAGGAGAATCGTTATGGCTCGTTACTCCCTGTTTCTACTGTGCCTGCTGATGTCGGCAGTACCGCTCTCTGCAGCCGAAGAGTTCGTCATCCACCAGTTTGAACGCCAGCAACTGGGGGACAAATTCTATGCAGAAGGCGCGACGTTCGCCGATATCAACCAGGATGGAAAGGCAGATGTCATCTCGGGACCATACTGGTACGAGGGGCCCGAATTTCAGAAACGGCATGAATACTATCCGGTCAAGGAATGGAGTATCAACGGCTATTCCGATAACTTTTTTGCTTTCACTCACGACATCAACAAAGACAAGTGGCCCGATATTCTGATCATCGGTTTCCCGGGGAAAGAAGCATTCTGGTACGCCAACCCCCAGAACAAAAAGGGGCACTGGAAAAAGCATCTGGCACATCCCGTCGTCGATAATGAATCGCCCACCTATACCGACTTGACCGGCGATGGGGAACCCGAACTGGTCTTTCATACCGCAGGACAACTGGGTTACGCCGGGCCGGGAAAAGATCCGACCGCGCCCTGGGAGTTCCATGCGATTTCTCCCAATCTCAAGTATGGTCGTTTCACACACGGTCTGGGAGTCGGTGATGTCAACGGCGATGGTCGCGCGGATGTTCTTGAGAAGAATGGCTGGTGGGAACAGCCGGCGGAGATCAGCAAACCCGGTTTCTGGACGCGGCATCCCTTCAAGTTTTCGGGAGCCGGCGGTGCCCAGATGTATGCTTACGATATCGACGGCGATAGCGATCAGGATGTCATCACCAGCAAAGCCGCACACGCCTACGGACTCGCGTGGTTCGAAAATGTGAAGGACGGCGACGACATCACATTCGTTGAACATCGCATCATGGGCAGCAAACCGGAAGAGAACAACTACGGCGTCGTGTTTTCCCAGCTACACGCCGTCGATCTGGTCGATATGGACGGCGATGGAATTAAAGACATCGTCACCGGCAAACGATTCTGGGCGCACCAGGGGCATGATCCGGGAGCGAAGGAACCGCCCGTCAATTACTGGTTCAAAACAGTACGCTCCAAATCGGGTGTCGATTTCCTCCCCTATCAGATCAATGACAAATCCGGCGTCGGAACACAGGTCGTCACGGGCGATCTCAATGGCGACAAGCTGCCGGATCTGGTGGTCGGGAATAAATCCGGCGCCTATGTCCTGCTCCACAAAACAGAGAAAGTGGACGAAGCCACCTGGAAAAAAGCACAGCCGAAAAAGTTTGTGCCTGAGAAAGTCTCCGTAAAAAATGAGCTCAAGCCGGGAGAGTTTTACGCCACGAATTCAGAAGGAAAGCGGCTGAACGTCGACTTTGAACTCGGGAATCTGAATGACTGGATTGCAGACGGCGAAGCTTTTCAGTCGCAGCCTGCCAAAGACGATATGGTACAGGCCCGTCGTACTGACATGCGCAGCAATCATCAGGGGCAGTTCTGGGTTGGCACCTTTGAATTCCTGCAAGACAAGCCTGTCGGAACGTTGACTTCCGCAAAGATTAAGGTCGATCATCCCTACGCCACTTTTTATGTCGGCGGTGGACAGCATGATTCCACGCGAGTGGAAATCGTAGACCATGCGACCGGCAAAGTGATTGCCAAAGCCAGCGGTCGCAACAATGAGGCCATGCATCAGACACTGGTCGATCTTTCCAAATATCAGGGCAAGGAGATCTTCATCCGCCTGGTCGATCAGCATCGAGGTGGCTGGGGACACATTAACTTCGATCATTTTCGCTTCCACGATCAGAAACCCGCCGCTCTGGATGTGGCAAACAATGACGCTCCCAAAAAAGAACATACCCAGAAATACGATGGTCTGCCGGGCCACAAAGCCGCTGAGGTGATGACGGTTCCCGAAGGCTTCTCCGTATCGCTCATCGCTGCCGAGCCCGATGTCCAGCAGCCAATCGCCATGACGATTGACGATCGCGGACGACTCTGGGTGGCCGAATCGTATGCCTATCCCAGCAAACAGCCCGAGGGGAAAGGAAAAGACCGGATTCTGATCTTCGAAGACAAAGACGCCGACGGAAAGTTTGAGACCCGTAAAATCTTTCAGGACAAACTCAACCTGGTCAGCGGACTGGAAGTCGGCTTTGGTGGCGTCTGGGTGGGACAGGCGCCCTACCTGCTCTTCATTCCTGACAAGAATGGCGATGACAAACCCGATGCAGAACCGCAGATTCTGCTGGATGGCTGGCATTATGAAGACACACACGAAACGCTGAACTCATTCATCTGGGGACCCGATGGCTGGCTCTATGGATGCCATGGCGTGTTTACTCATTCCCGAGTCGGGAAGCCCGGCACACCCGATGATCAGCGGCAGCCCATCAACGCCGGCATCTGGCGCTATCATCCCACCCGCCACGAATTCGAAGTCTTCGCCCATGGAACCAGTAATCCCTGGGGTGTCGACTTCAACGATCAGGGGCAGTGCTTCCTGAGCTGTTGTGTGATTCCTCACCTGTTCCATATCGTTCAGAACGCCCGCTATCGCAGACAGGCCGGACAGCACTTCAATCCTTATACCTACGATGACATCAAGACCATCGCGAAGCACAGACACTGGACCGGCGGTCAATGGAATCAGTCGGACCGGGTAGCCTCCGATCTGGTCGGAGGCGGTCATGCGCATGCCGGTGCGATGATTTATCTGGGGGGAAACTGGCCTGAAAAGTATCGCAATCAGCTGTTCATGAATAACATTCACGGCGCCCGTTTGAATCAGGATCAGCTGGCACGGAAAGGCTCGGGCTATGAAGGAGATTTCGCACCCGATTTCCTGTTCGCCAACGATCGTTCCTCACAGATTCTCTACCTGCGGTATGGGCCGGACGGGCAGGTGTATTTCATCGACTGGTACGATACGAATCAGTGTCATCATCGTGAATTTCAGAAACATGACCGCTCGAACGGTCGTATTTTCAGGGTCGCGTATAACAATGCGAAACCTGTCAAAGTCGATCTGCAGAAGCTGACGAGTGCCGAACTCGTCAAGCTGCAGTTACATGATAACGACTGGTACGTCCGCCAGTCTCGGCGCATTCTGCAGGAACGGGGACCCGATCCGGAAGTCCATGCCCAACTGGCAGAAATCGCTTTCCAGAATGACGATGTCACACGACGTCTACGGGCATTATGGGCTCTGCATGTGACCGGCGGTTTGTCAGAAGCCAAAGTCATGCAGGCTTTAAAAGACCCCAGTGAATTCATGCGGGGCTGGGCCATCCAGCTTGCTCTGGAAACGGGAACACCTTCCCAGGCGCTGCTCGCGAAAATGGCTCAACTCGCGCAGAGTGATCCTTCTCCCGTCGTGCGGTTGTATCTGGGATCTGCCGTCAATCGACTCCCCCTGGATCAGCGCTGGGATATCCTGTCTGGCCTGGTCAGTCATGCAGAAGATCAGAACGATCACAATCTGCCGCTGTTGTACTGGTATGCGATTGAGCCATTGGCACCGCATGATATGCAACGTGCGTTTCAGCTGGCGGATGCCTCCGAGATTCCTTTAATCGAGTCCTATACCCTGCGGCGAATTGCCGATATCGGAACAGCCGACGCAGTCGCTTTCCTGGTCGAACAGCTGGGGCAGTCGACAACCGCAGCCCGCCAGAAAGTCTTTCTCGATTCCATCAACAGCGCGCTGCGGGGACGTCGTCAGTTCCCGATGCCCGAACCCTGGAAAACGGTCGGTCAAAAACTGATCGCCAGCAAAGATCCGGTTGTGAAATCAGAGTCGCTGGCGCTGGCGGTGACCTTCGGAGATCCGGCGGCGATGCAGCAGTTACGCGAAATCGTGGCCAGTCAGCAGAACGATCTCCCAGGTCGCAAGTCGGCACTGGCTTCTTTACTGGGTGCGAAAGACCCGGAGCTGCAACCCATTCTGATTCCTTTACTCGACGATCCGACCATGCGACGGGAAGCCTTACGCGGCCTGGCCGGTTACTCTGCCGCCGACACCGCTGCTGAAATTCTCAAACGTTATCCCCGGTTCGATCTGAATGAAAAACGGGATGCCCTTAACACGCTCGCCAGTCGACGCGAATACGCGCATCAGCTCGTGGCAGCTGTCGAAGCCAAACAAATCGCCGCTAAAGATCTCTCCGCGGAAATCATTCGCCAGCTGGGCAATCTCAAGGACAAAAGTCTGAATGAAAAGATTGGCAAAGTCTGGGGCATCGTGCGCGAGTCGGCTGCTGATAAGAAAAAGCAGATCGCCAGTTTCAAGAATATGATCGAACGCCCGCAGCCCACCCCCGATCTGAATCTGGGACGCGCTGTATTCGCCAAAACCTGCCAGCAGTGTCACAAACTGTTTGGCACGGGGGAAGCAATCGGACCTGAGTTGACCGGTTCCAATCGGGCAAACCTTGATTATCTGCTCTCCAATGTGATTGACCCGAGTGCCGTCATGGCGAAAGACTATCAACCCGCTGTCATCGTAACCGAGTCCGGACGAATCGTAACCGGCATCATTAAGAAAGAAGATAACAACGCGGTCACCGTCGCAACCGCCAACGAGACGGTCATCATACCACGTGATGAAATTGATGAAATGAGCCTGAGTGATAAATCGATGATGCCGGACAATCTCTGGAAGCAACTGAGCCGCATCGAAGTCCGTTCGCTGGTCGCATACCTGGCCAGTTCGCAACAGGTTCCCATGCAGGCGACGGCCGATAATCTGAAGCTGTTTTTCAACGGACAGAACCTCGCTGGCTGGACCGGAAACAGTCAGCTCTGGTCGGTCGAAAACGGCGAGATCGTCGGACGTTCGCCGGGCATCAAGCAGAATGAATTCCTCGTCAGCGATCTGCAGGTAGGGGATTTTGAACTGAAACTCAAAGTCAAACTCACACCCAACACCGGTAACAGTGGCATTCAGTTTCGCAGCAGTCTTGAACCGGGCGGCCATGTCAAAGGCTACCAGGCAGACGCCGGTAAAGGCTGGTGGGGAAAACTCTATGAAGAACATGGTCGCGGTCTCCTGTTTAAAAATTCGGGTGAAGCTTATGTTCGTGAAGGAGAATGGAACGAGTATCGCATCGTCGCGGTTGGCCCGCAGATTCGTACTTTCATTAACGGAAATCTCTGTACCGACCTCAACGATCCCCAGGGCGCCAAGACCGGCATCATCGCCTTCCAGATTCATTCCGGCGGCCCCATGGAAGTTCGCTTCAAAGATCTGGAATTAAATCTGGCCCCCAAAACCGACTGATCGAACCACGGTCAGACTGGTTTTTACCACAAAAACCAGTTTGACCGTTTGTCAGTTCTTTTCGCATCAACTTCAGCCTCCTGTCAGAGAAAGCTGAATAAACTCCCCTTGACGCCGCCGCGCCAACAGCGATAAGCGCTGTTTTGGGTCGCGCGCGTGCCCAGTTTACAGAGCACTGAAACACAAGCCACCTGTTCCAGGTCTTCACTATAAATGAGCCCGTTTTTTCCACATTTGCACTTATCACAACAACACCCGTTCGTAATGTCACCCTGCGGGTCGCCACACATCGCAGCCCTTCGCCCCGGTACCGCCCCGACGTCGCAGCAGGTCGGTCCCCTGTCAACCCGTATCGCCACATGATATTGTTCATCCCCATTGACGCCCCCATGACTTTCCCCAAAATAATCCACCATGAATAACCCCACATGCAACGAAACCACAGACCACAGAAAACGAACCCCAGTTCCACAGATC
>PAJV01000058.1 GCA_002706765.1 Gimesia sp.
GTTACCAGCCTGACGGTTAGTTGCTCCGTTCCTTTCGCATAGTCCCGGGGCAACGAGACCCGCCCAGTAAGGAGCGCTTAATTTACTGGGTGGGTTTTTTGTTCGCTTTGATTTTCAACCATGCAGTCTGTCATGATATTTCACCGTCAGTTCTCAGGCCTGGGAATCATCAGATTCCTGCTCCTCTGATTCACCGGGCACACCCGACTACTGACAGTAATGAGAGACTTACCAACACACCGGGTCATTTAGCGAGTCGCAGCCTAGCCTGTCACCAGTTTCGTAAGAAACTCACCTTCGTTGACCGTGGGACGTTCGGGACGGCCATTATATTCATAAACCAGCTTCATGCGGTCCAGTCCTGACAGGTGGAGGATCGAGGCGTGCAGATCGTGTACGTGCATGCGATCTTCTATGGCCCGAAGGCCCAGCTCATCGGTGGTGCCGATGGTTTGACCCCCTTTGACTCCTCCGCCGGCCATCCACATGGTGAATCCGGTCGGGTTGTGATCGCGTCCGTCTCCTTTCTCCGACATGGGAGTGCGTCCGAATTCGCCTCCCCAGACGACGAGGGTTTCATCCAGCAGGCCCCGCTGTTTCAGATCCTTGATCAAGCCAGCCACTGGAAGGTCCATCGTTTTACAGAGCTTCGTATGATTGGCTTCAATGCCGGAATGGGCATCCCACTTGCTCCCGGCACCGTGATAGAGCTGCACAAAGCGGACGCCTCGTTCAACCAGCCGACGTGACATCAGACATAAACGACCGAAAGAGGATGTCTCTTCCTGATCCATGCCGTAGAGCTTGCGTGTCGCCTGGGTCTCCTGTGCGAGGTCGACTGCTTCGGGAGCTTCGGACTGCATACGGAACGCCAACTCATAGCTGGCGATGCGGGCTTCCAGTTCGGTCTGCCTGGAATGTGCGTTGGTAAATCCCTGATTCAGCGATTTCAGCAGCGAGAGTTTACTCTGCTGGCGCATGTCAGTAATTCCTTCAGGGTTGTTCAGATTCGGAATGGGTTGTTTGCCTTCCCGCAGTTGAATTCCCTGATAGACGGCCGGCATGAATCCGGTTCCCCAGTTACGCGGGCCATTCACAACCTGTGAGCGATTATCCTGCATGACGACAAATGAGGGGAGATCCCTGTTTTCCGAGCCAAGACCATAGGTGACCCAGCTTCCCAGCGAAGGGCGACCTCCCGTCAGCGAGCAGGTATTCATCTGGCAGACACTCGATGAATGATTCAGGCCGTCTGCCCAACAGGAACGGATCACGGCGAGATCGTCGACGCAGGTTGCAATCTCGGGAAGCCAGTCGGAGACCCAGGTCCCCGCTTCTCCATGCTGTTTCCATTTCCGTTTAGAGACGAGCAGCGGCGATCGCGATTCTCCCGCCGCGGTCAGGATTTTACCGAAACTGTCGGGGAGAGTCTGGCCGGCCAGTTTATTCAAGAGCGGCTTGGGGTCGAACGTATCAATATGGCTCGGTCCCCCTTCCATGAACAGGAAGATAATGTTTTTGGCCCGTGGTTTATGATGCGGGAGTGGCCCGGCGGATGTGGTGGATCGACTCGGGGCGGCTGAGGCTTCAGTCTGGGAGAGCAGGCTGGCCAGTGCGAGGGCACCGAATCCGTGGCCGCTTGTTTCCAGAAATTCCCGGCGGTTTTGAGGCACTTGAATATGTGGTATTGAAAACATGGAAGAACCTTAATGGACGTAGAGAAATTCATTTGAGTTCAAAAGGATATGGCAAAGATCGACGAAGGCGGCCCGTCGAGGATTGCCGGCAGATGATAACTGGTCTTCCTGCGTCAAATGGTGCTGATGATTCGAGCTGTCCTGGAACAGGCCCGGTACAGGATCGAATTTCCAGTAACCCAGTGTATCCTTCGTCACGGACTCCTGCGTGAAGAGCAGCGCCGGGGCGTCCAGTGCCTTTGAGGAAAAGCGGATATCGTCGATCAGACCGTCAAAGAAACTCTGTGAATTGCGAACCATGCGTCCGAAGGCGACAGGCAGATTATTATCCTGAATCTGGACAATCCGGTGTTTTTTCGTAATCCGGCCTAACTGCTCATCATCATTTGAGAGATCTTTGAGGAAGAAGTCGATCGTGCCTGCCTGCTCGCCTGAGACATGAAAACTGACGGCGGCGTAGTAGGGAGTGTTGAGCTGAATGTGTTGATCGGAAAAAATGATTTCGTCGCCTACAGAGCCGTCGTTCCTTTTACCGAACGTGCGGAAGACAAGTGTTTGAGGTTTTCGTCGTGAACCGCGACCCGTCACGCCAAAAATCCAACCCGGTTCAGGCACTTTCCCGGTCCACTTTGAAGCCAGCGTGCGCACCGCCCCTGATTCATAGATCGATCGGATCTGGAAGAAGACTTCGATCGTGCAGTTTTCCGGATTCAACTGCTTGTCGTCCGCGACGTAGAAGGGAGACGGTTTATCAGCATGAAAGACGACCGACTGTCCCGTGCGGTAAGGCATGGTCGCAGTTTCCAGCTCCTGTAAATTGACGGTGATTTTCTGTTCCGAGAACAGCTTAGAGTGGCGTGTGAGGAATGCTCTGGCGATGGTCAGTTCCTCTTGAGAAATGGTTCTGCCAAAGACGATCTCCCAGGCGCACCGCAATGCCGCTTCTTCTCTTTCTGCTTCCGGTGCTGTTGTTGATTCATCGTAGGCACGCTTTGACAGTTGATCGGCGAGTCTCAGCATTTGCTGGCTGTTGAAAAGTTGCAGCGATTGAACCGGCGATGTTGTCGTATCACGAGCGGGTACACTTACGAAAAACCGTGGTAAGTCAAATACATCCAGCAGTGGATCGCGACTGTTGCGCATCACACGTAAATAGATGGACCGTCTGGGAACGCTGGCAGCCACTCCGGGACCACCTGCCTGCAGATTCAGTTGACCTGTCACAGCCAGGATCGAATCGCGAATCTGTTCTGCATCGAGGCGGCGCGTATCCGCACACCAGTAATATTGATTTCCCGGATCGATGGCGGTCATCGCTGCCTCCTGTGGATGCCGGGCAGACTGGCGATAGGTGGCTGAGGTGACAATCAACCGGTGCAGGTTTTTGAATCGCCAGTCATCTTCGAGGAACTGCCGTGTCAGCCAGTCGAGTAACTCGGGATGATCGGGCGGTCCTCCCAGGCGACCGAAATCGCTGCTGTGCGGTGCCAGTCCTTTGCCGAAATGATACTGCCAGATACGGTTCACGATCACTCGTGTTGAGAGCGGATTGCTTTCCTGAGTGAGCCATCGGGCCAAGGCGCTGCGGCGACTGGTTGTCTCTTTACGTTCGGTGTTAAAATAGTCGTCGGCTGATTCATCCAGAACCGTCAGAAAGCCTGGTTTGCATTCCGTACGTTTTTTGGGGATGGTTGTTTTGGGCGCGACCGGCCCTATATCCTGTACCTGTTGTGCAACCGGCAGCGGAGCGGGTTTCAGCTTGTCATGCTTAGCAAGCTTGCGTCTCAGCGCGAGGACTTTTTCCTTGTCCTCCGGCTTCAACATTCTGTCGAGCCTGTCATAATTGTATTCCACCTGCCGCCAGCCGAGCTTGACCAGCTGACGCTCGCGCGGTGTCCGTTCCTCTTCCGGTTTAGCGATCATGGCCTGAATTTCAGGAGGAAACGACTTGACGACCGCCTGGGCTTTCTTGCGATAAGGGGCCTGGATCTCTTCGATTTCCTGCCGAATTTCTTTCGTCGCCTGCTCCCAGTCGGCCAGTTCGCGATTGTACTTCTCCCGTTGTTTTGTTGAAGCCGCTACCTGATCAGTCTGTATCAGGATCGGTTCAAAAAACGCCCGTAACCGGAAATAGTCTTTTTGCAGAATGGGATCAAATTTGTGGTCATGGCAGCGGGCGCACTGCATGCCTACTCCCAGGAAAACATCGCCGACTGTATCTGTCAGTTCGTTTAACATCAGGTTCCACTGACCGGCGACATCCCGGCTGTTCCATTCATAAGTTCCATGCGTGAGAAAGCCAGTTGCAATCTGGGCATCGACATCATCGGGAAACAGTTCATCACCGGCCAACTGCTCCTGAACGAACCGGTGGTAAGGCTTATCTTCATTCAGCGAGCGAATCACGTAATCACGGTAACGCCACGCATTCGGACGATAGCCGTCTGCACGATAACCGTCTGAATCAGCGTACCTCACAACATCGAGCCAGTGTCGCGCCCAGCGTTCTCCATACCGCGGGCTGCTAAGAAGACGGTCAACCAGCCGCTCGTACGCATCAGGTCTCTGGTCATTGACGAATTCCTGGACTTCTTCAGGCGTGGGTGGCAGGCCGTGCAGGTCGAAATAGACCCGGCGGATTAACGTTTTTCGATCCGCTTCCGGCGCTGCAGTCAGTCCCTGTTGTTTTAATTTCGAAAGGATGAAGCGGTCGACTTCATTTCTACCCCAGTCAGAGTCTGTAGTTTTCGGGACAGTCACATCCTGCAGCGGTTGAATGGCCCACCAGGTATGATCCTCATCAGTGAATGCGGGACCGTGTGCTTGACGAACCGGCACCGAGTCGTCCGCTCCCGGCCAGGGAGCGCCCAGGGCAACCCATTTTTCGAGGATCTTAATCTGCTTCGCCGGCAGTTTCCCTGCGGGCGGCATCTCGTATGATTCATAACGAATTGCTTCGATCAGTAAACTTTGATCCGGCTTGCCGGGCACCACCGATGTACCAGACTCGCCTCCCAGCAGGATGTGGCCGCGTGTGTCCAGTCGCAGTGCCCCTTTCTGCTCCTTCTCAGCATGGCAGGACCAGCAGTGTTCCGAGAGGAGAGGACGGACTTCTTTTTCAAAGAACTTGATCGTTCCTGGTGACATCTCCGCGGCATTCGCCGATGAGATCATCATCAAGGAACCAAAAAGAAGACACACAGGGTATTTGATCATGTGAAACATGTTAGTTGTGATCTTGCGAATTACTTAACGGGGGGGAGACCGACGATGACAACCGGATCAATACAGTCTTTGTCGTCCTGGGCATCCTGAAGAAAGAGGCCGGTGATCGACCCACCAGGTGGAATATTTAAGTCATCCAGATCGATTCCAATGGCAAACAGACGAGAGGGAACTCTGTTGATAAGCTGAGACTGTCCAAATTTGGGAAGAGGAGCCCCATCGTCGGCAATATCTTCACTCAAGTGAGTCAATCGACAGCCGGTCATCAACTGTGCCTCTGCAGAATTACCATCGATGTCGTATTTCCTGAATGTGGCGGGATGTGCATTCGGGTGATTCGTTTTCGGATACAAATGGAATCCATCTCCTTCGAGAGAGTGAGCGATTGATTGTGCATCGAAAATGATAATATCGGGACCAGGTGAATTAATAATGGGCTGATCAAAGACGATATTCATTCCCGGTGTTCCCTCTTTTCCTGAGACAAAATCACCCTCAAAATACTCTTTCTGACCACCGGGATTAATGAATCCCGCAGCAAATAACAGATTCATCGGACCAAATCGATTATACTCATCCGGGGGAGCATTCGCCGGGACGATACCAAAGACATTCGTCTGGGGACGAAAATGATTGATCCCTGGCAGAATGAAGTCGTCACGCTGATAAATGCGATTCACCCCGCCCCGTTGGACAGTCAAAGTTGAAAGCGCTTTGGCCTGCCCCAGGTCGTCTTGAATAGTTTCATACGCAACCAGACGATCGGGAATGGAAGCCACATAAGCATCTCCCTGGGTTTTCTCAACTCCCTCCCTGAGGTTCAAATCAGTACTCACATAAGCAGAATCGCCTTTGAACAGTGTTCGTTTTTGGGATTTCATCAGGGGAGTGACTTCGGCCTCACCATCCACTACCGAGACACTCGATGCCCCGTCTTCAGCAACCTCGACAGAAAATCGTGTACCCAAATCGACCACTTGACTGGTCGGCGTGGTCACCTCAAAGCCTTCAGCACCCGCAGGTGCAAAAACAGAGCACTTGCCGAGATTAACAACGAGCTCTTCATTATGAATGATCTGAAACTGAGCCGGTGCACTGAGAATCACTTCGGCGCCCGAAGCAAAAAGAATCTTGATCAACCCCTCCTGCAGCATGTAATGTTCCGAGAAGCGAAAGCGACTGCCAATCAGCATAGGCGAACTGGAACCGCGGAACACAGTTCGATGCCCTGCGATAAATCGCGCTTCAGAATAGAATTCGTCCTGTGTATTCTGTACGGTGATTGTTTCTTCCATTTTGGATAACTGATTCTGCTCGACGGCTTCCCTTTCCACGAACTGATTTCGTTGTTCAAACAGGGGTAACACAAAAAGAACGGCTACCACCAGACAGACTAAAGCGATTGCTGTCAGCGCCAGGCCGCTGAATGGGAAAGCGTATTTTCGTTCAAAGCGAATAAAGTTGAGTTCCGGAGCACTGCTGTCAACGCCTCCCAGGTCAATCAGTGACGCATCAAGCCACATGGTTTCCAGGTACGCAGCCTGACGCTCTGGCTGATCGATCAGCAACGACTCCAGTGCTTCCGCGTCGGCTTGATCAAGCGAACCATCGGCAAGCCGGCTTAACAGTCGTTCAAATTCTTCATCGTTTTTCTGATTGTTATCAGGCATGTTCCACCTCCGATACGCGCCGCCGCACACAATCTTTTAACTGACTCCGGATTCTGCCAACCCGGTCATAAAGCGCGTTAATTTTCATTCCTGTTTCTTCTGCGACGGCCGAGCACTTCCGCCTTTCCCAGTAAACCTGCTGGATTAACCACAAATCTTTTTGACGCAGCAATTTCAGGCATTTCTCCAGTGAGAGCATTTGAGTGCTATGGTTGTTTTTCTGTGCTGACATGCAATCGAACAACTGTTCGAGAAGCTGCTCCGAGAAAAGATGTCGATCACGTGAAGACACACGTAAAAAGTTTTTTACTTCATAAAACGCAATTCCCATCGCCCAGGGAAGAAAATCACAGTTAGAATCGAACTGGTCAAATTTCCCCCACATAATCATACTGCAACGCTGGTAAACATCTTCCGCGTCAGAGTGATCTGCTAACAATGAATATATAAAAGCATACAACTGGCGACGATGAGCCGTCAGCAGTTTTGTAAATTGTCTTTCCTGATTTTTCTGTTCCATGAGCTTGTCCACTATTCCGCTCCTCCCATCATGGCAACACGCAGCAATCCTGCTCTCTATAAGTAATCGTACACCCGGATGATATTACAGGTTGCGTATTCAAATAATCTACAATTTTTTCGTTATTCACAGGCTCAGACAGAGACCGTTCTTGACGAATATCCAGAAACTGTTTGTCCATCGATACAGATAAAACCTGAAAGTAACCGTTTTGACGTGGTGAGACGAATGCCCACTCAAACGCATTCCCGGCTGGCTGCACTGCAGTGACCCAACTTACGCTTTTCCCGCAGACATCGAACTGCCATGGAAAGCACCAACGGTGATGCACATCACAATTTCAGAAGTATCTGATTGACGCCTGTCACTTGAGTTCAAACTCGAAGCTGTTTTCACTGTCATTTGCTGTCACACGGGCTTCCAGGCCGCTTTTCGTAAGAATTCCGTATTTTGAAGGGATACGCGAGACGGGTGCGTTCAGAACTTCCCCTTCCGCGCTGACTGCTTCCTTACCGGGAAGCGGTGGTTGAAAGGCTTCGATCGTCACGCGATGTGGCCCTACGACAGCCCCGTCGCGCCCTTGAGTGGAAAGGCTGAATTGTCCTGACTCATCTGTTCTACCAATCGCAACCGGGCCTTTCTCTGGAGTGAAGGCAACGCCGGCATCAGCAAGTGGCTTGCCTTGCCATGTGACAGTTCCTTCGACGGCAGCGACCTGAGGACCGTCGCTCCCGCTACAGCCAACCAGTGCATACACAGAAATAAGCAGCAGAAAACCAGTGATTTTTTTCATTTGATGCTCTCATTAGATTTTGTTCATAGAGTCCGAAGGGATCGTCTGTAGCAGAAGGCGTTCTGTCAGCGCAGACTTACCAGGCAAGAGACGAGGAACATTCAGAGGGAATACCTGGGGCATTCTCGCGCTGTGATCGCTTACAGACTTCCAGTTGAAGTGAGTGCTTACTTGACTGGAAACAGATTCGCAGGGAGCCAACTCCCTATCCTCAAGCCTGAGACCCGCCAGTGCTTTTCCAAGCTGGAAATTGAAGTAAGCTGTGTTGTTTACGTGCTCCGTTGTCGCACTCTCGTGATATTGATCAACCCAAAATTGAAAATGACATTCCGCTAGTATTCACCAAGAACCGCGCCATCAGCTCGATCGCCCAGATGCTGGAATGTTTCGGCATGATCGATGTTCTCGCTGAGGAAACGCACGGCGCCATCGACCATCAAAAAGTGGGCTCCCCCTGAGTGCATCGACTTAAACCCAAGTGAGTAGTTCCATTGAGTATGAGCAGTGCAGGCAGAGTTTGTGATACGGCGTGAGGGGCCCAGCTGATCGCAGGTCGTGAATTCATTGATGGGAGTCAGTGTCATCGTTTCCGCGTTGCACGTTGACTGGGCGTAGGACCAACTGCCACGGTCTGCGTCCAGACACGATGGCAGTGTCTCTCCCACCTGAATGGTGTTTGAGCTGCCGTCCAGAACATCCGCGATACGAATACTGGCACCATTGCGGGAGATCATACCGGAAATGCCGCCCTTCAAAAGTGTCTTTCCATACAACGTTGACTTCAATGCGTAGACCTGAAAAGGACTGCAAGCGGAAGAACTGCTGGGCGCTGATTGAGACCCCATAGACCCGGCATAGTTACATTGCGCGTACCCGCCCCGAGGTTGATTATACGGATCGCTGGGACAGGTATAGAGCGTCATGGGAATTTCCCGTACGATTCTTCCGTCGGCAAGTGTTGCCTGCACTGCTGATGCAGTTCCGCCGGACATATCGATCTGATTGAACAATGCTGCCTGGTCAACGTTAGGCAAAATCCGGACCTGCCAGCTCACACGTGGCGGACGGTCACGATCTCCTGTTCCACCAATGGGAAACATCCCGTAAGTTTCATGATAGTTGTGAAGTGCCAGGCCAATCTGTTTTAAGTTGTTCTTACAAGTACTCCGGCGTGCCGCTTCACGTGCCTGTTGTACCGCCGGGAGGAGCAATGAAATCAGAATCGCGATAATCGCGATCACAACCAGTAGCTCAATCAGCGTGAAACCTGACCTTTTTCTATGACCGCGACTCAACATAACAAAGCCCTTCCTGAAACAAGATAATCAAACGATGAAATTAGAACTGAATGCAACAAAACAAGTCATGTAACGGCTCGGCGAGGATGAGTAGGTTCAAGACCACTCCCACGCACAGAGATTACTGCAATGATTCAACTCAGAAGTCAGAAGTATTACCTGTTCGATAACCATGAAATAAATGGTTGATCAAGATTTGATATTTATCACTCCGCGCAGCAACGAACCACTCGTTGAGAGAGTCGTTATCAACACGAGTACGGGCTCAATTAGAATTGGGTCATATAAGTAATCGTATGCTCGATGAAAATTTCAGGTCGGTTTTCGAAAAAATTTTCCAATTACTTGCATCAGGATTCACAAACGGCATTCGGTTGCCTGAATGACCCGCGATCTCTAATTCATCTCAGACAAATGAATCAGGTACACACTGCGGCGCACCTTTCACCCACTCCCAACTTCTGCTCTCACTTTGACTTACCATGATGAGAGCTCGCCACCCTGAATTACATCCACGGATATAAATACATTGAATCATCGCACTTCTTCTGTTATATTAAGTTTACTAAGATTTAGTACCATCCCTCATGTGGTTACCCCCTGCCTCCTGCCACAACTATGGAGCCCGCCCTATGGCAGCCAGAAGATTCATCGACTGTCTCGTGATTCTCGGGCTGAGTCTCTGTAGCAGCGTTTCTCTTTTCGCAGCGCCCCCTGAACTGGAAAGCCTGTTTCCGTTGAGCTGCCAGGCGGGAACTACAGCTGATATCAAACTGAAGGGAAAGAACCTCAATTCGATGCGCCTCTGTCAGGTTGCAGCATCGGGAGTTTCGGTCAAAGTCATTGATGACCAGAGTCTTCAGATCAGCGTTGATAAAAAGACGCCTGCGGGCATTTATCATCTGCGAGTATTAACCGATGGAGGACTCAGCCAGCCATATCCTTTCCAGGTCACTGGCTGGCCTGTCCTGACAGCAAAAGAAGAATCGGATCAGCCCGACTCTGCCCTGGAACTCTCACTACCCGGCGGTGTCGATGCCCGCTTCGAGCATACCGGAGATATCGACTGGTATGCGTTTGACGGAACTAAAGATCAACGGGTCACGCTGCGCTGTCATTCGAAATCCCTGAATAGTTCCGCAGAGCCCCTCCTGACTCTCATTGCTCCTGATGGTGAAGAAATCGCGTTTGCGTCCGACCACTGGCGGGAACCGGTTGTGCATGTGAAGCTCCCCCGATCAGGAGTGTATCAGATCAAAGTATTTAATCGCGATTACAGCAGCGATCCCTCTGCCCTGTATTATCTCTCGGTGAATTCAGAACCGAGTCTGCTGGCAGCCTTTCCTGCCCTGATCAATTCCGATCAACCTGCCAGAATCACCATTCAGGGAATCAAGCTGCCCGGCGTTTCACAGAATGCCTCACAGATTCTGCAACAAAAAGAAATCACGGTCGATCCCCAATCACTGACCGCATCGCATCAGCCAGTCACTGCTCTGCCCACCAGTCCGCTGAAAAACCGCTTTCAATTGGGTGTGCCGGAACTTGAGGGCACCGTTTCACTGATGACAACCGACCTGCCCCTCGTTGTTGATCAGGAACCGGAAAATCAGTCACAGAAAACGGCACAGCTAATCAAAATCCCCTGCGACATTGCCGGTCAGTTTCTGAAACCTCGCGACCTGGACTGGTATCAGTTCACCGCCGAAAAAGGACAGGAGTTGTGCATTCGTGCTTTCGGCGAGCAGTTGGACCAGCAGATGGATCTCGAACTGTCTCTGCTCGACAGTAGTGGCAAACTTTTAAAGAGTCTGACAGACAAAGCCGCAGCAAAAGGTACCGCGACACCGGTCTCTGCCGCCTCGCTCGATCCGGAGGGAACCTGGAAAGCACCGAAGTCCGACACTTACTATCTCCTGGTTCGCGATCTGTACGGCAGCAGCCTGGGTGGATTTGATCGACAGTACCGTGTCCGCATCGAAAATAAACAACCCGACTTTCAGGCCTATGCGCACCCCGCTGACAGTGATCGCTATTCCGGGATTTCACTCCACCAGGGCGGACACACGCACGTGGCGATTTACGTCGACCGCCAGCACGGATTTTCTGAACCGGTCCGCATTCAGGCCGTTGATCTACCCGAGGGACTGTCTGCTGACGAAGTCATCATTCCAGCCCACCAGAGCGAGGCCCGCTTCGCAATTTTCACAAATAAGAATACGCCGCGGAACATCGTTTCTCTTTCTCTCAAGGCAGTCGCAACTGTGCAGGATCGGGAAATCGTGAAACAGGTTCAGCCTCAAACTGATTCGCGCAGCAACTCGTTTCAACAAGTCGCCACACTGGCGGCAGGAATCGCGAAGCCAGCCTCGTTTTCAATGAAAATAAAACCCAGGCAGGGAAAACTGGCGCTGGGTGAGAAAGTTGAACTGGATGTCCAGTGGAAATCTACCGGTTCTGAGATTTCCGGCAATCCTGTTCTGAAGTGGCACATCGATCTGGTCGATGCCAAAGGTAAGCAGGTGTCCTTAATCAAACCTGTGACCTCACTCGATCTGAAATTTTCAGAGAACCTCCTCACCGCACAACTACCCCCAAAAATGCAGCCCGGGCAATATTCGCTCTGGTTATCGGCCACCCTCAAAGTCACACCGTTGCAGACTGACGATAAAACACAGAATAAGCAAAAGCAGGTCCAGATCGAGGCAGTTTCGAATATCATCACACTGGAGATACAACCTCTGTCCAATAAAAAATAAGATTCAACCTCGGAAAAAATGGACAAGATATAAAGATGCTCCACTCGCGTCTGTCAGCGGCAAGACTCATTCCAGGATCAATAACGGTTAACAGAAAATCAAACCTGACATGATGATCATCTTAAAACAATTCAAAACAGAGAACAGCTTCCACTTCTGTAAAAGCAGCATTGGAAAAGCCGTGCTCTGTCTGCTGCTGTCCCTCTTCGGGATGCTCCGGGCCGCGACCGCCTCTGAAGCGGAACAAAAACCGGCTGCGGAAATCCTGCCTGCCAAAATCTCTCCTCAGCAAACAGTCCGACTCAAGTCGTGGCCCGAGAAGATTCATCTGCGCGGTCGAGACAGCCGACAGCAACTCCTGGTCACCGGTTTCACCGCCGACGAGAAGACGTTCGACCTGACGCGTGCTGTCAAATTCAAACTGAAAGATCCCCAACTCGCATCCGTAGATGATCTGGGCGTCATCACGCCAGAAGCTTCCGGAAAAACCGAACTGGAAATCAGTTGGGGCTCGCTCAAACAGACCCTGCCCGTCGTCATTGAACAGGGGGAAACGTTTCTCCCTTTGAGTTTTGAAAACGACATCGCTCCCATTCTGACCCGACAGGGATGCAATGGCGGCGGCTGTCATGGGAAATCGGATGGACGCGGCGGATTCCAGCTCTCCCTGTTCGGTTTTCAGCCGGAACAGGATTATGAATGGATCACCCGTGATATTCGGGGCCGGCGGATCTTTCCCGCAGCGCCTGAAGACTCTCTACTGCTCCGTAAAGCGACCATGAAAATTCCCCATGGCGGGGGCAAACGACTGGAAGAATCCACCCCGGAATACAATCGGATGGTTCGCTGGATTGAAGCCAATACCCCACGCGGCCCGGCAGACACACCACAGATCGTCAAATTAACGGTTGAACCCGCGTTCGAATCACTGGGTCACCACGATCAGCAACAGCTGACCGGCACCGCCCATTATTCAGATGGTTCCCGCCGTGATGTCACTCCGCTGGTTGAGTTTCGCTCGAAAGATACGTCTGTGGCCACGGTCGACGCGCGGGGGCTCGTCACTTCCCTGGAACGGACCGGCGAGACTTCGGTGCTGGCACTCTACCAGGGTGAAGTCTCCGTCTCGAAAATTCTGGTCCCGTCCAACGAAACACCAGAAGCCTGGCCTGCGTTTCCCATTACGAATTTTATCGACGAACATATTCAGCGCAAACTGAAAGTCCTGGCAGTTCCCCCCTCTCCCCTGGCTGACGACGCCACGTTCATCCGCAGAGCCACTCTGCAGATCGCCGGTAAACTACCGACCCCCGATGAAGTCGACAGCTATACCCACAGTACCGATCCACGGAAACGTCAACAGCTGATTGATCGGCTGGTTCATTCGGGTGACTACGCCGATCACTTCGCTCAGAAATGGTCTGATCTGCTGCGTAACAAACGCCGTGGACAACGCAACCGCCAGCCCGGCACAATTGCCTTTCATCGCTGGCTGCGAAATAAAATAGCCGCCAATGCTCCTTACGATGAACTGGTACGCGGCGTATTAACGGCAACCGGAGATGTTTCGGTCAATCCTCCCGCGCAGTGGTACGCGGAAGTCCGCTATCTCGACCGGTATGTCGACGATATGGCACAGGTCTTTTTAGGACTGCGGATCGGCTGTGCCCGCTGTCATCACCATCCGTTTGAAAAATACAGTCAACAGGATTACTACGGACTGGCCGCCTTCTTCTCCCGTGTAAACCGCACCGGCGGAACCGGCGTTGCCGAACGGCGGGCCAATGAAATGATCTCCGTCAAACAGACCGGACAGGTCAAACATCCGGTCACCGGAGAAGTCGTCCCCCCACACGGGCTGGGCGGACCTGATCTGGAGATTGCTCCCTTCGAAGATCCGCGTCACTACCTGGTTGACTGGATGGCCGAAAAACAGAATCCCTATTTTGCCCGGGCATTTGTGAACCGGATGTGGGCTCATTTCTTCGGACGCGGACTCGTCCATCCGCTGGATGATCTGCGGGTCACCAACCCTGCTTCCAATGAACCCCTGCTGGAAGAACTGGCGGAGGAATTTACCCGATCGGGTTACGACATGCGACATATCGTGAACCTGATCTGCACCAGCACTACCTACCAGTTGGGTTCCGAAGCGAATGAGATCAACCTCGAAGAGACGCAGAATTATGCCCGCTTCTACCCACAACGACTCTCAGCCGAAATCCTGCTGGATGCCATTGATGATGTCACTGACACCCCCACCCGCTACAGTGGGCTCCCCAAAGCAACACGGGCACTGCAGTTGCCCGACGAAGACTATTCCAACCAGTTCCTGACGCTGTTCGGCCGTCCGAAACGCGAGAGTGCCTGTGAATGCGAGCGGGTTTCTGAACCCAGCCTGTCACAGTCGCTCTTCGTGATGAATAACAGCTTTATCCTTTCCAAAGCAATGGGCGGTTACGCTTCCACGCTCGCAAAAGATAAAAAGACAGAGGAAAGTAAAATCAGAGAACTGTTCCTGAAAAGCTTATCGCGTGAACCAACAGAGCGCGAGATGAAAAATGCGCTGGCCTACCTCGCCAGTGAAAAAGATAAAAAAGCTGCATTCGGAAACCTGGTCTGGACGCTGCTCAATACCAAAGAATTTCTTTTCGTTCATTAAGCAACCACTTACGCTACGATCTGAACAGTGAGTAGAATCATGAATCAACAATTGAACCAACGATGTTCCGGCCCTGTGGGTCGTCGGGAATTTCTGAAAATCGGTGGACTGGGTCTGGGTGCCCTGTCTGGCGGTCTGGATCCGAACCTGACACGACTGCTGGCAGGCGAAACACAGAACGCTCGTCCGAACAAGGACTTTTCCGTGATTCTGCTCTGGGCCAACGGCGGTCCCAGCCACATCGACACCTTCGACATGAAACCGCTGGCGCCGACCGAATACCGTGGCGAATTCAGTCCCATCAAAACGAATGTCCCGGGAATCGAAATCTGTGAACTGTTGCCGAACCTGGCAAAAATGGCGGACAAATTCTCAATCGTCCGCAGTCTGCATCATAACCGCAACGAGCATTCGGGCGGGACCTGTCGCCTGCTCTCCGGTTATACCCCGACGGCTGCCAATCCGGGAGACGCTGAATATCCCGAAATAGGCTCTGTCGTCGCCAGCCAGCTGGAACACCAGGTACGTGACATTCCCCTGTTCATCGCCAACACGAAATTTTACGGAGGAGGACCGGCCTATCTGGGCCCCGCCTACAGTCCCTTCATGTTCAGCGGCGATCCGAACAGCTCCAAATTCTCGGTGGATAACCTTTCTGTCAACCAGTCGGCAGCAGTCGCTTTGAAAAAACGGAATCAGCTGCTGAGCCAGTTTGACACTTTCCGCCGGGAGCTGGATAAAAGCGGATCGATGGCAGCTCTAGACAAGTTTAACAACAGGGCGCTGTCCATGCTGACCAGTGACCGGACGAGTCAAGCCTTCGATCTGTCAGCCGAACCGGAAGAGCTCCGCGACGAATATGGTCGAACAACCTGGGGCCAGGGTTTACTGCTGGCACGGCGCCTGGTGGAATCAGGTGTCCGGCTGGTCCAGCTGCAGGCCAGCTTCAGTCTCTCCAAAAAGGCGGGACGTACCAGCAACTGGGACGATCACTCCGTCAACGCCGATATTTTTCAGGCCTACCGGGAACGTATGCCGGTCTTCGACCAGGCGGTACCGGCTCTGATCAATGACCTGCATCGCCGCGGGCTGGATCAGAATGTGCTCTTTATTTTCTGCGGTGAATTTGGACGTACCCCGAAAGTTCGCCATCAGGATAAAAAGACCAAACGCCCGGGCCGCGATCACTGGTGTCGTGCCATGAGCATCTTTATGGCGGGAGGCGGCTTGAAGATGGGCCAGACGATTGGCGCGACAAACCCTAAAGGCGAACATCCCGTGGACCGCGTCATGAACAGCAACGATTTACTGGCCACGATCTATCAGAAATTCGGCATCGATACTTCCCAGGCATTCCACGATAACACAGGCCGTCCGATCCCGATCCTGACCGACGGACAGCCGATTCCTGAACTCCTGTAAATTCGGTTACTCGCTGTTAATCCATTTTTTCCCATTGCCCCACAACCTTTGTGATCTTTGAAAGTCCGACGCACTTCCAGCCCGTTCGTATTCACTCAATCCAGAGGCAATAACTGTCGATTTCAAGAATCAGCAGGCTATTCGAATGCCAGCTGAAATTTGAATCAGTTTATCGAAACCGTGAGAGGTGAACACGTTCATCGAGAAGTGTTACTTCTGCAGATTGCGGTAGAACGTGTCGCGGATGTTTCGCATTGACTGCCAGATATCGGCTTTCAGATCCTGCGGCGAAACACAGACGAACAGATAGCCGTTCCCGGTTGCTTTGTCTGTCCAGGTCTGGATGATCAGCTTCAGCGTTTGCGGTTTCTGAGTGACAAACGGTTCCGTCCAGTTGACCGTGGCCGCATATTCTGTAAGCCCCTCGGGGTAAATCTTCTGCGGATCGACGGGCGTGGCTTTGGTCAGTTTGCAGGTAAACCCGCTGGTATCGATTTTCTTATTTCGGCTGTTGATGAAGATGGCACTCGACAGCCCCTGATAATACGTGAGTAATTCGCGTTCGATGTTTTCTTGTATCAGCTCACTGCCGGGATCAATTTTAAATACGAAGAAGTAGGAGAAAAACGTGTCCGATTTTTCCTGAAACATGCCCGGCGAAAACCGGGCTTCTTCAGTCCCTTTGAACTGCATTTCTCTGGCGAAGGAAGGGGGCAGCGTAATCTGCTCCCCCTTCCAGCCAGCGGGAACGGTGATGTGCTTCGCCATCTCCGCATCGGCAGCCAGCACGGTGCTCGCCCCGGACAGAATCACAAGTAAAACGATAAAACAGCGCATATCAAAAGACTGCATACAAGGCGTTTTCTATCTTGAGGAATGTGACAGTCTAAATCGAAGCGATTTCAAAGCCGGTGCGGTAGTCCCGCGTCAGGTATTTGTTGGCCTCCGAGTTGTTCGTGATCTTGAGCGCTTTGCCATCGAATTCGAGTGTTTCGCCGGGGAAGAACGCGGCAACATTTCCTAATTGCACGGCTTCGGTCAGATGGCCTCCGTATTCAAACCCGTCGGTGGGCTGTTTTCCGGACAGGCAACCATCGACCCAGCCGTGATAATGGTCGAGACTTTCCACCGGTTCGATATTAACACCTTCGATGTTAACAAACGGCAGGCTGTAATGAGGCAGAATCATGTTGCCTTTTTGACCGACGAAAATGGAGCCTCCGTTCGGCAGAGACTGGCCGGGTAATAGTTTGGCAATTCTGCTGTCGGGCCGCCGTCCGCCATCGTACCAGGAAATCGGCAGACTGCTAGCCGTATACTGCGTGCCGGGAATGACGTATTTGATGGTTTCCTGTGCGGGCCAGACTTCATCATTCATGCCGGTGTGTTCCGAGTGCACGCTCACAGGGTCGCCCGTAATTTTAAGGGCTGAATACACGGGGTCGAGTAAATGGCAGCCGAAATCACCGATGGCTCCAGAGCCGAAATCCTGCCAGTCTCTCCATGTAAAGGGATGGTAGACGCGGTTTCCGCCGTAAGGACGCATGGGGGCCACGCTGACCCAGAGGTCCCAATCCAGTGTTTTCGGAACCGCTTCGTTATTCGCAGGCCTGTTAAGCAACCCGCTGCGTCCATGCCCTGTCGTACCGACATAGGAATGCACGGCCGTGACTTTTCCGATGACGCCGTCTTGAATCGCTTTTACTGCGGTGCGATAAGCCGAGTGCGAATGAATCTGGTTGCCCATCCGTGTGATGACACCTGCTTTTTTAGCCTGCAGTCGCATCTGGCGGGCTTCCCAAACCGTGCGTGTCAGCGGTTTCTGGCAGTAAACGTGTTTCCCGCGCTGCATCGCGTCGATGCTGATGATGGCGTGAGTATGGTCGGGAGTGGAAACCGAGACCGCATCAATTTTATCACCCAGTTCATCCAGCATTATTTTGTAGTTCTGGTAGATGGGCGCGTCAGGTGCCAGAGGTTTGACCTTCTCTGTCCGCGCCAAATCGACATCGCAAAAGGCGACGCATTTCACTTTGTCGTGGCTGGCGATGTTCTTGATGTCGGAATACCCTTTGCCATCGGTGCCGATGCCCGCAAACTGCAATTGCGAGTTCAAATTCTGTCCGCGGACAAAAGCCGGTGCGGCAAAAGCGGACGCGGCTGCAACAGATGTTTTCAAAAAATCGCGGCGGGTGGTATCTGAGCTGGATGTCATGATGGTGGGTTTCCTGTTGAATCTTTGAGTGGCCAATATTTTGGGTCAGAGCCGGTTTATGGTTATAGGTAGAATTCCGATTATAACATAAACTGTTCGTGATACGTCAATTGAGTCAGCATGTCGAAATGTGAGCAAATTCATAATTCGTTCTGCATCCAGGTTTGATGGTAGTCCCTGAATTTTGATTCGTGATTCTGGTGCGCTTGTTTGCTAACATATCAATCAACAGATGATCCAGGATTCATCAAACGAATGCGACTCTGGAAAGCGCAGTTTATTTTTAATAATCGGTGAACCGGAAAACCATGACCATTTGACTGAAAGAGAATTCTATGTACTGGCGAACCATTTTCTTGACCCTGCTCGTCTGTTGTGCCACGAAACCTGCCAGCGAGGTAATGGCCGAGTCGGGGCAACTAAAAGCAGGGGCCTCCGCGGTCGATGTTTCACCAAAACAGTTCCCTGTCAGCCTGCGAAGTGGAAAAGCGATGGATCAAAACGCTGTCCATGATCCGCTGCATGCCCGAGCGATCGTCCTGAATGATGGCAAGACCATTGTTGCGATTGCCGTACTCGATGCACTCGGCGCTCCCCCCGAAATGCTGAACGAAGCGAAACTGATCGCTTCTAAGAAAACGGGCATACCCGTTGATCGCATCCTGATTTCATCGACGCATTCGCACTCAACTCCGCCTTCCAACCGGACGGAAGGTTCCCCGGGGGATGTCGCTTACCGGGACGTTCTGATCAAAGGACTTGCCCAATCCATCATTCAGGCGTTCGATCAGCAGCAGACCGCTTCCCTGGGCATGGCGTCTCATGATCTGCCTGAAGAAGTCTTTAATCGACGCTGGTTTCTGCAGCCCGGAAAGATGCCCGCGAATCCCTTTGGAAAAATGGACATCGTGAAAATGAATCCGGGAACCAGCGCGGCTGTGCTGGAGCGGCCCGCCGGCCCTGTCGATCCTGAATTGATGGTCCTTTCCATTCAGGATCAGAAGCGAAAACCGCTGGCCTTATTGGCCAACTATGCGCTGCATTATGTGGGAGGCATTCCCCAGAGGCATGCTTCAGCAGACTACTTTGGCGAGTTCGCCCGCCTGATGCCCAGTCGTCTGCGCGCGGGCGAGGACTTCGTCGCCATGATGTCCAATGGCGCCTCAGGAGATATCAATAACATCCCCTTTCTCGTGAACCGCCCCCCGCGTGAGCCGTTCGAGCAGGTCCGGATTGTGGCGAGTAAAGCCGCCGATACCGCTTATTTTGCTTACAGGAAAATTGAAAACCACGAACGCGATATCTCCATCGACATGCTGGAGAGAAAGGTCGACCTGAAATACCGACGCCCCACTGCTGAAGATGTGACCGCAGCACAAAAAGTGATCGCTTTGAAAGACAAGAACGAAATCGCGAAACTGCCTAAAAAAGCCGTCGACTATGCACGCAAAGTGGTCCAGGCTTACAAACGGGAAGAAGACTCCCTCACCGTGACAATCCAGGCCATTCGCATTGGTGACTATGCCATTGTGGGCATTCCCTTTGAAACACTGGTTGAGATCGGACTGGAACTCAAGGATCGCAGCCCGTTCGCGCACACGATGGTCATCGGCTTAGCCAACGGACGACACGGCTACTTACCCACTCCCGAACAGCATCGGCTCGGTGGTTATGAAACATGGCTCGGCACAAATGTCGTCCAGAAAGATGCATCAGTGATCCTGACCGACAATCTGCTGGAGATGCTGGCAGAACTTCATAAACGTAAATAACACTCCAATGTGATTTGATCTTCAATGTAGAAAAGAGACAATGATGCTGAATCGACGTGTTTTGTTAGCAGCAATGGGAGCCGTATTTAGCCTGGTCGCGACAGGAGTCTCATTTGCCGCCAAGCCGGATACATCCGGCAAACCCAATATCATTCTGGTGATGGCGGATGACCAGGGCTGGGGAGACACCGGATATAATGGTCACCCGTTTGTCAAGACACCGTCACTCGATGCCATGGCACAGGACGGGTTCGTCTTTGACCGCTTCTATGCCGGTGCGCCGGTCTGTTCGCCGACCCGTGCCAGCGTGATGACCGGACGGAATCCGAATCGGGCCAAAGTCACCAATCATGGCCGCTACATGCGTCCGCATGAGCAGACCATCGCGGAAACGCTGAAAGCGGCCGGATATGTCACCGGCATTTTCGGTAAAGTGCACCTGGGTTCGGGCCAACCCGACTCGCCCTGCAATCCGAGTGGCATGGGATTCGATGAATGGGTGATCGGCCTCAACTTTTTCGACAACGATCCCTACCTGAGCCGCATGGGAAAAATCGAACATCGTCAGGGAAAGGGCTCGGTCATCCTGATGGATGATACACTTGAGTTCCTCAAGAAACACAAGGACGGCGATCGCCCCATCTTTACGGTCGTCTGGTTCCCCTCTCCGCACGCCCCACACGCGGAAGTGCCGGAAGGGGCCAGCCTTTACCAGGGCAAACCGAATGCGGGGTACTACCGCGAGATTACGCTGCTAGATCAGCAGGTCGGACGTCTGCGACGCGCACTCAGGGAAATGGGCATGGCGGAGAATACCATCGTCTGGTACTGCAGTGATAACGGCGGGCTGGTCAAGGAGACGTCCGGCGGTCGTGAGAAAAAGGGCAGCATCTACGAAGGGGGCCTGCGCGTGCCGGGCATCATCGAATGGCCCGCACGCCAGCTCAAAGGTCGCACCTCGGTCCCTGTGGCGACCTTTGATATCTATCCAACCCTCCTGTCACTGGCCGGACTGGAGTTGTACGCGCCGCATCCGCTGGACGGCATGGATGTGAGCGGCATCATTTCGGGGGCGGTTGCCGAACGGAGTAAGCCGATGGGTTTCTGGCACAAATTACAGGGCGGCCAGGGAACCCGGAGCGACCAGATTCAGAAAGCGATCATGGAAAAGCAACAGGCCGGCGCCCCCTTACCACATGATCCCGTCCGCATGCGCAAAGACGTCGATGAATTCCCCCAGTTTCCTGAAGAGACCACAACCGGGCATGCCGCCTGGACCGACTGGCCCTGGAAGCTGCATCGAATCAACGGCACCAGATTCGAACTCTACAATCTAAGCGATGACCCAATGGAAAAAACCGATCTTTCTCAAAATCCTCAACAGACCAGGCGGGTAAAACGGATGCAGCAGGAACTGGATGCCTGGATGCGATCTGTGATCCGCAGCCTCAATGGAAAAGATTATCAGGAATTGAAGTAACCGTGGAGCCCTTGCCTAGGAAGGTGTTGAAGGGGTTAAGACTTTTCGAGAAATCCGAACGGCCTGGCTGAATTGGAATTGTTTTTCATCATCGTTTTAAGGCTCCGGACGTTTTTATCTGTCCGCGCGATTAAATGTTCGAGCCAGAGCAATTCTCTCCACACCTCATCTCACTTGCAGAACGCCCCGTCACTGATGCGGATAATGACCGGCTCACCATCCACGAATTCGGTAGCAAATACGTGATTGACGCCATCGCGGACTAAGTACGTCTTCTCGGGAACGAGTCCCCAGTGATCAATACATTGTGCGAGCGCATCGTGATAAGGCGAAGAATCGTCTAGCGGTAAGTGATTCGGATTCATGACTTGCTCTCCGGGTACTCTTGTTGAAACAGGAGACATTCAAGAAGTCCTGTGGATAAATCTAAGGCTGATGTCTTTATCATTTAATGGCGCCTAAGAATCACGACTAAGTATGTCTCAGTATATGAGTTTGTTGTGAAACATCACTTGAATGATATACTAATAGCTTGTAGTTAATTCTTCATTGATGTTAAGCAACGGATGAGCACAGACAATGTTTGGCTTTACAGATTTACAAATACCTCCACCTCTAAAATGGCAGGATTTTGAATCTCTTTGCCGAGATCTTTGGGCTGAAATCTGGTGTCATCCTCAAACAAAAAAAAATGGTAGAAGTGGTCAGGCTCAACATGGAGTTGATATTTACGGGTTTTTGAAATCTGAGGTTACATGGCATGGTGTGCAATGTAAGGGAAAAAATAATTTCCTAGAAAATAAACTTTCAAAAGAAGAATTAAATTCTGAAGTAAAAAAAGCACTGACATTCGAACCTGCTTTGAAAGAATTTATTCTTGCGACAACTGGTCCTAGAGACGCCGTTCTTCAGCAGCTCGCTAGAACGATTACGACACGACATGTAATTAAGGGACTTTTCACTGTCGAGGTCGTATTTTGGGACGACATCATTGATCTACTGGAGCAAAATCCAGTTGTTCTAGGAAAATATTATCCAAATTTTACAGATTCCTTGATTAGAGAAAATAAGTTCCAAGGTCTTACAAAAGAGCTCATAAATACAATAGGTGGATTTCAAGCTAATCTACAAGATCTGGTTCAGAGTGGGTTTGCTAATCTGAGTGCAGAACTTTCTCGCAATCATAAAAGTATGCAAGTCGGAACGACTTCTGATGAATCAATAATGGTGGAAGTATTGAGCCTCATTAATGAAAAAATCACCGTATCAAAAACTGAGTCTCGTGTTGTAGAGGTGATTCCTCCTGATAAACAGCAAATTCTCGGGCTTATCGCTACTAGCATGGGTAAGGTAAATGTTTCTTCCTTGAAGAGGTTTATACCAGATGCAAAATGGGATCGTGATATTAAATTCCTTCTAAGAAAGAGGGTTCTAATAAGTAAAAAAGGGACCCTTTCTGTTCCCCGTCGAGTAAAGCGTAGCTTGTTGTCATCCGAAGAATTTAAGAAATCCATGCATGAGCAGTGGTTGAAAGCCCTTCATCCATTAAAAATTCACCCTGATGTGGCTGCTGAGATCTCTTGGCACTTTCTTCAACTGGGTGAGTATTGGAAATCTGTTGAGATATTCATCGAACTAGCATCTTGGGAGAAGCATCCTGAGTGGGAAGCAATATTTTGTGACTGCATCTTAGAATATAATAAAACAAAAGTGCTAAAACAATTTGATCCATCTCAACGCATAAAATATTTACACGCGTGTATTAAATACACACTTAAATGTAATAAAACTGAAGAAGCACTTGTTTGTTGTAAAGAACTTCGTCTTTTTAGTAAGCGTCAGAAATGTGCTTGGGGAGTAGTTAATTCTTACATACTGGAAGCCGACGCTCAGGAGTGTCTCGGTAATAAAAATAAAGCGAATCAGATTATCAGGCGTGCCGTCAATGTTGCAAAATCTGAAAATGATTCGAAAAGCTTGGCCGATGCGAAATATCACTTAGCCCTTCATCTGATCGAGGATTCAACATCTGAAGCAATAGAATTACTTTCTGAATGTGCAGACCTACACAAGAAATCTGAGAGGTTGGAAGAATATGTAAATGTAAAGATTTGTTGTGGAGATATTTATTTAGATCTGGGCAATCTTAAAGCTGCAGAGAGCTGTTTGCTAAAAGCAATTGATGTCTCAAATGAGATCGGATATGCATTTGGTGAGTCCCTGGCAAAATTGAAAACAGGATTACTAAAGATTGAATATAAAGATTATGAGAGCGCTCTCCATTTGTTTCGTGAATCGCAAGAAATCGCTTGTCCCGAAAGATACTTAGACATTGTGGCTGATGCATTCAGTAATGAAGGTGTTGTTCTCAATAGAATAGGGAGACATAAAGAAGCTCAGAAGGCTTTTGAAAATGCTTTTAAGATTCGGGAAGACTATGGGCATTGGAATAAAGCACTTTCTTCTCTAAACAATATAGGCGCAATGTTACTTTTACAGAAAAAGGTAATAGAAGGTAGAAAACGTTTACGAGAGGCTTATCAACTTGCCATTAAGTACGGAATTGAATTCTGGTCATATAAATGTCAATTAAACATTGCCGTGTCATATCTTCAAATTGAAAATGCTCCCAAACGTGCGACAAGCTATTTGAGGAAGGTTGCTGAAGAAGCCGAAAGGCGAGCTGCAAAAAATTTAGCTGGCCTTTTTTGGCGAGATAGGATGTTTTTACTTATCGAAAATGGATTCTCCGAGTTAGAAATAAATGAGTCCTATCAACGAGCATTAAGTTGCTTTAAACAAGATTGGGATTCGATAAAAATTCTTCACGAGGGGGCATTTACGAAATATCAGGAATACGGAAATGGTGAATCCGGTATACTCATGCTGCGAAACTATACAGTGCTTGCGGAAAAAGAGAATGACTTGGAAACACGTGGGCGAATATTGGCACAATTAGGAACGTGCCTAATGGAGAAAGAGACGCTGGATGAAGTGGAAGACTTATTACTCAAGTCGATAAGAGATGGAAGAGAATCTCGATCTCCCAATCTTCAGATTTTTCTCAACAATACTGCAGAGTACTATAATCGTGTTTCGGACCATATTAATGCGGCAAAGTATTTTACCGAATCAGCTGCAGAAGCAATCAAGTCTAAAGATTATGAGTCTGCATTCGATGCAATCTACAGTCAAGCTTGTGCTCTCTGTCAAGCTGAGAAGTATGATGAATCAGAGGCTGTTGTTAAAGAATTTAACAAGTTTGCGAAGAAAAATAATATGTATGAGTATTATGTAAGAGGCTTGGAAACATTAGGTGAATTGGCTTGGTGGCGAAGCCGGCCAAAGTCCGCAGAGAGGTTGTACAGACACGCACTGGAAGAGTCTAAAAAGTATAAGACAGTTGAACTAGAAGCAACAATTAGATCGAATTATACAAATATACTAGTTCATAACGGAAAGTCAGAGGAAGCACTTGAGAACTTAAACGATTATTTATTCTTGTTTGATACTCCCTTACTTGAATGTGAGTACAATACACGAATTGCAGAAATCTATGAGTCTTTAGGACAGAAGAGAAAATCGCGTCAGTATCGCACACTTGCCATGAAAAATGCAATTGCGTCAGGAGACTCAGAGTACATAGCTGACTCTTCATGGGTGATGGCAGAAATCTATGAGGATCGTGGGCAATATGACCAAGCTGCTAATGCATTTAATTTAGCGTGTATGCATGAGACAGATGACGATAGACGAATCTCGATCATGATGAAACAATTAATGATTCAGATACGATTGAATGAAAGGCAAGGGCTCGAAAAACTACTCGAAGATATTCATTCTCTTGCTGGTGCCGATCGTAACCTGTCTAAGCTGGTAGATGCGCATGTTTTAGTTGGTGAGTTCTATGCGGTTCAAAAAGGGATACTTCTCACAGCATTCAAGCATTTCATTGTGGCAGACTACTATGCATATGCAATTGATTCAGAAACTATAGGAGAAGTGGAAGGGCACATGCTACATAGATTCAGTTTGATAAGCCTAAAGGAACGAAAAAAGAAGATTGTGCAATTAAAAAGAAACTGCCTCGAATGGCTTAAGCAAGATTCGTCTTTGCGGAAGGATCAAAAAATGATTTATCTTCTCATGATGCCATTTAGGCTTGCTCTACGCCTTTGCGAAATAGATAACGATTGGAATATTATTCCTGATATTGAGTTTGATCGAATCTTCGATGAAGAAATCTCACACTTATGATGATGTATTCTTCTTGTTCATTTAGAAGTAAGAACTCGTCATTGAAATTTCTGATAAAGTTTTTTTATTTTGCATTGTTGTTGATTACATTTCGATCACTCCCCGCACGAAAATGATCCTCATCCACCGCGCAGCTCAATCTCTGAACTGCCCCCTGGTATGGGGATCTTCGGTTTCCGCGGATCCACCCCTGTCAGGTGCAGGATGATAGACTGCAGGTCGCGCCTGCTGACTTTCTTTTCAGATGTAAAAGGTATCAGCAACTGCGCTCCCTCCAAACACGCCCCGTCTCCCTACCCCCTCATTTACACCAACATATGCATAAACTATAATGCGTTTATATATAGATTGCTGCTAGTGGAGTTGAGGAGTTTTTGAATGACAATCACACAGCCACATTTTGTCCGCAGCGCGATTACCGTAATGGTACTCGGCATCCTGTGGTTCAACCCGAACATTGGTATCGCTCAGTCCAAGGAGGACAAAACCTTGGCGGCACAGAAAGCGGATGCCAAAGAGTTCTTCAGTAAACGCGTCACTCCCTTCATTAAAAAATATTGCATCGACTGTCACCAGAATCGACGTCCGACGGAAGCCGGTCTCAGCTTTGACCCGGCAGTGCGAAGTCCAGGCCATGCTGCCTTCAGTGAGAAGTGGAAGAAGTCGGCGGCCCGGGTCAAAGCGCACGACATGCCGCCGGAAGGAATGGACCAGCCGTCCGACAAAGAACGCCAGATGTTTGCGGAATGGCAGCAGAAGGTGAAGTATCTCAGCCCGAAAGATCCAGGGCCGTTTGTCATTCGGCGGCTCACTAAAACGGAATATGGCAACACGCTGCACGATCTGTTGGGCGTCGATCCCAACATCGTCGCCAGTCTGCCCGACGAAGTCAGCGGCGAAGGATATCTCAATTCGCTCTCCCCGCTGCAACTCGAACAGTATCTGACGATCTCTGAAAACGTGTTGAATCAGGTCCTGGCACCGGAAGGGGAACCGCCGACAGAAATACAAAAGCAACTCTTTGGGGAACCGCCGACGTCCGAGAGTGACACGCAAGAAAAGGCCCGCAAGGTGGCCCGCTCACTGGCGCGAAACGCCTATCGACGGCCTCCCTCTGATGCGGAAACCGATGTTCTGCTCAAGGTATTTGAACTGGGAAGACAGAACGACCTCAGCTACCAGGCATCCTGTCGGCTGATGCTCAAGGCGATCCTGGTTTCCCCCCAGTTTCTGTTTATTACTCCGGCCAAGGAAATCAAGGCCGAAAAAGGGATTGTGCCCCTGGATGATTATCAGCTCGCTTCGCGCCTGTCTTATTTGTTGTGGGCTACCATGCCCGACGATGAGCTGATGACGCTGGCGGACCAGGGAAAACTCCACGAGACACCGGTCCTGAAAGCTCAGGTCACGCGGATGCTGATGGATGTGCGCTCGCGGGCCCTGTTTGATGGCTTTGGTGCGCAGTGGCTCAAGCTGGGAAATCTGCAAGAGCGAACCTTTGATCTTGAGAAATTCCCGCAAATGAACGCCGCCCTGCGCACGGCGATGTACGATGAAGCCCGCCTCTTTTTCGAAAGCATCGTGCGTGAGAACCGCAGCGTTTCGAATTTTATCGACAGCGATTACACCTTTCTCAATGAAAACCTGGCTACGATCTATGGCCTGGAAAAAACGGTCACTGGCCCCGAGATGCGCAAGGTCAAACTGACCGACGACAATCGCGGTGGGATTCTGGGAATGCCGGGCGTGCTGGCCGCGACCTCGTTCCCCAACCGCACCAGTCCCGTCAATCGAGGTGTGTGGGTGCTGGAACAGGTGCTCGGGGATCATGTCCCCCCTGCCCCGCCCGATGTGCCGTCGCTGGAGAAACAGGATCAAAAACAGATCGCCAACCTGACGCTCCGCGAACGTACCGAACTGCATCGCTCCGAAGCAGTCTGTGCCAATTGCCATCGCTTACTCGACCCGATCGGGTTTGGCCTGGAGAACTTCGATGCCATCGGACGCTGGCGCGACCAGGACGAGAACGGTCAGGCCATCGATGCTTCAGGTGAGCTTCCGGGAGGCAGGAATTTTTCCAACCCCAAACAATTGAAAACCATTATCGCCGACCACAACGCAAAGTTTTCTCGCAATCTGGTCGAGCGTCTGTTAGCCTATGCATTATGCCGACGCCTGGAAGGGTATGACGAAATTGTGATTGATGAGCTCATGCAGAAGATCGCGAAGGACGACTATCGCATGCAGACGCTGATCACTGAGGTCGTCACAAGTTATCCTTTTACGCATCGTCGCATTGAATGAGAAGCGGACTAAATCCCAGATGATTTGTATGACGAAATAGCAGGCCATCGTACAGCAAACCCGTTTTCCTCTGCAACCCACCCGAAAGCCTTCCCATGAGCAATTATAAAGCAATCAATCGTCGCACCTGCCTGAAAGGCTTGGGAGCCGCCCTGGCCTTGCCTCTGCTGGATGTCATGGGCTGGGCCGAAGCCAGCGAGAAACATGAATTCAAGCCGCCGGTCCGAATGGGGTTCATGTATATGCCGCATGGCGTGATCATGGATCAGTTCTGGCCCAAAGATGCGAAAAGTTTTCTGACTTCGCCGCCCCCTGCCCTCGAATCACTGCGGCCGGTGCTCGATCAGTGTCTGCTGATGAAGGGCATCGCCGGCGTATCCAACGGTCCCTTTCGAGGCGCACCACACGCACTCGAACTCTCGACGTGGCTCACCGCGGCATTACCCGATCCGGATAAGCGGGACGAAATCAGCATCTCCATCTCCGCCGACCAGATTGCCGCGAATTCGCTGGGCGCGTTTACTGCCCTGCCTTCCCTGGAACTGGCCACGATGCCGCAAACGTGGAAGGAAAACCAGGCTGGACTGAACGAGGCTTACTATTCGCACTGCAGCTTCCGCTCGCCGACGCAGGCGGTTCCTGCCGAGACCAATCCCCGCAACGTGCTGAATCGTCTGTTCCACAAGAAGGAACAGGGCGGCGGACTGGCAGCAAGCAGGATGAGCAGTTTAGACCGCAGCATGCTGGACCTGGTGATCGGCGGCGCCCGCGATCTGCGTCGCACCTTGTCACAGACTGATCAGCGCAAGCTCGATCAATATCTGGACAGTGTCCGCTCGGTAGAACGACGGATCGCGGCCATTGAAATGCGACAGAAAGAAGCGGCTCTGGAGAAGGCGGGAGTCCGCCCGAGTCGCAGTCACAAGACCGACTCTCCCCCCATCGAGATCAAGATCCCCGAGGGAGACAAACGCAGCGAGTACATGCAGGTGATGTGCGACCTCAACGTGCTGGCGTTCCAGACCGACACGACCCGCGTCTGCACCTACATCGGCTCAACCCCGAACGGCGTCTCTTATCCGGAACTCGGTTTCAATGACCAGCACCACTCCCAGACGCACCACAACGGCCAGGAGAAGAAGGTCAAAAAAGTCGCCGCGATCACGAAATTCAATATCGACCAGTTTGCCTACATGGTCAACAAGATGCACAGCCTGAAAGAAGGCGACGGCACACTGCTCGACAACTGCATCATGATGTGGGGCTCGGGCCTGGAAGACGGCGACAGGCACAGCCGGGCCAACCTGCCCTTCATCCTCGCGGGCAGCGGCGGCGGTGCGATCAACACGGGACGCTTCCTGCCGGATGTGAAAGGTAATCAAGGCGACCTGTTAACAACCCTGCTGACCTGCGCGGGCATTCCACTGGACCGCCCCGTGGGCATCGCAACGAAACAGATTGCAGAGATCCCCGCCAAATCCTGAAATCGTTAACGGCTGCAATGCAGGAAGCGGTCTATTCGATATGTAATGCCTGGTGGACATCAGGGCTTCATTCTCAACTGCCCCAGAATCCTGATTTTTATATTACGTTCCGATTAAGGTTATCTCTCCCCTCGTCTCTTGATCGAGTTTTCCCGATGTCCTCAGACTGTGATTGGGTGAGGCGGAGGCTCGGGCTGGAAGACGTCAAAGCTGTGAATCATCCACACGAATTAGACTCGGGAAGGCGTTGTCATTATAATCGGGAAGGTTGCGAGTCTGGATCGGTTCCACGCTCAACCCACATGGGAAGTCCCGATTAAGCGATGTCAATGAACGCAATATCCGGTTCCGCTCTCGCACATTCTCAACCAAGACGAAAAGAATAACAGCCAT
Organism: Gimesia sp.; assembly: GCA_002706765.1. GTDB lineage: Bacteria > Planctomycetota > Planctomycetia > Planctomycetales > Planctomycetaceae > Gimesia. Next base: position 29,952 of record PAJV01000058.1, read on the forward strand.
GCGAATCCAACGTCACCTTATCTTCACAAGCCTGTGTCTTGCATTTGTTTCACTGGGGTTTGCCGACGCCGCGATGTCGGACGAACCGACGTTTCAGGCCGGCGCCGCGATGAGCAACATCACGCCGCCGATCGTCCCGAACCCAACGGCTCGCACCAGTAAGCGGCAGGCGACGCACGTGCATGACGAACTGCATGCCCGTTGCCTGGTGCTCGACGATGGTCAGTCCCGATTGGCGCTGGTGGTCTGCGACCTGCGGCACATTTCGGCCGAGGTCGTGGTCAACGCCAAACAGATCATTCAGCAGTCGACCGGCATTCCGCCGGAATGTGTGCTCGTCTCAGCGACACACACGCACACTTCGAGCGGCGCCAAGCTGGATGACAGTGAGGGACAATCATATTACGACTACCGCGCGTTTCTCACCCGGCGGATCGCCGATGGCGTGCAGCGCGCCGTTAATCAACTCCAACCGGCGCGAATCGGCTGGGGTGTCGCCGAGGAACCGACGCAGGTGTTCAATCGTCGGTGGTTCCTGATGCCCAGTCGCGGCACAATCTACGGTGCCCACGATAACATCGAACAGGTCGACACGAATCCCGGATACAGCGGTCTGCTGAGGCCCGCCGGTCCTGTCGATCCGCAGATCACATTCCTTGCGGTGCAGTCGACCGACGGAAAGCCGATTGCACTGCTGGCTTCCTACGGACTGCACTACGTCGGCGGCGTGCCGGCGAATACGATTTCTGCCGACTATTTTGCGATCTTCGCCGACCGCATGGGAGAGCTGCTTGGTGCCGACCGATATCAGGATCCGCCTTTTGTGGGCATCATGGCCAACGGCACCAGCGGCGACGTGAATAACATCGCGCGTTATTCCGAGGAAGAGTTAAAGCAGCGCGGCCCGCAGCCGAAAAAGCGGTATCAGCCTTTCGAGAAAGCCCGGGAGGTGGCTCACCTGTGCGCGGAGAGAGTGATGCAGGTGCATCAGTCGCTGAAGTGGCACGATCATGTGCAGCTTTCATCGGTGCAACGCACGCTGACGTTCGAGCGACGCTACCCAACCAAAGAGGAGGTGACATGGGCTGAAGCGGTTAAAGCCAAGAAGATCAAACCGATGAGTACCAGTCGCTACAGCACTTACCGCACTGTACTCGCCTACGACTCGCCTGAGATACCTCCGACCATCGACGTGGTCGTGCAGACGCACCGCATCGGCGATCTGGCTGTCGCTGCGATGCCGTTCGAGGTGTTTGCGGAGATCGGACTGGAACTCAAGCAGCGCAGCCCGATCCAGCCGCTGATGAATATTTCCATCGCCAACGGTTCGCATGGATATCTGCCGACACCCGAGCAGCACCGGCTCGGCGGCTACGAAACCTGGATCGGCGTGAACAAGGTGCAACTCGACGCCTCGGAGAAGATGGTGGATGCGTTGATAGAAATGCTCGACAGTCTGAATGCAAACGATCGGTGAGCCGCGGATGCTCGCATCTTCGGCGGATAGCCCAGTTGGCGATAGTTACAGTGAAGTCGTTAATCAGCGTGATGAGACTGTACTATATTGATTTTTATCTGGGGGCAATTAATGTATTCGACTTACGATTTTTTGTGACGATACAAGGATGAACAGATTGATTCGCGGCATGACTATTTCCCCGAACAATAGGCGATCTGGTAGTCGCGAAAGATGTGGGGAACTTGATCCAGACGAAGTCGCTCAGTTCAAATTGTTCTTGAAGAATCAAATCTGGGTATGTATCTTTATTCGAAACGTGAAAATTACGGAATCTCATGAAATTCAATGCGATCGGGTATTCTCTGATGATCAGTACTTTCGCGAACTGCTTGGGCGCTTTTGCATATTCAGTTGAATTACCCCGACTCATTTCAGCAACACGGTAGATTTACACTGCAATTGTCGAATATCACCTCCCGGATAAGGTAACAAGAATGTGTTCACAACTCAGGTTCTTTACTACTCTATTCTTTCTGGGTGTTATGTCCTTAGATTTGGCTGCGGATGAATTGCGACCTCAACGGTTACAATCGAATATTGTGAATGTCCAGCCGATGACAGGTATCGTTTTGTGGAGCACAAATGAGGCTGCTTCTACCGCTCCCATTCAGCTGGAGTTTGCCTACTTAAAGTACAATCAGGTTGTGCAGGAAAAAGGGAAATACAACTGGCAACCGGTTGAGAGTCTTCTCGACGAGATCGCTGGACGAAAGCACCAGGCAATTCTGAGGTGGCATGATACCTATGTCGGTGAATCGACAGGTGCTCCAGCCTTCATCAAGGCACTTCCCAACTATCGCGAGATCACGGAAAAGAGCGAAAACAAGCTAACGGGATTTCCCGACTGGTCAAACCAGGAATGGCAAGCTTTTGTGCTGGAGTTCTATACCCGGTTTGCTGAGAAGTATGATCGCGACCCGCGACTGGCTTTCGTGCAGGCCGGGTTCGGGCTGTGGGCGGAATATCATATCTATGATGGTCCCATGAAGCCCGGGGAGACATTTCCGGATAAAGACTTTCAGCTCGCCTTCTCGAAACATCTCACATCTCAGTTTCGAGAGACCCCCTGGATGATTTCAGTGGATGCCGCTGGAGACCATACGCCTTTCGCGAAAGAAACCGTGCTTTCAGAATTATCCTTTGGACTCTTCGACGATTCGTTTAATCACCGGCGACACAAAAAGGAGAATGAACCCAACTGGCGTACCCTGGGCAGGGACCGCTGGAAACACGCCCCAACGGGGGGAGAATTCAGTTTCTTCAAGAAGAAGGACCAGCAGGAAGCGCTTGCTCCGCAGGGCCCCTATGGAATCGCTTTCGCTGAACAAGCCGCGAAGTTTCATGTATCGTTTATCATTGGGGATGATCAGCCCAGGTATCGGAATGCGGAGGTGATTCGTCAAGCCGGGATGGACTGTGGCTACCGATTCAAGATAAATCGTTTTGTTGCATCTTCAACAGCCAGCGAACTGGAGATTGAGAACACAGGGATAGCACCGATATACTTTAATGCGTTCCCCGCGATCGACGGAGTCCGGTCAGAAAAATCGCTAAAGGGCCTGCTTCCGGGCGAATCACGACATTTCCGCATTGCGAAGGGAGGCAGAGCTCCCATCCTCACAATCGATTGTGATCGACTGGTTCCCGGTCAGAAGATCGAATACATTGCCGACTTGCACTAACCTGCGATTCCCTTTATGTGCCTGACACTGTGACGACCCTGCTCCCTGCGTTTTATCAGTTGACGCACGGTGTTGAAAAGCGGCAGAGAACGACCTGCAAAGCTGCAGCACAACCGGCGCCGACTGCTTACTGATCTGGTTCTTTTACCGGAATCGAGATGATCAATCCTGCAAATCGCTCTTTTGTATTCTTTTTTCCGAAACCGACATGACAGGTTAAGCACCCATGGTTCATTAATGAAATGGCGCCTGCCCGCTGGTAAATGCCGTTGTCGACGCGTTCGTATTCCGTTTTTCCTGATGCGATTTCCCGGGCGGCCTGTTTTTCGAAATCGGTAGTGGGCTCATGATCGACACTCATGGCCCTGGCATTCACGGCAATCCAGCGGGCTTTGATATTTTCCTGACGCTCCACATCAGAAAACATGCGCTCCATCACCCGGGCAGGAACGGCGGCGCGCTCATTGATGAAGTAGCTCTGGTGCATGGCGTCCAGCGTGGCTGAGTACAAACTGTGCGTCAGCCTGGCACGCTCACGTGCCTGGGCGAGAGACAGCACCGCTGCGGGCGGCTTTCCCTCTTTTAATTTCGGGGAATGGTTTTCTGCCTTCTGCTTTTTGGGATCCTCTTCAGGCTCAGGTGGACTGGCAAACGAAACCAGTGCCACGGAAAACAGACTTATCGAAACCACAAACAGGTGTCTCATCATCGTTCTCATACTTCTGCCTTCCTCATTGAGATTGCCTGATCCGGACAGGGATTCGCTGCTACATCCACCGAGATCAGCCTCTTATCTGATAAAGTTAATCACACTCATTGCGGCCACCCTGGTCTAGGCTGACTTACTGCAGTGTGATATTCAGGGCTGCTTTGACATATTTTTCAGTGACATGGAAATCACCAGGCCGGCCGTACGGTCTTCATTACTCGTCCGTTGGGGAAGATGACATTTCAGACATTGCGAAGCCAGTCGAATTGAGCCAGCATACTGAAATCTGTTGTCCTGCATTTGTTCATATTCCGGAGTTCCTTCGGACAGAACCTTCACAGCCTGTTTCTCGAAGTCGGTTTTCGCTTCATTATCGATATTCATTGCCTTGGCATTCACTGCCAGCCAGCGAATCTTAATCCCGTGTCCCCGTTCCAGTTCTTTAAAAACATCTTCCAGGGAGTGCGAGGGGATCACGATACTTTCGTCTTCGCGAAACAGATCCCGGTGCATCACCTGCAGTGAACCATGTATCGTCTCATGCAGGAGCCTGGCCCGTATCCGGGCTTCCTCAGCCGTCGCGGGCAGTGAACTCTGATCAAATTGCGCCCCCTGTTCTGCCTGTTCCTCAGCCTGCAGGAAGGTCAGAGAGAACTCATTCTGCGTATAACAGATCCATAAGAGTCCGAAGCAGACAGATAACATTAAAAGTTTCTTCATCATCTGAATTCACATTCTAAAATTAAGGAATCATTCTGAAGTGGTATCGATTTAAAAGTCGCCGGGAAGCAGGTTAATGATCGTTCTCCAGCTTTGTTCGTCAGGCATTACCCACGTTTTGTGTTTTGTAAACCAGAGTCCCCCCAGTGCCACGATCTGGCTTTTGACGGGAGTGGTGTGGCCGCCAATCATCAGCCCCGCGTTCCAGCGCTGCTGGCACTCCAGTTGAATCAGATGCTCTTCGATCACGGTTGCCATATTCCGGGCAGACGTCCCCTGCTGATAGATTAGAGTCAACAACCTTTGGCAGGCAGACGTTCTTAATTGCTCGCATGTCTCTTTCTCTGCTGAAAGCTGATCGCGATACCGCCGACGGAATTCATACCACCTGTCTGGATGCCGGGAGAACCAGTTCATTAACTCTGTATCCGGACTGAGTTCCGGCAACCACCAGATCTCTTTTCTCAGCCTGTCAGGAGGTACTCCCCGATCGCCCCAGACAACACATTCGTTATCGTCTGAGATGAAATCATCTGCATGTACCGATCGAACTCGGAAAATGAGCCCCTCTGCTGTGCGATTCATTTAAGTGATCTCCAGGGCAGAACTCGACTTGGTTTGCTTTTTCTGTTCCCCATTTCGCTGCCTCATGTGAATCATCAGCCTGGCCTTTTCATGCACGCTCATGACTGAACTTTCTGGATGGCAGGTTCCTCCCGGATGATAGCCCCGATCCGCTCAATCCTGTCCCCTTCCCCTCTCACTATTCCGACGGTCAAGGCACCTTTGAATCGGCTTTGATCCTTTCGCAGCATGGGAACGCGTATCACATCAGTTCCCAGGCGGGTCTGATTCAAACGCATGGCCTGATAAAACGCATCCCAGTGTGCTGTTCGGGATTCGGCTGGGATGATCAGGTCCAGCGACTCTCCCACAGCCTCCTCAGCCGAAAAACCGAACAGACGCTCTGCACCGGGATTCCAGAAGATCAGTATCCCGGCCCGATCCACACAGATAACGGCGTCTCCGACAGCCTGGATCAGGGCATGCCACTCCAGGGCAAGCTGTTCCTGCTGCATGCTTCCAGCCAGGCCCTCACTTGATGGGTAACTCATAACTGATGGCTCCGATTGGCTGGCCGGCTTTGACGTCTTGATAATGAGGATGACACATGACACATTTTTTCATCACTACCGGGACCGGAGTCATCGCCTGCAGATAAGGCTGCCCGTCCTTGACGACCACCTGCTCATAGTAAGGCTTGCCGGATTTGAGCTGTTGAATCCCCTGCTTTTCAAAAGCGGTTTTCGCAACATTTTCAGGTTCGTAAGGTTCACCCGTTGCATCCAGAAGTCGCACCTGGTGATAGCCGGTCTTGCCGACACGCTTAAACAGTTCGACAGCCGCACTGCCTGCCGGGAAATCCTCTTCACTATTCACGTATTTGTCCGTGATGAGTACGATCGCCTGTTTATAAATATCATCCAGCATTTTCACGGTTTCACGTGTCCGCTTGACGGCGGCTTCGGCAGGCTGCTGTTCCGATGCGGCAGAAGTCGATTTGCCCGACTTGCTCTCTTGAGGCTGATCTGAGCCAGAGGAGGCATAAGTGAAAATAAACAGAAACGTCACGGCGAGGCTGGTAACTAATCCTGTTTTGAACATGAATTTTCTTTTCTGATTAAAACAGTGGAATCGAGACATCGCTGAGTCGGTTGTGACTCTGCTAAGAAATACTTTTCAATTGTCGACGCGAGGGAGCAACATCAGCCAGGGTCACACTGTTGAGATAGTCCCGCTGAATTCGCTCGGCTTCCGCCAGAACCCCTTTCAGCTTACAGAACGGCTGAATCACACAGACATTCTCCGTCCCCACGCATTCCAGCAGATGCAGGTTGCCTTCGAAGCGTTCGATCACTTCTCCTAAGCGAATTTCTTCCAGGGGCAGCGCCAGTTCAATTCCGCCCCCCAGGCCACGCACGCTGCGAATGTAACCCAGGCGCGACAGCTGATTGACCACCTTCGCCACATGATGCGAGGAAATTTTAAATAGCGCTGCCACTTCGGAAACAGTGGCCCGCTCGTTCCGTGATGCCAGATACATCAGAGTCCGCAAAGCATAATCAGTCTGCATGGTCAGTTGCATTATTGGATCCCGATTCCATAAACATGTATAAGCGGTACACCTTTTACCGAATATAGACCTGCAGGTCTTTTTTGTCAACAAAAACATCAACCGGGGATATGTCTGACTATGAAAAGACACAGCATTTTCGCTTCAGCATAGACAAACCTGCTCAATCAAATTGATGACAGGCTGTTCTCAATTTGAGTATAACGTGATCTGAGCTGTTTCCTGTTTCGAAGGTAAAAACTGCATATAAATCGCATTTATTCAAACTGGTCCAGCATTTGCTTACTACCATTGATTGACCACAGGTGTTTTCAGGCAACAGTTACCTCTGATTGAGGAGTGCTGAACATGCTGACGAAATTCAATCACGACACAGGTTTATTTTACGAAGTCAGGCGGCCCCAGCAGGTTCCCTTCCTGCACCAGACCCCTTCACCACTCGAACCGGTAAAAAAGCGTACTGAGACAGTACTTCAATCCGGCCTGGATGAGTGGGAATCGCATCGTGCGGAATCATCCCGGATCATGGGGCTGACCCTGCTACTCATTCTTTCAGGGATCATGCCGTTAATCCTGTTTCTACTGGCACTTCTGCTGGATCCGGATTTACTGCACATCCAGATCACGCCTTGAATCAGAGCGTCTTTCCGTGACGGTCAGTCGATACCAGGCGACTCCGCGAAGCAGAAAGTGTCAACGCCTGAAGTGTCTACGGCTCACGACACTGTCAACACCAGTTGACAGTGTCAGCAGTCCGCAAAATAAACATCAAAGCAAAACAGCAAAGAAGTATCTGATCCGGCTACCTTCTGCATCGGGGGTGGCCTTCAGCGTATGCTTGATATTCTTCAGCCTGTGATGTGGAGAGAGAGAGTCATGCGCAAAATTATTTTCCGAACTTCAAGCTGAACTGTCAGGAAAGGTGTTTGAGTAGACGCAGTAGAATTTTGCAGGCTGCTCTACAGCTTGTGGTAAATACCCAGTGTTTTTCCGCCACCTACCCGGTAATGCATGTCTACGAAACGGTTGCGTTTTTCTCTGAGTGTCGTGTGCTCGTCCAGTTTGGGCGAGGGAGTTCGTAACAGTTGCTGCATGAAGAAAGGTGATGTGAATCCCGTCTGCAGGCCGACGGAGAGGAAGCGATTGATATCGTAAGAGCCTTCCGTCCACATAGCGTCTTTTCCGACCACGCCCCCCTGATGCCAGCGCGTCGCCACAGAGACGGATTCCTCGGACAGGTTATCAATCGCGTGCCACCACCAGGGCGGGTTAAGCAGCACGTCACCTTTTTCCAGAACGACACTGTAAACCGGACAGTGTTCGAAAAGCGGATACGCGTCCCTGTTATAACGATCCGGATAAGAACAGTGAGACATGCTGGCGAGTTGCCCCATACTCATCACCGGATACAGCAGCAGACTGTGAGTCGGGTCCACAAAATACCAGCGCTTACGTCCATCCAGCATGAAGAACCAGTTCCAGACCGCGGCACAGTGATACGGTGTCCCCGTTCCTTTTCTGCCGATAAAAAGCTGACTGTAGGCAGGCAACAGACCTCCTGACAGGGCAGCAAGGCGGTCAAAGCCCAGTCCCTCCTGGAGATGCGGATACCTTTGAAACAGAAACTCACTGTTGTGACAGTAGACATTGGGGTCGCGGACCTGGGACAGTTTTCCCTCGAATCCGTCCTTCTCTTTTGTCGTCAGCAGCACCTGTTCCTCACCGTATTTGGCCAGGACCGATTCAAAACTCCATTTTCCCAGCTCATTCTCGTCATTCAGGAAAGAACGCAACACTACGGGAAAGGGATGCTGAATGTAATTTTTCACGAACTGGTCGGGATCATCCACGGACTGTAATTCAGGGACCGGCAGAGGTGCAGGCTTGGGGCGGCCGTGATACGCGCGAAGTGCCCGCCGTTCCAGAGGCCAGAAGAGAAGATGCGTTAAGTGATACAAACCTGTGAAGTAGTAGAACGGAAACAGCACCCAATGCTGTTGAAAAAAAGCTGCCACAGTCCACAGCATTTTGATCAGCAGGTAATTTAAAGCCCCAATCCGAAGACCTTCGTGTATCGCAACATCGGTTCTTTCATAGCGGGCAGAGATGTCACGATACAGAAACGGTTTCAGGTAGAAAACGGTCAGGAAAAAATGCTTGAGTCGAACGCGTACGTGTAAAATGCTGGCTGCTAATGGGCTGCGTGTCTCCATGCCGTAACTCTTGATACTTCCTGAAATGCGCTCGATCCATAAAAAATGCTCGGACGAATCAACGTCCCTAAATCGACCTGATTGTTGCAAATAGACTGATGTCGACCGCATCGGCAGTCAGTCGGATCGATCATACTCAGTATGTCTCTCTCGTTTCAACGCCTGTGTCGTCGTTAATACTGTCGATTGAGAAAGAGTTACAAGTTCTGCACGTTGTATAGAGCAATTCCGAGCTCTCAGAACGATTCAGTTACTGGTATAAAATACGGTCGTGCCCGATGCATGACACCAGTCACACGGTTTCGTAATTCTTGAAAAGCAGGTGTTATTCTATGATCGTAAACTGGTTTGATCGTAAACAGGAATTGCAAAACGGTCTGACTATAATCGTCGGTCGAACGTCCGCGACAGAATGACGCATTCGTAAAACAGGATACACTCTAATTGTTGGCGTCCAAATTTTCTATCTCGTTATTTTCCGTTGTGGTTTCACTGGCAGATGCGCCGAGAATCGTCATACCAACGACTGCACTCAAGAATGATCCCAGTAGAACTCCGACTTTCACCGTACGCAAAAGGGATTCGTCTTTGAACGCCAGTCCCGCGATGAATAATGCCATTGTGAAACCAATCCCAGCCAGGAAACCACCAGCCGTCAGCTGTTTCCAGTTGACACTCGCCGGCAGCTGGGCAATTCCGGACTTCACCGATAACCAGCTGAATAACAGAATTCCCAGCGGCTTTCCTAACATCAGTCCGATGATGACCGCCATGGCTGTCGACGTGGCCACGTCAGCCATCTGGAACGCAACGCCTGCATTCGCCAGGGCAAACACCGGCATGATCAGAAATGCCACCCACGGGTGCAGCAGATAGATCAGGTATTCCACGGGGGAAATTGTTTCGCGGGAAACCCGTTGATACGTTATCACCTTCTCAGGCCGGTGAAGTTCGTTTTCCCAGGAATCCCCGTGCAGCAGACGACTGGCCCCTGCAAACAGCTCCACGGCAACGTTATTCTTCAAGTAGGGTCGAGCAGGCGTCATGAGTCCGATCACCACCCCGGCAATCGTGGCGTGAATTCCCGATTGATGGAAGCCCACCCAGATCAGGAACCCCAGCAGTGTGTAGAGCAGCATGCTGCGCACGCCGATTCTCTGCATGAAAAACACAACTCCGATGCCTGACAGTCCCGTAAAAAGCCAGGACAGATGAATGGCGTCAGTATATCCGATGGCGATCACCAGAATCGCTCCGATATCATCTACGATCGCCAGTGAGAGTAACAGGACCCGCAAGGCTGCCGGTACCCGGCTACCTAAAATCGCCATACACCCGACAACGAACGCGATATCCGTAGCCATCGGCACGCCCCATCCGTTCTGCCCCGGTTGACCGACCTGCAGCGCGAAATAGAGTCCGGCAGGAACCAGCATGCCGCCCAGGGCTGCGGAGATGGGCAAGGCTGCCCGTCGAAGCTCACGCAATTCTCCCACTACGATTTCCCGTTTGACCTCCAGCCCGATCACAAAAAAGAAGATCGCCATCAGTCCATCGTTGATCCAGTGTTTGAGCGAATGTACCAGCTGGAAATCGCCGATCGAGATTCCCATCGGTAACTTCCAGATCGCCAGATAGTCACTCGACCAGGGGGAATTCGCCATCAACAATGCGAGCAGTGCGCAGAGCGCCAGGAAGATGCCACTGGCAGCTTCGACATGCAGAAACCGGATCAGTGGTTTGAGCAGTCTCTGAACCGGCTCCTGGGGTAGATATAATATTTGCTCTGTCCCTGCCTTGTGCGCCATTTCGATCACTTTCAGACTTGAGTGCGGATGCGGTTAGATTGTCCTGGAAGATTGCCGCTGAAGAAAGGCACGGTTGAAAAAATGGGACACGCCTCGTTCCCATAATCTGATCTGATCTTAATGCAGAGAATCATCATAACTCAATGCTGCAGACCACCCAATGTATACAGCCGTCTGAATTATCAGCTGAAGTGAAAGACGTGAACTTATGAAACTGTTACGGAAAATATTCTGACAGAAAACGCTGCATCTGTCGTTTAAAACGAAATGCTGTCGGTGAATGTACTGTCAGTGAAGCTGAGCGGATCGCTTTTTCCACCTTGATCTGGTGGAGCGTGGGCTGTTCACGATCTTCCGCAGAGACTTCAAGCCCCATCGCTGTCCTCGCATTGCAAAGTCCTTTCGGCAATGAATCGCAGTGGATCTGGATCATTGACGAAAGGACTGGATTTTTCTCAGACGCGAAAATTCGCATGGATCTCTTGAATGCCGTAATCGAAGCAGTTTGCCAGGACGAATCCTGATAGCGACAACTTTACTTTTCAGCCGCCAGAACCAGCACAAGCGATGAAGTTTTAATCTCATCGAATCCTGATGCTGGTTCTGTTCGCTTTGAACTGTGCTCCTGAAACTGACAGGCTTCGAAGCTGGTTCAACCTGAGTGCAGGCATGGCAGTTGTCAATCATCATGCGGCTTCAGAAAGATGATCACGCCGATCGGTCATCGTCGGATGCCCAGACATGCTTCCATGTCTTCATGCGACGGCCGAGATCCTTCAACGCCTTCAGAACGGTTTCCGTGTCGCCGTCCCAACTGACTTCAACGACATTGCCGTTGCGCTGAATTCGTGTGTTCTTCATCAGCGATTTCATGTGCGGACTTCCCTGGGCCCACAGTGTTTCGTAGGCGGCGATCCCTTCCACAACCTGCAGAGTTTCCTGGGCGACCTCTTCCGATGCTGCCACCAGTTTCGCATGTTCAAACAGTTGGCCATCTCGTTCTCCAAACGACCAGATGATGCGTTCATGCTGTTGCAGTACGGGCATCGGCAACGGATTTTGTTTTAAGCGTTTCAGATCAATGGCAGCTCCATAAATCCACGCATTGGCCACCCGATCCGTCAGGAGAGGCGAATCCGTGCTGAGCGAACGACCGTCCTTTTTCAGCAGCTTCACAGCCGCCTGGGTGTTCGGCACGGACGAACCGAGCACGATGGTATTGTCATCCACAAAAGCAACTGTCATCTGCTTACCGCCTGATTTATCATGATGACGAGACTTCTTTTTCCCTGCCTGATCACGACGTTTATCGGACGACCGGTCCGCATGCTTAGCATGGGCTGCGTCTCCATGATGGTGGGCGATTGTCACGGTGTAGAGCGTGAGATCATTCCAGGTTGTCTTCTTCAACTGGGAAGCCTGTTCCATTTTCTCCATCGCTTTGGAACGTTCATAGTCCGCTTGCAAGATCACGGTTCCCGTGTACCGCTTGAAGTCGCGACTGTACATGGTGATGGATCGCAGATCTTCTGGCGGGTCAATGCCGTATTCCTGGCTGAACCAGTGATGAACGCCCTCAGTCAGTTGCGGTTTGGCTTCTCGCACTTTTTCGGCCAGTTTTGATGCACTTAATGCTTCAAAATCCAGATGCAGCAACCACGCGGTATCCTGCGGAAGTTGTGATGGCTGCAGTTTGCCAGCCACGGCGGACGCGGGTGCCAGTAAAACGGCGGCGGTCAGAGCAGCGACAATCCTGCTCAGCATGCGTTGATGATTCTCCATGATTTCTCCTTGTGATTGTTGAAACTCGTATGAGTTGAAACTCCGTGTTAATACGGAAACAGTTTACCTGGACAATGTGACGATGGAATCAGCGACGAACTCACGCTCTCCTTCGATCTCGAACAGATCGACATCAATCTTGCCGGAAACCCGTACGCGATCTCCCACTCGAATTTTCTGATACCCTTCATCGTCAAGCGGGTTGTAGGGCATCTCATCCAATTCGACTCGAACGCGCCGAAGACCAGTGTTGAGAACAAACTCCTCATGATCGTCAATTTCACTTACCGTACCTTGCAGTGTTGTTGACGCAGTAACCACGGGAGTCGTGTAAACAAAGGGGTATGCATCTTCTTCATCCAGAGAGCTTGCGAAGAAGTAGGTCCCAAGATTCTCAACGTAGACGGCGCTGGCTTCGATCTTTGTCTTCTCGAAGAAGTCGTCGTCAATTCGGCCGCTGACGCGAACCTTGTCATTCTTGTTGAGTTTATAACCGTCCGCATCGCGATCTCCATCGTCCATTTCCACGGTGATGGTTCCCGTACCGTAGTTCAGAAGAAAACTGTCGGCACTCACCTTATCAACGGTTCCATCAATATTGATCCAGGTATCATCGGCCTTCAGATAGGGTGATTCGTTCTGCGCGAAAGCGGGGCCCGCGAACAGCGCGGTTGCTACAAATGTCAGTGTTAACATGAGTTTGTTCATTGCTGTTCTCCTCGTGTCTGGTTCTTGTTGCTCTCCTCGATCAGGTCAGAGAGGATTCATAGATAAATGGCTGTATTTCCTCTGATAAAACATCAGCCATGGGAACATAATGCTCAGTCGCTCTTTACAGCCACCGCAAAGGTCATGCCAACTGGCAATCAATGCATGCCACGACGCGCAAAGTCATTCCTGTTCTCTTTCCGTTGCATCGGATGAAAAAAACGGTTGCCGGGATGATTTGTCCCCGTAGCGCAGGTACGAAACTGACTTACCACTTCAGCAGACCTGAGTTTCGAGAAAGCGACCCTGTCTTGCAGTGCGTCGGACTGTCACAGTCGGTAAAGGACAGCCACCGTATCCCTTTCGCACATAATTATTTCCACGCCCGCTTTTCTGCTCGCAGTCTCACTCTCAGCGCATCGAACCCACGGGCTTGGTTTTCTTCCTGGACGAGTTCGCTAAAAACTGGCCGCTCATCAAACATTTTGATCGCTTATCATGCAATCTGATCGCTTGTGGCGCCCGGTATTTTTGAACGAATCAACGGCAGAGTGAACCTGACAAGAGATCTCCCGTGCCTGCTGATAATTCGCTGTCGCGATGATCAACAGCAACGGTCCGGAACTGATTATCAGTGAGGTCACACCCAACGGTGATAAATTGGCGGGAGAGTTTTATTCGCGTTTCTTGAAGTGATTCGACCGCACAGTCAGGCAAATCGAAATGCTTCGGGGCAAAGTGTGAGAATTGTGCCGTCGATCATGATCACACGACGGTTTTAGATTGACGCAGGAGACGCCCCCACATGGACTGGGATCTCTCGCAGAATTGCACGGCAGGCTTGTTGTGGCATGGCTGTAAACGCGGGTCTCCAGAGACAGCCAGCTTTCAGAGAAGCTTCAGGATCATTCGCTGCTACACAAATCAACCGTGGGCGCCCATGCGATCCCCTGCTTTCTCATCAACATGAGGAGTCTATTTCAGTTCAAACTGAAATTCGTTTACTCCCTCTTTCACTTCCGCAGATAAGGGACTCGTCGTCTCAGATCGATATTTGTCTGGAATGTTGGGATAGTTTTTGATCGGGACAGGCGGCTTATCAGGATCAGCCGGCGGCAAAGGAGGTGGAAGGATCGAAACGGTATATTTTCCGATTTCCACGTTTTCGAGTGTCAGGTTGCCGGTTTCATTCAGTGTACCCGTAGCCGATTTCGACGAGCCAATCTCGATCATATTGACAGTACCTTCTGTCACCGGCTTGCCATCATGAGTCACACTGATCGTCACTGTACCAATGACCTTCTCAGGTTCTGAAGAGCCACAGCCTGCTAAAGTACAAACAAACGTCAATAACGCAGGTATCATCATCACTCTGATAAATCCCTGCTGCTCTGTGTAATGGTGGATCATGGAACGCCTTTTTCCTCAAGATGATGAGCGTGTATGCTGACGAGATCTTTAGTTATCAATTCCAGGTGGAATTTCTGATCAAACTACATCGAAATCTGACACGTCAAGTGCGCTTTAAGAAGCTGGATGTATTTTGCCGCCCGCGCACTCGGAGTGTCTCTGGAAATTTAAATGGAATCAGAATTCGCCAATCACCTGTCCGTCATCGCGGGCTGCTAACTGCTTCAGGGTCACGAAGTCGATATTTTCTGAAAGGAAACGCACTGCACCATCGGTCAATAAGACATGGATACCACCTACGTGGAACGAAGTCAGATGCGTATTGCCTTCCAGAGTATCACCGCCACTTCCGACAGTCTTGGGATTAATACCATGACCATCGCGGATGGTAGTGACCCCGGCGCCCCAGACATCACTGGCGGTCCACGAAGCGGGCGTTCCTGTTTTAAGGGCTCCCTGCCAGCCACCATACCAGGCGCTGCGCGAGTCTGAAGTTCCGATTTGACCTGATTGCTCAGAAACGATCACCGTGTTGGAAGTTCCGTCCGTACAATCCCGCATCTTGAAATTCATATTCGCGGTCAGCAATCCATTTTGGCACCAGATGTCCCCGCGACTCATCAGTGGTGAGCAGACATTAGTACGGCCTGCCGGGTCAGTTGTAGCACCGGCGATACCGACATAGTCCATCACCTGGCCAGGCCCGCGTGAACCATCGGGATTTCGCACAAGGGTGGTGGGAGGCAGCGCACTGGAAGGACAGTTATAGATGGGAACTCGCAGAGTACTCAACACGGTATTGTTCGTAAATGTACCGTAAAAGTAGCCGTTGAAGTTTAACTGGTTGAAAGCCGGAGCCTGATCCATTTGAGGTAAAATGGCGATTCGCCAGTTCGGTTTCGTGTAGTTGCTCTGCGCGCCAATCGGAAACGAACTATAGATATCATGGTAGTTGTGCAGGGCGAGTCCCATCTGCTTCATATTATTTTTGCAGGTACTTCGCCGCGCTGCTTCACGGGCCTGTTGGACAGCGGGGAGTAACAGGGCAATCAAAATCGCGATAATGGCGATCACGACTAATAATTCGATCAGTGTAAATCCACGTCGATTCATTTTCATGTGCTTCCTCATTTAATTAATAAATGCATGACTTTAACTAAATATTACTTTAGTAATTCAGTAAACATATAGAGCACTTATTTTACTTTATTTAAAATAGCATACAGGCGTAAAGATGCAATGTCTTTCCTTGAGGAATTGCCCGCTTTATTGAAATTGATTACAAGCATAACAAAATTATATACCTCAGTAATTCCAGTACTTACAGCGTTTTATTCTCAGCAGGCGGACAAATCGGAGACACAGGATCTGTGAGGGAAGACCGACCGAAGAGAGGAATCGTCCCCGGGAAATGGGTGTGAGGAGAACTGCTGAGGTGGGATGATGAAGCCCCGTGAATTGTGTCAGCCCCCTGTTTTCGCATCAGTCACAATGCGAATTTCGCTCATCAACCGTCTTTCTCTTTCCGCCGATTCGTCTGAAAGCGATGGCTGAAGCGAGGTCATGCTGGTAGCGCACTTGCTCTGCGTGCGGAACCGTCCAACGTTTCCTGTAGGACATGCCGACTGCAGGAACAGGCGCGTTATGCAACAGGAGGTAGAACTTATGCGCGTACTCTACGGGAAGGAATCAGGGATATGTCTGGACCAGCAGATAGTTTTCATTCTCGCGCACTTCGAATAACAGTGCTCCCTCCGGACTGTTCACGGAAAAATAAGTGCAGGCGCCATGATCAAACTCCCCTTCCTCGATCAGGTTACCCGCTTTGTCATGCAGGGTATAGCGACCATGCAGCCTGCTGGAATCATCATAATTACAACGCGTGATCTGACCTGTCGCCAGATCGACTTTTTTTATCGCAGAGGTTCTGTCTGGCCCTGGTACAACCACAATGGATATTACGAAAAGTAACAACAGAAACAGCATATTATTCTTCATCACATCCTCCGCTTTCCAATTATCATCTGTTGCAATAAATCAAACTGCACTTCCGTCAGACAGGAAATCCATGAACAACGTCTCTGTCAGGCCTGACGGTGCTGAAAACTGAAAAAGGGAACCCTCTGAAACCCGTTAATAAATAACGAATCCCAGAGGGCAGGCATCCCTGCTCCTTAAAACGTCAAATGAATTCCAATGATGAGTCTGCCAGACCGTTCCTGTGCCAGTCTCCCCAAAACACAACACCTTTCTGACATGGCACTTTCAAAAAATGCCACTATGTTCTTGCACTTGACTTCGTGTATGGGTAAAAACGTATATCAAACACACTTAAATCATCTCCGATATGAACACACAGACATTTTCATGCCGATGAATGAGCCGGAAACAGATCCCACCGTTTCACAAATATCCCTATGCATAAATAGGTGTGATTCCGATCCATCGTTGTGACAGAAAAATCGTTATCGCAGCAAATTTAGAGAAAATACCCTCCCATCAGAACGCAATCAACGAGCCATGAATATTGAGTCCATCTCGACTACACTGATCCAAAGAGCCTCCCAGGGCGATCGTGCAGCCTCGAACAGGCTGATGGAACTCTCCGCCTGGCTGTTGCATCGCATGACGAACCGAATTGTGTACAACAAAGAGGATGTGGAAGATGTCGTCCAGGAGGCATTAGCTGCTGTTTTTAAAATCATTTCGAATTCAGAGCTGCGTCTGAAACATGGACGTCACAGCTATATCAAACTCCTCAAAACGTGCCTGCGAAATATTGCAGCCAATCATATCCGCAAAAAACAGATCCATTCTCCCGGTGGCACAGACAACCTGATTCATATTCATAATCTGATAGATGAAAACATCGAAACAGTGGAAGAAAAAAGAGATATCGCTGAGGGAGTCATTGAATTCGCCGGATTAACCGATCAGGAAAAACAGGTTTTGAGACTGATTTTTCTATCCGGAAAATCGACTCGGGAAATCTCAGCAGAATTAGATAAAACAGCCGCGAATATTCGTCAAATCCAATCGCGCGCGCTCCGAAAAATCAGAGATTTACTCGGCGAAGATCTGTAAAGTTATTGATTTCCAGCAATTAACTGTCACAAATCCACTCGGAAACAACACTTTTACTTTTAGACTGCGTCTCGTTCGACCGTAGCGTCTTCAGGGGCATTTAACCCGATTCAAATCGCTTGAAAGACACTGCCTTAATAGTGATGCTATCTGGAACGCGTTTGTGAACTTCAGCTTATACTATTTTGTGGATGCGTATTTGTGGTTGACTCTCCCCCCTCAATTTGCCCGAATCTGAAGGAGATTGCAGATTACAGCCTGGGAAAACTCGACTCTACCCAGATTGAATCACTCTCAGAGCATTTCGGTACCTGTGAGGAATGTCGAGATAAACTGGAAAAACTGGACGACGAACCGGATGAACTGATCAATCAGCTCAGGGTACCGCCGATTTCAATCGGGCAGATCTCCCTCGAATACGAAATCGGTGCGGGAGGTATGGGCCGTGTTTTTAAAGGCTACGATACGCGCCTGATCCGACCGGTTGCCGTAAAACTCATCAACACGGAACGGCAAAAAGACTGGAAGGATCTCGCAGAGCGATTTGAGCGTGAAGTGCAAATGCTGGCCCGCGTTGAATCTCCTTACGTGGTAAAGGCCCTGTTTGCAGGAGAAGAAAACGGCTTTACCTATTTTGTGCAGGAATACGTAGATGGCCAGAATCTGAAACAGAGGCTGGAACAAGTCGGCTCTTCCCTTCCCCCGCGCACTTGTGCCAGCATTATCTATCAGGTTGCCTCGGGGCTGACTGCGGTTCACCAGCTGGGCATCGTACACCGCGATATCCATCCGGGTAATATTCTGATCAATACAAAAGGTTATGTTCAGATTGCAGATTTTGGTCTGGCGTTTCAACCGGAAGGCTCCGGGAATGGCAAGGAACTGACCTCGTTCCGACAGGGGTTCGGTCAGCTCAGTTATGTTTCCCCGGAACAATGGAATTCAGCCCGCAACGCAACGGCCAAATCCGACATCTACTCTCTGGGATGTGTCTGGTATTTTCTGCTCACAGGACACCCTCTGAACCGAGACCTGAAAACGCTGGAGATCATCAATCCAGCCAGTCAGTTCCAGTCAATCAACCGGGTCGATCGCAAACTGCTGAAATCCATGCTGGAATGGGATCCGCAACTCAGACCGGCCGCCGAGGAAGTGACTGCTGCGTTACAGAACCGCCCGGGAACCGCCGATTCACTGGAGTACATACTTAAAAACCAGCCCGTCCAGCGCTCGCCGGGATGGAAAAGATATACGGTTATGGCGTCCCTCGGCCTGCTGGGGCTGTATGTGTACGCTCTGCTGCTGGCATTCCCGGCTGCAGAAAATAACTCTTCCGAACAGACCAGCCCGGTGGTACCACCAGCACCTGCCGTGATACCCGAAAAACAGGAACAGCATGTCCTGCGGTTTGATGGCGTCGATGACTTTGTAGAAACACCTTTTATCTATGACAGTGGAGAACCGATTACCTTCGAAGCCTGGCTCACACCGGACTGTGAAGAACGCCCCCGAAACATGGAAATCATTTCCAATGCGGAGACTGCAGGATTCCTGATGCGCCTTAAAGATGGCACGATGCCGGAGTTCATGTTTCATGATGGCATCTATTACGCAAATCACACTAATTCGCAGCAGATCGGCTGTGGCAAGAAAGTACATCTTGCTGCCGTCTTTGACGGGATCAGTATCGGCATGTATGTGAATGGCAAAAAACAGGGGCTCAATTACCCGGTAAGACGCCGACATCGACATTCTCCCATTCCCGTTCACCTCTGCGCCAATCCCGATCCGGCTCTGATTGGACGTCCCGTCGCCGAAAAAAAATCCTGCTTTGCCGGACTGCTGCATCAATGTCGTTTTTCCAGAGGAGCAATTTACCTGGAAGATTTCGCTCCAGAAAAAGAGCTGACTTCGCATGACTCGACACTGCTGCTGTACCACTTCAATTCCGATACGGGAAAGGTAATTCCTGACCTCAGCGGAAACGGTCGAGATGGAAAGATCGAAGGCGCCATCTGGGAAGAATTTGATCCCGGCAAAACGCCCGAGATAAATAAGGAGTTCAAATGGCCCGTCGAAATGCCGGACCCCGTGCTGGTCAACGATACCCCCGAGCGCATCCGGGAGGTGCAACAGGCCTGGGCTGACTTTCTCAAACTGCCTCCACAGATGGAAGTCCCCCTCGGAGCTGGCGTCAATATTGACCTGGAGCTGATTCCCCCCGGTGAATTCATGATGGGAACACTGGATGAAACGCTGAAAAATACGAAAGCATCCACAACACAACAGAAAATCAAATACCAGGTATTGACGGCCGACCTGCCCTACCGCCTGGCACGTATTACTCAACCTTTTTATATGAGCCGTACGGAAATTTCGCGGAAACAATTTCGACAATTCGTCGCACAGTCTCAGTACCGGACCGATGCCGAACGAGATGGGCGTGGAGGGACTGACTTCACGACATCGAAACGGGATCCGCAGATCACCTGGGCCAGTGATCTGGGGGGCACGCTCAACGATGATCATCCCGTTTCCAACCTGACCTGGTATGACGCCCGCAACTTTTGTGGCTGGTTGACCCGCAAACAGGCCCGGCTTTCGTTCGACCTGCCTGCCGAGTCGCAGTGGGAATACGCGTGTCGCGCCGGAACAACCACACCGTGGTTTGCCCCCGGAGAACAGCAACTGTCCCGCTACGGCAGATTTGGTACGACTCATACTCACCCCTGTGGTCAACTTCAGGCAAATGCATTTGGACTGTACGACATGCATGGGAATGTCACAGAATGGTGCCGCGATTATTTTTCGAACGAAGAGAGTTTCTCCAATCCGGTGAATAATCCTTCCGGCCCGCATACGGGAACCCACAGGATGCTGCGTGGTGGATCTGCTATCCAGGACTCTGTCTCTTGTCGTTCAGGTTATCGTGAGGGCCGCCTGCCGGTGATGCGGGATGCCACGACAGGCTTCCGCGTTTGTGCCACACCCAATCCGGCAAACAAAGACCTGGACCATCTCGCAGGCTTTTCACTGCACTTCAATGGAGTCGACGATACCGTGGAAGCCGTTTACGATTATCGCAGGCCCTCCGATCCCCTGACAATTGAATGCTGGGCAGACATCTCTGAGGAGAGCATGAACGACCAGTTTTCATCCACGGTCATTTACGATCTGCATTCTCATCTGCGGGCCACTTACTGCGTTCTCAGAAATCAGCGCGTTCACGTTTATTACTACGAAGGAACATGGACCTGGCATGCCTTCTCCGCCGAAATCACTCCCGGCAAGCATCATATTGCGGGTGTTTACGACGGAACGACTCTGAATGTGTTTGTGGACGGGCAGGCACCGGAAAAAATAACAAAGCACAGATCGCCGCGTGAAGCACGCTACTTACGATCGCTCTTTCGAATCGGCACCGGCTCCATCATCGAAGACGGGCAGCATCGGGGATTTCAGGGTAATATTTCGCAGTTGCGCATCAGCGAAGAAGTGATGTACGATGCTGCCTTTCAGCCAGCGTCTCTGTTGACGCAGCATGAATCAACGGTCGCTTTATACCGCTTTGAACAGGGAAGCGGAGACCTGTTGCACGATCTCAGCGGCATGCATAATCATGGCAGAATCCTCGGCGCCGCCTGGTCAAGCAGTCTAAAGACGGACCCACAACTCACCAGTCGGGGAATCCACTTTACTGGCGATGACTGGCTCGAAACAAAGCTGCCGGATAATTCTGAGGGAACATTCACGATTGAAGCCTGGGTCTCACCCGCTACCGATAAAAAACTGACGCATCAGACCCTTTTTCAGTGGGGCTCACTCAGTTTGAAATATCATGTTAACCAGGGAGAGTACTGGACATGGTCTCTGCTGAATCCGCGATCCCAGGAAATTCCTATTTCATCGGTTTCCAGCAGAAATGCAGCCACCGATCGCCCCATTCACATTGCCTGCCAGTGGAATAATTCGAGATGGAAACTGTTCCTGAACGGACTGCCCTGTGAGACACGTAGAATGAGTAATATGGATTTTGTACGCGCCAGAGAAATCGTCAAGGATTGCCTGCAGGAACCACTCTGGATTGGCGGTGCGCCTGCAGCTGTAAAAAACTCTGCTCACGGATTTGAAGGACACCTGCATGCACTTCGGATTTCAAACAGCGAACGCTTTCACACACCATTTACGCCTCCAGCAGATTTCGCAGTCGATGACCAGACACTTCTCCTCTATCACTTTGATGAGCAGACGGGAGACTCAGTACAAGACTCATCAGGCAATCAGCTACATGGCACACTGCATCGTGAAAAATAACGCGTTCCCCACTCACACGTCTGCTGCCAATGGAAGAAACAATCAGCCAGCCTGAAGTTGCAAGAGGAGAGCGAATCACATTGAACCAGAGACTCACTCAATCGATTAGACCCATTTCACAAGTTGCGATGAGCATCCTCTCAAGAACAACACTGATACGGAAAACCAATAGAGTGAAACGAGCTTCGTGGCTCACCTGATTTCATTCACCTTGAGTTGTTTTCAGACATTGCTGCTTTTTCGCATTCAGGATATGTCAATGATAGACAAGTTTGATATTTTCAAAGTCGAAGTTTACCCGCCCCATTTCATTCTCATTCCCCAGGGGTCGACGCTTCAATATCTCTACAGCAACGTTCAGGTCGAATCGAACAAGGTATTAAATCTGTTCAAATCACCGGAATACAAGAATGTCATTATCGATCTCTCCCGAGTCGAGTATCTGGATTCGATCATAATCACCTCTATCATTCGCCTGGTGCAGTCTGCAAATCAAAGTGGGGGTCATGCCGTCTTTTGTAATGCCTGTGAAAATATGCAGCAGATTCTCAAATGCATCAAAGTGGGAACCTATTGGCCTCTATTTGACACACGGGAGGATGCCCTGGCTGCGATCTCACCTGATTCCGCTTGACATTCACTCCAATCAATAACCAGTGCTGGTCATTCCCCGCGAAGCACGGCCCGCTTGTTCGCAGTTACAGAATAGAGGAATGCGGAAACATTCTTTCGAAGTCACATTTCGGCCAGGCGTTTCAAAAGGCGAGCAGTTCTGTTTCCGCCTTGATGGAAGCGAAGAAGCCATCGGTGTCGGCATTCCAGCCCGGCCCGAATCAACTTCGGGCCGGGTGCACAATCGGGCTGCTCATCAAAGATGAACCCTGTTTAATGATGATGGTGAAACGCAGCAGCCTTTGCATTGCCGCCTGTAAGCACGTATGCGAGCAGATCCAGAATCTGCTCTTTGTCCAGGGTATTCAGCAGGTCCGCCGGCATAATGGAAATCGGCGAGAAGCGTTGAAACTCGACAGCACTCTTGAGCACTTTCTGCTCCTTGACCTGGGGAGGCCCCGTGACGATTGTGAGTGAAGTTTCATCTTCAGAGACGATGTTCCCGTTCAGGCTCCGCCCGTCTTCCAGGACGAGCAGCACCGTGCGGAACTTGTCCTCAATCTTGCGGGAAGGCTCAAGTATTTCTGCCAGGATCGCCTTGGCATCGTGCTTATGCTTTTTCACCACTTCATCAAGATTGGGTCCAATGGAAAGATTCTTGCCGAGGGTGACGCTGCTGTCATCCATTTTGTGGCACTGGGCACAGGCCAGCTTCGTGAAGAGTTCCTGCCCCCGCGTGAAATTCCGATGCTGTTCCACCCGTTTCAAGTCTGGTTCCAGATCGGCCAGTTTCCATTTTGTAATCTTGATTTCCTGTTCCGGGTTCTTCGCGAGAAACGTTTTCAGATCGTTGGTCACGTACATCGTACCCCGCATCAACATGTGGTGACCGGGAAAAGAGCAGATGTAAGGATACGCGCCTTCTTTCGTTGGAGCGACGAACTCGATCACTTCTTCCTGGCCATGGTCAACCAGTTTGCTGGCCCAGAGAATTTCTTTGCTCTCGGGAACAAAGCCGACCGAAAATCCGCTGGCGCCCAGGGCAATTGCTGCCAGTCCCACTTCATCGGCTTTGCCGGGATTGACCAGCATGATGTTGTGAGGCATATAATCAGGGTTGGCGAAAGTCAGTTTCACCTTCTTTCCCGGCTTCACGGTAAGTTTCGTAACGTCATATCGCATGCGTTCACGAACCGTCCCGATGCGAATCGTGGTCAGTTCCGATGTGTCGCTGAGAATACCGGACTTTTGTGTCGCCGCTTCCTCTGTTTCCGCGATCACACCACCACGCATGGTTCCTTCGACATTGAACCACAAATGCTTCACCGTATTCGCGGCAATCCGGGCATGAGGTTCGGGAGACTTCAACAGCACTCCCAGTAATTCCAGGTTACGATCGTTGTGTTGCTGATGTACCCAGAGTGCTTCGAGCAGGTGATGCGCGTCTTCTTTTTTGTTCGGATCAAACTGTTTGACCCACTCCTGCGTGGCCGCAATCACTGAGGCAGAATCGCGTTCACTCAGTTCAACGCGGGTACGGTGGCGAATGCCGTCAATGGGCGATTTCAGATTGTCGAGCAAGGCGGCAATCGGCTGGCCATCAATGGCAACCGGTTCCTGCAGAGGACGTCCCTTGGCGGTCATTCTGTAAATGCGGCCATGCTGATGATCGCGATTCGGGTCTCGCACATTGTGCTGCATGTGACCGATGATGACATTGTGCCAGTCGCAGAAATACAGCGATCCATCGGGGGCAAATATCGCATCAGCGGGGCGGAAATTCTTGTCCCCGCTCATCATCAGACCTTTGGATTTATCTTCTGTTTTGGTGCCGTCGGGATTGAGTCGCATGACGGTAAGATCATCACCGGCAGGCTCGCCCCACACGGTCCCCTCTTCGGCGTTCCGCGCCAGGTCGTAGTGTTTAATGCCCAGGAAACCGATCACGTTACAGATCAGGAAGTCGCCCTGCATTGATTCGGGGAAGTGAGCACTGCTGACTATTTCGCTGGCCGTGACGGGACGAACCTCTTTCTTGAGCAGTTCGTGCATTGTGAACCCGGCTTTATCCGGACGAACCTGATAGGCCCGGCCGCCGGTACCATCGGTCGCGTAGTGATAACCCCAGTAGTCAAATGCGATGCCGTGCGGGTTAGGAGAATTGACCGCATGCATCGAAATGGTAAACCGCCGCGGATCGAAGCGATACATGGCCGATTCAGCAGCCTGCAGAGAGGGTCCCCAGGGGTGTTCGTGGTTATGCACCATGAATACGCCACTCTGCCAGTAAATGGCACCATCGGGCCCGTAGATCAGATTGTTCGCCGCGTGATGAGTATCAGAAGAATCGAGCCCCTGCAGCATCACGGTACGGACATCGGCTACATCGTCGCCGTCAGTATCTTTGAGGAATACAATTTCCGGCGCGGAGGCAACAAGGACACCTCCATTCCAGAACTCGAATCCCAGAGGATTCTGAATCCGGGCAAACTCGGTTACGCGGTCCGCTTTGCCGTCGTTGTTATCATCGTGTAATATCAGCAACGCATCGTTCATCTCTTTCAGTGGTTCCCACTTGGGATAAGTCGGCCAGACAGCGGCCCACAGGCGGCCTTTGGTATCGAACTGCATCTGCACCGGATTCACCAGTTCGGGAAACTGTTTTTCATCGGCGAACAGGCTGACTTCAAACCCGTCAGCGACGGCCATATGCTCAATGCCTTCCGCGCCGCTGATGTAGTTCAGGTTCCCCTCTTTCACCGCGCTGGAACTCTTGCTCCCGCCACCGACGTTCGAGATGACCTTAACCGGTGCCGGCACGTTACTGTCATCGACTTTGAAGTCCTCGCCCCGGGCCACCGCCCAGATCCGGGCATCCCGATTGTTTGTCATCACATCCAGCATCGACAGTTCATGCTGCAGAACAACCGCGTTGGTCTGATCGTTCGTGAATGCGAGAATGGAACGGCCACCCCACACATCATTGCCGTCACGGGCGCGATAGCGGTTATTCCACTTATAATTCTTATCCAGTACAGCAGACCGCAGGGGCTCGAGCGTTTGTGATGCGCTGACCTGATGACCGGCCAATGCTGAGGAAATAATTTCAGCCAGCTGTTTGTTACCTTCTTCGGTCAGATGAACGCCGTTGATGGTCAGAGGTGTGCTTGATTCCTTGAACATCTGCAGGGAAGGATGGAACAGGTCCACATACGCGACTCCCGCTTCCCGGGCTGCCGCTGCTGTTGCCTTGGTGTAAGCCGCCAGTTGTATGTTGTGCGCCTTGCCGTCAGGTACGTTTTTATTTCCGGTGTCTTCGTGTGCGATGGGACTGAATAACACAATCCGCGGGAATGATTTTCCGTTTGCCTTGGATCCTCGTGTCTTTTTGACAAAGTCGACGAGCTTTCTCTGATACTCGTCCGCTTTCTTCACGCCTTCAAATGATTCGTTATAACCGAAGAACGCCAGGACCACGTCTGCCTTCACATGTCGCAGATATTCGGTTATGGTGGCGGCTCCTTTGCTGCGCGGGAACGAATCCACACGATCACCGCTCGCGCTCATGTTGCGAAAACGAACCTGCTTTCCCTGCAGTTCACTCTGCAGCAGCGTTTCCAGCCACCCGTCATGCTGCATCCGATCCGGCAGCCCGTTACCCAGGATGGCAACGACATCGTCTTGCTGAAACGCAAACGGAAGCGGATCGCGATAACCGGCGGGCACCTCGACCAGCGTAAGATCTTCGACTTGAGGGGGGGAATCTGAACCGACTGACTTGGAAGTCGACTTATAAGGGACACCCGGTTTTCCGTCGAAGGTCAGGTATTCCTGCTTTCCCTTGTTCTTAATATCAATCTCCATAGCAAAGGGAGCAGCCACATTCGTGAGCCGAAACACCTCTTTGCGATTCGCATCCAGCAGCGTCAGCGTGAAATCTTCGAGGCGCCCCTCAAATCCCTGACGGTTCCAGATACCCACTTTTTCGACGTCAACAGCGCGACCGAGATCAACTTCCCACCAGGGATTTTCTGTTCCCGCATTGGCAGTATGGGTCTGCCCCCCTTTCCCCCAGTCAGAGCTTTTATTGCCATCCAGGGCTTTGGCAGCGACTGCGGAACCCATTGTACTCGACTGAGTGGCCTTGCCCTCTTTCGCGATATTTTTCCCGCCACTGATCACTTCGACTTCTGCCAGCGTAAGGATCTGTTTCTTGCCGGGAAGTTCGATGCGGACAAACCGTGCGGGCTTTCCGGTTACGAGTGCAGCCGTTGGTTTCTTCCCCTGTTTTTTACCGGGTTTCTTATTTTTTCCGGGGGAATGCTGATGCCCTTTGTGTTTTTCTTCCGGCTTTTTCGTGTTGTTGTTGGCGGGAATCGGACTTTTGAAGCCCGCATACATTTCCGGTTTGATGCCGCGAGCGTACGTGCCATTGCCGAATGTGTTGGGGTTGAACGGCCCGACGAAGGAAACGTCCGCGTCCGCTTTGATCGCGTCTTCCATTCCCAGTGCCCAGAAACAGGCGTTGACCAGCATCCGACGATAGCCTGCATTCAACAGATCCTCAGGGGTCCCATAGAGCGTCGTGAATACGCGGCCCTTCTTTCCCGACGGGGAGGTATACGTTCGGGTCCATTCCGAAGGCATCGGCGGCTTCGTCTCATCTGCAGGGGAATCCTGCTTCATCCCGTTCAGAGGCTGGGCCATCGTCAGAACTTCACCATCAGTTGGCTTGCCGACATAGCCGCCCGCCTGCACCCAGATGTCTTTCACTCCACGGAGAATCGGATGTTTCTGTTTGCTGTCTACAACTGTGATACGTGTGCTCTGCTTATGGTTGGTTCCATAGTGCCCCACCCAGGTCTGCCCCAGCACCTGATGACCAAAGCCCAGTTCGTAATCCTGATCTTTGCTGTTGTAGGAATACTCCGAGAAAGGAGCCGTCGCAGGCATATTGAATGCGTGCGTCGCGGTGCGCATTCCCACCACCGGCCCGCCCCGTTTGAGGTAATCATCAAAATGCTGCATCTGTTCTTTGGGAAAATTCTGGAATCGCAGAAACACTACCGCGAGATCCGCCGTCTTGAGGGCTTCCATGCCTGGCATGTTTGAGTTACCCGCTACAATTTCCCCCGTTTGCGGATCGATATTAAACAGCACGGTACATTTAAAGCCGTGATGCTTCGCGAGAATGCGTGCCAGTTCCGGCAACGATTCCTCAGAGCGGTATTCATGATCGCCTGCCAGAAAAACAATATGCTTTCCTTTCCCCGCGCCGTCAGTACCTTCATAAACCAGCGGCGCCGCACTGGCGAAGTCTGCAACGAGGAGTGATAAGCACAGAGAAACGGCCCAGCAAGCGGATTTCATTGGTGTGTCTGCAATGAGGAATAAGAAATGTTTCATTGTTCGAGCGCAATCCCTGTTAAAAGAGCGAAAACGGTTCTGGAGGTAAGTTGATATTGGTGCTCTCAGTTTAATTACAAGCAGAGGCAGAATCCAGTGACTTGTCAGAGCTGGAACGCTACCTGGACCGAAATGGTCCGCATGCTCCCGAGTGTATTCGACTGAGTGGAACCGCCCGACTATTCCAGATTGAGAGACCACGCGTCCCGGAACTAGCGCATCTTCTGGCCTGAAGGGGAAGAAACACTCGAATTACTGCTGATTTTCGTGAATTGTGTGATCACGGTCTCTGCCTATCAATAACGAGAACGCTCGTCACGCTGAACGTGAACTGAAGGTCAGGCAGCGTATCAAATGCAAGTGCGAGGATCATCAGCGAATCCTGGTCTCGACGACTGGTACTCACTTCAGGGTTGCCAAATCTTAATCCGCGTCGGTCAGATCAGCAGTTCAATCCCACTGCCCGAAATTGAACTGAATTCCACTTTGCCATTTCGGATGGTGACTCCCCGCGCAGAGTCGGCAGCCAGCAGAGTGGCACCATCGAAATCGGCGTAGTCCAGTAACGGCAGCAATTGCGCGGCCGCCGAGATGCCGACCGTCGATTCAATCATGCACCCGACCATTGTTTTCATTCCCAGCTCGCGGGCCTGCTTTAGCATGCGGCTCGCGGGAGTCAGGCCTCCGCATTTGCAGAGTTTGACATTGATTCCATGAAACAGACCGTGGCACTTTTCCACATCCGCTTCTGTCCGACAACTCTCATCTGCAATTACGGGTAATACACTTTCAAGAAATCCCCTCCGGTGCGATTCAGCGGGCGCGTCGGCGGGTAATGGCTGCTCAATAAATTCGACCCCCAGTTCAGCCAATACACGGGAATTCGCAATGGTCTGCTCCGGCGTCCAGCCACAATTCGCATCGACGCGAATCGTCGCATCAGTCTCCTGCCGTAAAGCCTGGACAATCTCAAGATCATGCGGCGTTCCCAGTTTGATCTTATAGACAGGCCAGCCGGGTTGTTCGCGGTACTTACGCACCATTTCCTCAATCGAATCAATGCCCAGCGTATAACTGGATTGCGTCTGATTGATCGCAGGCAGACCGAGAACTTCCGTTGTCCGCATGCCATGTATCTTTCCAAACAGGTCGTAAGCGGCGCCATCGATTGCCGAGAGTGCGAATCTGTCGTGAGCAATAACCTCGCTGCAGCGATCATACAATTCGCCTGGGTGAATCAGATCCCCATCGGCGATCAACTCTCTAACCTGGCTCAATGAAGTTTCCAGCGATTCATACGTGTGACCATAGTAGGAATTACAGGTCACTTCGCCGTAGCCGGTTACATCACCATGAGTCAGACCCACAATCAGGCACTGCTGATGATAAAGCGTTCCGCGCGCAATTGTGAATGGATCTTTCAGTGGAAGTTCAACCCGTTGCCAGTGGAGTTTCACGCCGTGATCCTCGTTTTCAGTTCCAGAACAGCGTCAACGAGAACTTCGGAACCATCGCGATAAACATCGCAGACGGGTAACCCCAGCAGATCTCCCACCTGCTGCTTCTCAATCTCGGCCTGTGCTGCAGAAATATTCCGACCATTTAAGGCAACTCCGATCACTTCCGCCGGATACCGTTCAGAAGCCAGTTGTTTGTAGAGTTCCCGGTAGCGTTCCAGCGCCTTCAACGGAACATGAGGCAATCCTTTGACATGAGGTCGGGCGGCTTCATAACAGAAGATCAGTCCCTGCGGGGCACAGCCATGAAGTAATCCCAGCGTCACAGCCGAGAAAGCGGGATGAGTGATACTGCCCTGCCCTTCAATCAGCAAAATCTCGTGTTGCTCATTCTGCAGCACCAGTTCCTCGACGGCCCCGTTCACAAAGTCGGAGACCACACAGTCAACAGGCACACCATTTCCCACAATCATAATGCCGGTCTGTCCGGTCGCCAGAAACTTTGCATCCGCCTGACGCTTCTGCAGCCCCCGTTCGAGTTCCAGCATGGTGACCATCTTCCCAACACTGCAATCCTGTCCGACAGCATGAATCCGCAGACAGCCGGGACGAAAATCAGCACACACGGCCGTTTTGCGATGCTGGTTCCTGCGAACGTCAATCAGCAGACTTCCGCTCCGTTCCGCCTCCTGGCAGAAGCCTTCATTTTCGACAAGAAACTCATGCAGACCGGAAACAATATCTAATCCGCGCTGGATTCCTGTGGAGATCACAAGACTCAGTTCTTCCGGCATCTGACCGCCGGGAGGTGAGATGCCGATAAAGAGCGCATCCGGCGAGTCCACTTCAGCCAGGGAGCCGACGACGGGAGTGGCACCGCCGATGCCGTAGAGCTCCTGAGTCGTTTTTCCACAATGCGCCGGGTCGATCACAGCCAGGCAGTGCTCACCTCGATAACGTAACAGGCTCATGGCTGTCTTAGAATTTGACAAGGGAGCGTCGTGTCCTACAGCAATTGCGATGCGTCGATAGTTTTTGATTGTTTCCAATCCAGGCCCAGTCGATTTTAAAGAAGCGAGTGCAGCAGTATCCATAGTTTCAACCAGTGTTAAATGAGAGATCAGAACCGAAAACGTTATTTAAGCCAGATCGCTGCCCCTGTTCAGGGAGCCGATTTTTTCCGCAGAGCACGACCGGCAAGCGCACCGGTGGGAGTGCCTTCATAAACAGCTGCCACTCCATTGACGAAGACATACCGCATGCCATCTGCATACTGGTGTGGATTTTCGAACGTCGCCGTATCAATAATAGTTTGAGGGTCGAAGACAACGATATCTGCTGCCTGTCCCGGTTTCAGGTAACCACGATCAGTCAGTCCCAGGATATCTGCCGGCAGACCGGTGGCACTGCGAATGGCCTGTTCCAGGGGAATGACCTGTTCGCGAATGGCGTAGTGGCCGATCTTACGGGGGAAAGCACCATAATTACGGGGATGGGGACGCGTCGCATCTGGAATCATCACCCCGCCATCCGAAGCAGTCGCGACCCAGGGATTCGTCATCGCGTTCCGAACCTCTTCTTCATTCATGGCGAAATTCACAATCTGCGCCCCACCACTTCGCATGATCTCTTCAGCAATTTGCAGAGCTGTTTTCTGTTCGGCTTTGGCAATTTCTCGCAGATTTTTACCGACCCATTCAGGTCGCGGGCTGTATTGGGCAATCACAATCTGTTTGCCGTCTTCTTTGATGTCCAGGCTTTTTTCGACCGCCGCACGAATTTTGGCACCGACTTCCGGTTCATCCAGTCGCTTGACCAGTTGATCGACGCCACCGGACATCGACCAGGGCGGAAAGATCGTGGCTGCCAGCGAAGTACTTGCCGCGATATAAGGATATTGATCGGCTGTCACACGCTGACCTTTATCCCGGGCTTCCCTGATCAGTGTAATCGCCAGCCTGAGAGTGCCCCAGTTCGGCGTTCCCTTCACTTTCAGATGCGAAATATGAACCGGAATCGACGCATCCTCTCCAATACGAATCGCTTCCTGAATGGAGCCGACCAGCCCCTCTTCTTCTCCGCGAATGTGGCTGGCATAGATGCCCCCTGCATCACCAATCACTTTCGCCAGCGCTGTGAGTTCCTCTGTGTCTGCATATGTGCTGGGGGTGTAAATCAGCCCGGTAGACATTCCCCAGGCACCCTCTTTCATCGCCTGGGATGTCAGCCGTTGCATTTTCTGCAGTTCTGCCGGGGTCGCCTTGCGATTGACCTTCCCAATAACATGCGAACGCAGTTCCCCCTGTGGTAACAGGTGGGCAACATTGGTTCCGGCGCCTGCTTTGTCCACATTGTCGTAGAACTTCTGAACGTCAATCGGCCCCATCCCGCAGTTTCCGGTCACCGAGGTCGTACATCCCTGCAGCAGATAATTCACCGCGCCCCTCGATTTAGGATCGACAATACCGCGATCGCTGTGGGTATGCAGATCGATGAAACCCGGACAGATCACGAGCCCGGTCGCATCAATGCGGTACTCACATGCCGGGCCTTCACCCGGGCCTGCGGAATGGATTTTTCCGTCACGGACTGCGACGTACCCTCTTTCAATCACCTTACCGGTCCCATCATGTATGGTCCCGTTTGCGATCACATAGTCGAACTGTTCTGCGCCGAATCCAGCTCCTGTGTTCAGCAGACAAATCAGAAACACTAAGCTGAAGCACATCTTCATGGTAAAAGCCACTTGTTCTCCTCCGGGGTAATCTCAATAGCACGAGTCGATTTTTCGGCAGAAAACCCGAGCCGCACTATATATTTTCGTTCAACATGAGTGAACCAGGATCGGGTTCTGAGTTCTCTACAGCATTCTCTACAGTATCGCCATATCCAGTAAGTTTTGCATACTACTTTACTGCTGCTGACTTGTGAAACAATCCGAGAATGCGCAAACTGATATCGAAATTGCGCACACCCTTTTTTAGTTGCTTCAGGTGCCCTACCATGCCTCCCCGCTCCCGTTCTCAGTCTCTGACGATTCCAGATAACAGACAGATCGCCTTGCTGATCGATCCGGATGACACATGGGGACGCAGTGTCATTCAGGGAATCGCAGCAGCTGTCCGCAACGTCCTTCCCTGGAACTTGTGGATCGCTCCCCGCGATCGACAATGGCGACTTCGCGTGCCTCGTAACTGGCTGGGAGATGGCATCATCGCAGCCATACGTGATGATAAAACAGCCGAGCATGTCAGAGGCCTCAATCTCCCCACGGTCAATGTGTCTTCCTGGGAGAAAGATGCTCCCGACTGGTATCGCGTTAAAACAGATGACGTAAAACGGGCCGAGATGGCATTCTCCCACTTTCGCGCGCGGAGCTTCAGCCACTTCGCCTACTATGGTCCTCCCAGCCAGCGGTATTCTCCCTCGCGGGGAGATCACTTCCGGGAAGTCGTCCAGGCCGCGGGATTCACCTGCGATACCTTTCGGGGAAATACAACTACGCGCGACAAATCTTCGGTTCAGGAACGCACCCTCCAATGGCTGCAGCAGGCCCCCCGTCCCCTGGCTGTCTTCGCCGCCGACCCGCATTCCGGAGTCCTGTTAACCGAGGTCTGTAACGCAGTCGGTTTCCGGGTACCGGAAGAAATCGCGATCCTGGTGGCTGACACGGATGAACTGCTCTGTAATATCTCAACCCCTCCGCTGTCCAGCATTGTCCTGGCCAGCGAACAGATTGGCATGACCAGTGTCCGGATTCTGGATTCGCTGCTGAAGGGTAAGAAAGTGAAATCAAAAGTCATTACTCTGCCTCCTCTGAATGTCATCGAACGTCAGTCTTCCGAAATGCTGGCCATTGACGATCCCCTGTTTGTCGATGCCCTCCGCTTCATTCGCGTGCACGCTCATACCGGCATTCAGGTCAGTGACGTTCTGCAGAATGTTTCCCTCTCCCGTCGTTCCCTCGAACAGCGCTTCCGCCAACTGTTGAACAGTACCCCCGCAGTTGAGATTCGCCGTATCAAAATCGAACGAGCCAGACAGTTACTGATTTCCACAGATAAAACCGTCGAGCAGATTGCCGGCGCGACCGGTTTTTGCGCCTCCGGACAATTCTGCTTCGCCTTCAAAAAACATGTCGGGCAGACGCCTCTCGAATTTCGACGTCAAATGCGATCCGGCAAATAGACCTGAGCATTTTTCTTTCTGCTGTCTCCCGTTCGGCTCAGTTCGTAGCCTGATCAACAACCCTCTCCGCTGTTCTTTGTCCGCTGTTCTTTGCCCGCTATCTGGCTGGGTCCGATTCCGACAAATTTCCAGAGCGCAACACAATGAACCATCGCAGCTCTCAATCTATGATAGTCGACCCTGATGATCGGGAAGACGCGACCGTCGAACGGAACATTGTCTATTCGTCTCATATGATCACTCCTGCTGAATAAACTCCCCTTGACGCCGCCGCGCCGCTGGCGATAAGCACTGAATTGAGTCGCGCGCGTGACCAGTTTACAGTGCACTGAAACACAAGCCACCTGTTCCGGATCTTCACTAAAAATGAGCCTGTTTTTTCCCGATTTGCACTGCCTGAAACCACACCCGTTCGTGATGGTAGCCTGCGGGTCGCCACACATCGCAAAGCTTCGCCCCGGCATCGCCCCGACGTCGCAGCAGATCGGTTCCCCGTCAACCCGTATCGCCACATGATCTTGTTCATCCCCCTTGACGCCCCCATGTCTTTCCACAAAATAATCGAACATGCAACGAAACACCGACCACAGACCACAGATCGAACACAAGAATGAACTCCACAAAAACAACAATATTTCAATGTCCTCTCCCCCGTCCGGGTGCCATCTGTCGGCGTGCCCGACAGTGCCCGAAAAACCAGCCCACCGTCCAACAAAACAGAGTCGCCCGAATGCAATTCGGGCCGAACACAGCGAGCAGGAAACTGTCAGAATAAGCGATCAATACAGCTCCAGGATTGCAACTCCAATCGAACGGCCACATCGGTCCGTCCCCTGTTGCTACTGGTATCGAAATGATTCTCATGCTTCAAACGTATGCCCTGACAGTTTCCTGTTGTCTGCGACAACCCCGAATTTGACTTCTCACCTGTTCGATTCTTGTGTGATTTTTATGGTTCAAAGAACAATCAAGTTGACCTCCCCAATGCCCCACATACTTCCCCGAACACGGCCGGACAAGCCGGCCATGGCACCCCGAAACCTCTCTATTAATTGCAATGCTTCCTACAAACTCAGACGGGCGCGTGCCACTGTCGGCTTGCCCGACAGTGCTGGTATTAACGTCCCCGCACACGCTTCACAAAGCATTATAAAAGAAGTCCCTCACTCCCTGCAGATGAAAATCCCGAACCATTGAATGATTAAAATAGTGTGATCGATATTCATCATAGGATTAAAAACCGCGGCTAATTTTTCGAGAAAGAACGGGTAGCCTCGAATGCAATTCGAGGTTGTCGCAGACAACAGGAAACTGTCAGAGCAATCGCACAATCCAGAACAGCAAAGCCAACCGGTTCGCCTCAGGGGCTGTCCCATGTGTCAGCCCGCCTGGCGAGGTTCGACCCGGCATCATGCCCAATGGGAACAGATGAGACATTTCAATCAGAAATTTCGAACACGAAAGGCTCGAAAACAGCCATAAGAAAAAATAGGGGAAGCTATGAAAGAAGGTCGAGCCAGTATGTTTTTTTTAACGCGTGGTAAAATTTCTCGCCCATCATTGACATCTCATCTCAGCTGCTCCTGCCACCTGGTTCCTGTATGCGCAATCTGCTGTCGCGAGTGTCTTTTCTCCAGACAGACTGGTCGCCAATCAACCAGTCGAGACTAGCTCCCGTGTTGCAGTCACAACTCCCAGTCCCGTGGGATGGAATATTTATTTGAGATGTCATGGCCATAGATGGTGCCTTCTCGATCATCGTTTATTTCTCAAGTGAACAACAAAGGATCGGCATATTATTTGCTTCCCGCTACTGTCAAGTGTGTTCTACAACATACAGCTGCGGCTGTAAAACAGATTTGTCTGGAATTAGAAGCACGGGTTCCAGGTAGCCCCGCTACCAGTCTTGCGACATAGGGAACTTCAAATGACTGCTGAAATCGACATTCAACACGACGCTTTCTCAGCACTGCAGAGTTTTTTCATCATCGGATCAACGGAGCAGTACAGCGCTGCCAGACAAGGCGAGACGATTTACTTTAATAACCCTATTTTTCCCGGGGAGAAACCCATGGCAGACAAAATGAAAATCAATGACCAGGTGACTGTCGGACCACAGCCTTCTGAAGAAGAAATCAATCAGCTCAGCCAGCAGGGATTCAAATCAGTTGTCAATTTTCGCACAGAGGACGAAGATGACCAACCACTGTCTCCCACTGACGAAAGAGAGAAAGTGAAGAGTGCGGAAATGGAATATCTCCATATTCCGGTCTCGATGAAAGCCATGGGACCGGAACTGGTTGATGAGTTTCGAGAGAAGTACCCGCAGCTTCCCAAACCGGTGTTCGCTCACTGCAAGAGCGGAAAGCGAGCTGGGGCAATGGTTATGATGCATGTGGCGGTCGAAGAAGGCATGGGAGGTGAGGAAACGCTTCGCAAGGCGGAAGAGATGGGATTTGAATGCGAACAGGAGGAACTCCGGCAATTCGTCAAAAATTATGTAGATCAACACGCTCAGTAATCGAACACACTCAATCAGGAAAGGTCGAACACTGTGCAATTTCATCAACGCTTCGTACCTGGTCTGGCAATCGCATCTTATATTGTGGGTGATGAAAAAAGCAGCGAAGCCGCTGTCATTGATCCCACCAGAGATGTCGATGATTACATCGATTTTGCCAAAGACAACAATCTACACATTAAGCACATTATTGAAACGCACGTCCATGCCGACTTCGTCTGCGGTTCGAGGGAACTTAAAGCGCGGCTGAATGACGAGCCGACCATCCACTGCTCAGGCTACGGGGGCAAAGACTGGACGCAATCGTTTGCCGATCAGCATGTGAAAGAAGGCGACACGATCACGATGGGGGACTTGAAGTTCGGCTTCAAACATGTGCCCGGCCATACTCCGGAACACATTTCCATTAATCTGTTCGACATGACCCGCAGTAAAGAGACCCCCTGGGTCATGTTCAGCGGGGACTTTCTGTTTGTGGGTGATGTGGGACGCCCCGACCTCCTGGGAGAAGAAGCGCAGAAAGAACTGGCCCACCAGCTCTATGAGAGCGTGTTCGAGCGGCTCAAAGAATTCGCCGATTTTACTGAAGTCTATCCCGCTCATGGAGCAGGCTCGCTTTGCGGAAAGGCCATCGGCTCACGCCGTTCCTCCACAGTAGGCTACGAGCGGCGGTTCAATCCTGCACTGCAAAAGCAGCCCGAAGCACAGTGGGTCGAAAGTCTGCTCAACGAGATGCCGCTTTCGCCCCCCTATTTCAAGCGAATGAAGCAGGTCAACACGCAGGGACCGGCCATCATTGAGAACAGGCTCTCTGATCAGAAACGCTGGGATGCCAGGCAAGTCCACGAAAGAGTCTGCGACGACTGTCTCATCGTCGATGTTCGCTCGAAGGAATCATTCGCCGCCGCCCACATTCCCAATGCGATCAACATTCCCTTCGGTAGTAATCTGCCCACGTGGGCAGGCTGGGTGTTGCCTTACGATCGTCCGATATTGGTGATTTCCGATGACCCGTCACAGATCAAGCAAGTGGTAACGCACCTGTTGCGCGTGGGCTTCGATGATATCGAGGGATACCTTGAAGGCGGCATCGGATCCTGGGAGACGTCTGGCTTTCCGCTCTCGACTCTCAATACGATGTCCGTGCATGACCTGGCCAGTAGACGTAAGACGGAAAAGCAACTGACCATTTTAGATGTCCGTACAGACAAGGAATGGAATGACGGTCATATCGAGGGAGCCATCCACATTCACGGAGGCCGCTTGCAGGAGCGGGTTGATGAGTTGCCCTCAGACAAGCCTGTCGCTGTTGTCTGCGGATCGGGTTATCGGGCGTCCATCGCCTCTTCGTTTTTGAAACGGGAAGGCTTCGAGGATGTGACGAATATCATGGGTGGCATGTCTGCCTGGAAGGCGGCGGAACTCCCGACAGTATCATGATGTCTCGCCATACCAAACTCTTTATTCAAGGAGGTCTGAAATGAGAATATTCTTTATCCTGACAGTACTCATCGCGCTGACCGTGACTGTGTTACCAGTTGAAGCCTGCCCCTATTGTGAATCGGAAATCGGGAAAGAAGTAGCCGCCGGTATATTCAATGATGATTTTGCCCTCAATGCCCTGCTGACCCTGTTGCCTGTTCCGATTTTTTTATCAATCGTATATGTGATGTATTCCGGAATGCCATTCTCAAAAAATAACACAAAGACAAATGCCAGAAAGCAGCCGGATTCACGAACTTCCCCTGTGCGTACTTCAGGAGCAGAACATGACTGATCATCTCAACCGTCGTCCGTTGATTTCCGCGGGGACATTACTTGGAATTGGAATGGGTGGTTTCGTGGACGGGATTCTGTTTCATCAGCTTCTCCAGCTGCATAACATGTTATCGGCGAAATTCCCCGTGCGCGACCTGGAGGCAAGAAAGCTTGCAGTTCATCTCGAAATCAACATGTTCTGGGACGGGCTGTTTCACGTTTTCACATGGGTAATGACTGCCATTGGAATCGCCCTGTTATGGCACGCGGTCCGTCTGCAGAACGTCCCGTTGACGACCAGGACATTTGTGGGATCGCTCAGCCTGGGGTGGGGGTTGTTTAACCTGGTCGAAGGAGTGATCGACCATCATATCCTGCACATTCACCACGTGACTGAAACCAGCAATCACTTAATCTGGGACCTTGCATTTTTGGCGGCCGGTATTGTACTGATCCTGTTGGGATGGTGCCTGATTCATTTTGACCATAGACATATAAGGGGTCAGGACTCTTTATCATGACTCCTGACCCCTTTGTTTGCCGTTAACAAGCGAAGGAGTTTTCATTATGAAAAACCTGCTACAGAAGAAATCATGGCCCCCTTATCTCGTCGGTGCCGGAATTGGTGTTCTCAGCTGGTTTGCCTTCCTGACTGCCGATCATCCTTTAGGAATTACAACCGCATTTGAGCATACAGCTGCCTTGTTAGATAAATCGGTCGCTCCTGCTTTCGCCGAACGGAACAGCTACTTCGATCAAGAGTCGCCAAAGATCGGATGGGAATGGATGCTGGTAGTGGGGGTCTTCGTTGGTTCATTTATCAGTTCCAAAATCTCCGGAGATCGGAATGCGCCCGCAGTGCCCCCCCTGTGGGAGCAACGTTTTGGAACATCTGAGACAAAACGATATATAGCTGCTTTCATCGGTGGAATGTTGATGTTGTTTGGCGCGCGAATAGCTCAGGGATGTACCAGCGGGCATGGCATCAGTGGAACTCTGCAACTTGCAGCTTCCAGTTGGTTATTTACCGCGATATTCTTCAGCACCAGCATCGGGACTGCATTTTTACTTTTCGGCCGGGAGGGCAGGAAAAATGTTTGATCCCATTTGGAAACTGGCTTTAGGATTATTTACCGGGATTCTGTTTGGTGTGTTGCTGCAAAAGGGACGCGTAGCGAAATATCAGGTGATCTTGGGGCAATTCCTGCTCAAAGACTGGACCGTGGTGAAGATAATGGGGATGGCAGTGGTTGTGGGAGCCGCCGGGATTTATGCCCTGTTACCAACACAGACGGTCTCCCTGCATCTCAAGCCGCTGGCATGGGGGGGAATTATTTTCGGCGGCCTGTTCTTTGGTTTTGGAATGGCGATTTTTGGCTATTGTCCGGGCACAGGAGTCGCTGCCTGTGGTGAAGGACGTAAAGACGCTTTTGCAGGCGTAATCGGAATGTTGATGGGAGCGGGTATTTATGTAGTCGCTTATCCACCACTTAATGCATTCATAAAGCAATTCGGCAGTGAAGGGAAAGTGACTCTGCCTCAAATTACCGGTACCACCCCCTGGCTGTGGGTTATCACTTTGATTGTTCTGGCGGCAGTGTTTGTTATTTTAACCAGGCATAACCGACATGAAATGAGGACGAACAGGTAGCCTCGTGAGTGGTAAGGCATGTATCTGAAAGTAGCGTTACCATTCACGGAGGTCCGACGGAAACAAATCAATTCGATAAGCAGCTCTTTTTCGATTCAGAAATCATAACAGCTTTTGAGATAAGCAGACTCCGTATGAAAATATTTTTTCCGGCAATGAATGCCACTGGTAGCGAATATTTCTGGAAACTTTCGGAAGCAGGGAAACGGCTCCAGCAGTCAAACCGTCTCGTCACGCGAAAAACCACGGATGTCTGTGCCTATAGCGGACAGATAACATGCACAACAACTTGAGTTCAATTCGGGCCTGGGAGGCTGTCGTGAGATCAGCGATCAGCGTCTGCCTTCTGGCTTGTGTCTGCCTCGGATGTGAAATGCCGTATGATCCTGAAGGCACACTGGAGCGGGTGCAGAATGGTACCATCCGTGCCGGGATTTCCCTGAATCCACCCTGGACTGACTTCACGAGCGGGGAAGCCGTGGGGTTAGAACCGCAGTTGCTGAACAAATTCGCGGAACAGCTCAATGCCAGGATCGAGTGGACTGTGGATTCGGAAAGCGACTTGTTCCGCGCACTGAAGCACCGGCAGCTCGATGTCGTCATCGGCGGACTTACCAGTTCCACGCCGTGGTCGAAACAGGCCGCGCTCTCGCGACCGTATCTTACCATCGGAAACGACGAGCACGTGATCGCCGTACCCCAGGGAGAAAACCGCTGGCTGCTGGAGTTCGATCGCTTTTTACAAAGCCAGCGGCGGGAGGCGGAACGCTACTATGAGGGGGAACAGCCGTGAAAGCCAGCCCGGCATTCGAGTTTCCCCCCGAGCAGGACGAAGCACTGCATCGGGCACGTCGTCTCGAATGGATCACGATTATTTATTTAATCTCGGTCTCAGTCGTCATGTATCTCGTACTGGGATCTTCACAGGCGATGAAGACTGCCTGGATCGACGACCTGTTAAGCCTGATTGCTCCCATTGTTTTCCTGACCGCCACACGCATCGCAATTTGGGAGCCCAATGAGAGATTTCCCTACGGATATCATCGCATCGTATCGATCGCTTTCCTGTGTGCAGCCCTCGCACTGTCTGTTATGGGAGGCTGGCTGTTAACCAATGCACTCATTCATCTTTTCAAAGCAGAACATCCCACAATCGGCGGGATACACCTCTTCGGTCATACCTTCTGGCTCGGCTGGCTGATGATCCCGGCACTTGTTTACAGCGCGGTGCCGGCGATGTTTCTGGGGCGGGCCAAGCTGCCTTTGGCTCGTAAAATGCACGACAAGGTTCTGTTTGCCGATGCGAACATGAATAAGGCGGACTGGCTGACGGCCTTAGCGGCCCTGATCGGCGTAGTGGGTATCGGACTGGGGTACTGGTGGGCCGACGCGGTTGCATCGGCCCTCATCTCCCTGGACATTCTGCACGACGGAATCAGGCATCTGCGGGAAGTCGTGTGCGATCTCATGCAGGAAGCGCCTCGCACAGTAGAGCGGTCCAAACTCGATCCACTCCCCGACCGTGTCGCCGCCT
The DNA here is from genome assembly GCA_002706765.1 of Gimesia sp. Lineage (GTDB taxonomy): Bacteria > Planctomycetota > Planctomycetia > Planctomycetales > Planctomycetaceae > Gimesia. The sequence goes on from PAJV01000058.1 coordinate 71,162, forward strand.
ATCTGCGGAGCCTGCCGTGGGTAGAGGATGTGCAGGTACGCATGCGCGAGGAGGGGCACGTCTATTTTGGTGAAGCATTCATCGTCCCCCGGGAAGCCAGCGTGACGCCGGAACAACTTTATCAGGCGACACGGGGATGCACAAATCTGAACTGGCGGGTTCACGATTTCGTGCTGGTCCCGGTACCTTCCCTGGACGTTGAGAATAAGAAAGACTGAGTTTATAATAAGGGGTCAGGTCTCTTTTATATGAATCCTGACCCCTTTTATTGAACCAGAACACACGCAGCAGAAATGAAATCCTATCCATTTATGACACCTGCGCTGACTGCAGAACCAGATTACACAAACAGATCAACGCCATTCGCTGCCCCACTTCACTGCGTCAATTCAAGATCGTCAATCCAGATCTCGGCATTCGTGTCACCCTGGCTGATGAAACCCAGCCAGTCGAGCGTGTTCCATTCGGAGTGTACGCAGGGCAGATCTTTGAAATGCCGTGGCTGCTGTCCTGGCAGTGTCACTGCCAGATTCCATTTACCTGCCTGCGCGCCGAGGGGAGCCGTGATCTCCAGCTTTACCCACTGATCGATGGGAAAATCGATCAGTTCTTTCCGGTTCGCTGCACGGAGTTTGCCTTTTTCAATCCAGAGTGAGGGACCGATCCGATACGGGTTGGACTGATCGCGCCACTCATGCTGAAAGACGGCAGCGGAACTCAGTTTGATCGCAAACGCACAGCGACTGACGCCCTCACTATGATGCGGCGAAACGACGAACATCGGGTGATAGCGTCGCTTCTGTCCCGGCGTGTCGAGCAGCAGCAACGCCTGCGAACCGGACGGAGCCCCCTTGACTTGTCTGACTTCGACACCACCCAGCTTGTCATCTTTACTGACCGAAGTGCTCGGCGGCAGCGCGCCTGCTTCGAAGTCTTCAACGAACGAGAGCAACGGTGTTGGCGGCGGGTCTTTCATCTCCGGTAAATCCAGCGCACGCGCCTGCGCGGTCCACTCCGGATCTCCGTAGAGCCCTGCTTTCTCGTAGTCGAACGGTTTGAAACCGATTTTGAAAGCGGGGGAATCTTGCGCCAGATGAAAATTATCATTCGCGGGATCGATGAAACGGGGATCGGCGATGAGCGATCCCTGGTCTTTTCCCGCAGCCTGCCACTCGGCGAACGTCATTCCCTGGAAATCGATCGGCTTACCGTCGGTGCGCCAATACAGATTGTGATTCAGCTTCACATTCCTGTCTTTCCAGTTTCCGTGAAACAGGTCGCCGGAATCGAAAGCGACGATGTTGCGTTCGAACGTGAAAGACAGATGGTCTTCCACCCGGCTGCGTTTGACCTGGTACTCGCGCGAGAAGGCGAAGATATTATTCCGGATCAGATTATTCCGCCCGTAGTGCTGATGATATCCGCCTGATCGAGTGCGGTAGACAAGGTTGTTTTCCATCAGAATATCCGTGCTGCCTTCGTCATTGTAGAGCCCCCAGCCGCCGTAACTCCAGGAGAGAACATCGTGAATTACGTTGTTGCTGACAGTCGTGCCCGGCGAAGGACCGAGGGTGTAGACGCCCCCCATATCACTCAGCCAGCCCCAGCCCAGATGATGGATGTGATTAAATTCGATCTTGTTCCGAACAGCGAGGCTGTCACTGTAACCCCAGCGCCAGCCCACCGAGATGCCTGTATAATAAAAGTCAGCAATCTCATTGTGAGTCACTGCGTTGTCGCCTGACTGACCAATCCACACGCCGACCGCACAGGGAAACAGACGGCCGCCGTGCCGAATCAGGTTGTTGTCGACTTTAATCTTTTCCGTTCGCTCCACTTCTTTGGATGCGATGCGGGTTTCACCAATCCGCACGCCCCCTGCTCCGAGATCGTGCAGATCGCAGTGTGTGACGACGCTGTCCCGGCATCCCTTGCGAAACCAGAGCCCGTAGGTCGCGACATGACCGATTTCACAATCCGTAAACTGAATGGAACGTCCGCCGTCGACCATGACTGCCGCCTCGATGGGCGAGGCTGCCTGAGACGGTTCGAAACCTTGCGGCGGCGTGCGCCAGTCCGTGTGTTGAAAACTGAGTCCGCGAAACGTGAGATGTTCCACGAATTTTCCTTCCGCCGGGTCTCCCTTGAGAAGCAGTAACTGCTCGGCGACAGGCGCAAATACTTCTGCTTTTTCCAGAGTCTCACCCGGTCGGGGAACGTAATGCAGTTTGCCTTCCGGCGCCAGATACCATTCCCCCGGCGAATCGAGGGCGGCCCGGTAATTTTCCAGGATATAAGCCGTATTCCGGGTCAGTGGATTCCAGTGTTTCATCTGCCTGCCAGAGGTGAAGAGTTTGCCCGTCTTGACGTCAAACCCGTCCAGGAATTTCCGTGTATTGTCCCACTTGTGAAAGAAGAGGGCCTGAACTCCCTCCCGTTCGGCTTCCGGGACCTTCTCCAAAGAAGCCAGATCCGCGGGATCGGCGTACAGTGTCTGGCGGGCGATCTTCCTTGGCTTGGGTCCATCGGTTGTCCCCATCGTCTCCCGACCGTTGCGGAGGTAGAAGAAGAATTCATCCGGCTCCCGGGCCCGTACCGCCCGTTTTCCATTGACCCAGAGTTGTTCGAACTGCCAGTCCGGATCGACGTTCGCGGTCCACGTGCCATCCCCTTCCCGTTTGAAACCAGTGATGCGTTTCCCGCCGGAAATAACAGGACGACTTCTGCGCGCCGCTTCATATGTGACGGGCGCAGCCGCGGTGCCGGAATCTTCAGGAGTAAACACGAGAGGTTCGGTAATGAAATAATTTCCCGCTTTGAAGACCACCCGCACGGGTTCTTTCGGCTGACGTTGCCGAATTTCATCGCGGGCAGCAGCCAGTGATTGGAGCGGCCCCTCGGGTGAAACTTCCAGAACGAGTTCGGCATTGGCTTGCGAGCCAGTCAGAGCAAAACCCACAATCAGGACTGCAAACAGGAATGAGTGAGTGCGTTTCATAGTATATCCATCTGATGCAGTTTCATAATCTGCATCCGTAGTTAAGATTTCTGTTTCAATTTATACCTTCTCCAGTCATAAGGCATTTTCAACCTGTTATTCAAGAAATCAACGACCCAAAACAGGAGATACCTCACAACTTTTTATTGACAGATGCATCCGATCACATTGAACGCCATTCCCACCTGGGAGTCAATCCGTTGAAAAGCCGCCGTCCGATCCTGGAGTGTGTCTGAGCCCTGATCCTTCCCTGGAAAATGGAAATCGGGTACCTTGGTGTTCAACTGGATCTTTGTTATCCCCTACCATTAACAACAGGAGTGACGACTGATGAAAGCGTTCTTTGTATTGACCCTCGCCGCGCTGGCTTTGATGAGCAATATTGCACTGGCACAGAAACCTTCGACGAAAGCATTTCAGGCGGGCCAGCCCCTGGGAGCCGTCAACGAAGCCGGAAAGTTTGTTCCGCTCTCGGACAACGTCAAGGTCTATGGCAGTTTTCGTTTTGCTGAGAGCTGTGTTTATGACGCGACCCGCGACCTGATTGTCGTCATGAATGCCGGGGTTCCGCAAACCCAGGAGGAAAATGACGGCTACGTCTCGCTGTTGAACCCGGACGGATCGGTTCACACCACGAAATGGATTGGTGCAACGCGTGATGGTTTAACGCTCAACCATCCACTGGGCAGCGCAATCCACAACGGCACCCTGTATACCGCCGACATCGACGTGGTCCGCACGTTCGATCTCGCGACGGGCAAGCCGGGAAAAGCCTACCCGGTAGAGGGCGCCTCGTTTCTGAACGGCATCGCCGTCAACAAGGAAGGCACGATCTTTGTTTCCAATTCGCGTCCCGAGTTCCGCGTCTATCAAATCACCGCTGACGGTAAAGTTTCGCTCTTTGTGGACGGTGATCCTCTCAACATCCCGAACGGCGTCGCCATCGATCAGGACGGGAACGTCGTGGTCGTCAACGTCGGTAATAACGATGTGATGACATTCGATCCTGCCAGTGGAAAACTGATCCGCACCGAACACGCCGCGGAAGGGGGCAACGACGGACTGGTGATCCTCCCCGATGGAACAAAGTACGTCAGCAGTGTCCGTTTCGGAAGCGTTTCCAAAATCAGCCCCGGTAAACCCGCCCAGGTCATCGCCTCGGGGATCCCCAGTGCCGCGTCGATGGGATACGATTCAAAACAAAAGCAGTTGATCATTCCCATGAACAACAATAACGCCGTGGCGTTTCTCAAGCTGGAAGATTAAGCGCCGGTGATCGGCGATTCAAAACCAAAGATGTCAGGTCTAATTTATTAATGGACCTGACATCTTTATAATCCTTAAGTTTTTTTCAAGCTTCATCTCTTATAGTAAGGTTTGATCGAAACTATGCCTATTCCATCATGGTCTCTTGAATCCCTGATCTCTACGCTCTTTACGGGAGAGAAACTTCCGGGGGAATCTAGTAATAATCCCCCCTGGCCCTCTGGTCTGGATGACGAATATCGCAGGATCACGGCTGCAAATTGCCTTGACGAAGATTATGGGCATCTGACACAAGCTGTAGATGCCCTGCTGCGATTTGCAGAATCGGGGGATGTACCGGAAGCCCGCATGCGGTGCGTGACTCTGCTGGGCTTAAAAAGACAGATCAAACCTTTGATTGAACAGCTACTGGAAGATTTGGAGCCAGAGCTTCGACTGTACGCCATTGAGTATCTGCTGGTACACGAGCCAGAACGTTTTCCAGAACTTGATGAGCGGTTTCACGATGAAAAAGACTGGCAAATCCAGGAAACTCTCGCGATCTTTCGCAGAGGAGAGCCAATCCCACTCTATTGCTACGACATGCCGATACAATAGCATACTGGTATGGCCTATTGCTAACCACTGCATCAGGCATTGATGCCTTTTCAGAGTCGACAGTACGAATGCTTCCGGGCGAGGTTTCGGCTGCTTATTTTTTCTTGTTTGCCGGGATTTCAAAATCGAGAGTGGATTCGCCCTGGGGTAGATCTTTCTTGATTTCCACCTCGGTAAACAGGGGCTTTCCATCCTGACTGGGCTCGCCGACGTCCGAGGCAGGAATGGGTATGCCATCAAAGCCTGTCAACGTAAAAATGTAGGGGCCTCCCACGACACCCTTGCTGGCATCGACCTGGAATTTTCCCTGTTCTATTGCAGCATACCCGCCTGGACCTTTATTGCCCGCCTGGGAATCAGGCCGAAACGAGACTTCGCCTTTCGGGACCGGCTTGCCATCATAGGTGACGGTTCCTTCCAGTTTGTAACGGGTGGGACCATCCTCCGTTTGACTTCCACAGCCTGTGAAAATCAGGCAGCACAGCATAAAGCAGGCAGCGAGAAGTTCCCGCTTCCCGTTCAAAAAAACATGAAACGCACTGTTTGATAACATAAAATCGTTCCTGGTTCGCAATGATATCTGGATGAAAACGGCAGTGAATCGAATAATCAGAATTCACCAACGACCTGTCCATCAGCGCGTTGCGCCAGGATATGATAGGTATTGAGGTCAATATTTTCACTGATAAAGCGAACCGAACCATCGGCGAGTGTGACGTGACAACCGCCTACATGAAAGCTGCCAAACAGACGTGAAAACTTGCCGATGGTATCCTGGGTGCCGGCGTGTCCCGTAATGGAATTGATCTGTAACAGGGCGGCAACCAGCGTATAAGGATTTCCGCTGGTATTCAGGGCGGTACCCGATGCCCAGCCGGCGTGGATGCCGTCACTCCGGCTCTGAGGGTTTAAACCATACTTTGATTCTGCCAGCAGAAACGTATTGGTCGTTCCATCAATGACGTCACGAATCTGAACTTTGGAATTGTGAAACAGCAGACCATTTCTATAAAAGACACGTTGTCCCGAAACATTCGAGCAGGAAATCTCAATGGTCGGGCCTCCTCCCTGGACGCCAAAGTAGTTTAAATTATTCACACCTGATCCGGAGTTAGGATCGGAGGGGCACTGGTATTTATTCAAGCTTTTCTTGAATTCATCATCATTTGCGGTGACCCCGGGCACATTAGACGAAATCGTAAATCTGCCTTCAAAGTTAAACTGGTTGTAACGAGGTCCTTCGTCGAGATAGGGTAGGATCATGACCGTCCAGGGAGCCAGCGGGCTTGCTGACGGAGTAGAGCACCAGTCAGTGGTATTCGGATTGAATGTAGCACTTAAGGAGATGGATCCAGAAGGAAATGTTTTGTGCGTGTCATGGTAATTGTGAAGCGCCAGCCCCAGTTGTTTCATGTTATTCTTACACGTACTGCGGCGTGCTGCTTCGCGAGCCTGCTGCACAGCCGGCAGTAACAACGCAATCAGAATCGCAATGATTGCAATTACGACCAGGAGTTCAATGAGTGTAAAACCGGAGCGTATATTTAATCTGGACGTGCGAGGCGGCATCATATCTCCCTGGGAACTATTCGATAGAATTGAAAAAACGAGTACAGCAAGATCTTATTAGAAATGAAATGAATCTCAGTACAGTCAAAATTATAAGCGGCAGGCAGGTGACTGCTCAATGCAGTTACAGGCAAAAGTTGGCTTTATCGGAGATGCGCGAATTTTTCCTGTTTATTACTTGTAATCGAATAAGACGCAGGAAACATCAATAGCCGGACCTGACACGAATCGTGACCTGCTCTGAACTTCACATCACTGACTGCTTATATGGAGATGCGTTACTGGCTCATATCAGTGGCTGTCAGCTTGATCGACTCTTTTAAAATCGACAGTGAGTAATTCGTTTCTTTCCTGAAAACGGATTCTCTTCACTATACCTGGTGTCTCACTCCGTATTAAATCGCATACTGCTTGACGATTTCTTCATTCACTTCGATGCCAAGCCCGGGTCGGGTGGGGACATTCACAAATCCGTCCTTTAACAGGAATGGTTCTTTGATGATTTCAGTTCGCCAGGGATTTTCGGACTGATCCAGTTCCAGCAGCGGGGTATCGGTGGGAAAGCCCCAGTGGGGATCGGGCATCAGCGACAGTGTCTGCACGGTGGCCGCGATGAGTATCGCACCGCCCCAGCAATGCGGGATACTCCGGATTCCCGACAGCGCCGCCAGTTCAGAGATAAACAGGGTTTCTCCGATCCCGCCACACAGACTGACGTCCGGCTGGATGATGTGCATGCATTGCCGGTCGATCAGTGCTTTGGCGCTGCCTCGCGAATCGACGGCTTCACCGGCCGCCAGCGGCAGTGGGAGCTTGCGTCTCAGTTCTTCGTAACCGGCATAGTGGGGAGATTGGGGCAGCGGTTCTTCGAAATACTCGAAATTCAAATCGTGTAATTTCTCCCCCATCTGCAGCGCCGATGACAGAGTATAGGCGGCATTCCCGTCCGCCATTAACTTGATATCGGGGCCCACCGCTTGACGAACCGCAGTAGCCACCGCCGCTTCGCGTAAGACCGGATATCGCCCGAGTCGCATTTTCAATGCTTTAAAACCCTGCTTTACCAGTTGTTCCGCCTCGCGAGGATACTGCGTTTCCGGTTGTTCATCTTCCAGGTAGTTCATCGCCGAAGCATACGCGGGAACGCGGTCGCGAAGCCTTCCGCCAAATAATTCTGCGACCGACAGGTTCAATGCCTGTCCGCGCACATCGTTGATTGCCATATCCAGAGCGGCCACTGCCAGCGCATTGCCGAAATTCGGCCCCCACATCATTCGCCACAACCGCCGCTGGTCCAGCGGACTTTGACCAATCAGCCGCGGTCCAATGTGATGATCGATCGTCCCACGGGCACCGTTGACCGGTGATGTCTCCCCCCAGCCGGTCAGCCCGGCGTCAGTCTCAATTTTGACTAACAGTGTCTTCCTGAATTGATCGAGGGGAACCGAGACCGAAACCCCAAACGGACGTTTCAGTTTATGTTGCAGGAGATAGGTTTTGACGCCGGTAATCTTCAGTTTCGGTGATTCGACCGGTTGTTCCGGATCAGCTGCCTGCACGACAGCAGACCCCCCGGCCAGACAACCGGCCGCCAGCAGCGCCCCCTTCTGCAGCAATTCCCGCCGATTCGTATGCAAAACGGACATCACACAACTCCTTATTGGCTGACTCTCAGATTTCCTGGTCCACAGTAATATCTAGAGCGCATCACATTTAACGATAGCGTCTGTCAATCTAATATACTCGATCCAAATGGACCTGGAGACGCTACATTAAAACTGGACACAGTCTAGCGACATCGACTGGCACCAGCAGGTATGCATCTGGAAGCGATCAGAGACAAGAGTGGAAGCAGGCATTCTAACAAAAGCGCTCCCCTGTAATCCAGCGCTACCTGTAATTCAGCCCTGGAAGATATTGGGAGGTCCACTGCCGACCCGTAACACAGCGAAATTGCTTGCTACTTGTGATCGCGGTGTCTAAACTGAATTGAGAAAATACTGATGTTGCGCCCTGCACCATCACCAGCCTGTTTTCCCCAGACATTAAAATCAAATACAGTAACCGCCCCCCTGCGTTCATTGTCGGTTGGCTTGCCAGAACATTCATCATGAAATGAAACCTGTACCATGCACCAGATATTCCGAAATCTTTGTCTTGTCCTGCTGCTGACTCCCTGCCTGTCTTCTGTCACTAATGTTGCAGAAGGCCAGTCTGCCGTGAAATCGAACCTGCGGGCGGGGGTTGCCAAAGTTGATATTACGCCGGCTGAAGTCAAGCAGTTGGAAGTCGTCGGCCACCGTCGCAAGGTCACCGGCGTACGAGATCCCCTGCGAGCGGGTGTGCTCGTTCTGGATGATGGTCAGACCAAAGTTGCCATTGTGACACTGGACCTGATTGGCGCGTATTCGGAAATCGTCACACCGGCTCGAGCACAGATCGAAAAAGAAACAGGTATCCCGGCCGCCAACATTATGGTAGCAGCCTCGCATAATCACTCCGGACCGGGCTTTGATGCTGATTCCCGTTGGGGGAAAGAACTGATCAATAAACTCGGCGCAGCAGCGAAACAGGCCGCCTCGAAAATGACGCCCGTCACCGTCGGCTATGGAGAAGACAAAATCGGGTTCAGCGTCAATCGACGGAAAGTCATCAATGGACGAGCCGTGGTGCGGCTGAATGAAGACGGACCCAATGATCCCCGCGTGAAAGTGCTGCGTTTCGACGACGGGAAATCACTGACGCCCGTAGCCGTCCTGATGCACGCGGTCTGTCACCCCTGTTTTTTCACCTGGGGCGACAAAGGCTCGCTGCCCTACCCTGACGGTTTTCCGAAGATGAGCGCGGACTTTCCAGGCGAAGCCCAGACGTTTGTGGAAATGTGTTATGGAAATCAGACCAGTTCACTGTTCCTGCAGGGTTGTGCGGGGGACATTCGTCCGAATCTGCCGGGTTATCCTTACCGCTGTGCTGATGAAGCCGACATCCAGTGGGCCGGACGGGATCTGGGCAGCGCCGTTGTGCGGACCCTCGCCCACAGCATGACGCGGGAACAACTTGCCACCCGGGCCGAATACTATCCGATCCGCGTCGCGAACTCAGTCATCTCGCTGCCCGGTAAAGCAGGTCGGATTGAAGCTGAACTGCAGGCCATGAAGATCGGTCCCTACCTGCTGCTGACGATGCCTGGCGAGCCCATGGTGGAATACGGGCTGAAACTGGAAAACGATATCGCCGATCGCGCCATTCCCATCATCGTGGGTTACGCTAACGGACACGTCGGTTACATTGCCACGACGGATTCCTACAGTGTCGGCGGATACGAGCCCAACACCTCCAAACTGCTGCCGGAAGCAGAACCCATCATTCTCACCGAATTGAGTCTGCTGGCAGACCGTGTTATCGGCGATGTCTTCGAATCGTTCTCCAAGCATCCCAAAGACATCAAAAAACGAGAACAGATCGAAAAAGCCCGGGCAGAAAATCAGTAAGGCTTGTCTGTCCCGGACTAACAATCGTCTCCTGCGATCTCAGCCCGACAATTTGTCCGCGTGGGTTGCTTTTGATCAATGTTGTCATTCTCAAAAAGTACCGCATGACTCTTCATTTCCTCATTATCATGATTATGATACCTGAGGTCGCATGTTGGATGATTGATTCAGGTCTTTATCTCTGTTATTGCGATGCTGATTTGGTATGATTGTTTCTCTAATCCAATTGACTATAGGATACTTTTTGAAATAATCAGACTTGAATCAATAAATGTGAGACGTTCCGGGCTGCGGACTTGATGGCACTAAGTCCTGAACAGGTAAAAAAACACGAGTGCAGCAGACTGGCTGCTCGCTTCAACAGGCGAACCACCAGCCGAGGCTGACCCCCTCAGTGAATCTTTAGTGCTTCCCTGCCATACATGTCACTAGAAATTACAGGGCCGAAGGATTTTGATGAACCAGAACCGTCAACAGAACAACAATCATCCGATTATTGTTGGTGTGGGCGCGTCCGCCGGAGGCCTGGATGCATTCGGAATGCTGCTGGAGTCACTTGGTGATACACCAGATCTGGCTTTGGTCTACATCCAGCATCGCGAGCCAAACAGCAGACTGGTGCTGCCGGATCTCCTCAAGAAATATACTTCACTGGAAGTATCCGAACTGAAAGCCCGTACGAAACTGGAAGCAGGCCGACTCTATCTTTGTCCCCCGCAGGGACTGCTGGAAATCACAAATGGTTTTGTAAGCCTGGCAGCTGAGAAGACAGACACACATACCTCTCACACCATCGACCACTTTTTTCATTCGCTTGCCGACGATCAGGGGGAGCGTGCCGTAGGAATCATTCTCTCAGGAGCGGGCAGTGATGGCACCCTGGGACTAAAAGCCATCAGCGACAGTGGTGGTCTGACGTTTGCACAAGATCCCAGTTCGGCCAGGTACGACAGTATGCCGCGAAGTGCTGCCACAACGGGAGTGGCGGATCATACGCTTCCCCCTGCTGCCATCGCACGGGAACTGCTGCAATATGGACAGCATCTGCAAAAAGTGAACACCTCGGAAACTCAATCACGCATTCAGGATCAGATTGCGGATGCCATTCCCGATATCACGGCGACCCTGCTGAAAAAGACCAGTCATAATTTCCAGCACTACAAAATCAGTACGCTGACGCGGCGAATTCAGCGGCGAATGCAAATCTTGAAATGCAGTCAGGCCAATGATTATGTCGCTTACCTGCAGGAGAATGAAGAGGAAGCACAGACCTTATTTCGTGAACTGCTGATTGGAGTGACCGAGTTTTTTCGCGATCCCCAGGCATTTGAACGACTGGCCCGTGAAGTACTGCCCCGACTGTTTGAAAATCGCGACACCGACGATTGTGTGCGGATCTGGGTCGCAGGCTGCGCCAATGGCTCAGAAGCTTACACGCTGGCGATCTTGTGCCGCGAAGTCATGGACCAGTTAAAATCACCGCCGCAACTGCAGATCTTTGCCACAGACATTGATGAGCGCGCACTCCAGTTGGGACGCGCGGGCATCTATCCGGTGGGCATCGAAGAGCAGATTTCCCCCGAGCGTCTGAAACGGTTTTTTATCAGGCGGGGAAAACGCTATGAAGTCACCAGCGAAATCCGTGAACTGGTTCTGTTTTCGGTACATAATCTGATCAGTGATCCCCCCTTTTCGCGTCTGGACCTGATTTCGTGCCGTAACCTCCTCATTTACCTGGGACCGCATCTGCAGAAAAAACTCATCCCCCTGTTTCACTATTCCCTGCGGCCTTCCGGATATCTGTTTTTAGGTCCCAGTGAAAACATCACCTCTCACGGCGAATTATTTCGCACTGTCGACAGCAAATCCCGTATTTCACAACGAAAAGCGACCGCCGTAGGCTCGGGCATGTCTCTGCCTGAAATTCAGAACCGGTTACAGTTAAAATCCAGCGAGCAACGGGAGCCCGATGCCAAAGTTGATCTGCGGAATCTCAGGCAGCGGATTCTTCTGGATGAATTTGCGCCAAAATCCTGTGTGATCGATGAATCAGGACAAATCCTCAACGCCGATGCCGACATGGAGAAATACCTGACACTGGGCGAAGGAGATTTTCAGAACAACATCGTGAAAATGGCAGCCCGGGGATTACGTGTTGGCTTGCGTTCCGCCCTCAATGAATCCATCAAATCCCGCCGCAAGGTACAGCAGGAACATCTGACGATCCGAAAAGGAGATCTGATTCAGCAGGTGATGATAACCGTTCAGCCTCTGCCAAGTCTGGGTGAAGACGAAGGCCTGTTTATGGTGGTTTTTCATGACGTGGGTCTGCCGGTCAAAAGAGAGTCCGGTGAAGCGTCTTCCCCTGGATCTGTCCCGAATGCAGACCTGATCATCGCTCAGCTGGAACACGAATTACAGAACACTCGCGATGAGCTGGAAAAGTCGCTGCAGGAAATGGATGTGGCTCATGAGGAGTTGAAGTCGACGAACGAAGAACTGCTGTCGATGAATGAGGAGCTGCAGTCGACCAATGAAGAGCTGGAAACATCCAAGGAAGAAATTACCGCCGTCAGTAATTCCGTGGCGCGGACGAACAGCGATCTGGAAAACCTGCTGCGGAGCACGCAGATTGCCACCGTTTTTCTGGATGATGAGTTACTCATCCGCAGCTTTACACCTGCGATCACCGAAATTTATGGGCTCATCCAGACAGATATCGGCAGGCCACTGGAACGGTTTGTGCCCCTCGTCGAAGAAATGCCTCCCCTGCCCCATCCGCGTCAGCTGCAGCAGGGCAAACCTGTAGAACACACAGTCATCTCTGATTCCGGGAAAATCTTTATCCGCCGGGTACTGCCTTACCAGTCCCACTCGGGGGAGAATGAAGGAATCGTCGTTACGTTCATTGATGTTTCAGAGCTGCATAACAGCCAGGAGTTATTCCAGATCCTCATCGAAGCCTCGTCCCAGATTGTCTGGATGACTGATGCAACAGGCATGGTCGTCGATGACTCCCCCAGCTGGCGGAGCTTCACCGGGCAGACCTTCGAGGAATGGAAAGGCAAAGGCTGGCTGAATGTCGTGCACGAAGAGGATCAGCAGGCAACCATCCAGATCTGGCAGCAGGCGGTTTCGAATGTCGAGACGTTTTCCGTGGAATATCGACTCTGGCATCGGCAGGGAGAATGGCGTTGGGTCCACGCGCGGGGTGTGCCCCAGAAGAACCGCGATGGTTCAATCTTACGCTGGGTCGGAATGAATACCGATATCCACGAGCAAAAAGAAGCTCAGCGTGTCATCCTGGAATCCAGCCGTCAATTGCAACTGGGTGTCGAAATTGCGAATCTGGGATTGGCCCGTGTGGATTATACCGATGACAGGATTACGCTGACCCCCGAAGCGGCTGCCATCTATGGTCTGGGGTACGGAGAAATCTCGATCACCCGGGAAGAAATGCTCGACTTGTACCATCCGGAAGATCGAGAGCCTGCAGCGAAGCAGATTCAGGCATGTATTGAGGCATGCGGGGATGGCCGCTGCGATCTGGAACATCGGCTGATTTTACCTTCAGGGGAAATCCGCTGGATCAGCACCCGCAAGCAAATCTATTTTGATCGCAGTGTCGAGCCGGCAGTTCCCGTCTATGCGACGCAGGTCGCCCAGGATATTACGGTCAGCAAGCGGGAAGAATTGAATCTGTCCTTCCTGTCGGATCTACAGGCCCAATTAATCCCGCTGTCGAGCGTGGACGATCTGATGGATGTGGCCACCAGGGAAACAGCCGATTATCTCGGATTATTCCGCTGCCTGATTGTGGAGTTCGATGAAACTGCCGAATTTGCAGATATCCTGTTTGAGCATCATGACAAACCACTGCAGTCAATTGTAGGAAAACATCGCGTTCGCGATTTTCATACAGAAAAGGAAATACAAAAGCTGTTGGACGGCCAGCAATTCTCCCTCTCAGACACGCAACATCCGGAGCAGGAAAATCAGATCGCCGAAATATTCCAGTCGATCGGAGTAGGCGCTTATTGTAATTCAATCTACATCACTCCCAGGGGAATCAAATTTGCTGTTTCCGCATTGAAGAGTGAAGCATACCAGTGGCGTCCCGACGAATTAAACCTGTTGCAGGAAATCACCAATCGGCTCTGCGTCCGGATTGAACGGGCTCGGGCTGAAGCGGAACTGGCCGACCGGGAAGCCCATCTGCGACGTGTGATTAATAACCAGTTGGGACTCGTCGGCGTGATTGACCGGGAGGGCATCTTGCTGGAGGTCGACGAAGATTCCTTGAAGATTGCCGGTTTGACACGCCAGGATGTCATCGGTAAACATTTCGCGGAATGTGCCTGGTGGACTTACGATGCAGCCGTCTCGCAGAAGATGCGTGAATCAATGGCAAAAGGTTTTGCCGGCGAGGTCGTCCGCTACGATGTGCCCCTGTTCGCTGCCGGACTGGGTGGACCGGAACGCAGACTGATGATCGATTTCATGATTGCCCCCGTGTTTAATCAACAGGGCGAGGTCGAGTACCTGATTCCTTCTGGCGTTGATATCAGTGAACGTGTCGCCGTGGAAAACCTGCATAAAGAAACAGCGGCACGCCTGGAATCGATGTTCAATTCCGCCGTGGATGGAATGATTACCATTGATGCAGCAGGAAAGATGGATTCCATTAATCCAGCAGCCCGGGAGCTGTTTGGATATAACCTGGAGGAACTGCGCGGGCAGAATGTCAGGATGTTGATGCCCGAGCCCTGGCATTCCGCACATGATTCGTATCTCAAGGCATACCTGGCCACAGGAGATGCAAAAATCATAGGAAGTAAGCGAGAAGTCCGCGGGCTGCGCAAAGATGGCAGCACGTTTGCCATGGAACTGGCAGTGAGTGAAGCAGCATTGCGCGGCGAAATCATGTTTGTGGGAACGGTGCGTGATATCTCTGAGCGCAAACAACGGGAACAGAACCTGGCGTTCATTGATCAACTGCAGCAGTTGCTCAGTGGTCCCTTGAAAGTGGAAGCGATCATGCAGCAGACCTGTGCCAGCATCGCTGATTTCCTGGGCTTATCACGGTGCCTGCTGATCGAACTGGATAAAAAAACGGAGATCGCAAAAGTGGTCTACGAATATCATGAATCGAGTTTATCCAGTATCTCAGGCAGACATACCATCGTCAATTTCCTGGAAAAGGAAGAACGGCAGGCGTTCCTGGCAGGCCAGCCTGTTCAAATCGAAGACACGCAGAATCCACACAGAAGACAAAAAACAGCAAAGAACTTTGCCACGCTGAAAATTGGATCATTGCTCTCGATCCC
Source organism: Gimesia sp. (assembly GCA_002706765.1). Classification (GTDB taxonomy): domain Bacteria; phylum Planctomycetota; class Planctomycetia; order Planctomycetales; family Planctomycetaceae; genus Gimesia. The sequence goes on from PAJV01000058.1 coordinate 86,410, forward strand.
GTTTATCAGTGAGAAACGATTGAAATTTGCATTTACCGTCAGTAAACAGGAACCCTCTCACTGGCAGACCGGGGAAATGGAACTGCTGCAGGAACTCGCGCCACGCATTTTAGTCCGTCTCGAACGGGCGCGTGTGGAAGAAGCATTACGGGAAAGCGAATCCCGCTTCCGGGACCTGGCTGATAACATGTCGCAGTTCGCATGGATGGCGGACGAAAAAGGCTATATTACCTGGTACAATCAACGCTGGTTTGAGTACACGGGTACCACACTGGAAGAGATGCAGGGCTGGGGTTGGATGAAAGTGCAGCACCCCGACCATGTGGATCGAGTCGTCAAGCGTGTCCAATATTCCTGGGATACCGGTGAAACCTGGGAAGACACCTTCCCCCTTCGCTCCCGCCACGGGGAATACCGCTGGTTCCTCTCCCGTGCCGTCCCGATTCGCGATACCGACGGCAACATTCTGAGATGGTTTGGTACCAATACCGATATCACCAGCACCCGGGAACAGGAACAGCGCATCCGTGCCAATGAAGCGCGACTGCGTCTGGCAATGCAGGCAGCAGATCTGTCAATCTGGCAATGGGATATCGTGAACGATCAGTTTTTCTGGTCGCACGACAGACACGAATTCTCAAACAGAGAACCAGAGGATTCGGCAGGCGGATTGCAACAGTTCCTGGATCTGATCCACAGGACTGACCGGCAGAATGTGGAAAGCCACCTGCGCAGCTGTCTCTCAGACGGAAAACCGTTTCGCTCGGAATTTCGCATCAGGCGAGCCAACGATGATTATGCCTGGGTGCTTTCCACCGCCCATCTGACGACCGGCCCGGCAGATAATTCCACTCTCATGGTGGGAGTCAATCTCGATATTACCGAGCGGAAAAAATCGGAACTGGCGATAAAACTGAGTGAAGAACGATTAAGAAATGCAGCGGAATCTGCAGGCTTCGGCATGCTGCATATCGATCTGGTGGAAGAAACCACATCCTACTCACCGGAAATGAAGCGCATGCTGGCACTGCCGGAAGACGCTGATAAAGACATCCCCTTTGGAGGAGTTCCGGACTGGATTCATCCCAGAGACCGCGGTGCCTACCAGAGACATCTACGGGAATCGGCCGTCCTTCCGGAAGGTCAGAATCAAAGCCTGGATCATCGCATCATCCGTCCGGATGGAGAGACACGCTGGGTGCGTCTGCATGCCCGGCCTGTTTATACAGGCAAAGGTTCTCGTCGAAAACCGACTCAGTTGATTGGCACACTGCTCGATATCACCAGTCAGCGACAGTTCGAGCAGTCACTCAAAGAAGCGCGGGAGATGGCCGAGGCAGCCAATGAATCCAAGAGTGCATTCCTGGCGAATATGAGCCATGAAATCCGCACACCGATGACCGCCATCATGGGTTATATTGATCTGATCGATGAACTGATCGACCATAAAATTGCCAGCACCTATCTGAATACGGTGCGCCGCAATGGTGATTTCCTGCTGGATATCATTAATGACATCCTGGATTTATCAAAGATTGAGGCGGGCAAACTGGATATCAACCGGGAACGCTTTTCTCCGCATCTGCTGCTGGAAGATGTCTGCTCCATCATGGATGTCAGGGCGGCTGAAAGCCGTCTGGACCTGGACATCTTCTATGAAGGAACCATCCCTGCTGAAATCGAATCAGATCCGAAACGGCTGAAACAGATACTGATTAACCTCGTCGGAAATGCGATCAAATTTACGATGCAGGGCAGCGTCAAAATCTTCGTTTCCTGCAATAACCGGATTTTGCAGTTTGTCATTGTCGATACCGGAATCGGTATCACAAAACGTCAGCAGAAACGATTATTTCATCCTTTTTCGCAGGGAGACCATACTGTCAATCGTGAGTTTGGCGGTACAGGTCTGGGACTGGCCATCAGCCAGCGTCTGGCCAATATGCTTGGTGGAGAAATCTGCGTAGAAAGTGCGAAAGGCAAAGGCAGCAGATTCACGGTGACCATCGCCACGGGTGACATTTCAAAAGTCCAGATGATTCAACCCCAGGCAACTGCCGAATCCAATGAACCACCGCCCGAGGAAGAAGCAATCACTCTCGACTGTCATGTGCTGGTAGTCGATGACCGGCGTGAAATTCGATTTCTCAGTAAACGCTTTCTCACACTCGCGGGTGCCAGCGTTACCGAGGCCGTAGATGGAGAACAGGCACTGACAATCGTTACCGAAACCATGCAGCAAGGCGAACAGTTCGATCTGATCCTGCTTGATATGCAGATGCCAAAACTGGACGGATATGAAACCGCCAGGCAACTTCGCAACCAGGGTTTTACCGGTCCGATCATTGCACTGACCGCCGATGCCATGCAGGGAGATATGAGCCGCTGCATTGAATGTGGCTGCAACGACTATTTAAGTAAACCCATCGACAAAAACCTGCTGCTCCAGACGATTCAGCGCTACGTCGGTTCTGATGCGGGTCTCGCATAGTTACTCGCGATTCCCGCTTTCATATCACGATGACGCTGTTCGATCGGCCTGTCATCACTGGGTCTGTCATCACTGGGCCTGCCGTCACTGGCTGAAAGGAATTCGATCAGGCAAAGAGTTCCTGAACTGCTTCCCCTTTGGCATCCTTCGTGACATAAAACGGGCGACCTTCGATATCGAATCCGGTTTGGGGGCTGATCCCCATGGCAGTCATGATCGTGGCGTGCAGATTTTCAATGGAGACGGGATTTTCAATTGCCATCAGCGGTCGTTCTTCGGCTGTTTTGCCGTAGACAAAGCCGCGTTTCATGCCACCGCCGAACATCACCACACTCGTTCCCCCGGTGAAATGACGATGCAGACCGTAATGCTTCATCTCGGAAACTTCATCCACCTTCTCGCGCGCCTGGTCCTTCGCATTGGATCCCGGCTGTCCTTCCATCAACGCATCCCGACTGAATTCTGAGGCGATAATCACCAGCGTCCGGTCGAGTAATCCGCGTTCTTCAAGATCGAGAATCAACTGGGTTATCGGTGCATCGATTTCTTTATGCATCCGATCCACCGTGGTATGCCCCTCGGCGTGCGTATCCCAATGCAGAAAAGGTACGTACTCTGTCGTGACTTCCACAAACCGGGCTCCCGATTCCACCAGTCGCCGCGCCAGCAGACAACCGCGTCCGAACCGACCAGTGTCATATTTCTGACGTTTCGCTTCCGGCTCCAGAGTAATGTCAAACGCATCCCGTTCCTGGGAACTGAGCAGGCGGTAAGCCTTGTCCATCGATCGCAACATCGATTCCTGCTGATAGTCACTCATCAGTTCGCGCTGCGGGCTTTTGTCAATCAAACGACGATACAGCTTGTTACGGTTAACGAACCGCTGTCCCGTCATGCCCTGCGGCGGACGCACCGAGCGGGCAGCCTCTTCAGGATAAGGCAGATTCAGCGGTCCGAATTCGCTGCCGAAAAAACCGGCCGTGGTGAAAGCCTTGAGTTCTTCACTCTCACCCACCCCTTCCAGTCGTTGGCCGATATTGATGAAGGCCGGCATGACCGGGTTACGGGGACCTGCCACCCGTGCCATCCACGATCCCAGATGCGGGGTTGCCACGGTCTGGGGCGGGACGTAACCGGTATGCCAGTGGTATTGATGGCGGGAATGCAGGATACTGCCGAGATCGGGTTGGACGGCGGAACGAATCAGAGTTGCGCGATCCATTACTGAGGCAATTCCTTCCAGCCCTTCACAAATCTGTAAACCATCGACGGCTGTCGGGATCGCGGGAAAGGTGCTCAGCATGTCGGCGACTTTGAGCCCCTGCTTGAACGGCAGATAGCGTTTCGGATCGAAGGTGTCCGGTGCCGCCATCCCTCCTGCCATCCACAGCAGTATGCAGCTGTCGGCGCTCGCCTGCGGATGTTTCACGGAACCGGGTTCACTGGCATTCAGCAAACGCGGCGTTCCCGCCATTAAAGCGGCAGCACCGGCGGCACTTAACTGCCTGAGAAATTCACGTCGGACAATTTGTGCGGGGGCCTCGGGATCGATTTCAAATGTCATCACTTGTTCTCACAGAGTTTGAAAATTGTTCTCTGGTGAATTCATTCAACCATTATACCACAGATCAGCGTATCAGAAAAAACTCGGGCAACATGCAGACCGACCACAACAGATCTTCCACATCAGCGGGCTGCGGTGAGTCGCCCAGAAGCTGACTCACCAGATCAGATTCTTCTGGCGTCGGTGGTCGCGACAGGGCATACAGAAACAGGTACTCCGTCAGACGTTGCGGATCACCGTCCGAATGCTCGATCAGTCGTTTCGCTCCCTCGGTAAAAGCTTCCGCCAGGGAGGCTTCATTGGAAAGATCAATCGCTTCCAGGGTCGTTAACTGGCTGGGACGCATTGAGACAATCTGCTCGCGCATCGGGCGCCCGAGAGACTTCATTAAAGGCGTATTTTTCAGGAGCGACGCGCGGATCATTGGCTGTTTTCCCGTTGCGACTTCAGCAAGTCGTTCTCGGACCTGGTCATCAACGATCTCAGTCCACTTGTCTGCCGGTTTCACTATTGTCACGGGTTTCCAGTTTTCTGAAATGCGACCCAGACGCCCTTTTCGCTCAGCAGGTACATCAGGGTTCCATTCCCATGATTCATTCGAAGCAATCCAATACTGTTGACCATTCTCCAGTTCGATCCGGGCCTCAAACAAGAAACCCGCCGGATTCGGTTTTGTTCCCCCATTTTGTATAACGGCAGTAATCTCATTAATGCCTGGCTTTAAAAACTTGTGCAGCGACAATTTTCGTATCTGTGCCAGATTCTGCCCCCGGTCGACTTCCTGCCCATTAATATACAGAACATGGGAATTATCACAGGTCAGAACCGCCCCCCCCCATTTGACTCCAGCAGACAGATCAATCATTCTCCTGACGACAATCGTTTCGTCGGGAGGTGGCGTTTCTTTAGCCGAATCGCCCCAGATCCACCTGGCATGGAGTTCAAGTTCCGGTACCTCTGCCTGCTCCACTTTTGTGCGAAAGATCGGGGCATCAAACTTGTCAGGCGCGGCTCCCGTCATCTGCCAGACGCCATCCAGAAACTGCTCTGCTGTCAGGCGACGGGCACGAGGTCCCCGGTACAGGTAGTCTGAGCTTTCCGCTCCTTCCACGACTTCCACTTGAGACTGATATGCTTCCGAAGTGGCGATCAGTTCCAGGATCTGCTTCAAATTGTATTTTTGATCCCTTAACGACACAGCCAGGTAGTCCAGCAGATCCTCGTCCCAGGGCCTGGTCTGCATCGCATCCAGCGGATGGACGATGCCCCGTCCCAGTAGACGATGCCAGAGCCGATTCACAATCGTACGCGTAAATCGCCCATTATCCGGATGAGTCATCAGATCTGCCAGTCGCTGCAGGCGGATCTCACGTGAGGCGCTGGCATCGATCTTACCGAGTTCCGGAAAGAGCCAGCTGGCCTGTGCCGTCTTGCCGATGGGTTTGTCGCAGCGATGAATCTCCAGGTCGCGTTCCGCATAGATCGCCGCCAGTCCGTACGACTCTTCCAGTGTCCAGCGGTCAATAAAACTGTCGTGGCACGAAGCACATTTCAGATTGATCCCCAGAAACGCCTGCCCCAGGCTCTGGGCGAATTGAATCTCAACGGTCTGTCCTGCAGACACATTGCCGCGCCACTTGATCCCGTCTATGAACCCGCGACTGTCTTTCGAAGGGGGCGCAATTAATTCCTGGGTCAGCTGATCGAATGGTTTGTTGTATAACAGCGATTCATACAACCAGCCGGAAACCTGTTTTCGCCCGCCGGTAATGAAGCCCGTCCCGCTGTAATCGTTTCTCAACAGATCGTTAAAGAACGACAGCCAGTGATCAGCGTAAGCCGTATCATCTGCGAGTAACTCCCGGATTTTCAGCGTCCGTTTGTCAACAGAGCAGTCTGCCAGAAAGGCTTTCAACTCTTCCGGAGTGGGAAGCAACCCCACCAGGTCGAGATGCACCCGCCGCAGAAAAGTCGCATCATCTATGGGAGCAGGACGCGGCAGTTCATGCTGCGACAGATATCGATCGATCAGCCGGTCAATCGGATGGTTGCGACAGTCTTCAGCCAGCGGAAGATCAGGGCGACGCGGTTTCAAAGGTGGTTCGTAAGCAACAATGCCAAATGAATAACCGGCTTCCCAGGGCAGGTCTGCGGAGATCCACTGTTTGAGTGTCGCTACTTCTTTGGCTGAAAGACGCGGCTTGTCTCGGGGGGGCATCTGCATTTCTGGATCGCGGGACTGGACCAATTCGAGCACATAAGAAGCCTCGGGCTTCTGGGGATCGACAAAGCCGGATTCCAGCCACAATTTGCGGGTATTCAGGGAAAAGGAACCTTTCGCCTCGCGACCGCCGTGACATCCGGCGCAGTGTTTCTTCAGAATCGGTACGACCTCGTGAGCGAAGTCAACCGGGCTGGCGAGAACGAATGAGGTGACGTCGATCAGCAGGACAATCACAACAGGTATTATATAGCGTGATATCATGGGCGAGTCTGTTGCAGGATCGGAAATAGATGTTCGGCAAGGCCTTCACTATATCACACCTCAACCGGCAATCGCAAATTGCTTTTCGAGGTTCTCAAATGCGTTTCAGGCAGGCTCCCACAAAATCCGGAAGCAGGTTCAGGCGACTGACTAACATAGCAGCCTCATTTCCTGTCCGCACACGGAATGGCTGCGATCCCCCCATCCACCAGTCAGCGCAGACAAAATTATCATTTTTTCTGCATTTCCTGTGAACTTATATTAACTATCGGGAGATGCCTGTTGTACACTGGCCCCTTTCTCTGTCACAGTTTTTTAACAATATTTACGATAACAGAACAGCAGCCTGAGTTTCTCACGGCTGACATTGATGACATATGGCAACTGAGTGGTATTGCAAGCGGTCCGACGAAGAACTGGGGCCTTATACATTTCGTGAACTGGTGGAAATGATCCGCGAGGAACAGCTCGCTCCGGAAACGCAGGTGCGTCCTCACTACCTGGATGACTGGCAGCGAGCGGACTCGGTCGTCGGCCTGTACTACATGGCGCGGCGTGATCCTGATACCATCCCTGTCTCTGCCGGGATCAATGCAGAACCGCCCGGCGATACAGCCGACCTGGAAGACCTGGATGCGTTTCTGTCTGATTCTGTTGAGCCAGGCACTGATTCCGAGCCACGTACGGACCAGCCAGGCTGGTTACGACGTCTCCTCTCCTTACGAAACAGTAAAATCCCGCCGGTTCCCATCCATTCCGAACAGGAAGCCGGCATGTCCGCTTCTGCAACTGACTCGGTGCTGGCCGAAAACCCGAATCTTCCCCCAGGTGAAACCGCAGAGGAACAGTCTGACGAAGCCGAGACGGGGGCCTACTCTGACGAAGTCTGGAGCACGACCGTCAAGGCTGCCGTGGATCGGGTTGATGAGCGGGCTCCCCAACAGGAAGAGCTACCGCCGCCCCGCCAGAACGTACTGAATATCCGCTTCTCTTTTCTGTCCGGCGCGCTGGTGAAACGAGCCCTGTTTGTGTTGGTACTGATTCTGTGTGTCAGTGCGGGAACTGTGGGAGTTGTCAACTGGCTGGGAGAGGGGCAATTCTATTTTCCCTTTGTGGGCCCTGTTTCACCACTTCTATTCCTCTTATATACAAGCGGTGCGCTGCTGACGATTGCCATCATCACACCTCTGCTGTTTTTGATCTCAGCATCTTACCTGCGACTGGGATATAAACTGCTGACCGCCGGTGTCATGACCACAGCGGCCGCCTGGTTCCTGCTCAACTGGAAAGAACAGCACAATCAGATCTTTCCCTCGCGGGAACCGACCGAAGCCAAACTGTTGTTTCCCCTGATCGGAGAATGTTCTGAATTCTCCTACTGGATGTACTTTGCGGATGTCGTCATTTTTGTTGCAGTATTGACCTATCTAACGGCCTGGTTTCTGGAGTCTCGTGCTGATGAAGTCTAAGCGGATCATTTCAGATTCTAATACGAAGCGTGCAGCAGTCTCTCCGGCGGGTTTTACGATTATTGAACTGGTCGTCGCGACTGCCGTCATTGGTCTGCTGATCGGACTGACGCTGCCGGCAATTCAGACGGCCCGCAATTCAGCGCGGCAGTTACAATGCTTAAACAATATGCGAAATGTCGGTATCGCCTTGCTGCAGAACACGGACACGGCCCAGCGGTTTCCGGCATGTGGCTATTTCGGGGATGGCACACCAGCCACCTTTGGTCAGTATCGCAGTTGGGTCGTCGATCTGCTTCCCTACCTCGACCAGGCCCAGATCTATAACAACTGGGACTTTGAGAAATCCTGCAAGGACCCGGTCAACATCCCCCTCGCCGGTCAGCATATTCCCATCATTACCTGTCCCGATGATCTCAGTGTCACACCGGGACAGGGAAATCTCTCGTATGTGCTCAATGGTGGCATCGGATTCACAGCCCAGATCGGCGGCGTCCATAACTGTCCCGTGGATGGTCGTGGCAGGCGTCTAGACCTGAACGGCAATGGAATCATCTGCCATTCCTCTACCGCTGATGAAGGTGTTCCCTCCGACCGGGACCTCTTTTTTTACATGGGTCTCTTTTATAACGAGACCTGGAAAGGAGAAACCCGCGCGGATCGCCACTACACGATGGCTGGAATTACCGACGGAGCCTCCAACACCCTGTTGATTTCTGAAAATCTCCGCACGGGATATGACCCGGAAAGCTGGACTGCGAACTGGTCGTCGCCCAGCCCGTTTCTCACCAGTTTTTATATCGGCGATCCCTGCCTGAACGGTCGATGTACGACAGGCAACGTGGACTACAACCTCGCTAATTCGGGAACCTCTGCGATCAATGCCGGCATCAAACAAGCCGAAGGTAGAGCCCCCTTCCCCAGTTCACTGCATGCGGGGGGCGTCAACGTCGGTTATTGCGACGGACATTTTGCCTTCCTGTCAGAAAAGATTGACGGCAAAGTCTACGCGGCGCTCGCCAGCCCCCAGGGCCAGGCACTGGCGGGAACCCTGCTGGAACAATAACCATTTGAAAACCATTTGAAATAGTGACTTTTCTATGAATTTCTCTTCGTTTCCATCTGTCCGGTTTGAAGTCAACTACCGTACGCTCTGCTGCTGTTTCTACCCGATCCTGCTGCTGATCCTGACTGCTACCCCCACAGCGGCAGCCGACACAATAGACGAACAGTTTCAAAAACTGGACACCAATGCGGATGCAAGTCTGACGTTAGCAGAGTTCATGGAAGCCAAATCATTCAGCAAGCCGGAGTTGGCCCGACAGGCATTCACAGTAAGTGATTTTGACAGAAACGGGAAACTCACGCTGGCAGAATTCCAGACAGTCAACGGGATAACCACCCCAGCAAACCGGGGTGCCGTCCCTGACCCGGTTGCCCTGTTCGCTGAAGCTGCAAAACGCAAATGGACCGTCATTCAGAAAGCCGCGGATGCCAGCCAGGACGGACAGCTCTCACAGGCAGAATGGCCGACAGTCGAACTCAAACAACAGCTTCCTCCGCTGGCCGATCTCAAATTCGCAGTCTGGGATCAGGATCAGAACGGACAGGTCACCACCGAAGAGGCAGAACTCCTGCTCGACATTGCCTACGGTATGAAACACAGTGATGGCTCGCTCCTGCGGGCAGACAATGGCTGGGTCGTCTATCGTTCCTATCTGACCCGTACGGATAAAAACAACGATAACCAACTTTCAAAAGCAGAATACCTGCCTTCCATCCGCTGGCCCGAAGAAAAAGTACTCGCCCTGTTTGAGGAGCTGGATGTTGATCAGAACGATTCGCTGAGTGTTTCCGAACTGACAAAATCGACGACATCCTATATTGATGAAGTGACATTTTTTCTCAGGAGTGACAAAGACTTTGATGGCTTCCTCAGCAGAGAAGAACTGTTAAAGATCGGTTTAAACAGCGCCTCCGAAGCACGCTTGAATCATGCGTTCCCTGCGTTTGATCAAGATGGGGACGGCAAATTTTCGTTGAGTGAATTTCGACTGGCGCCGGTAGGCTGCTTTTATGTCACGCTGCGAATGTATAACCAGAAAGATCAGGACCACGACGCACGCCTTTCCTGGCAGGAATTTTATACGGAACCCGCCCCCCAGTTAATCGGACTGGTCTGGGAGCTGTTTACACGTTTTGACCGTGACAAGAGTGGCCAGCTGGAGTTGAATGAATACGAATTTCAGATCGACATGTCGCAGATCAAACCCGAACACGCTTTCACGGCGTATGATAAAAATAATGATGGTCAACTGACCTGGGAAGAGCATCTGCCACAGGTTGCCAGCGTGAAACCTCAGCTGGCTAAACGAAACTTCCAGGTTGTGGATTTTGATGGAAACGGGACACTCTCACTGCAGGAATATCAGACGTTGCCCGACCTGTTCGCCCCCCGGGATCGCGGAACGATACCTGACCCGTTCGCGGACCTGGCGCAAGCTGCGCACCGGGCATGGGAAAACATCCAACAGGCCGCCGATACGAACGCCGATGGTCAGATTACAAAAAACGAGTGGCCTGACTCTGCGCTACAGAAGCAGATTCCCTCTCTGGCAAAACTCGATTTTTCCAGCTGGGATGCCAACCGGGATGGTTTCGTCTCTTCTGCTGAAGCCAGCCTGCTGATCGATATTGCCTACGGCATGAAACACGTTGATGGTTTTCCCCTGCGAGCCTCCAATGGGAAGGTGCTCTATCGTTTTTATATCGAACGGACCGACAAAGATGGAGATCATCGACTCTCGCAGGCGGAATACCTGCCTTCCATCAGACTGCCTGCCGAACAGGTTCTGAAAAACTTTCAACAGATGGATGCCGACCAGGATGGGTTTTTGACCTACCGGGAAATGTCCACCGCTTCCTCAACGAATATTGACGAATTCAATTTATTTCTGAGTCGAGACCGTAACCTGGATGGTTTCCTGGATGCGGAAGAACTGGGAAAAATCAATTCCAATGACTCCACAAAAGGACGGCTGCCCCAGGGAATGGCAGAATTTGACGACAACAGCGATGGCAAGTTATCGCTGCGGGAATTCCGACTGGCCCCGATCGGCTCAAGCTATATCACTCTGCGGGTCTTTGACCGCGAAGAGCAGGAGCATGATGCGAGTCTTACCTGGCAGGAATTTTATGCCGAACCCTCACCCCAGCTGATCGGTATCGCCTGGGAAATGTTTCAGCGATATGACCGCAATCAGAATGGCCTGCTGGAGCCGGATGAATTTGAATTTCAGACCGATTTTTCGAAAATGAAACCCACAGCAGCCTTTGCTATGAATGACCTGGATCGGGACGGATCACTGACGGAAAAAGAATACCTCGCCAAAGTGGCTCCTGCCTCCACCGCAGCCGCGCGGCGCGACTTCCACCTTGTTGATTTTGATCAGAACGGCAAACTCTCGAAGCAAGAATATCGCGCCCTCCCCGATTTATTACCGATCGAGCAGAGAGGGCCTGTCCCCGATCCTGTCGCGGACCTGGCTGCAACAGCACAGCGGACCTGGCAGCAGATCTTCAAAACCGCCGATTCCAATTCCGACGGCCAGCTCACCTACTGGGAATGGCCCGACGATGAACTCGAACAAAAACTTCCTCCCCTGTCAAAAGTGGCATTCCGAGTATGGGATGCCGATCAGAACGGCAAAGTGAATCGCAAAGAAGCAGACAGACTGATCGAGATTGCTTATGGAATGCGGCACATCACCGGGGCACCGCTGCGGAGTTCGAATGGTCGCGTGATGTATCATTCCTATATTTCACATGCAGACAAGGATGGAGACCACCAGCTGTCAGTCAATGAATTCCTGCGTTCGATCCATAAGCCTCCACAGGAAGTCTTTACCATTTTTCGCGAACTGGATACGGACCAAAGCCAGAACCTGAGCTATCGGGAACTGGCAAAGTCACCGCTGTCTAATATTGATGAGCTGAAATTCTTTCAACGTAGCGATACCAGCCTGGATGGTCGCTTGAGTAAGGAAGAACTGGCAAAGGTCAACTCAAACGATTCCACAAAGGAACGAGTTCCCCAGGGGATGGCTGCCTTTGACAGCGACGGAGACGGCTATTTCTCACTGCAGGAATTCCGTCTGTCCCCCATGGGCTGTAACTATGTCACCATGCGCGTGTATGGCAGGCAGGATGAAGACCATGATGGTCAGATTTCCTGGGAAGAGTTTTACCTGGAAGAATCCCCTCAGCTCATCGGCCTGGCCTGGGAACTGTTTCAGAGATTTGATCGAAACCAAAATGGCTGGCTGGAATTCGAGGAAATTGAATTTCGCTACGACGCGACCAGAATCCCTGCAGATAAATACTTCACAGTCATCGACCTCGACCAGAATAAAGCGATCAGCTTCTCTGAAATCTTTTCCGAAGAAAAACCCGAGGAAAGCAATGTCGTCAAATCCCGCGACTACGAAATTCGTTATACGCAGGCAGACAGGCATTTTCAGCAAAGCGATCGGAATCAGGACCAGCTGCTGGACCGGGAAGAATACCAGCTGTTTCATCAGGCAGAACAGCAGGCGGCTGAACAACTACGTCGAGATAAAGGCCTGGCGCCGGCTGACAATATTACCTGGTTGTTCCCGCTGATCGTCTCTTTGAATGGAGTCCTGCTGCTGGGAGTGATCTCCTTCGTCGTCCGTCGTAAATTCAGCAGGTAAGCTGCGACATTCTGACTTTGTCTCTCACAGCGGTCCTGGAATAGCGTTCCTAAGTACAAGGAAGACCACCTCTTCCTGTCGGTCATTTTGTCCTAAATCCAGGTCGTTCAAAGGAAAGATCCCGCGCTTTCCTGGTCGCTGCCTGATCGCTGAGAAACCAGAAAGATCGCTCAGCGACCTCCCCCCTGGTTGCTTTCGAGACAGTCATACTGCGCCGGGCCTCTGCTGTTTTTCACGCCGGGCAGTGGGCTCCAGAACCTTGCCTATGTACAGCGAATTTCCGATCCCCATTTCCAGCCGGAACTGGACATTTTTCGCAGTGAATCTCCCATGAATTGGCACAACAAATGCGAAACTGCGAGGTCTCTCCATTCAGGATTACGATCTCTATTTACCCTCAATTAGATCCAGGACGACCCCATGCAGAACCTGCAAGAAGCGACACTGTCGAATGACTTTATCAGCCGTCGAATCGAAAGCTCCATTCATCAGTCAGGATACCCTCAGTTGAAGAACATAAGCTGCGAATCCAACGGTTCCACGCTGATTCTCAGAGGGGAGTTGCCTTCTTATTACCAGATGCAACTGGCATTGAGAGTTGCTGTCAAAGAGCCCTGGATCGACCAGGTGGACAACCACATCCGCATCGTCCCAGATTGCCCCGACATGAATCTGGTTTACTAACTGGTATAGCGGGAGACCATCTCCAGCAGTTCGCTGGAGTCGATTGGCTTGCTCAGGTAGTCATCGCAGCCCAGTTCCAGACAGCGGTTCATATCACCCTGCATCGCATCAGCGGTCAGTGCGATAATCGCCCGGCGAAATCCGATTTCGCGCAGGCGGGCCGCCGTCTGATATCCGTCCATCCGCGGCATTTGCATGTCGAGCAAGATTAAATCGACAGGGGAGCCGCTCTGGATCTGGTTCTCAATCAGTTCCACTGCCTGGATGCCGTCTTCTGCGAATTCGGTTTCGACTCCTGCCCGTTGCAGCAGGAGATTCGTCAGATGGCGGACATCCCGTTGATCATCGACAATCAGCACACGACATTGCAGCTGATACTCCTGCATGCTGGTTTCGGTTTTCATCGGTACTGCTTCCAGAACGGGATTTGTCATTTTGACATTTTCTCTGACTGGTAGCTTAATGGAGCAGCTGAATGTACTGCCTGCTCCCGGCTTGCTGAAAACAGAGATGTTTCCATTCAACATATGCGCCAGCCGTTGACTGATGGCCAGCCCCAGTCCTGTCCCGCCGTAATTGCGGGTAACGGAGACATCTCCCTGCGAAAACGTCTGAAATAATCGAGACTGCTGCTTTGGGGTGATTCCGATTCCGGTATCAATGACATCAAATTTCAAAGTGGCTTCTGTTTTCTCCCTGAGATAATTAATCACGACTCGCACGCTGCCCGTCTCCGTGAATTTGATCGCATTACTGATCAGATTCAAGAGGATCTGGCGTAAGCGTTTGGGATCCGTTTCAATCCATTCCGGTAGTTCGCTGATAAATTCAATCCCAAATTCCAGGTTCTTTTCTTCGGCACGCACACGCATCATGGATCGTAAATCCGCAAGCATCTCGTTCAGCGAAAATGATTCCTGGTTGATCTCCAGCTTACCCGCTTCAATTTTTGATAAGTCCAGAATGTCATTTATGATGTCCAGCAGGAAATTGCCATTGCGTTTGATATTCTGGAGATACTCAGCCTTCTCCTGCTGCTGTTCCATTCCAATCAACAGATCGGTATACCCCAGAACTGCTGTCATCGGCGTACGAATTTCATGGCTCATATTCGCTAAAAACGCGCTCTTGGCAATATTGGCCTGCTGTGCCTGTTTCTCGCTTTTTCGAAGTGCTTCTTCCCCTTCCCGTTCCTGGGTAAAATCCCAGTTCAGTCCGAAAATCTGGGTCACATTGCCCTGCTGATCACGTACGATTTCGCCAACGCCGGCTAACCAGCGGATTTCTCCATCCGCACGCACGACACGAAAGATCTGATCGTATTCGTTCTCCCCCTGAATCGCCTTTTCCCATGCTTTGGCCAGGCCGGGAAGATCTTCCTGGTGAACACAGGAAAAGAATGTCTCGGGTGAAGCTGGCGTTGTATTCGGAATTCCCAGCAGTTCATATAATTCATTGGACCAGAAACTGGCGTGAGGCTGCCACTCCCAGGCTGCCATCCCCCCGGCTTTCAATGCCATGAACAGTCGTTTTTCATTTGCTTCGACTTCCTGCTGAAGCTGTTTCTGTCGGGAGATATCCAGGTTCATGCCCACCCAGCGCAACACAGCCCCTTCCGAATTGAGCTGGGGCACCGCACGTACCGACGTCCAGCACCATTCCCCTTCTCGGTTTCGCAGGCGGTACTCACAATCAAGCGGGGTTACAGATTCAAATGCTTTCTGCCAGTTCCGCAGTGTCTGCTCACGATCATCGGGATGGATCGCATCCATCCAGCCTTTGTCTTTCCACTCTTCATATGTCTGGCCGGTAAATTCGCGCCAGGTGGGAGAATCTTCTACGGTCCGTGCATCGGGAGTCATCGTCCAGACCATGTGCGCGGAAGCTTCCACCAGCGCCTTGGCGCGACCTTCACTGTCCCGGAGCGCCGCTTCCTGCTCTTTGCGTAAGCTGATGTCTCTCAAACAGAGAGTGAAAAACGGCAGACCATCGTCCAGATGAGTGACACTGATTGCCAGTTCTACAGGAAAGTGACTGCCATCCTTGTGCATTACCGGCAATTCAATGTGCCGTCCGATTAAATCAGATTCACCGGTTTCCAGAAACTTTTCCAGTGCGTTGTGGTAAAGCTGATGGTATTCCTCCAGAAGGATCAGATTATAAAGTGACTTCCCGATGACCTCCTGCCCGATGTATCCAAAAGTCTGTTCTGCTGCCGGGTTGAAATCGATGATTTTCCCGGCGGCATCGGTGGTAATGATGCAATCGATGGCTGACGACAGGATGGCATTTTTCCGGGCGACTTCTTCGTACAACTGATCCTGGATCCGGCAGCGAATGAGAAAGGAACCGATCTCATGCCCGATGGACGAGAACATGTTCGCCAGCAGAGGATCCCGCGTCAATTCTTCCCTGGTATAAAACTCCATGATCCCCTGGCATTGCCTGTCGGAAATAATGGGGATCGCAATTCCACTGACCAGCCCACTCTTTCTGGCTGCTTCAGCGCGATTATACCAGACGAGCGATTGAACATCCTCGCACCACTCGATCTGCCTGGTCTCCCAGGTTCTTCCCGGCAGACCTTCACCACGGGCAAACTGAATGGAGGCATTACTCTTCAGAAATTTACGGTTCTTAGCGACATTGGTTGCCACACTGGTTTCCAGAACAAGTCGCTCATGTGTTTTGTCGGGGAGCCAGAGCAGACCCACACTGGCCTGTAGACATTTGCGAATGGTCTGCAGAATTGTCTGATCAATTTCTTTTAATGAGTTCGCTTCGGCCAGGACTTGAGTAATCGCGTGTTCGGTCTCCAGGCGAATCTCTGCCAGTTTGAATTCCGTGACATCCATGAAAGTCAGAATCATGCCGTCAAATGCACCATCCCTTTCATAAGGCAGAATGCGTCGCAACAGCCAGGTCCCGTTTTTCAGCTGCATCTCATCTTCGAACTGACCGTTTTGTCTCCTGGTGTTTTCAAGCGAGGGGATCCTCGGCATTCGTTTGACGTTATGAGTGATATCCGAAAGCGGACGGCCCACATCAGTCGCATTCAGATTGTAGATCTCTTTCGCAGAGGATGTGAAACTTTTGATCTGCATCTGCCGATCCAGATAGATCGTTGCAATTTTCGTCCCGTTCAACAGGTTTTCCAGATCAGACTGGGCGCGGGTCAGCGCTTCCATACTTGACTGAATTTCCTCTTTGGACGTTTCCAGTTCTTCATTGGCCGACTGCAGTTCCTCATTGATGGATAACAGTTCTTCATTTGAGGATTTCAACTCTTCATTGGAACCTTCCAGTTCCTGTACGCTGTTTTCCAGTTCCGTGCGAGCCCGCTCCAGTTCTGATTCCAGTTGTTCAATGACAGTGTCGGTTTCTGTCGTATCGGCGTTCGACCTTTCTGAAACCGCAGCATGATGCACGATCGGTCCCTGATCTTCAAAAATCACCAGGAACAATTCGGCATCCTGACTGATTTCGGGCAGCGGCTGAACCACCATTCGTGCGCGGCGCAGGTAGTCACCTGTCTTATAGGACAGATCCTCGGCTTCCACCTTCTCTTTCGTCTTACAGGCTTCGGTTAATGCAGTCCGTAAGCCGTTCCGCAGACCGGTGCGCGTCATTTTAATGAGATTATTATGAAAACTCCCTTCTGGAAATTCCAGGAACCGCTCAATCCCGGCTGACGTAATCAGAATATGTGCTTCCTCGCTGACAACAGCATAACGGGGAGCATACTCTGTCAGCAGGATGCGTTCGGCAATCCCGGGAATATCTGCCGTCTGCATTTCCGGACTCTCTATACCAGCCAGTTGATTTCGTGATCGATTCGAAGGGTAACGCAATGCAGAGGTTTGAATGGGAACTGATTTACGCTGGGAAATACAATGTTTCTTATCCAGGGGACGAAACATTTCCGTGTGCATCATCATATTTTCAGAAGGCCCCAGCAGCAGAAAGCCGTTCTGCTTCAAGGCAAAGTGAAGTACGGGCACAATGCGCTGCTGCAATGGCGCATCCAGATAAATCAGCAGGTTGCGGCACGAAATCAGATCCTGTTGAGAGAAAGGCGGATCGCTGATGAGATTATGGGTCGAGAAAACACACAGCTCCCGAATCTCTTTGCTCACACGGTACTGCTTCCCTTTTTTGACGAAAAAACGTTTTAGCCTCTCCTGCGAAACATGCTCTTCAAGGGAAGGAGGATAGACGGCTTCCCGCGCGATCGCCAGCGCCCGCTCATCAATGTCGGTCGCAAAAACATGCATTTCCACTTCAAGTCCAGCCTGTTCCCGGGCTTCATACAGCAACATCGCCAGTGAATAAGCTTCTTCTCCACTGGCACAAGCGGGAACCCAGATTCGTATCGGTTGATCCCGCGCCCGGTCCTCAAACAGTCTGGGAAGATATTGCTCTGCCAGGATCGCGAAGGTCTCCGGATCGCGAAAAAAGGCTGTCACGCTGATCAACAGTTCGCGAAACAGACACTGTGTTTCTTCCAGATTGGTTGCAAGCTGCGACAGGTATTCCTGCACATCGCTCAGCCGCAATACCTGCATGCGGCGCATTATCCGGCGAATTAACGTCCCCGTTTTGTAATGTCGGAAATCGTGGCCGGTCACTTCCAGCAATTTATCGCAGATGCGCGGCAGATGGTTTTCAACCTCGATCAATAAGTCCCGCTCATCGTCCTTCTGCTCACTGGTCTGTTTCAGAAACAACAGGTAAGCATCCAGTTCTGCAGGCATCTGCTCTGGCTGCAGGGTATAGTCGACGTGATCGGTTCGAATCGCATTCTCAGGCATGTTGTCATACTCAGACGATTCCGGATCCTGGACCATCGTCATTCCGCCGGCTTCCCGGATCGCATTCAAACCGTGGCTGCCATCACTGCCCATTCCCGACAATACAATACCGACTGCATTCGGGCCGACAATCTCAGCCAGGGAACGAAAGGAGGGATTGATCACCGGGGTTCCCTGCCCTTCCTGCGTCACTGCACTTGCGGAAAAATGAGGATCGTCGTCAAACCGGACGCTGCAGTGCGGGGGAACAATATAAACGTGATTCTTTTTGAGCCGCGTATTCTGATCGATGCCTGAGACAGGCAACGGACAGACTTGTTCCATCGTTTTCAGTAAAACCTCTGCGCCTTCCGGCAGCATGTGCTGAATGATAATGATCGCATAGCCCGGTTTGGCTTTGATCGTCGAAAAGAAATTCTTAACAGCATCCAGTCCTCCAGCAGAAGCGCCGATTCCTACAACGATTAACGCCGAAGAGTTCTGAATGTGTTTTTTGTCCGCAGATTTTGGCATACATGGCCCGCCTCAATTAGCAGTGACTTCACACATGATTCAGCTATCCATAAAACGAAATTTTTACCTGTGAGCAGGTAACCTGAAGATCCTGCAGGAATTTTGAATCTGTCATCGAGGAAGGCCGC
The DNA here is from genome assembly GCA_002706765.1 of Gimesia sp. Classification (GTDB taxonomy): domain Bacteria; phylum Planctomycetota; class Planctomycetia; order Planctomycetales; family Planctomycetaceae; genus Gimesia. The sequence goes on from PAJV01000058.1 coordinate 105,288, forward strand.
AAGAGAAATGCCAGATATGCTCTGTAGAACTTCATCTCGTCCTACTCTACATTCGTATTGCGAAATATACAAGGAATTCTCTGCTCACCAAGACAGAATGAAGAGCCGATTTTCTCCGCTCAATCATAAAATGCATCCCGTTGAAATGGCACAACAACAACCCGCAGTTTCAACGGCAAAGGGTAGTTTCTTCATGAAAACAGGCAACATTATTGATGTATGAATCCGCTCAGAATGAATTCAGCTCGTCCTGCCATCAATCAGACATTCCAACAACTCTGACACTCTGACGCACTCCGTTGATGGTATCCCGTCAGAACAAACTCAACCGCTGCTGAGTCATTCTGTTTTTTCACCCTCTGAGTGATCAGCAGATCCGCATCTTCCCTGATCAAGTTCGACTTGACCCCGCCGCGCCGCCAGCGAATATGCGTCTAACAAAGTCGCGCGCGATCCAGTATTTTTTCAGTTGAACAATGGGAACCACTACAGAGACCGGCACTATGAAACGCCCTCATTTCCCATCGTTTTTCTGAAAGCCTGCTCAAACGAGTTCTGTGGATCGCCACACATCGCCTCACTCTCGCCCGGCTCTCACCCGGGTTCGGACCAGCACCAGCACACATCAACACGCATCGCCACACGATTCTGTTCCTCCCCCCTTGACGCCCCCACGCCCCTCTCCACAATATGCACTATGAAATGGATCGCAGAAATAAAACAGGAATTCTTTTCCTTCGATTATCATCAATCACTCCGGGTACCATCGGTCGGCTGGCGCGACAGTGCCAGCCTAACCAGACCACAAAATATCGGGCAGGTCCGGATGACATTTAAGCCAGGCACAGCGAGCAGAAGGTCTCGGTGAATGCCAGCAATGATTCATAAATTTCGAATGCAGAACGCCCCCTGAAAGACGGGAGTAATTACATCCCCAGAGCTACATCAACGGCTCCCGCATCCTATCAGATTCCACCAGTCCACACCCAAATGAACAGCCACAACAAACATGAACATAAAGTCATGCCCAAACTGCGTTCCCGCACCGATTCCTGCATCATTAATGCAAACATCCAGATATTTTGATTTATTTGAATTTTGACCCGGTAAATGAATTCGTTTCTATACGTCTACTAAGTGGTGGGCTAAACCCATCAACACATGAACATTAGAGCAAGGTTATTTTGATCGTCGTTTGGATTGCCTCGGCAATTTTTCGCACAGCAGACCGGAATCTGCTGCTGATAACAGTTTGAATGGAGCCGTCCCCCGGCAACGTGTGTGGTCACACCGTGATCCCTCTCAATTGATTTCATCCATTCATTTTTATCCTGATTCATTTTGTTAATTAGAAAGTGTGAAAATCATGACATCCAGATCGCGCTCACTGCGTCAGCGGGGATTCACCCTGATCGAACTGCTCGTCGTTATCGCCATCATCGCCATCCTGATTGCGCTCCTGCTCCCGGCTGTGCAACAGGCGCGTGAAGCCGCCCGTCGCAGCAGTTGCAAAAACAACCTCAAGCAGATCGGCCTGGCCGTTCACAATTACAATTCCACGTTCGGCATGCTGCCCCCCGTCTACGTCATCGATCCCAATGTCGGCGATGACGAAGGCCACTGGACCTGGTCCGCCTTCATCGCGCCTTACGTCGAACTGGGTACGGTCTACAACAGTTTCGATGTGGGAAACACGCCCGCCAGCTATGCCTTCGGTCGTAACATTCAAGCCATGCAGCAGACCTACGCCGTGTTCCGCTGCCCCTCCGATACCGGTCCCGCCAAACACACCGACGCCGGTTACACGATCGACTACTTCGATTCCTCGGGAGGCCGAACTTCCAACGTGGGTGTCGCCCTCACCAACTATGTCGCATCCAATAACAATGCCTATCATCGCGCCAACAAGGCCAGCAACTACAAGGATGGAACGACCGGCGGCACCGGCGCTTTCTGGGGCAACAGCAACTGCCGCATCCGCGATATCACCGACGGACTGAGCAATACCATTCTCATGGGCGAGCGGGCCTACCAGATTCCCGGCAATAAAATGATTGCCGGCATGCTGTTCGCCGTCAGGGACAACCTCGGACAGGGCCCCACCTGCGCCAACTGCACCGGCAACACCGCAGCAAACCAGGGACTGCTGAGCGTCTCGGGCACGACTCATTTCGGAATCAACCCGACTTCGACGGCAGACCAGGCCAACGGCGGCTACAGCAGTCTGCATACCGGCGGTGCCCACTTCTTAATGGGTGACGGTCGCGTGCAGTTCATCAGCGAAAACATCGACAACAGCATCGCCTCTGGCGGCGTGGTCGACAGTACCTTCGAACGCCTCGCCTCCATCCAGGACGGTGACGTCATCGGCGAGTATTAAAGTACGCCAGCATCTCCCCGCGATTCACCTCACACCGAATCGCGGCGGAGATTGATTCACTCTCGCATGCAGCCGCAGCAGATCCCCGCTCTGTTTGCCCTGTCCTGTATTACCTGTCACACATATCACTGTCACACATCCATTGAAGAAAGCAGATTGATGAAACCCGTTGCCCTTTTAAATATGACTCTCCTCAGCCTCTCATTCGTATTCCTGTCAGGTTGTGGCGGAGGCAGTGATACCCCCCCGCTGGGCACGGTCTCCGGAGTCGTGACGCTGGATGAGAAACCACTGGCGGACGCGGAAGTCACCTTCCAGCCGGAAAAGGGCCGCCCGTCGCTGGGAAAAACCGACAGCGAGGGAAACTACACGCTGGCCTACACCGTCAATGAAAACGGCGCCCTGATCGGCCCGCACCAGGTCATCATCACCACCGCCGTCGAAGCCTTCTCCGACGAAACCGGCGGCGGCAACGACCGCGAAGCCCGCCCCGAAATCCTGCCCGCGAAATACAACGCCCAGACCACCCTCACCGCAGAAGTCAAACCCGGTTCCAATACGATTGATTTCCTGCTTAAGTCGAAAGAGTGAGACGGGCACCTTCGCATTACCGATTGTGCGGTAAGTGTTAAACTAACAAACGCCTGAATCCTTCTACCAGGAGGACTCAGGCGTTTTTTGTTTCGCAGTGTCTGGTGAGAGGCCCGACCAGCGACAACTGGATTCGAGCACTCATCCTCAGGTTATGATAGACAATACGGTAACCCGGCACGTATATACATACGTAACCCTCCCGGTATCGCGTATCGGGTCCCTTAACTCCCCAATAATGCCGCAAATAGAGCTTTGTTTTAATCAACAAGTTCTGTAAAGTGGGAACGCTGTCCTCATTTGTTCAGATTACTATCAGGCTGATACACCACTCATGGCAATGACCCTGGAACAATTTGCATCCCAGCTTGAGGATAGCGGAGTCATCTCAGCTGCGGATATCGCTGCATTTCAGAATTCTCTATCTCCACCTGCGGAGTCTGCCGAAGATCTGGGTAAGCTGCTGGTGAAGCATAAAAAAGTCACCAAACTTCAAGCCCAGCTGGTTTATCAGGGCAAAGGAGACCGGCTGCTGCTGGGCAACTATCTCATTCTGGATAAAATCGGTGCGGGCGGAATGGGCGATGTTTATCTGGCCGAACACCGCCGGATGGAAAGGCGGGTGGCTCTCAAAACTCTGCCCGCTGCGATGACCAGAGACACACAGTCTATCCTGCGATTTCAGCGAGAGGTCAAAGCAGCCGCCAAGCTGACCCACCCAAATATCGTGACAGCCTACGATGCCGATGAAGCCAATGGCGTCCATTACTTTGTGATGGAGTATGTGGAAGGCATTGATCTTTCCGCGGTTGTAAAAAAACGGGGTGTGCTGAATGTTGATGTCGCCGTCGATTATATTCTGCAGGCGGCGAAGGGCCTGGAGTTTGCCCACAACAAAGGTGTCATTCACCGTGACATCAAACCCGCTAATCTGTTGCTGGACAACGCAGGCACGATCAAAATTCTGGACATGGGGCTGGCTCGAATCGAAGACGAAGCCCACGAGATCCCGGCCACACAGCTGACACAAGATGGCTCCGTGATGGGCACCGTCGACTACATGGCACCGGAACAGGCCAAAGACACGCATACCGCCGATGCCCGTTCCGATATCTACAGTCTGGGGTGTTCGCTGTATTATCTGCTCACCGGGGAATCGGTTTACCGTGGCAGCACCATGGTCAATCGGATCATGGCTCACCAGAACGACCCCATTCCTTCACTGACAGGCAAGCACATTCTCATTTCCCAGGATGTCGACGCCGTGTTTCAGAAGATGGTTGCCAAGAAGCCTGAAGACCGATTTCAGTCGATGAGTGAAGTCATCGTCGCTCTTGAAAATTGTATTCAGATGAAAACTTCCTCGACTGTAACCAGCGTCTCGTCAGATCCAGAGTTGCAAAAGTTCCTGCAGTCACAAAAGATCGCATCCAGTCCGACCGTTGTCATGTCAGCGGATGCCATGACGGCAGAAAAACCGTTGACTGATACTCAAAATGAGAGCCTCACTTCTGGTTTTCTGAATCACACGCTGGGCGGCACCAGCTATCAACCGTTAGCAAAGCGAAAGAAGTCCATCGGGAAACGAGGCTGGGTTCTTATGGGGGCTGTGTTAGCTCCACTCATTTTCATGGCTGGAATTGTTTTCAAGATAGACACTCCCGCAGGGACAATCATTCTGGAAGTCGACCAGCCTGAACTGGCGGGTGCTGTGGTTTCTGTCGATGAACAAAAAAAAATCACCATCAAAACGGGTGAAGGCAAAGAGCCGATTGAAGTGGTGGCTGATGAAAAGACACATACATTACAAGTGACCAAAGGTGGTTTTGAGACATTCACGAAACAGTTCACAGTGAAAGCCGGTGGCAAAGAGGTGATCAAAGTTCGCTTGGTGCCATTGGAAGTGGCTGAGAAGATACCACCCCCTAAAAAAGAGAACTATGCGTTGGAGCTTGATGGAAATACGAGTTACCTTATTATTTCGTCGCTGAATATTATTGATTTGAAGAAGTCATTTACTGTTGAATTGAAACTCAATTCCCAACCGCATAAAGAAAAAATGAACGTTATTACCGGCTATGGCGATACATTCAGGCTGAACTGGCATCCTAATCTACCCGATACTCTCACATTCACTTCACAAGACACTCTGGACTCTTATTACTACAAGAATCTAAAGGTTAACAGCAGCCGTCAAATGCACATCGCGATTGTCTACGACACGACGTCGCTGTTATTTTTTGTTAACGGACGTCTACAGGACGGTGGCATTTCCAAAGTGGAAGACGGTATTTCTCGGCTGACAGGTAATGAGCCAATCAGGTTAAAAGTGGAGAAAGGTCGAAATCGAGCTAAAAGCTACATGTGTTTCGGTAGTTCACCTCACATGTCGTCCTCGTCTAATAAAACTATGAAAGGCATCGTCGACGAAGTCCGCATTTCCAATGTCGCCCGGTACACTACAGACTTCACACCTGCTAAACGTTTTCAGTCTGACGAAAATACCATCGTCCTCTATCACTTCGATGAGGGCAGCGGCGATCTGCTGAAAGACGCTTCCGGTAACGGACATGACGGCAAGATTGTCGGTGCGAAGTGGGTAAAGGTGGATGATGAGTTGCAGGTGATTGAGCCAGCCACGACAGGCGAAAAGCCCATGACTGACCGTGAGATTGCCGAGTGGGTAATCGGGATGGGGGGAGACATTAGCGTCGACGGTAAAACTTTCTATTCCAGGATTGACGAGTTGCCAACCAAGCCTGTCAAATTCATTATAATAAACTTGAAAACTGCGAGTTTCGAAGACCACGATCTGCAGCGTCTGGCAAAACTGAAAACTCTTGTGTCTTTAAAACTTGACTCTGCCTCAATTAGTAATGCAGGACTTCAATATCTCAGGGAGATGCCAAATTTAAATTCAGTATATCTGGATCGAACAAAGATCACGGATGAGGGACTTGTGCATCTCAGGGAGCTTCAGCAGTTAAGAACTGTAAGTTTGCAGCGCACAAAGATCAAGGGAGAAGAACTTGGTCACCTTAAGGATCTGCCGAGTCTGAAAACCCTTGATATGAACCGTGCGGCAATTACCAATTCGGGCATGAAAGCCATTGGTGATTTGAAACAGGTAACCTCACTGAATATATCTTTCAATTCACAAATCGATGATACAGGTCTGGGATACATCGCAGGACTGTCAAAACTGGAGGAACTTTATGCTCATCTTGTCCCCAAAATCACGGACGAGGGATTGAAACACCTGCAAGGCATGAAGCAATTAGAAACTCTCACATTATCAAGCACAGGCATCACGGATGCAGGGCTGGAACAACTAGCTGCGTTTGAGAATCTTAGTGAGCTGGATATTATCAACTGTAAGATAACCGACTCCGGGCTTTTGCATTTGAAAGACTTGAAGAATCTAAAGAAATTGGGGCTAGGACTCACCCCCGTCACTGATCTCGGCTTGCAACATCTTCATGGTTTGAAGAATTTGGAAAGTCTCGATCTCCAGGAGACAAAAGTCACCCCCCAGGGCATTAGCGAACTGCAAAAGGCCCTGCCGCACTGCAAGATTGTGAGCGATTTCGAAACAAAGCAACACTCCTCAGTAAACCATGCACTTGAATTCAATGGTGAATCTTCTTTTGTTGAAATTAAGTCATTAACTGGTGAAACATATTTAAAGCAAAAAACGGATCAATTCACAATTGAATTTTCGATCACTCCAGACCTGCCTGACAGTTCTAACCCTGTCAGCTATTGTGTTGCCTCGTTTCCTTTCACGGTCGGTCTGGGTGGAAATAAAGTGAATACTGCTATTCATGGGGGAGATGCTAAAAGTGTGATTGCTTATGGATCAGGCAGTCACACTCAACTGACTGAAGGAAGAAGTTACCATATAGCACTCTTGTTTTCGGATGGAGTGCAGGAGATTTATATCAATGGAAAAAAACAGGAACACCTGCTTTATAAAACTCAAAACGGATCAACATCCAAAACAACCGAAAAGATATCATTATCTACAGACGCAAATCGGATAAAGCAACCAACGGGAATTGGTGCAGGTAACGATCTGTCTGCAAAACTGAATTACAAACGTTTCTTCAAAGGCACCATCGACGAAGTCCGCATCTCCAACATCGCCCGCTACTCTAAAGACTTCACTCCCGCCAGTCGCTTTGTAAACGACGAACACACAATGGCGTTGTATCACTTCGATGAAGGCAGCGGCGATGTGCTGAAAGACTCTTCCGGCAACGGGCATGACGGCAAGATTGTCGGAGCCAGATGGGTGAAAATGGATGATAAGTTACAGGTGGTCGAGGAGCAGGTACATGGAAACCATGCTTTGGAGTTTGATGGAAAGACGAGCTACGTTGATTTGCCCGTCTCTTATGGTGGAAAACTGCCCATTACGTACGAATTTTATATCAGACCATATTCGTTTCCGACATCAGAGAGCAGACCTTTAGGGACATTATACTATGGCTTGCAGTTTCAAAATCGCAACAATATTCAATACTGGCAACTTCACGCAACGACCAGCCAGATAGGAGATAAAATTGCAAAGGGATACCTTAGTTATTGCGATAAAAAAATCACACTCCTTCAACGAGTTCATATTGCAGGTGTTCGAAATAGCGACAAGTTGCGTCTCTATGTTGATGGGAAGGAGTGCAGTACGCCGTTGACATTTGGTGATCCATCGGTATCACTTGCAGAAAGTGACGTTTTGACAGCACCGTTCTCCATTGGTGCAAGTTCTTCTAAATACTATGTAAAAGAAAAACTCATAAAAGAAAAGATTAGCGGCTTCTTTCACGGCATCATCGACGAAGTCCGCATCTCTAATACCGCACGCTACTCTAAAGAATTCACTCCCGCCAGTCGCTTTGAAAGCGATGAGCACACAATGGCCCTGTACCACTTCGATGAAGGCAGCGGCGATGTGCTGAAAGACTCTTCCGGCAACGGACATGACGGCAAGATTGTCGGAGCCAGATGGGTGAAAGTGGATGATGACTTGCAGGTGATTAAGCCAGCCACGACAGGCGACTCACCCATGACTGACCGTGAGGTTGCAGAGTGGGTGATTGGGATGGGTGGTTTGGTAAATATCGGTGTCAGGGAATTCACTAATACCAAACAATTACCGTCATTACCGTTTGTGATCAATAATATAAAACTGGCGGGTACAAGCGTGAAAGACGACGATCTGAAACGCCTGGCTGGATTGAACAGTCTAACGAGCGTGGACCTTCAAAAAACTCTCGTCAGTGATACGGGTCTTCAATACCTGAAAGACATCCCGCTCTATTTTCTTGTTTTAGGGAATACCAAAATTACGGATGAAGGACTCGAGTACCTCACAAACATGCCAGGTTTGACACATCTTTATGTTAACAACCCCGCAATTTCCAATTCCGGTGTAGAGCGATTAAAAGGCATGAAACAGCTTGTGGTTTTAAATCTAGGTACAACACAAATCGATGATCTTAGCCTCGGATACCTGGCCAATTTGACAAACCTCAAAACTCTTTTGATTTACTTAACACGAATAACAGATTCAGGACTGAAGCACCTGCAAGGAATGAAGCAATTAGAAACTCTGGGATTAGGAAGCACAGGAATCACGGATGCGGGGCTGGCACAACTGGCGAAGCATGAGAACCTCAAAAGCCTGGACATTACCAACTGCAAGATAACTGACTCTGGGGTTGAGCATTTGAAAGACTTGAAGAATCTAAAGAAATTGGGGCTTCAACTGACCCCCGTCACTGATCTCAGTTTACAACATCTGCACAGCATGAAGCAGTTGGAATCACTTGAACTCCAGGAGACAAAAGTCACCCCCCAGGGCATCGCCGAACTGCAAAAGGCCCTGCCGAACTGCAAAATCCTAAGCGATTTCGAAACGAAGCCAACAGCTACAGAAGCCCCGTAGCGTCGAACTGCAGCAAGACTGCTTTCATCAAGTGGATGCAGGCATTTTTAATTGGCGGAAATTGCTGAATTGGAAATCATAGCAAGGTAGTGATTAGTAGCCACAATTTTCCAAGACCAGTAAATCGTCAACATACAGGTTGTACTGGTGTGGGCGGAATCCTCCAAACCAGAAAGGGCGAATTTCTTCGACCACCACTTTTGACTGTTGTGGTGGATCTGTAAAAAACTCCCATCGTTTGGTGAATTCAAGATCAAAATGAGTAGACAGGCGATACGGACTTTTTAATGTTTGTTCATTTCCATTAATTGTGATTGTGGTCCTACCGGTAAAGCTGTTTCGCCTGAATTCTACAGAGATCTGTTTGTCGTGACCTGCATCAATGGAAAATTGCATTGAAGGAACTCCCCAATAATAGAAACTCGCTCTGATTGGAACGTCAGGAGTTTCACAAATTTAGTCATACTTTACCAAACTAGACTATCAGAGAACTGATGAGGCGTCCAGTTTATCAATTTTCCCCTCTGCTTCCTCTCCGCACCAGCTAAAGTCACACCCCCCAAACCCGCCACACCCAGCATCTACACTGCCCCACCACTGAACCCGTTGCCACGCCTTTCCCCTTCCTTCATACTATCTTTAAGATATTTTGATCAAAATATTAATTTATCGGTAAGTAATCTCCTTTCTGTACGATTTCTTATTAATGCAGAGAGCTAACCTCCTCTCTGACATGTACTTAACAACACTTTATTTTACTACGGCTCGTTGAGAGCCGGAGCGATTGTCTTTCTTGCCCTGCTGGAAACAGTATTCGGCACAGGGCGATGTCTGCCAGCCACTACAGGCTGCCACCAGGAACTGATCTGCCATCGTGCAAAATCCTGCGGGCTGTTCTGGTCAGGTGGGGAGGCCCCCAGGTTCAAGTCGCACGGGTTGCATTCCCACAGCCGCTGAGAGTTTTGTTGATTATTTCAGACTGATATCGTTTTAGCATTACACATTTCCGGGGTACGTCAGAAGCACGGCCGATGATTCAGCCCCCTTTTTTTAACCCATTCTGAGCACAGTTTGAGCACCAGGGTTGTGCTGTCTAACCTCCATTTTAAAGGAACGTGTACTTATTATGAGAACGACTCAACGGAACGAGAAACGCGGTTTTACTTTGATCGAACTTTTAGTAGTGATCGCCATTATTGCCATCCTCATCGCATTACTTCTACCCGCAGTGCAGCAGGCACGTGAAGCAGCACGTCGCAGCACCTGCAAAAACAACATGAAACAGCTCGGCCTGGCGCTGCATAACTACCATGATACGCACCGTGTCTTCCCCCTTATGTACCAGGGAGTACGCAGTGGTGCCCCCAACGCGGGAGCCACTAACGGCCTGGGCATCGCCTGGGGAACCTATATCCTGCCCTTCATGGATCAGGCTAACTTATACAACAACATTTCGACCCGCATGTTCGGAGCCACCGGCAACGGTGCCGGCCTGCACTGGCTGGACGACACCACCGCCACCGTGGGCACAACCACCCTGGCAAAAACCATTCTGCCCGCTTTCATCTGTCCTTCTGACCCGATGGGCGGCGTCAACACTGACCGCGGTTCGTACGGAAAATCAAACTACCTGGCGACAGTCGGTACCGACTGGGACGGCGATGGCCTCATCACCGGCACGACAACACCAACCTACGAAGGTGCCTTCTACGGAAACTCACGCAACAGTCTCCGCGATTTTACCGACGGTGCCAGCAACTCGTTTCTCGCCGGAGAACGCACCACCGAAGGCGCTGCCAACGGGGGTATCTGGATTGGTGCCCGCGGAACCCGCTCTGACAATGGTCTGCGAACATCCGCTGCTGGTAACTTCCTGATCAACAATGCAGGCGCGACCGATGGAGCCGCCAGCAGTACTCACGTCGGCGGTTGCCACTTCCTGTTCGGCGATGGACGCGTCAGCTTCCTGAGTGAAAACATCAGCTCAGAAACCTACGAGTACCTGGGACTGATCAATGACGGCAAAGTCATTGGCGAATATTAAACAACAGCGAGTTCCGGTTCGTCGAATCGGATTCCTGCAAATGACAAAACGGCTGTTCCCTGTGAGCAGCCGTTTTTTTACGCCCGGAAGAAAACAACGGCGATCCGGCAACCACGTCTTGAAGCAATGCCGGGACAAAAAAAGTGCGCCAGCCCACAACAGACTGACGCACCCGAAGAATCTGACTTGTTGAGAGATTACCGGTTACACTTCCGCTTCAAGTTCTGGCAACGTTTCGATCACGGAATGTAATGGTTGACGTTTTTTGCTTCGTTTTTTCGCCACCTGTCTTTTCAGAGTATGAGCGGCACGTTTGATGGCATGGGTAATCGCCGTGGAGATCCGCTCCTGGGTATCCTGCACAATCACAGGGGCACCCGATTGCGTATGCACGACGATACGGCAGCGTTTACTGATCCCACCGCGCGGGCCGTTGATGTCGGTTAGATAAATGCTGACAGTGCGTATCCAGTTATCAATCCGGTCGATTGCCTGATCCCACTGTGTTTCGACAAATTCTTTTGTTTGAGCACTGCAATCGGTCTGCAAAGCCACACATTCGAAGTCATAGTTTCGCATCTAACTCTCCTCTGTGAAAAATTAAGTCACTCGGGTCATAGAGCGTATCGCATTCAACTATCGCATCTCAATTGTCGGTCCCAGGGAACCTGCAGACGTGACAGCCAAACTGGACACGGTCTAAATCCATTTTATCTAACGCGGATGAGCAGACAATAAGATAATTGGAAATAACGGATCCGGGAAATATCTTCTAATTTTCTGTTCACCTCCCGCAAAACCCGGCTTCCTGATCCGAAGAAACCAGGGGACGGTTCTCTTTCTGCTGCTTTAAACACACATTCATCATCAAATCAAATTCCGCCGATTCGTGTGCCTGAAAGGCTTTGTAGAATTCTCTAAACAGATCCACTTGTCTGGAATAGCCTGCTTCATCAATTTCAGGATACAACAGTGCTTCGGCTCCTTCTGCGATTGAACAGATTTGCAGATACAGTTCCTCATGCTGATCAAGCAGACGCTGTGCTTCGGCTGAGAGCAGTGGATCGGAAGTCAACGGTTTTTCAAAATATCCAAACGCGTTTTCCAGCGCAAAATGCATCGCGATCTGATCCCGTAAATCACAGATGAGTTCCGTGAACCATTCCGGCCGAAAGACATCGGGATCATTCACCAGCCAGCAGGCACGCAGCTGATCCAGCAGTCCGTACAATCTCAGATTGTCATCTTTGATCTCCTGCAGAAAGGCGGCATTGATTGTCAGCTTCGGATGCGCACTGATCATGATATTGTTCCTTCCCTTTGCTTGAAGTGAGCTTCGAATAACCTCTGTTCTTTACCAACCTGAATCCAGAGATGAACCGGACAGGTCATGCTGCTGCTTTGTCCCGCAATCATTTGCCGCACCATGCATAACAACCGCTGTAACGCGGAATAGGTTTGCGTTCTGCCCCGCACACATAATCGCCCCCCTTCCAGTTCAAGCTTCAACTCCTGGAACTGCATTTTCTGGTTCGTCGAAACGAGCCGGGAAAGGAAAAGTTTGAAAAACTCCTGCTGAAAGTTCTGAGAGATTTTCGACATGAGAACGTGGCTCCTCAATGAGCTGAATTGGATTCCTTAAATACTGCCCGTTGCTGTCAACCGTGGTTGACGGTCTTCAATCAGGACAGGCAACTCACGTTGACACCCTGATTGATAGCAACCTGAAAAAACTGTCGCCGTTCTGCTGAAAAAATCAAAATAATGCTTCCAGCAGAACAATCAGGCTCGCGCCAATAAGCCCTTCTGACCTCAACAGTGAGCGGGCCACCTGACTGGATTCGCAAACCATGTGCCGAACCGGCTTAGCAGCCACACAATCAGTTCCTGGTAGCTGCGCAGAGGCTTAACTCCGCAACCCGCGCTACCGTTTCAGAACCGGAAAGCGAGCCGATCGTCCTGCAAGTGGCACAGCGATTGCATTATAGTCTCCTGACCTGTGCCTCGATTCGCTGCAGCTTCCTGCGAATCCCGGGGAGGAGTAAGATGCTGCAGGACTCGGGGCCAGGTATCACGCACTTCAGCGGGGATACCAGAATCAATCTCCTTAGAAAGGACCCCAGCAATGACACACAAATCTCACTTCTCGTTCAAGCCAGATCAGCACCGTGAACCAGTCGTCAATCTCATGACCAGCCGAGAAATTCTGCTGGGACAATTCATCCTGATCCTGGTTACGATCATCGCACTCCTGATGCGATCGTTACTCTGATCCTTGTTTCCCATTCAACGTAACCCGTTCAAGCCAGTCTGCAGGCGGCATCCAGATCCGCAGACTGCAGGCTGGCTTCTGTTTTTCCTCATATTTTCTATCAGGAACGATGCGGGGCGCGTATAATCAATATCATGAAAACAACTCTTTCCACCGATGATGTATTCAACAACGACTGCTTTCGTGCGATTGCCAATTGTACGTATGACTGGGAGAGCTGGCATACCAGCGCCGGCCGACTGTTATGGGTCAACGCCGCGGTAGAACGGATGACCGGCTATTCCCCGGAGGAATGCCTGGAGATGCCCGATTACCCGCTGCCCCTGGTAGCGCCGGAAGATCAGGAGAAAATCACCCAGGTTCTGCAGCGGGCACAGGCAGATGAAATCGGAAACGATGTCGAGTTCCGCGTGCTGCACCGCGCTGGCCACGAACTCTGGATGGCCGTCTCCTGGCAGCCGATGTTTCACGGAAACGGAAAACACCTCGGCTTTCGGACCAGTATTCGCGACATCACCGAACGCAATCAGCTGCGCGAGCAGTTACGTCTGCATGCAGCCCACCTCGAACAGCTGGTGCAGGAACGGACCGCGCAAATCACCCAGCTGGAAAAAAACCGACGCAAAATGGAAAAACTAGCGGCACTCGGACAATTGGCAGCCGGCGTGGCGCATGAGGTCAATAATCCGCTGGCTGGCATTCGGAATGCATTCGCCCTGTTCAAGGCAGACGTGCCGGCCGATCACGAGCACTTCGAACTGCTGGAATTAATCGACCGGGAGATTGAAAGAATCAGTTCGATCACCCATCTGATGTATCAACTATATCGTCCGACCGCACAACGTTCTACTTCCTTCTCGATCGGCAACATCGTGGAGGAGGTCATCCGCCTGCTGGAACCGGCAGCGCGCAAGGCACAGGTGCATGTGGAACGGGAAGCCGCTGAAACCGACATCCAGGTCACATTGCCGGAAGGCGAAGTCAAACAGATCCTGCTGAACCTGATTCAGAATGCAATCCAGGCCTCCGCAGCCGGCGACACCGTTTCCCTCCAGCTCAGCCTGCACGGCGAAACAGTCAAAGTGCAGGTCGTCGATCAGGGATCGGGGATCGCTGAAGAACATCTTCCCCGCATTTTCGATCCGTTTTTCAGCACCAAAACGGGTATGCCCCGCCAGGGCATGGGGCTGGGACTCTCTGTTTCGCGCAGCCTGATCGAAGCGCTGGGAGGCAGCATTGATGTCGTAAGTTCCCCCGGATCAGGGACCCGCTTTACAGCCAGTTTTCCCAGATCGATCCAGGCTTCCTGAGGTAGCAGAACAGAACCATGACGACAAACACCCCCGCCCGCCGCATTTTAATCGCCGACGATGAACCGCTCTACCTGAGAACGACGGGCGAACTCCTGCGCAAATCCGGTTATGAATGCGTCTGCGTTCCCGATGCGCAACAGGCACTCGAAGCACTGCAGACCCAGCCTTTCGATCTGATTCTCTCTGATTTGAATATGCCCGGAAATTTAAAGCTCGAATTGCTGCGTGCAGGGCGACGCAACTGGTCTCACATACCGCTGATCGTCGTTACCGGAGTCCCATCGATTCCTTCTGCCATAGAGAGCATCCGCCTGGGTATTACCGACTACCTGCTGAAACCGGTCAAATTTGAAGACTTACTCAGCAGTGTCCGCCGCGCTATTTCCAGCCCGGTGAAGACCGCCCCTACCCCCGCTTCTGAGAGCCTTGAACAAAGCGAACTCTCCGAACGGTACCCGGAAATCCTCGGACGCAGCGCCCCGGTCATGGAACTGCTCGAAATCATTGATCGCCTGGCCGAAAGTGATGCCAATGTTCTGATCACGGGGGAAAGCGGCACCGGGAAAGAAGTTGTCGCCCGCGCCATTCACCAACACAGTCATCGACGAAAACACAACTTCCAGGTCATCGACTGTACGGCAATTCCCGAGTCGCTGTTCGAGTCTGTCCTGTACGGCCATGTCAAAGGCTCCTTTACCGGCGCGGTGAAAGATCAGGCCGGGCTGCTCAGTCTCTGCCACCAGGGGACCGCGTTTTTTGATGAACTGGGGGAACTCCCCCTGACCTCCCAGGCAAAACTCCTGCGGGCAATACAGGAATCAAAGTTTACTCCGGTCGGAAAGAATACCCAGGTCGAAGTCGATACCCGCTTCATCAGCGCCACGAACCGTGATCTGGAAACCGAAGTCAAAGAGGGCCGATTTCGACAGGACCTGTTTTATCGACTGGGCGTGATCCACATTGAACTGCCGCCCCTGCGTGAACGGGGCGCCGATGTCCTGTTGCTGGCCGAACACTTTCTCCCCCAACTCAAACCCGCCAGGTCGCCGGTGAATGGCTTCTCTGCTGAGACAAAAGAGTGTTTTCAACAGTATGGCTGGCCGGGGAACATCCGCGAACTGCGAAATGTGATTGAGCGAGCCGCCACCCTCTCGCGTTCTGACTGTATTGAACTCGCCGACCTGCCGGAACAACTCAGGCGGACTCAGCACGACGGGGAATCCCCGTCCATGGATTTACAGGATGCCTCACGCAACCAAGCCGTCGAAACGGCTGAGCATTCTTACCTTGCTTCCCTGCTGGAAAAACATGGCGGCAATATTTCGCAGGCAGCGCAGCAGGCCGGTCTCTCCCGCCAGGGAATGCATAAACTGTTAAAAAAACATGGTCTCTCAGCCGCCGACTATCGCAACTGACACCTCTCGTTTCCACTGACCGTCAACGACAGTTCACAGTCACGCCTCATCACACGACTTTCTTCAGAGCCATTCCTTCCCTGGCTGTCCCTGCATTCCCGCTGTAAGCAGCATCTTTCTCTCCGACTGAAAGATTCTGTCGATTGCTGCCAAAATGGTCTGCTATTTGCAATGTCATCTGTCAGCTTCTACAGACAGATTCTAGAGCGCGTCACATTTAACCATAGCGTCTCCCGATCTATGATACTCGATCCAAAAGGCCTTGGAGACGCTACTGTAAAACTGGACACAGTCTGAAGATCCCGACCCAGCACACGTCAACAATACACGTCAATTCGACGATCCCTATTATTAGAGGAGACCAGCGATGAATCAGCAGAAAATATTCATCACCAGACATGATTACCAGCGGCTGCAGAATCTGCTGCTCAGCGACTTCACACAGGCGATCGGAAACAAACCCTATTTAAGTGGTCTGCATGCGGAACTTGCTGTGGCCCAAATTGTCGAATCCGAAGAGATCCCCCCCGATGTCGTCACCATGAACTCAACCGTGCGTCTGCGCGATCTGGAGACCGACGAACTGGAAACGTACACGCTCGTGTATCCGGATGATGCAAATATCAAAGAGGGAAAGCTCTCAATCCTCACGCCCATCGGTACTGCCATTCTCGGCTATCGTATTGGCGATCAGTTACGCAGTCGCGCATTGTCAGGCGGAAGCAAAATTCGGGTGGAAGAAATTTTATTCCAGCCCGAACGTTCAGGACTGACGATTTAACCTGCTTCCCATTAAACCCAAACGATGACGACAGACAGTGATGACACCGATGACATCAATCGCATTCAGGCATTCGATTATTGCGGTCGTTCCATTTGGAATCGATCTGTCGTGCGGCAGTACCAGCTGGGCCGGGCCATTCTGCCAATCAGACGCAATTCTTCGGACCGGATCCGGTTCGTCTCCGCCTCCCAGTACTGATCCTGAATGTGCACCCGCTTGACCAGTCCGATCACCAGCCGGTTATCGCCGATCTGGAGCGTCCCCCATTCCGCACATTCCAGACTGGCCGGCGCCGCCGCCAGCCGCGGCGGTTTCACAGTGGAAGAAGGCAGCACCTCCATCCCCCCTGCTTCAACTTCGCTGACTCCATAAGGCAGACTGGCTGCCGTCTGATTCATCTGCTCAGCCAGCGATTCATCCACCAGGTTAACCACGAACTCATGCAGCTTTCGCACATTTTGCGCCGTATCTTTCGGCGTTCCATCTTCCCGATTCCCCGGACAGAACCCGACGATCGGCGGATGGGCGCCCAGCACATTGAAAAAACTGAACGGCGCCGCATTCACGACGCCCGCTTCATCCAGTGACGTCACCCACGCAATCGGCCGGGGTGTCACCAGCGAGGATAATACAGCATAAGCACGATCCAGATCCGCGCCTTCAAAATCAAGTTCCATTGGTTGTCAAATCTATCTACTGGAAAAAGGTGGCTGAGAATACGTAGTAAGACGGAAATAATACCCTGGACTTTCTCCTCACCACTGCCACCAGAAGTGGCAGCGGAAAGGAGATGCCTTATCGTTTAGTCTTTCTCGGCCAGGTTCTTTTTGAAGAAGGCCACGGTCCGTTCCCAGGCTTTTTTCGCCGCCGCTTCGTCGTAACGGGGTGTCGTGTCATTGTGGAAGCCATGATTGACTCCTTCATACACGAAAGCCTCGAACGTTTTTCCCTGCTCTTTGAGCTCCGCTTCGAACGGAGCAGCACCGGCCATGATGCGTTTGTCGAGCGAGGCATTGTGGATCATCAACGGTGCCTTGATCTTTGACACATCTTCCAGGTCAGGCTGCCGTCCGTAGAAGGGCACACCCGCGTCGATCACATCGGGAAGCTTGACGGCAAGTTCATACACAACTCCACCACCATAGCAGAAGCCAACAGCGCCGACTTGACCGGTCGACTTCGGATTGGTATCAAGAAACTTTGCTGCTGCGATGAAGTCTTCGGTCATCTTGGCTTTATCGCGTTTGGCCTGCATTGCACGACCGTCATCGTCATTACCCGGATAACCACCCAGGGGCGTCAATGCATCGGGAGCAAACGCCAGAAAACCATCGACGGCCAGCCTTCGCGTCACGTCCGCGATATACGGATTCAGACCGCGATTCTCATGAATCACCAGCACCGCCGGAAACTTTTTCCCTTTCGCCGGCCACGCCAGCAGCCCTTTCATCTCCCCGGCCCCCTGGGGTGACTTGTAGGTAACCGTTTCCGTTTTGATGCGCGGATCATCGGGTTTGACCTGCTCTGCCCAGGCATAGTTGGGACTCAAACTGGCCATCAACGCTTCCGCCGTCATTCCCCCCACCGCAAACATCCCGAGTTTTTTGATGTAATCACGCCGATTAAGTCGCCCATGTGCATAGTCGTCGTACAGATCAAGTACTTCCTGATCAAACTGCGCCGCTTCTTTACGTTCCATGAGTATCGTCTTTCATTAAGAAGTTGATTTGTTGTCTGAAACTGACAGAAGATTCAATGGATGCAGAAAAAGCACTGATCAGCGGCGACCGTGATTCAAAAACCAGTCCCGATCCGCAGTCTGCATCACAGATTCAATTTAATCACATTTTTCTGATGACTGCAAACAGTTTCGCCAACGCAGCAGGTCATTTTTCCTTGCCGCGGACCTATGGGAAAACTCTGATTTGTTCAGCGAGACTACGATTCATGGTTCACATCATAATTCGCTGATACAGGATGTTACTTCTGAAGAGCTTCCGCAGGTACCAGAATCTCCCCGGGAGTTAACGCCAGCACGGACGGTATGCCAACGAGCAGAACGTAGTGATCTTCAAAGGCTCCCTCGGTGGGTCGGTTCAGCACCAGTCGCCATAGTTTTCCCGCTGCCTGTTGCTGGCCAGTCGCTGTGTACAACTTTGGTTCGGCAATATTCTGTTCTGACCAGACCTGTTTGCCGGAGGGATCAACCAGTCTCGCGCTGACGCGCTCTCCCGGACCTCCGCCAAACACGCCCACTGCCCACTTCTCTACTCCCGCGGGAACCCAGAAGTAAAAATCTCCCGTGGCAGCCATCAGTCGAATCGGTGCCCCTTCCGACGTCAGACACACTTGATGCGACGACTGATCCACTGTGACAAAGTTCGCCCCCGGATCGCAGGTGATGCGATACACGCCCGTTTCAGGAGCTTTGAATGCACAGGTTGCACTCTGTTTGAACGGAATGGAGTCAACCGGAATTGCTTTCCCGGAAGGCGTCGTGACTTTGACAGGTATCTTATCTCCCGTGTATTTCGCCAGTTGATGATAACTGAATTCCACGGAAACCTTCTCTCCCTGCGTCGCATAGAGCAGGTACTGCGACAAACCGCGCTGCCGCACCTTCCGTCGTGGCCCGGAGTCGGTTTTCGCACTCGCGTCGAGCGGCTTGAGCCGACTAATGTCTGTTTCATAAGGCGTGATATTGCCCGCTTCACTGGCCGGCATCCACTTTTGAAACAACGCGGGAGTTAACTCGTATTCCACTTTCCGATCCCCCTGTTCAACCCGCAAGGTTCCCGTCACATTCTCCACTGCTGAGATATAGGAAGCATCATAGAAAGCCATCACCGGATGCAGGTCAGCAGCTTTGACTACACAGTCTTTAAAAGTGACTCCGCCAATCTGACCGACGACTCCCGCCCGCGCGATAAACTGGATAACCGGCAGCGCCGCATCATCCTTCTCCGGACCAATGATCGTACAGTTTTTCAACCTGATCGGACAGACGTCCGCCGGTTTGTCGAGAAATGCCACCGGTGTCTGATCGGTACTTTTGAAAGTACAGTTCTCAAACTCAATCGAGCCCTGCACGCTGCCGGGATTATTATTCCTGGTGGTACAGGAGAGCGCTCTCCCTTTCCCCGTACTGCGACAGTTCTCAAAGCGAATGGAGACCGGCTGTGATTCCCGTGTCAGATTCGTCAGGTACAACAGATAACCGGGCCCCTGATTATTTTCCGAAACGCAATTTCGCAGCACACAATTGACCAGGCATTCCTCTGCGTGGTTCGGCTCAAAATCAACTCCCGCCATCGGGGCAGTACCGGCCGTGTCTTTAAACACGGTATTTTCAATCAACAGATTCTCGGCACTGATAATACTGATCCCCTGGCGATAATTGCGTTCAAAGACGACATCTTTGATGGTAATGTTCCGGTTGGTCACTCCCCGTTTCGACACTCCCAGGTACACGCCATCACCGCCGGTTTCGCGAATCACCAGCCCGCTAACAGTCACGTTGCTGCAACTCCGCACACTGATCCCGTTCCGCCATTCTGCTTTTTGATAAGGGGCCGCATCGTAGTCGGCCCGTCGCATCTGCAGGATGGCTCCCGTTCCGGTCAGCTTGATATTCTCTTTCAGCGAAGCATTCAACAGTGAAGCGGTAGCCGCTTTGAATTCCCCTTTTTTCGCATGGATTTCCACACCTGCCTCAATGACAATTTCCTGGTCACTGGCCAGTTGAATTGGCGTCACAATCCAGGGCGCGTCCCTCTTCTCCACGATCACTTTCTTTGCACCGGAATTAATCGCCGACTGCAAAGCTGCCGTCGCATCTTCCCGTTCAAAGCCCCACCAGGACGCATACGCGACATCCGTTTTCCCTGCCTTCAGTTCGTCAATCGCCCCTTGGTCAATCGCCCCTGGATTGACGCCAGTTCCCGCTCCCGCTTCCACAGCAGACATCATCAGCAGGCTGAAGCACACAATCAGGAATCGAAAACAGAATAAAGACATAAAACTACCTTTCACAAGCAGACGAAGTCAGCGTAACAAGATTTGGCCAGCAGAGGATTTCCGGGCTGTTTCACAGCCTCGACAGGGAAACAGGACATTTCCCTCAAAATAGGTCACCCAGGTGGCCGATGCAAGGAAATCAGACAGGCTTTCTGCGACATTGATGATTCATAAACGGTGGTCATCCCCCCCAGTAGAAACAATCAATTTTCAAAGGAAAACGACCTGAACAATTTCTCGCTCTATTCCAGGGTCGTGCTGGACTTGAATTCGAAATAATGTTAACATAAGCAGCATTACATATGAAATTCGCTCGGTTTACGCTGCAGATGGTACCCACGAGTCTAAACTCAGGCTCCTGACATACGACAGAGGAACGAGATATGCAACGGCGGCAATTTCTGGTGGCTTCGGGGATCGGCTTTGCCGGCATGTCGTTTGGAAAACCGGCTGCGGTTCAGTCTGCTCCCCCGACTCAGACAGCACCGGGTCGAAAGACCGCCAAATCCACGATTCTGTTTTTCCTCTGCGGCGGTGCCTCGCATCTCGACATGTGGGACATGAAACCCCACGCTCCCTCGAATTATCGTGGTACGTTTTCCCCCATCCAGACTTCCGCACCGGGCGTCCAGCTCTGCGAACATCTGCCGATGCTCGCAAAGCAGGCGCATCACCTGGCCCTCATCAACTCCGTCGGCGCGACCGTGAATACCAACGATCATCACGCCGGATACTATTACAATCTGACCGGACACATTCCGGACCAGTCGTTTATCACACTCGGCAATAACCGGACGCCGATGCCGGATGACTGGCCGTACATGGGCTCGGTAGTCGCATCGCGACGTCCCTCACACAAGAGTCTGCCGAACGCGATTTCACTCCCGCACATGCCCAGCCGCGCCCCCTATACACGGCCTGGTCAGTTCGCCGCCCGCATCGGCGTGGAACACGACCCCATGTACATTCAGGGCACGCGCGAAGAACCGCTCAAGCTCCGCGGCCCGGCCATGTCACTCGAAGGGGATGTCACTGCCGACCGACTGACCGAACGCATGTCACTTCTGAAACAGCTCGATACCGCCCGTCGCAACTTTGATGGCTTCGCCGAAATCAACACCATGAACCGGCACCAGGAACGCGCACTCTCGCTGCTGCTTTCTTCAGAGTCCACTTCTGCCTTCGATCTGGAGCAGGAATCACAGGCTACCATGGAACGCTATGGAAAAACCATCAACGGCATGAGCCTGCTGGTCGCCCGCAGACTGGTCGAAGCACAAGTCCCCTTCATTACAGTCTTCTGGAAAGGGGACCTCAACAAACTGGGGAAAAAATGTAAGAGTGCCGGCAGCTGGGATACGCATGGCAACAACTTCAATTGCCTCAAACAAAACCTGCTGCCCGAATTCGATCGCGCCTACTCCGCTTTGATTGAAGACCTTGCCAACCGTGGACTGCTGGATGAAACACTGGTGATGGTCACCAGCGAAATGGGCCGCAAACCCAAAATTGGTGACCCCCGTTCCGGCGGAATATCAGGCGCCGGACGCGATCATTGGACGCACTGCCTGACCGACGTCCTCGCCGGTGGCGGAATCAAAGGCGGACAGACCTTCGGAGCCAGCGACCGCTACGGCGAATACCCGCTCAACAGCCCGGTCACCCCCGCCGACGTCACACACACCGTCTACCACGCCATGGGCATCGACGACCTCATCGCCTACGACAAACTGGAACGCCCCTATCATCTGCTCGATGATTCGAAACCGTTGACGGCGCTGTTCTGAGCTGCATCAGAATCGACGTGAAGCCATGATCCCTTCCGACAACAGTTGGCAACCGCTTCCCGTATCAGACATTCAAGTCACGCTCGGAGACTTCAACAGATGGGTTCTGTGTGGTGGATGCTCAATCGACTGGCTGCTCGATAAAACAACCCGGGAACATGCTGACACGGATATCGGCATCTTTCGCTCAGAGCTCATATGCTGTTTGAAATCCATCGATCAATCTCGCGTATTTCTCTGTGACCCGCCCGGTCAGCTTGTCGCCTGGAATGGTATAGAGGTTCCGGCACACGTACACGATATCTGGATAACAAACAAAGAGAGAACTCACTGGGTTCTGCAATTGATGGTCTATGATGACCACGTTGACACGGTCATCTATCGTCGCGATCCACGCCTCACCTGGCCCAAAAGTCAGCATGCGATTTCCATACGTGGTGTCAAAATCCTGAATCCAGTCGTGACGCTCCTGTTTAAACTGCATCGACAGGAATTACGGGACAAAGATTGCCACGACGTTTCAAATTTGATCGAGTACGGCACTCAATTATTATTAGCAAAACAGAATCGCATTTAAATTCGACGAAGAAATTGAGACATCTGTATTTCAAGAAACTTGCTTCTCTGCTTCAGGCTCCGGTTTCTTGCGCAGGTATTCATCCAGTTTTTGGAACACGACATAAAACACCGGGATGAAGAAGATCGCCAGAATTGTCGACGCCAGCATGCCGCCGAAGACTGCTGTTCCTAATGCCCGCTGCCCCGCCGCCCCGGCTCCATTCGCGATCACCAGGGGGACCACTCCCAGAATGAATGCGAACGAGGTCATGATAATCGGTCGAAATCGCATCTGTGCTGCCGCGGTGGCGGCTTCGAGAATCGAGTTGCCCTGGCGACGTAAGTCCCGCGCAAACTCGACAATCAGAATCGCATTTTTACTTGCCAGCGCGATGATCAGCACAATACCGATCTGTGTATAAATATTGATTTCCATCCCGCGGTACGCCACCGCCGCGACGGCTCCCAGTAATCCCAGCGGAACCACCAGAATCACCGCTACGGGCAACAGCCAGCTTTCATACTGCGCTGCCAGCACCAGGTAGACCAGTAAAATCGCTACGCCGAAAATGAAAATTGATTCACTGCCCACACGCTTCTCCTGGAATGCCGTCCCCGTCCATTCATAACCCAGAGAATTCGAAAGGTTCTCATCGGCGATCTGCTCCATGATCCGCAATGCATCACCGGAACTGTAGCCTGTCCGATACCCGCCCGAAACAGTCGCTGCCGGGTACAGGTTGTACCGGTTGATTACCTGAGGCCCGAAGGATTTCTTAATTGTAATCAGAGACCGCAGCGGCAGCATTTTGCCTTCACTCGTACGGACTTCCAGGCGTTCAATATCTTCGGGTTTGGCGCGGAATTCCTGATCCGCCTGGACCCGTACCTGGTAGGTCCGTCCGAACTTGTTGAAGTCATTCACATAGGTCGAGCCCAGAAAAGCCTGCAGTGTGGTGAAGATATTTCCCAGCGGTACATTCAGTGTTTTCGCTTTTTCGCGGTCGATCTCCAGGTACAGTTGAGGCACACCGGGTCGAAATGAAGTTGTAACTCCCTGCAACGCAGACTGACTGTTCGCGTCCGCTACAATCGCCTGCGCTGCTTCCTGCAGGACCTGTAATCCCGCATCCGTGCGGTCTTCCACCTGCATCTCAAATCCACCCCGCATCCCCAGCCCACGAATCGGAGGTGGAGGAAACGCAAACACGACTGCTTCCTGAATTGGTGCCAGCTTCTGTTGAATTGACGCCAGTATTTTTTCCTGCGTGATACCTTTCGCCACCCGCTCCTCAAATGGATCGAACGAGGCGAACACGGTTCCCGCATTAGAGGCACTGCTGTTATCGAGCAGCGAAAGCCCCCCGATGGTGATCCAGCTGGCAACTCCCTCGGTTTCTGCCAGCACGTTATCGACTTTTTTCATCACTTCCCGCGAACGCTGCTGCGAAGCCGCATCGGGCAACTGGACGGCCATCAGGATATACCCCTGGTCTTCCATCGGAATAAATCCGGTTGGCATCCGCAGATACCACCAGCCCGCCAGGGTTACCAGCGCCGCGAATACCACGAACACCGGTATGACCAGTCGTACCAGCCGCTTTACAATGCTCGTATAAGTCCGCTCAAAATATCCATACACACTTTCAAACCAGCGATAGAAAATAAATTTCTTCTTCTTCGTAACCGGTCTGAGCCAGAGCGCACACTGGGCCGGCTTTAATGTGACCGCATTGATTGCACTCAATAACGCAGTCGCGGCAATCGTCAATGCGAACTGCCGATAGAGTTGTCCCGTGATCCCGCCCAGCAGAGACGCAGGAATAAATACGGCCAGCAGGACCAGCGTAATTCCGATGATCGGACCGAGTACCTCCGACATCGCCCGGATCGTGGCTTCTTTAGGCGGTTCGCCCCGTTCAATATGATGCACGGCATTCTCCACCACGACGATCGCATCATCAACTACAATTCCAATTGCGAGAATCAGACCAAACAGCGTCAGCATGTTGATCGAGAAACCCAATGCGTACATGGCTGCAAATGCCCCGATGATTGTCACGGGAACCGTAGTCGCCGGAA
This sequence comes from Gimesia sp., assembly GCA_002706765.1. Classification (GTDB taxonomy): domain Bacteria; phylum Planctomycetota; class Planctomycetia; order Planctomycetales; family Planctomycetaceae; genus Gimesia. The sequence continues at coordinate 130,478 of PAJV01000058.1, forward strand.
TCAGCACAGCCCGCCAGTCCTGCAAAAAGACCAGGATCACAATCAGCACCAGAATGCCCGCTTCAAACAGCGTTTTATATACTTCATGAATGGACGCTTCCACGAATTCTGTCGTATTCAGGGGAATACTGTACTCCACGCCTTCGGGAAATTTCTCGCCCATTTCCTCGACCACTTTTTTGACATCTTCTGCCACCTGCAATGCGTTGGCACCAGGCAGTTGATAAATTCCGATATTCGCGTTCGGCTGCCCTTCCTTTTCCGTAAACTGATCGTACGACTGTCCCCCCAGTTCCACGCGAGCCACATCTTTCAGATAGACCAGACGCGTCCCTTCACCGGTCTTGACAATGATATTTTCGAACTGTTCCGCATCACTCAATCGACCCATGGTCGTTACGGTATACTGGAATTTCCGACCATCTTCCGTCGGAGGTTGACCAATCTGGCCAGCGGCGACCTGCACGTTCTGTTCGGCCAGTGCCTGCATCACATCCTGCACGGTCATTTTGCGGGCTTTCAGTTCCTCGGGATCAAGCCAGATTCGCATGCTGTAGTTTGCGGTACCAAATACGGTCACCTCGCCGACACCGGGTACACGACTCAAGCGGTCCCGCATCCGCAGATTCGCATAGTTTGAGAGGAACAGCGTATCCATGCTCGGATCTTCACTGGTTAATGAGAGCACCAGAATAATATTGGTCGACTGTTTTTTGACCGTGACTCCCTGACGCCGCACTTCTTCGGGCAACTGCGGTTCTGCAATCGCGACACGGTTCTGCACCAGAACCTGCGCATCATCCAGGTCTGTGCCGATCTCAAACGTAACGGTTAATGAATAGGAACCATCGCCGGAACACGTCGATTGCATATACAGCATATTTTCCGTGCCGTTCACCTGCTGTTCAATCGGAGAAGCCACCGTGTCGGACAGAATTGATGCATTCGCACCCGGGTAGCTGGTACTTACACGAATGGTGGGAGGGGTAATCTCCGGATACTGTTCAATCGGCAAGACCCACAAAGCGACCAGACCAATCAAAACCGTAATGATGGCAATCACATTGGCAAATATCGGTCGTTCAATAAAGAACTTCGAGAACATACGACAAACCGTTCTGATAAATAATAATGGAACTGTTAATGCAGAATCAGGTAGTCAGATCAGGGAATGGCGGGCGAGTTCCCTGTTTACCTGACGCGCTGAAAAACAGGCCAGACAGGCAGATGGATCAGACAGCCGAATCAACTGGCTGATTTTTTATTCTCTGTTTTCGTGTCTTGAGAAACAGCCGATTTCGCGGACGTTTCCGGTGTCTTGTCCTCCGGGTTGACTTCCTTACCCGGCTGTGCGCGCTGCAAACCCACCACGACCACACGGTCATCCGGTTTGAGGCCACTCTCAATCACACGTTTCCCGTCCACCAGGATCCCGGTTTCGACGGCACGATGCTCGACAATATTTTTTTCATTCACGACCCGCAAAAAGTCGCCTCGCTGATCGGAACCTATCGCTTCTTCCGGAACCAGCAGTTTTTTTGCAGGATCGCCAACCTTGCCCCGGACCCGCACAAACAGACCGGGAATCAGACCTCCGTCTGTATTATCAAACACAGCGCGACGCTCTGTGGTCCCCGTTTCGGGATCAACGCCGAATTCACGAAAATCCAGTTTCCCCTCGAATTCAAAATCTGACGAATCCCCCAGAGCCAGTTCAATCCGAAGCGGATCTGCTTCGCTGATTTTGATCTCACCTTTCTGTGCCATTTCCAGAAATCGCAGTAAATCAGCCTCACTGATCGTAAAATAAGCATAAATAGGATCGGTTGCTTCGATCTTCGCAAGCGTCGTTTCACCAATCTGTATCAGGTTGCCAATATCCACCATGTGATGGCCAATCCGGCCGGCGAAGGGGGCGGTAATCTTCGTATAACTCAGACTCAGTTTTGCTTCTTGTAATCTGGCTTCTGCTGCTCCCAGGTCTGCTTTCGATGTGGCAACTTCGGCTTCCTGGATATCCAGTTCATTTGCAGTCGCTACTTTCTTGGCAGCCAGTTCTTTTGTCCGCTTCAGATTCTGTTCGGCCAGAAGTAACTGGGCACTCGCCTTTTCCTGCGCCGCCTGGGCAGAAGCGACTTCGGCTTCATAAGGGGCCGGGTCAATCAGATACAGCAGCTGACCTTTTTCTACCAGATCACCATCCCTGAAATGAATTTCCTGCAGATAGCCGGAAACACGGGCTCGTAATACAACGGTTTTCGAGGCGCGGGTCTGTCCCGTTGTTGAGTAGTATTCCTGCACTTCCTGCTCCACCGGCAAACTGACGGTCACCTGGGGTGGCGGAGGTGCAACAAACTCATTTTTCTGCTGACATCCCACGAGAGCCAGAAGCCCCGGCAGTATGAACCACTTGAACGGTTTCCCATTAACTTGCATGGGTTCTTTTCTCCGAATTCTAGACGGTATCTAATATTACTGTAGCGTCTCCAGGCCATTTGGATTGCGCATATCAGATCGAGAGACGCTCTGGTTACACGACCTGCGAGCTTCATCAACGGCCTGCAGACAAAAACTGATTTTTATTCACACTTCAATGTCGCTTCCGAATAATGATCCAGATTGGCATCAACACGCTGCAACATACTCCGCAGAGCTTTCACCTCTGACTCGGAAAGACCCCGTTCCAGTTGATTGCGAACGGCACGGAAACATTTCACAATTCGATTCCACACCGGCAGTGCGGCCTTCGTAGGGGAAACGATCCGCTTGCGTCGATCTTCCGGATCCACCTCACGTTTGATCAAGCCATCACGCTCCATCCGCTCCAGTACCACCACAATCGACGGCGGCTGTACACGCATCCGCTGTGCCAGTTCTCCCTGCGACTGCTCTCCTTCCAAAGCCAGCAATGCCAGGATCTGACACTGCCGATACGTAATCCCCTCGTTCTGCAGCTCCGCATTCACTGCGTTCTCCAGTCGATGGGCCGTCATATGCACCCAGTAGCCACAGTCCTGTTTAAAATCATATTCCAGCATCAATATTCACCCGCCCTTTTAGTTAGACATCTAATTATATACGCCGCAAAAAACCAGACAAGACCGAAATTTGAGACTTCCCCTCATTGAGAGCAGAAACGAGAAACGCCTGGTGACACTTTATCATTGAGCGCCAAAGACTTTGAAACCATACTACTTCGAATATCCCGCGAGCATGCACCACGTCCCGATCTCAATCAGTCGTGATGATCCTCAAGCAGCTCAGTCCCCGATGTGACTTTCGGCGTGCGCGGCGGATAGTACCAGCCGTAGCTGGCCGGGTTTTGATAATAGAGTAACTGCCTGCGTCGCCACTGCTGCAGCAGTCTGGCCAGCTGTTTCGCAATTTCAGGATGTGCCTGGAGTACGTCCGTCTTTTCACCTGGATCCTCGCGCAGATTGTACAGGCTGGTGGAATCCTGCTCGCGATTGTGAATCAGCTTCCAGCCGGTCCCGCTGATGACGGCGTCACTCTTTCCGATGGTCGACTGACAATGCACGAACGCCAGCCGCTTATCGATTTCAGGCCTCGCCGGAGAAAGTACATCCATTCCCTGAAAACAGGGATGCGAGGGAACATCCAGCAGACCGCAGATGACAGGCACGATATCAATCGCCTGCGTGAGATAATCGATTGTCTGAGCCTCAATTTTTCCCGGAGCGTCGATCACCAGGGCAGTGCGAATCGTCGGTTCAAACGGAGGACCGGCGTGTGTGGGAAAGCCATTCTCATAGAAGGCTTCGCCCTGATCACCCGCCAGGACCAGTATCGTTTTGTCTCGCAGCTGATGGGTTTCCAGATACGCGACCAGTTTCCCGATCTGCTCATCGATATAATGCAGCGAATTATAGTAGGCATTCCGCATCACCGGAATTTTGTCTTTCGGGTAAGAAACAAACGAAGCGGGAAAATCAATCGTCGCTGGCTGGAACGGACCTGTCTGAACCAGTTTAAGTCAGAATTTAACGAATAAAACAGATTTCTGGTTTTGTTGCTTTCTGTACTCAACCCGAGATCATTTTGAGACATTACCCTCCCAGTCAGCAGAAAATCGGGGCCGATCCAATCTCAGCGAACTTTTGAATTCTCCCGAATCAAACATGATCCGACTGCCTGCATCCGGTATCATGAAACCAGTTTCTCAGTGACCACTACATACTCTGTTTAACAAAGCGGCTCTCAATGAAACAATTAATCTCCCTGGCCCTGCTGATCTGTATTCTGACCGGCAGCCTGACAGCAGCAGAAAAGAAAAACGTACCTGAGAAAAAGTCTCAATCCAGACCGGCGACAGAGCCCGGCAAGCATCCCAACATTGTGATCTTCCTCGCCGACGATCAGGGCTGGGGGGACCTTAGTCATAACGGCAACACCAATCTACACACCCCCAATGTCGACTCACTGGCAAAAGAAGGTGTGAAGTTCAACCGCTTTTACGTCGGCGCGGTCTGCGCTCCGACCCGCGCGGCATTCCTCACGGGTCGCTATCACGCCCGCACCGGAACCACCGGCGTCTCCACTGGTCAGGAACGCTTCAATTCTGATGAATACACGATCGCCCAGGCTTTCAAAGCCGCCGGCTATGCCACAGGTGCCTTTGGGAAATGGCATAATGGTACACAATACCCGAACCATCCCAATGCGAAAGGCTTCGACGAATACTACGGCTTCACTTCCGGTCACTGGGGACACTACTTCAGCCCCATGCTGGATCATAATGGTACCTTCGTAAAAGGCAATGGTTACATCACCGACGATCTGACCGACAAAGCGATGGCTTTCATCGAACAGCAGGTTCATAACAATAAACCATTTTTCGCTTACATCCCTTACTGCACCCCTCACTCTCCCATGCAGGTGCCCGATCAATACTGGGATCGTTTTAAAGACAGACAACTCAAACTGCATCATCGTGAGCCTGAGAAAGAACAGCCCGATCACCTCCGCGCCGCCCTCGCCATGTGTGTGAACGTCGACTGGAATGTGGGACGCGTTCTGAAGCAGCTCAACAGCCTGGGCATCACCGACGATACCATCGTCATCTATTTCTCCGATAACGGCCCGAACGGGGTCCGCTGGAACGGCGATATGAAAGGCAAAAAAGGTTCGCTTGATGAAGGGGGCGTTCGCTCTCCTTTCGTGATTCGCTGGCCCGGTCATCTGCCCGCCGGCCATGAAGTCAATCAGATCGCCGGTGCCATCGACCTGTTCCCCACGTTAACCGATCTGGCAGGCATCCCGCGTCCCGAGCCCAAACCCATCGACGGTGTCAGCCTCAAACCCCTGATGATGAATTCAGCGCCAGACTGGCCGGAACGCATGATTTTCTCCAGCCTCCGCGATCGCGTCAGCGTCCGCACCAGTCAATATCGACTGTCCCGCACAGGCGAGCTGTTTGACATGCACGCCGATCCGGGTCAGCGAAATAATATCGCGAAACAGAAACCGGAAATGACGGCCGAGCTACAACAGGCGGTGGCAGACTGGAAGCAGTCCGTCTGGCCGAACGGTTATCCGGAAGAGAAGCGTCCGTTTTTAATCGGCTATGAAGGCGCACGCTCGACGCAGCTGCCAGTCCGGGACGCCAATTCGCAGGGCGGCATCAAACGCTCTTCCCGGCATCCCAACTGCTCTTTCTTTTCTCACTGGACCAGCACCCGGGACAGCATCACCTGGAACGTGGATGTCGACCAGGCCGGCGTTTACGAAGCCATTCTGTACTACACCTGTCCGGAATCAGATATCGGATCCACCGTCGAACTGAGCTTGAATGGCAGCAAACTGCAGGGACAGGTTACCCAGGCACACGATCCGCCTCTGGTCGGAGCAGCACAAGATCGCGCCGTTCGATCCGAATCGTTCGTCAAAGATTTTCAGCCCATGACACTGGGAAAAATCACCTTAAGCAAAGGGACAGGCCTCTTAACTCTGCGGGCACTGGAAATACCCGGCAGTCAGGTCATGGACTTTCGACTGCTGATTCTCAACCGGATCGAACCACAGTCAGATCGCTGAGACAGTCGAGAATTCCCTCGCGCGATAATTGAGTAACAAAACGCAGTCCACTTTAATATTTAACTCTCTTCAGTAACCTTCTGAACAGACAGAGAACCCGCCGAAAACGTCCTGTTTTGACTGGAATCCTCTCCGGGTACTGGTCATAATGGACTCTGATCATCGTGATTCGTGTTTCCGCGTCACTGTTTTCTGTCAGAAATCGTGTGCGGGATGCGGCATCGCTGATTCTTTGAACAGACAGATGATCGTCCTCACGAAAGTCCTCGATTCCTGCACTGACTGGCAGGTTCATGATGTCAATTGCCAGTCATCCTTTTATTCCTGATAACCTGATGGATACGTTATGAAACGACACACTACCCTCTCTGCGATCTGCCTCGCATTGCTGTTTACTGCAACCGCACACTCCGACGAAAAAGGCTTCACCCCTCTGTTCAATGGTAAGAACCTTGATGGCTGGGTTCAGCATGGCGGTAAAGCCGAATACGAGATCGTTGATGATACGATCGTCGGAACTTCTGTCCCCAAAACGCCCAACAGTTTTCTCTGCACCGAAAAGATCTACGGCGACTTCGAACTGCAGGTGGATTTCAAAGTCGACCCGCTGCTGAACTCGGGGATCCAGATTCGCAGCAATGTCTACGATGAAGACAAGGTCCTCGAAACCAAAAACGCAGACGGCAAGGAAAAGAAAATCAAAGTTCCCGCCGGTCGCGTGCACGGATACCAGGTCGAAATCGACCCCTCTGATCGCGCCTGGTCAGGCGGCATTTATGATGAAGGGCGTCGGGGCTGGTTAAATAACCTCGCTGACAACAAAGCCGCCCAGAAAGCTTTCAAGCAGAACGAATGGAATCATTACCGTATCGTCTGTCGGGGCAACTCGATCAAGACCTGGATCAATGGTGTGCCTGCTGCTGACTTGAAAGATGACCTGACCTCAGAAGGATTCATCGCCCTGCAGGTGCATGGCGTTGGCAATCATCCTGAAAAAGTCGGGAAACAGGTCAGCTGGCGGAACATTAAAATCAAAGAATTGAAACCCGAAAAAAAAAAGTAAAACCCAAAAAACCGGCTCCTGAGAAAAAAGTCGGAGCCGCCATTGGTGGTAACAAAGCCACCCCCATCGACCGCATCTCAGCCGCCAAAGGGTTCAAAGTAGAACTGCTTTACTCGGTTCCCGGCGAGGATCAGGGCTCATGGGTCAACCTCTGCACAGACGATAAAGGACGCCTGCTGGTCAGCGATCAGTACGGCGGACTCTATCGCATCACCCTCCCTCCCGCGGGAGAAGAAGTGAAAGCAGAAGATGTGGAGAAAGTTCCCGCCGGTATTCGGGGTGTCAACGGCATGCTCTGGTCCGACGGTGCACTCTATGTCGGCGTGAACGACTATGAGCGAAAAATCGCTTCAGGCCTGTATCGTATTTCCGACAGTAACGGCGACGATCAACTCGATCAGGTGGAGTTACTGCAGGAAGTCGAATCGCACAGCGATCACGGCGTACACGCTTTAATGCCCACTCCCGATGGCGAAGCCTTCTACCTGGTCACCGGAAATAACACCATTCCTCCCGTACTGGCCGACAGCTCACCCGTCCGCCAGGTCTGGGGAGAAGATCACCTGCTGCCCAGCATGCCGGATGGACGAGGTCACAACCGGGGTGTATTGGCGCCCGGCGGAATCATCTATCGTGTTTCCCCCGATGGCCAGAAGTTCGAAGCCTATGCCTCCGGATTCCGGAACATTTTCGATGCCGCCGTCAACCGCGATGGCGAACTGTTTACCTACGATGCCGACATGGAATACGATTTCAACACCCCCTGGTATCGCCCCACGCGAATCTGTCACGTCACCAGCGGCGCAGAATTCGGCTGGCGCAACGGCGCCGGTAAACGCCCTCCCTTTTATGCTGACAACCTGCCCGGTGTGCTTGATATCGGACCTGGTTCGCCGACAGGCATGACTTTCGGCTACGGCGCGAAATTTCCTGCGAAGTACCAGAACGCGCTGTATGCACTCGACTGGAGCTGGGGCAAACTTTATGCCATCCACCTCAAACCGGAAGGTTCTTCCTATACCGCTACCAAAGAAGAATTCGTAACCGGTGCCCCACTGCCGATTACCGATGCGATTATCCGTCCCCAGGATGGCGCCATGTATTTCACGATCGGCGGACGTCGTGTGCAGTCCGGTCTGTACCGTGTCACTTATGTGGGCGATGAATCAACCGAGCCTGTTCAGGCAAAACCGACCAAAAATAAAGCGCGCGAAACGCGGCATACCCTGGAAGCTTTTCACGGTAAACAGGATCCGCAGGCAATCGAAGTCGCCTGGCCTTATCTCGCTGACAAAGACCGTTTCATCCGCTTTGCCGCCCGCACAGCCGTTGAGCATCAGCCCACCGATTCATGGGCAGAAAAAGCGTTAACCGAATCTGATCCTGCCCGACAGGTCGAAGCCTTACTGGCACTGGCCCGCGTGACAGGCGTCTGTCCTCAACATCGCAACGAGCAGACTCCCGAAGTCGATACCGCCATGCGGGACAGACTGTTGTCCGCCGTCATTAATCTTGATGATGCGAAGCTCGATCTGACTCAACAACTGACCCTGCAACGCACCCTGCAGATTATCTTAAACCGCTTTGGTCGTCCCGATGACGCAACGGTAGCAAAGCTGATTGATAAATTCGACCCGCTGTTCCCTGCAAAATCACCTAAGCTAAACTGGCTGTTATGCGAAACACTCGCCTGGCTGCAGTCACCCACCGTCGCTGAAAAAGCAATCGCGTTGATTCAGTCGGCTCCGACCCAGGAAGAGCAGATGCAGTACGCACGCTCGATTCGCATGCTGCAGGCCGGCTGGACTCCTGAGCTTCACAAAGCGTACTTCGAATGGTTCCTGAAAGCGGCCAACTATAAAGGGGGCGCGAGCTTCGATAAATTTATCGAGTTTGTTCGGACCGACGCAGTCGATTCCCTCAGCGAAGAACAAAAGACCGAACTGGCTGAAATCCTGACAAAGAAACCAGAGAAGAAATCCGCTCTCGAAAATCTGGGTGAAGTCTTCGCCGGACGTCCCACTACCAAATGGACGCTCGAAGAACTCTCCACAGCTGCCGGTAAAGAAATGAAGAAACGGGACTTCGTTAACGGCCAGAAAATGTTTGCTGCAACAGGCTGTTACGCCTGCCATCGCTTCGGCAACCAGGGAGGCATGACCGGCCCCGACCTGACTTCCGCCGGACGACGGTACTCTCCCCACGATCTGCTGGACCAGGTGATCAACCCCAGCAAAGTCATCAACGAACAGTTCTCCGCGATCTCAGTTGTGACAGAAGACGGCAAAGTCCACACCGGTGTCGTCGTCAACCTGAGTGGAGATAACATGACTTTGAATACCGACCTCACCGATCCTAATAAACGGGTCAACATTGATCGCAAGACGATTGATGAACTGGTCGTTTCCAAAACGTCCCCCATGCCCGCCGATCTGTTTGCCCGCATGACCAAAGACGAAATCCTCGACCTGATCGCCTACCTGATCAGCGCCGGCGATGCACAGCATCCCTTCTTCCAGGATTGACCTGACAGGCAGAGACGCGTAACAACAGCCAGGCTGCTTACTCATTCCAGTAAGCAGCCTTTTTTTTGAATTCAACGCATTCACCTGCCGCCGGTCGGGGCGAACTTAATTTGCAGGTCTACCAGACAGTAAACACCCCTGCGGGTCGGCTTAAGCGCAGGCATCAGGTCTTGACAATAATATTTTCCGTGATCGCTTTGGGCGCATTTTGGGAAACAGATTTGATCCCGTTTTTCATTCCGGTCGTCGCGGCATAACCTTCACTGGTTCCGATAACCTGAGAATTCTTCGCCTTCAGGACAAAATAATGCTGCCCCGCTTTATTCACCAGTTGTTCATAGCGACTGGGATCGGCTGCATTAGTCTGCACCGAAAGAATCCCCTTCTTCGCCGAGGCTCGGGAAGCATACATCTGGCTGGCGAGGATAATTTCACCGTTATTCGCAAGCAGGTGAAAATAATACTTGCCGTTCCGCGCCTGTTGAATCTGAAATCTGGCTGGCATACCTGTTCCTTTCTGAGAGCTGAGGAAACATCAGAAAATTCATTAATATGGTATGTCTCACGCATTTAACATGCAAGATGATTTCAGAATCCGGGTGCTCCAACATTCGTCTGACAGATAAGTGAAGTGTCACTCTTGCATTGTTTTGGCATAAATCTTCACATCATCGACCACAGCATTCCGGGGGACCGCCAGTCGAAGCAAACGCTTGGTCGGGTGGGCCATCCCCTCCGATGAAAAGGAACCAATGGTTTCGCCGTCAATTTTGACAGTCAGCTGATCACCGTTGACGGTTACCAGCAGCGTGTACCATTGACCGGTTTTGAGTTTGACCGGAAATCGTTTCCGCTTGGCCTTTAACGCTTCCTGCAGTTCGGGTGGCAGCTTTTGAGCGAGACGCAGTTCGCGGGTTTTTAAATCCATGTTCCCGGTTTTGAGGTCGGTCAGCTCGACATAACGCGGACTGACTTTCGCCACAAACAAGTGTCCCGCATGCACTTTTTTGTATTTGAGATCGGCAAAATTGAGTCCCAGGCTGTCCTTTTCGTTCTCCAGCATGAATCGCAATTCAACGGAGCCATCTTGAAATTCCGCAGGATGCGTGACAGAGACTGCATGGTCCGCGACTTTATGCATAGAGATATACATCGCCCCGTTTTTCAGGTCGACCTGCTTATTGCCAGCGGCCCGAGACCGGCTGTTGGTTCCCCAGCCTTTGCCGATTTCATCTTTTGTTTCCTGCGATTCATTGCGTTCGAAATCATCCTGAAAAATCAGTTTGCCATGGTCTTCCGCAAGCAGGGATGATGATAAACAAAACAGTAGCACGCAGGCTGAGAGAAATGATTGCTTCACGGACGAACAGCTTAAAAGGAGGAGCATTATTACGTTTCACCGCATTTTCATTTTGCGGCAGGTTCGTCCCATTTCAGGACGCACCCTGTTTAACCCTCGCGTCTCTCTATCTATTGTGACCGGTCTAGATAACCTTCGAGACGCTACAGTAAATCTGAACACAGTCCAGTGCTTTGTCAAGCTAGAAATTGAGGGTTGGGTGTGTTGTTTACGTGCTCCGCTGTCGCACTCTCGTGATATCTATCAACCCAAAATTTAAAAATGACACTTCACTAGCAATGAAGTTTCTACCTGGGTATCACAGGCACTTCTTTTTTCACATGCTCCAGCTTTGGCTGTTCCGCGACTTTGGTTCTGGGACGCGTGAAAAATGCGGAGAGATCATCAAAGAACGTATACAGCACGGGAATTGCCAAGAGCGTCAACAGCAGCGAAAGAGTCTGGCCACCGACTGCCAGTACAGCGATAGAGCGGCGTTCTTCGGCTCCCGGACCGGTGGCAATTAACAGAGGCAGCAGACCCGCTACGAACGAGAGCGTTGTCATCAGAATCGGACGCAGACGGTCACGGTTCGCCTGGAGAATCGCCTGGTAGCGGGGAAAGCCCTGCAGTTGCAGCGCATTGGTATGATCGATCTGCAGAATGGCGGCTTTTTTCACGACGCCGAATAAGACCAGAATCCCCAGCGCGGAATACAGGTTGAGCGTTTCGCCTCCCCAGTGCAGGCTCAATAATCCAAAGGGCACAGCCAGGGGTAACGAAAGTAGAATCACCAGCGGGTGCACCAGATTCTCGAACTGAGCCGCCAGCACGATGTACATGAAAATGAATGACAGAACCATCGTCCAGCCAAAATCTCCCAGCGTGCGCTCCAGTTCCCGACCGCCGCCCAGTACCATGGTGTTGTATCCTTCCGGGACTCCGATCTCTTCAGCAGCAGCGTTGATCGCAGCGATGCCGTCCCCGAGGGCATAACCCGAAGCCATATTCGCCCGCACGGCGATCATGCGTTGTCGATTCAGACGGTCAATCCGGGAGGCAGCAGTATTAAATTCGAAGTCCACGACGTTATCAATGCGGGCCAGACTTTTTCCCGCAGAGGAAGTGGATGAGCCTGGGATCGCCTGGGGGGAAGTCCGGACGTACAACTGTGAAATGGACTGAACATCGCCGCGATCCAGCCCCACCAGTCGCAGTTCCACATCGTAGGCATCGTCCACAGTTCGATCCCGGTAACGGGAGACCCGGTCATCTCCTCCCACGGCAACCCGCAGTGTATCCGCAATTTCCTGCACATCGATGCCCAGTGCAGCCGCCCGTTCTCGATCAATGCGTGCCAGCAGTTCCGGGTTATCGATCTGCAGCGTGGAATAGACGTCGACGATGCCGGGAATTGTTTTCACTTTTTCGCGTAATTTATTACTGAAGTCCAGCAGGCCATCAATGTCAGGCCCCGTAATCGAGAAGTCGATATCAACGGGTGCTCCCTGGCGCAATGAGGTCAGGTTTCGTACGGAAATCCGCATGTCCGGAATGCTCTTGAGCTTCTTTCTGACTTCCGCCATTTTTTCCCGCTGCGTAAAGTTACCCCGAAACGCCGCATGGAGATCCCCGTGAAGCAATCCACTGAAAAATCGGCCGAAAGAAAAAGTACGTTGTTCGCTGTCGGTCAGACGCACGAAGATACTCGCCCGGTTCACATCGCCAAAACCTCCGGAGCCAACGGTCAGCAGAAGTGTCTCGACCCCTCCCGTGTTGATCAATTCTTCCTCTGCTCGACCAATTACCTGGTTCATCGACTGCAGCGTTGCCCCCTGGCGGGCTTCGAGCCGAACCTCAAATTCCGATTCGTCAACATTCAGCGGGATATAGTCCTGTTTCACCAGATGATACAGCGGATAATTACTCAGTATGACCCCCACCGAAATGAGTAACACCAGCCAGCGAAATCGCAGCGACAGTTTCAGGATCCAGAGATAGGACGTTTCAACATAATGATAAAACCCGGATCGTGAGCCCGGGCCATCCGGACTGGGGGTTTCGGGACGCAGCAGCTTGCTGCACATCATGGGTGTTAAAGTGAAACTGACGAGCATCGAAACCAGAATCGCCACCGTCGCCGTCAAGCCAAACTGAAACAGCAGTCGACCGGTTACACTGGATAAAAACGAGACAGGCAGAAAGACGATCACCAGCGAAATTGTGGTCGCCAGTACCGCCAGCCCGATTTCCTTCGTCCCCACAATCGCTGCTTCGCGAGGGGACATCCCTTTTTCTTCGATGCAGTGAAAGACGTTTTCCAGAACGACAATCGCATCATCGATGACCACCCCGACCATCAGTACCAGTGCCAGCATGGTCACGTTATTCAGGGTAAAACCGAAGAGTTTCATAAATGCGAATGTCGAAATGATCGAAGCGGGAATTGCCACCGAAGCAATCACGGTCGAACGCCAGGAACGCATGAAGATCAACACGGTAATACAGGCTAAGATACTGCCGGAGATCAAATGCTGTTCGAGTTCATGCAAAGCAGTCACAATATAGCGCGACTGATCCTGAACGATACTGACCTTAACATCATCGGGTAGAAGATCCTGGCTGCGGGGCAGCATTTCTTTGATGCCTTCCACCACAGCGACGGTATTTTCACCCGATTGTTTCTGAATCTCCAGCACGACGGCAGGTTTCTGATTCAGTCTCGCGATCGTGCGAACTTCTTTTGTCGCATCAGTCACCGTTCCCAGGTCAGCCAGACGCACGGGGGTGCCATTGATGGTATCCACGACCAGTTCAGGAAATTGATCGGAATCGGCAACGCGGCCCATGGTCCGCAGTGAACGTTCGCGGAAGCCCTGATCCAGCCTTCCGCCGGGCACTTCCGTATTCTGCCTGACCAGCGCATCGCGCACCTGTAAGATCGACATCTGATAGGCGGCCAGGCGGTCGGCATCAATGTCGACTTTCACTGCCCGGTCTGCAGCACCGGCAATCTGAACTTCGCCGACACCCGGTGAAGACTCGATCACATTTTTGACATAGCGGTCTGCAAACAGATAGAGTTCGCGTGAAGTTCGGGGGCCCGAGACTGCCAGCGTCATGATGGGCGATGATTCCAGATCACGTTTCTGCACAATCGGGGGGTCGATGTTCGGCGGAAGTAAATTCATTGCCCCCGAGACCGCATCGCGAACATCCTGAGTCGCCGCATCCACATTACGATTCAGATTGAAAGTGATGATGACAAACGAACGTCCATCGCGGGAAATGGAACGCAGTTCATCGATGCCGGCTACTGTCGCGACGGCATCTTCAATGACTGCGCTGACTTCGGATTCGACCTCCTGTGACGCTGCACCAGGATAATTGGTGCGAATGTATATCGAGGGCATATCCATGTTCGGGAAGCGGTCAACACCCAGTTCGGGAAACGCAACGCCCCCCGCTACCACTAATGCCATGATCAGCATTAAGGCGAAGACTGGCCTCTTGACACAGATTTCCGCTAACCCGTACAACGTCGATTCCCTTTTTCAAAAGCAGAATTCGATTTTCAGAAGGAACTCAAATTTGTGTTTTCTGTACTGCCGTCGGCAGCGTTTTGGTATCAGCAAGAATGCCGGGCCGCCCTTCCCGGGCATTCATTAAAATGCGATCTCCCGGCTGCAGGCCTTCTAAAATGCGAATACGCTCACCCCGTTGTTCGCCCAGCAATACTTCCTGCATCTTCACCTTGCCATCTTCGACTTTCCAGACTTTCTCGGTTCCGGCAAACTGAACCACGGCGGACAGGGGGACCACCAGGGCTTTCTGATCGGGATCGACAATAACCTGCCCTTCCGCAAACAGACCGGCCCGTAAAGCACGCTCGGAATTATCGACGACCGCTTCAAACAGCAGGGCGCGGCTCATCTGATCGAGAAAGGGACTGATCCGTGTCACCTTCGATTGTTTCGTATCAAGGGATTCGATTTCCAGTTCGACAGGCTGCCCCACTTTCAGTTGCGTCGAGACCCGCTCAGGAACGGTTCCCCGATAACGTAGTTGATCAATGCTCACCAGCACCAGCAACGGGTCCCCCATCTTGATATAACTGCCAGGGGCCACGAGTCGTTTCTGAACCACTGCGGTGTAAGAGGCTTTCAGGACGGTATTATTCAAGTCTTCCTGTGCCAGATCCAGCTGAGCCTGCTGCACGGTGATATTCGCCATCTTTTCACGCACGCCATTGAGTGCAGAATCGTAGCGGGCTGCAGCCACGCGTTCGAGCGATACAATCTGATCGTATTCGGCCTGCCCCATCACCTTCTTATTAAACAGCACGCGGGCACGCTCGAGGTTGGCTTTCGCCTCGTCCCATTCTGCCTGCTGTTCTTTGGCAGGAGGTGATTTTTCCGGAACCAGGTTATCGACAGAATCACCGGGCTTGAGGCCCACTGCAGAGCGGGCTTGTGCCAGTTGTGCTTCCGCCTGCTCGACCCGCAATTTGAAATCATCCTGATGCACCGTGACCAGGGGATCTCCAGGCTTGACTACATCTCCCAGATCGACGTGTACCTGGGAAACACGTCCTTCCACTTTGATCCCGAGTGTGGCTTCTTCATCAGGATAGAGACTTCCCTGGCTCCGCACGATGCGCGGCCAGATCTGTTCGGTCACTTCCAGTGTCTCCACATTCAAGACCGGTAGCGTCTCACCTGTCTGAGAAACAGGAGCCGAATCACTACGTTCACATCCCGCAAAAATGAGTGTTAACAGGAGGCAGAACAGGCAAGCTGAAGGAGGGCGGTTAAAACAATGAATCATGATATGATTATATCTCAGGGGCAGGTAATGTCGAGCAGTTTCCTTGTTCTATTCGCGGAAAAAGGACTCTCAAACAATCAGAAAATCAACCCTCCATGTCCTCTATACGCTGACCGGTGAGAACATATGGCGTTCCCTGTAACACACCATATTCCGGGTCCTGTTTTTCATGTTCAGACCGCGCATCCATTACCGATTGCATCGGCATACTGCGAATATTCCGTAAACCTGCTGCCTCCATCACAACCCGCACCATTTCATCCGTATGACTGCGAAACGGCAATTTGTCCAAAGCTCTGCGATAGGCTTCATCCGGTTCCCAGCCGGGAGCGGGTCGATACTGACGCTTCAACTTCTCCGGATCGGTGGGGTTATTTTCGCCGATCAGTACCAGCGATCCTCCCGGCTTGAGCAGTCGGGTCCACCGCGCCACGGCATAACCGGGATGTGGCAGTGTGAACAGCACGGCCCGGCTGGAAATGACATCAAATGTATTTTCCGGAAATGGTGGTGCTTCCACATCGGCTTCGACAAAATCGACTGTCAGCCCTCGCTCTTTCGCAGCTGCCTGCCCCGCAGAAATCATCGTGGCAGAAAAATCCACTCCTGTGACCTCATGCCCCAGTTCTGCCCATAATTGCGCAATCGTTCCCGGACCGGTTCCCATATCCGCAATCTTGCGGCGTGCTTCGCCGGGAACCGACTGGCGAAGAACCTCCAGCCACGCGGTGCGTGAAAGTGGAAATCCGAATTCCCCTTTGATGAATCGCTCGACCCGATGTGAAACCACATTCGGATTGGTCCAGCCACTATGAAATATCTGCTTTAGTTCGTCGTCCTGCGTCATTGCTGGTCTGCCTCTTTTCTACTCTGGTTATTTTCATGACTACGTTCCATGCCCGGTTAGTTCTATGCCCGGATAATACTCCATTTCTACTTCGATGTGTCAGCCCGGCGATTCCTGCCGGGACACCTCTTCCAGTCGAATCTGAAACAGAAAACCGACCAGTAGAATCACCGCTGCCAGTATCCAGACCGCCAGCAATCCAAACTGATCAGCCGCCAGTCCAAACAGAGGCAGCAGCACTGCCACGGTCACAGCGCGGGAGACGCTTTCCAGCGAGAGTACCGAGGCCCGCTCTGTTTTGAGCATCTGAGTATTGAGGGCACTGACAAAAATCGGACGTCGCAGATTCTGTAAGAGTGTCAATCCCATCAACAACAACAAACCGGGCAACAGACCCCACTTCAGGTTCACAGCACAGCCTGCCAGAAATAACACCGCAAAAAATCCCACGAGATAGATCCGATTCAACGCGTGGCTTCGACTGCCTGCCTGCAGTTCATAACCGGGACTGAACCGCGCCCCCAGCGCTCCCAGGCTGTCGCGCAGAAACTCATTCAGTCCGACCCAGATTGCCCCCGCGCTTGCTAATCCACTTACACCGGCGGGAGGAATAATTGGAATCCCGAACAGGGCCAGCCCGGTTTTCAGAAATGGTTGTGTAAAATACTTCAGAATCATTTTCAGCTGACTCTCAAACAGGACAGACTGAATAAACAGTCTGCGAAAATTGGCTTGCTGCCACATCATTCGAAACGGCTTTCGCAGACTCTCTTCCGAACTCACTGACGTGGACTGGCGGGCGCGAAAGGAATCGCCCTCCAGTGCGCGGGGGTACGTTAATAATAACAGGAAACCACAGACAGCAGCCCCCGCGGAAAGATAAAACAGTAATCCATAATCACGCGACCAGGCCAGCAAGACGCCTCCCGAAACAGCCGCTGTCGCAGACGTTATTTTTGATACCGAGCGAGTCCGTCCTAACAGTTGCGTCGCTAAAGCCGATTGATCCGTCGAGTCCAGATAATCGAGCATAATGGCCTTATGCGAGCCGGTTCGCAGCGCTTCGCCCAAAGCAAACAACGCCAGGCAGCCCCCCAGCCAGAATATCACGGGGACCTCTGTCAATTGGCCTGTCATGCCAAATCCGCAGAATGACAGTGTGTAAAAAGCAAAACACAAAGCGGTGGCGCGACGCCGTCCCCAGTGATCTGCAAAAATCCCCGACGGAAATTCCAGCAGTACCGTCACCAGGTGCTGCAGCCCCAGCAACAGGCCGATCTCTGAATAGGACAACTCCAGTTCCAGAAAATACAGAATCAGAAACGGATCAGCAAAGCGCAGATTCTTAAAAAAAGAATACAGGTAAAACCGCAGGATCATGTGAGTCGCATTAAACATCGTTGCCTGCATCCCGCTCTGACTGAAAATCCGAAGAAGCAACGGGAACCGGTCCCAGCACCGTGATCACCGGTCGCGTTTCCTGGCCGATCGTCACACGCGCCTCCACTCCATAGACCTCCGCAATCAAGGTTTCAGTGAGTACACTCTGCGGTTCACCTCCACAACGCAGCTTGCCATTCTGAATGACGTATACCCAGTCCGCATATCGTGACGCCAGGTTCAGATCGTGAACCGCCAGCGCCGTACTGATTCCCCGCGAATCAGTCAGCCTGCGAATCAAAGTACAGACTTCATACTGTCGCCGCAGATCCAGGTTCGATGTGGGCTCATCCAGCAATAATACAGATGGCTCGCGAGCCAGAGACTGGGCGATTGCCACCAGTTGCCGTTGCCCTCCACTTAATTCGTTCAGATAGCGATCTGCGATATCAGTCAGTTTCATCTCCTGCATTAATTGATTGACGATTCTCGTATCAACGTCAGAGACGCGCCAACCCAGTTGATGGACGCGTCCCAGCAAAACCGTTTCATAGACGGTCAGCACGGCTGTCGTATTGAATTCCTGGGGTAGAAAACTAATCTGCCGCGTCAGCTGTTCCTGCTTGAGAGTCGTTAATGTGATTCCCTCCAGGCGAACTTTTCCTTTCGGTCGCAGCATACCACTCAGACACTTCAACAGCGTCGATTTGCCCGCGGCATTGGGGCCGATGATTGCCGTCATACCCGGTTTCAGTTGCAGATTCACATCTTCCAGCACCTGATGGGAACCATAGCTGAATGAGATATCAGAGGCTTCGAGTATCACCAGTACGACCTCCTTTTCCACAGGGCCAATGCCGCAAAGCAGGGCGCCCCAATGGCCGCGGTGGCAATTCCGATCGGAAAGATCGTCCCCGGTATCAGCAGCTTCGTAATCAAAGCGGCGACGGAAACGAGAAAAGCACCGCTCAAAGCCGATAACGGGATGAAATAACGCTGGTCTTCACCGACAAGAATTCGCGCCAGATGCGGTGCCAGCAAGCCGATAAAGCCGATGGCCCCGGTAAAACAGACCGCGGTTGCCGTCAGTATTGAGACCAGAATCAAAGTCTGCAGCCGCAGTCGTTCCGTATTGATTCCCAGGCTGCGGGCATGGCTCTCTCCCAGTCGTAACGCAGTCAGCTGCCAGACGCGCGACATCAATAAACCCGTCGTGACCGCCATCACCACGGCGATGATCGCCAGTTTTTGCCAGTTCGCTCCCTGCAGAGTTCCGAAGATCCAGAACACGATGGCCGCCAGGGTATCTTCGGAAGCCATATATTGCAGGAATGCGACACCCGAACTGAAAATAAAATGCAGCGCAACGCCACCGACGATGATCGTCTCTGTCGATGCGCCTCTGATCCGACCAATGGCAAAAATCGACAGGGAACAAAACATCGCGCACACGAACGCACTCACAGGCACAAAAACGGTGGTCGTCCAGGCCAGCATCCCGGAACCCAATACCAGCGCCAGCGCGGCACCGAAGCTGGCAGCAGCAGAAACGCCCAGTGTATAAGGACTGGCCAGGGGATTATTCAAAATCGTCTGCATTTCCGCACCCGCGATTCCCAGTGAAGCACCCACGAAGACCGCCATCAACGCTGTCGGCAGGCGGAACGTACAGACAATCGTCTGAGTTGCTTCGCTCACAGATCCCGGTTGAAACAGGGCCGTCAGGACTTCCGGCAAAGACAACGCTGCGGGACCCGTAATGACATCCAGAAATAACGATACCAGCACCAGCATGACTACTGTCACCACGACAGCCAACCGACGTCGGCCCAGACGCTCATATGCCTGATTGAGATCGTTTGCTGTGGTGCCCTGCATCAATCACCGTCCAGGCTGAGCATCCAGGTTCCACTCATCTCAACGGGCATAAACTTCTGGTGAAACTCCTGCAGCCGCTGTTTCGGATTCCAATCTTGAAACTCCTCGGGATACAACCATTGTGCCAGCTGCTGCGCTGCTGCAAAACTCATAATGTGGCTGCCAAACCGTGTATGAATGCCATGCACCCGCTGCTGCCTGACCGCAGTCAGCTCCGACCAGCCGGGCCGTTTCGTGAATGCTGCCAGTTGCCGTGCGGCGCGAGCGGGATCGGCGGTATAACCCAGTTGCAGACTCTCCGGAAATGCGGTCCAGTGCGCGCCCGTAATCACTATTACATCAGGGTCGGCGGTGAGCAGAAACTCCGGTCGAATCACTCCCATGCCATATAAACCGGAGACCGAGCCGGCGGCGATATTTTCACATCGCAATTGTGCCAGCACACTCCCCCAGTTGACTGTCTGTCCCTGTTGATTTTCGCCGAATGTATTACCGTATTTCTCTGATCCCCGGGTGCCAGCCTCCAGGTAGATGGTCGGCACAGGCCCCTCAATCGTTTTGAGTTTACTGAAGACCTGCTGCAGTTCAGCATCGATCCAGTCTGCTGCCGCATTGGCCCGCTCTGCTTTCCCCAGAACCTGACCCAGCAGACGTATACTCTGCTGCGGATCACGAAACGGATCTTCCGACTTCAGAAACAGCATCGGCACCTCCGCCTGTTCCAGTCGTCCCACCGTTTTGGAACCACGGTTCAACATGTACGTATTCATGATGACCAGGTCCGGCTTCAAAGCCAGAACGGCTTCGGCACTCACTGTGTCTCGCAGGATATCACCCAGAATCGTCGTTTCTTCCAGACGTGGATACCGCTCTATATATTTTTCGTATGTATCCAAATCCCCGGTTTTCAAAGATGAATCCCAGCCTGCCAGCTTCTCTTCGACTTCATCTCCCAGCACTGCCGCCAGTTCATAAATGCCCAGGCTGCGCATCAGAATGATCCGCTCGATCGGTTGCTTGAGCGTGACTTCCCGGCCCGCCAGATCGGTCACCGTGATTGTTGAACTTTCCGTCACTGGTCCAGACACAGACTCTGCCTGCTGCTGACATCCACCAGTGATCAGGAACAGTAAAAAAAGAAGGACAGCCTGTGTTTTCATGTTGATTCCTGCAGCTTGAGTGAAGGCGTAACCTGTGATCTGCGTGTGCGCCGTCTCCGCCACCAGACCAGCAGACCGGTGACATAGAGTACCGCAGGCATCAAACCGGACACAAACACGATCCAGCGACCAACCAGACCAAAGGCCTCCCCATTATGCAGTGGAAACTGCCAGGCAAAAAAAGCGTCCGCCGCCGAACGCTCATTCCAGTCGCGGACCGACAGCACTTCTCCACTGAACTGATCAATCCAGACACGGCTGTTACCCGAACTCTTCCTCACTTCCCCTGGCTGTCGCAGTCGCACCTCAAAAGAATCTTTCAACTGGGAAGGAAGTTTGACACGTTTGAACTCGGCTTCCGGAAAAACAGACTGAGCGATCGCAGTCGCGCGGCTGACATCGATCCGATTTCCCGCAGTCACGGCCGTTGATTTTTTATTTTCAGAACGCGGCTGACCATCATCCAGAACCGCCAGCACGCACGGTCTGATCCAGGCCGGAAATATCATGTAGACGCCAGAAAAGGATATCACCAGCAGCAGCACCGCCGCAATCACGCCCGTGCTTTTATGCAGGTCATACTGAAAGCGGCGCCCGCTGCGTATTGCAAAAGCAGCTCGCCAGCAGTGTCGCCAGAGCGGCCACCACAGATAGATTCCGCTGGCGACCGAGAACATCAGAATCAGACCACACAAGCCGACAATAATTTCGCCTGATCTACCTGACAGCAGCTTGTAATGCAGGCTGTAAAGCCACGTCACCAGGTATTCGCCCCAGACACGCTGCCCCGTCACCCGGGCTGTTGAGGGATCGACATAAACCTGGGTGAATCCTGCTTCCTGGTCCTCTGTATTACGAAACCAGACAGTCCAGACACCCGCCGATGATCGTGGCGGGTCTGCAAAAAACAGCTGCAACCCCGGTTCGGTGACACTCAATTCTGCCGCTTCCAGAACTTCATCCACAGAGTGTGGTGCATCACTTTCTGCTGACAGCAGGAGTTGAGGATTGAGCCATTCATCAATCGTGTGATGAAACACAAGCAGACTGCCCGTCAACCCGATGATGACAAACAGCAGCCCCACGGTTAAACCGAGCCAGCGGTGCGTGATCACCCAGAGCCTGCGCAGCCGATGGTTCAGCATAAATGAATCTCCCGGGAACCCTCAGGCTCAATCACTCAATTCAGAGAAGAGCCTTTCAGGATCTTGACATTCTCCAGCACGATCGGCTCCATTTCATTCGCTCCTTCTTCCACTTTCATATGAATGGTCGATTTTTTGGGATCGGCATACACGCCCTGCAACCGGTCAGGAGGCGGAGGTGGCATACCCCCGCTGGGTGGTCGCCAGTTCCGATCGGGCCATTCAATGGTCACCGTATAAGCGCCCGCCGGTGCGCCATCATCGCCTTCATAGGTTGTCAGTTGATAGACGCCTTCCGCATCAACCTTCCCACTGGGAAGCAGCGGGTATTTGGCGCCGGGCTGAGGTGATTCCGGATGGAACCTGACCGTTGCCCCGGTCGCGGGTGCACCATTTACAGTCAGTCGACCGGTCACGGCGTTTGTCGTAATCGTCTCGTACTCGGTTCCACTGCACCCGCTGCACACAGCAAGACACAATACAGCCAGCGAACCGGCCAGTCTCTGATACATTAAAAGCGTCTCCCTCAAATCTCTGAACACACCGTTTCTTCAGCAGCCTGAAATCAAACCTTCGTTAGAACTCGCCCACAACCTGACCATCCTGTTTGCTGATCAGGGAACGAAACGTTCCCTTGTCAATATTCGCACTCAGAAATCGCACGGAACCGTCTCCCAGGCTGGCATGCATGCCGCCGGTATGATAGGAAAAGGCACCGCCCCAGTCGTTCGTGCAATTAATCACACAGGGACCATAATACTGCAAACCATCATAGGTCCAGCTGCGAACGCGGTCGTGCTGAGTCGACGCCCACCAACCCTGAAAGTTGGTATCCACCACGGTCGGGTAGACATAATCTGCAGGGTCCTTGGGAACACTCCCATTTCGTAGAATATTGGGAAAGTTGCTGCGTTCGAAACAGAAGATGGTATTCGTCAAGCCATCGGTAATGCTGTTCATCCTGGAGCCACAACGATCGAGAGTTACCCCGCCACTGATGTCCCCGTTAAACAATGCTCCAACAGTTTCCTGAGGCGTAAATGCGGGATCCCGGAAACTGCGGGCAATAAAATAGTCTCCACTGCCTGCTCTCAGGTTCGTATTGAAGCTGGATATATCATCTTCCTGCTCAATCACTCCCTGGATCGGTCCACTCCGCGGAGTAGACGGGCAATTGAAGACAGCCAGTTGCGTCTCGATCACTGGCTGATTTGCCTGATCCGAAACGCCATTGGGGGCATTCTGATTAAACAGATTGTAGGCCGGCGCCTGATCCAGATAAGGTAACAGCGATATCCCCCAACTGGTCGTCCACGGCCAGGATGCCGCATCCTTGGTCGTAATCCCCACATCAGGTAGTGGCAGCATATTGAACACGTCATTATAATTATGCATGGCCAGACCCAGCTGCTTCAGATTATTTTTGCACTGAGAGCGACGGGCGGCTTCACGAGCCTGCTGCACTGCCGGCAGCAGCAAGGCGATCAGGATCGCGATAATCGCAATCACCACGAGCAATTCAATTAAGGTGAATCCACTTCGGGACGCGCGGGTACTCTTTAACGACATTGGGGAACTCCAGTTCAATCAGGCGGGAGGGATGCGGCTTTGACGAATGCAAGCGGCAGCGAGCAGGGAGACTGAGTTTCAATCTCTGGACCAATCATAATCGCTTAGCGGGAGATTTCAACCCTGCACTTCGATAAGAGTGCATCACAGTGACCAAAGCGTCTCTGAATCTGACCTACTCGATCCAAATAGTCCTGGAGACTGTACAATAAGTACGGAAACAATCTGGAGCGCAGTAAAGCACCAGGAGAGATTCGAATGCCACGGAGGCTAAGACACCACAACCGTAAGACGTTTAAATACAGACACTTACAGTTACATGACACCCTTAGTCCCTGTAGGAGTGTTGTTAAGCATTTTTATCAAGCTGGAATTCTCAGGCGATAATTTCCTGAATCAGATCTCCCCCCAGATCGGTCAGACGGTAATCGCGGCCGTTGAAACGATAAGTCAGCTTCATGTGGTCGATTCCCATCAGATGCAGCAGCGTGGCATGCAGATCATTTACGCCCACGCGATTGTGCACGGCTTTGTAACCGAAGTCGTCGCTGGCACCATACTGTACGCCTCCCTTGATGCCCCCTCCCGCCATCCACATCGTGAAGGCATTCGGATTATGATCGCGGCCCTGACTTCCCTGGGAATCCGAGGTTCTGCCAAATTCACCACCCCAGACCACGAGCGTGGAATCAAGCAGTCCGCGGGCTTTCAGATCTGACAGCAGCGCACCAATGGGCTGATCCACTGATTTTGCAGCGATGCGATGATTCAGACCGATATCACTGTGACCGTCCCAGGGAACATCCGCAACGCCACCACCTCCGCCGTTTGTACCGGCATAAATCTGAATGAACCGCACTCCCCGCTCTACCATGCGGCGGGCAGTGATACATTGTCGCGCGACCAGTTCTGTCTCTTTCTGATCGACGCCGTACAGTTTTTGAATTGTCTCTGATTCCTCTTTGACATCCAGTGCTTCGGGAGCCGCGGTCTGCATCCGGTATGCCAGTTCAAACGATTCCAGCCGCGCCGCCAGATCCGCTTCGTGAGGACGCAGTTTCTGGTGACTGGCATTCAGCTCTTTCAGCAGATCCAACTGGGTCCGCTGCTGGGGATCGGTCATCGAATTCAATCGGGACAGATTCGAAATTGGCTGCTGGCTACGACCATCAATGGCGGTTGGCTGGTAAACTTTTGGCAAAAAGCCGGGCGCCCAGATCGGATTTCCTCCGCGAGGCATGGCACCATGCATCACTACGAATCCAGGCAGATTCTGATTTTCCGTCCCCAGTCCATAAGTCACCCAGGACCCCATGCAGGGACGTCCCTGCAGAAATGCTCCCGAATTCATCTCCAGCATCGCCGGGGTATGATTGTTTGAACGGGAAAAACAGGAATAGAGAAATGACATATCGTCCACATGCCGTGACACATGGGGAAAGATTTCGGAAACCCACGCCCCCGATTCTCCATGCTGCTGAAACTTGAAAGGCGATTTTAATAACTTGCCGCTGGTGGTGAAGAAGCCGGTTTTGGGATCTGCCCCTTCGAGTGTCTCTCCATCCTTTTTCTGCAGCATCGGTTTATAATCAAACGTATCAACCTGAGACGGACTGCCCGGCATGAACAGCCAGATGATCGATTTTGCTTTGGAAACAAAGTGCGGCTCGCGCGCTTCCAGGCCTTCTTCCTCTTCCGCGCCAGCCGAGTTGAGAATCCCCTGCTCCGACAGCAGACCTGTCAAAGCCAGGCTGCCAAATCCGGAACCGGCATTCTTCAGAAACGCGCGGCGTGCTTCAAAATTAAATGGGAGGCCTGACTGTATGCTGTTTTTTCGTTTCATAACGTCGTTTGACCTGTTTATCGATGAATGGAAAATCTTTCAGGATCAGTCTACAAATATAAATTCATTCATACAGAAGATCAGCTGACAGAAATCTGCCAGCGCCAGGGCATTCGCCTGTGGATTCTCACCATACGATTCCGTCTGGTAATGGATAAACTCCAGCATCTTCTGCTGTTCTTCAGGACTCGGTTTACGGGAAAGCGCGATCGCGTACACTTCGTCGACCAGCTGTTCGAGTTTTTTCTGATCGTCGGACCGCACTCGTTTGGCAAAATCCTCTGCCAGTTTCCGGATAAAGGGAGAGTTCATCATTGCCAGCGCCTGGGGAGGTACCGTCGTCACATTGCGTTTGCCAATACTCTGGATTGCATCCGGCGCGTCAAACAGTTGCAGGATCGGAATCAGTTTGTCGCGTTTGACAGTCAGATAAATACTCCGCCGCTTGTCTTCCTGATTCAAAGTTCCCGGCCCGAACATTTTGGGATCGAGTGTGCCACTTACCGCCAGCAGGTGATCCCGAATGACTTCTGCATCCATCCGCAATGCCGGTCGTCTCCACCAGAGATGATTTTCCGGATCATGTTCCTTTCCACTGGCATTGGTGGCCCCTGATTCACGATAGACGGAACTTTGCATTATCAGCTTGTGGAGCGGCTTCAGATTCCAGTTGTTTTCAATCAACTGGGTCGCCAGGTAATCCAACAGCGCGGGATGAGTGGGCCGAAAGCCCTGGGTACCAAAATCACTGGGCGTCTCGACAATACCACGACCAAAATGATGATGCCACATCCGATTGACCATCACGCGTGCCAGCAGATGTCCTGCTCCCTGGCTGGTATCGGTCAGCCAGTCTGCAAAAGCAACGCGGGGAGGCACCGGCTTTGCTTTTGGGGAATCATCCAACAGCCACTGTTTTTCCTGTGCTTCGCCGGTCATCAGCACCTGCAGGAAACCAGGCTCGGCCAGACCATCCTTGCGATTGGAATTCCCCCGTACCAGATAATACACCTTACGTGAATCAGGTCCAAAATTATAAGTGGCGCCCCCTTTGCGGGCAGCGAAGACCGGCATCAGATCCTGCTTGGGATGCTTCTTCATATCTTCCTGCTCGGCATCATTCAGTTCCGCCCAGCCTTCATCGTAGGGCGCATACCATTTTAACAGCTCAGCCTGCTGTTTTTCATCACGCTCAGCTGATGGCAGCGCCAGGATTTTTTGTATGTTGTCCGGGGGAGTCGTCTCTTTGGCCTGGAAATAAAATCCGGAGGGACCGGTCGCATTCACGATTTTAACCAGCAGTTCATTTTTACCGGCTTTGAGCGGCAGCTTGACTTGATCCTGATCTGCAGCGGCCCCACCCATGACTTTTTTCGACAGAACCGATTTCCCATTCAGCCAGACCTGGATCGCATCGTCGCGGCCCAGTGAGATATCCAGCGGACCGGCTGTCGGCACTTCGATCGTGCGAAACAGATAATTCGCAGAGTTATCGCCGGTCAGCGTATTATGAACCACACCATCTTTCCATTCCGGCTGAGGCGTCCACTTCAGCTTGCCTTCTGCAAAAGTCTGAGTGAGATCGACTTTCGTTTCGGGTTCATTTTTCTTACTGAATGCCTGGTCGAAATGGGCAGCTGCAAAGGGACCAATGACATGCCAGTCAGACAGCACCGGTTGAATTGTTTCCGTGGGCCGTTTCTCCAGCCAGGCGGTGAGCTGTGCCGGGAGTTTTTCTTTCTCGTATTGCAATCGAGCCGCTATAAAAGGTTGATGTGCGAGATCAAAGGCCGCCTTCTCTTGCTTGTATTTTTCCGGATGCAGGTCATGCTGGTAATCCTGAAAACCGGCTTCAGCGAAGGCAGCGACCATCCGGTAATAGTCATGGCTGGAAATCGGATCAAATTTATGATCGTGGCACCGCGCACATCCCAACGTTAATCCTAAAGTCGTGGTCCCCACAGTGTGGATAATATCATCCAGCTGTTCGTAGCGACTGCGTTCCCGTTCTTTCTGTGTCTGCTGCGAAGTAAAGGGCCCCGCTGCCAGAAAGCCGGTCGCTGCCTGAGACATATAATCGGTCGGCCCGAGCTGATCGCCGGCAATCTGCAGTCTGATGAACTGATCATAGGGCATATCTTCATTGAGCGCTTTGATTACGAAATCACGAAAGTGATACGCTGATGGGCGATCAAGATCGAAAGCGTAGCCATTACTCTCAGCAAACCGGGCCAGGTCCAGCCAGTGCCGCGCCCAGCGTTCGCCGTAATGGGGGCCGGCCAGCAACCGGTCTATCAGTTTTTCATACGCATTCGGATCAGGATCATTCACAAACGATTCCACATCCGCCGGTTCCGGAGGCAATCCCCACAGATCAATGAACACGCGACGAATCAAAGTAACGCGACTCGCCATTTCATTGGGCGTAATCCCCGCGGCTTCCTGTTTCGCCAGAATATATTGATCGATGGGATTAGTCACCCAGGTTTTATTCCGGGGAACCGGAGGCGGCGACTGGTTTAGCGGTTGAAATGACCAGAACTGACGGCCCTTTTCAATATCAATCTTCTCAGTCTTCAACTCTGGTGCTTTGCCATCGCGAGGATCAGGCGCTCCCATCTGAATCCATTTTTCAAAGTCTGCTATCACCTGCTCAGACAATTTATTCTTGGGAGGCATTTCAAATGATTCATGCCGAATCGCTGCCATCAGCAGACTCTGCTTGGGATCCCCGGGTACAATCGTGGCTCCCGTGTCCCCTCCCTTCAGCATCGCCGGACCGGAATCCAGCAGCAGTTTCCCTTCCAGTTTATTATTCTTCTTTGCGTCCAGGGAATGACATTCATAACACTCATTCACCAGCACCGGCCTGATTTTGGATTCGAAAAACTGAATCCCTTCCCGACTCGGTTCCGCAGGTTTGGTGGCTTCAACTGCCAACGCAGGCTGAGACAGGGTGATGATTCCCAGAAGTGAGAGCAGACAAAAGCGAATCATTAACATTATCCCTCATAAGCAAGGCGAGAAAGTAAGGAGAGAATCTCAGGCAGTATGATTAGTTGACTGTTATGATTTAACCGGGCAGCCTCATTATTTTATAGACAGCAGATACATAAAGGATCACTTAATTGTACAACGTTCCAGACGCTTCGCAAGGAGGATCCATGGCGAGGCAATTTCCGATTCCTCGCTGCAGAAACCGGACGAACAGCTCTGAAAGATAAACTGCTCTGCCATGAACCAGATTCCAATGCATCACAAAATTTATTAGTCGCGCTCAAAAACAATGACCGATCCCGTCCGGGCCGATTCCGTTGCCGCCGCCATCCAGGCCACCGCGGCACAAGACTCGTCGGGAGTGATTCGCTCAGGCCGTTCACCGCTCCGCACGCAGTCAGCGAAATAACGCAGTTCTTCCTGCAGCACCCCCAGGTAGCGGCCAAACGGACGAGGCCAGTACATCGTATCCGGCATCTTGACACCCTCGGCATCATGAATCGTCAGTCCCGCTTCGCCACAGTTGATATAGATCGCCCCCTTCGTGCCGATAATTTCCATGCGGGCGTCGATCGTATAAGGCGTCGATTCCGGCAGATGCCAGACCGATTCCACCACGGCAACCGCACCGTTATCCAGTCTCGCAATCGACCAGCCCCCGTCAGGATATTTATTCTTACCCGGATGAACTTCCTGTGCATAGACGGTGGAAACGTTCGCACCACTGAACCAGAGCATCAGGTCGGCATCATGAATTCCATCACCCATCAAAGCAGAAATATCATCGAGAACAGTCTCACCGATTGCCTTCGACAGGTTCCGCCGCGCATGCATGGAGATGATCTCACCGATGCGACCCTCCTCAATCGCCTGTTTCGCCAGAGTCACGCGCGGATCAAAACGGCAGATATGACCCACCATTAAAAAACCGGTCGCAGCTTCAGCTGCCGCAACGATCTGTTCACAATCAGTCACTGTCGGCGCCATCGGTTTTTCCAGCAGGACATGCTTACCGCTGCGCAGGGCATCGATGGCAATTTCACGATGATCATTGATGTGAGTCGTAATGCTGACGGCGTCGATTTCAGGATCAGCCAGCAGTTCACGATAATCCGTATACCGCCGCGTGACTCCCAGTCGGTCCGCAATTTCATTCAGGCGTTCAGGGCGCCTGGTGCATAACGCCGCCAGTTCGATTCCCGGTATCTCCGCCAGGTTGTCCGCATGAACTTCCCCAAACCATCCCAGGCCAATCACTCCCCAGCGAACGGTATCTGATGAACTCATCATAAGACTCTGGACCTCTCGAATCATGATTTCAAAAACCAGTGCGGTAACTCGTGTTTTCCAAAGTATCGTAAACCTGACTCCTCGTCCATCGAACCGCGATCTGTATAATCCCGATAATTCACCCGCTTCACGTAATGTGAACTCCCTCACCGGACCGTATCGGAGTCCTGTTTCAGGCGTTTTTTGTCTTGTATGCCCTGTCCGCATCACTTAGTATGGAGGAAACAACACCTGCGTTCCTCATACCTGCCTGCCAGCGTTGCTAATAATGCTCATACGATTTCTTATACCACTGCTTGTTGTTATATTGGTCCCAGGCCTGGGCCGGACCATTCATGCCGAAGAAAAACCGCTCCTGTTTGAACAGACGATTCAGCCGGTCCTTGCTGCGAAATGTGGGAAATGCCACAGTGACAAAGTTCGTAAAGGGGGCCTCAACCTCTCAACCATTGCCGGCGTACATCGGGGTGGCGAATCCGGTGAACCTGCCATCGCTGAAACCGTTGATGACAGCATGCTCTGGATTCTGGTCGACGCGGGTGACATGCCACCAGAAGGTCAGCCGCAACTGACTGAAGCAGAACGAAAACTGATCCACAAATGGATCGCCACCGGCGCCAAATCAGCACAACCCCATCAGCCTGAAGTTAAGCAGATCACACAGCACGATATCCTGCCCATCGTGCTGCTTCGCTGTACCGCCTGTCACGGCGCACGCCTGCAACGAGGGGGCCTGGATCTGCGAACTCCTGCCAGCATGCTTAAGGGAGGCAAACAGGGCTCGGCCTTTATCGCCGGCAAACCGGATGAAAGCCGCATGATTCAGCGCATCGAAAGCCATGCCTGTCCACCACAGGAACAGTTGCTGAAATTTTTTGTCAAACGTCCTCCCGCTTCCGAGGTCGAAACGCTGCGTGAATGGATCGCTGCCAAAGCACCAATCGTCGATCCGGAGCCGGAAGTCGTCGGCCTGCAACCGGATCCCCTCGTGACGGATGAAGATCGCCAGCACTGGGCCTTTCAACCACCCCAGGCGAATCCTGAGATCAAATCCATTGATCAACAGATACTCAAACAACTCCAGGAAAATGAACTGGAATTCGCCCCTCAAGCCAGTCGTGAGACATTGATCCGGCGTGCTTATCTGGACCTGATCGGCATCCCTCCCACGCTCGAAGAGTGGAATCAGTGGCGCAACTCCGAAGATCCCCAGTGGTATGCAGCAATGGTCGATCACCTGCTCGCTTCTCCCCGTTATGGAGAACGCTGGGGTCGGTACTGGCTGGATCTCGCCGGCTATGCGGACTCCGAAGGGGGCGTCTCTTCCGACCCGTTGCGGGCCGTCGCCTGGAAATATCGTGATTATGTCATCGACGCTTTTAATACTGATAAACCCTACGATCGCTTCCTGCTGGAACAGATCGCCGGCGATGAACTGGCGGATTACGAAAACGCGCCGGTCATCACTGAAGAACTGGTCGACAACCTCGTCGCCACCGGTTTCCTGCGGATGGGCATCGACCAGACCGGATCCCGCACCATGAATTTTGTGCCCGAACGCCTGGGAGTGGTCTATGATGCCATCAATGTCATGGGCTCTTCGGTCATGGGCTTAACGCTGGAATGCGCCCGCTGTCATACCCATAAATATGATCCCCTCCCGCATCGCGATTATTATCGCTTCAAAGCCATCTTCCAGGGTGCCCTGGATGAATACGACTGGCTCTCCTTTAAAAACCGTTCCTTGGAACTGGGTACTCCCGAACAGCAGAGCCGCGTTAAGCAGACCAATCCACTCCTCAAAAAAAATCTGAGCAAACTCGAAAAGCAGCATCAAAAAGCAATCGCCGCACAACAGGTCGCGCTTCTCCGCCAGTTCTATCCGGATCAACCCGCAGAAGAACAGCAGGAAACGCTGCAGGCTTTAAAGATTGCAGATAACACCCGCACACAACGCCAGCGGATTCTGGTCGAGAAATTGAGAATCGCGGAGACCATGCCCGAGTCCGAATTCTCGGAACCGGTACAGCAGGCATTACAGCATGTCGCCTCCCTCGAAAAACAGATACACGAAGTGCAACAGCAGATGGAGCCCCCCCTGACAATTCGTGCTCTCTGGGACCGCGGCGAGCCTTCTCCCACTTACATTCTACTTCGAGGCGAACACGATCAACCTGGTCAACAGGTCGGCCCGGGAGTTCCTTCTGTCCTCACTGATGGACGTACCCCCTTCACTGTCAAACCCCCGTTTCCGGAGGGAACCCCCAAAACCGGCCGACGGCTGGCATTAGCACAATGGCTGACTTCCGACGATCACCCGCTTACCGCACGTGTGATGGTCAATCGAATCTGGTATCACCATTTCGGCAACGGCCTGGTCAAAACACTCGAAAACTTCGGCGTCAAAGGCGAGCGTCCTTCCCATCCGGAACTGCTCGACTGGCTGGCTGTCAGGTTCATCGAACAGGACTGGAGCATCAAAGACATGCACCGCCTGATCATGAATTCCCGCACCTATCAACAATCCAGCCACATCACCCCGGCTATTCAGGAGCAAGATCCACAGAACCGGCTGCTCTCACACATGCCGCTCCGCAGAATGAATGCCGAAGCCTTGCGCGACTCGATCCTGTCTG
This sequence comes from Gimesia sp., assembly GCA_002706765.1. Lineage (GTDB taxonomy): Bacteria > Planctomycetota > Planctomycetia > Planctomycetales > Planctomycetaceae > Gimesia. The sequence continues at coordinate 163,031 of PAJV01000058.1, forward strand.
TCTCCGGAAAGCTCGATACCACACCGGGCGGCCCCCCTGATTCCGTCACCGTCGATCGCAACGGCCTCGTCAGCGCCAACGCGACCAGCACTGGTGGCTGGCGGCGCAGTGTCTATCTGCAATATCGACGTACCCAGATTCCGACGATGCTGGATACTTTTGATTACCCGGAGATGGGACCGAACTGTGTTTCCCGCAATGTCTCTACCGTCTCCCCACAATCCCTGATGCTCTTAAACAACGAGCGGGTCCACTCGCTTTCCCATGCATTTGCCAGCCGGGTTCGTAACCTGCTGCCCGACGATCAGAAACAGGATCAGGGCGCCCAGATCGATCTGGTTTATCAGTTGGCTCTCAGTCGCCTGCCCAGCCAGGCAGAACGCCAGTTGGGCCAGTCGACTCTGCAGGAACTCGCAGTGCTCTGGCAGGATAATCCGGAAGCCGCCCTCGATACCTATTGCCACACGATTTTTAACTCTGCCGCGTTTCTATACATTGACTGATGAATATGAACAGCCAGCCCGAACCGCTTTCCACCCGTCGAGACTTTTTTGCCCGCACCAGCGATGGCATCATGGGTGCCGCGCTGACACATCTGCTCTGCCAGGATTTTTTTGGTGGATCCGAAGCGCTTGCGAATGAAGCTTCGCACGCACCGCAGCAATACGACCTCAAACCCAAACAGCCACACCACCCTCCCCAGGCGACGTCCGTCATCCACCTCTTCATGAATGGCGGCCCCAGCCAGATGGATCTGTTTGACCCCAAACCCGTTCTGAACAAGATGGACGGCAAACCGTTCCCGGGCAACATCGAAGATCTGGGAAATTCGAACACCACCAGTATCGGCGAAATGCTGGGCGGACAATACAAGTTCGCCCGCCATGGCGAATCGGGCATGTGGATGGCCGATGTGCTTCCCGAGACGGCAAAGATGGCCGATGAACTCTGCCTGATCAACTCCATGTGGACCGATCATCCCAATCATGATAACGCCCTGTATAAAATCCACAGCGGCCGACTGTTCATGGGCTATCCCACACTGGGTTCGTGGACCGTGTATGGACTGGGGACCGAAAACCAGAACCTGCCTGCGTATGTCGTATTGACCGATCCCCTGGGCGCTCCCAAAAACGGCACGCGTAACTGGACGTCCGGCTTTCTACCTCCCACGTATCAGGGCACCCGCCTGCGGCCCACCGGTTCACCCATCCTGAATCTCAAGCCTCAGTACGACCAGCCTTCAGCCGTGACGGAATCCGCACGCAAACTGCTCAACCAGCTCGATTCCATCCACCGCGAAAAACGACCGCACAATCCCCTGCTCGATGCCCGGATCGAATCCTACAGCCTCGCCGCACGCATGCAGATGTCGGCTACAGAAGCTCTCGATTTATCGAGCGAAACACAACACACGCTCACCGATTACGGTATCGGCGAAAAAGAGACCGACTCCTACGGCAAACGCTGTCTGCTGGCCCGCAGGCTGGTCGAACGGGGTGTCCGTTTTGTGCAGATCTTCCTCGAAGAACAGCCCTGGGACAGCCATGCTGACCTCGCCGCCAATCACCGTGCCATGTGCCAACGAACTGATAAACCGGTTGCCGGCCTGCTTCGAGACCTCAAGCAACGGGGCCTGCTCGACTCAACCCTGGTGATCTGGGGCGGTGAATTTGGTCGCACACCCACGACACAGAAATCGGCCAACGGCTTCTCGGGCCGCGACCATAACATGCAGGCTTTCACTTCCTGGATGGCCGGCGGCGGTATCAAAGGGGGAACCACCTACGGCGTGACCGATGAATTCGGGCACAGCGTTGTGGAAAACCCTGTCAGTGTCCACGACTTCCATGCCACGATTCTCCATCAGCTGGGGCTCCATCATCAGGAACTCTTCTATACCCGCAGTGGACTCGAAGAACGCCTGACCGGTGTCAATCCACCTCGCGTGGTCAGGGAGATCCTCAGTTGAACTCTCCGGATTGTGAATTCAGTCGACGCGAGTTTTTGACGACCGCTACTGCAATCGGGTTGACCTCGACACTGGGACGACAAACCTTCCTGTCTGCAGAGCAACAGCCAGCTGAGATCGAAATCATTGATACCAACGTCAGCCTGTTTCACTGGCCCTTTCGACGACTTCCGCTCGACGACACACAGACACTGGTTAAAAAACTCCAGGCCCTGGGCATTAAACTGGCCTGGGCAGGCAGCTACGAGGGCATTCTGCATCGTGACATTTCTGCCGTCAATCAGCGGCTGACTGACGAATGCCGGCGTTATTCAGAACTCGTCCCCATCGGTTCCATCAATCCCACACTGCCTGACTGGGAATCCGACCTGCAGCAGTGCCAGCATAACCACCAGATGCCGGGCATCCGCCTGCATCCCAACTACCACGGCTACACACTCACAGATCCACGTCTGCAGGCGCTGTTAACCCAGGCCACCACAGCAGGTCTGTTCGTCCAACTGGCTGTCTCTCTCGAAGATGTACGCACTCAGCATCAATCGCTGCAGGTGCCTGATGTCGATCTTGCACCGCTTCCCGAACTGGCAACAAAAATCCCCGGGCTCCGGCTTCAACTGCTGAATGCAAAACTCAGACCGGATCTGCTGAACAAACTTTCTCAAACGCCGGGCATCTACTTTGACACAGCCCGCGTGGAAAGTACGGACGGCGTACCAGCACTCATGGAACGTCTTCCTGCTGGACGCGTCCTGTTCGGTTCCCACGCCCCGTTTCTCATTCCTGAAGCGGCTTTGGTTCGCGTCTATGAATCTTCAATTCTTGAGAATGCAGATCTGAAATCGGTACTCACAGACAATGCGACGCAATTCATTTCTGCCAGTAAAGCGAGACAGAAACATCCGGCCAGGGTTCGAGTCAAAACACACGATTCAACAAAGTCGACTCCCCCACGCCTGTCAGCTGGTCTGCCTGACAGCGAAGTACTGGAAAACTATCGCATCTGGGATTCGTATTTCACGCCCGCACATTCACATCCGGGCCGCGATGGCAGCACCAGCCTGATCGCAGAAATTGAACGGGCGATGCCGGCCATCAAAACAGGCCGGTTCGAAAAGCTCTGCTATTTCCCGCACGTCGGCATCGGAACGACCACGGATCGCGAACTGGAACAGAAGCTGAAAGCACAGCCGGATCTCGTCGAGATACCACTGAAACGCTGGCCCGATCTGATGCTGGGCATGATCCAACTCAACGCCAACAATGTACCCGCTTCGCTGGACGCACTCAATCGCTGGCTACAGGACGGACCCATGCGCGGCGTCTATTTTCCCGGAGGCGGACCCGCGGCACTCACGTGTACCCATCCCAATTTTGTCCCCCTCATTGAGCGGATTGCAGAATTGAACGGCGTGATCATGCAGCATACCTGGTTCATCACCGGCGGCAAGAAAAGTCCTGGGATGACGACCCCCTCCGAACTGGCAGTGCTGGCGAAACGCTTCCCAGAGCAGAAATTCATCTGCGCTCATTCCGGTGGCGAATGGGAACGCGGCATTCGGGCGGTCCGTGACTCGGAAAACATTCTTGTGGAAACCTCTGGCTTTGACCCCACTGCCGGTTTCATCGAAATGGCAGTGCGGGAACTGGGCGCCGAGCGCATTATCTTCGGCAGCCACCTGCCCTCCCGATCGCTGGGCACAGAGTTATGCAAAGTCACCGCTGCGAATATTTCGGAAGCCGACAAACGGCTGATTCTGGGAACCAATTTCCGCAAGCTGCTGACTCCCGCTGCTGATTAGAGCGCATCCATAACGTCTCTCAGTCGATTATTCGCACTATAAAAGACCCGGGAGACGCTACACTCAAACGGGACACAGTCTGGCAGGACCGCATCACTTTTCAGTAAAACAAGCATCCAAAATAAAAACAGTCCCCGAAAACCAGATGTTTTCGGGGACTGTCTGTCATTCATTCATTATCAGAGGAATCAACTAATCCAGCAGAGGATTATCTCCCTCTGCCACACCGCTGAAGAAGTCATCAATCTCAGGCAGACGACGTTCCGAAGCATCCAGGGTTTCACCCATCAGTGAATCATCACTGTCCAGGTCATCGTATCCCAGCGTATGCCCCATTTCATGCAGCATGACGGTCAACAGATCCATTTGACCAAAGGCTGCACTACCGATACCAGCCACTAGGTCACCATCGGCGTCCAGGCTGAACTCGCTGCTGTCGAACGGCGTATCATCTACGAACCAGCCATAACCGGCAGCATTGATATCAATCAGTATCGTTGTGGTAGTCGCTCCTCCCAGCATGGCATCAGGCAGATCTGCCAGGACAAAGTTGACCGATTCCAGCAGGCTGATCTGAGTTTCACTCAACCCGGTTGCTTTCCAGTAATTCAAGGCTGCATCACGCACGGAATCCAGATCTGACTGCGTAATGGCAGGAGCATTGGAAGGACTGACTCCTGCTGCTGCCATCAATGGACCGGTACGTTCGATGCGAATGGCGTCGGCCCGGATTTTTCCATTAGCGGCATTATCAGTCAGTTCGACAGAAATCGAACCACCGGCTAATACATTCACAACTCCCAGAATTCCCCAGTTCGCACCATCACTGTTCAGATCATTGGGAGCAACTCGCTGATTGACCACAATCGGGCCACCAGCGTTGATTGAGTACTCCGCATTGGTAGCCAGGCTTCCATGAGCAGCCCAGGTTGCATAGACCGTGTAGCTGCCAGCAGTCAGACTGCTGAAGTCCCACGTGGCAGTTCCGTTAGCACCGGTCAACAACTGACGGGTATCACCCTCGAAATAAGTCACCCAGTTTACCGCGTAGAAGCCACCTGAACTGCTAAAGCCGGCATCCCCATCATCTATAATCAATGAAGCATTCATCGTGGCAGAAAGATCAATCGTGAATGGTGCTTCGTCAGCATCATCATTGGGAATGGTCAGAGTTCCGCTATACAGTCCGGCAGCTGTCGTATTGTTAAATTCGACTTCAAAGGTTGTTGACTGACCGGCGTATAAGGTGTTTGTCCCCAGCGGTACAGAAATACTGAACCCGGCAGGAGCAATTACGGGACTCAGATTCAGGGTATCGGTTCCCGTATTCGTAATCGTAAAGGTCTGGAACAGCGATTCACCATAGAAGGCCGTCCCCAGATCGAGACTGCTGCTACCACTGGTCAGGTTCACAGCCCCTGCCTGTACTTCAATTTCAGGAGCAATCGAACCGATAGACAGGATATCCAGACGCATCGCATCGGCGGCCAGTTTACTGGTTGCGCCATCATCCAGCAATGTAATCGTGAATGTACCACCGGCTGCAACCTGGAAGGTACCGAGTGTTTCCCAGCTCACGCCGGCATCAGTAAAGTCGTTGGCAGCAAATCGCTGGTCCAGGGTAACAGTGATATCACCACCCTGAATTCCCGAAATCACGAACTGAGCATTCGATTCCAGACCACTATGGGAGGCCCAGTGTGAAGAGATACGATAGGTACCTTCTGCCAGATTGGTGAATTCCCAGCTGGCCGTATTCGAACCAGGCTGATCGCCTCCGAATAATTCATCCTGGTCATTCTGGTAGTAATCGTAGACCGAGGTAGCATATCTTGGAACCCAGTCACCTGTGGTGCTGTAACCAATATCGCCATTATCGATGATCATACTATCTGATGCTGAACCGGAAACGGTAAAGTTGAACGGATTCGCATCGGATGAATCAACACCGAAGGAGACCACACCGGAAAAACTTCCCGCTGAGCTGGCATTCATCTGCAGTGTAAACGTTGTGGATGCACCTGGTGCCAGATTGGATGAACCCAATGGACTGACTATGCTGAATCCAGCAGGTATCGAGATCGTACCCAGCGCCATGTTTCGTTCACCATAGTTTGTCACGGTAAATGTTTTAACGACGGGGGCGCCCTCAATCGTATCATCAAAATTGACCGTGCCACCATCAGCCAGGCTATCGCCGTCCACTACGACATCGACCACTGGATCTACCACTCGATAGATGCGAATCTCATCAGCATAGATCAGACCGTTGGCTAGATCATCCGTCAGCTCAACTATTAAAGAGTTGCCTGTGATCTCTACAGGATTACCAATGTATTCCCAATTAATCCCATCATCCAGGAAGTCGTTGGAACTGACCCGTTGATTCACCCGTACGGTGACGGGAAGTGCTCCCCCGATGATCGTGTAAGGTGCATTGGAAGCAGCGCCATGACCGTTCATCGTCACATCAGGATTGACATACCAGTGAGCTACCACCTGGTAACGGCCTGGTTCTACAACAAAGTTCCAGGTCGCTGTATTGCTACCGGATCCGGTCTGGAACGGTTCACCAGCGGTCAGGAAGAGAGGATCACCCACGTTACTTGGGGTATAGCCTTCCCAGGTCCCTGTTGGGGTGAAGTCGGAGTCGTTGATACCAACCGTTGCCGGCCCTGATTCTCCGCGAACGGTAAAGTTAAAGGGATTCTCGTCAGCGTCACCGGTTGTGAAGGAAATCTGACCGAAAGTAGTACCATTCGTGCCACCGTCAAACTGAATGCTAAAGGTAACACTGTCCCCACCGGCAATCGTGACTGGAACATTGTCCGTACCGAATGGTGATGCGGGATCAATACTGAAACCAGGTGGGAATTCAATCAACCCTGTTACATCCACGTCATCTGCAGACAGGTTGGTGATTGTGAATTGCTTGATCACCGGGATTCCCGGAATCGTGCTGCCGAAGTCGACAATACCGGTGTCATCATCCACGACGATACCACCGTCAACAGTGATTTCCAGATCCGGTTCCGGCAGATATTCGATACGAACGGCATCGGCAATCACACCGTGAGCTGACTGACCGTAATTATCACGAATGAAATTACTGGCCTCGTTCGTCAAAGTGACGATCAGTTCGCCATCAACACCGACAGTAAACGATGAACTCAGATCAAACCAGGCAACACCATCTTCGATGAAACTGGATGGTGCTACGCTCTGATCTACATCAATAATCGCACCACCGTTAATAGAATAAGGGGCATCTGTCACACGATTATAGAGTTGAGACCATGTCGTAGAGACCCGATAGTTCCCTTCTGCCAGCCCGGTAAAGGTCCAGGTGGCAGTTTCCGTTGGCGGTGCTGGAGTATTGCCCGGATCATTGGGAACAGCCGCGGAGATATCTCCTTCGTAACCGTTAGATCCTGCATTCACCCCGGTTGAAAAATCCACAAAGCCAGGTGCTGAAAAGTCCGAATCTCCATTGTCGATGATAACCACGTTGGAAACCTGACCATCCAGCAGAATATTGAAAGTCGATTCATCCACGTCATCCGTATCGAATGAGAAGATACCGGAACGGTCACCAAAGCTGTCCGACCCCATGGTAATGGTGAAGGAAATGGTAGAGCCGATTCCAATCGCCTGTGCTGTCAGATCCGTGGTATAACCGGCGGGCAATGAAATGTTGCTGATATTCAGTACGGCTGAGCCATTATTGGTAATTTCAAACGTACGCACCACATCGGTCAGCAGTTCGGTCGGGCCAAACTGAATTCCGTCTGGATGACCGTCTACAATCAGCGCCGGCGGAGCCAGAGCATCGGTTACATCAACCAGTTCAATCTCCGGTCCGTCAGAAACCCGTTCAATCCGAATCGCGTCAGCGGTAATACGCCCGTTGGCCAGATTCGTCAGCATCACAGTCAGCGTTCTGCTGCTCACAGAGAATGTCCCGAGGATTTCCCAGGTTGTGCCATCTGCTGAATAATCATCCGGAGTCACCTGCTGATCTACATCGAATGTCCCCAGGTCAAAGGCTGTGCCGCCAATCTCGGTTCGGGCTCCGTCATAGACAGTAAACGGTGCATCTGTAGCAGCAAACGGATTCGATGATTCGGGCCACGTGACGGAAACACGGTAGACACCAGGAGTCAGGCCAAAGAATTCCCAGAATGCCTGGGCAGGGCCGTTACCAATCGGATTAAAACCAGAAACCGAATGAATGTCGTCATCAAATCCGACTCCATTCGTGATTGCTAAGTTCTCCGGATTGTAAGGCCAGTCTCCGGTAATTGTGAATCCCGGATCTCCGTTATCTACGATGAAGGCGGGATTATCTTCAAAAGGTGTGATATTTTCGAAGTTCAGGTACTGGACTGTTCCCACGCCATCCGCAGTCAGAGAGAAACCGGTATCGATTACTTCCTGTCCCTTGGCATCGAAGTCCAGCACGTCTGTTCCTCCCTGCCCGTCTGCAGAACGCAGAACCGGTGGTCCGTCAATCGGGTAGTTGCCATCCTGGGAGAGTGGATCGATATAGATATAATCGTCGAACTGGCTGCCGACCACATTTTCCATGAAACTGGGATTGGTGTCCGGCTGTTCGGGCTGGATCTGTCGCAATTCGACGGTATTGCCGCCAAACACATCCTGAGGCGTGTTGATAATATCCACGTCAAACGTGATACCAGCACTGGCAAAACGGAAGTCGATGGTGTCGTTGCCGTGAATGTCAGTAATCACATCGGCACTGCCACCGGCTCCCGGTTCCATCAGGAACACATCGTTGCCGCCATTGCCGCTTCCACCTTCCAGGATACCACCACCTGCGTCAAAGCCACCCCCATCCAGGATGTCACTGCCGAGGCCGTCACCCAGGATGTTGTTGTCGTTGTCGCCGGTGATATTGTCATCGCCATTACCACCGAAGACATTTTCGATGCTGTTGTCATCGTCACCGCCACCAGTGCCGGCTACCAGACCACCACCAATATTGGTTGCAGTTCCTGCAAACAGGTTGACTGTGACGCCGGTAACGTAGTCACGGTAATCCAGGCTGTCATTTCCCAGACCCCCGTTCAAAGTTCCAGACAAACCATCTCCGGCACTAAGGTCGAAGCGATCGTCCTGTGAACCACCAATCAGGTTCTGGAAGCTGGTGAAGTTCAGACGTTCTTCTGCTCCACTGGCAGTCGTATCGGCTCCGGTTGTCGGACGACCGCTGCTCAGCGGCAGACGATCAGCAATCAACATTCCCCCATCGAGAGTGGTGATCCCCCAGTAGTTATTCAAGTCCGGTCCCTGCAGAGTATCACTGCCGGTTGTACCGATCAGATTGTCGATATTGTTAAAGCCAAGGCTGGCGGGACCGGTTCCGAGAATACTGCCATTGTCTTCACGTCCCTGGAACCCGTCAGAACTGCCAAGACCGGTCAGAACTACATTCACAACCGGAGTGTAGCCGCTGTAATCAATCGTATCATTTCCATTCCCGCCGTTGATGAAGCCTCGCAGCACATAGCTGTCCACGAAAATGAACTCGTCATTTCCATTATGCCCCAACAGGCGGGTATCAACGCCAACGGGCGTATCACCCTGCAGGAAGAAATCATCGCTTCCCTGGAAACCGTTGATCGTCACGATACCCAGATCTTCCTGTGCTCCCAGGTTGACGTCGATCACATCGTTACCGGCAGTAGTCATCAGATCCAGATTGTCAATCAAAGAAAACGTCACATCGATACCAGCGGAACTGCTGAGACCGTCTACGGTTGTAGAAGTGACTTCAATCGTGTCACCGCTGCCATCGCCGGTATCCACGATCTCCAGAAGATCGCTTCCGTCCTGGCCGTTCACTGTGATGGCGGCAAAGATATTATCGACGGTATTTGCACCATCAAACAACTGGAACCGATCATTACCCAGTCCACCCAGCATGGTGACATTCGTAACCGTGCCGGCAGGCGTGGATCGCACTCGGATCCGATCATTGGAATTATCGGTTCCCGAGATATCACCGGCATTCAAAACAATATCGGTCAGAGTGGTTGTAGAGTCCAGGCCGATCAGGTCCAGCACATCAGCGCCCATTCCGGAAAGAACCTGCAGGTCACTGAAGCCTTCGAAAAGTACATTGGTAAATTGCATATTACCAACAATTTGCGAGATTCCGTCTCCAGCATTCCCGTCATCGTTAATGGCAATCTGGTTCGTGAGTGAATTGGAAGAGGAATCCACCCGCAATTCACCGGCAGCAGTCCCACTGAAGCCCACACCTTCCAGACGGGCGAACGACAGCCCCAGGTCAATATCGGTGCCTCCGATGGTAGAAGAAGTGATATTACCACTGCCCGCACCATCCATAGTATCCGTGAAGTAAGCGACATCGTGAGCTGTTGCAAAGATCACATTAACAGAGTCTATACCTGCACCACCATCGTAGTGAATCGTAATGTCATCCACTGTATAGGCTGGCGGATAGGTTGCATCCAGATAGGTATTCGCAGAGGCATTCAGATGCGAACCAGCAGACCCGGTCACTGCCGGAGCGGCCACCTGGAAGAAAGGCAGATCGCCGTTCGCATTTTCTTCGATGTTCAAGGTCTCGTCATCGGTAGACCCCACTACAGTAAAGGACAGTATATTGGCTTGAGCTCCTGTAAAGAAGTTGTCGTTGTTGATATCCAATATCAGGTCTGTACCTGAGTTATCTACCGTCGCATCAATCGTATTACCGTTTCCATCCTGGAATCCGGACTGGAACATATCCAGTACCAGATGATAAGACCCGGCACTCGTATTGACATTTTCAATACTAGAATAATTCACGGCCAGTTCCGTATCGGGGGCCAGGAAGCTGAATGCTCCTGAACCGGCATCAACTCCCAGAGTCAGAACCGGTGCTGAAACCAGACCACTGAAGTCCAGGTTGAGCACATCACCGGGAACAGTAGGTAGCGTTGGATCGCCCCCGTTGATCGTAATCGGTGAATCTTGTGTCGGCAGAATGTTGAATGTATCGTTGTCGTCTCCACCGTTGATCGTGGTGAGTGTGGCGTCTACATTGCCCAGCAGATCAACGGTAGCTCCCGTGCCATCGGTAATCGGATCAACGTTGATCTCAATGGTGGTCGCAGCTCGCACGGTGCCCGTCAGTGACAACAAGAAGTCATCACCAGAGTTCAGCACGACATCAGCTGTCGTTGATTCAACAGTCACGCCGGCATTGATCGTCAGGTCATCCCCGGCACCAGCTGCATCGGTGGATGTCAAAGTAACGGTCCCGGCTGCGGTCACATTACTGTCAACGGTCAGCGGGCTGGCAGTTGTAATCGAGACAGCGCCATTGGTGGAAGTCACACCAGACAGCGGCGCGACATCACTAATCAACAGGGCTCCCGTATTGCTGATGACGACATCATTATCAGTAGTAATCGCAGCCAGCGTTCCGACAGCGGTCTCAATGTCTTCGTCCCCTGTAGAAGTACCAATGCCGTCCAAAGCACTGATCGACAACTGCCCCCCGCTGATCAGAGCGGTTTCTGCAACGGTGTTATCAACAATAGATCCACTGCTCGAGTCAATCGTAATGATACCACCGGCACTTTGCAGGTCAGCCAGGCTGATATTATCAGTTGCGGTCACATTCAGAGCACCACCCTGGGCATTGACCACGGAACCTTCTGTTTGAACAAAGGCACCACCGCCGGTGGTGTCACTGTCGGCTGTCAACGTCACCACTGCTGCAGAATTCGTATCAACCACAGAAGCGGCATTCAGATTCAGATTGTTTTCTGCCAGCAGGTCAATGGCTCCGCCGTTGGTTTCTACCGTACTGTTGACATCAATATCTCCCTGTGCGTCCACGAGGATCGTAGCAGCTGCTCCGGTCGCTTCAATAATGTCATCGACTGTCAGCGTACCGCCTGTCACCAGTGAAATATTATCGAGCGCCGTAATACCAGCCAGGGTATCAACAGTGCCAACCGTAAACCCGGTGGAACTTTCAATGAAAATATCACCAGCCGCTGTTTCTGCGGACACTGTTCCGACAGCCAGATCGATATCATCGGCCCCGGTAGCACCAATGCCCGTCGCAGCCCGCAGGGCCACGGTATCAGCGGTGATTAATGCTGCTTCGGATCCACTGATATCGGTAATCGCACCGGCAGAAGTCGTCACCTGGACTTCACCACTGGTATTCACATTCGCCAGTTCGATGTCATTGGCTGCATCAATGTCAATCAGACCGGTGCCACTGCTGGTGACAGTGGAAGTGTCCGTCAGAGTCACAGCTCCAGCTGAATCAATGCCGATCGCGAAGGTGCTGTTGTTGGAAATAATCGACAGGGCATTCAGAACAAAATCCCCACCGGTATTCTGCAGCAACAGATCACCGCCGGTTGCCGTGATATTTTCCGTCACTGTCATCGTGTCGGTCGAAGTAATCGTGGAAGAACCACCAACGGTCACTCCGTTAATCCCGCCCGCAAAACCGATATTGATGGCCCCCGTGTTATCAACATAGAGGCTCCCGGTCACATTTGCTTCCAGGCTGTCTACGGCCAGTTCGACTTCTGTTCCCGAGGCACCGACGTCACCGGTTGCCCGCAGATCTGCGTTGGTGGCCGTCACCAGGCTGGTTCCGCTGATCGAACCGTTCGTCGCATTCATGGAGACATTTCCACTTGTCGTAATTGCAGCATTCAATGCAATGCTGCCAGCGGTAATGTCTAAGTTCCCTGTTCCCACATTGGTCGGATTCGTCAGAAATGTAACCGTATCATTGGTGCCGGCGATCACTGTCAGATTTGCTGTAAAACCAGCATCGACACCTTCGATGTTAATAGTATCCGCACCATCACCAATCGGAATGACGAGCGCATTTTCCGTATAAATGGTCACCGTACCTGTGGGATTAACAAAGTTGACTGATTCTCCCAGTGTAGAATCGATCAGCGTTTCCCCAACAGTAACATAATTTGAAAGCGTGATGGTTTCATCAGCAGCTGCGGTGAAACTGAAAGTACGATCGGTAGCAACGATCTGGTCATCAATCGGCTCTAACCCAGTATAAGTGATCGTCGCTTGTGATTCCCCATCCAGGAAAATGCTACCATCACTGGCACTCGTGAAAACATGCCCTACCGAGTTGACAGCTCCCGTGCGCTCAAGAATGAGCTCGTCATTTCCACCGGTTCCGCCTCTGAATTCGATCTGAATGTCCGTAGTATGATCGATAGTGTCTAGATCAATGGTCAAAGTATCGTTCTGGCCATCTTCACCGTGAATTACCAGAGGACCGTTTATGGCAGCTACGGGAAATGTCGAGATGATCGTACCAGAAACGGTTTCGCTGAGAACAAAATTCCCTCCCACGATTTCCAGCGTGTACTGGTCTGCGGCGCCGTTGTTGGGTACTGTGATTTCCGGCGTGGAGTCGACCATATGAATCACAACATCGTTTCCGTCACCACCCAAATAGGTCAGGTAGGCATTTAACCCGCTACCCAGGAAATTTGTGAACACATGACCTTCAGGGTAGCCAACGAACTCTCCAGAAACCGGGTTGACTCCATTATTCTGAATTAAAGTAAACCGATCACCATCAGCGGGATTGAACCCATCAATCAGGTTCAGGTCCGCACCATTTAATGTCACGTCACCATTCACAACAATCTGATCAAATCCGGAACCAGCTGTTGTACCGTTGATTTCGATATCAAGTGCGTCATCACCATTTAAAATCAGATCACCGTTAATCACCACCTGACCGGGACTGGTGCCCGGGTGCAGGGAGACAGCCTTGCTGCCTGCGTCAACGTTGCCCGCGTAGCTTCCCGTGAGAATACGAACGGACTCTCCTCCCGCTGCATCGTCGATTGCCGGCTGAATAGCCATACCGGGTCCGACATAATAATCGGTCGAGGAAATCTCTTGAACCACGGCACTTAACGGATTCACTGCTTCTGCCGCAACTTTGGCAACAGCATCGAAGGGATCTACGAAGTACCATTCGCCCTGGGGCAACCCAGACGTATCAAAGTCGGTGGAGACCGCATCGAGGCCGATTTCATCCACAAAATTCGCAAGGTTGGGGACCGAACCCTCGCCCTGGCGCTGGACCGGAATTGTTACGTTATTCAGCGAAAATGACTCGTTACCAGTGAGGATCAGGTTGATGTCGGGTGCATTTCCCGGTCCGCCAGGCAGCCCGGTAACCGAATCCGTCATCCCCGAGTCATCATTTGTCAGGTCGACCAGTTGAAATCCGATATCAACATTCGTCAGGTTGACAGCACCATCAATAGTGACATCCTGCTGCCCGCCGAACCGAACGAATGCTCCCCCTCCGAAGTTAAACGACTGAGTTAAAGCCGAAATGCCGACTTCTGCATTGGTAATGCTGACATTGTCGACCGAGAATGAAGTGGGCCCCTGAAACGCAACAATTCCGTACTCAACCGTGTCGGCAGAAAAGTCTTCGATCGTCACTCCCTCTGCATCAACAATTCGAATGCCGTCCTGGCTCGTGCCGAAGCCAATATCGAGAGGTGTGTACGCCCCGTCCGGATCCACACCGAAGGTAGTAACGTTTCTGATAACCGAATCATTGGAACCGTTCAACTCGATCCCACCGGTGACGTAATTCTGGAAAACCACATCTTCGATCGTAGTGCGATCCGCAGTGGACATGAAGATACGCGAGTAAGATTGGCCGGTGTTGGAATCCAGATTCTTGAAGCCGTCGACGAAGATGTTCTGGATGGTCACATCAGTCGCGGTGATGTTAATGACGTGGTTGCTCGCCTGGCCGCCCGCACTGACAGGAGCATAGACCGTTCCAACTCCCGGGTCTTCGTCCGCACCGGCACCGATCAGCGTCACCGACTTGTTAATGTTTATTCCGTTGCCGCCTGCTGCGCCCGCTTCTGTGTATTCTCCGGCGGCAATATTGACCGTTCCCCCAGCATCCACACTGTCAATCGCTTCCTGAATCCGCCCTACCCCCCCTGTTTGTGCACCTAACGTAGTGACATTGAGTATGGAGAAATCACCCTGAAAACCTGCCAGCCCCACGTTTGTGTCTGCACCGTCATTCAAGAATGAAGTGAAGTCGACCATGAGTGGTGTGCCGCCATCTGCGTCTTCCATTAACGCTGCAATACTACTTTCGCTGGTGGTTCCCCACCAGTTTCCCGAGGCATCGACTGCGGTTGTCTGGTCACCGAAATGTCGAATCGCTTTGGCATCGCCGCGAACGCCGCCATCGAGAAATGTGTTATTGTTGATGTGAATCGTAGATGCATCGATCCCCGATCCTCCATCGGGGAGACGCAATCGGATCCCGTGAGTCGGCTCGGCAGCACCGGCGACATCGTTGTAGTGGATTACGTTATTCTCGATTGTCACGTTCTCTGAAACAGTCGTGCCGTACTGTCCTCCCCAGAGCTCGAATGCCTGCCCAAAGAAACCAGGGCTGGCTTCGATGTTCTGGAATGTGTTGCCGACGATTTCACCACCAATTGTTCCAACCTGAAAACCAGTGAAGGTATTCCCATCGAAAGTGTTTTCTCGGATCTGAATATTACCAGCAGCGCCCATGTTCATCCCGACGCCGCCTGTAAACTCGTTCTGTTCGACGACAGCGTCATTGATCGTGCCGCCGTTTTGGAAGATTCCCCCCGTCGTTCCAGCGAAGTGGTTTCCGACAATGTGCATTCTCTCGAAAGAACCGCCTCCACCGACCACCAACGCATTTCCGTCTCCCGTGAACTGAAAGAGGTTTTGTTCGACTGTCAAATCATCAAACGAACCGGATTGCAACTGGATGCCACCTTGAACCCCCGGAATATTTGTGTTGTTGAAAATGTTGTTGGCAATGGTCAAGTTATCCGCACTTGCGAAGCTATCGATCACACGTCCGCCGTTTCCTTCGAAGGAAAAACCGTCGATTGTGACATCGTTCGCAGTCGGCTGAATCGCATAAAAACCATTATGGTCAATAATACTTTCGGCTGCTCGGGCCATGCCATTCGGGTCGATACCTGCATTAGCTCCGAGCAAATCGACCGACTTGTTCAATGAGATCAGCCCGCTATAAGTACCGGCGGCGACATTAATGGTCGCGCCTGAGGCAGCCAGATCAATGGCGTCCTGAATCTCGGCGCCACCAGCAGAACCTTCAATATTTACGGTGGTCACATTTCCTGAAATACTGGCGGAATTTAAATCTCCATCCAGAGTAACTGTTGTGCCATCGAAGACGATACTATCTGCTGCTACCGAAAAGCCATTATCGAGATCGAACGTTTCCGCATTAAACTGGATCGATTTCCCCGCAGCCAGTGAAACAGAAGCATCGACATTGATTGTATCAGTTTCATCGTCGCCATTGATGATAATGTTGGCACTGTAGTCGGCAGCGAGAGAAATGATGTTGATGGTATCTGCACCAGTCCCGGCATTGATAGTCAACGTTCCCGTAGGGTTGATAAAGTCAGTCATTTCTCCGAGAGAAGAATCGACTCGGGTCTGTCCACCGCCCAGATCAGAGATCTCGATGGTCTCAGCGCCCCCGGTATAAGTCAACGTCACGTTTGTGGCGTTAACGGTGGATGTAACCGGCTCCAGACCGGTATAGGAAATGAAATCTGAGCCTGAGTTATTCAGCCTGATGCTTCCGGTACTGGGATCCACATAGAGAAACTCCATGGAATCCAGGTTGCCACCAACCAGTTCTAAAGTATCATGTCCACCAGCCCCACCATTAAAGATTATCTGGAGATCTGTCGTTTCATCGATACCGGTCATATCGATCGTCAATGTATCGTTCTCACCAGCTTCGCCATTGATGACCAGTGCGCCACCCAAAGCAGCAAGGTGATAATTGGAAATTATATTCCCTGAACCCACTTCAGTAATAACGACGTTACTGCCGATGATCTGCAGGGTATATTCATCCGCAGCACCATCATTGGGGATCGTCACAACAGGACTGGGGATCTCAGTATAAATCGCAACATCATTACCATCTCCGCCTGAATAAGTCAGAAAAGCAGAAAGCCCGGCGACTCCGAGAAAATCGGTAAACTCATGCCCTTCAGGATATCCATTAAAGGTTCCAGTAACAGGATTAGGTCCATCATTTTTGATCAGGATAAACGATTCTGCAATCCCTGGGGTATGACCATCAATCAGGTTCAGCGTCGCACCACCCAGTGCCAAATCTCCGTTGACGACAAACTGGTCGTATTGTGTTCCAGCAATTGTTCCATTGACTTCGATATCAACAATGTCGTTGCCGTCCAGTTTCAGATCACCATCAATGACCACCTGCCCCGGACCGCTGCCGGGGACCAGCTTCACACTTTTATCAATACCCGTTGCTGTGGCATCTACGTTACCTGCATAGGTTCCACTGGCGATATTGATCGTCCCACCAGAAGTTACCGCAACAATGGCTTCCTGAATCCGGCTCAAAGGCCCGGTCTGTTCCCCCAGGGCGGTTACATTCACGACGCTGAAATCACCCTGAAATCCAGCGGTTCCACCATCTGTATCCGTGCTGTTATCCAGGTAGGAAGAGAAATCAACCCCTGGAGTCATCAAGGCAGCAATCGCTGTTTCATCGGTGATCCCCCACCAGTTGCCCGAAGCATTGACTGTCGCGCCGAACCCACTGACGACCCCCAGGCTATTTCCTGCCACTGAGTTGTTGTTGATATTCAGCTGGGCACCAGGTGTCAGTCCGCCGGGAAGCCCATTCAGTGTGTCAAAAACACTGACGGCTGCGTCAAAACCGGTAATCGTATTGTTGGTCACGTTGATCAGCGCTGTTGCAGAGATCGGTCCCATGTCTGCATTGTTGGTGTCGACGTAGAGAGCGGATGTCTGAACGCCCGCAGTATTACTGTCAGACAGAGTATTTCTGCTCACAGTGATATTGTCAGAGCCGCCCATCAAGCGGATACCAAACACATTGTTTGCACCACCTGAGGTGGAACCAATGAAGTCAATGGTATTGTCACTGATCACTACAGGAGCGTGGCTGGAACCGGAGTGCAGTGAAACGTCAATCCGTCCCCAGTTGGCAGTGAGATCTCCGACGTCACTGGTAATGGTATTCCCTGAAATCGTGACCCCCTGTTCCAGAGGTACTCCGCTACTGTTGAGCTGAATCGTTGGCTTGTCAGCACCGGAAAAATCGTTGTCGGTAATGAAGATATTACCAAAGTCAGTGCCGGAACCATTGTATTTGTTGTTCAATACGATGTCACGGAAGTTGTCAGTAAACGTGTTATCGCTGAATGTGGAATCGCGCAGTTCTTCAGCATAGATACCAACATTGGTGATGTTGCGAATCTGTGAATTGGTCACTTGAAGATCGCTCAGGTGACCACCTGTCGCATCACTTTTGCTGGCTTCGTTGATGGCACTTGACAGGCCATTAAAATCAGTGTTATCGACATAAATCCCAGCAGCGACTGCAGTCGTGGCCATGCGGATGCCGGTACCGCTCGTCCCTACGAAGAAACTGTTTGTAACACTGAGATTCGTTAAAACGGCATCATTGTGTATCTCAATACCATACGTACTGATATCGCTGAAACGGACGTTATCAACCTGTAAGTTGTCGACAGCAGAATTAACGCGAATCCCCTGTGATGCGTTAAGCATTTGAAGATTCATATCCTCAAAGCTCACATCATCGGCAGTCACGGTAAACAGATTACCGGTGCCACCAACAAAAGTGTCAGCTGTCCCTGCACCGTCCAAAGTCACTGATTTATCAACATTCACATTCTCATTATATGTACCCGCGGCAATATGAATGGTTGCCCCTGATGCAGCCAGATCAATCGCTTCCTGAATCCGCCCCACTCCGCCTGTTTGTGCACCTAACGTAGTGACATTGAGTGTGGAGAAATCACCCTGAAAACCAGCGGTTCCATCTTCCGTATCTGTGCCGATATTCAGGTAAGAAGTGAAGTCGACCTTCGAAGCGTTGCCATCATCACCGTCGCTCTTCATGGAATTAGCGATTGTTGTTGCGTCCGTGATGCCCCACCAGTTGCCGGAGGCATCAACAGTATCTCCACCGTAATGAGCGATGGGGTTGGTGAGTGTTAAGGAGTCAAAAAAGTTGTCATGAGCGGCTACATCGGGTATGCCATTGGAAATGTTATTGTAGACCCCGATACCTTCCAATGCGTTGCTGAAGGCGTTGCCTTCGATACTGACATCAGTAACGAAGTCGTTGGCGACGCCTGCGACCACGTCATGGATGTTGTTGCCGAAAATGTCTACATTCGTGTTGCCCTGGTTATGAATACCGGCGGCCCAATAGTAAATTTCGTTGTTCTGGATCGTGATGTTGTCGTTATTTCCATTAAATGTGGAGAGCACACCACGACTTTCGACTCCTGTTCCCGGGCCTTCCAGAATATTATTCTCGATCGTATGCCCCGTGGTGCCGGTGGCCATGAAGACGGCAGATTTACTGCCAATGCCGGCCGGACCGGCCCCCTCGACGATCTTGAAGCCGTCAATCACGACATCGTTTGCAAAGAGACGAAACCCGCCGGTCAGTTCACTTTCCAGACCGCGGACACCAGGGTCAACCCCCGCAGCAATCCCGGCATTGGCTCCCTGAATAATCACGGAGGTATTCACGATCACATCTTCGGTATAAGTGCCGGCGGCCACGATGATGGTATCGCCTGCGACTGCTGCGGACACCGCTTGCTGGATAGTTGTAAATGCAGTGAAACCAAATTCCGCATTCTGATCATCGCCTGCAATGGGATCAGTATCAGTTCCAGAGAAGTCAGACGTTCCGGTAAAATCATCATCCACAAAAAAAGTGGTGAGCAACGTGCGGTCTTCGAGTGCTTCTGTTGTGGAGATCTGATTTTGAATGATCGACTGCCAGCGTTTGCGGATGTCGCGGCGGTCGCGGGATCGAAAAACACGGCGTTTTGAAATTTTGGAAGTGAGTGTGTTGAGCCAGTTCGTCAATAGCATCCTGTCATTCCTTCGTAAGTGATTCAAAAGTCTCGGGGGATGAGAAATATCGCCTCTGTAACTCTTATTTTCTAACTGTCTATTTCAACCAGATCTCGATGCGAGAACTGAACATTCTCCTCATTTTCCTGCTAAAACGTGAATAACTCTCGTTCTACGTAATCAACCTATTTTCATATAAGATAATAGGATTAACCAAACTGTGGAAGAATTTCCACTATAAAATGGGACTTCTATTACAATTTTAACAAATTGGGCGCTTTTTCTGATTAATCTACAATGTAGGCATTTTGCAACAAAATACCTATACAGAATCAGGGACTCAAAGAAGATCGTTCAGATCTGAACGGTTATTTCTGCACAGCTATGAGAGAAAAACGCTTTTGCTGTCTGCTGCCCTGCCGACAATCTGTCGCCTGTTCCTGTCTGTATTTAAGAGTCTGGTACGAATTCCGAATTACAAAATAAATGTCTGATCAACAATGAACTTCCTCCGATTACCGGCCCGTGAGACGATTTCCTCAGCCATTGATCCTCAGCGATAGAACTGACTGATCTGATAAATCCGCAGAGTGATTTCTGAATCACGTTTCCAGCGGGTGGATCGCGAATAATACGCAATGAGTGCCTCATCACCGATAAATGTCACAGATGGATATGCTGCATCAAATGTCTCGCGCGCATCAATGTCCTGAAAATGTCCCCAGGTTTTCCCCTCATTTTTTGAAATCGCAGCAGTCAGCGGAGTACGCGGCCAGTTCGAGGGAGAAGCGACATTATTCCACAACAACAGCAGATCTCCTGTTGACGGTATGCGTTTTACAATCGCTGGTTCGTGACAACCACGGCCCGGAGCGGTCATGCTGTCAGCACTCCGTTTCCACGTGCGAAAACCATCATCCGAGTAAAACACAAACGAATGCAGGTTGCCTCCCTTATAGGAAGTTCCGCCCACGTACTTTTTCGCATAAGGACCATGTGCGGGGATCAGCACGCGCCCTGATCTGAGCCGCAGCGCATGGTCGGCGTTGCAGCAGTACCAGCCCGGCTCTGATATCTGTCGCTGCTCACCCCAAGTCTTTCCGTTATCGGTTGACCGTCGCAGATAGATATTTCGTTGACTCGCATCATCCCAGCCCACATAAGAGAACAGAATTTCCTGTTCGGACAGACGAATCAGATTCGGATGTTTGACGTTCTGCTTCCAGCGATTAGGCTGCAGCACCTGCCGTGCTCCCCAGCTGCGCCCCTGATCAGTCGAAATCAGGGAAGAAATCTGGCAGGCCACATGGTCACCAGCTCCCGAAAAGCCTTTCTTTGTCGCAGGCGCTTTCGACTGACTGTAATACTCTGACCAGACAAGCAGTAATCGCCGCTGATCCAGGGGAAAAATTAATTGGTGATCGTGACGGGGATGCCCGGGTTGCCAGGGACAGACGATCTGATCATGCACGGGTTTCAGCAGACGTCGATTCCCACCGGTTGACTCCCCCTTCGCTGGTAATCGCAGGGGAGACAACAGACATGCCAGAGCCGTTGACAGTGATGATCTTGCAAAATCGCGTCGTCGCATCGTTTTGATTACCGGTTTCTCTCACAGGGGATGTAACAGAAAGAGGCTCGATTGTAACAGCGAATTTTTCAGACTGCGAGCAGGTTTTCTTAATAGAAAGATCAGGAAACCGTGATTTTATTTCCACTATAAAATGGCAAGGCTGGGGGATACCTCGGATCTATTCAGGACCCAGCGTTTAACCGTTCATTCCGATCTAATTGTCTTAATAAATCCGCAGTCGAAAAAACTCCGAACGCAGGTGTAGATTAATCTCAAACAGATCTGATCTGTATACTGTTTTCAACTGTTTTTCACCAAACCTGTCAACATCCGCGCAGCCCCCGACCTGATAGATTCTGAATCCGGAAAGAGTCTGTTGTGAATTGGTGAAACATTGCAAAAAACCCTTCGCAGCAGGAATACTGATGTCGATAACAGTGAGAGGCGCTGGTCAATCGAACCGATTTCATGTCTGGATGAATTAATCATGTCTTTGAGTCCATGTAAAAGTTGCTGCATTTTTTTTCTTGTCATGCTTATTCTCTGCATCATTGAAAAGAACAGTGCAGTATCAGCAGAACAATTCACCAGCGACACCGATCTGGTGGAACATTACCAGTTCACAGATCAGGGGCTGGAATTGGATTCAGACTCACTAGACCGGTTGAGGTTTGACTCCCAGACTCAGTACCGCAATCATCCACAACTGGCGGAAGTGGAAAGTCTGCTCTCCCCCGCGGAACTTGAGAATATCGACCTCGATCCGGTCTCGTACAGTGACGAAGAACCCGCGTGTGTGATCTCTCTGGAACCAGAGCAAACAAAGCAGCTGGAATTATTCCTGGGTCTGGAAGGTTCCAAGCAGCCACAGGATTTTGGAGTCAACGCCCATTTCGGTTCCCGACTGCATGCCAATTATGGATATCAGTTATTCGAAGATTCGTCTCTTGGATTTCAGATCGGTACGGCAGTCAATCTGACAGATCACGCCGTGCGTGTGACATCGCAAGTTGATGGTGCCAGTTCACGCACGCAAAGTTTTACCACACTGGGTTTTTTCCAGAGACACGATCGCATCAGCTGGGCCGTCGTCTTTGACTATCTCTATCAGCAGGATTACTCAAGCGTCTCTTTAAGCCAGCTGCGCATGCAGGGCGGATACACGCTGAATGAGTGTCAGGAAGTGGGTGCATTTTTCATGTTCCCCACATCTGACGCCAAAGCAGAATGGGCGGGCATTCCCGTTGCCCTTGATCCCCTGGCACAGGGTGCTTTCTATTTCAGACAGACCTGGGATCACGGAGCCGAGACGACATTCTGGCTTGGAGCTGCCGAAGGTCACGGCCAGGTGAATGCGGCACTGGGAGATACTTCTGACACGAACGTCCAGATCGCCTTCGGCTCTGACTTTCATGTCCCCCTGAATAATCACGTCGCTCTGTTCGGGCAGGCGAATTTCATCATGCCTTCGGATACAGGAACGGTCGACGCTTATCTGGGTTTTGCCTTTTATCCGGGTGGCAATGCCTATGGCTGGCGCAAACAACAGTATGCTCCTGTACTTCCGGTCGCCAGCAACACCTCATTTGCCGTGGACCTGGATCGATAATAACAATTATCCCGCTTTACTCTGCCAGCGACACACGTTAGATACCTGCACAAATACTTGCGTGATATTCCTCACATCAGCTCAGAACCTGCTTGCTCCTGCCATTCCCCGACCTAAGTTTTATTTACGTAAACTCAATGTAGATCGCTTTGTGGAATCAATGCAATGCAGACATCCTCGACAGAGGAATCAGGGGAGCAAAAAAATCATTCACTCCCTGAGCCCGCTGATCAGACACAGGTTTCAGCCCCTATCGTCCCATCTCCTCCAACACAAGGCGGGGAAACCGATCCCGTTACGATTGGTAAGTATCCTGTAATTCGCAAGCTGGGCAGCGGAGGCATGGCGAACGTTTATCTGGCGATCAATCCGGCAGATCATTCAGAAGTTGCCATTAAAGTTCATCTGGAGTCGATGGAATCGAATCCCCATCTGGTAGAACGTTTTCAGAAAGAGACGCGGCTGCTGGCTGAAATCAACCATCCCCACGTCACCAATTTACTGGAAGCGGGGGAATATCAGCAGAAACTTTACCTGGCCATGGAGTATGTGCCCGGCATCGACCTCAAACAGTTACTCAGACTGCAGAAGCGACTTCCCGAAAAAGCGGCATTGAAAATCATTCGTGATATAGCAGATGCCCTCAGCTTCGCACATCAAAAAGGCATCGTCCACCGCGATATCAAACCCGCGAACGTGTTACTGGGTGATTTCACAAACACGACGGAGTCTGGCGCAGATACATTCTGCAAGATGATTTCTGATGATCAACATCCCATCGTCAAACTTACGGACTTTGGTCTGGCCAGGCATATGAACCAAAGCGAATCACTGGCATTAACCAAAACCGGGGCAATGCTGGGGACCCCTTATTACCTCGCACCCGAGCAGTGCATGGATACTGCTCCCATCCAGCCGACTACAGATATTTATTCGCTGGGTATTACCCTGTTTGAACTTCTCGCAGGTCGCCCCCCCTTCCTGGCTCAGGATTCGGTGAAGCTGATCACCATGCATTGTTTCGAGCAACCCCCTGATCTGAAAAAACTCAACCCCGAAGTCAGCGACGCGGTAGCGGCCCTGGTGGAACGCTGCCTGCAAAAACGACCGGAAGCGCGATTTGCAGACGGAGAACATTTACGCGATGAAATTGAACGGATCCTGGCAGGTGAATTAACACCTGTGCCACAGCATCCTCTCATTCCTGCCAGCAAAACCAGCTTAATGGAAGCCAGCTGGGAATGGGAATTGTCCTGCACTCCCGAGCAACTCTGGCCTTTTGTCTCGAATACAGAGCGGATCAATAATGCAATCGGGCTGCCTCCCGTCGAATATACGACCGGTCGCGATGAACATGGCGCGATTTCCAAAACCGGCTCCTTTCGACTGGGTTGGGCCAGACTGGAATGGCGGGAACACCCGTTTGAATGGATCGAAGGCAAGCGACTGGGTGTGATTCGCGAATTCACGACTGGTCCCTTTCAGTGGTTTTCCAGTGTTGTCCAACTGCATCCATTACCGCAGGGCGGGACACGCCTGGTCCATCAGGTAAAAATAGCACCACGGGGACTACTGGGTCGCCTGCTGGCTTTCCTCGAAGTCAATGTGAATGGTCGCAAGAAACTGAATCTGATCTATCCACGAATCGATCAGATCATTTCGAAACAGAATTATCAGCAGGCTCAGCTGGACCCGTTCCAGGTATCTGCCCCCGTCAAAAAACGAATTCAGTCACGCCTGAGCGAGCGTATCAGCCAGATCCAGCAACAAGGTGCAGACGACACCTGCACCAAAGTTCTGGAAAAGTTTATTAATACTGCAGCAGCACAGGAGATCGCCCGAATCCGGCCGTTGGCTCTGGCTGATGCAGTCGATTGCCAGCGTGAGCCACTTACTGAAACCTGTCTGCATGCCTGCACCCAGGGAGTTCTGCAACTGCACTGGGACATCCTCTGCCCGACCTGTCGTATTTCCACTACCGTGCGTGACACACTGGCTGACATCAAAAAACATGAATATTGCGAAGCCTGCGACCTTGACTTCGAAGTCGATTTTCAGAACGCCATTGAACTGATCTTTCAGGTTCATCCGGAAATCAGAAAATCCGATCTCAGCACCTATTGCATTGGTGGTCCGGAACACGCGCCGCATGTCGTATCACAGTTGAAGCTGCAGTCAGGTGAAATTCTGGAACTGGACCTGGAACTCGATTCCGGCAGCTACACGATCCGCGGCCCTCAGCTCCCTTATACGATCCCCGTCTGCATCAGTTCTGAGTCCCCGATAAATACACTGAGGCTGAATCTTTCCACGGGAGATCAAAAACAGTCCCTGATCCCGTTGAGCCCGGGAAGACAGCGGTTGATTCTGAAAAATGAGTATAACATTCCGATTCTACTTCGACTGGAACGCAGCATTCGAAAAAATGATGTACTGACTGCCGCTGATGCCAGTCGTATTGAACTGTTCCGCAAACTGTTTCCTGAGCAGGTTCTCTCCAGTCAACAACTGATGGATTTCTCGACCTGTACGATTCTGGGAGCCCAGATCGCGGGGGTCGAAGAACTGTTCTCACTCTCAGGGGATGCCACAGCTCTGCAGAAAATTGAAGCTGAAATGAAATACCTCCGTCAACTGGCGGAACTGCATGGAGGGGAAATTGCCAAAGCCCAGGAGGACCGGACACTGATCATCTTCAGTGACTCGACTCACGCCATTCAACTGGCCGCAAAGCTGCTCGAGAGATCTGCGAATGCCAAAGACGCATTACCGCTTGGGTTGGCGCTGCACCGGGGAAATGCACTGGCAAAAACCATGAATGGCAAAATTGATTATTTCGGAAAAGCAGTCACTTCGACTGGCATTCTGCTGCAACGTGCTGCCGCTCACAGCCTGCTTCTGTCAGACGAATGTCAGACAGACAAAGATCTCATACTCGCGTTAAACGAAGCCAACCTGACTGCATATGAAAACGCCGGTTCTTACCGGAATCCCAGGCAGTCAATGGAAGTACAATAATTTTTTTCAGCGGGTATCAAATCCGAATTGCGCTCAATCACAGCAATTCACAGGATCAATCTCATGGTAAAGTTAAATCAACAAAACACGACCAGTGAAAAAACACACAGCCCGTCCCGTGAAACCTGCTGGTTTCTTGAAGGCTGCTGCTCTCACGACGCCAATGCGACCAGAACAATTCTACGCAGTGAGACCTTTAAACTGGGCCGCAGTCCGGAAGCAGATCTGATCTTAAATGCCAATGATATTTCCAAGTTTCATGCGGAAATCATAGCCGTGGGCCAGGTCGTCATTTTAAAAGATCTGGGCAGTACCAATGGCACTTATGTGAATGGTCTTCGCATTGCAGAACCAACGCCGGTTGGCGAAGGCGACCTGCTGCAGTTTGCATCACTGGAATTTCAGCTGGGCCGCACGGAAGCACTGCCGGAGCCTGATTACAACACTTGTGAAGTCGACGGGATGGAATCCCGCTGGATGATCACGCAGATGCATCAGATTTTAAATCAGCAGCAGTTCTGGATGGCTTATCAGCCCATTGTCAGTGCAAAGGACCTGAGCCGCCACGGTGTCGAAGCACTCATCCGCTGTGACATTCCCGGTCTGCAATCACCCTTTCAGCTGTTTCAGACGGCGACTCAACTGGGACTGGAAACGAACCTCAGTGAAGCATCGCGAGTTAAAACAGCAGAAGAATTAGCACCGTTTTCTGCCCAGAGTCACATTTTCGTCAATACGCATCCCCATGAATTATTGGATTCCAGACTCATTGAATCTCTGGATCAGATCAACCAGTTGCTGGGAATCTGGAAACTGGTCGTTGAGATTCATGAAGCAGCCGTGCCAGACCTGCAGACAATTCGCGAATTCAAACAGTCCCTGCATGCTCTGAATGTCGAATTGGCTTATGACGATTTTGGAGCCGGGCAGTCTCGCTTGCGGGAACTGGTCGAAGTCCCTCCTGATTACCTCAAATTTGATCGAGCCATGGTAGCCGGTCTGGCAACAGGCAGCAGTCGTCAGATCTCGATTGTGGAATCACTGGTTCAATTCTGTCGCGAGAATCAGATTCAAACAATCGCGGAAGGAATTGACGATGAGCAGGACGGCAACCTTTGTCGCGAAATCGGATTTGATCTGCTACAGGGCTTTTTCTATGGACGACCCGAGAAGCGGGAAATCACTCTTCCTTAATATATAGTATTGGCTCAGTCGCTAAACTGTATCCAGTTTTACTGTAGCGTCTCCAGGCCCATTTGGTCCGAGTATATTAGATTGAGAGGCACTATGATTAAACGTGATGCGATCTAGATATCATCATTCTGATTCAGAAGACGGTACAATCATTTTTTTGGCAGCCAGCGCCATAATTTTCCAGCCGGCTTTGGGCGTAAAATCAGGCTGGGCTGTGAAGACATGCACGGCTGCGTTGGTATCAATCGCAAACAGGGAAACACGTGCGGTTCCCTGCTGTTCCAGGTAGTCTTCAAAGGTGAATTCGTCGGTCAGCAGAGTGGTTTTCATCTCTGCCCCCTGCTGCAGTAACTGTTCCAGATCCTGATAGGTGATTGAATCACCAAACAGGATTCGGCCACTGTACCGGAAAGCCGCTTTCGCTTCCGATGCACCACTGTTGGGCTGTGAATTGCGAATGGTAAAGATGTTCGCGGGGGCAAACTCCAGTCGATAGTATTGAGCCGCCAGTGCATTCAATTCGACATGCGGAGACATTGCCAGCAGATTTCCGATCCCCATCAGATCCATATTCCGTTCCGCATGCTCTGAAACCGGATTCCCCCAGTATGCAGCCAGGCCTTTCAGCTTGGCCTCGGTAACGGCCGACCAGTTCTGATCCGTCAGCAGAGTTTGAATATTGTTTTTCTTTAATTCTTCAGCGATGACTTGCGCGACCCGATTTGCCCCGAGGATCAGGAAGCCTTCATTCTCGGGTTCAGCGACTTTAAGAAATCGGGCCAGTGGTCCCGCCGTCATACTCTGCAGCAGAACCGTGCCGATGATCACCAGAAAGGTCAACGGCACCATTTGGGCCGCATCCTGGTATCCCAGGTATTCCAGACGAATTGAAAACAGCGCAGAAATGGCAGCAGCCACAATTCCCCGCGGCGCGATCCAGGACAAAAGATGTCGTTCATTCATCGTCAACTTGGAGCCCAAAGCACAGAGATGGACGCTTAACGGGCGGATCACAAATTGAATCACGGCAAAAACGGCCAGGGCCGGCCACCCCAGATCAATGAATTCACTGATATTCATCCGGGCGGCCAGAATGATAAACAACATGGAGATCAGCAGGATACTCAGGCTCTCCTTGAAGTCCAGAATATCATCCAGTTCGAGTCCTTTACTGTTGGCCAGCCAGATTCCCATAATGGTCACCGAAAGTAATCCCGATTCGGGTTCAAGGACATTGGAAACCGCAAACACCACACAGACCAGCGCCAATGCGGAGATGTTATGCAGATAGTGTGGAATCAGGTACTTTTTCAGGAGAAAGCCAAACAACAGGCCTCCCGCTGCGCCAATCAGGATCCCGATCAGGATCATCTTCCCGAAGATCAGCAGGCTGGCGGCAAATCCACCTTCTACTCCCCCGGAAACAATAAATTCGAATACCAGCACTGCGAGGATCGCCCCGAGAGGGTCAATCAGAATCCCTTCCCACTGCAGGGTACTGGCTACATTTTCTTTCGGGCGTACGGTCCGCAGAAGCGGCATGATCACCGTTGGCCCGGTCACGACCATGATCGCACCAAACAGAAATGAGACACTCCAGGAAAAGTCCAGCAGCGTGCGGGTGGCCAGTGCAGTAATCATCCAGGTGATGAAGGCCCCGATCGTAATCAGGTTCCGGATGACCCGTTCCAGCCCCGGAATATCCTGAATTTTTAAGGTCAGGCTTCCCTCGAACAGAATCACGGCGACCGCCAGGGAGACGAACGGAAACAACAGATCCCCGAATAACTCGTCCGGGTTTAACCACTGCGTTACCGGCCCGGCGACAATACCGGCAGCCAGCAGAAATATAATCGCGGGAAATTTCACCCGCCAGGCAATCCACTGGCACAACATGCCTGCCAGTAAGATAAAAGACAGGGAAAGCATTGCGTGTTCGCTCATTTGATATCCAGCTCGTTTATTTTTAAATCGGCTCAATGGAGGCAAGCCGTTTGTCAGTATTGTTTCAAATATTAAGGACCGGTCTGCCGTAGATCGGAAGCGATAAACCTGGAATTGCAATCAGGTCGAGGCGCCGTCCCGCCAGTATCATTACCGCCGCGACTCAAAAAGCAAGTGTCAGTTCTGCTGATTGGGTTCGATACTGACGGCGGTCCCGATTCCCGTTCTGCCATAACCGTTCCCGCAGTAGAACAGGCGTAACCGCTTGCCTTCGCGTATGACCGAGGGATACTCTACCATCTGGCTCTCCCAACCGGAACCGGTGGGGGTGAGTTGCAGATTATCTCCCGACTCGGCCCCCCGGGTCCAGAAGACCCCATCCTCTGATTCCGCGTAGCAGATGCAATAATACCCCCAGCGGGATCCAATCGCGGAATACCACATCTGAAATCCGCCCCCTTCACGCTGCAAAACAACGGGGCCAGCGACTCCCACATTTTCATAATCTCGTTCGGGATCACGCAGCATGATGGCGCCCTGCTTTTCCCAGTGAATGCCATCTTCAGACACCGCCAGACAGATAGTTTTCTGCTGATTGAGCAGGTGGGCTTTTCCAGTGGTAGGGCATCCCGTGTAATAAAAACGCCATTCCGAAGTCCCATCACTTCGCTGCACCTTCAATACGGAGCCGCCGGCAATGCCGATCGCATCGGGGCTTCCCGGTTCACCACTCCGCGCCAGCACCGGCTGAGTACTGAAACGGGACCAGTCTCTTCCTTCCTGGCTTGTCGCGAGACCGATTCCCGGAAAGGAACTGAGCCCCGTGCCCTTGCCGCTGTTTCCCGTGTAATACAAGTGCCAGCGATCGTCTGCCATTCGAATCGCATGCGGCAGGACACACCAGCGTGCATCAAATGCGCCCGGCTTGCCTTTGTCGAATAAAGGTCCACTCCGATCCCACTGTGTGAGCTGATCGGTTTTTGCTGTCACCATTCCTAACCGATGCAGACCATCGTCATCACCGCCGGCGTAGAACAGGTGGTACTCGTCAGCCTGCCTGACGACCCAGGGATTCATGCAACGTGTGGAATCGAAATTTCCCGCTGCGCGTGGCGGCAGAATGGGATTTTGTACGTCGCGTTTCCATTGAATGCGATCGCGAAGTGCTTTGAATTCCGCGGAATGGGTCAGTCTCAGCTTTACGACTTCTTTTGAACGTCGCACGATGCCCCAAAAAGTGCCAATATCACTCTGATCCCAGGCAATTCCCTGCCCGGACAGTGGCACAGCCAGCGTCTCCACATGCACCAGTTCACCAGGAGACTCTGGAACTTTCAGGACATAGACTTCCCCATGATCGTGACCGGTGGCATACAGCAGTCCGTTGGGTCCAAATGCGCCTCCCGAATTACTGTGGGGTAAAAAACGTTTCACGACGGAATCAGGAAATGTCCACTCCGCTTCCGGCTGCCATTCATCATCGTAGCGCACGATCCTGGTTTTGCGGACGTTTTCGATCTCACCATAAAATGCATAACAGACCCACCACTTCCCCCCGCGCCTATCAACCCAGTTGATGGCTCCTGCTGTCTCCGGAAACGTTAATGTCTCCAGATGTTCCAGAGTCTTCGGCTGAAAGACTTCGATCGTATTCTGAAGCGGGTTTTGAGGCCAGTTGGAATGGGCACAGTAAAGTTTTCCTCCCGTCACAATCCCGCTGTTCAAATGCCTGATGTGGGAGTCTTTCGGGCCTGTCCAGTATGCCAGCTGTTTTCCAGTAGCTTTATCGTACCGGGCCACTGCACGGCTTGAGATCGCATAGAATGCAGCTTCATCAACGGCGACTGCCTGATGTGCTTCTGATGCTTTGAATCGATCTAATTCCCGAAATCCACGTTCCGGCTTCTGGTTCGCCTGGAGGGATGCAATCTGGCTGACAAAAACGATAATCATCATCCAGAAATATCGTAGGGGAATCTTTTTCAAACGAAAGCTCGGTCTGCTCAAAGTGATATAAAACATAATTGAGTTCAAATACAATTTAATACTGGTATCTCCGCGCAGGAAGGTAACACTTCGTAGACTTAACATGATATCCAGCTCACCAGGAATTGTCTAAGTACAGCTGTCTCGATCCAGAAAACATCTCTCAAACTCTCTGCAGCATTCGCCTGTGTGGTTTCACTCAGTGACGACGCTGCTTTTCGATCAGTACAGCCTTTGGAATGCGTGTCTTGAACTCACACTGGCAATGCGGTAAGTTGCTTCTTTCGTATTCAAGACTCTTTTGCGCGGAATCTGGTCCGCATTGGCAGGGAACATTTAATGGACGCAGCCACGATCGCGGTGCTGATTCATATTTCGCTTGAAATCCTGGTGATCATGCGCGTCATTCTGAGGCCGCATCGTGAACCGACATCGCGGCTGGCCTGGATCGTTGTTGTCGTCACATTGCCTGTTATTGGCATCCTTGCCTACCTGCTGCTGGGAGAAGTCAATATCGGACGCCGCCGCGTCGCCCGCATGCAGAAGGTCATCGACAGCCTGCCAAAATTAAGCAACGACACCTGTCCTCAGGAAACATTGCAGGCACAGATTCCTGATATCTATGACCATCTGTTTCGTGTCGGACGTTCCATCAGTGGCTATTCCCCGGTGGGGGGAAATAGCGGGCAACTGTTGGCGGATTCCAATACCACGATCAACAGGATGGTGGAAGATATTGATTCCGCGCAAGACCACGTGCACCTGCTGTTTTATATCTGGTTACCCGATCAGAACGGCTGTAAAATTATCGACGCGCTGAAACGCGCGGCTGAGCGTGGTGTGAAATGTCGCGCCATGGTGGATGGACTGGGTTCCCGGATCCTGATTAAATCACCTTACTGGAATGAAATGACAGCCGCCGGCATACATACCGCGGTCGCCTTGCCGATTGGAAATCCCCTGCTCCGTCCGTTTGTGGGACGCATCGATCTGCGTAATCACCGTAAAATTGTGGTCATCGATCACAACATCACCTACTGTGGAAGTCAGAACTGCGCCGACCCGGAGTTTCGCATCAAACCCAGGTACGCCCCCTGGGTGGATGCGGTCATTCGGTTTCAAGGCCCCGTAGCGCGTCAGAACCAGCATCTGTTTATCAGCGACTGGATGACGTACGTTGACGAAGACCTGTCTTCACTGTTAAGCACTCCCATCACGCCGGCGGAAACAGGATTGCCGGCCCAGGTAGTGGGGACCGGGCCCACCGTTCGCTATTCTGCAATGCCCGAACTGTTTGAATCGCTGATTCATTCGGCGCGTCGCGAACTGGTTATTACCACGCCTTATTATGTTCCGAACGAATCGATGCAGGATGCCATCTGTGCAACCGCATACCGGGGAATTGATACGAAAATTATTTTCCCGGCACGCAATGATTCGCGGATCGTCGGTGCTGCCAGCCACAGTTATTATGAAGAACTGCTGCAGGCAGGGGTAAAAATCTATGAATATGAGGGGGGGCTGCTGCATACGAAATCATTGACGCTGGATGGCGATGTCACTTTAATCGGTTCTGCAAACATGGATCGTCGCAGTTTTGACCTCAATTACGAAAACAACATTCTGTTTTATGATCCCGCCTTGACCCAAAGTATCCGGGAACGTCAGCAGGAATATATGGCCGCTTCAAAAGAAGTCACAGCAGAAGCAGTCGCCGCCTGGAGTATGGCACGTCGCCTCAAAAATAACGCCATCGCCATGCTGGGACCGGTTCTGTAACAGATCAGAACCAGCGGCTTCGAAAAACAGAATTGCATTAACCGATCATTCGAAGCCAGATCCAGGCCACTGCTAACGTGATGATCGTCACCGGGACTCCCACACGTGCATGAGTTTTGAAGTCAATCTTAATCCCCGCCAGTCGGGCCGATTCGACAACGATGATATTCGCAACACTGCCCACGATAATAAAATTGCCCGCCAGGGTACTGCTCAATGCCAGTACAGGCCCCATTTCCGCGCCAGGTGACAACGGCAACAGCAGCATGATCGCGGGCACATTCGAAACCAGGTTGCTCAAAATCGCAGTCGAAAGAAATAGCGTCGCGGGATTTTCCAGTGAGATCCCGGCCGCGTGCGAACGTGCCATCATCCACTCCATCCCCCCTGCCAGTTGAAAAGCCTGGTTGACTATGAACAGACTGATAAACAGCACCAGCAGCGGCCAGTCAACCAGTCCCATCACATTGCGGGAATAAAACGTGCGGCTGAATAATAGAATTCCCGCCGCCCCCAAAGCCAGTAATTCGCGAGGCCAGGGAGCCAGCATGAACCCCAGCACCAGCAGAATTAACACCACCAGCCCTTTTCCGGTCTGCCAGGAATTAAACGGATTCTCGACTTCCTCCGAAACCGCTGCAGACTCGATATACCATTGCCCCTGGTACTGGTAAACGATCACAGCCCATAAGATGATCAGGCCCAGCAGACAGGGAGGGAATGCCGTCAGCAGATAGCCGTTGAATGACAGGTTTAACGATTCACCGATCAGGATGTTCTGCGGGTTCCCGATTAAAGTCGCCGCACTCCCGATATTCGCAGCACATGCCAGCGCGATCAGAAAGGGGATCGGATTCAGTTTTTTTCTCAAGCAGAGTTGAGACAGAATCGGCGTCACCGCCAGGCAGACAACATCATTAGTAAGGAAGGCACTCAAAGCACCTGCAAAACCAGTCACAGATGCCAGCAAGAGAGGCGGAGACAGGTCATGCATCACGATTCGGTTCGTAATATGACCATAAAAGCCGCCCAGCCTGAGTTGAGCCGAGATCACCATCATGCCAAACAAGAGGGCCAGCGTCGGCACATCAATCGACTCAAGCGCCTCCTGTTCGGTCAGACCTTTCGCCGCCAGCAGAATGAGAGCCCCCAGTAAGGCGGCCCCCGTCCGATCCACTTTTAAACCGGGAATTCCCCCCAGCAGCATACTGAGATAGACGCAGACATAGATCGCGATAATCAATGCATTCATTGCAGAGAGGGGCTCCGTCCGGGATCAGATACAGCAGGCGCAACACGTGCGCAGATTATAAGCCGCAGATTATAAGCCAGAAACGGCGCAGCAATCAACCAGCGTCAATCACGATCAGGTTTAACCAATCAACTCCGGAATCGGTTTACCCTGATCGGCAATAATAGGAGTCGGACGACCATTAAAGTCTTCGATAAACACACTGGAGGAATCGATGCCCAGATGATGGTATATGGTCGCCAGGAAATCACCCGCGCCACAGATCCGTTCAACGGAATCTTCGCCCAGTTTGTCACTCGCACCGATAAAGCGTCCGGTCTCAATACCGCCGCCTGCCCAGATATTCGAAAAAGCACGAGGCCAGTGGTCTCGACCAGGCTGTTTCGTCCCGGCTGGAGCACTGGCATTGCCTTCCCCGGTACTGGGCTGATAATTCACTTTCGGAGTCCGTCCGAATTCACCCGTGACGACGACCAGCACACGCTCATCCAGCCCCCGGTCATAGATATCTTCGATCAACGCCGAGACCGCCTGATCGTAGGCTTGCGAACGGAACCGCATCGCATCAAACACGTGATGATTCACGGCGTGATCGTCCCAGTTCTGCACCCGACCACACAACGGTCCACTCAAACTGGTGGAGATCACATCCACGCCTGCTTCCACCAGACGTCGTGCCATCAGTAACTGCTGCCCCCAGGTGTTGCGGCCGTAGCGATCTCGGGTACGGTCATCTTCCTGGCTCAAATCAAATGCATCTTTTGCTTTGGGGTTGGTCAGCAATGTCATGGCCTGCGTTTCAAACTCATCCAGTGCCTGCAGTTCCCCTGCCTGGTCGAACGAGCGTTCCAGGGTATCAAGCTTCTGCCTGAGTGTCGCGCGACGATCGAGCTGCTTGACTTCGGCCTGATTCGACAGACCAATATTGGGAACCGTAAAGTTTGGTTGATTGGGATCCCCGGAAACCGTGAAAGGACCGTAGGCATCCCCCAGGTAGGCTCCCCCTACACGTTGAGATGAAAAGTTGATGCCCACATAAGGTGGCAGCGGATTTTTGCGCGGACCTTCTTTGGAACGCAGATAATTGGTGACCGACATCCAGTCTGGATATTTGGGAATTTCCTTGTCGCGACGGTCAGTATCACCGGTCAGCATTCGCAGTGTTCCCGCGGGATGCCCGGGACTGTCATGACGCATGGAACGCAGCACGGTAAACTTATCAGCAATTTTTGCCTGCATCGGCAGCAGCTCGGTAAAGTTCATCCCCGGCACATTGGTCGGGATCATCCCGAACGGGCCCCGGTATTCAATGGGAGCGGCTGGCTTGGGATCATACGTATCGATGTGAGAACAACCGCCCGGTTGCCAGACCATAATGACGGCAGTCTTTTTCTTTTGATTGGGCAGAGGATTCGCTGCCTGCAATCGCAGAATGCCGGGAAGACTGAGGGAAGCAAAACCAGCCAGGCCCATTTTGAGAAAGCCACGACGAGTTTCCGGCCCCGGACACGGATGAACTGTGGATGCATGAAACGGATCGGTCATCACTATTTCGCCTTCTTAGCTGGATTGACGCGAATGGAAATCGGCCTGGAAAAGATGATATCAACAATGTCTTTCGGCTTGGCTTTAGCAGTTGCTCGCTGTAACTGTTTATCGGCTTTTGTCACCGCCGCCTGAGCTGTTTTTGCTTTCGCAACCGCTTCTTTGGCTGCTGCATCGCCTTGCTTCTGCAATTTCTCGGCTTCGGCAGCCAGAGTGGTCGCCGCCTGTTGTGCCTGTTTCAATTCTGTTTCTGCCAGGGCAACTGCATTCGGGTTATCCCGATATTTCACCACCGCATATCCGCCGAAAGCGATTTTGTATTCACCGGGAGGCGTTTTCAGAGTCGCCAGGTCCAGAACTGCTTCGGACGCGTCGGCCTTTAACGGAGCATCGAAGGCTTTATTTCGGTCAAAACCTTCGCCATAGGTATTCAAGGTGATATTGGCACCCGAAAATTCGCTGCGGCGATCATGCTTGAGCGGGATGGTCAGCTTTTCACCGGCTGTCACTTCCCAGACTTTCTCTTCCGCAGGAGCGATGGTGATCGGTGCCTGTTCTGAAGTGCAGACAGAAACGGGTACGTCGGCCATCAGGCGTGGGCTGGGGACTTCGCTCCAGGCATTTTTTACAGGCCACTGCATGGAAGCCAGGGCACACGGACGTGTAACGACCTGATCATTGATGGTGGCCCGACCGAAGAATTTCGCGCTGGTTAAACCCCGGGGCGCCCCTGCGGCTGCAGAGATCAGCATGGTGCCTCTTGATTTTCCCTTACCAATCTTCAGCCCGGTCGCAGTCACACCCTCTGGCAGATTTTCCATGAACAGTTCTATTTCCCCGTCGAAGCCATCACGCCGAACCACAACCACTTCCAGAGGCATGGTAGCGCCGCCCCGTAAGGCAATTGGCTTGGAGAGGGCATTCCGGTCGCCATTTCGCAGGTTCATATGCAGCGCCCAGCCCACCAGGGCAAAATCGGGAGCCGCCTTGCGGATCACGAGTCGATAAATATTTTTCGCATCGTTACGGGTCCCACCAAACAGATCCCGGATCTGCAGATGATGTACCCCGTCCTGCTTAATTTCGACTTTCCCGATGATATCTGAGGACCCGGCATTATAAGGAGGGCCGTTATAGGAATAGCCATTACTGGAAACCTTGACCGGGCTGGGGATGTCGCTGAGTTCTACGAGATCGGTAATTTTCAGTTCCGATCCCGTCCCGCTGACATGCTGTACCACAATCGATGGATCGGTGGGACGACCCAGTCGCTCAGAGGCGACTTCGACCCACCAGACTTCCCCTTTTTTCGCGGTAAATTCAAAAGTATCGACGTCGGCAGCGGGAAAGAAACTGCCACTGATATCACAGGGCAGAGTGATTTTTTGTGCTTCCGCGCGGGCATTATTCGGTTCCGTTTCCGGTTTGAGCGTTTCATCTGTCAGCCCGGCAGGAGGCCATGAGAAAGCGCTGACTTCTTTGATGGAAGGCATGCGGGGAACAATCTCATCGCGGGCGACATTCTTCACTGCCAGGCGATAAAAATGAAAAGGGCCGCCATCATAGGTTAAACCGTGTACCTTAATCACGTATTTGCCGGACTCGGGAACCTTAAAATCAAGCATTCCGCCACGTCGTTCTACCACCAGATCCATTCCACGCTCATCGGCAATGATTACTACCGGATCGAGTTTGGAATCGATGCCTTTCGCGGCACAGTCGACAATCACACGTTGATCCTTACCGGCTTCAAACGTGTAATGGTCGATCTTCTGTCTGGACATGACCGCGTTGCAGATCGAATTCAGTTCCAGCTTCTTTGCGGTTTCCAATGTGGTATTCGCCGCAGTCTGTGACGTTTCAGGCAGACGGCCGACATTGAACGCGCGGCAGGAGGAAACGCCGAGCCGCGTCATCACGCGGGCTTCATGGATTCCCAGTGGAAAGTCCTGGGCAATGGTAATGGTATATTTATTGGGGACCGGTAAACCGTCTTTGTCCACACTCGGGACTGCCGTGATTCCCGGATGCGAGAAACTGAGCTCATCGGCATCCTCAATGTCTTCGCCTGAAATGGTCACTTCAAAGGTGGTCCCCGCCTGCCCTCCCATGGGCATCGTCGTCAATAACCGGGGCGCGGGTAGACAGACCAGTTGTGCCTGTGCCGTCGCTGAAACCAGGCAAAGCACTGCCAGGCAGACCCCTGTCACAAGTGAGAACTGCAGTCGAACGTATTTCATATTTCCCGGCCTCTATTGTACTGGTTTCAAATTCGTTGATCGTGAGAGAAATTATGCTTTATCAAGCTGGATACTGAGAGTCAGGGGTGTTGTTTACGTGCTCCGTTGTCGCACTCTCGTAATATCTGTCAACCCAAAATTTAAAAATGACACTCCACTAAATGATCAGTGATTAAACAAAAATTCCTTGGTATTCATCAGAGCCCAGATCAGGTCCTGGTAGTCTTTTGAAGTCGGTGTTTTCTTCGCATCCGGTTTCGTTTTTTCGTCAGCAACCGGCGTCGTCAGAAACTGCACTGCTGTCTGTAATTCTTCGGGCTGTGGCTTGCGGGCAAAAGCGATGAGATACAACTCGTTGACTTTTTGCTCCACAGGTTTATCAGCTTCTTTCGCCAGTTGAGCGGCACGACCATTGGCGGCCGCCAGCTTGGATTTCATCTCGGAGGAGTTAATCAGATGCAGACTCTGCGCCAGACTCGAAGACTGCACCCGCTCGCATTCACAGACGCTGGCACTGTTGGGACGGCCAAACACCTTCAGAAATGCCGAAGCGTTCGTGTAGCTGTTATCCGGCAAGGCGATCGCACGAGTTCCCGGAGGCAAATTTGCAAACGCGGTTGTCGAGCCAGCCAGCTGATCGACCGAGTCCAGCAGGACTTCCGCCTGGAGACGACGAGGATAGAACCGCGAATAATTCTGGCGATCCTGCAGGTTATATTCATTCGGCATTGAACTCAGCTGATAGGTATGCGACTGCGTAATCAACTTAATCAGTTGCTTCAGATCAAAGCCCGAGTTGATAAAATGCTCTTCCAGGGCCGCCATCAGTTCCGGATTGGAGGGGGGATTCGTATCCCGGATATCATCTTCCGGTTCGATCAATGCCCGTTTGAAAAAATGTTTCCAGTAGCGGTTCACCAGGGCTTTGGCAAAGAAGGGATTGTCTTGGGAACTCATCCAGTTACCCAATCGCAGCCGGGGATCTTCATCGGGAGAAATTTCGCCGATGTCATCGCCCAGTGCCATCGGTTTGAGCATCTCACCCGATTTTACGTTCTTTGCCTGGGCAACACCGCGCTGATGAAAGATCAGATCTTCCCCCTGGGTTCCGGTCGGCTTGCGTCCAATCTGTGAGAAGAAAGCAGCCAGACTGTAATAATCATCCTGGCTCCAGCGTTCAAAGGGATGGTGATGGCATTGTGCACATTGCATCCTCACTCCCAGAAACAGCTGGGCAATATCTTCCAGCTGATCTTTGGGATCTTTCACGCGTTTGTACCAGGCAACAGGTGGATTTGTGACAACGGTTCCGGTCGCTCCCAGCAGCTCGCGAACCAGTTGGTCATAGGGAACATTGGCCAGCAGGCTGTCACGAATCCAGGCATGAAATGCGAAGTTGGAAGTGATATCGTTAGCGGCATCACGACGATTTTTCAGGAGCGGTGTCCACTTGGAAGCGAAGTAGTCTGCATAGTTGGGACTTCGCAGCAGACGTTCCACAACCTCATCCCGTTTTTTGGGATCGGTACTTGCCAGAAACGATTCGGTTTCTTCCCGGGTAGGAAAGCGACCACAAATATCCAGAGTCACGCGACGTAAAAATGTCTGATCATCACAGACCGGTGAGGGGGGAATTCCCAGTTCTTTCAGATTGGCGAAGACATGACGGTCGACCATATTCTTTTCCGTAGGCACTTCCTGAATCGGTGCCCCCAGTGGAATTGACGCTGTGAAAACCGCAATCTTCCCCTGGTAGCGAACCATCACCGCCACCTTACCGGGAATGTCATGAACTTTGACAACACCTTCCTCGGTCGCTTCTGCCATCGACTTGATGTTCGATTCATAGAGCGCGACTTCAGTCACATCACGAACACTGCCGTCCGAGTATTTTGCGATCGCCTTGAGCTGGCGGGTCTCACCCATATTGACGACACCACGTTCGGGCTCCACTTCTACCGATTCCAGTGTCGGCTCGTTCCCGGTTGAATAATGAGCCCCCTCTGCGATCCAGCGCTGGATCACCTGGTAACCTTCTGAATCGCGCGGAAGACGAATGCCGCCACCATGGGGCGTTTCGTTCGATGCTTTCGTCAGCAGCAGGCTCTTTTCAGGAACCGAGGGAAACAGCCGACGCCCCTGCGCTTCCTTGACCAGGCTGTCATAATCATCCAGGGTTTCAAATCCCAGCAGGGACAGTTGAAAGCCATTCTGCCCACCACCGGCTTTCGCGTGACAGACACCCATATTGCAACCCGCTTTAGTCAATACAGGTACAACATCATTGACAAAACTGACCGGGGAGTTTTTTTCTTCTGCTTTTAACGCGTCCGTAAAACAGCTCAGAAGAATTACAACCGGGAAGCAGAAAACGAACAGACGTATTGAAGCAGTATTATGCAATGTGTTCATGTCGATTCTGATTGAGGTGGGAAGGTTTCGTAGGGGGGATACTAAAATAGCGTCATCTCTATCTATAATATATATAAAACCATACAGATACGACCGGCTGTTGTCAATAAATAAGTTTCATTTAGGTACAGGGTGCGTGTCCATGCTTCCACCACATCAAACCTGTTATTTATGGCAGATTTAAGATATTACATGCCATCCTCTGTCTTGATGGAAATCCCTGATTCAGCGGCTTTTTGTTTGTGAGTTTGGTTTTAAAAGATACCATATCTTTTGCTGAACCAGCCGTTTATCCAGAGAAATATGGTGAGATTACATGATCAGTTGCCCCACCGTTCAAAAAAACGTCATTCGCAGCCATTACAATCTGACGACACTCTTCTATCGCCTCCTCTGGGGACGCCACATTCATCATGGATTGTGGGACGAGCCTGACAGTGCCTCAGAAAGTCAAATTGATTATGGAAAATCTTCTGCGATCGCCCAGCAACAGTTAACCGAAACACTCGCGGAGCTGCTGGCTGTTCAACCAGATGCAGACCTGCTGGATGTGGGCTGTGGTATGGGGGGCTCGTCAATTCATCTGGCCAAAACCTTCGGCTGCCAGGTGACTGGCATCACTCTCAGCCCGGTTCAGCGCCGCTGGGCTGCGCTGGAAGCACGCTGTCGAGGTCAACAGCAACGGACGCAATTCCTGTGTCAGGATGCTGAAACCGCAGTCTTTCCTGAAGCCTCCTTTGACCATGTCTGGAGCATTGAATGCACAGAGCATCTGTTTGATAAACAGGCCTTTTTCAATAAAGCAGCCAGCTGGTTGCGACCGGGGGGCAGCATGGCGATCTGTGCGTGGCTGGCGGGAGATCAACTGGAAACAGAAGAAGCGCGACAGCAGGTTTATGATGTCTGTGAAGGATTTTTCTGTCCTTCGCTGGGAAGCGCCGCTGATTATCAGTCCTGGATGGAAAATGCGGGACTGGAATTCCAGGCATATCATAACTGGACCACTCGCGTCGCCCAGACCTGGGAAATCTGTCAACAGCGTGTGCAGAAAACCGGTGTCCGCTGGCTGGCTCGACTCATTGATCGCAACACGGTGATGTTTCTGGACCGTTTTGAAACCATTTTAAAAGCCTATGAATCGGGGGCAATGCAATATGGATGCTTTATCGCCCGCAAGCCGTTGTGAGTTTGAATGTGCTGACTGACAGAAACTATTTCACCAGGGCCGCTTCAATCGTCAGGCCGGGGCCAAAACCCAGCATCACACAAGGACGTGCTGCCTGAGCCGCCTGCAGACGCTGCAGAATAAACAGCACCGTCGGCGAAGACATGTTGCCGAACTCGGAAAGGATCTCGCGCGAAGGCGCCAGCTTCTCTTCCTCAAACCCGACCGCGTCTGCTACCACCGTCAGAATGCGGGGGCCCCCCGGATGAATGGCCCAGCTGCCAACCTCTTCAATTCGGATCCCCTGACCGGCCAGCCAGTTCTCCAGCCAGGGACGTAATCGAGCCTTGATCAGATCCGGTATCTGGGGAGACAACGTCATTTCAAATCCATGATCTCCAATCCGCCAGCTCATCATCTCTTCGGAATCCGGAACCACAGTAGAACCGGAGGCAACTAACTCCCATTGTTCGCCGGAACGGCTTTGTGACTGTTTCCCGACCACAGCGGCCGCTCCATCTGCGAACAGGGCATTCGCCACGATTTTATCAGGACACCAGCCATACTGCTGATGCAGGCTGCAGACCTCGACCGCACAGACGACCACACAGGCTGAAGGGTCGTTATCCGTAAACGACTTTGCCACACGCAATCCATTCAGCGCGCCATGACAGCCCATAAAGCCAATATGCGTCCGGGAAACATCGGGAGAAAATCCAGGCTGCTTCAATACCTGCAGATCAAAACCCGGGGCGCTGAAACCACTGCAGGACACAGTCACCAGTTGAGTCACTTCAGCCGGATCGACATTCGCAGAATTCAATGCTCGCTCGACAGCTTCTCTCGCAAGAGTCGCCGCATGTTTTTCGTATTCCTGCATGCGCTGCGAAGTGGCGGGCCCCAGATCAACGGGAGAATCGGCTGGCTGATAAAATGTCTGCCTGACAGCTTCTTCACCGGAGCTGTTTTCCAGAACAACGCTGTGTCGTCTCTTGACTCTCGCGCGTCGATAAAGCACCGGCAGCAAACGCCGCTGCTGTTCTGTGGATTCAGAATGACAGGAGAGCGCCTGGGCGTGAACTGCCGCCTCCGACTGCAAAATCGAATGCTCTGGATTCGTCGTTCCAATTCCCAATATTTCAAAACTCATAAATGCTCTTTAGATACGGTCAGATTTTTTAATG
This sequence comes from Gimesia sp., assembly GCA_002706765.1. GTDB lineage: Bacteria > Planctomycetota > Planctomycetia > Planctomycetales > Planctomycetaceae > Gimesia. The sequence goes on from PAJV01000058.1 coordinate 205,720, forward strand.
ATTCAGGCGGGCGACGATCGGTCGCGCCATGCCGGGAAACAGATGAAACAGTCGCACTCCCCAGCTCACAGCACTGGGCGATCGCAGCAGGCGTGCCAGCCAGCGACACCAGAACAGACGGTCATCCGTCAGCGCAGCATGGGTGCGTAACCATTTTTGTTCCAGCGTGGAATTCCAGTGAGCCAAGCCTTCCGGCACCAGTTGTGCGACAGCCATGCCTTCCGTGATCGCGTTCGCCATCCCTTCTCCGGTAAACGGTTCCAGATAACCGGCGGCATCTCCCAGCACAAACAACCGGTCACCCACCGGGCGCAGGGTTTTCCGGGTAACAGGCAGTGTTCCCTTGAAACTGCACTGATGCATCTCCGGCAAAATGGCAGAACCGGACTCTCTCAGGATCTGTAACACCGCGTTTGCAGGACCGGCACATTGTTTGATAAAATCCCGATCAATGGCAGCTGCCAGGTTCAGGTTCTCGCCTTCCACTCGCACCAGGCCTGCATAACCCGACCTGTGGATCGCCATGTGAATCATCCCCGCCGGATATGCTGCATGATCTTTCACAGTAAATGCGGCACCAACGCCGATCCGCGAATCCGGGGCGACCTGCATGTCAAAGCCCGCACAGTTTTGCAGACTGGGATGTCCCAGCCCGTCTGCGGCCAGAATTATTTTTGCAGACGCTGAACCGGCGGTTTGTCCCTGGCAACAAAGTTCGACGGTTCGCGATGTCTGATTTTCTGAAGTACCGACCAGCATCGCGGAGGTCTCCTGTAAAAATTCAGCGCCTGCGTCGATCGCCGACTGAACCAGTTGCGTATCGAAGACTTCGCGCGAGACCGCCAGCCCCCCTGGCAACGTTACGACTGCATCACGTCCCTGGTACTGCATACGGAATTGGGTTAAAGGCACAGCTCCCGCAGATGACAGCAGATCACCCAGACCGATCTGCTGCAACGCAGTGATGGCCCGCTGATTCAGACAACAGCCACACACTTTGTACCGGGGAAAAGTTTTACGTTCGACCAGAAGAATCCGCAGATTCTGTCGTGCCAGCTGTAACGCCGCCACTGCGCCAGCAGGTCCTGCACCAATCACGATGACATCCCAGTTCTGCCTGCAGGCTGCCTCCAGGTTGAGAGAGCTGGTCAGAATCATATTCGACTCCACTTCAGCAACCAGCGTTGAGGCCAGTGAGAGGTGATCTGAAAACCGGTCAGCCCCGCCTTTTCAGCCAACGCCGTGACTTCAGCCTCCGTAAACGCGCCTGCCACTGAGAGCGGCCCATCAGTATGAACGACCGGGGATCGTGTTAATATTCGGCAGGCACTCCAGGCCAGAGAGTATCCGAGCCGCGACCGCCGAAGATCATTCACCAGGATCAATTCCCGGGTGGAACGCGCCATGATTTCCAGAAGCTGTTGCGCAGGCTCTTCATCCAGATGATGCAGAAACAGCGAGCACATTACGACGTCATATTGTTTATCCAGAGATTCCGAGAGCACATCGCATTCAAAAAAACGGACCTGCTTCAATCCCCGCTGTGCTGCCTGCTGTGTGGCATACCGGACCGCGAACGGACTGATATCGCAACCATCAACTTCAACAGGAATACCCGCGCGTTCCGCCCGGGCAGCGATGCTGAGCGCAACATCTCCCCCACCGCTGGCAATATCCAGTATCTGCAGGGGTTTTCCCGCTCGGTTTCCGGCCAGTTCAAGAATGGCGGGCCACACGATTGCGTCACTGCGGCTCCACCAGTTGATTCGCCTCAATCCCGCTAAAGCACGGCAATGCTCGTCTTCAGACAGTCCGGGCTGATCCATCAATTCCGGTTCTCTCTGGCGAATTTGAAATTTCATGAGCTGGTCAATTCATGTCGACTTCTGATCTCTGACGTTCCGTGAAAACCTGATCACAGGCTCTGTAAACTCAAGTTATTCTGTCATGCATCCTGAGCCGACATCATAGAGCACAAGACATTTTCAGGACAATCCTCTTACTCGAGAATCTGGGCGAATACCCCGAACTGAACCGGGATCGAAACGAATACATAAGAGCTGGTCTACGGGTCAGCCCAGCCAGTTTGTCGCACTCATCAGAAATCCTGTTACTCGGTGGTCTATTTCACCCGCTTAACCCAGGTCCGGAAGTACGCATCAGGGAATGCTGGAGAGATTCAAACGTTAACTCATGATTTCAGAGACGATCCGTGCCGGGCGACCGCTGGTAATGATTTGCTCCTGGCCGTTATGGTGATAGAGCAACTGCTGATAATCGAGCCCAAACAGACGCATGACGGTGGCCTGGAAATCATTGGGGGTCACTATATTTTCTACCGCCTTATGACCGAACTCGTCTGTTTTACCGAAGGTCATTCCGCCTTTAATTCCCCCTCCCGCCAGCCAGATACTGAAACCCTGACCGTTATGATCACGGCCCACAGTTTTAGGATCTCCCAGGCTCTGGGTCACAGGCAGTCGTCCAATTTCCCCACCCCAGTGCACCAGTGTCGTCTCCAGCATACCCCGTTGTTTCAGGTCTTTTACCAGGGCCGCCGCTGGTTGGTCGGTGCGTTCACAAATCGCAGGTAAACCGGTCGTGAGATGATTATGATTATCCCAGGGCTGGCCTCCCAGAAAGAGTTGCACAAACCGCACTCCGCGTTCCACCAGACGTCGCGCGATCAGGCAACGTGTTCCGTACTCCTGAGTTTTGGGATTATCCAGTCCATACAACTCCTGAGTCGCTTTGGTCTCCTGCGACAGATCGAGTGCTTCACGGGCAGAAGTCTGCATCCGCGCCGCCAGTTCATAACTTGAGATTCGCGCTTCGAGATCCGATTCGTGAGGATGCTGCTCGTAATGTCGCCGATTGAGCGTCTGCAGCAGTTCCAGATTCTGCTGCTGCAGGGAACCCTGGAGATGTGCCGGCGCATCCAGGTTCAAAATCCGGGGCTCTTTAGGTCGCAGTACGGTCCCCTGGAATAGCGACGGCATGAATCCGTTTGACCAGTTCGTGACACCATCCACGGGCAGTCCCCCCGGATCGGTTAATACCATATAAGCCGGAAGATTTTGTGATTCCGAACCTAATCCGTAAACCAGCCACGATCCCAGGTTCGGCCGCCCCAGGACACCCGGGATCCCCCCGTGAAAATAACGGATTGAGACTTCATGACCATTCGCCCCCGTCTGCATGGAACGGATCACGCACACATCGTCCACGACTTCCGCCAGACCAGGAAGTAGCTCAGACAGCTCGGTTCCACACTCACCATGTTTGCGAAACTTCCAGGGACTGCCCAGTAACGCTTTGCTGGCCTGTTTAACAAAGCTGTATTGAATATCGCCTTTAAATTCCGTGCCGTCATATTTGGTGAGTTCCGGCTTCGGATCTGTCAGATCCATATGCGAAGGGCCGCCATGCTGAAATAGCGAGATCATGGCTTTGGCCTGTGGTACAAATGGCGCCTGCTTGGGAGTCAGATCGAAATGGGGCTGTTTGACAGGGACATTCTTAGGGCGTGCCAGAAGTTGGTCCTGCTTGAGTAACCAGGCCAGTGCGACAGTGCCAATGCCCATCGCGTTTTCTGCCAGAAACTGTCGTCTACTGAAATGTGTCATCAGTCATTTACCAGAGTAAAAGAAACTCGAATGTCTTTCGCGAGAGGGTTTCAGAGTAAAGCCTCACCGCAATCACTAATCGACATATAAAAATTCGTTGGAACTCATCAGCGCCTGGCACAGATTCGTCATCACCTGTCGCCCGGGAGTCACGTCTTTGGGAAGCTGTTCGGGATGCTGTTGCAGATAGACGAGCTGACTGTTGATAAAACGGGTTACCAGCAGCAGTTCCTCTGGCGAGGGTTGTCGACACAGAGCCAGCTCAAATGCATAAGCTGCCTGGGCCGACAGGTTTTTCTGTTCTGGTTCCGGGCCTCGAAAATCAGCCGCAGAATCCCACTTGTGGACTCCCCCCTGCTCGTTCTGCAAAGAGACTTGAACCGTCCAGGAAAAAGAGTCAAAACCCACATCGTTCTGTTTGCAGTCTGCGATGAAGTCAATCGTATCGCCCTGTTGTACGGCAAGAGAACTGACGGTGGTATCCACAGACTGATTTTTAATCTCCCACTGTCCGGCCAGTCCCGAACGGCTGGAAAGGACCAGCGCCCGCACGCCATTCCCATGGTCGCTGCCATGTTGAAATTTTCCTGCGACAGTCAATGTTCCTGAGGCAGGTGCCGTCCAGCGACGGATGGCAACATACTGGCTCGCAGGATGCCCGCCCCCCGCATTCAACGTCACCCAGCCTAATGCCGGATCCGGAAGTTGCGGACCGCCCTGCCAGCTGGAACCAGTCCAGTGGGGCAGCGCTGTATAAGCAAGCTTCGGCGTTGCCGATTCATCCAGTTTCCCATAACCATAACTCCACACCGGTCTGACGGACGGCGGGATTCCAGGCAGCGATGCCAGCACATCCGGCTTGAGTTCCGGTGCTTCCCGCGACAGTCGTTCCGCCAGCTTCGCGGATTGTGAAAGGATAAAACTGCCGTTCATCAGCATCAGAGACTGGGTAGCAACAGTCGAACTGGAACGCCGCTCACAGTTGATCTCCATCACCGGTGCATCAAATGTCTGCAGCATCCCTACCGGCTGACTGCGACGCGCCTGGATATACAGACTCCGACGGAGTTGATCGCCGGAAACGACAACCTGACCGAAATCGTCTTCTTTAATTTCCACCGGGGCACCATATAATTGTGGGGCCAGCACACCGGAAGCGGCCAGCATGCGATCTCGCAGTGTTTCTGCTTCCAGGCGGACAATTGGTTTACGCCAGTAGAAATTGTTTTCCGGGTCAATCGATTCCTTACTCGGATCCGGCGCGCCTGCCTGTCGGTATGCCGTCGATAACATGATCGTGCGATGCAGTTTTTTCAGGTCCCAGCCCTGCTGCATGAATTCTGATGCCAGCCAGTCGAGTAACTCCGGATGGGTGGGAGTCGAACCCAGCTTGCCAAATTCACCAGGCGTACTGACAATCGCCCGCCCGAAGTGGTGTAACCAGATCCGATTCACCAGCACACGCGCCACCAGTGGATGTTCTCCGTTTGTCAGCCAGCGGGCAAACGCCAGCCGGCGTCCCGTTGTAGGCAATGCTTCATCATTGACGGGGAATTTCCGGCGTTCTCCTTCCGGGGAGACAACACTCAAGGCAGCCGGCTCGATCACCTGTCTGGGCTGGCGGTAATCACCGCGGTAAAACAGTTTGGTCACCGGCAGATGATTGGCGGGTTCCACGGCGACGCGGAGAAATTCTTCGACCGGCTTTTTACTTCGGATCTCTTCAATCTGCTTATCAAATTTCTTCAGATCTTCTACCGCGTCTGGCAGATATTCATAAAGCACACCTGGTGAAATATTGACACTGGGATATTTCTTCAACAGCGCGGCCTGCTCGGGCGTGCGTTTATCAGCGGGCGTCTGGTAGGCGGAGTTTAATTGATCCCGTAACGGCTGCTCGTATTTCAACAGTTCTTTTTCCAGCGCTTCAGCCAGGTACTTTGTCTGTTTTTCACCTTTTGCAGCTGCTATTTTCTGTACCTCAACTTCGATTTCTGCTGCTTTCACCCGATCAGCGGCAGTATAAAGTGAGACCTGCCTCTGGGAGGGTGTCTGCCACTGCTGCCAGTCAAATGCCGGCTCAAAAATGGCCCGCATCGCAAAGTAATCTGCATGTGGAATCGGGTCATAGCGGTGGTCGTGGCATTGGGCACAAGCAACGCTGACCCCCATTAACGAACTGCTGACAATCTTCAGCGTATCGGCGATAACCTGGTTGCGCGCTTCGGGAGTATTACTGCCACTCCCTGTCCCGTCAGCCGCCATCCGCAGGAATCCGGTCGCCGTCAACAGTTCAATCTGCTTTTCTGTTAAATCGCCTTCGCGTTTCCCGGCTAATTCATCCCCGGCTAACTGCTCCACAATAAACTGATCGAAAGGCTTATTTGCATTCAAGGAGCGAATCACGTAGTCCCGGTATTTCCAGGCCCAGGGTCGGACGACATCGTTGACGGTGTAACCTTCGGAGTCAGCATATCCGGCGACATCCAGCCAGTGACGCGCCCAGCGTTCGCCATAATGCGGTGATTGTAACAGTTCATCCACATATCCTTCGTACCAGTTGGCTGACTGATCTGCCATCACCCGGCGGATCTGTTCCGGGCCGGGTGGCAGGCCGGTGAGATCAAAACTGGCCCGTTTGATCAGCGTCAGCTTTTCCGCGTCGGGAGAAAAGGACAGACCTTCCGGCATTGCTTTTAACAGCAGCGCGTCAATGGGCGTGCGAACTCCCGGCCTGTTTTTAAATTCCTCTGAGACTTCCGGCCGTTTCACCGGTTGGAATGCCCAGTAGGCCCGTTCTTCCGGCGTGATTCCCAGCCCCGGTTCAATCGTCGCTGGTTCCGGCCGTGCTGTCTTCGCGCCTGCAGCAATCCAGCGTTTCAGAGTGGCAATCTGATCCTGGGGAACCCGCGCTTCGCCGGGCGGCATATCACCACTCTCGATGCGTTCGATCAGATAACTTTCGTCCGGTTTCCCTGAAATAATGGCTTCGCCCGATTCCCCCCCTTTGGTCATGAACCGGACCAGGCGCAAATCCAGGCCCCCCTTCATCTCCTCGGTGGCACCGTGACAGTCAAAACAATGCGCACGGAAAATCGGTCGAATGTGCTCTTCGTAGGTTAAAGTTTCCGGTTTTACTTCTTCCGCAGCGATTCCTGCGCGAAGCACACAGGCACAGATCAGTAGCATCAAACTCAAGTGTTTGAACAGGGTCGCCATACAGCACTCCATCAGAAGTAAATTTCACGGACCTCAGCAGAGGTATCGTAAATCACGCCCCTGAAACATTCAAGGATTTAGATATTTCGATATCTGCGGTCCGTGCTCTTTTATTTTCGCATGCAGATTCGCTTTGACAAACCTTTAAATCCGGTTTTACCAATGATTTGTAAAAAATCGGAGTCCGAGACCGGTTCGCAATAGCAATCCACAGTCCTTAACCGTTAGTTTATACCTTTACCGCATGAAACAGAGACGCTGAATACCTTTACTACATCGACAATTTGGGACAGAACTTAATGGAAGTCGATCAGTTACGCTATTTTTTACGAGTTGCCGAACGGGGAAATTTCACCCGGGCCGCTGAAGAACTGATGATCTCACAACCGGCTCTCAGCCGTTCCATCCAGAAACTGGAAGAAGAACTGGGACAACCGGTTTTTGAACGAAAAACCCGTTCGGTCGCCTTAACCGAAGCAGGCAAGCTGCTCCAGTCCCGTGCCCAGCAGGTTCTCACGCTGATTGCCGACACCAAGGCAGAAATTTCAGACGATGGTCAAAGTGGTCAGATTCGCGTGGGTGCCATCCCGACGATTGCTCCTTTTTTTCTACCTGATTTGTTACGACAGTTTTCTGCGGAGTTTCCCAAAGCCTCGCTGATCGTTCAGGAGGATACCACCGACCATTTAATCAAACGTTGTACCCAGGGTGAAATTGATCTCGCAATTATCGCTTTACCGGTTCCGGCCAAATACCTGGATGTAGAAGAACTGTTCGAGGAAGAGTTGTTCCTGGTTCTGCCACCTGACCACCCACTGGTGGATAAACCTCAAATCCGCCTGAACGATATCAAAACCTATCCCTTCGTCCTGCTGGATGAAGCACACTGCCTGTCCGACAATATTGTTTCTTTCTGCCGTCAACGCTCGTTCCACCCTGTCGCGGTAGAGCAGACCAGTCAACTGGCGATGGTCCAGGAACTGGTTTCTCTCTCACATGGAATTTCCATGATTCCCGAGATGGCGCGACGACTCGACAAGACAGACCGTCGCGTCTATCGCTCGATCAGCGGCAAAAGTCCCACTCGAAAAATCGCTGTGGTCTGGAATCCCTATCGTTTTCAGAGTCGACTGTTGCGCGAATTCCGGAAACGACTTCACGAGTATTCACAGACCCAGTGCTCACAAAGTTAAATTCATCACCATGCACCCGAGGTATGACTGCTATCCAATGATTGCATTAGACATCCTGTCGACAGATTCCTATAGTCTTAAACAGAACAGCGAAGCGCGAATTTACTCACATCACTCGAATGACTGCGACTGAAACTGATGTAGCCTCCGATAGAGCGCATCACATTTAACCATAGCGTCTTTCAATCTATTATACCTGGTCGAAATGGCCCGGAAGACGCTACAGTAAAACTGGACATAGTCCAGCCACAAGGAACAGATTCAATGACCGAAAAGCCCACACTGACAACAACCGGCGGCGCCCCCGTTCCCGACAATCAGAATTCCATCACTGCCGGACCGCGTGGACCGCTGCTGATGCAGGATTACCAGTTAATTGAAAAACTGGCGCACCAGAATCGGGAGCGGATTGCAGAGCGGGTCGTGCATGCCAAAGGCTGGGGCGCGCATGGGACACTGACGATCGAGAACGACATCAGTAAATATACGAAAGCCAAAGTGCTGCAGCCAGGCACCAGAACGGAGATGATCGCCCGCTTCTCCACAGTCGCCGGCGAAGCAGGAGCCGCCGATGCCGAACGCGATGTGCGCGGCTTCGCCCTCAAATTTTATACCGAAGAAGGCAACTGGGATCTGGTCGGCAACAATACGCCGGTCTTCTTCGTCCGCGATGCCTACAAATTCCCCGATTTCATCCACACTCAGAAACGTCATCCCAAAACCAACCTGCGTTCTCCCACCGCCATGTGGGATTTCTGGTCCCTCTCCCCTGAATCACTGCACCAGGTGACCATCCTGTTTTCTGACCGGGGTCTACCGGTGGGCGTTCGTAACATGAACGGTTACGGCAGTCACACTTACAGTCTCATCAACCACAATAATGAACGGTTCTGGGTAAAGTTCCACTTCAAAACTCAGCAGGGTCACAAGCACTGGACCAATGCGGAAGCAGAACAGGTCGTGGGAAAAACTCGCGAGAGCACTCAGGAGGATCTGTTCTATGCGATTGAAAAAGGGGAGTTTCCCCGATGGAAGATGCAGGTTCAGATCATGCCGGAAACGGATGCCGACCTCACGCCCTACAACCCATTTGACCTGACCAAAGTCTGGCCGCACGGCGATTACCCCTTAATTGACGTAGGGACAATGGAACTGAATCGCAATCCGGAAAACTACTTTGCGGAAATCGAACAGGCGGCCTTCTCCCCTTCGAATAAAGTACCCGGCATCGGTTTTTCACCCGATAAAATGCTGCAGGCCCGCGTCTTCGCCTATGCCGACGCCCACCGGCACCGGATTGGTACCCACTACGAAGCACTGCCGGTAAACGAACCAAAGTGCCCCGTGCATCACTATCACAAAGACGGCGCGATGCACTTCAAATCAAACGGCTGCCCCGTGGACGCCTACTACGAACCGAACTCCTTCAACGGCCCCGTAGAGAAACCGGATGTCGCCGAACCACCGTTGAAAATATCCGGAGACGCCGCCCGCTACGATCATCGGGAAGGTAATGACGATTACTCACAGCCTCGCGCGCTGTTTAACCTGTTCGACGACGGACAGAAAGCCCGGCTGTTCTCCAACATCGCCGCCGCCATGCAGGGCGTGCCCGAAGAAATTGTAGAACGCCAGCTCAAACACTTCGAGCAGATTGACCCCGCCTATTCTACAGGAGTGCGAGCAGCGTTGAATGCTTCCTGATCGTGAGCAGACTTAAAAATAGAAACTTCCCTCCCGACAGTCTCCCGTCGGAAGGGGAGTTTTCTTTGCCTACTACTTTTTACCAGCCGCCCGTTTCTGATGACGCTGGTAATCTTCGTAGCGAATCTTAGCGATCCGACTGCGGTCTGCAGTACGCACTACCAGACCTTCAGGTCTGCCGCCAGCAGAATCGTCCAGGGCAACCAGCGTCGTGGGAATCATGGACTCCAGCCACGCATGCGTTTCTACAATCGTCGCTGGCAGCGTCTTCCGGATTTCAAGTCGGGGCGTCAACTCCAGTTGCAGTGAATCGATCAGTTCGATCAATTCCTGTTCCCGCAGAAATGACTGCCCGCCATTCTCGCGCCAGGCAGCGATCGCTTCACGACTGGCGTCCAGATGCTCCAACGCGATGCGGCTCACGTCGAACACACGATAGCCAAACTCGCGCTGGCTCGTGTACTGTTTCGCAGCCGCGGTTGTTTTACCACCATATGTTTCCAGATAGACGACTGTGATGACATCAGCGGGTGTAAACACACCGTCAACAATCCGTTCAGCGGTCTGTTTGAGCGTATCTACGATGCCCAGCGCGGGATTGTGAATCAAGTCGCCCCGCGCATACAGCAGTTCTTCACGGCTGCCGATCAGGTAGCATCCATCCGGCATCAGAATGATCCGGCTGTTGGTGCCATCCACTTTTTCTGTCACAATCAGTGTCTGTCCATCAAAGTTGACATGTTCTGCCAGCAGCGCCCCCCGTTCCCCCAGTGCATGGTACGTGGGGATTGAAGGGTACTTTGTCGCGCTGTTCAGTTTTCCCAGATCCAGATCTCTTGTTGATCGCATTATTACTCCTGTTATACAGAATATGATTCTGTGTTCTATGCATAAAGTGGACCGGATGGGAATCGAACCCAACACACCGACTTTGCAAGAGTCAGTCGCCCCCAAGGTACATGCCAGCCCTTAAAATAATAAACCGTCGAATCAATAGCAGAGCCCGGAATCGAACCGGGTGCACCAACCTTATGAGAGTCGGCCGGGCACCTGCCCCTCTGCGTCAGTAAAAAGTAGCCAAGGCGAGATTCGAACTCGCAATCCCTGAGGGAACGACTTTCTGAGAGTCGCGCGTCTACCAGTTTCGCCACTTGGCCATGTTGATTTTAATAAAAGGTGTCAGGAACCTTATATTTAAGGTTCCTGACACCTTTTATTTCATGTTGATATATAATGCGTCGGGACGGAGTTGAACCGCCACAGCTATTAAGCGGGTGGGTTACAGCCACCGGGGCTCGCCAATGCCCAGCCAACGCGTGTTTTTATTTTCTGTTTATTGAATTCTGACAGTGACACGGGCGGGAGTCGAACCCGCAGACAATCACGAAATTTTAAGTTTCGTTGCTTTACCAGTTTGCATACCGTGTCTGACGTTAAGCGTCCCCGATGGGATTTGAACCCACGACCTTCTGCGTGACAGGCAGACGAGCACTCCGAACTGCTCCACGAGGACGTGAGAATAAAAGGTGTCAGGAACCTTAAATATAAGGTTCCTGACACCTTTTATTCTCTGACACCTTTTATTCTCAAGCACGCCCCCAGGGATTTGAACCCCGATCGACCGGGTTGGAGCCGGTCATGCTGCCGTTACACCAGAGGCGTCTGTTTTGAAATGGAAGACGATGACTTCCATCAAGCTGCGGTGGCAGGAATCGAACCTGCGTCAAGACGATTAACAGTCGCCCACCCGTACCAGCACGAGTACCACCGCATTATTATTTTTCTCTTACATCTTCCCGTATTTGGCATAGTCAGGGTGACTGGATTTGAACCAGCGATCTCGTGCTTCCAAGGCACGCGGTTTAGACCAGACTTCCCCACACCCTGTTTAAAAAGAGCGCCCAGCGGGAGTCGAACCCGCACTTCCGCCATGGCAAGACAGCAGGCTGCCGCTACATCATGGGCGCGAATCAGTTTCATTTGATTTAATTTTGCAAGAGCACCAGGTGGGATTTGAACCCACATGACCGCGTTACAAAGGCGACGTCTTACCAGGTTAGACGACCGGTGCGTTTGATCTCACAATAAAAATAGGGCCGGAGGGAATCGAACCCCCACCTGACTGGTTAAAAGCCAGTAATGCAACCGTTACACCACGACCCCGAATGGAAGTGGGGGGCGTGCGTTTAGAACAAAATAATGTAACCATAATTGAAGCTCCTTAAATGTTTTAATGACCCGTGTGGGAGTCGAACCCGACCTGCCCGGCTTGAGAAACCGGTGACCTCACCCGAAGTCGAACGGGCCTTGTTTCAGTACGTACCTGGATCGGGGGATAAAAGGTGTCAGGAACCTTATAATTAAGGTTCCTGACACCTTTTATCCACCGTTTGATGGAGACGCAAAAAAACCCGCTGCCTGATGACACCGGGTGATTTCAGAATTCTAAAGATCAACCAGATGTCAACAGCGCAAATTCAGCGCGAGCGTATCCTCAGCCGGGAGGCCGGCCTCGAGATTGCCTGCGGGTTTGGTACTTAAACTGATTGTCAACAGATAAGAAATCATGGAAGATATAATTCCGTTTTTTAAATGTGATTAAAATTAAGCCAACGTGTCTGTCAGATGAACTGACTGTTAACTAAGAGGCGCTTCAATAGAAACGGTTCGCTGTTTTTTCGAGAAATATCCACATCTTTTCAGATGCGCAATGAAACGAATTTATTTCGTTCTTGATACATTTCCTGCTGAATAATCTGAAAATAAGTATTCAGCGCATCGCCAGCAAAGGCACATTGCCATAAGGAAACTGCAGCACAATCAACGCCATTGCCGTCGCGTATTCATCACCAATATTCGCATCGTGCCAGTCACCTCTGGTTGACTGTTGTGATAAAAGTTCGTCGCGGACCATTGGATACCAGCGATCCCATTCCGGTTTGCCCGCCTGCCAGGCGGCGTGCGTCGCGTAGAATCGCCCATAGAAATGGTACTCCGCCAGTTGTCCCGGCGAGAGTTCCAGCGGGGGATGTGGCTGCTGCAGATATTCGCGCCCGTGCTGTACTGTAGGGTCCCGTTCCAGGCCGGCACAGGTGAGTGCCACCACCGCGGCCGCCGAACGGGGAAACAGCGATTCGGGAGGATCGTCCAGACGATAACGGAATCCGCCATCCTCGTTCTGAGCCTGTTTGAGAAAATCGACACTCCGCTCGATCGCTTCCCGCGGCACACCAACGCCGGCCTGACGCGCTGAAAAGAGTGCCAGCATCTGGCAGGTGGTGATCGATACATCCGCGTCTTTGGGATCGGAAGTATAACTCCAGCCCCCCTGCTCGTTCTGTAGATTCAAAATCAGTTGAGTGGCTGCTTTCAACGCTTCACGAACGCGCGGATCAAACGACTCGCCGAAGACCTGCCCCAGGAACATCGTCGCGTAGCCATGACCATATAACGGCGCATGCGTGCGAACGTCTGCTTCGACGATGAACCCGTTCTCCTGTGATCGGCCCAGCAGATAACGAATGCATTCCTGAATGGAACGCCGATACGAGCCGGTCATGCCGCGGTGTGCCAGAAACGCCGTCCCCGCCAATGCGCAGACGCCGACATTCCGCGCATATGAACCGCTGCTGCCGAACCCGCCATCTGTCACCTGCCGGGATGCGAGCCATTTCAAGCCGCGTTCGATGGCCGCTTGTGTCTGTGGAGTGACAAATTCCGGAGGCGCAAGTAAGCCCGCCTGCAGTGGAGTACCACGCCACCAGTTGCGCAGCGCGGCCAATGTGCTGATAACCGCCGCGCCTAATGCACCGCGGCGGGAAAACTCCGGTTCTATTTTCGAGGCAGATTCGTCTTTCGACATTCTCATTACTTTCAGAGAAACAATTCAGGTCTGTCTCCATTCTATCCTGCCGGTTGACTGCACGGCACTGTTTTTTAGCAGGAATTCCACTTGCCTCCGAATCTCTTTGCTCGAACCAACTCACTCGGGTATGATCGTTTGAGTCCCAGACCTCTCTCCCGTAGAAAGTAAACTGATTTGTTTTGCTCATTGGAAAAGACAATGCTGAAACACGGTCTGCTCTGTTGCCTGTGCCTGCTGATGGCCCACAGCACACTTCCCCTCGTGGCTGCTGAAGAAGAAACTCCGACGATCCGGTTCCTGAAAACCTGGGGACAGCAGGGTGACGAGCCCGGCGAACTGCATTTTCCGATCGACATTGTAATCAACACCACCGATGAAATTTTCGTGACCGATCACTTGAATCACCGTGTGCAGAAATTTGACCTCGAAGGAAAACTGCGGGCCCACTTTCCGGTACTGCCCAATCCGGGAGGGATCGCGCTCGACAAACAGGGTAATCTGGTTCTTTCCCACACCCTGGCATCGGGATCGAGCAAACATAAAATCGCCGATCAGATTTCGATCTATTCCCCCCAGGGAAAGCTCATTCGCCAATGGGGTCAGCCGGGGAAAGGACCGGGAGAATTCAACTGCCCGGGAGGAATTGCCGTCGCGGCAAACGGAAATATCTATGTCGCCGATCAGACCAATCACCGGGTGCAGGTGTTTGATCCCACGGGCCAGTTCCTGTTTGAGTGGGGTAAATATGGCAACCAGCCAGGCGAGTTCGGAGGCAAAGCGACGCCCAACTCGCGTGTGGGCGGTCCACAGTTTCTGGCCTTCGATTCAGAGGGGAATCTCTGGACGACCGAAGGGGCGAACTGCCGGATCCAGAAGTTTACGGCAGAAGGAAAACTGCTCCAGCACTGGGGGACAGCTGCGGACGCACCAGGTGGTCTGGGAGGTTATTTCAGCGGTTTTGGCGGCAAGCCGGTAAAAAGTCTCACCGGACCGATCGCGGTCTGCATCGATTCCCGGGATCGTCTCTGGATCTCTGCCGTCAGCGGCCGCGTGCAGCAGTTCTCAACAGCAGGAAAATATCTCCGCGGCTTCGGCATGGAACAGGGTGACGACCCCGGTCAGTTCTACGCCCCGCACGGCATGGCGTTCGACAGCCAGGGGAATCTGTACGTTGTCGATGCCTATAATCATCGGATACAGAAGTTTGCGGTGGGACGCTGAAGAGTTTTTTATGAAACAGAATCTGGATCATCGCTTAGATTAAAGGACGACCACCATCGGCTGGGCAACCCATTACATTGAATGTCTGAAAGCAGGCGAAACCGTTTCTTTCCGTCCGCGGGGAAATTCAATGAAAGGCAAGATTGAATCGGGGCAGCTCTGCACCGTGGTTCCGGTCGACGAAGCAGATCTGGAAAAAGGTGATATCGTCCTCTGTAAAGTGAACGGAAACGAATATCTGCATCTGATCAAGGCCATCCAGGGTAAACGGTTCCAGATCGGCAATAACATCGGTCGGATCAATGGCTGGATTACGTTTCACTCAATTTATGGTAAGCTGATGAAAGTCGAACCGTGACCTGCTCCGTGAGAAACATGTCCAATAATAATATTCCAGGAACCAGAAACCGGTTAGCACCAGATAATTAATGAAATATGATCAATATCTTCCCGATGCCAATCATTTTAAAGGTTATGGAATTGATCAAGAAGATGCTGATGTAATCGACATGCATTTTGAGAGTCAGCGACTCTCTGGAAAATGGACACCAGTTGAACTGCATGGGTTTGATGATAATTCCGGACAGGGAGATTCAGTGGTTTGAAGTCAGAAGTCAAAATGAGGGGGTGGGGTTTCATTTCGCATTGGCCGTCTACGCGAGTTATCATCTACGGTATATCGGCGGACCGCGCATCCGCAGCATTCACTTAATTGCTAATTTAGAATCAAATTTTAATCGCGCTGAGAGTTCTATTTTTTCGTTTTGAAGTTAGCGTTTATGAAATGAAAAGTAAGCTTAACCCATGGTATATTTTAATCACCAGCAGAAGTGACGGTTTTACGACCTCCGCGAAAGTGAAGCACAATTTTATATAGAGGACATCTTCATGTCTGAGCAACTGGTTCCCATCTTTCGCGTCACTGATGCCCGTGTCACCGCCAAATGGTATGAACGCCTCGGCTTTGATCTTGAAGGGGAACATCAATTCGCTCCGAACCTTCCCATCTACGCATTCTTGAGGCGTGGAGACATCCTGCTTCATCTATCTGAACACAAGGGGGATGCAACTCCGCATTCCCTCGTTTACTTTTATGTGGACGACGTGGATGCAATCGCTGAAGAGTTTGGGGTTGCGGTCACAGAGCAGCCATGGTGCCGTGAAGTATCACTTACCGACCCGGACGGAAACCGCCTGCGTGTGGGGCAAAAATTGAATTAACATGAATAACGGTCCAAGAACCAAAAAACCTCGCCAGGCGAGCCGACACATGGGACGGCCCCTACGTTGAACGGGTGGGATTTATTGTTCTGGATTGTGTGCTTGCCCTGACGGTTTCCTGTTGTCGGCGACAACCCCGGATTGCATCCGGGCTTACCCATTTTCTTATGGCTGGTTTCGGGTTTTTCGTGGTCGAAAATTCTGATGGGGATGTTTCATCTGTTCCCATTGTTCGCGATGCCGGGTTGAGACTCGCCAGGCGGGCCGACACATGGGACGGTCCCTACGTTGAACGGGTGGGATTTGTTGTTCTGGATTTGTGTGTCTGCCCTGACAGTTTCCTGTTGTCTGCGACAACCCCGGATTGCATCCGGGGCTACCCGGGATCTGTGTTTAGTGATTCGGGATTTTCATCTGCGGACGTGGGGACACTTCTTTTATAATGCTTTGTGAAATATGAATAGGGACGTTTACACAAGCACTGTCGGGCAAGCCGACAGATGGCACCCGCCGAACATTTTTGGGGTAAGTTAAAGGTGGCATTCGCACGGGTGAGAAGACATTGAATTTTGTTATTGTTGCATAAATCAGGGTTCCTGGAACCAAAAACATTCAACCTGGCTTTACTGAAACTCAATCGATTGAGCCCTCGGAACTCAAACAGGACATTAACAACAACTATTTTATAGGTGAACCAGAACATCGCAGTAATCATTTTTCGGATCAAGTATGTTATAGGAAATAAATGATTGACAAGAATGGATGTGAACTACCGGCATGCTGAATGCTGTTATTGATTATTTTTCTCTTTTGCCATTTTGTCCGCTCTCACTCTTGCTGCCTCTACTTGCTCTTGGAATATCTTTTCACCAAGCTTAGACCGTTTCTCCTCGGCTTTTTTAACTTCTTTGGACTTCACGTCAATCCATACGGTTGCTTCATGCTCTTCTGACTCGGCTAATATACTAAGCTTTAATAAATTTTTGTCCCATTGAAACTCTGTCACAATTGGCCTCGGAGGTCCGGAACCATTCCAACCATCTCTAAATACTCTTGAATCTTTGATCACACCTTCTAAATTTGTCCGTCCTTTACAAGCTACGTACAAAGAACCGCCCGTGACTTCTTTCTCAAAACGATTGGTGAAATCAGGTGAAGTCGATTTCGGGTCATGATTCAGACTACTCTCAGACCAATAAATATGAAATTCGATGAGGCGAAAACCCAGAATATTATTTTCAATCTCCAGGTATCCATCCTGTTCAGGTCCCCCCCAGATACTCCCTGATTCTGAATCGGAGAATGCGGTCACCATTAGTGCCGTAAAATGTTTTGAATCATCAATTAATTCGTATTTCGTACTTTTCGCATTGATAACAACTGCCGGCTGCTTACCAGATCGAAGTAACCTGGCTTTCGAAGCTTCCCACTTTCCAACTTGCTTCTTTTTAATTTTTTCCGGGTTCCTAAAGGGTTTGTCCAGTTGTGCATTCTCCTTCTGCTCACTCGACTCGATTGCAGACGCTGCAAGTAACACAAGCATCAGGGCACACCAGGTTAGTGCATGCGAGAAAGTCATAGAATCACTCCATTCAAGATTAAATTGCCGGGGGAAGCATGCTGTATGAAATAAATAATTGTGAACTACCGGCATGCTGAACTTTGTTATTGACTATTTTCCTTTTGGGGCGTTTATTGCCTGGTATAATTTTTCTCCAAGCTTAGTCAGTTTCTCCTCAGTTTTCTTAACCTCTCTGGACTTCACGTCAATCCATAAGATCGCTTCATGCATTTTTTCCGGGTCTGTTAAACTAAGCTTTAATAAATCTTTGTCCCATTGAAATCCTGACACCATGGGCCTCGGACCTCCGGAACTACCATAACCATTACCAAATACAATTGAATCTTTGTTGATATCCAACAAGTTTGTCCGTCTTTTATTAGCTCTGTGCATACCCAGGTAAAAAGAGCCGCCCGTGACATCTTGCTCAAAACGATTGGTGATCTTTGTGATATCGGGTAAAGTCGATTTCGAGTCACGATCCAGAATACTCTCAGTCCACATAATTCGATATTGGATGACAAAAAAACCCAGAATTTTATTTTCAATCTCCAGGTATCCACTCTGCTCGGGTCCTACCCAGATATTCCCTGATTCTGAATCGGAGAATGCGGTCACTGGTGTCGTAAAATGATCTGAACCATCACTTAATTCGTAATTGGTTCTTTTCGCATTGATAGCAACTGCGGACTGTTTACCAGATCGAAGTAACAAGGCTTTCGATGCTTCCCACTTACTAACCTGTTTCTTTTTAATTTTTTCCGGGATTCCAAAGCGTTTGCTCATTTGTGCCTTCTCTTTCTGCTCACACCCTGTGAGCAATACAAACATGAGGGCACACCAGGTTAGTAAATACGAGACGGAAATAGAATCACTCCTTTCAGATTGAAATTGCGAGTTCAAGTATGTTGATTGAAATAATGGATTTTCGAGAAGAAACGTGAACTATCTGCATGTGGAACGCTGTTATTGATTGTTCGCTTTTGTTTTTGCATCTCCAAATTTTTTATAAAATTCTTCATATGTCCATGGTTTCTCAAAGACTTTCTTGATCTCTCTGGACTTCACATCAATCCAGACCGCCGCTTCAAACCGTTTTGTCTGGTCTGTTAAACTAAGTTTCAATAAACCTTCGTCCCATTGGAATTTTGTCACAATGGGGGGCGCATAATGAGCGCTAAAATGACCATCGGTAAACATTGATCTATTCTTGATGTGAGAGCCAAGTCTTGTCGGTTTTTCTTCAGCTAAACGTTCATTTGAAGGTGCTGCTGCACAGAGCAAAGAGAAGCCAGTGACATCTTGGTCAACACGATCTGTGATATCAGGTAAAGTCGCTTTGGGGTCATGCTTCAGTAGACTCCTGCACCATCTGATTTTTTTTCCACTGAAACGAAAACCAAGTATTTTTCCTTGCATCTCCAGATATGCATCCTGTTCAGGTCCCACCCAACTGGTTCCTGATTTTAAATCGGAAAATGCAATCACTGTGATGATCTGTTTTCTTGATCCATGTCGGATTTCATAGACCGCACGTTTCGCATTGATGACAACTGACGGCTGCTTACCAGATCGAAGTAACCTGACCTTTGAATCTTTCCACTTCTCGACTTGCTTCTTCTCTACATTTTCCGGAAACCCAAGATATTCGTTCCTCTGTGCATTCTCCTTCTGCTCACTCGACTCGATTGCAGACGCTGCCAGCAATACAAAAATCAGGGTTAAATAAAATAGATTTTGTGAGAAGATCATCTTCTGAGTCCTGAATCACCGAAATTGACAGAGAAAGGTCACCATGGCAGGCTGTGAGTGTAACATAAATACAAGTTCCAGGTACCAGAAACAGGTTCGAAACCAGTCAGCCCGGGTGAGAAGATGGTCCAGACACGAATGGCACTAACCGGCCCGAGTTGCGTTCGAGCTTACCCGGTTCTTTCTTTCGTGTGGTTTCGAGTTTTTCGTGGTTGTTAAATAAAGATAGAAGGTTTTAACTGTTCCCATTGTTCGCGATGCCGGGTTGAGACTCGCCAGGCGGGCCGACACATGGGACGGCCCCTACGTTGAACGGGTGGGATTTGTTGTTCTGGATTGTGTGCTTGCCCTGACAGTTTCCTGTTGTCTGCGACAACCCCGGATTGCATCCGGGGCTACCCGGGATCTGTGTTTAGTGGTTCGGGATTTTCATCTGCGGGGGGGTGGGGGACTTCTTTTATAATTCATTGTGAAATATGAAAGGGGACGTTTGCACCAGCACTGTCGGGCAAGCCGACAGATGGCACACGCACGTCTGATTTTGCAGGAGACATTGCCATTAAGATATGAGGTTTCCGGGTGGCATGGCCGGCTTGTCCGGTCGTGCGAAGTGAGTAGGGGAAGCCTGGTTCTGGGAGGAACGCGGTAGCTGCGACCTCCTGCTCGCTGCGCTCGGCCCGAATTGTATTCGGGCTCACCCTTTTTCTCTGAATTGGGAGGTGACTCAAAGCACTGTCGGGCAAGCCGAACTGTGGCACGCGCCGTCTGATTTTGCAGGAGACATTGCAATTAGGATAAGAGGTTGCCGGGTGCCATGGCCGGCTTGTCCGGCCGTGCGAAGTGAGTAGGGGAAGCCTGGTTCTGGAAGGAATGTGGTAGCTGCGACCTCCTGCTCGCTGCGCTCGGCCCGAATTGCATTCGGGCTCACCCTATTTCTCTGAATTGAAAGATGACTCAAAGCACTGTCGGGCAAGTCAATGGTGGCACGCGCCGAACAGTTTTGGGGTAAGTTAACGGTGGCATTCGCACGGGGGAGAGGACATTGAATTTTTTTATTGTTACTGGGTTCGATCTTGTGTTCAATTTTTGGTTCTATGGTTCTGGTTTCTGTGTTCCGTTGCATGGTGGATTATTTTGTGGAAAGGCGTGAGGAGGTCAAGAGGGATGAACAATCAAATGTGGCGATACGGGTTGACAGCGAACCGACGTGCTGCGACGTCGGGGCGGTGCCGGGACGAAAGGCTGCGATGTGCGGCGACCCGCAGGCATACATCACGAACTGGTGTGGTTTCGGGCAGTGCAAATCGGGAAAAAACAGGCTTTATTTTAGTGAAGATCGGAAACGAGTGGCCCGTGTTTCAGTGCACTGTAAACTGGGCACGCGCGCGACTCAAAACAGCGCTTATCGCCGGCGGCGCAGCGGGGTCAAGTGCAATTTATGCAGAGGGAGTGCGGGAATGTGTAGCAGCAGGTGTGAAAAAGGGGATATCTTCCCGGGTAGAACCAACGGAGACGCATATCTGCACCTGATCAAGGCTATCCAGGGGAACCGATTTCAAATCGGTAAGCTCACCGGTCGCATCAGTGGCTGGATTACGTTTCCCTTGATCTATGGTAATCTGATGAAAGTCGAACCGGGGCCTGTTATGAAAATGCTCTTCGCGAGAAAGTATCGATTCAAACACTCAGATTCCTTACGAACCGGCGATCAATACCCGATACAGGAGTCGCAAGGCATCGTCGGCGATTGCCTGGCTGACGCCGATGTGGAAACAGATTTGAGACGGGCTCTGGTCGATCATTTCGATCGGTATGTGATGTTCGCCGAGTGCATTGATGGCATCCACCATCGGGTACGAGTTGCGTTTCAGCCCGAGTCCGACCGGAGTAATGATCGACAGATTGTAGACCACGTCCATGAAATCTGGCTTGAGCTGTTTTTCGATAGACCGTCTGAGGTCGTTGATGCTGCCTTTCAGGTCGTCCTGCTTCACCAGCACGGCGATATCATCTTTGTCGGTGGGATAATGGTAGGTGTTGATTCCGTAGTTCTGGAAGATGGTCAGCAGAGTCGCTGTAAAGCCGACCTCTTCACAGAGCATGTCTTTTTCCAGATAGATGTAGGCCATGTTGTCCAGCCGGGCGATACCGACCACGCCTTCTTCGGGCACGCGTTCGTTGAGAATCTGCGTGCCGGGATCATCAGGGCGATTAGTATTGCGGACGTGAATTGGAATTTTCCGTTTGCGGCAGTTGAGCATGGCATCCAGGTGGAACACGTTCACACCTTTGGACGAGAGGAGTCGAATTTCTTTAAACGTCAGCCTCGGGATCGCGCGGGCGGCGGGGATGATGCCGGGATCCGATTCCAGCACCCCATTTACGTCGGTCCAGTTTTCGTATTTGTCTGCATCGATGGCATACGCGATTTCGCCTCCGGTGAGATCGGAACCGCCACGCGAGAAGACAGCGATTTCGCCATTCTCTGTCACGCCATAAAACCCGGGGACAACGGTGATCATCTCCGTGCCATCCAGGGCCGCGATATTTTCATAGGCAATTTCTTCGACTTTGGCATCCAGAAAACTCTCTGTCACCAAGAGACCGAAATCCTCTGGCAGACTAACCCGGGACTCCATCCCCTGTTTTTGAAAATAAGCAGCGATAACACGAGCATTGTAGTGCTCTCCGCGAGATGCCAGAAATGCGATCTGGCGTTCGCCCTCCAGCTTCGTCTCGAGGTCCTGTTTGAGCGATTCGAGCAATTTTTTGCCATCAATTTCCAGATCATTGATGATACTGGTAAATCGATCTATCACTGCCAGCTTGCTGTCGCTTGCGGTAACAGTCTTACGTTTTTCCTGGAAGTGTGTTCCATTCGAGGCAATATTCAGCAGGTGATCTGTAATTTTTTCTTCGCTTTTATGGATACGCCCTGGTGCGGAGACAACTACGAAGCGACGCTGAGAATTGGCTGTAACAATTCGTCGCACTTTTTCGATCTGATCTGCGTTTGCTACGGAGCTGCCACCAAACTTACAGACTACACTATTTGTCATTCTAACCGGTTTCTCTCTTTAAACTTTGTCGTGATTCATTCACTGCTGTTTACATCTGGTCGATAACAGAAGGTCTAACTGTGGAATTTCATTATTGTGTATGAATATGTTATTTAAAAGCAGACGGAGTCGTTTCTCGATTCGACGTCAATGGTTATCTGCCCGGTATTATCTGCCTGGAGATGATCAGCCAGGGGATACAAGGGCTTTGAGTTCACGAATTCAGGGACAACACGTGTCGTCAAACCGTCATCGGAATTCACAGGGAGTCATTTCAAACGAGATGACACATCGACTGGATAAATTAACAATATACGAATGACGATCCCATCGCAACTGTATGAATGCTGTTCTACAGCTAAGCGCTTGCCCATCATACGCATCACAGCATCACTCAAACCTGTTTGATCAATAAAATTCAGGGGTCAAAGTGAAATTAGTTGTTTTTTGAAAATTATGACACTACTCTGAATTTCTGATCGCATAATTATTAATATGATCGCATTCTAAGGACTTTGATGAATACAATGATCCGACTCGTACTGGAAAACTTCACCCTCAGCTTCCTGGTTTTGGGGCTACTCGTTTCTGGCATTTCCCTCTGGAAACAGAAACGTCCGTTGAGCGCCTCGATTATCATCGAAGCGCTGTTTGCTTACTTTCTTCTGTTCTCGATTGGTTGTTCCTTTTTCTATAACTTCATGATGCATTCTTTTTTCGGCGAGACCGCGGCCCGGTATATTGGCTGGGAGCAGAGTCCGTTTCAGTTCGAGGTGGGGACTGCCAGCCTGGGTTATGCCGTCGTGGGTTTTCTGGCATTTCGTGGAAGTTTCGGCATGCGGGCTGCGGCAGTCGTGGGGCCGTCGATGTTCCTGCTGGGCGCTGCGGGCGGCCACATCTACCAGATGATCACAGCACACAACTTTGCCCCCGGAAATGCCGGTGTGATTTTTTATACTGACCTCCTGATTCCACTCATCGGATTTGTACTGCTGGGACTGCAGTGGCGGTATCAGAAAGCCGCTAAAGCTTCTGCCAATGATCAATAACAGGCCTGAAATAAAAAATTCTAGATCTGTTTAATCTGCATTCGGCCTGCTGACGTTTGTCACTATTACATGAAACTTCTTACTACGGAAAACTTCAGGCATTTAAAAGCAAACTGGCCTCAGCTGTTACTGCTGGGGATGCTGGTATTACTCAGTCTGCGTCTGATTGTGGTTGTCAGCAGTTCCCCTGCCGGCTGGCGGTCATTCCGGAATGACTGGAAAGTCCAGATACTGCGACTGTTTGACCAGCCGACATCAATTGGAGAGGAAACGCCCGCTGTTCAGGCGGAATACTGGCTGGATCAGATCAACCGGATCCCGTCGGCACAGACCGATCCCCAGGTCGCACTGGGAGCGGCCTGGATGCTGTCCAATCCACAGTATGGGTTCCTCAAACGAAATATCAAATCCAACCAGGACCTGCAGGAACGGTCTAAGGAAATTGTTTTTACATACGATCAATCCCAGGCGGAATATCGGTCCATCTGCCGCGCTGCGTGTCTGGAACAGGCAGCCATCGCCACGCGTCTGGCCCCGGAGGATGTCGACTTCTGGAGACAACGCGCATTGCTGCTGTTTGCGGTCCGTGAAAAATCAGAACGAGAGCCATATCCTGAAGACTGGCTGCAGGTGCTCGAAGACGGAGCGGCTCACGATCCGGAAAATGCCCTCTATGACTACCTGGTGGCGCTGCAGTACTATCAGCAGTCAGCTGAACCGGAGTGGGATGAGGAACATCGACTGACTCTGAAAATCACCAATCCCCAGATCTACGCACAGGCTGAGCAACGGCTGCAGGCAGGATTGAAAAAACCAATCCTGGATGTGGGCACGATCACCTGGACAGCCACACTGGCATTCTTAAAACAGACAACGCTGCCCCTGGAAAATCAGATTAAAGCTGCTGAAGAGAGGAATGCCTCTTCCCCAGCTCTCAGTTTCGTCGCTCAACTGTCTCGCTGGTTGCTCTATGCCTGCAAATCCGATCTGCGACAACAAAAGTATGATACGGTGATCAAGAATGCGGACCGTGAACTGCGGATCGCAGAGCAATTAACGGGCAAACAGAATTTCTACGAGCAGACATTCTTCAAATTTAGCTTCCGCACATCAGGACTGGGGCAATTATTCAAGGTGCTGCAATTACATCCGGAATCGTTCAAACCCGCGGAAAGAGAAGAACTCAAGCAAGACCTGCAACAGGCCTGGTTGCAGCGGAACATCTTTAGGGAAGCCGTGGATCGATACCAAAAACAGAAAGATGAGCAGCCTGCTGTTGAAGTGTCCCCCGCTGTCGTACTGATAGATCCTTCTCAGCGATTCATCATCTACCTGCTTCCGCTGTCGCTGCTGTTGATGCTGGCAGGCTCTTTGACCGGTCAACCAGCTGACAACACCGCGCCTCGGCCGGGCTGGTGGAGAACCCTGTTTGCCTGGTTCACTGGAGTGAGTCTGAGCCTGTTTATCTGGGGTGTGATCCCGGCTGATGTGCTCTCGAAACAGTTAGGGAACGGTTTGCTGCTGGGCCTTTGCTGGCTGAGCCTGATCCTGGTTTTGACGGTTTCTCTGTGGCTGATCCGCCGGCAAAATAACCTGTCCTGGTGGCAGTTGATTTCGCTGCTGCTGGTCCTGGCGGTTCCGGTCCTGCTCTATTTTCAATTCACGTCCCTGCTGGCATTCGTGGAACAGAACTGGATACACGCATCCCTGGCGCTGCTCATCCCGGTTTCACTGCTGCTCGTGGTTATCTACGGAGTTGCAGTATTCATTGTGATTCGTTTTTTACGTTCCTCCGAGCAGTCTGCACGTCGAAAGCTGACTGCCTGCGGTCTTGTTTTCCTGGTCACTCTGCTCACCGTTCCCACCGGTGCAGAAGTCCTACGGGCCACCCTGAATCCTACGGAATTGCAAACCTGGTTCGGCAGAGAGATTTCCGTGGCAGATGCAGATCTATCTCAAGCACTGGCCGCCTGGATTAAACAATCACAAAAGCAGCTACCCACATGGATCTGGATTTATCCGCAATGGACGGCCCGACATGGTGAAGGATTCGCCGTTCTGCTGTCTCTTTCTATTCTTCTCATCTGGTCTCTGCTGCGCTGGTCACGTTCTCCCAACGACCAGCAGCCTGGTTCTGCTGATGACAGTTCGCGACCGAGCAACTGGCGGGCGGGAGTTCGCCTGCTGAGGCGTTCCAGCCTGATCGCCCTGCTGGTCGTGACGATGGTTTACCTGGCTGCCCTCCCCTCTCTGATCAAGGCAGAGAACCGGGATCACCGGAAACGATATCAAGCCCTGTCAGATCCATTTGCGCCACTACAGCAAGTCGACCAGATCAAAGCGGAGATCAAAAATGATCGGGCGCTGATGCGATCGTTTGAGGAACAGATCCAGGAGATTCAACAGCGGTTGGTTGAAGAGGTGAAGCAGATGAATCATCGTACGACGGAAGCACCGCCAGAACAAATGGAATAGCCGTTTCGAAGCTTCATTCTCGATTCGACACAGTGGTTGGATACCCCTGCTGAAATTCGCTTTCTGTTGAGTCCGATTCTCCTCATCATGACTTTGATAACGGTTCTACGATCTTTAACGCAGTGAGGAATCTCCCTGCAACTCAGGTGAAGGCCGCGGTTTTTCACTCAACTTCATAGAAATCTGACCTAAGTTTCAGAGGCGGTTCATGCATCCCACGGGGATCTGATTATCTGCCCGCAGCGATTCTGCCTGGCACAGCAGCATCACTGGCTCCTTTCATCACTGTATGAGATCAGATTATGTGTTCGAAAATTGTACTGAAAGTTCGCGCCAGACGAATTGGAATTGCGTGCCTGTCAGGCTTGATCCTGACCGGGATTTACGGTTCTTTGATGGCCGCAGAAGTTGCACCTTCCGCTGCCATTAAGAGTTGTCCCGATGGTCGTTGTGCTCAGAAGACCGCAAAACCGGAACTGCAGGCAGAGGGGCCCGCTGTCTTTTTTTCCAATCTGTTTGACACCAGCAGCTTTCCCCAGCGGTGGTACTGTGGTACGTGGTCAACTGATGTGGGCTGGTTGCATATTATTTCTGACATTGCCATCTTTGGTGCCTACTTTGCGATTCCCGTTGTGCTGCTCTACTTTCTTCTGCAACGAAAAGATCTGCCATTTCCCAAAATCATCTG
Source organism: Gimesia sp. (assembly GCA_002706765.1). Lineage (GTDB taxonomy): Bacteria > Planctomycetota > Planctomycetia > Planctomycetales > Planctomycetaceae > Gimesia. The sequence continues at coordinate 232,353 of PAJV01000058.1, forward strand.
GCTGTTTGCTGCCTTCATTCTGTTTTGTGGCTTTGGTCATTTAATAGAAGCCGGCATCTTCTGGTGGCCCATCTATCGGTTCTCCGGATTGATCAAGGCCTGCACCGCCATCGTTTCCTGGATCACGGTATTTGTTCTGATCCGCCTGGTCCCTGAAGCCCTGAAACTGCCTTCGACGGCACTGTTAGCGCGGGAGTTGCAGCAGAGTAAAGCACGCCTGGATTTTGCGCTGGAATCAGGTCAGATTGGAGTCTGGGAATGGAATCTGAAAACGGACACACTCTTGTGGGATCGACGAACGAGGGAAATTTTCGGTATAGAACAGGAAGCGACGGACCTCTGTTTCGAGGACTTCAGCCAGCGTCTGCATCCTGACGACCGTGACTATGTAAAAAAGCTGTTTGATGAGTGTATTGAATCGGGTGAGCCTTATCACGCACAGTACCGTGTCATTCACGCTCATGGTTCCGTGCATTACATCGAGTTGCAAGGTCGTGTGGTGTTTGGAGAGGATGGTGTTCCGGAACAGTTTATCGGCGTCTGTCATGATTTCACGAATAAACAGCTCCAGGAAAATGCCCTGACTGAAAGCGAATTGAATTTCCGCAGCACTTTTGAGCAGGCCGCGATGGGAATTGCTCATGTTTCTCCCGATGGTCGATGGCTGCGAGTCAATCAGGGATTCTGCAAAATTGTCGGCTACCAGAGCGAAGAACTGCTCAAACTGCGAATCCATGAACTGTCACATCCGGATGAACTGGATGCAGACCTGGAAAACATGAAACGCATGCTTGCCGGAGAGATTGAATCATACACAATTGAAAAACGCTACCTTACCAGGGATCGTACCGCCGTCTGGACCAACATGACTGTCTCTCTCCTCCGTCATCAGTCGGGAGAGGCCCAATACTTCATCTTCGTCATCGAAAATATCCAGGGGCGCAAGGAAGCCGAAAAAGCGCTGCAGATGTACAATCGAAAGGTGAAAAAACTCTCCCTGGTTGCCAGTAAAACCAAGCACTCTGTCATCATTTCCGATGCACACGGCCATATTGAATGGGTAAACGATGCCTTTACCAGCCTGACCGGTTATACGCTGACTGAAGTCATGGAAAAGAATTTGTGTGAAATCATCCAGGGACCGAATTCCGATCCTGAGTCAATCGCCGTGATCAAAGAACATCTGGACCGCAAGGAAAGTATTGCCACGGAGCTTCTCCATTATGATCGACTCGGACAGGAATACTGGATCGAATTGAAAATTGACCCGGTGCTGGATGATGATGACATTTTGCTGAACTTCATTGCCACCCAGGTGGATATCACCGCCAGAAAGCACTCGGAACTGGCTCTCAGAAAAGCCAACGTTCAATTTAATAAATTACTGCAGGCAGACATTCTGGGAATCATGACCTGCCACTTCGACGGGACAATCGAACAGGCCAATCACGAACTACTGAGAATTCTAGGCTACACCGCGGACGATCTGGAAGCCGGACTGATTAATGGTAAAGAACTGACTCCCCCCGAATGGCGGGAATGCGATCAGAAGATGATTGACGAAATCACCAGAACCGGTTCTGTAAAACCACTGGAAAAGGAATATTTCCGTAAAGATGGCTCACGGGTCCCCGTCGTACTGGGTATGACCCGCCTGGAAGAAGATGAAGATTTATGCCTGTGCTTTGTGCTGGATGCTACCACACAGAAGGAAGCGGAAGAAAAGCTCAAAGCAGCAAAACAGACTGCAGAAGAAGCCAGTCAGGCCAAGAGTGAGTTTCTGGCAAACATGAGCCACGAACTGCGTACGCCACTGAATGGAGTCATTGGCATGACAGAACTGCTGGCTGGAACCCATTTAAATCAGCGTCAGCAGGAGTTTGTCGATGCCTGCCGGAACAGCGGTGAGTCGCTGCTTAATCTGATTAATGACATCCTGGACTTCTCTAAGATCGAGGCGGGGAAACTGGATCTGGATCTGCATGATTTTGATCTGGAAAACGTGCTGATGGATACGGTCAGTACCATGGTGTGGCGTACTACTGAAAAAAATCTGGAACTCCCCTGCTTTGTCGATCCGGAATCGCGGTTGATGCTGAAGGGTGACAGCTACCGCTTAAGGCAGATCCTGGTCAACCTGATCGGGAATGCGATTAAATTTACCGACTCGGGTGAAGTCGTTGTACGTACCAGAACGGTTGCACGCCAGCATGAACAGATTCGGATTCATTTTTCAGTAACAGACACAGGGATCGGTATTTCCCAATCCAAACTGAATCGACTGTTCCAGTCCTTTTCACAGGTAGATGCTTCCACTACCCGAAATTACGGGGGCACAGGACTTGGGTTGGTCATCTCACAAAACCTGGTGGAACTCATGGGGGGCACCATCGGAATTGAGAGCCAGGAAGGAGTCGGTTCCACCTTCTGGTTTGAAATCCCCTTTGAAGTAGTGTCTTCCGGATCGGTACCATCGCAAATAAAGAATCAGCTTGAAGGCAATCGCGCCCTGGTTGTCGATGACAATCAGACCAGCCGCACAATCCTGATCGAGTATCTCCGGGAATGGGGACTGGAAACGGTTGCGGTCTCGTCTGTGTCCGCCGCTAAAGCTGCCATTCAGAGAGCCAGTAACCGGCGCACGCCTTTTGACATTATCGTGACTGACTTTGAAATGCCAGACCAGAACGGACTGGAAACGGGACGCGCTCTGAGACGTTCAGACATACCGATCATCCTGCTGACCAGCTCACCAGATACGCAATTGGACCCTGACGAGTTGCAGGAATGTCATATCACACTCACTATGAGAAAACCGGTACATCGCCACAAATTGTTTGACACAATTTACCAACTGCTGGGTACTCCGATAAATGAACCACCCAAAAGCAGTTCCGGTTCTTATCAACAAAAGCAGATTTGCTCTCAAGGCAAACGCGTCCTGCTTGCGGAAGATAACAGAATCAATCAACTGTACGTGACGGAACTAATTAAACAACTGGGTTGCCAATGCGATACCGTTTTGAATGGTCAGCAAGCAGTTGATGCCGTGCTGCAGAATGATTATGACCTGGTATTGATGGATTGCCAGATGCCGGAACTGGATGGTCTGGAAGCAACGCGACGGATTCGCGAACTGGAGAAACAGGGACTGCTGAAGAATAAACTGCCCATCATTGCACTCACAGCAAATGCGATCAAAGGTGACCGGGAACGCTGCCTGGAAGCAGGCATGGATGAATATCTGAGTAAGCCAGTTCAAAGGGACCAGATCAGCATGGTGATGGAACAGTTTCTGCAGCAGAATCGAGCAGTAGAGACGAAACCACATTCAGCAGACCATCCTCCAGGAGCGGAAACGCATCAACCCGGCATTGATACACTCGCATTAACTAAATTCTGCAGTGGAAATCTGGAATTAATCAACTCCCTGCTCGATGAACTGGAATTATCGGGGGAAGCACGCGTCACACAAATCCGTAAATCAGCAGAACAATCTGATGTCAGAGGCGTTTCTGATGCAGCACATTCTCTCAAAGGGGCGACGAGTATCCTGTGTGCCACCAGGCTCCAACAGCTCTCCAGTGAAATTGAACAGGTGGGAGAGATATCAGATCTGAGAGAAATTGCGAACCTCATTGACGAAGTGACGCAGGAAATGCAGCGCTGCCTTGAGGAAATCCCCCGAATCAGGACAGAATTGGAATTCATGGATTCGGATGCACTCTAACGCGCATCACATTTTTGCATAGTGACTCTCAATCAATTGTACCTGGCTTAAATGGCCCTGAAGGCGCTACAGTAAAACGGGTTTCTGTCGAATCAGAATGAGGAATATTCTTTCGCTGCAGAAACACTATTTGTTTTTTCTGCAGACTGTGGTTCCAGCAGATAGTGCGATACATACCATTCCATCCCCTCGCGATATCCAAACAACTCTGCAACGGCCATAAAGAATAACCGCCAGCGAATCAGCCAGCGTGCTGCCTGCTTTTTTCCATATGTCGCAGCCAGAACCGGGATGATCATCTCGCGCTGCTGATCCAGTTTTGAGAGCCATGCTTCGGCTGTTTTCGCATAATGTCGACCTTCCCAGCGCCATTGTTTTGCCACACGCATCTGTTCGGAAAACTCTGTCAAGAGCTGATCGCTGGGCATGATCCCCCCGGAAAAGAAATGACGTGCCATCCAGTCATCGGCATTTTCATCATTGAATTCATAGGCAAATTCCCGATGGCAAAAAATGTGTACCAACAGTTTTCCCTGCTCATTTAACCAGCCGGAAATCCGCTGCAGGAGTCGTTCATAATTCCGCATATGCTCAAACATCTCAACGGATACGATACGATCATAAGTATTCTCCGGTTTAAAATCATTCATATCGGCGGTGATCACGGTGACTCGGTCCGCGACTCCTCGAACTGCTGCCTGTTGTTCAATAAACTCTTTCTGAGAACGAGAATTCGAGACGGCAGTAATTCGAGAGGCGGGATAGTTTTCCGCCACCCATAACGTCAATGAGCCCCAGCCACATCCCAGTTCAAGAATGGACATCCCATCCTCAATCTCGGCATGCTGACAAGTCATTCGCAGTGCGGCTGCTTCTGCTTCGTCCAATGTCTCCACGCCTTCCGGCCAGTAACAGCAACTGTACTTGCGATGACAGCCTAAGACGTGTGTATAAAATTCAGCGGGAACTTCATAATGCTGCTCGTTGGCTTTTTCCGGCACCAGGGCAATCGGGCTCTGTCGACTGGCGGCGAGGAAGTGCTCCTGTTGTATCCTGTTTGATTCCGGCTCACCCTGATCGAGGTTAACCAGCCGCTGAGTGCACAACTTTCTAATGGCACGTCGAATAATCGCATCTGGTATCCAGCCCCGCTCTACCAGTTCAATTCCCACGTTGGTCATTAGATCATGTTTCATGAAGTCACCTGCTTTGTTCTGGGTGGCCAGGGAAAAAAGGCACTTGTCGTCTGTTGATATTCCCGATAAGCAGCGCCACGACTTTTAATCGCCTGCGCTTCCGTCGGAGGAATACCCGTCACTTTCAGAATGAAATACAACATCAGAATCGGCCCAAACAGCGTCAGCCAGCCCCAGGGAGCACTCAAGGCCAGGCAGACATACGCCCACCAGTGCAGCCATTCAAAAAAATAATTGGGATGCCGCGAATAGTTCCAGAGCCCTTCTCGACAGACCTGTCCTTTATGATCCGGACTGCTGCGAAAGCGCGACAACTGTCTGTCGGCGATCAACTCACCACAAATGGCGATCAGCCAGATCAGAACCCCCAGTAAATCCATCAGACCAAAAGGCGACGTTCCTCCGGCAGCGATTAACATCGGTAAAGCAAACAACAGACTCCCCAGCGCCTGGAGTTGATAGAACCAGAACATGCGGGATTGTGCTGCGGGTCCCCACTTTTCTTTCAAAGTCTGGTAACGGCCATCTTCGGGCATCGTCAAAACTCTCCAGAGTACATACCCACTCAGTCGCAGCGCCCAGATCATTGCCAGCACCGCCAGTACGATGCGTCTCGTCAGATCTCCGTCATCACGGCCCCACACAAAAAAAACGGTTAACAGGCCCACCCCCATCCCCCAGGCTACATCGACAATACCGGCATCACCGGTTTTTCGCTGCACGAGCCACAACACGCCCATCACTGCAGACATAGCCAGCCAGCCGGACAGGATCATTAACCAGGGACTCATACAGAGACCTCCATTTCAGCCAAGGAACGCGTCTCATCTGACTGCATGAGTTGAGAGTCGAACCGACAATCAGGTCGGGCAAACAGCATCTGCACGGTATTGCATTGCCGTTCTTCAAAGGCCGCTTCACAATAGCAGAAGTAATAATCCCACATCCGGATGAAGGACTCGGAATAACCCAATTCACGCACCTCGTTGAGTCGGTTGTAAAACTGATTGCGCCAGCAACGTAAAGTCCGGGCATAATGCGGAGCGATGTCATCCAACCTTAACAGACGCAGATCGGTCACCCGGGCGGTGGTCTCTAAAATCGTAGCAACGGAAGGCAGACAACCGCCGGGAAAAATATAGCGCCTGATAAAATCAACGCTCTTGAGATATTCATGAAACCGCTGATCTTTGATCACAATACTCTGTAGAAACATCATCCCATCGGGGCGCAGCAGATCACAGCATTTTTGAAAATAGGTCTCAAAGAACTCGGCTCCTACTGCTTCGATCATTTCGATCGATACCAGTTTGTCATACTGTCCTTCCAGGTCACGATAATCGGTCAACAACAGATGCACTTTACCCGACAGTCCTGCCGCATCGATACGCTCTGCTGCCAGATGATACTGTTCACGAGAAATCGTGGTGGTCGTCACACGACAGCCATAATTCTGAGCTGCATGCAACGCTAGTCCTCCCCAGCCCGTCCCGATTTCCAGCAGATGATCCTCCGGCTGCAGGTTGAGATGACGACAAACCCGGTCCAGTTTTGCCAGCGAGGCCTCCTGCATTGTTGCATCAGGGTGTTCAAAAACACCACAGGAGTAACTCATTGTCTCGTCAAGAAAAATCCGGTAGAAGTCATTTCCCAGGTCGTAATGCTCATGAATATTTTGAGCAGCCCCGATCCGCGTATTCCGCCTGATCCAGTGTCCCAGCCGGGCGGCTAACTGACGAAAGCGGGCCAGTCCCCGGTCGAACTGATCAGTCACTTCCAGGTTCCGGATAAAGATCTGTACCAGTGCCGTCAGATCGTCAGTGGACCAGTCTCCATCGATTAAAGACTGCGCAATTCCCAGACCGCCCCCCTGAACGGCAGCCCGAAAGAAGCGGGGGTGATAAACCACAACTTCTACCCGTAAATCAGCCGCAGCATTTCCCAGAAGAGTAACCTGCGTCCCTTCCCTCAACGTAATCTGACCGTGGACCAGCCCGCGCAGTTTCTTTAACAATAACTGGCGACAGACTGAATTCAACATTCCGATACGGGCAGGTGAACCTGTCTTCTGCTGTTCTGCCTGATGATTTTGTAACATCATGGTGTCCTTGCGCTTTTACTTTGTCCTGAAGACTTACTCTGTTTCGGATGCGGATAAAAGGGCACCCGTTTCAACCATAATCTCAGCGCCTGCCAGTAAATGGCGGCAAATACATACCACGTCATGAAAGGATAGAAAAACAGGCAACGCAGCAGGTTTTTTGTGGTGATCTCCCGTCGCTGCAGGCTCATCGTGACATCAAACATACATTGTCGACTCTGATAATTTTCAATGTGGACAGTCAATCTTTCTTCCGGAACTGTCAACTGCCACAAGTATTGCATCTCCATGGGGAGAAACGGGGAGACATGAAACTCTTTATTTGTGAACTGCTTCTCCAGGGGATTGTCAAACTGCTCCTGACCGATGACATAGATGTGCCGCTCTCCCCAGGGAGTGTTATTCACCTCAGCTACAACTGTTTGCAGCTTTTCATTCTGTTGATCAAAGCAGAAGTAAAATGAAACCGGATTCATCACAAATCCAAAATATCTCAAATGTGTTAACAGTCGAATTGCCCCTTCAGGTCGGGGGCGACCTGACTGAGTCACAAAGTCTCTCACAGATTCATCAAGAGGTACCCGCGGATCGCCGAGATGGTCTTCTCGACGGAAACGGGCTAATGCCATGCGCTGCGCGGACCAGCAAAAACGACCTTTGAAAACGGAGCCGAGTTCAGCCAGATCCAGATACATCAGGAAGATTCTGTTGCGAAAGCTGTGCTCGACGGGAGCATGGCGTCTGTGCCGAACCCAGCCTGTATAGATACCACTTTCCATAGATCTGTAATTCCCATTAATTCACGACAGACAGCCATGGCACTGTTCACGCCATCTTCGTGGAAACCATTTCCCCAGTATGCACCACAAAACGATGTGGAATTCTGATTGATCACTTCAGTCTGCCTCTGCTGCGCTGCCGCCCGTTCACTGGTAAAGATGGGATGCGCATATTCGATTTCGCGAATCACCTGCGCGGGATCAACCCGATCCTGACCGTTCAGAGTCACACAAAAAACCTGCTGCGACTGAATTCCCTGCAGCAGGTTCATCTGATAAGTGACGGTTGCTTTCCGGTTTTCTCCGCGAGGCATAAAGTAATTCCAACAGGCCCAGGCGCGTGGCGAGACAGGCAGCACTGATCGATCCGTATGTAGTTGAGCGATATTTTTCTCGTAGGGAAAAGCAGACAGAAGTTCCCGTTCAACTGGCGATGCCTGATTTCCTAATATGCGTAACGCCTGATCGCTATGGCAGGCAAAGATCACATGGTCAAACCGTTCGATCAATCCATCCCGCAGATAGACTTCGACCTGACTCTCACTGCGTGTCACAGAATTAACAGGTGAATTTAATCGAATGGAATTCGCAAACCCGGCCGTCAGTGATTTGACATACTGTTTCGAGCCACCACAGATGACACGCCATTCAGGTCGATTGCGAATCGCCAGAATGCCATGGTTCAGATAAAATTCGACGATGAACCGGACAGGGAAATTTTCAAACGTCCCGACCGGACAGGACCAGATTGCCGATCCCATAGGCAGAAAGTATTGATCAATAAATTCTGGAGAGTATTTATTGGCTGCTAAATACTCTCCCACGGTCAGTTGATCTGCATCAGACTGTAATAATTCGACAGACTGGCGATTAAACCGGAGAATATCGGCCAGCAAGCGATAAAACCGGGGGTTGATCAGATTTCGGCGCTGCGAAAAAAAACCATTCAAGTCAGCGCCACGATATTCCAGCCCCGATCGATCACACTTCATACTGAAGCTCATGGCAGTCGGTTGAGACTTGACCTCCAGTTCATTCAACATTCGGGTAAAGTGGGGATAAGTCTGATTGTTGAAGACAATAAACCCCGTATCGATTGCGTATTCCTTTCCCTCAATTTCGACATCAATCGTATTTGTATGACCGCCCACATACTGATTGGCTTCAAACAACGTGATCTCATGCTGGCGATGTAGAAAATACGCAGCAGTCAACCCCGAAATACCACCACCAATAATGGCAATCTTCATGAACGTGCCTCGGACTTCTGAGAAGAGATACTGCAACTTGAGTCATCACTCTGACATCGCCCCGTCAGGCTCAATCTTTTCTTCGCGAAGACGCCGTAAAGATAATCTAGACCCTGTGAAATACCGGGTAGGCGCGAGGGCCAGACAAGAAAACGAAACCCGACAGCCGCATAGAGACGCCGAAAGACTTCGACACCCGTAACCCAGGTGTCGTCTGGCAGCCTGGCATGCATTTCCTGCATGAACTCCTGCTGCGTTTTGCCATATTCTTCTGCTTTAAAACCGGGGCTGGAGATATCAGTGAATAGAATCCTGCAGTGACGGTCGAGACGCTTCAACATCCTGACTTCCCGCAAACAGAGAGGGCACGCTCCGTCATAGAATGCTTCCAGTTCATAACATGTATTTCGCATCCGGCTTTTCCTCAGAATTAGAGTTGAATGAACTTAATCGCAGACCAGTTCACGAATCAGATCCAGACGACTCCCCTCTGCGATGACTTTGAGCTTGGCGACTGCCCGCTGTTCCAGTTGTCTCACTCGCTCTTTGGAAATACCCAGTTGATCAGCCAGTTTCTGAAAAGTCAGAGTCTTGCGATGCTTGCCCAGAGCAAACCGGCTTTTCACAATCAACTGCTCGCGTTCGTCCAGAGTATCAATCGATTCATTCAGCAATTCCGAGAGCTCATCCCAGGTTTCAGTTCCCATCAGGGGATTTTTTACGGCCCCTGTTTCTTCCATGGAGCGTTCCGGAGGCAGTTGCTTATACTGTGCACGTTCTTTTCTGCGATTCGCAATTTTTCGATAGGCATAATTTGATACCGCATGATAGGCGTACGTGCTGAATCGAAATCCCCGTGAATAATCGAACTTGTCAATCGCTTTTAATAACGTCAGACAGCCATCACTAAACAGCTCGTCAAAAGAGACACCAGCAGTCATGCATTTTTTTACGATCGAGACGACCAGCCGCATATTGCGACTCAGTATTTCATCTCGCGCCAGTTGAGCCTGATGCAAGAGCTGTTCAATCTGGTTGAGCTGATCCTCAGTGACCCACTCGGGATCTAACTGCGACCGATACCGATTCGCTTTATATTTCAGATAATTAAAACAGCGAAACAGTCTTTGCTCCTCTTCAGCAGAAAGCACTTCGGCTCGACACAGTCGTGAAATTGTTGTCGAGGAACCAGAAGCAGAGCTCACCCGTGAAGAATCCAGATAAGATTCCGGGGAGCGAGACGCCATTCCATTCAGAATTTCCGATTCTGCAGCAGCATCTCCGAAACAGGGATTGGAAATAAACTCAATCTCCTGATCCAGCAGCTTGCGGGCTCGCAAGGCTAACGAATCAATACTACAAATATCATCTTCTTTTGAACATACGATCATGTTTTTCTTCCAACACAAGAGAAATCGTCATTACGTTCTTTTCAAACTATATGCATTCTCTCGATGGAAAACAACACAAAATTCGTTCATAACGTTCATTTTGGGATATCTCGTTCTATCTCCAGCAACAACAAATACTTATAAATGTAACTCTTGTCAGATCCCTGTGTGTAAACTAAGATTTGAGTATCCAATTAAATAAACATGTGTCAAAACGACCATATCGTTCAAACGAAGATGGTAAAATGAGCGAATTTTTAACTCCGAAACAGGTATCCCGGGCGATCCAGGTCAGTGAATCGTCGGTCAAACGCTGGTGTGACAAGGGAATCATTCCCACACAGTACACCGCAGGAGGCCATCGCCGGATTGCACTCTCAGAACTGGTCGAATTCCTCAGATCCAGTAAATACCAGTTGGTTCGACCGGAAGTGCTGGGCCTTCCCGCAACGACCGGGCAGACGGTCTGGGTCATTGACCGAGCGGCCGCCCATCTGACTGAGGCACTCCTCAGCGGAGATGAGGAACAGTGTCGTCAAATCATTCTCGATCTCTATCTGGCAGAGCATTGCATCAGTTCGATCTGTGATCTGGTTTTCGCAAGAGCGTTCAGCGATATCGGTGATCGCTGGCAATGTGGCGAAGCAGAGGTCTTCCAGGAACGGCATGGCTGTGAAGTTTCCTTACGGGTACTTCATGAATTGCGGATATTAATCCCCCCGCCTCCACCAGGTGCGCCTGTAGCAATCGGCGGGACGCCTGAAGGTGACCAGTACAGCCTGCCGACCACGATGGTTGAGCTGGTATTGAGGGACTCGAAATGGAATGCCGTCTCACTGGGAACAAACCTGCCCTTCCCGACCCTGCGCGCGGCAATCCTGCAGCATCGACCACGCATCTTCTGGCTCAGTGTCAGCCATATTAAAAATGAACCGGAATTCATCCGCGAATACACAGAGCTTTACGATGAATTTGGCCTGGATGTGGCTTTCGTGGTGGGAGGCCGTGCCATGACAGAATCAATTCGTCAACAGATCCAATATGCTGCCTTCTGCGATAACGTCCGGCATCTCGAATCATTTGCGCAGACCATTAAAAATGCTACGGAAAAAAAAGCGGATTGAAAGCAGTCACTTCGATGATTTCCATACACGTAAACGGCTCCGCAAATCGCCTCCCCTAAAAGTAAGCAGTCTTCAATCGACGTCATTTTTCAATTTTCTGATACTCCCCTCGGACGCGTTATATTATAATCTGTGATTGATAGCGTTATTCAGAGTCACTCAAGAATAAGCGGTTTCCAAAATCAACTTCAGTCAACGCCGAACCGGAGATGAAAGATGGCAATCCCCCATGTCCCTGAAGGCTATCATTCCGTCACTCCCTACCTGCTCGTTGAGGGGGCAGCAGAGCTGATCCAATTTCTGGAACCCGTATTTGAAGCCACACCGGTTCTCATCTCTTACCATGATGACAAAATCGGTCACTCCGCATTGCAGATCGGTAATTCCATGCTGGAATTGGCAGACACCTGCGAGGAATGGGGACAGAATTCTGCTGCCATTCCTTTCTATGTACCAGACTTGGATGCGACCTGCCAGAAAGCGTTAGCTGCAGGCGCAACAAGTTTGCGTGAGCCCGCTGATATATTGTACGGAGAACGGGGCGCCTCGGTCAAAGACCCCTTTGGAATTCAATGGCACATTGCGACTCAGACAGAAGAACTCTCCACCGAAGAACTGCATCGCAGAGCAGAAGAGTTCAAAGCACAACAGGCTCAGCAGCAACAATAATCCACTCAGGCATCTTTGTCTGATACCGGGATATATTTATTAAACAGCTCAGCGTAGTCTTCACGGACCGGACTGAACACATCCAGCACCACAGCAGGCCCGTCAACAGCGACTGCCTGATGAGGCATGTTGGGAGGAATAATAAACATCGCACCCGCTTCGACAACCCGGACTTCGTCTCCCATCGTCAGTTCCAGCTTGCCTTTCAATAACATTCCTCCCTGCTCGTGAGGGTGATGATGCAGGGGGACGACAGCGCCTTCATCCATTTCCAGATAGGAGAGCATCAGATTTTCCCCAAATGGTGTGCGCATTTTACAGCCGGGAAGGACTTCCAGGGGCTTTACGGATTTGATATCAATGAAGGGCATGTCAGAATCACTCCTTTATTCAATAGGATAACTGCTGTTCTGAAAGTCAGATCTACTTTCAAAATAAAGAAAACGTATCGGAATTGGTAGTCTGCTGAACCTGCTCTTACCTTTCTCTGTCTTTAACGGCTGACAGTCGACTTTTAATCTATCCCTGCAGGATTATACCATGTATGTACCTTCCTCGTTCGCAGAAACAGATCTGAAAACGCTGCATCGATTTATCGAGCAGCACAGCTTTGCCACCCTGGTTACCAACGCAGATGGCTCTTGTTTTGCCAGCCATCTGCCACTGCTGCTGGACCGCTCAGAGGGAGAATTCGGGCAGTTAACCGGCCATCTGGCAAAAGCCAATCCACAGGCGGGTCAACTCCAGAGCCAAAACCTGCTGACGATCTTCCAAGGGCCGCACGCCTACATCTCCCCGACCTGGTATGAATCGGAACATACTGTTCCTACCTGGAATTATCAGGCGGTACACGTTTATGGTTCCTGCACGCTTGAGACTGATCCTGGTCAACTGAAACAGATTCTCGAACAATACGTTGACTTCTATGAATCAGTCCAGACAGTACCCTGGTCGATACCCGATGCGGACACCGACTTCATCGATTCGTTACTATCGGCAATCGTCGGTTTCAGGATACAGATAGAGCGGATCGAAGGAAAATTCAAACTCAGTCAGAACCATACCGCAGAACGCCAGCAAAAAGTCATCAAGGCACTACAACAACAGGCCGGCGAAAACCAGCGGGCGATCGCTGCCCGGATGCAGGCCAACCTCCATCAAAACGGAAACGATTCGTCGGCCCGCTCCTAACGTGCGTACTCCACGGTGCGTGCTTCCCGCATCACCGTCACGCGGATCTCTCCCGGATAGGTCAGTGTGTCCTCGATGGCTTTGGCGATATCCTTACACATCTTTGCCGCCTCACGGTCATTCACCTGATCAGAATCAACGATGACCCGGACTTCACGGCCCGCCTGAATCGCATAGGTATGATCGACTCCCGGAAAACCACAAACCAGGGTTTCCAGCTCTTCCAGACGACGCACATATTTTTCAAGCGTATCACGTCGCGCACCGGGACGAGATGCGGAGCACGCATCCGCTGCAGCCACCAGTACGGTATAGATATAGTCCGGGCGGATATCATCGTGATGCCCAGCTGCCGCATGCACCACTTCCTGCGATTCGCCATAGCGTTTCAGTAACTGCGCCCCGACAGCAGGATGGCCGCCCTCCATCTCATGGTCCGCCGCTTTGCCGATATCATGAAACAGTCCACACCGCCGGGCGATGGTGCCATCCAGCCCCAACTGCTCTGCCATCATGCCGGTGAGGGCCGAAACTTCAATGGAGTGCCTCAACACATTCTGGCTGTAACTCGTGCGGAAATGCAGTCGCCCCAGCAAGTCGATAATTTTGGGGTTCACTCCCGAGATATTCACTTCCTGGCAGGCGTTCTGGCCCATCGTCAGTATGTATTCTTCGAGTTCCTTCTGGGTTTCTTCGACGACTTCTTCAATTCGAGCGGGGTGAATTCGCCCGTCATTGACCAGTTTCTGCAACGACATTTTACCGATCTGGCGGCGAACATTATCAAACGCAGAAACGACCACCACTCCGGGGGTATCATCCACGATCACATCCACGCCGGTCGCTTTTTCAAAGGCACGAATATTACGCCCTTCCCGGCCGATAATCCGCCCTTTCATTTCTTCTTCAGGCAGCTCAACGGTAGAAACGGTTGTTTCCGCCACATGCCCGGAAGCGAAACGCTGTACCGCCATGCCAATCGTCTCGCGAGCGATTTTATCACAGGTCTGTTTCAATTCGTTCTGATGCTTCATGATCAATGCACCAGTTTCATTTTTGAGATCATTATCCAGTCGATCCAGCAGCATCCGGGAAGCGGTCTCACGGTCCAGGCCACTGATCTTGAACAGTTCTTCCTGTTGTTTCTTCAGCCCCCGTTCCAGTTCCTGTTCGCGCGCTTCGACCGCTTTGGAGCGGGAGGCAAGCTTCGACTGTGTGGTCTGAATCATTGCTTCTTTTTTGAGATAATCAGCCTGCTGGTCTTCCAGAGCATTCTCGCGTTTGCTGAGTTTTTTCTCGACAGACCAGAGTTCTTCGCGCTGCTTGTTGATTTCTTCTTCCAGCGCTTCGCGACGCTTGAGCAACTCTTCTTTGACTTCCAGCTTCTGGCTTTTCAGCAGATTTTCCGAGTCGAGCTCAGCCTGTTTCAGAATCTGAGCATATGACTGGTAGGCAGATCCGCGACGGATCCGGTCAATGAAATATCCAATAATGACCCCGACAATGAACGCCAGGGTCGCTCCGACAGCGACTTCGGTTAACATATCTCAGGTGCTTCCTATGCGCCTATAGTGAAAGTCCCTTTCCTGCCAGATACCATTTGGCGTTAGTATGTGACAGAGACAAAATTGCATCTCCCTGATTTCACCTGTAATCGGTGCTGATCAGATCAATGCAAATCATGTTGTCAGGAATTTCATGAGAATGACAGGAGCGTCAGAGAGTCCCACAATTTGTCATGCCAGATAATAGAAATGAATTCAAAGGCATGCCGAAATCTCAAGCAGTCCAGAAAAAAGATCGTTCGCTCTCAACAAACAGTATGGCCCGTGCTTTTCCTGCTTAACGACGCTTAAAGCACCATCGGTCAGAGCGCACCTTGACTGGCACACGTAACCGCTGTTCTATCCCCAGACAAGACAAGACTCGACGCATCATTTCACTCACTTCTGTCTGCTGAGTCAGAGACTCAACCTGTGGATAGAAATCTCTCGCAGAGCGGGTCGATTTCTGTGGATGCATCAGCGTCGGCAATACGCGGACTGCTCTCGTGAGCAGGGCGTAAATTGCTAGAATTGTCTCATTGAGAATACCAAACATTGTTGATTCTCCAACTCAACTAAAACCGGGACTACGTTAGAAACTCTTAAATCACAAAGAGTACTCCACTTGAAGTCAAGTGTGATTACCCGCTTGTGACAATGCTCCCTGTCAAACTTTGAAATGCCGAAAGGAAACCTAAAAATAAATAAACAATGAAACTATTATGAAAAGCTGACTCCAGAACATCCAGAAAAAAACGACAAACATCTGCCAATTCGTCAAGTTCAATAACCATCGAATCGGGATCTGAGTGTGCGTGTAACTTGAATGACAGTGGAAACTTCTCGTAAAATTCCAATTTTATGGTAACAAGACATTTCCAGTTTCGATAGTATATAGTCAGAAATATTGTCCGAAAGTCCAATCTCGAACCGACACCTGCGGGGTGCCCCGCTTCCGGCTCCAACCCGCTTTGCAGAATTCCCGTTTCCGATGAATCAGTTTATCCAGGCAGTGAAACGCGGATTAATTACCTGCCGGATACGAATTCAGAATGCTCCAGACTCTGCCTCGAACAGTCATCCCGGGCATCATTTCCCTCCGCAACGCCTGCTGCTTGCAGTGTCCGGGGGAGCAGACAGCATGGCATTGTTACGCGCCCTGGAGTGTCTGGCCCGGTCATCAGAAACCCTGGTCTCCCCCAAAGAACTGGTGGTAGCCCACTTGAATCATGGCCTGCGAGGGACCGCCTCTGACAGGGATGCTGAGTGGTTGAAGCAGGAATGCCAGCGACTCTCAATCCCCTGTATCACCGAGAAACAGGAATTGAACCAGGGACCGGATACCGGCCTGGAAGAGCAGTGTCGCAAAGCGCGTTATGATTTTCTCACCCGGGTCGCCACAGCAGAACAGTGCTCACAAATTGCGGTCGCGCATACCCTGGACGATCAGGCAGAAACCGTTTTGCATCACATAGTTCGCGGAACGGGAATCACAGGCTTGAGTGGAATTCCACAAACCAGAGCGTTACAGCAGGGCCTGCATCTGATTCGCCCCCTGTTGCAGATCAGCCGCGAAGAAGTACTTGTATTTCTGAACGCATGTGGTCAGGAATTCCGGCAAGATGCAAGCAATTCAGATACCAGCTTCACCCGCAACCGGATACGGCATCAAGTGTTGCCTTTATTAAAAAAGGAATTCAATCCTAACGTCGTACAGTCTCTCCAGCGTCTGTCACTTCAGGCTGAAGAAGTGACCGGCGTCTTCAATTCCCAGGTCGACCAGCTCCTCACTGCAGCCACCCTGGATCGAAACCAGGAAACCTGGCGGCTGGACTGCCTGGTCTTGAACGACAGTTCCGATTACCTTGTCCGCCAGACTTTCCTGAAAATCTGGCGGGAAATGAACTGGTCCCGCAAACGGATGGGCTTTGATCACTGGCAGCGGTTACTGGAGCTTACCCAGACTGGCCAGAAGTTAAACCTGCCCGATCAGATTGAAGCGGAACGCCGAGATCGACTGCTGATTTTACGCAAACAAAATAGCGATCAGCGGTGATGCGCAGGGAATCTGATAAACATTCACATTCCTGCATACGTATTGTGGAAATCTCGATCCGGGTTGGTTAGAATCTGGCGTTGCTGATAACTGTCTGTTCATTGATTGATTTTCATTCCGATTTACAGTCACTGTCATTGTAAGCTACTGTCGTGTAATCAAGACCATTCAAAGTATCCATTCCTGATCCGCATTCGATCGATCTGCCTTTGAATTATCAACTCTTGCAGAACACGTTGCACCTGAATCACTCGCCCTCATTCATTCAAAGAAGTCGCAACTATGAACAACAATAAACCACTGTTTATTGCGAGTTTTATGACGCTCATCGCCGCCGGCGTGGGATTTGCCATTCGTGGAGGTATCCTGGGAGACTGGGGAGCCCAATACGGTTTCACCAAATTCGAACTGGGAACGATCACCGGGGGTGGACTGGTTGGTTTCGGCATCGTGATTCTGCTGGCCAGCTTGATTACAGACAATGTCGGCTATAAACCGATCCTGTTACTGGCCTTCATTCTGCATGTGTTATCTGCTTTGATCACATTTGCAGCTACTCCCGTTTTTGAAGCCGCCGGAAAAGATGCGACTTACTGGTGCCTGTATGTCGGCATGTTCATGTTCGCTGTCGCCAATGGCTTGTGTGAAGCGGTGATCAACCCCCTGGTGGCAACACTCTACCCCCACAAGAAAACTCACTACCTCAACATTCTGCATGCTGGCTGGCCCGGCGGATTGATTATAGGTGGAATCATCGCCGCCATTTATGCCAACATGAAAGAAACCACAGAGTGGCTCCGGTGGGAAATTCCTATGGCCGTCTTTCTGGTCCCGACTCTTATTTATGGTTTCATTGTCATCAAGCAGAAATTCCCACTCTCTGAAGCGAAGTCAGCTGGTGTCAGCTTTGGGCAGATGTTAATGACCTTTGCCAGTCCGTTGCTGATCTTCCTGCTCGTATTACAGGCGTGTGTCGGGTATGTAGAGTTGGGTACCGACAGCTGGATTGCCAGTATTACTGAATCCATCCTGGAAGGACAGGGCCCCGGCCAGGGGCTTTATCTCTTCATCTATGCGTCTTCAATCATGTTTGTCCTGCGGTTCTTTGCCGGCCCGATCGTGGAAAAAATCAATCCCCTCGGTCTGCTCTGTATCAGCGCCTGCTTTGGTGCTGTGGGACTCTACATGATTGGAACGTTTGAAGCAGCTATACTCATCTGGCTGGCTATGACCGTTTACAGTCTGGGAAAAACTTTCCTCTGGCCGACCATGCTGGGTGTGGTCGGGGAGCGGTTCCCTAAAGGGGGAGCTCTGACGATGGGTGCCATGGGAGGTATCGGAATGTTATCTGCCGGACTGCTGGGAGGACCGGGTATTGGCTATAACCAGGATTACTATGCAACTCAAAAACTGGAGCAACTCTCACCACAGGCCTACGAGCGTTATGCCGTTGCAGACAAAAGTTCCTTCCTGTTCCTGCCAGAGATCAAAGGTCTCGATGGTTCGAAAGTCAGTGTCCTCAAAAATGATGGCAAGGATCTGACAGAAGCAGTCGAAGTTCTCAAGAAAGAAAATAAACAGGACGCCAGCATCTCAGCACTCAACCAGTGGTGGCAGGGAGCTGAAAAATTTGCACCGAAAGACGAACCGGATGTGAAAGAAGCCGGCATTTACGGCGGTCGCATGGCGCTGAAGTGCACGGCACTCGTTCCGCTGTTCATGGCCTTTGGTTACTTTATCCTCGTCTTATACTTCCGCTCCAAAGGTGGATACCAGGTGGAAGTACTTCATGGCAAAGAACCCGAGGGAGAACACTATACTGGCGGGGTCGAAGGACCGGTGAAATAAATAACCAGATCCCCGAAACCAGGAACGACTTCCCGCCTGCGGGTGGTCGTTCTTTCTTTTTGATTCCTGAACAGAATTGAAAAGAGTGACAGGAATCCAAACGACACGAGGAACACGAATTCGCCAGTCACAGTGGGTTGACTTTCAGGTCAATTGCTGGATAACAGAATGATGTTTTCCGAGTGAACGAGAAGTATTTTATCTTTAATTAATTATCCGACCACAGGTACGCTCCCATGGATAACCCTTTTCCCGAAACTCAAACATTTGTCACGCATCTTGAATGTGGCATGCACCATGATCGTTACGAAGCAGATCAGTTGCACGGTCTTTCCAAAGCGGGAAAACCCCTGCTGGTTAAATATGACTTGGATGCGCTCGCCCAGGCAGTCACAAAGGAAGAACTGGCATCCCGCCCGGCAACGCTCTGGCGATATCGTGAATTTCTGCCGGTGCGCAAATCTGAAAACATTGTCAGCCTGGGGGAAGTCCACACTCCCCTAATCCCCGTTCCCCGCCTGCAGGGAGGTAACGGCACGGTCTGGATTAAAGATGAGGGTCGCCTCCCCACAGGTTCCTTCAAAGCCCGCGGACTCTGCATGGCAGTCTCGATGGCCAAAGAACTGGGTGTTTCAAAAGTCGCAATGCCCACCAATGGCAATGCTGGCGCCGCGCTGGCCGCCTATGGAACCCGGGCCGGCATGAAATCCTATATCTTCTGCCCGGATGACACACCGGAAATCAACGTGCGCGAAATCGCTGCCCAGGGCGCCCAGGTCTGGCGTGTGAATGGCCTGATCAATGATTGCGGCAAAATCGTCGGCCAGGGTAAAGAACAGGTGGGCTGGTTCGACTTTTCGACTCTCAAGGAACCCTATCGCATCGAAGGAAAAAAGACGATGGGACTGGAACTGGCCGATCAGATGGGCTGGCAGGTTCCTGACGTCATTTTATACCCGACCGGTGGCGGTACGGGACTGATCGGGATGTGGAAAGCGTTTAACGAACTCAAAGCAATGGGCTGGCTGAAAGGAAAACTGCCACGCATGATCGCCGTCCAGGCATCTGGTTGTGCGCCCATAGTAAAAGCCTACGAAGCCGGCGAAGAACACGCAGAACTCTGGCAGAACGCACACACGGTGGCTGCCGGAATTCGCGTCCCGGTTGCAGTAGGCGACTTCCTGATCTTGCGAGCCGTCCGGGAAAGCAATGGTTTCGCGACTGCCGTCGATGATGAACTGATCACCGCCGCGTTGGATGAATGCTCTCAGAAGGAAGGCTTCCTGATGTGCCCCGAAGGAGCAGCCACCTACGCCGCCTACAAACAGGAACTGGTCTCAGGCAGAATCAGCCCGGATGAAAGCGCCGTGCTGTTCAACTGTGCCAGCGGCTTGAAGTATGAACTCCCACCAGCCGACCAGTCGATCGACATTCATCAGCCGATTGATTACTCTCAATTTAATTGATCAACGCTGTAGTAGTAAAACGTTATTGCAGGAAGTAGAGACATGAGCGATGTTCTGGTAACAGAGAATATTCAAGGCGTGTCCATGAATCGTCTCATCCAGGAGCACGATGTCGAGTTCGATGCCTACCTGTGGCAGAATACCGATCTGCTCAAACAGAAAATTCAAAATACCCAGGCGTTGATCGTCCGAAATCAGACGAAAGTCAACCGCGAACTGATTGATGCGGCCCCCGAGTTGAAAATCATCGCCCGCGCCGGTGTGGGCCTGGATAATGTCGACACAGATTATGCCCGCGAAAAAGGGATCGTGGTCTGTTTTACACCAGACGCCAACTCGCTCTCGGTAGCTGAACTTACCATCGGACTGATGCTGGCTTTGATGAGGAAAATTCCGGAAGCACGCCAGGATACTCTGACGGGTGGCTGGAACCGGCTTAAGTTCACCGGCACCGAACTCTATGGTAAGTCGTTCGGGTTGATCGGCATGGGACGGATAGGTTCCCTGACAGCGACTCGCGCAAAAGCTTTCGGGATGAACATCCTCGCCGCCGACCCGTTTCTGAAAGCAGATGCACCACAGCTCAAAGAGTTAAACGCCACCCTGCTCTCTCTCGATGATCTGCTGGCTGAGTCCGATGTCGTTTCCTGCCACAGCCCCCTGACACCCGATACATACAAGATGCTGACTTATCAGCATTTCAGGAAAATGAAACCGGATGCTTTTTTCATTAATACTTCGCGCGGTGAGGTCGTTGATGAGCGCGGACTGACCCAGGCCCTGCTTGAACACAAGCTGGCAGGCGCTGCCTTGGATGTGCGGGAAACAGAGCCCCCCAAACAGAGCCCCTTAAACCAGATGGAAAATGTCATCTTAACCCCTCATATCGCCGCGTTTACTGTCGAGGCTCAGGAACGGGTCGTCGATTCCGTCTGTGAAGACGTGCGCCTGGTGATGAGTGGGAAAAAAGCAGTCAATGTTTTTGAACCCTAGCCCGAGAGACACAGCCTGATGCAGAACGAACTCAAAGAAGATAAATGGTATCACGGCATTTCGCGATATCAGTGGCTCGTTTTGACCATCGCTTCCCTGGGCTGGGTCTTTGATGTTTTCGAAGGCCAGATATTCGTCGCCAGCATGAACGAAGCCATGCCTTCACTGGTCAGCCCTGACACAACCAGGGGGCAGCAGGCACTCTATAATAATATTGCACTGGGTGCATTTCTGATTGGTGGGGCGCTGGGGGGAATTGGATTTGGCGCACTGAGCGACCGGATTGGTCGCAAAAAGACGATGTCTCTGACTATTCTATTCTACTCGTTTTTCACCTGCCTGTCCGCTTTTTCCCAGGACTGGTGGCAACTGGCTGGCTTTCGCTTTCTGGTTGCACTCGGCGTGGGTGGGGAATGGGCCGTGGCGAGTACGCTGGTGGCGGAATCGTTTCCCCCTAAGGCACGCGCGCGTGTCGGCAGTATATTCCATGCATCCAGCGTGCTGGGAACCTATCTCGCCATCCTCGCGGGAGCGTTTATTATCGGTAACGAGAGTATCCAAGAGTACGCCAGAGAAGTCGGATATCCCAGCCTCCCCTGGAGAATTGGTTTTGCCTTAGGCGTAGTGCCTTCATTTCTGATTATCTGGATCCGTCGCTCCCTGAAGGAGCCGGATTCGTGGCAGCACGCCCAGGAAACCTCCCAGACCGACGCCAGTAAGTCGATGGGAACTATCCTGGATCTGTTTCTGCCTCAATACCTGAAAAGTACCTGTATTGGTGTATTACTGGCCGCGATCGGACTGGCTACATTCTGGGGTGTTCACATCTATGGCAAAAATGTTTTCCTGAATGCAGTGAAAGCAGAGTATGTCGCAGAGTTCATACAGACTCACCCCGACTCCCCAGCCGAAGCAACTGCAACTTATTTAGGTTCAATGAAAGCGCCACTGAAACAATGGGAGATGCTGGGAATGTTCCTGGCAACAACCGGAGGTGGTCTGGGACTCCTGTCGTTCGGTCCCATTTGCGAGTGGTTTGGGCGCCGCGGGGCCTTCTTTCTCTTTCACGTGGGAGGACTACTCAGCTCGTTGTTATTATTTAACGGGCTTCATAGTGTGGTGCTCATTGGTTGCTTCCTGCCGATTTTCGGCTTTTTGACACTAGGAATGCATGCGGGATATGCGATCTATTTTCCGGAACTATATCCAACCCGGTTGAGAGGAACCGGAACGGGCTTCTGCTTCAATGCCGGTCGTATCCTGGCAGCCCCCATCCTGTTTATCGGAGGCTGGATGCAGAAAGACTGGAACTATACCTTATCACAAACGGCAACAATACTGAGTATGCTGTATATCATTGGTGCGATTCTGCCCTTCTTTGCCCGGGAAACCAAAGGCACTGAGTTGATGGAATGAGCAGCTTTTTCATCGAATCCTGTTCGTCAATCGTGACAGCCTGTCCACACGACCTGGAATTCGTTATTGTTGATTGAGACCGTTTTCTCAGGTTTTCCCGCCGCGTTCACTCCGCTTGACAGAGTCATGCAGCCTGCAAGACTCATTTTGACTTGTTCACGATTATGATGTTTTCTGATCCACAGTTGTGGTGTTTTGTTCTGACTGTTGTTTTTCTGTCTGCCTTCATCCAGGGAATCATCGGGTTCGGATATGCCATCGTTGCGATGGCAATACTCCCGTTAATGCTGGATTTCCGTGAAGCCAATCTTCTCGTAGCTTTAAGCATTGTCCTGCCTGTCATCTGGATCTTCTGGGCTTATCGGAAACATTCTCATTTCCGAATCCTGCTGGGTGCCATCCTGGGGTCACTGGTCGGATTACCCCTGGGCCTGCTGACGTTTACACTGATTGACCTGGATTACCTGGTGCGTGGAACAGGACTGGTGATTCTGCTGATTGTAATCGATGGTTTTTTCCAGAAAGACGTTCCCACAGAATCCGGACCTCCCCGGACCTCTCCCCTCTGGAGTAGCTTTGCCGGTTTCTGCAGTGGCTTCCTGGCTGGATCGACCAGTATTGCCGGCCCACCGATTGTGATCTACGCCATTCGTCAACCTTGGAACCAGGACCAGTACAAAGGCTTCATCTTCGGTTTTTTTATCCTGATTTCCATTACACGCGTGATCGGTTTAGCGCTCATGGGGCTGGTGACGATGCCTGTCATCCTCACCTCTACAATTGTGATTCCGTTTGTCATTGTGGGCATGGCGCTGGGCACCCTGGTTGGCCCCCGCATCAATCCTGTGATTTTCAAACGTTGCCTGCTGATGCTGCTTGCAGTCAGTTCGCTGTACATGGTCGTCCAGGGAAGTGCTGACGAGAAAACTTTAGAGCCCGAACTGACGGTCAGTCCTGCGGCGTCAGACGTGACAGCGACTCAGCCAGACTAATCTGACTGTGCTTGCCATTCCTGAATCCAGTTAAGAACCCGCAACTGTTCTTCCAGCCACTCTTCGCCTGTCGATAATTGACGCGCCACGAGTGGCAGTTCCTGAACGGTATCCACATCACTCAATTCAGGCAGCAGATGGATTTCACCCAGATCCTGAATCTGTTCGCCGAGTACACGTGCAGTGCTCTCAACGCTGTAAGGCACTTTCAGCCAGATTTCTGGATCGATCGCAATCTGACTGCCAAACAGATAAAAGCCCCCATCGCAGGCAGGTCCCATCACAAATTGCGGCGTTTCGCTTTCAACGGATAGCATCTCGATCGCTTCATTGAGTAAGTCAACCGACAGTTGCGGAGTGTCCGCCCCCAGAAAAATGACGAAATGCCTGGGTGGTACTAACTGCTGTTGTACATGAGCCAGCCGCTGGCCTAACCCCCCTGCTCCCTGATCAATGGTTTCGAACTGACTCCAGAGTGAATCCCGAACTGCCTCCGGTTCGGCAACCGCCCAGAAGGGAGTCACTGGTTTCTGCTGAGAGACAGCCTGCACGACTGCTGCGACTGCTTTCGTAGAAAGGATATGAAACTGTTCCGCGCGCGCTGTGCCGACGGAATGTGCCAGCCTGGTCTTCAGTGGAGAGTAACCAGGTGTTTTTACGAAGACTGCGATGGCACCTTGTTTTTGCGGCATTTCCTGGTTCGATCTTTTATCAGAAGTAAAAACTGAGGAAGGGCCTGCCGTACAGTCAACCAGAGATGCCTGAATGTCACTTTCAGCCAGCCCTGCTCTTGGTATTTCCTGGCACTGGTTTCGATTTCTGCGCCGATGCACTTGAGCCGTATTCTCTGGCGCCTGGCCGCCCAGACCAGCAGATGATCTTCTCCATAAGCAGCCTCTTCATCAAACCCCTTGAGTTCGCGAAATAAACTGAGCGGCAGGCAGAACCCCTGATCACCGAAGGGAATTCCCAGAACATGCGAACGAAAATAAACACCCCAGGAATTCAGTTGCATCAGCAAAAAACTCTGATCCCGGAATTTGAGATCAAAATAAAGTAACGTATCTGGATGTGATTCCAGAGTATCTAACAGCTGCTGAACAGCGGAGTGGCTTAAGCGAGAATCAGCGTGTAAAAACAACAGGTACTCAGATTTCGCGTGGAGTGCCCCATGATTCATCTGGATCGCCCTGCCCCTGGTTGTACAATGCCAGTTGCTGCGGCTGTTTAGCCCATATTCCGTCAGCTGATCCCGCAAATCATGCGGAGCCATACCGTTTGAGACAAACAGAAATTCACTGGATTCAGGAAATGCAACCAAGTCTGCCAGTAAAGCCTGCCAGCTGTCATCCCCCTGTAATATGGGAATAATGACGGAAATCGAGCAGACTTTTTCCCCCTGTTTGACGGTACTCATTTTTTCTACTTAAAGTGGAAATGTAATTCGTTTCACAGTATTTGAAATGATCGTAGTCCATAATGCAAACTTACAAAAGAACTCTTCATTCGGAAATGCAATGTTTCTGAAATTCATCGACTCGACTATACTGAAAGAACTCCAGACAATCATTTACGTCAAGCAATTGTTTTCGTCAGGAATTCAATACAAACCGACCGGACTTTAAAAGGACCTTGCTCAAGATGAATCCTGTCAATACACGATCTCCAGCCAGTGAAGAAGAATCAGTCTATGCCCGTTATGCAAACGCGGCACTACAGACGGAACAGGCACTGTGCTGTCCTGTCGAATACAACCAGGAATATTTATCGATCATTCCGAAAGAGATTCTGGAAAAGGATTACGGTTGTGGTGATCCGACCCCTTATCTCTCGCCCGGCGATACGGTACTCGACCTGGGCTCAGGAGGAGGAAAAATCTGTTATATCGCCTCCCAGATTGTGGGACCTTCCGGAAAAGTAATCGGAGTGGACTGCAACGCGGAGATGCTGGCTCTGGCCCGCAAATATCAGCAGGAAGTCGCCGATCAACTGGGATACTCAAATGTAGAATTTCACAGCGGTCTGATCCAGGACCTGAAGCTGGATCTGGACCTGTTGAATCGGGAATTGTCAGCGCACCCGATTGACAGTCAGTCGCGCTGGCTGGAGTTACGCAATCTGGAAGAACGACTGCGAGGGGAGTCACCATTAATACAGGACGACTCAATTGACTGTGTCATTTCAAACTGTGTTTTAAACCTGGTGCGCGAGAGTGATCGCAGTCAGTTACTGCAGGAAGTTTTTCGAGTACTAAAACGTGGGGGAAAAGCAGTCATCAGTGATATTGTCTGCGATGAATCTGTTCCCCACCATCTGCGTAAAGATCCTGCACTCTGGTCGGGATGTATTTCGGGCGCGTATCAGGAAGCGGCATTTCTCAAGGTTTTTGAAGAAGCCGGTTTCCATGGGATTGAAATCCTCAAACGGGAAGACACCCCCTGGCAGACAGTGGAAGGCATCGAATTCCGTTCGATGGTCGTCGCTGCCTATAAAGGCAAACAGGGCCCCTGCCTGGAACGAAATCAGGCGATGATATACCGTGGACCATTTAAAAAAGTGGAGGATGACGATGGTCACACCTATTTTCGTGGCCAGAGGATTGCCGTCTGTGATAAGACATTTCGACTGCTGCAGGCTGAACCTTACCAAGGTCAGTTTGTCCCGGTCGAGCCACACCAGGACATCCCCCTGAAACAGGCGCGCGAGATGGACTGTCGCCGAAACGCAATCCGCAGTCCACAGGAAACCAAAGGCATAAACTATAATCTGACCACTCAGATTATAGATGACTGCTGCAGCCCGGACAGCGGTTGCTGTTAAACTCTGCCTGCATCCAATCACTTTCGTTCTCATGTACTGGATAGAATGATGGCCCCCCTGACCCTGCTCAGACAACACAGTAAGCTGGCAGATCCGCGTGAGCAGATTCGGATTCTCAACGAAGGTTCTCAACAGCCGGCTTTTGACGCACAGTTGCAGAAACACAAACTTCCGGGATTGCACGCATCTACAATTGAAACACTTCAGGTCAACCTGGGCAAACTCTGCAACATGACCTGTGAGCATTGTCATGTGGATGCGGGTCCAGACCGGAGAGAGATCATGAATGCAGAAACAGCGCAGGACTGCCTCAAGGCTCTGCAACACCCGGGATTTCAGGTACTGGATTTAACAGGCGGTGCGCCTGAGATGAACCCGCAGTTTAAAGAGATGGTGATCACTGCACGTAAGCTGGGCCGGCGTGTGATTGATCGTTGCAATCTGACCATATTACTGGCGCCTGGCTTTCGGGATCTCCCTCAGTTTCTGGCAGAGCAACAAGTTGAGATTGTCGCTTCACTTCCCTGCTATCTGCAGGAAAATACGGACGCGCAGCGAGGCGATGGTGCATTCAACAAATCGATTCAGGCTCTGCAGAAGCTGAATTCACTGGGTTATGGAATCCCAGGCTCCGAATTGAAACTGACGCTGGTCTATAATCCAGTTGGTTTCTCACTGCCGCCTGATCAATGCGAACTCGAAACGGCTTACCGCCGGGAATTGGAACAACGGTTTCAAGTACAGTTTACGAACCTGATCACAATCACAAATATGCCAATAAGTCGCTTCCTCAGTGAACTGGTTCAGCAGGAACGATTTAGTGAATATATGGAGCGGCTTGTAACCGCCTTTAACCCAGCAACCGTTTCCGGACTGATGTGCCGCTCGATTCTCTCCGTCGACTGGCAGGGCTTTTTATATGACTGTGATTTTAACCAGATGCTGAATCTACCTGTCGTAAATTCCGAACGGAAACACATTCGTGACTTTGTTTACGAAGAACTGGACAACAGGTCGATCGTAACCGGTCAGCACTGTTATGGATGTACCGCAGGAGCCGGGTCCGGTTGTGGCGGCGCGATTCAAAATACTGCTCCTGCAAACCT
Organism: Gimesia sp.; assembly: GCA_002706765.1. Taxonomy (GTDB): domain Bacteria; phylum Planctomycetota; class Planctomycetia; order Planctomycetales; family Planctomycetaceae; genus Gimesia. The sequence goes on from PAJV01000058.1 coordinate 260,025, forward strand.
GCGTTGAAGCAGAAGGAATTCAGCCTGTCTGAACTTCTCATTTATGAAGTCAGATTAAATAATTCATGAAGGTCCCTCGACCGCATTATCCATGCATGCCATATTTCTCCTGAGCAACAACTATTCAGGTTATCACTATCCGTTTCCGTCTGGAAAAACAGACCTGGGGAAAGGGAACTATTTCTGAGAGGTAGCGAAAAACAAGGATTTTTCCTCATGAGTCTACCTCATACAGAAGGAAATAGAACTATATATTTCCAGTTCATTTTTTTCGCACTTGACAAAGCATTTTAAATATAATAATGGAAATATTCTGAACACAATATTTCACTGAAAACAGCCGAAATAGTTCTACCCGAATGTTAAAAAGATCCCACGATTGAAAGTTGACATCGGGCTTTTATGCTCTGTAATAATCGTTTAGAAATTTGGAAAGATTGCACAAAGAAGCAACGAGGATTTAACTGTGTTACTAGCCGATTCAACTTTTATCGAATCTCCTGAAAAAATTGATCCATTCACGGAAGAAGCTCCCATCGTTTTCTTTTCACTGGATGATGATGAAGAAAACATTGGATTCGATGACCTTGAAGATCTCGACGATGATGAGTTCGACGACGATGAAGATGATTTTGATGACGATGATGAAGAAGACGAGGATGACTTCGATGACGAAGAAGAAGATGAGTTTGATGATGAATTCGACGACGATTTTGATGACGATGACGACATCTTTTAAAACTCTTTAGCAACTCGGCAGCATGACTCGTCTTTGGATGCAGCAAAGGCGAGTACCGATGCTCACTTCTCCGTCTGGATATGCAACAGACACACCACCCGCCAATCACCTGAGTATAGGTGCTACCACCAGCTTCCTGAACTCTCCACTAGAAAAGTAATTTATTATGCAGGGACTGGTCGAACAAATCGATGAAGCCATCACGTTTCTGAAACCTCGTATTTCAGAGTCGCCCCGGGTCGGCTTGATTCTGGGTACGGGACTGGGAGATTTTACGAAACAGATCACCCAACAGATCCAGATTCCCTACGAATCAATTCCTCATTTTCCCCGATCCACGGTGGAATCTCATGCTGGTCAGCTGGTCTCTGGAAATTTAAACGGAACCCCGATGATTGCGATGGAAGGCCGGTTTCATTTTTATGAAGGGTACTCCCTGAAAGAAGTCACTTTTCCTGTCCGGGTGATGAAAGCGCTGGGAGTGGAAACGTTGATCATCACCAATGCGGCAGGCGGGATGAATCCTCACTACCAGTTAGCCGACATCATGATCATCGAAGATCAGATCAATTTAATGGGCGACAATCCATTGCGTGGTATCAACGATGATCGGCTCGGCGTCCGGTTCCCTGACATGTGTGCCCCCTACGACCGCAGGTTAATCGGGCTGGCTGAACAGAAAGCGCTGGAATTACAGATACGGACACAGACGGGAGTATTTGTCGCCGTGGCCGGCCCGAACCTGGAAACGCGTGCGGAATATCGCATGCTGCGTCAGATGGGTGCAGACTGTGTTGGCATGTCAACCGTTCCGGAATGCATTGTCGCCAACCATGCGTCCATGAAAGTCCTCGGGCTATCGGTAGTGACTGATCTCTGTCTGCCGGACGCCTTGGAGCCTGCTGAAATCAGCAAGATCTTAAAAGTGGCAGCAGATGGTGGACAGAAGCTGGCTCGACTGATCCCGCAAATCATTGCTGACCTGTAGACCAATTGTCCTGAATGCGCATTCCAGAGAAATACCGAACAGGTTATTTCCCGGTGGAATGATAATCCAGATACCAGGTTACGAATCGATCAATGCCCTGCTCGATCGATGTTGAGGGAGAGAATCCGGTTGCCCGCTGCAGGTCCGAAATATCCGCATACGTTTCCAGAACATCCCCGGGTTGCATCGGATAGTTTTCCCTGATCGCAGTCTTGCCGACCCGCTGTTCAATCACATCAATCAACCTGGCGATTCCCACTGGTTGATGATTCCCGATATTATATAATCGATAAGGGGCGACAGTCGAAAGCTCCATCTCGTCAGCAGTGAAATTGGTCTCACCTTCATTTCGAACCGGAATCTGTTCCAGAACCCCCAGCACACCGTTTACAATATCATCGACAAAGGTAAAATCCCGCTTGAGATCTCCGTGATTGAATACCTTGATCGGTGTCCCTTCCAGAATGGCTTTCGTAAAAAGATAGACGGCCATATCAGGCCGCCCCCAGGGACCATAGACGGTGAAAAAACGTAATCCCGTTGTAGGCAGATCATAGAGGTGACTGTAACTGTGAGCAATCAGTTCATCCGCCCTTTTGGTTGCCGCATAGAGGCTGACGGGGTGATCAACAGCATCATGTGTTGAATAGGGAATCTTTCGATTCGCTCCATACACTGAACTGGACGAGGCATAGACGACGTGTTCAATTTTTTTCAAGCGACATTGTTCCAACAGATTTACAAATCCCAGAACGTTACTCTGGACATATTCTAAAGGCTTGAGCAGGGAATTTCTGACACCGACTTCAGCCGCCAGGTGGATCACTTTCTGACAGGAATTCTGGCTGAACAGGTTCGAAAGACATGCTACATCTGTGATATCCCCTTCATGAAACTGAAACGCGGAATATTTCTGTAATTCTGCCAGCCGATCACGTTTTAATCCGACATCATAATGACGGTTGAGATTATCAATCCCTGTCACCTGATGCCCTTGGGCCAGCAGGCGGGCAGAAACATGAAACCCGATGAAACCAGCTGCACCTGTCACCAGAATATGGTTCATGCCGATTCCTGTTGCATCAGTTTCCGATAATAGTCAACGGTCTTACCCAACCCTTCCTGCAATGAAACGCGGGGTTCCCAGTTCAGGAATTTTCGAGCCTTGGTTATGTCAGGACAACGCTGCTTCGGATCATCGGTCGGCAGTGGTTCATGAGCTAATTCTGACTCTGAATTAACTGTTTTCAACACGGCCTGCGCCAGTTCCAACATACTGTTCTCTACAGGGTTCCCCAGGTTCACAGGCCCGATTGTTGCGTCCTGGTTCATCATTTTCAGAAAACCATCAATCAGATCATCAACATAACAGAAAGAGCGGGTCTGCTGACCATTGCCATAGATCGTCAGTGGCTCTCCTCGCAATGCCTGATTGATGAAATTAGAGATCACACGACCATCGTTAGGATCCATCCGCGGCCCATAAGTATTGAATATTCTCACAATGCGAATCGGCACCTGATGGGCCTGATGGTAATTCATGCACAGAGATTCTGCGATCCGTTTGCCTTCATCATAACAACTGCGCGGGCCCAGGGGATTCACATTTCCCCAATACTCTTCGACCTGGGGATGCACATCCGGATCACCGTATACTTCGGAAGTAGAGGCATGCAGAACTTTGGCTCGACAACGTTTTGCCAGCCCCAGAACATTCACCATCCCGATGCTTGATGTCTTGATTGTTTTGATGGGATTGAATTGATAGGCAACCGGAGACGCCGGACAGGCGAGATTATAGATCTCGCCGACTTCCAGATAAAACGGCTGCACAATGTCATGTCGGATCAATTCAAATTGAGGATGTCCGATCAGATGGGCAATATTTTTTTTGCTGCCTGTAAAGAAGTTATCGAGGCAGATGACATCCCTGCCTTGTTCGATCAGTCGATCACATAAATGACTTCCCAGAACCCCGGCCCCACCAGTTACTAATACAGAGTCCACCAATCATCCCTTTACATCAATGCAAGCCAAAACCATCCAGTAATCTTTCTTGACTAACTGCAATGTTCGAAAGCAAGTGTACCTGAACCGGATTTTAAAAACGAGATTAGAACTCAGATTCTACTCTGGAATCCTGTTGAATTCTTCCCGAAAAAGGGGGGAATGAGCATAAACAGGCGAGGTCGCTGCTGGAGATCATGCACGAAAACAGAATTACGAGGCGTTCCGCTCCGCCGTTTGATTTGATGCAACTTCGTTCACAACCTCGGCAAGCAGTTGTTTATCCTGTTCAATCTCGAAATCAGTCCGCTTCATTAATTCTGCATAGGCTTCATTAACCTTCTGAAGCTCCAGTGGCAGATTGATTTTAGACTGTAACCCTGGGAGACTCGTTGCAAGCTGATGAAAAGAGCGAGAGAGAATCACCCACTCGGAACCCAGACGTGCATGCGCACTCAATACCAGCCGGCCAGATACCTGCCCCTGTTCCATTGTAGATATACCACCAATACCGAAGGGGATCTTGGCACGCCTGCAAATAGCAGACATTTGATCCATAGTTCCATTCGACATCAATTCAAACATGAAATTCAGTTCCATGTCCAGATGCAAATCATTCAAACCAATATGGATTTGTGAGACATCAGGCAATTGCACGATTTGCTCAAGCTGATTCATTGCTCCAATTGTTTCTACCAGAGGAACTATTCTGGCCCGTGATTTGACACGATCACAGAACCATTCGATTTCTTCAAGCGAACGGAACATCGGCAACATCAGGGCATCAGCGCCCTGATCCAAGGCACTTTCAATCTCGACTGATGACTGAGGATTGAGAGGATTTAAACGAACCAGAACTTCAGCATTTTTGACCGCATTCTTGACACGTGAAATATTTTCTACTTTATGATGAGAAATTACGGTATCCCTACCCCCCTGACGCTCGACCTTTCCCAGTAACTCGAGGTCAATGAAGATACAATCGACGCCACAGTGGTCGACGTATTTTGCGATCTCAGGGCAATCAGTGATAAAAAAATATTTCATTTTTAAGACAGCTTATCGTTGAAACGCGGCAAGTGATTCTTCAGGATCAATAAAACAGCCCCAAAACAAAGTCCCCCCAGTCCTATCGAACATATAAACAGGTGGACATGGTCCGACACTATATTGACTATCATAGTGGATATTGAGATCCCTGAGAATGTCAGAAAGAGGAGGGCTGAATAATGTTTCAAATCAATGCCCTGAATCACAGATACTTCTAATTTTACAGACGACAAAACGGCCAGTCCCAGAAAATGCAACCAACTGGTTAAAACGAACGCCAGCATCACTCCGGATATCCCCAGAAACTCCCGCAGTCCCAGTGTAAGTAGAATTAGACAGACTAATGAAACACAACTGATTTTAAAAGGAATGACCGTTTCGTGTCTGGCATAAAATACATTCATTGTCAAAATAGATAAAAACAGAGCTGGCATCGCCAGAATGGAAATTTGCAGCAGTTTTGCTGTATTTGCGACATCCAGAGCCGTAAAGTGACCGCGCTGAAACAACAGCGAAACCACCGGTTCTGCACTGACATAAACGGCGATCCCCGCAGGTATAGAAATTAACAGAATCAGACCAGCCATCTGACTGACCATTTTCGCCCCCCTGCCCACATCCCCTGAGGCAAATATGCGACTCAATCTCGGAAAAATCACCATTGAGATGACCGCCCCGATTAACCCCCGTGGCAGCTCGACCAGTTTTTGTGAGTATTCAAACAGGCTGATCCCACCTACATACAATGAAGCAAATGACCGTGACACGACTGGAAAAGCCACGACCAGGCCAATGGCGGTGAGTGCCTGAAAGTATTTTACCATCAACTGACGGTTCAAGGAACTCAATCGAAAGCAGGATTGAAAAGCTCCTTTCAAATCAGTCACAAATAAGCAGCAGATGAGTTGAGTCAGTAACCGGAACAAACTTGCCGCCACTACGGCCCAGGCAAGTATTTCGATTTGATCAGGTGTCACCCAGAGAACAATCACCAGAATCAGAACCAGATTAAATAATAGATTACCATACGCGGGAATTACCGGTTTGTGATGTCCCTGCAGAACCGCTGAGGTAACCGCTGTCACAGCGCTGATGGGAAATGCCAGCAACACGATCGAAATGAGTTTACTGGCTTCTTCAATTTGAACAGGAGTGAATCCCGCAGCCAGAAGTTGAGTAAACCACGGGCCTCCGGTCACCAGCAGGAGAGTCAGCAGACCGGTTAGCACAGCAATCACAAAAAAAGTCTGCACGATCAGTTGACTGGCAGCCTGCCCGGAAACTTCTTCACTGCGACGATGCATTTCCGGTATCAGCACCACACCTAAAGCGCCTCCGACCAGCATGGCATTCAGGATATCCGGAACTGAAATGATGAGAATAGCCAGATCGTTCGCATGAGTCACCCCCAGTACCGTTGCAAGTCCCAGGACGCGCAACAGGCCTGTCATTCTGCCCAGCAGCATCGCAAGGGCTACAAACATCGCCGACAGTGATGTGGCTCTTTGTGACATGTTCGCTACTAGTTCGTTGAAAAAATACTCAGTTTAGAATTCATGTTGCCTTATTTAAAACAAAATACATTTCGATCGAGAGTGGAATAACACCGTAGGGCTTTGGCCAGGACTCGCAGACCCGCTTCGGTAAATAACGACTTCTCCGTACGGGTACATAATGCTGAACCGGTAGTTCGTTTTAATCCACTCATGAATGACTCCACAGTCCACCTATTCTCATAACCGTTTCCTTTAACTTTTCTTCCATCTTCTGTGAACGATGGTGACCATCCTCGTCGCCATCGTCACGATGTATACCCAGAGGAATCCTGATTCCCACATTTCAGTCTTCAAGACAAAACTCGTGTTCCCCATTCCGCGTCGTAACCTTTGTCGGCAAACAAACTTTGCAGTTGAGTTAACGTTCTTGTTTTGGCGAGCAAAGATCTCACTTCGCGTTTGGAGTTATACGGCCCCCAACTGACTACTAATCCAGCGGAAAACATGCTTTCGACCAGGGCGCACAACGAAAGTTTCAAATATTTTTTTACGAGATTTTCCACTGAGCGACAGGTTAAAGGCACTGATTGACGAGGTTTCCATTCCTTTCCAATCGAGGGCTGCTTCTACGGCAGCGGGAGCGAAACTTTTGAATGATATTGGCTAACATAATCTCAATGATTTCCAGCATCTGAGAGCGGTCGGCGATATATTTTAATGTGGAAAAATTCGGGCGTCGCTTTACCAACAGTCGTTTTTGTAATTGGCCAGAAGTTTCGATAATTCCGATGATTCCAAGATAGGTGATCTTCAGATCAGATCGCAAGATAAGAGTCGTGAGCATTTGAGGCTGGGTATATTTTTGAGGTCTTTTAAAATGAGAATACGGTTCGACATACTTCCGGGATTTTTTCATCTCCAGAGAAGTTACTTCCAGAAGGATGTTCTTTTTATTTGATTCGTTCATAATAGACACATCTAGTGCCTGGACAATTAAATTTCGAGAGGTGTTTTAAACAGCGCAATGTTATGTCACAAACTCCTCAGATGTAATTGTATTCTACGCTGAAGTACTGAAAATCCGGTCCGATCCAGTCGGCAGCAGCATACACTGACTGAAAAGACATCAGAACTTTCCAGTCGGTTAGTTTCCGAATTTTTGTTTTGTCTGCCGGGAGATGGTTGAATTCGTTTTTTTCGGGACGAATCCGTTCTTCCTCAATCGGTTCCAGCTCAGTGAGTCTGCCAGAACTTCGCTATACTTCCAAGCCCCTTTTCGAATACCTCGCGCAGAAATTCATCAAATCGCGAGGTTCCTCCCTGCCCCATCCTAAGTAGAACAGAGTCGTCCGTTTCTCTAGAATAAATACCATGCTACCGGAACAATAATCGTTAATCATTTAAAAGTGGCGTAAGCCGGATCAAAATTTCAAATTGTTTTTTGTGTAAAGGTGGAATCAAATACCTCGCTGGGGAGATAGTCCGAAGTCCAGATTAATCCGCTTCCCCTATCAGGCTGCCTCCCGAGCTGGCTCTGCCTGAGACAGAGGATCCGCCGTGGATTTTAAATGATCTTCCTGCTGAACCACTTTGATTCCTGTTATGCCTCCCGCGAGAGTCAACCCCACCAGATAGCCAAACAGGCAGCCTTCCGTTGTATCCAGCATCAGAGAATTCACCATACATACAAGCAGATAAACAGCGAGTACTGCCTGTCCCAGTGCCTGCTCGATTCCTGTAAGCCCTCGTGTCGTATTCCAGCTGACCCAGAAGAAACTCAAAAAGAGGACCACACCAATGATCCCATTTTGAACCAGCAGCATCACATATTCATTATGCGGATTCTCTGTAAAGACCTGACCTTTCTGCTCCATCAGTTCTCGATATTTGATAGCAAAACTGCCTACCCCTGATCCCATCAAGGGACTTGTTTTGGCAATCTGAAGTCCGTTCCCATAAAACTCAAGCCGTAGATCAACCGAGTTGCGACTCTTGTTTGAAATACGATATTCCCTGATTTCTTTAACTACCTGATTAATCCGATTCTGGAATCGTTCTGAATGCTGGTATGTCACCAGACCAATCAGACCGATACAGGCAGCAGCAGGTAGAATCCCTTTCACTCCCAGCCGCTGATACATGAGCAGCCCAATGAGAATCCCCAATGCCACGTAACCGGAGCGTCCTGGAACAATCGCCAGAATATTATAGGTTGCGATGACTGCTAACAGAGCATAAGGCCAGCGTCGGGCCGGGTGTTCCAGAAACTTCCAGGCAGCAAGGTATACCAGAAATGACATCAGAATATTTTGCGTAATCCGGTTCTTGAAAATCGCATGATCCATGAGCCGCACAGAACCTTCAATGGAAAACATCCAGCAGACCATTGAGGCAATCAGAGTCACGATCAGCGCCAGCTCAAACATCTGAATACCACGCTTGCGCGCATGCGGATCCATAAAAAATGTCAGATAGATTGGCATCATCAGAAATTGACGGTATTTAAATAAATTTCTGGATGCCAGTGACAAGATCTCTGGGGTGTATATCAGACTGCAGGCAAGACAAAAGAACAGGAGCACCGAGATCGTAACGATCCTGTATTTCTTAAAACAGGCAAACGTGACCCGATACTGTCCGGAAATTCCCCAACAGATGAAAATCCCCAGATTGCAGACTGAAGTCAGACTGGTCGAAACCGGAATTGTAAAACCAGTCAGAATGACCAGCAATACTCCAACCTGAAACGTCAGATCCTGGAAGCGAGTTCGAATAAAATACCCGAATTCACCTGAATCCATCTGGTTTGTGTTGCCCTCTAAAATGTGCATTAAGTCCATTCCAGTACGAAGAGGTTGTTTGCCTCGGAGCCAAATCATCAGAAGTCAGAGTTGTGGACTACTCTCAGTTCCCCTCACGATTAAGACATCATTTCAGGTGTTCAATAACAGGAATACTTTTCTATTGCGATACTAATTTCTCATTCAGGCACTGGTAGATTTTATGATCGGGGCAAGACACACTCAGATCATCCCATCCCTCCAGGCATTGGCCACATTATCAAACGCAATCCTGCTTATTCTCTTTGCCGCAGTTCACTTACAACGCTGCCTGCTCTTTAATTACTGCCATCACAGACGATCACTTTCTGCAGCGTTCGACACACAAGTTTGAAATCGATTATCAGGCTGCATTGATTAACATAATCGAGGTCAAATTCGATCACCGTCTCCTGAGACAATGCACTGCGCCCGGAAGTCTGCGCCAGCCCCGATATTCCCGGCCGAACACTGGATCGTATTACCCGGTTTGCTGGTGAAGTATCTTTCAACTCAAATCCGATATAAGGTCGAGGTCCAATCAGACTCATCTCCCCGCGAAAGACGTTAATCAGTTGCGGCAGTTCATCCAGACTGGTTTTGCGGATCAGCTTCCCAATCAGAGTAATGCGGGAGTCGTTCGTTGTTGTAAATTGAGGGCCAGTTTTCTCAGAACCAGTTCGCATGGAACGGAATTTCAGGATCATGAATGGCTTTTCATTCACTCCCAGACGTTGCTGTCTGAAAAAAACTGGACCAGGTGAGGTGAATTTGACGAGGCTGGAAATCAGTAAAAACACGGGAGAGAGTATGATCAGCGCCAGACTGCTCAACAGCAGATCGAGAGGACGCTTGAGAAAATAGCCTTTCGGAGGTCCGGACTCTGGTGAATTCTGATATTCCGCCATTAATTGAGGGTCAAAATGAGGCCCTCCCTGCCTGATGTTCTTTTTTTCAGTCGCTCGTTGTGACAGTTTGAAATCATCCATGATTTTCACCTATCCGATTTTGAATTTTGACATGCGATGTTCAGGCAGCGATCGAAGAACCGGTTCCCAGTTCGACAGAGCTATGGATCCCCAATTCGGCAAAGTTCGGTGCATGATCAAAGACCTGGTCTATGAAGATTCGCTGCCAGAGCTCTAAAGCCAGCAGCGCCCGCAGGGCACGTGTATGATTGACTTTTTCAGTCTGATGTTCATTGATCATTTCCCGCAGCCGTTCGGGCAGGAATATTCTCCGCTCCAGTGATCGCTCAGACAGCAGAACTTCGTTGACAAAAGGGGATAATTCGCGTTTAAACCATTCCCCGATTGGTACTGTAAACATCTGTTTTTTACGATAAATAACCTTTTCCGGTAGAATCGATGTGCAGGCTTTTTTGAGAATGGATTTCGTAACACCATTTCTCAATTTGAAGGAGCCAGGTATGCGAAACGCCAGATCAACCATGCGATAATCCAGATACGGCGCACGTGGTTCCAGAGAAACTGCCATCGCCATTTTATCGGGCTTCACCAGGTTGTTTCCCGGCAGCAGCATCCTTGTATCAAGGGCCAGCGCCTGATTAATGGGATCCAGGTGACGAAATTCCTGCAGATGAGATCGAGCGAAGTGGCTTGCGTCGCCCCCTGCCAGCTGTTGTTGTACCGAGGAAGAATAGAGCTTGCGCTTGTCAGCGGGTTGCATCAGGCTGATCGCTTTGATGTAAGCGGATTCAATTTGCTCTCGTGGCAACGTGAGATCCTGATTCGCAAAAAAGTTTCGATGGACATCGTAGCCGGCAAACAGTTCATCCCCCCCATCGCCGGTCAGAACGACTTTGACCGCTTTCCGCGCCAGTTGACTGACCCGATAAGTGGGCATGAACGAAACATCTCCATGTGGCTGATCATTGTGATATAATGTCAATGGCCAGCTGGATGTTAAATTTGGACTCACAATATCACAGGTATGTCGGGTCTGAAATAAATCAGCCAGTTCCTGTGCATAATGTGATTCATCAAAGCGGGGATCATCAAACCCGATACAAAATGTCTGCACCGGATGAGGCAGCTCGCGACTCATGAGAGAAACGACAGACGAACTGTCAATTCCCCCCGAAAGAAACGCCCCCAAAGGAACATCGGCCCGAAGTCGAATATTGACTGCAGACCGCAGTGTTTCAATGATTTCTTCTGACCAGGCCGATTCCGACCGACATTCCACGGGTTTTTCCGCCAGATTCCACCAGCGTCTGACTTCGGATCCCTGTCGAGTTACCTTGAGCATATGCCCCGGCATTAAATGTGTGATATTTTGAAACAGTGTAATTGGTGGAGGCACAAAATTATAAGTGAGATAAGCATCAAAGCCTTCCCAGTTCATCTCTGCTTTGACTCCCATCGCGAACAGTGATTTGATTTCGGAAGCAAACAGCAGACGCGTTCCATCATCATGCAGATAAACCGGTTTCTGACCTATTCGATCCCGATACAGAAGGAGACACTGTTTACGCCGGTCCAGAATTGCAATCGCAAACATGCCATTCAACTGCTTGACGAACTCCTCTCCATCCCGTTCGTACAGCCTGAGTATCACTTCAGTATCACAACTGGTGCGACAGTTCAGATTCTTAGCCAGTTCTCGAAAGTTATAGATTTCCCCATTCTGAACGACAATAATCTGCTCATCATCAGAGAACATGGGTTGATGGCCACCTGCCAGATCAAGAATTGACAGGCGCTGATTTCCCACCAGCATGCCGTCCGCTTCGAAAAGTCCCCGATCATCGGGACCACGGTGACGCATGCGCTCGCAACCGCGTTCTGCCAGTGCTGTTCCAAACGGCCGCTGTTCGCAATCATATCCGCCAATGATTCCACACATTACGATTCCTTCCGTTCCCCAATAGGGGAAACTTCACGAGCATTACCTGCCCGATTCTCCGGCAGCCATAAATTCAAGCCGCCTTTCTGACTTTATCCAGTGCTTGCATTACAGAATTGGGTAAAAGGTTCTGTAGATATATTTTCAAGTGCCGGCGACGTACCAGTTTCTTTGTGATTGATTTTCCACGCCTGATCTGCGCTTTATCAGGAGAGAATTCCACATCCCGCTCCTTCACGGTGATCCAGCTGGGATACTGACAATGGATTGTCTTCTCCGTTTTTCCGGTCACCATCAATTCTCCACCAGTCTGCCGAATAAACTCGTTCACTGACTGTTTCACTAAAGGCCATTTTTCGTGATAGTCATCACCGGCCATCACGCCGCCCACTTTCAATTTCTGATACCATTGGTACATTGTTTCGCCCCCTTCTTCTCCAGAATGGGCATAACCATCCACGTAAATAAAATCAAACGTGTGATCATCAAACAGATCCAATGCTTCCGTGAAAGTCATCCTCAACAATTTGTACGGAGCAAACAACCCTACTTTCCTCAAAGCGGCTTTGTACTCTTCGGTATCGTGTGTGTCCGCATACATATCAACACCGAAAAAGGTTGAGAACTTTCCCGACTGAATCATCCGCTCTGAAAAGATCCCTTGGGCAACCCCCAGTTCGATGCCTGTGTTGTCAGCTCCATTCAAAAACTGAACTACATCCTGCCTATGAAATTCTTCCAGCAGCTCGATATCTGGCATTTTTATTCTCCCCATCCGTTCGAAGAAACAGGTCACATTGAAATAACCATCAGAGGTGATCTGAAAGAATCAGCTTCCACTCTGTCGCAAACAGTTTGAAACATTTTTCTACGAACCGGTTCTATTCATGATCGCAGATTTTGTATTATTTTCAGGAACGGTAAACTAAGCTATTTTGGTTTTTCGGGAAAGCCCAGATTGAGAACGTCAACTCACTCTTCACAAACGATTTACTTTCTCCCACTCACTCTGGTTGGCCTTGACGAAAATCGTACATTCCCTGTCTAATACCGCCGCGAAAAAAAACCGATTTCTCGTTTCCACTACTGTGCCTCGGACCGATTTGCTACCAATGTACTTAACAAAGTCTCCACAGAACAGCCGAACCGTAAAACATGTAATGGCAATATGTTATGGTGGAGGACATGTCCAGATGCTAATTCCCGTGCTGCAGGAGCTAAAGGCTCAGGGCTGCCGGATTTCGGTACTCGGTTTGACCACAGCAATAGACCCACTGCAAGCCGCTGGGTTTGAACCGCTGGGCTTTCGACACCTTCTGACAGCTGAAGATGAGCGCGCATACGAACATGGAATTCGGTTGGCTGAAGAAATGCAGGCAAATGGAAATCCGGTCCCTTTGGAAGAGACCATTGCCTATCTGGGTCTCTCCTATACCGACCTCGAAGAACGATTCGGAACAGAAAATGCAGAGCAACAATATCGGACGCAGGGACGACGTGCTTTTCTTCCCCTCAACCCGTTAAGGCGAGCATTCGATCAAATGAAACCGGATGTTCTGTTGACGACGAACTCTCCCCGGGCAGAACTGGCATCGGTCAAAGTAGCCCGAGAACGTGGCATTCCCTCAGTTAGCATGGTCAGTCTGTTCGGCCTGCAGATAGCCGACATTATTGCGGATCGTGTATGCATCCCATTCGAAGCAACGATACCTCAGTTAACGACACGAGGAGTCGATCCCGGAACTCTCGTCATCACAGGGCACCCCAGCTTCGATTGTGCCGCAGATGTTCTGAATCAGGAGTCAGCCGGCATTGAATGGCGAAGAAAACACTCGATTAATAATGACACTCCACTGGCCCTCTATGCAATGCAACCAGGGATCAATGAACAAAGCGCTCTGATTGAAGCCAGCCTGACGCAAGCACTGATCCAGAATCCGCAACTCAGAATTGCCGTACGTAAACACCCCAATCATCGTGACGCAGATGTACAGAATGTGATCAACCGGTTGGGGTCGGCAGCATTGAATGCCTCAGAACATACACTTGGAACCGTACTACACGCCTGCGATGTGCTGGTAACTCATCATTCGACTGTGGGAATCAAAGCGGCATTGATTGGAAAGCAGGTCGCTTTTTTTAATCTGGAAAACGACATCAGCGTCTACGGTCTTCCCCTGGATGAATATGACTGGGCTTCGTTTTCAACAACAGTTGAAACGGGAGCCAGCGCACTGGCTTCAATCAAACGGGAAGCATTCTCACAACAGCGGGTCCGCGGGAGCCAGATCCGCCAAGCATGGAACTGCGATGGCCGATCCCACTACAGAATTGCACAGACCGTTCTGCAAGCACTTGAATCTCGGACAACAAAGCATGTCGCATGATTATTCGGGAAGTGGCAATACCTGAACTCTTCGGAAGACTTCCGTTAATCGACTCACAATCCTTGAAAAAAGTTCTTTCCCCTTCGTGGCTGAGGCCAGATCAGGCCGCCCTGTCGCTCCCTGCGAAGTTCGCTGGAACATGTCGTTGCAGAAATAAATCCCTTCCAGCATGTCCAGCTTGTAGTCATCACAATTTTTGAGCTGCGACTCGTCTACTAATTCTGGCCTTAGATACATCATTAAAGAAGTTTCCGCTTCGCAGGCATGACCGACTGTTTTACATTCCCCTTCCATCACAGCTGCGATTTCTTCTTCCGCAATCGACCAGTATGACGCTGCCATTAATTGACAATTGGTAAAATCGACCTGCAGTCGTCGCAATGAAATCTGCATCGGACCGATATTCCCGCCATGCCCGTTCAAAATCATGACACGACGAAATCCGTCGTTCAACAGCGATTCACATATTTCACAAAGCAGCGTCTCGTAATTCTCCACCCGGGAGGTCAATGTCGCTCCCCAGCGGAGATGATGCTGGCTGGCCCCCAGCCAGAGGGTTGGCAAAAGTACCAGCTTTTCCTGGAGGCACTCTTCAACTTTTTCTGCAACCGCAGTACAAATGATCTCGTCGGTACCGGTTGGCATATGCGGACCATGCTGTTCGACTGCGGCGATCGGCAGGACGATCAGTGTCTCTTCACGAGATAGATTCTTCAGCTCAACAGCCGTCATTTCCGCATATTTCACAGGACTATTCCTTTCCGGTATCCGGGGGATTCTCGAATTTTCCGTGAATCACATTCCAATAGGTAAGCGACGCTTCACCTGAATTCTGTCCGGTTTTCGAAGTCAACAGGCTGACTGCAAGGCCGATCAGCATAGTGAGACCAAAACCAATCGGCCAGAACCAGACCGAAAACCAGTCGGACGCCAGGTACATCAAGGTCATGGTAATCAACGCTCCCGCCAGTGCCCCGGTCATCACTCCGGCAGTTGTTGAGTTTTTGAAAAACAGCGCCAGAATAAATACGGCCAGCAGTGGTCCCCCAAACCCGGCAGTCATTTTTTTTCCAATTGCAAACACATCTCCCATCTCACCGACATTACAGGCAAGAAAAATTGAAAGGATTCCAATCAGCACCACCAGAGCCCGGTCCTGAAACATTTCGATCATATTATTTTTCGGTTTCCAATGTGCGAAATGACGATCACGGAAATCAACCATCAGCGCTGTGGTCACAGAATGAATGCCTGAATCGATACTGGACATCACTGCCGCCATCAACGCCACCAGAAATAAACCGACGACACCTGGGGGAAAATGGAGACGGACATATTGTGGCAAAGCTTCATCCTGTTTATTTAAAGCCCGGATATCCTCAGCGACATATTGCGGATAGGATTGATAATATTCAGGCACGGTCATGCCGTTTCCGGATCTCCAGTCAGGCAGTTCTCCATTCAATTCGGTCGTCAGCACAGAGACGATTTCTTCGGGAAACTGTTGATAATGGGAATACAGGCCAACGCCAATTGCCAGCAGACCAGGCACCACGATCCACATTCCCAGAATATTGATTGAAAAACCAATTTGCGACGTTTTTTCAGATCGGGCAGCAATATAACGCTGGACTGCCACCTGATCTGCACCAAAGGCAGACAGGCCTTCCAGAAACAGACCAATCAACAGTGCCCAGCTGCCATACTCCAGAGTGAGCGAAGGTGTAAAATCGATCAGGACATTCTCTCGACCTTCAAAATAAGTCGATATCATGCCCGAAACACCTCCCTCCGTCTGGTTTAGAATCAGCCCCAGTGTTAACAGGATGGTGAGGCTGAAGATAAAAAACTGTAAAACATCAGTCCACATCACCGCCCGCAAACCGCCGAGCATGGTATAAAAAATGGAAACCACGCCCAGTACAACGATCACCGTGATCTGATCAACCTGCATGACATTCGCCAGCACAACGGAAGCAGCATAAGTTGCCGAAGCCATCCAGCCAATCCGCAGAAAAATAAACAGACCACTGGCTAGAGAGCGAACGGAAACATGATACCGTCGTTCCAGATATTCATACGCAGTTTGACACTTGAGACGTGCATAAACGGGAATAAACACCCAGAGCACCAATGGAGCCATCAAAGAAACCGCTACCAGAAACAGGCCGATCCTCAGCCCGCTTCCATAGGCGATGGAGGGATACATGACAAAACTGTTCGCTGAGAACAAGGTCGCCATCACACTCAATCCAACGGGGAGCCAACCCATGGAATTTCCGGCGGCGAAAAACTCCTGGCGCGACTGGTTGCGACCAAAATAAATGCCCAGGCCAATCGAAAACAACAGGTAGGCCAGAATGACGCCATAATCGAGTGAATGCATCTTGCAGACTGTTCTAACAGGAATTGTATATCAGGAGCAGCGAATCGTCTCGCTGCAGCGGTGCTACAGAATTTTTTAATGAACACGAAGCTGAACGTTAATGCGTCGCGGTTTCATCAAAGTGGAATGCCGGTTTGCCGGTAAATGTGGTCGAAGTCGTCGTCGGACAGATTTTCTTTTCTATATGTTCAACAACCAGTTCTGTTCCACGAAAATGACTGATGGGAGGATCATTCTGCTGAAACAGCGAATCGGTCAGATCTCGACACAGCACGGCATTTTTTCCCTGATAGACCATCTGCCGTAATCCGAACGGGCGACCACAGACACAGAGATTCGTGTGAACTCCCATCAGAACTACATTTTTAATCCCGCGTGTTTCCAGCAGATTGTACACTTCCTGACCATTATCACTGATCGCATCAGCGTCGGCGATTTCGATGGTTTTGATCTGCCGGGTCCAGGGAATTTTTTCCCCTTTCCAGTGTCGGAGTCCCGTTTCATCGGGTTCCCAGCCTTTGCAGTTTACTTTACAGCCACAACCCCCCGCCCGGACAAATGGCAGTGGCGTTCCTTCTTTTTCCTCATTCCAGTATTTCCATTTAAAATCGAGCGGTGCTTCTACAAAAGGAGCATCGATGGCACGTTGACGCTGGGGAGTGTCCTCATAAAAATTCATGCGACCACTGGGAGCATGGATAATAAAAACACCTTTCTTACGAGCTGCTTTCAGAGTTTCATTCATTGCCGGAGCCATCTCGGCAACCCGTCTGGCTGCCTGTTTGCAGGTATGATCATCCCACATGTCACAAACGATGATCGCGGTCTGCTCCGGTTTCCAGTAAACGGCTTCTTTTACTGGGCGAGATTGACCTGCCGAACCCTCTATCCGCTTTTGCAGGATTACGGGAAACACATTCGTTTCAGCAGGTTCTGCCGTCCTGACAGTACTATTAAAACTGGATAGCAGCCCCCAAAGAACGAAAATGCCTGCAATCGATACTTGATTAAAACTGATCCGACCTGGGCTCATGTTAATTCTATCCTTTGATAAACTGAAAATGACCACGCAGCAGGAAATGCCCCATTATCATATCAAACCAGCCCCATATAAACAGGAAATCTCCGCTCATTTCTGTACAGGATCTGCTATACTCTTTCTGAATATTTTTCAGACAAATAAACAATGTCCAATGGTTTAATATCAGTGGAAAACTTCCGGGTAGATCCATTGTGAAACTGTATTGAAATGAACGGGTAACAAAATGACAACCGCGGTCTGCTTTCAGTGTGGTCATCTAAAATTCGGTTCCTTTATGCCCTGTACTCAATGCCTGGCAAAACCCCAGACCGATAATGAACTGATCGTCTCTCTGGCAATGAGTGACCATTATTTTGACCAGGCGACTCTGGAAGCGATGGGAGAATACACGAAAGAAAATGGACATCCCCCGCAACTCGACCCGGAATCGGAAAAAACATTTCGCAGAAATTTTGAAGAGGTCAAAGCATCGGGAGTTCTGGATCAGATGCTGCGAGAACGCGATGATAACTGATCATTTTGATTGACCCTGTCTTTTGAGAATTTCCCCCTCTGAAACTCGAATGGCAAAGAACATGTGCACTCAGAATAATACCGTTAAAAGCAAAGTTTCCGTCTATTCCAGCGGTGAGGAACTGATGATGGACGTTTCACAGTCCCGGCGTTACCAGATTTTTCTCCCGTTGCTGAAATGGTTCGTGCGCCAGGGAATCACACCCAATCATCTTACAGGCCTCTCTTTACTTTGTGGAACCGGTTTCTGTTTTTTAATTGGTCTGGATCAGAACTGGGCCGTCCCGGCAGCATTGGTCCTGTTATTGTTGCATATTTTGCTGGATGGGATTGATGGTCCCCTGGCCCGATTTCAGGGAACTGCAGGCAATCGCGGTTCTTTTACAGATACGACTGCAGACCAGCTTGTCGTTACCTTTACAACAATTGCCCTGATTCATAGCGGTCTGGCCACAGTCATCGCCGGCAGTCTGTATCTGTTTTTCTATACTCTGGTCGTTGTCTTTGCCATGGTTCGCAGTTCCCTGGCAATTCCTTACAGTTGGCTCGTGCGTCCGCGGCTGATTGTGTATGCCTGGATCCCGATCGAAATAGTTTTCCTGCCGGGCACGTTGTCATTTCTGCTCTGGATTTGCGTTGGAGTTCTGGGATGGAAATCGATCACCGGCTTTATTCAGATCCGTAATAAACTGTGAAACGACATTCTAATTCCCCATCTTTAATTCGAGGGATGAACCGACCCAGAATATGACGGTGTATCAGGTCCAACACGCTGACCGGAAAACGAAAAATGCAGACCCGATTCTGGTGATCGCCGATAATGAAAAAGACATTCGCACCGAAATGGAATGGATTGAGACCGTGACACGACTTTGTCTACAGCAAATTGGCCGGATGCCAGAGGGAAATGGAATCAGAAGACGCGCCGTCTGATCAAGGCGAAATCTCAGCAGGAATCTTAACCGTCGGTCGATGCCTGCTACCCAGGCGCATTTTGACGAAACAGTGTACCTAAAAAAACCCCTTATCTCTAAGAGACAAGGGGTTTTAAAAAATATCCGGCAATAACCTACTTTCGCACTGGTGGGCACTATCATCGGCCCTGTGAGCTTAACTGTCGTGTTCGGAATGGGAACGCGTGTGGCCTCACAGGTAAAGTCACCGGAATTGACAGAGTCGCCAACCTTTCAGCCGCACTACTCTGCCTGGTGTATTAAAATGGTAAAAGCAATAAGTATTATTCTTAAGCATAGAATTTTGTTCTTAGCGTTTATGATGTAAAAATCAAAACGGCTAAGCATTCGTCCATTAGTACCGGTCAGCTGAAATGATTACTCACCTTACACTTCCGGCCTATCAACCTGGTAGTCTTCCAGGGGACTCAAACGAAACCTAATCTTGGGAGAGGCTTCGCGCTTAGATGCTTTCAGCGCTTATCCTAACCGTACTTAGCTACCCTGCGATGCCACTAGCGTGACAACAGGAACACCAGAGGTACGTCCCTCTAAATCCTCTCGTACTAAAGAGAAAACCCCTCAAGTTTCGTGCGCCCACAGAAGATAGGGACCAACCTGTCTCACGACGGTTTAAACCCAGCTCGCGTACCACTTTAATCGGCGAACAGCCGAACCCTTGGGAGCTTCTTCACCCCCAGGATGTGATGAGCCGACATCGAGGTGCCAAACCACTTCGCCGCTATGGACGCTCGGAAGTGATCAGCCTGTTATCCCCAGAGTACCTTTTATCTGTTGAGCGACGGCCCTTCCATTCGGAACCGCCGGATCACTAAGTCCGACTTTCGTCTCTGCTCGACTTATAGGTCTTGCAGTCAAGCACCCTTCTACCTTTGCGCTCTACGCCTGATTGCCAACCAGGCTGAGGGTACCTTTGAGCTCCTCCGTTACTCTTTAGGAGGAGACCGCCCCAGTCAAACTGCCCAACTGAAACTGTCCACCGCCCGGATTCACGGGTCAGTGTTAGATACCAAATAGGTCCAGGGTGGTATTTCAAGGGCGGCTCCACGAACACTAGCGTGCCCGTTTCAAAGCCTCCCACCTATCCTACACAAAACATATCTAGTACCAATATCAGCCTGCAGTAAAGGTTCATGGGGTCTTTCCGTCTTTCTGCGGGTACGTGGCATCTTCACCACGACTACAATTTCACCGGGTCGCTGGTTGAGACAGTGCTCCAGTCGTTACTCCATTCATGCAGGTCGGAACTTACCCGACAAGGAACTTCGCTACCTTAGGACCGTCATAGTTACGGCCGCCGTTTACCGGAGCTTCGGTTGCGAGCTTCGCCCTAAAGCTAACCCTCTTCCTTAACTTACCGGCACCGAGCAGGAGTCAGACTCTATACATCCTCTTACGAGTTCGCAGAGTCCTGTGTTTTTAGTAAACAGTCGCCAGAGCCGATTTACTGTGACCTCCAACAGCGTGAACCATCGGAGGCACCCCTTATCGCGAACTTACGGGGTCATTTTGCAGAGTTCCTTAACCAGCGTTTTCCCGAGCGCCTTAGGCTACGCGCCTCACCTACCTGTGTCAGTTTTAGTACGGTCAAATATGCTTCAATCCTTAGAGGCTTTTCTTGGTTATGCGTCATATGACTTCGTCATCATTGGACTCGAGTGAAAGCCTTGGTCTGATGTGGCGGATTTTCCTATCCACGACCTTGTCTTCCCCTACGGGCATTTCTGACAGCCCGATCACAATCTACACAACGTCCCCCCATCGGTCCACATATCCGGCGCAGGAATATTAACCTGCTCTCCATCGTCTACGCCTTTCGGCCTCAACTAAGGTACCGGCTAACCCTGGGCGGATTTACCTTCCCCAGGAAACCTTAGGTTTGCGGCGAACAGGATTCTCACCTGTTTTATCGTTACTCATTCCGGCATAATCACTTCCAGTGCCCAACACCGCTCCTTACGGTACGGCTAGTATCTGCACTGGAACGCTCTCCTACCACTCAGCATAAGCTGAATCCGCTGCTTCGGTGTCTTACTTACTCCCGTTCATTATCGGTGCTAGAACACTCGACCAGTAAGCTATTACGCACTTTTTAAATGATGGCTGCTTCTAAGCCAACATCCTGGCTGTCACAGTATCCTAACATCCTTAGTGACTTAGCAAGACTTTGGGACCTTAGCAGGCGATCTGGGTTGTTTCCCTCTCGACCACGAAGCTTCTCCCTCGTGGACTGACTCCTGAGATAATCGTAATGGTATTCGGAGTTTAACTAGGGTGGGTAGGCGGGAAGCCCCCCAGTCCAAATCAGTGCTCTACCCCCATTACGTAGTGGCTCAAGGCTAGCCCTAAAGCTATTTCGGAGAGAACGAGCTATCTCCAGGTTTGATTAGACTTTTACTCCTCCCCACAAGTCATCCCCCCAGTTTTCAACCTAGGTGGGTTCGGTCCTCCACGCAGTCTTACCCGCGCTTCAACCTGCTCATGGGTAGTTCACCTGGTTTCGCGTCTACCGCCACTGACAAAACGCCCTATTCAGACTTGCTTTCGCTGAGACTTCGGCCCGGAAGGCCTTAATCGAGCCATTGACGGTAACTCGCCGGATCATTATGCAAAAGGCACGCCGTCACACTTATCCGAAGATAATAGTGCTCCGACAGCTTGTAAGCGTATGGTTTCAGGTTCTTTCCCTCCCCTAACAGGGGTTCTTTTCATCTTTCGGTCACCCTACTTTTCACTATCGGTCATCAGAGAATACTTAGCCTTAGGAGATGGACCTCCCAGATTCAGTCCGGATTCCACGTGGCCGGACCTACTCGGGTACTTATCGGAAGTCTGATTACTTTCAAATACGGGACTGTCACCCTCTATGGTTTCGCTTTCCAACGAATTCTTCTAGCAAACAGTTTTGTAACTTCACAATGATAAGCCCCACAACCCCGCCATGCCGAAGCATAACGGTTTAGGCTAGATTCGCTTTCGCTCGCCGCTACTCACGAAGTCGCTGTTGCTTTCCTTTCCTGCGGTTACTGAGATGTTTCAGTTCACCGCGTGTGCCTCATATACCTATGTATTCAGTATATGATAATTCAGGAACCTCGGGATCAACGCTCGTTTGACAACTTCCCCAAGATTATCGCAGTCTTCCACGCCCTTCATCGCCATCTGATGCCAAGACATCCCCCATACGCCCTTAATAGCTTAGCCGTAATAATTTTTACCTCACAAAGACCACATTGGTCAGTGGGAGCCAAAAACATTACAACCCGATCTCAATTCACAAGGTCTTGCATAACAACCTTGCACTTGAGTCGATTTGCCTAAGAACAAAATCTCGGTAGCAATACAATTCCTAAGAATTGGTATTGCAACTTGAGAACTCTATGTTTATAGATGCCACTTATTACTTTTACCAAATTGTCAAAGATCGTTGATCCTCAGGGTTATCCCCAGAGAAAAACAGCCAACCAAAATCAGCTGAATCAAAACCAGCACTGCTGAATTCGATTCAATCGACTTAAGTCAGCTGAGAGAGTCATCTTATCGTTGTCTCTCAGGAAGTCAACCGTCCGAGAAACAAATTTGAAAACTTTTTTCAAAACCTCTCAAACCATTTTTGCCACAAATTGTTTTGTGACAACCACTTGCCGTTAGCAACTTTTGTTAACAACAAGTGAAGGAGCGGGATCTTAACCAGTCAGAAACCACTCGTCAACCCAGGGGAGAAAAATTCCCTGGAAGTTTTCCAGAAAGAACTGGGGTTTGATTTAACAACCTCTCAAAGGCACAAACCACTTTACTTCCTGAAACACAATGGAGACGACCGGGATCGAACCGGCAACCTCCGCCTTGCAAGGGCGGCGCTCTCCCAGTTGAGCTACGTCCCCTAACAGATGCCAGTAATACTATTACTGACAAACACCAGCCGTGCAACTCATAAGCTGCAAAAACTGGAGTTCCTCTTAGAGAAGAAAAAAAATGGGCGTACGTGGATTCGAACCACGGACCTCAGCTTTATCAGAGCTGCGCTCTAACCAACTGAGCTATACGCCCCAATAAGAGGACGCGTATTCTGTCCTCTTATGTTGTTGCTGTAAAGTCTCTTTCGACACTAGTTTCACAAAAAATTACATTTTCTTCATGGTAAAAAGACACCTCGCCTCTGAACAGGTTCACTTTCCCCTGTTCTCTCTACTTCTGGCTCTAAAATTGTTTTCCAACACTCCACGCAGCAAATACGTAGTATCTGAAAGACATCAGAGAATCAAGAGTTTCCAGAGTCGCACGCAATATTCGCTGCCTCTGCCGTTTGTCGGAGTAACATAATCATGTTTCCGGTTCTGCTCAAAGCTGGTTTATCGCTGGTTTATCTTTCCAGCCTGATCGCCACTCCCGGCGAGAACTGCGTTTCAAACCGGCTGACGACTGATCCTCATGCATCTGCTGTTACACATTGCTGCCCGACCCACTCCGCTTCGCATTCTCAACCGGTTTCACCGATCTCAAGTGAATGCTGCCAGTGCTGTGTCGACCAGTTTCCGATCACCTCCAAGCCCCGCTTACCTGCACCAGCCACAGGCCTGTTCACTCTGAATGATTTCAGTCTGCCAGGTATTACAGGCCAGATTTCAATCAGCGGCTCATCCTCTCCCCAGACATCTTCACGTCCTTTATACCTGATGCATTGCATCTGGATCTGTTAACTGACTGAAACAGCGATACCAAAGTTTCAACCAGATTCAGTTATTTTCATTGATCCATAATAAGGAGACGTCTGATGTTTACTCAAGTAATTACTGCGACCCTGTTATCAGTAGGCCTGGGAATAACAGCTTCGGCCACTACGCAAACCAGTTCCACAAACTGCTGCGAAATGAACCTGCCTTGCTGTGACCAGAACCTGGCCTGTTGTCACACATCCACCAAAGCGGAATGTTGCCAGCAAAGCCTGGAATGCTGTATTCAGGCAAAAGAGTGCTGTACATCCGAAAAAACCTGTTGTGAATTACAGCTCACCTGCTGCGAAACCGGGAGCAAATGCTGTCTGGAACAACCAGTATCTAACAGCCCCCCACAATAGTGTTTTATCAGTCTTGGAATGACATGCGGCCCGACACGGATCGTACGCTCATCAGTAGAGTACTCGCCTGATGTCGATCACCGGTCAATATAGGATTGATGGACCTGTTCGTACCTCCTGAAAAAGATAGATCGTTTCTATCTTTGAAAATGGTCCCCTGCAGATAATTTCTCTGCAGGGGATTTTTTTACTGCCCGCATTCCCCCAAATGTCATTTCCTGAGTCAAAAGAGACTGGAAACCGGCACTTTGAGTTAACTGTATGGCTCCGGAAAAAGACACCCGTCTATTCCGTGACAGCCACTTTCTGCTTTGCCATTTCATGAAACTGCTTCCAGGTAATGACTTCAATTTCAAGATCCTTGATTTCCCTGATGACTTCAGGATCGGTAAATACACGCCGATCTCCATCACGCCGCGAGGAACTATTCGTAATATTCTGCAATTCCTGATTATCAATGCCACAATGAATAATAATCTGGGTCACCCCCGGCTTAAGTGCCCGCAGCTTGTCCAGGTAAGCCTGTTTTCGCTTTTCATAATCTGATTCGCCATAGAACTGAACCAGTTCATCCAGGACCGGCAGGTTATTCTTTTCGAGAACGGCTTTCAGCTCTTTGCCCTTCTCGGCAATCAGACCATATTTCTCCGGATCCAGATTGGCGACAAACAGAACCGGGAGCTGGTATTCGATCCCTAAATTGACGTACATTTCCAGCAGATCCGGACGGCTGACGACGGCTCCCATATGTGTATCGAGATGACTTAAGGGAACTCCAAAGGATTTGGCACGCTCAATTTGTGCTCGCAGTTCTTTTTCAGCATCTTTCACATTGACGTGTTTCATCACCTGCCCCACGTTGTCCCAGAGATATTGCTCCCCGTCTAACAGACTCGGCACCTGATCTCGAGACGCTACCGGTCCCCAGCGATAATTTTTCCATTCTGAATTCAGAGTCAGATGAATTCCAAAATCCTGATCCGGATTCTGTTTGGCAAAGTCCGCAAACTCCTTGAACCAGGGACAGGGAACCATAATACTCGCAGAGGAGACAATGCCTTTCTGCATCCCTTCGATGGTTGCCTGATTCACCGAATGCGACATGCCCGCATCATCGGCGTGAATGATGACATAACGTTTCTCCTCTTTTTTGTTTTCTGCCTGAACAGAACCAATGCCGGTCAGAGCGACCACACAGAAGCACAGCAACAGCAATTGACGTTTCATGAATCACCTGGCGAAGTTACAAGAAATGAAAAAACGAAATTGATACCGTCATTTGAAAGGCTTCGCTTGAATTCTGATCTCATTCAGATCAAGCTGGTAGTGGATCTGGATTGTTACCACTTCTCCATTCTACTTATCCTGCAAGGAACTACAAATGAATTTTACCTCTCTGAAACGACTTGCAGCCGTTTTGCTGATGCTGATCACCGTAGATGCATTCAACGTAAAGCAGGCACAAGCTGAAATCAAACTCCCCGCGATTATCGGAGACCATATGGTCCTGCAACAGGGGCAGAAGAACCCGATATGGGGCTGGGCGGAACCGGGTGAGAAAATCACCGTGACTGTCAATGGACAGACTCATACTGCGACTGCCGATGACAACGGAAAATGGAAAGTCACTCTCGAACCCCTCAAAGTGGGTGGTCCCTATGAAATCACGATCAAGGGAAAAGAAACCATCACATTGAAGGATGTCCTCTCCGGCGAAGTCTGGATCTGCTCTGGCCAGTCTAATATGGCCTGGACCGTAGGTGCATCCAATGACGCCGACCTGGAAATCATGACCGCCAATTACCCCAAAATCCGATTGATATCGGTACCGCAGGTAGGAACCCAGGAAGCACAGGACGACTTCAATGGGCAATGGGAAGCCTGTACCCCGGAAACCGTCAGAAACTTTTCGGCGGTCGGCTACTTCTTTGGACGCCAGCTCTACCAGACACTGAATGTGCCCATCGGCCTGATTGACAATGCCTGGGGTGGTTCTTCTGCGGAAGCCTGGGTGAATCGCAAGCGACTGGAAGATGAGCCTGCTTTCAAAGAGATGCTGGAAAAGTGGAAAAAGACCGAAGAAACCTACAATCATGAACAGGCGACGGCTGCCTATGACAAACGTCTGGATCAGTGGAAAGAATCCGTCAAAAAAGCCAAAGCAGCTGGAAAAGCAGCACCACAACGTCCCCGGCCACCACGAAACCCGCTGACCGGCAATCATCGACCTGCCAATATCTACAATGGTGTGTTGCATCCGACCATCGGCTACGGGATCAAAGGGGTGATCTGGTACCAGGGGGAATCGAACGCCAGCCGCGCCTATCAGTATCGAAAACTGTTCCCATTCATGATCCAGAACTGGCGTGACGAATGGAAACAGGGCGATTTCCCCTTCTACTGGGTTCAACTGGCTGATTTCCGCAGCGAAAAACCAGAACCGGCTGACAGCGACTGGGCTGAACTGCGGGAAGCACAGACCATGACCATGGATGCCCTGCCCAACACGGGAGAGGCGGTCATTCTGAATCTGGGCGAAGCTTCTGACATTCATCCTAAGAATAAGCAGGATGTCGCCATGCGACTGGCTCGCTGGGCGCTCGCCGAAGACTATGGCGTGAAAGTCGTGCACCAGAGCCCTCGCTACAAGTCGATGGAAGTCAAAGGAAATAAAGCGATCCTGACCTTCGATCATGTCGGCGGAGGCCTGGATACCTTCGACGTACCGACTCCCATCGGTTTCACGATTGCCGGCGAAGATCAGAAGTTTGTCAAAGCCAATGCCAAAATCGTTGGCAGCAATAAAATCGAAGTCTGGAATGATGCTGTCGCGACTCCGGCAGCAGTTCGTTACGCCTGGGCAGACAATCCTGTCTGTAATGTACAGAACAAGGAAGGACTGCCTCTCACACCGTTCCGTTCGGATGACTGGCCTGGAATAACGATCAATAATCATTAAGCAATCTTCTGACGATTCAATCACAAAACGCCTCAGGGAACCAGTTTCTCTGAGGCGTTTTGTCTAATCTCCGGCCTGTATTCAGTTTTACGCTATCGTCTCCACTCGCCTGCAGGACTGAACTTCCCACACCTGCTGCTGCACATTCCCGCACTCCCGCTGCATAAAATGAACTTGACCGCTGCGCGCCGCTGACGATAAGCGCTATTCTGAGTCGCGCGCGTGCCCAGTTTACAGTGCACTGAAACACGGACCACCTGTTCCAGATCTTCACTGCAATTGAGCCTGTTTTTTCCCGATTTGCACTGCATGAAACGACACCGGTTCCTGATGTTACCCTGCGGGTCGCCACACATCGCAAAGCTTCGCCTCGGCACCGCCCCGACGTCGCAGCAGGTCGGTTCCCCGTCAACCCGTATCGCCACATGATATTGTTCTTCCCCTTGACGCCCCCAAGCACTTCCACAAAATATTCCAACATGCAACGGAGCCCAGACAACAGAAAACAGATCGAACACAAGAATGACCACAGCAACCACAAACATAACTCAATGTCCTCTCCCCGGGCGCGTGCCATTATTCGGCTTGCCCGACAGTGCTTTGAATAACCAGCAAACGCAGAAAAACAGGGTGAGCCCGAATGCAATTCGGGCCGAGCACAGCGAGCAGGAGGTCGCAGCTGCCGCGTTCCTCCCAGAACCAGGCTTTCCCTACTCACTTCGCACGGCCGGACAAGCCGGCCATGGCACCCCGAAACCTCTCTATTTATTGCAATAAGTCCTGCAAAATCAGACGGGCGGGTGGCA
>PAJV01000059.1 GCA_002706765.1 Gimesia sp.
ACGTTTGGGTTTTGAATTCGATTGCTTTTTGCTCATGTTGTTTCTCCTCAGAATAGTTTACACTCTTTTTTGAGCGCCCACTATTTCTGGGGAACTTCAGAGAGTGCAAACGCTGGGAGAAGTCCTTGCCAAAATTGCGCCACGAGTAAAGTCCCTTCGCGTGGCAAACGGAAAGGATGACGTGAAATGAATGAAGTCACACCTACTAACAAAAGTCAGGCAATTAGCATCCTATTCCCGCCATTGCTCACCAAGCATCATATGGCTGAACTTCTGGGGCGAACAGTACGTACCATCTATCGACTGGAAAGCCAAGGCCGTATTCCGGAGTCCGTCAATATCGGCACTCAACGAGTCTGGTCGCGTGATGAGATCATGCACTGGATCGAGAGTGGCTGTCCAGCGCGAAGGCAATGGGAACGACTTCACCCCAAATACCGGAAGTCGAAAGGAGGTCGTAAAGTATGAGTCAACCATTCCATCCAACCATCATCCGAAACGGCAAGACATACAAAGCTAAGACTTGGTCAATTCGCTATCCTGACGCAAAGGGGATACGTCAGCAAGAAAATGGATTTACTACAAGAGATGAAGCAGCTATCAGACTGCGTGATGCGAAAAGAGAGGTCAACGAGGAACGAGCTGGTATCCGGACGCCACGGATTATCCAGAATGAGAAACCATTGTCTGAACATCTGGATGACTTTCAGAAGTCACTCGAAGACCGGGAAATCAGCCCAGCTCAAGTAATGCTGGTCACCGGACGTCTCAGGCGAGCTTTCGACACCATGGGGATTCTACTTCTATCGGACTTAAACGGGAACAGGTTTCAGACCTATCTGGCTTCGTTACGAAAGAAGGGACGGTCCCAACAAACCTGCAAGCACATCGTTCGCCACGCCAAGCAGTTCGCCAATTTTCTGCTTGAGGACGAGCGTATCGAGACTGATCCCTTCCGGAAGGTGCGACCTATAAAGGTGAGTGAACGTTGTCATCAACGACGTGCACTCACGTCTGAAGAATGCACGAAGCTTTTGAAAGCGGCCAGAAAATGCTCGCCCTTGTACGGTTTATCAGGACCGGATCAAGAAGTCTTGTTCTTGGTAGCCCTCAACACCGGATTTCGAGCGACTGAATTGAGTCACATGGAGGTTGCCAACCTACAGTTGGCTGATGAGTACCCACACATCAGCTTGTCTGCCTCACAGACAAAGAATCGAGATGAGGCACGTATTCCACTCCGTGATCCAGGAGTGGTCCAATTCCTGAAAGCCTGGATTGCAGGAAAACCCAGGAGCGCCAAGCTCTGGCCGGGGAACTGGGCCAAGAGTCGTGGCGGGGGCAAGATGATCAAACCAGCATTGGAAGCTGCAGAGATTCCCTACGAAGTCGATGGTCGCAAAGCTGATTTTCATGCTCTTCGTTATACCTTCATCACCAATCTCATTAAGGCTGGTGAAACTCCTGCATATGTTCAGCGACTGGCTCGGCATTCGGACATCAACCTGACATACCGAGTCTATTCAGATCTTGGTCTCGAAGACCTCTACCACGGGATGTTACGAAGTCGTCAGACACCACATTCCCAGACGGGTGAATCTCAGGAGAACTCGTTGCAGGAGCAAGGTGACAAGTCCCCTGATGATCAACCGGATGACAGCAACAGTTCAGAAAGTGTTGCACAGAATGTTGCACACTTTTCTGACTCAGAGGGACTTTCGTCGTCTTCGGATGTCACAGGAGGTGACAAAGATGATGAAGATTCTAGACCTCAGAAGGACAAACACAGCACCCCGCAAAGTCAAAAAGCGACAGGAGATAACTCATCCTGTCGCTCAATGTCACAGCAAAAGCAAAAACGGAGAGGGGGGGACTCTCCGCCTGGGTGGTTTCAAACCTGATTTCAACGCGACAAAAATAAACCTAATGGTGCGTAACTAATTGAAAATAAAACAGTTGCTTAATTCGATGGATTTTCGGTTCTGCAACCACACACTTTATTCGACTGTCTGGCGTTTGCACCAGTTGTGCACCAGCGGTGCACCAACCGAATTTAAACATTCTGACCACCTTCAGGTAATGTATCTTGTACTGGATTCGATCGACTCTGGCAAGTACTTGTTTCAGATATTACAAGTTGTTCTGTGCGGGCCTTAATCGCTTCCAG
Organism: Gimesia sp.; assembly: GCA_002706765.1. Lineage (GTDB taxonomy): Bacteria > Planctomycetota > Planctomycetia > Planctomycetales > Planctomycetaceae > Gimesia. The sequence continues at coordinate 2,168 of PAJV01000059.1, forward strand.
CAGAGGGCTGATCTTGTTGTAATACTTAACGATCTCCTGCTCAGGATTCAGGCCTGAATACACATTGATAATATCGCTCACGGAATGCTCTGTAAGGTATCGTAATTCTAATAATGGTATTCCAGCCTCTTTCATCTCCTGTGTAATGGAGCCGCGCAAGTCATAAGGTCTACCTGATTCAACTTTCCCAATCACCTGACGCAGTTGTTTTCCCACATAGGCACTGGTAATGCCTCCAGCTTTATTTAAGAAATATCGAAATACTGCTTTCCGATCCTGGCTATTAAGAACAGTACCTTTCGGTGCTTTAAATAATTCGTCATGATACTGTTGTTCTAAATCTGAAGTTGAATCAAATGTATATTTTCTTGAAGATTTACCTAGACATATTTTCCGATTTAGGAAAAGCGGCCCTTCGACACGCTCTCCCACCAACATCTGTAACAAAGGCATCAGTTCATCAGGTAACGGAAATAGTACATTTACTTTTCCTTTGTTGAAATCTGATCCACCAAATCGACTGCTAAAACGTATCTGCTGTTTATTGAAGTCCACATCACTAATGATGAGACCAGATACGTCTTCTAAGCGGATTGGTAAAACCAAAAGTATACTCAGCGACATGAATTGCCAGTCATCCATGGTATTTAAGAGGGCAAGCCTTCGTTCAAGCGGAAATACACAATCACGAAGTGGGTCTTTACTGAATGAATTTTCAAAAAGCTCAGGGGTAACAGGGTTGACGAAATCGGGGGGCAAATTGCGTACGTCTGCTCTACAGGCCCAGTTAAGGGCCATCCTTAAGGTGTCCCCGCAGTGCTTGATATGCCGTGAGGACATCAATTTAGTGGGAGCATTTGCACTACCATTTCTCGTTATTTTACGGTTGAACAGAAATTCAAGTAATTCAAGAGCAAAGTCTCTATCAAGTGACAGTGCTGTGGGCCATTTTTTAAGTGATCGAGCTAATTCCGCAAAATCCAGTATCGGGGCAAGTCGATTCAAATAGGTTCTGGCTGTATTTTCTCCACAGACTTTACGCTTTTCGGTCAGATATCTATCAAAAAGCTCGCGCAGAGTCAGAATAGGAATTTTTCTAGTTTTCAACATCTGCTTTCGCGCATCACTCGGGGGCACAAACGTGCCAGAGTCTAGCCTATGCAACAGTTCTCTCAGTTTTGATTTGGCTTCCTGTAGATCTGCTCCCAGTGTTTCGCCAAAATACCTTCTTTCATACCGTCCACGCGCTAAATATTTACCATCTCTTTCATAGGCATGGACGTTGATTCCGACCCGGGTTTCGTGCGTATGGCTTCCCATTAGTTCCACAGGGACCATCTTGCGAGACTTAGAGGGCGACTTTGGGGTGGACTCTATACAAGTATCAGGTGAAGAAGTCTGTTGGACTTCTTCTGCCTGGTAAGGCTGGTTAGAATTACTCTGGTTATCTGTGTACATCAATAGTCACCGGATAGCTTGTAGAAAATATTAGATCCGGCAGAACTATTCCAAGATGATAGGAAGATATCGAGGTAAACGTTTTAGAATTCGTTTACCTCAATTTGGGAGTCATTGATTAGATTATGTTTATTGATACTTTTGTATATATTGAAGCGTGCTGTTGAAGGAGGCTCAGTGTGTCCCAGAACTCGAAGATTCAAGCAAAGAACTATGCCGCTTGGGAAGAGTTGAAAAAGCGATATCCAGATCGATTGTGTCTGGATACAGAGGTTATTTATGCCTTGCCGGTTGATTTTATAAATGCCCTGAATAAACATCTTCCCGGCCTGTGGACCAAGGATGATCTGCTGTTTGAGTATGACCTGAATGAGATCGCGGGGATGGGGCTCTTTTTAAAACAGCCTTTTTGGTATCCCCTACTAAAAGAATATTTTCCTCCATCTAACGACGTCTCCCGCCGTTTCCAGGCTGAACAAACTAGAATCAGTCATGACCTTCGTTTAACGATTGAAGCGGTCATGAGAGGCCATGGTTGCTCTGAGCTCATGATCAAAAAATATTTCAAGGAAGAGGAGAAGTATAAGTTACAGGCCCAGGAACGACAAAGAGGATATGCTGGCTGGTTAGTAACAGATCCCGGGTTTCAGCTTTCCAAGGCGGGGTTTATTGGGGAGTGGTGGGAGCAGATTCAAGAACGGGGTGAGTTCCCTGATGTCCCTCCCATGAACATGCTGAGAGACTCGACTCCGATCCCTAAAAATCAACGCCGATTTTATGCAGATTACACTCAGTTTTATTATGACTGGAGTCTGGAAAAACTGGCCACACCACATTTACCAGAACCGATGCATTCGAATCCCGTCGGGGCTTCGCAATACAGCGAGGAAGTGTATGGAGCAGCTGGACTGGCACTGTTTATCCCCTGGTATTTACTTGCTGATCAGAATCTGAAGTTACATGACATCGCAAATCATCATTTGATGTACGGTCATAAAAAACACCTTCAGGGTTGGATCGGCAAAAAAAGTCAGGAAGAAGATAAATTGGGACACAACAGGTACTCGATCATGCTGAAAATGTTTGTTTTCCAGGAATGTGGTTTATATCCCAGATACAAAGAACGTTTGAACGGCAAGGTTGGGAAAATAAACGAAGCGTTTACAGAATTCCTGGAAGGTACTGAGCTCGATGCATTAGAGTTGGGAAAAAAACTTCAGAGTACTCAAAAAACCAGACAAAAATATAAAGGCAGGTTGAAGAAATGTCGGGAAGCAGTTGAAAACTGAAGTCTTGATACAAAATCTTATTTTAAAGATTCTGGGAATTCTTATTGCCGTTCAATCGGATTGGAAAAGTAATAGATAAGTATTTTCCATCCTATTTATTATGACACGTTTTGGTCCAGAATTTAGGTGTTTTAAAACCGTCCCGAGAGTTTCTGGGCAGAGAACTGTCTTTACTTGGTACAATTTGGGGTAAAAGGCTTAAATAAACGCAGTTTGATTTTTGGAAGTTAAACCAGACCAAAATTTTGGACAGAAAGTCAGTCAGTTGTCGCTGATGTCATTGCAGCGATCTGGTTTTCCACGTAATTCTGAAGAATCCTTTCCTGCTCCAGCCGACATTGATTTTTCAGGCAGTACTCGTACGCCTCCGCTTCCCGATTGGTCAGATTGGGGGGCGCCTCGGGCTGACTCGGATTACCTTTAACGATAGCAGTTGCGTGACTGTTGAGGGTTTCCTGATCCATCATCACACTGTCTGTATGCGGAAAGAAATTTCGCAACCGCGATAAGATCTGGAAGCCCTCAACATCGAGATCTCCCCAGTAAATCAGTGGATTCTGACTCAGCCAGCTCAAATCTTTGAGTTGCATGACTGCGTTTCCTTCACCACGAATGGCCACCCCCCGTGGAAAAGCTGGTAAGGTCAGTAGATTCAGGTTGTTTTCTACAATAAAAACACTGCAATTCGTGACTTCCAGCATTTTCAGGTAACGTAACGGCAGGGAGAGTTCATCGTAAGGTAAGTTCAGTTCCGATTGTAATTCAGGATCAAGCAGTCGGAGCGAGTGATGGGGTTGGCTATCTCGAAACCCAAAACGACGGACCAATTTGTTCTCATTTACATTGATCGCATATGCTGGCAGTAGTTTATCCAACCACTGTTTTAAAGTGGATTCATGGCGTTCCACAAATTTGGTGTCTATGGGGACCGGTAATTGTCGGATATAACAATCAGGTACCGGGTGCGCAATGAGATAATTTGTGACCTGTATTAAACCGTCTGCCGAGTCTGCCAGTTTTGCTATTTTTGTAACTTCTGAGACTAACCAATCCTCTAATTGTGGGAAGTGAAATCGTACTTTTTCTATAACAATTCGTGTCTTTTCAAATTGATCCTGCTTTTTGGCCAGACGCAGCAAATCCTCGAGAGTGTCGACCGTGATGGCAGTCGGAACCAAGTTCGTTCCAAAATCCCGCTTCCGCTTTAGTTCCCGGTGAACGGTATAACCCCAGCCACGCTGATCTTTTGAATGCGCGAGCAATAGTTCATGAGCATCAATGGTTTCTTTAGGATTCTGTGGGTCCAGTGTCAGCCGAACTTTTACCCGATACGGAAAAAAGTCCTCGACTTCTCCATTCACCCAACGTTTAAGAAAACGGGGATAAGCCTTAGCGACTTTCTCGGCGATCTCTTCTGGAGAAACCAATGGCATTCGTTCAACCAATTTCATTTTGCATTTGGAGAATTGGAGGACCGTGTACGACTCAGTTTGATGTTCTTTTTCACCTCTTCTTCATACTCTTTCGCCGTCATGCTGAGTAGCTTAGAACGGCTGGTCTCCGCATCCTTCACAACATAAAGATAACGATCGACAAACGGTTCGGTCACGCGGGCTTTGGCATCCAGCGGCGCCACAATCAGCAGTTGCAGTCCAAACTGATCGAATAAATTCAGGGCAAATTCCGCGTTCTGGTCATCGACTTTGGAGAACATTTCATCCACCACGACAAACTGAAAATGACCTGGAGTAAATCCATCAGGATCAATGTCATACTGATAAGCCAGAGCCGCAACCAGGATCGTGAAGGCGAGCTTGGCTTTCTCCCCACCGGACTGGCCCGAACTGCCATCATAGCTGCTGCGGGTCTCTCCCGATTCGATCACAATTTCTTCAGCGACAAAGTTGTACCAGTTACGTACATCGATCACTTTTTTTCGCCAGGCTGATTTTTCTTTATCCGAAAGACGTTGTACCAGTAATTGAATACGCTGAAATCGGGCTTCGTTTGCTTCGGGTGTCTGCTCCAGAGATTCATCCAGACATTCCCGCAACGATCGTTTGAAATCTTCGATTTCACGATCATTGATCTGAGAAGGCTTCAGTCGCATGTAGGTTGCAGGAGTATAATGGACTTTTCTCAAAGCACCGTTCAACTGGTCGATCTTCTCTTCAATCTGCTTTTGCTCGGTGCGTAACTCTGTGTTGAATAACGCTATCTCCTGGCTGACCTGGTCGTTCAGTTTGTCTTTAAACTGTCGCTCATAACGGGGTAAATCTTCCTCGTTGACCCGTTCCAGTACCCCCAGAAAGCTCTCTAATGATTCCAGTCTGGCGTCGAGATCGTCTGTCTCTTCTTTAAATTCCCTTAAGTATCTGGACATCGCCTCAAAAAGTTTTTCTTTCAGTCGGTCGAGTGGCTCTCTGATCTGATCAATTTTCGCTCGTATCTTTTTGTTCCATTCCCACATCCGTTCTTCCAAGTTGTCGATCGCGAGTGTCTCCACCTCGATCGACTCGGCGATCTCCGGAAAGAACTTCTCATGCTGCGGGTAATCGTCTCGCTCGCGCTGTTGTTTGATCTCAGCATGCGTCGAATCAAGCAGTCTGCTGGTAATAGAAATATCACTTTTTAATTTAGCCTGTTGACCGATCTTCTCATCACGATCCTTCCCGAGAGAGGCTTCCTGATCTTCCGCCTTCACTAACTGTTTTTTGAGAACACGCACCATATCATTCGACCCTTCCAGCTTCTTTTGCTCTGCCTGGAGTGCTTCGATCGCTGACTGATGACGTGTAATGTCGATCTGGTCAAAATCCGTGATATTTAGCGCCTGCTCGGCGGCTTGTTTTACGGATTGCAGTTCCTCACTCTGCTGGTCAAGCGTATTCAGCTGCGTCTGGAGAGTCCCTAATTCCGTGTTCAGCCGCTGAATATGTTGCTGAATGCGCAGTTTCTTCTCGGCATTATTCCAGCCCAGTACGAAGAAACGGGGGTCGGTAGTCCGGTCCCGATCATCTTTCTGGTGCCGTTTCCGATTAAATTTCACATGACAGTTCGCTGTCAAAGCATTTCGGGGAATCTGATCGAATTCGTCAACATGATCACAACATTGAAAATTGAATCGTTGTTGGATTTCTTCCCGTACCCAGGGAGCCAGCGGATGCTTGGGCTTGAATTGTAATTTGTGGTAAAGCGAACTGGGAGGAATCCTGTCCCCGCTGCTTTCAGCGACACTCCCCACACACAGATAGTCCAACCGTAACCCTTTTCCATCGGCACCAGTCAGTTTCCGTTTCTCAATGTAGGCTCTGACCCGGGGATAATATCGTTCTGGAACCAGCAAGCTGAGAGAGAAGGATCGCAGTACCATTTCGATGGCTGCTGTCCAGGTCCTCTGATCAGGGGCTACGGCGATCAACTCAGCTGCATAAGGAAGCTCACTCTCCTTCAGATTCAGCTCATTACAGAGCTGGCTGCGTACTGTTGTAAATTGAGGCGGTAGATTACTGCGTTGCTGTTGTAATGCCTCCAGTTCGGTGCATTCCTCACGAAGGAGAGTTTCAATGGCAGTTTTCTCGCCAATCACTGTTTCCTGTTTCTGCTTTATGTCCTTCCGTTGCTGAAAATTGGTTGGCAGGAGTGCCTGTAATGCCGTTTTGGCTTGCTGGAACTGCTCCTGATTCCAGACCGTTTCCTTCAATCCACAGTGTTTGAGATTGTTCTGAAAATTATGAAAACTCGAATTTTTGTTAGACAATGACTCTTTTTCAGTCAGGATCAAATCTGGAATTCGTCGTAACCGGTCTCCCCCTGCCTGTTCAATCTCGTTTTTCAGTTTTCTGACGGTATCCCGCGACTGTTCCAGTTCCTGAGTCACTCGGTTGAGGATTGTCTCCAAAGATGTAGCTTTGTCCTCCAGACGTGCCAGCTCTGGCTCAAATACCTGAAGTTTGAGTACCGAAAAACAGGATTCGGAAGCAGCATACAGCAATTGCAGATGATTGAGTTTCTCCGCTTTGACTTGATACTTATGGCCAATTGAGGCAACCGGCTTCAGAAGTTCCTGAGCTCTTTGTGCCCGAACCAGTTCAGAATGGGCATTACTCAGGTCTGTGAAATGCTTCAATAACCCCTGGATTTTATCCTGCCAGTTGGCTGCTTCCAGCATATGAGCACGGATAAACAGATTCAGACTTTGAATATCCTTTACCGCGACCGTCTGATTGAACATGCTGATCGCTTTGCTTCTCATACTGGTCTGCCTGGTGAGCCAGCCCAGGTATTCGGCATAAGAGCGTGTTGTTTGATAACCACACTGCTTAAGATGATCACGGACTTCGTCCGACTTTACCAGCCCTTGCAAGTCGGCCTTCAATTCCTGCGCTGACGGAGCAAACGCGTAAACCCGATCATCGCCCCCATCTGCTTTCAGGTAGAGGATTTGTGTGAGGGTAAAGGATCGATCGAGCTTTTCATCTTTGAAGACGGCGGAGATCGCCGTCAGATGATTTCCTTTTGGACGGAGATAGCGAATCACGCTTGACTGTGTTTCATCGGTCGTTCGATCGTAAGCGCCCTTGATGTAGCTTCTGGGGGTTCGCTCGGTTTTCTTAGCACCGGCAGCCACATTGTAATTTCGTGTTTTCCCATCAACTAACAAAGTAAGGATGGCATCTACCAGGGTCGATTTCCCCGAGCCGTTATGCCCTACTAAAAGTGAGGTCCGCCCTTGAGGCTCAAAGCAGAACACGTTCCCGTCCGAACTGTCGAACGTCCCCCAGTTAAAGACTTCCAGTTTTTGCAGACGGTACCCGGGATAATCGGGACGCATGTCAAATAAGTGCTGCATACCAAGAGTGTCCTATTCGGTTTCGAACGCTGTGAGCTGATCCCGCAGACGTTCCAGTTCTTCAATGGGTATTCGTGCTTTCAGAAGCTTACGGACTTCCCAGGAATCAGGCTCATCCTTGATACCACTGACAAATTTGAGGTTTTCAAGTTGTTTGAAAGAGGCAACCAACTGTTTCCGCAAGGTGAATTCATCAGATTCGGCTGGAAAACAGGGTTTCCACAATTCGAGCAGTGAATCGATTTCGACGACACACCGTTCGTTATCGAGATCTTCCTCTTCAAATTTCCGATACTCCTCGCGCAGAAGCACGCACAGCAGGGTCACTTTATAAGTCAGTGGTGCTTTCCGGAATAATCGCGGCAGGCGTTCATAACCTCCGGTCCGTTCGTCTTCACTGAATTGACGCAGGTAGGCCATTCCTTCCGTACGGTCGATGACCAGCGACAACCCGATCTCACAGAAGTAGTCATTCAGGTCAGATTCATTGCTCAGCAACAACGACCAGATTTCTTCCTGTTCCTCATAGATCACACCTTGCAGCAGGTGGACCGCCACGATACCCCGTTCGCGAAATTCCGGGACTTCACTCATCGGAGGCCCTCCCGGAAACACGCTCCATTCTTTCAGTTTCAGACAAATACACAACCCGGGGAATCTCAAAGTCCTGTATTCCCAGGGGAGTATCGATGCTGATCAGATCGAATTCGTTTTCGTCGACCTCATGCCCGCCGTCATAAGCGAGTTGGATATACCCGAGTATTTCGAGAGGACCGTTGTCAGGAGGGAAGACATTTAGCAGGTCAGGCAAAGTCACACGTTCGTTAAATTCAATTTGACTCTTAATATTAGATCGCATGGTATCCCAGTCGAGCCGCTGCATTCCAGCAAGCTTCTGGAAGACATTCAACCGCTCAGCTTCGTTTGGTTCTTCCTGCTTCAGTTCCATCGCCTCAAACTGGATCGGAGTCTGCCAGAAAGGACGCTCCATACCGTTAAACAGATCAATCTCTGTAAAGACTTCGATTTCTGCTTCGGGTTGTGATTCTGCCTGCCGGACTGCTGCTGAGTGAATCTCTCGTAAAACTGTTGCCAGACGCAGGCGCGTCGTGCTGATACGGGAATCCAGTAGCCGGCGGAGCGTCGCATTCAGTCGTCGCGTTGTCTGCTGAACTCGTGCCGCTTCTTTTGATAGATTGCCAATCATCCCTTTGACGCGAGATTTCCCTTCCGTCTGAGAAGCCAGCTCGTCTAGATCATCGAGTTGTCGGACCATCTTTTCCAGTTCGTTCTGCTTCGACTGGGACAGCAGCATTTTGAAAAACGCTTGAAAACTGGCCCCTTGGTCTTCATCCTTTAGGCGGTCTTCCGCAGCCAGTGCAGAACCCAGGATTTGCCCGCGAGAATCCACTGCCTCCGATTGCTGTTTTTGAACATCGCGCGTGATGGACTTAAACGATTCTTCTACAGCTCGAAAATCCCCCTGCAGGGAAATCAGATCAGAGATGACGTCCGAAAATCGTTCACGGATGGCGGTTGAACTGTGTGTTGATACGATTTCGCCCGACTCGATCGATTGAATCTCTTCCTCGATACGATCACGTTCCGCTTGCAGATAACTCAATCGACGTTCCCGGTCCGCAGAGCCACGGATGACAATATCAGACAGCGTCTCAAGAATGCGGGTGAAGCGGGACTCCGTGCCGACAAAACCGAGAGAATGATCAGTGACATCCGTCAGAAATTTCAGGACATCTTCAGAATGAGGCGTCAGTTGAAAGACAGAATCTGCGTGTTGGGAGTCGTAATATCGCCTCAGCCAGCGCGTCTCACCAGTAGACCACTGATTGAGGTAAGTTTCCGCATTGTCCCTCAGTACCTCCGGATCGGTTTCATGGATATGTTCGAGAAAACCTTTCAGACTCTGCAGAAGTTCAGTATGCGGAGTCGCCAGATTCCCGTCTGTTTTGAAGTGCTGGTTCAGGAAATAAACGATATAGGCCGCTTGATTGGCGCGCAGCAGCTTCGCAGATGGATTCGTGGAAAAAAATGTGATCAGACGATCCAGTTCCATGGTTGCGGTTCCCAGGTGCCTTCATCTTCATTTCATGCATCTACCTTAATGTACACCTTGAGAGGACCAAATGGCACAAGAGAGTTACGAAAATCATCTATGAGATCTGCATTTCAGTGCAAACCATAAGCTGGTGAAAGATTATCAGTCTTACAGGTTTAGTAGTCTGTTCTGTAAGTCCTTATTATATATTGGTATGTGACATTATGCATGGGGCAATGGGCTTTACTCACCCAAGGTACTGGACACATGGGTTGATACTGATGCATCAATTCTCTCTGCAGTAGATGAAACTTGAAGAAAGGCGACGTTTCAGTTCCGTTTTTATGCTCTGGGCCGACAGAGCCAATGGCTTATTTACTTTGGTATTGTTCGATTATCTATTTATCCAGAATAGAGCCAGGCCAGGGGCAGGCTGCCTGCCTGTCGGGAAGCAGTTCAAGGATCGATTTTCTAGATTGGCTTGGGGCTGTGAATTGCACACACCACCAGGCAGATTGTGCTGAAAAAAAACGCTTATCGGGATTTTTGTGAGGAATCCACTGGACTGGTATCTTTTTGCCTTACTGTGCTGAAGAGAATCGGGGCGAATTGATACTTCAGATGCTCGTTGTTATGTAGAGCATCCAGCTGAATCTGTACCACGCAGATTCTCTGGCTCCTGTTGAGAGTAATATACTCGCACAGTGATAAATACTGTCAACCATGCCATCAATAGCCCCAGAAAGAAAGACCGTGAAACGAGGACATTATAGAGACTATGTAGTGTCATCGAAGCGATCACCGAAATTAGAATCAAAAACGTATATTCAAAGATGTCTGTTGGTGGATTATGAGACTTATCATCCGGATTTTCTGTGAGATGATAAAAACAGGCCGCTGAAATTACCGTCCAGCAGCCATGCAGCATTGCTACCGAGAAGAAACGCAGCATATAGATAGAGAGCGGCATTTCCAGAGGCTGATACATCTGGGAGTGGTACAGCACTCCCTCTACAATTCCAAATCCGAGCCCTGACATGGCTCCAGTAAACAACACGTTTTTCCGCCTCCCTTCCCCAGCGCAATTAGCCATGAACATTACGGGAACGAGT
>PAJV01000060.1 GCA_002706765.1 Gimesia sp.
TGCTGTTTCCCTGACACTTTGGACTCCTTGCTCATAAATTCCTCCTAAGAAGATTCTGAAGTATTCTTCAGGAGTCCGCCAGTCTTGGGCTATCGCAACCCTTCTGGTAAGCAGTCTGAACACACTCTTCTGATTAGAGGAGGGCAACGAGTTCGAATTGCCAAACGGGATCCAGCAGAGAAAAATCTGGAGTTAGTTGAAACAGCGAGCTTGCCGCCCATTGTAGGGTGGCGTTGTTCAAAAGATTGGAAATATTTGATGGCAGGTCACCAAAACGGGACAGTTTCTGTTTGGAACATGCAAAGAAAACAGCTACTGCGTTATTTCAATGATGTTGATTTGGCTTGGGCTGCTGGATCTTTCGCCGGAATTGAAGCAACCTTAAGCCCAGATCTTTCAATGCTTCTGACACCATTGTTTGGTGAAACATTCAATGGTAAGTCTGCTGCCATCTATGATGTTGTTACTGGTAGACGAATTCGAACATTTGGAGGACACAGTGAGTGGATCAGTTCAGTTGCTTTTAGTCCGGATGGGAAGTTTATACTAACAGGTTCCGAAGACAAAACTGCGATTCTCTGGGACATCTCAATGAGCCGCCGTATTCAGACATTTGAAGGTCATAGTGAGGGGGTCTATTCGGTTGCTTTTAGTCCAGATGGGAAAAGTGTACTGACAGGATCCTATGACGATACAGTGATTCTTTGGAACGTTGCAACTGGCAAACGCCTTCGAACATTTGAAGATCAAGAAGCAGGAGTCAGTTCGTTTCCATTTAGCCCAGATGGGAAATTTATTATCACCGGATCAATTCACAACAAAACTGCGATTCTTTGGGACGTTGCAACTGGTAAACGTCTCCGGGCATTTGAAGGTCATGATGCAGGAGTCAGTTCGTTTGCATTTAGCTCAGATGGGAAGTCAGTGCTTATCGCTACCGGTGACAATACTATGATTCTCCGTGACGTAACAACTGGGCAACATCTCCGAACGTTTAAAGAAAATAATGAGAATGGTATCAGATCAGTTGCATTTAGCCCAGATGGAAAATCAGTGCTTACTGGCTACTATGGCAATCCCATGATTCTCTGGGACGTTGAGACGGAGCGAAAGTTGAGTAGTTTTGATCTTTCTACTCCCGGCAGGTTTGGTACTTATTTATCTCCAAGCAAAAATTTTCTGGCTAATAACTTAGGTGTTTTTAGTATCGATACTGGCAAAATGACCATGAGGTTGGATGATGTATCTAAAAGCGCAATCAGTCCAGACGAGAAAAATATATTTGTAGTTTCAAATGAAAATAACGAAACATTTTATTCATTATGGGACATCACTTCAGGGGAGCGGCTTCATAATTTCAAGGGACATGGTAAGTGGATCAAATCGATTGAATTTAGTCCACATGGGGACAAAATACTTATCACAGATAGTGACGGAACGATTCTCTGGGACATCGCAGCAGAGGCTCGCCTTTGGACGTTTGTGAACGAGGAAGTTAATTCTGTCGTATTTAGCCCAGATGGAAATTCAATACTTACCTGTTCCAATGACAAGACTGCGGTTATCAGGGACATTGCAACAATGGACCGCCTACAGACATTTGAAGGTCATAGAAAGATCGTTAATACCGCAGTATTCAGTCCAGATGGAAGTTTAGTACTTACTGGTTCCGATGACAATACAGCTATTCTCTGGGACAGAGAAACAGGGAATCGCCTTCAAATATTCGAAGGTCATAGTAACGGTGTCAAATCTGTAATATTTAGCCCTGATGGAAAATCAGTAATTACTAATTCCTATGATTTTTATGATCATACTGTGATTCTCTGGAACATCACAAGAGGGCAGCCACTACATACATTCGAGTCTGATAAACGAGTGCTTTCTACAATATTATTTAGCCCAGATAGTAGCAAATTATTTACAATGGGTTCAAATGATACTATCCATCTATGGGATTTTAATTCTGGTAAATTACTACAGAGTTTCGATACTCCTTCGCAAGAGTTTATTAATACTATTACTTTTGATGAATCTGGGAATCATATTCTGGCGACTGGTGTCTGGCGTCCCCTATATGTTTGGGATGTTGCGACTGGTAAACCTGTTGCCTTCGGAAGCGGAACTCACGATGGAATTTTATTTACTACACCTGAGGGACATTTCGATGGGCCAAGTGGAGTGCGGAATAAAGTTGCTTACCGCATTGGAGAGAGTCTCAATATTCTCCCAGTCGATCAGTTCTTTGATGGTTTCTATTATCCTGATTTGTATAAGTCGATTTTGCGCGGGGAACGCCCCCTTCCGAAAGTAACAGTAGAGGCTCCACCAAAAATCAGAATCCTCTCTCCTGTATCAAGAATTACAACTGAACAAGAACAAGCAACCGTTGAAGCAGTGATTGACGACCAGGGAGGCGGAATTCAAAAGCCAGTTGTTAAACTCAACGGTAGCGAGTATCTAGTAGATGAATTACCAGTCCGAGAAAACGAAAAACAACTTCGCTGGCGTTTTACAATCCCGTTGATTTCGGGTGTAGAAAACATCATTGAAGTGCATAGTGCCGCTTCCAATGGTGCAATTGCCAGTCAACCAGCCAGAATCATAGTAGATTGTGAAAAGCCGAAGAAGCGTCCTGAATTATACATGGTGGCTGTGGGTATCAGTGATTACGCTGATGGGCAACGGATCGATTTGAAATGTGCTCGCAATGACGCTGAGGTTCTGGCAAAGACTTTTCGAGAACGAGGTGAATTATTCTATGGAAAAGGAAAGGTTCATGTAAAAACAGTAGTTGATAGTCAGGCTACAATGGCTGGTATCCAACAGGCGATAGCTGAGGTTGCCAAGGCCGCAAAACCACGGGACATCTTTATTCTGACGCTCTCTGGACACGGCGTGACACTTGGAGAGAGATATTATTTCATACCTTATGATTACAAATGCGACAACAATGATTGGCAAGATGAGAGGGTCCGCAGACAGGGTTTGCCAGAAGACAAGCTAGACGATTGGATAGCTTCGGTACCTGCCACCAAACGGGTACTCGTCTATGATACATGTCAGTCAGGCAGCGCATTAGGACGAAGCACATCGTATGAGAAAACACTCGAGTCGCTGGCACGTCGATCAGGCTGTCATGTCATCGCCGCCGCAGCCTCTAATGAACAAGCAGAAGAACTTCCTGATATTGGACATGGTGCCTTGACCTACGCCTTGATAGCCGGCTTGGGTGCGAGCGACAAGGGACTACTTAAGAACCGTAGTGCTACATCGAAAGATGGTATGATTGGTGTTTTGAACTGGTTTCAATTTGCGGCAGAGAATGTTCCCGCTATCACCAAACTGAGTTTGGGTAAAGAGCAATACATTGAGTTCAAGAGCAAGGCGGGTGACTTTCCAATTCTGCCTGTAAAAACCAAGGAGCAAGACCAATGAATCGCATATTTCTGAGTGTTTTTACATTATTCTTGGTCGCTGAATCGCTTTTCGCATCGAATGGTAGCAAGGCACTATTGATTGGTATCGAAGGGTATGAAAAAGTCCAACCACTAAAGTATGTTGGGAATGATGTGAGAGCGTTGGCTGAATCATTTTCCGATCGTTGTGGTTTTGAAGTAATGCAGGTAATTGATTCTTCAGTCAGTGAGAAAGTGAGTCATATTGGCCCCACGACACATCGAGACGCGCTCATGAAAACCATAGAGTCCTGGTGTGCGGGAGTCGCGAAAACTGATACTGCCATTCTCTATTTTAGCGGACACGGATTCCTGGATGACAACGGAATATTATATCTTGCATCGTTGAATTGTGATGCCAAAGATCCAGTCCCTGGTGGTGTGCCAGTAGCATGGCTACGTGAACAACTCTCAAACTGTCCAGCCCGGTGCAAAGTTCTATTGTTGGATGCCTGTCATGCTGGCACCTCAAAACGAGTGGGGAATCAACATGCTTCAGCGAAAGCTCTGAAAGTAGAATTTGAGAAATTTACTGATGTGGTTACGTTGGCAAGTTGCGAAAAAGACCAGCAAAGTTTTTTGTGGAGTGGTAAACAACAATCGCTCTTTACCTATTGGTTGGTCGAGGCTGCTAAAGGCCATGCAGACAGGGATGCGAATAGCAGAGTTTCAATAGACGAACTAACACAATACGTACAACGGAACGTTTCTCGGACTGCTAAAGTACTTAACCATGAGCAGACACCAATTCTTATCGGCGCTGAAAATTCCCTTCAACCACTTGAGCTAAAACCCAAAGCCATTTCACTCAAACGCCTGATAATGGATATGGCTGAGAAAATCGACTCGAAAGTAAGACAAAAAGAGCTCGCTGCAGTCGGGGTACCTGAATTCGCGTCTGGTGAATCGGGAGGCGCTCTCGGAATTACTCATGGAACACTACCCGCTTATATTGCAAACGAATTAACCGATCAGATTGCCATGTTAGCAGACGGTGACTACGAAGTGATCAGTGGGTTGGCGTTGCACAAGGAACTGACGCGTCTCGGTGTAGATGTAAGTAACCTGGAAACTGCCGAAATATCTGGTTTAAAAGTAAAAGGAGTTGAAATATCAGCTTTAGCAATTGGTCGGATCCGTGGTCGAGAGGGGGCTACGTTTCGTCTGGGGTGTAAATTGAAGAAACCCGGTTCAGTGGGACAACTTGGTTCAGCAAATGGCAATTGTTTCTTGAATGAATCAGAGTGGGCCATGTTGGGACGCAGCGCTAGTGTATCTACTTCAATAACCATGTCGAACGACGTGGAAGCAACAACAATCACAGCGCAACGGGTCCAATCACTCGACGCACAGGCTATGAGGCCACACCCCCTTCTTAATCCAAATTTTCCTTTTACTGTAGAAATTCACGTGAAAGACTCCAGCGGTGAGTTCAAAAAACGGGAAGGGATCGTAAAGGGAAATGATTATCATGTAACACTCCAAAATGGAGAGGTTTATGAAATCCACATCATTGATCGATCAACGCGAGGAGCATTTATGCGATTACTCGTTGATGGACTGAATACTCTTCCACAAAGGAAGAATAGTAGTGATAAGGGCATCAGTGTGGAGAGTGTCACAGATGGAAGCAAATGGATTGTTGCTCCTCGTGTTAATCTGGCTGAAACGCGAGCATGGTATCTTGATCCAGCTACAGTTGATGCTAATGGTAAGATCATACCAAAGAGTTATGGCATCAGGGGTTTTTTTAAAGAAACGGGCGATGATCAAGAAGATCAATATGACGAATTTGAAGTCACAGATGCTCCAAGTTCAGCTGCAGCCCGAAAAAAGTTCACACAGCAGATCGGACTGATTACAGCAGCCTTTTATCAACCGACAAGTCCCAGGGCACTCGGTACCAAACGTGGAAAAGAATACAACGAGCAAGTTGAGCACTACCGTGGCGGAAAAATTCCTGGAGATTTAATCGGCGTGCTGCATATCCGGTATGACGAACCTTAATGAATCAATTTTGAGACACAAAAGAAAATTAAATGAACTTCCATTTAATTTTCAAATCGGCAGAGGAAACAATGAAAAATAAATATGTGAAAACACTCATCGCGGTGATCTCTCTGACCAGCTTTTCTGTGAATTCCATTTTTGCTCAAGACTCCTCTAGGCTTGTCCCCGAAGATACTGGCATAGTTGAGCTAATCTTGCCGGCAGGTTCGACAGTAAAAGTCGATGGCATTGCGTATAAAACACAACGCGAATTTGAGTTTAAACCACTCAAACGAGGAGAAATTTATAAAACGAATTTCGAAGTGCATTTTCCTTCGGAAAAAACATCTGAATACAAACTGCTGGTCAGCGGTGGAAAGAAAATTAAACTAGCGAAGAATGACCCAGCAGTGGAAGTTCCTGAATTCGTTCAACAAAACGGGCACTCGAACCCAGTGGTTTCCGTTGCTTTTAGCCCTGATGGAAGTCAGATTATCACTGGATCCTATGATAGTACAGCAATTCTCTGGGATACAAAAAGAAGAGTAAAACTCCGTACATTCAAAGGACATTCTGATAGGATCGATTCAGTCGCATTCAGTCCCGATGGCAAACAGATTCTTACCGGATCTGGAGACGCTACCGCAATCCTCTGGGAGAAAGCGACTGGTACGAAGCTACGCACCTTTCAGGGGCATACTTCTAGCGTCAATTCAGTCGTATTCAGTCCCGACGGAAACCAGATTCTTACCGGATCAGACGACAACATGGCAATTCTTTGGGAGAAATCAACCGGTACTAAGATTCGTGCCTTCCAGGGCCACACTTCGAGAGTCAATTCAGTCGCATTCAGTTCCAACGGAAACCAGATTCTTACCGGATCAGACGACAACATGGTAGTTCTCTGGGAGAAATCGACCGGTACTAAGATTCGTACCTTCCAGGGCCACTCTTCTAGCGTCACTTCAGTCGCATTCAGTCCCGATGGCAAACAGATTCTTACCGGATCAAGTGACGCTACGGCAATCCTCTGGGAGAAATCTACTGGAACAAAGCTTCGTACTTTCCAGGACCATAAAGAAATTATTACATCTGCCGCATTTAGCCCAGATGGTAACCAGATTCTTACAAGATCTATAGACGGCTTACTAATTCTCTGGGAGACAGCGAACGGAGTTAAACTACGTGTATTTAAGCTGAATTCTAAGATTAAAATAGGTTACCCAATTGTATTTAGCCCTGATGGCCAATTGATCCTCACTGGATCTGATTCTTCTGCCATAATTATGAATAAAGCTGATGGAAATATTACATATAAGTTAAGCGGAAAAACAAAAAATGTTTTTTCGATGGTATCTAATTCCAATGGGAGTCAAGTTCTCACCGGCTCTTGGGATGGAATAACCACACTCTGGGATTTATCAACTGGAAAAAAACTGCGAACCTTTAAACAATCAGGCAGGATCGATTCAGTCGCATTCAGTCCCGATGGCAAACAGATTCTTACCGGATCTGGAGACGCTACCGCAATCCTCTGGGAGAAAGCGACTGGTACGAAACTACGCACCTTTCAGGGGCATACTTCTAGCGTCAATTCAGTCGTATTCAGTCCCGACGGAAACCAGATTCTTACCGGTTCATCAGACGACAACATGGCAATTCTTTGGGAGAAATCGACCGGTACTAAGATTCGTGCCTTCCAGCCTAACACAATTGGAATATATTCAGTCGCATTCAGCCCTGGTGGAAACCAAATTCTTACCGGTTCATCAGACGGGGCGGCAATCCTCTGGGAGAAATCTACTGGTACTAAGATTCGTACCTTCCAAGGCCACTCTTCTGGCGTCACTTCAGTCGCATTCAGTCCCGATGGCAAACAGATTCTTACCGGATCAAGTGATGCTACGGCAATCCTCTGGGAGAAAGCGACTGGAACAAAGCTTCGTACTTTCCAGGACCATAAAGAAATTATTACTTCTGCCGCATTTAGCCCAGATGGTAACCAGATTCTTACAAGATCTATAGACGGCTTACTAATTCTCTGGGAGACAGCGAACGGAGTTAGGCTACGTAAATTCGAATCTCAAAAGACTTCATGTGTTACATTTTTAAATTCAAATCTTAACAAGTCACTATTTGTCACTTGGTCATCGGATGACATTCTGCGTCTCTGGGATACTGACACAGGAGAACTGCGTAGCTTAGTTTTTAATCTTGATGAAGTTGATGATTGGTTGGTGGCAACTCCGGAGGGTATGTTCGATGGTTCAAAAGCTGGAATGGAACAGATTATGTACCGCGTTGGCAAGGAGTTGAACGTTGTTCCGGTTGAACGGTTCTTCCAGAATTACTATCGCCCCGGCTTACTTAGTTCTATCCTAATAGGACAGACCCCGCTTCCCGAGATAGATTTGGGACAAAAGATTCCACCAACTATTCGTATTGTAAGTCCGGGTAACAGTAAAACGATAGAAGATGCGATTGTCACTATCGAAGCAACAATAATAGATAATGGTGGTGGAATTAAAACGCCTCGGATTAAACAGAATGGCACTACGGTAGCTGTTAAAAGCAAACCAATCCAAGAGGGCAAGAATCTGAGGTGGAAGTTTGATTTGCCTTTGATTGAGGGGGAAAATAATATTTCTATCAATAGCGCATCCAGGGATGGTTCCTGGGAAAGTGAGCCTGTCCATATTTCATTTATACACACAGAACCAACAGAAAAGTCTGAACTATATGTATTAGCAGTTGGGGTGAATAAATACACTGATGAGGCCCATAACTTGAAATATGCTGTAAATGATGCGGATGCGATTGCAAAAGTGTTCAATAAAAGAGGAATTGAAAGCTATGGAACAGGTCGCGTTCATGTGCAGACCCTCCTGGATTCAAGAGCAACTGCCAGGAATATTCAGCGGGCGATACTGAAAATCAGCAAAGAAGCCAAACCACAAGACATCTTTATCTTAACTCTATCTGGTCACGGGAGGATGGTTCATCAACGATATTTCTTCTTGCCACACGAGTTTACCCTTGTTGGAAAACAAAGTCCGGATGAAGCTACCAGAAGATATGGTTTGCCCAGTGATGTTTTAGAGTCATGGATTAATCAAGTCCCTGCGCTGAAAAAGATTATAGTTTATGATACTTGCCAATCAGGAGGTGCCGTCGCGCAAACCAGGATGACTCGTAACCCATTTGAATTTCAACGTGCATTTGAAAATTTCCGTCGTTCGACAGGCTCATTTATTATCGCTGCAGCTACCGCGTCAAAAAATGCGGAGGAAATAGAAGAACTCGAACATGGTGCTTTGACGTATTCACTATTGGCTGGGCTAGGGGCTGCTGATCGTGGCCCATTTAAAAATCGCAACATTGAATCAAAAAATGGATTGATTCAGGTAAATGACTGGCTTCAATTTGCTCAAGAAAATGTTTCTTTGCTGACAAAAACTTACTACGGCACCGAGCAGAGAGTGACAGTCTTCAGCGAAGGCCGCAGTTTTCCAATTCTGAAAAGCAAAGAGTTTGAACCGTGATCAGAACGCTATGATTTTGCACGTCTGAGAGAATGAATTTTACAAAGCCTCAAGCGGATTTTATCGATTACCCAATCAAGGTATAAAGTAGGTTCTCTGAAGAAGACGGCTTCCATACCTTTATGAAGTGATATTACAGCATGTCGTTATGCTTCAATCACTTACGGCTACACCAATCGGCGGGAGATATTGTGAAAATGCTAATTTTTACGATTCGAACCCAGTAATTATTAGTCCGGCGTCTTCCACCTTAATTATTCAATATTTCCGGGCAGCTTAAGAGTTCTAATAGAATACGATTTTCATCATTTAGAAGTAAGCGTCCGGCCTGCCCATGGTAGTGGGGCAGAATTTGGTTAGCGTACACGATGAGTCTGGATACGTCGGCGTTGTCGTCGGTCGCGTTTGGCTGCCGCCTTCGCACGGGATTCATTGAGACGATGAGTCAATACGCTTTCGGAATGCGCCGTGGCCCAGTGATCGGGAAGCATCTCTTCGAGTCGGGTATCATCGGCGTGTAGCCGCATCAGGAGTTCTCGAACGTACCCCCACGGTTCAATCCGATGTCGTTTTGCGCCGGCCAGGACCGTGGACAGCACCGCTGCCCGAGGTCCAGCATTTTTACTACCCAGGAATAACCAGTTTTTCCGTCCGATTGCCTGATGGCGCAGCGTGCGTTCGGACGTATTGTTGTCGATTGTCAATCGGCCGTCCGTCGTGTAACGCCGCAATGCGTCCCATTGGTTGCGCGTATAGGTGATGGCCTTGGCCAGTGCGCTCTTGGGGAGTAGCGTACTTGCAAGTTGGGCGAGATAAGCTCCGAGCTGATCCAGCACCGGGTTGGCTTCAGCGCAACGTAATTCACAGCGTGCCTCGGCCGACAGGTCGCGCGCTCGATCTTCGATGTCATACAACTGCCCGATCCACTCCAGCACCTGATGCGCTTCGCGTGGGTAATTCTTGCGTGCGTCGAAAAACTTCCGCCGTGCATGAGCCCAACAGGCCACTTCGACAATCTCACTGTCTGATCCCAAAAAGATCGCATCGTAGCCCGCATAAGCGTCGGCGTGGAGATAGCCGCGAAAGTTCTCCAGAAACCGCTGTGGACCATCCCGGCCGCGGCTCATCGTAAAATCGTACACGGAATATGGATGTGTGCTGTCTCCAATATAGGTCCAGAAACGACCTTGACGGCTGCCTTCTTCACCGCCGGTGAGCACTTTGACCGGCGTATCGTCGGTCCACATCACAGCAGATTGAAGGACAAGTTGCCGTTGCAATTCGTAAAGTGGCTCCAGCAGTTGTGCCGCGGCCGATACCCAATCGCAAAGCGTGCTTCTGGAAATGTGCAGTCCATGACGTACGAAAATGTCTTCCTGACGATACAGTGGCAAATGGTCGCCAAACTTGCTGACGACGATTTGTGCAATCAGACCAGGTCCGGCAATGCCGCGTGCAATCGGACGTTCGGGTGGCGGCGGGCTCGACACGCCGTCTTTGCAGTAGCGGCACGCGTACTTGGGACGGACATGCTCGTGCACTTCCAATTGGGATGGCACGTGCTCAAGAATCCTTGTCACATCTTCGCCAATCCGGTCTTTGGCACGCCCGCAGCAATCACAGGTTTTTTCGGAGGGTGACAGGTCCAGTTCATGCCGATGATGTGGCAAACAGGAAAGATCGAGCTCGCGCCGACGAATTGGCCTCACAATTTGTTGACGAGACTCTTTAGCAGGAACGGGAACTTCTGTATGGACGGGGGGAGTTAAATCAAACAGATGCAGTTGGCCTTCACCTTCGATGATGCGTTCGCGGCGGCGGCCATGAACCCAGCGCTTGTACCAAGCCAGTTCCTCTAGCGTCGAGGCGTGTTCTTGTTGAAGTTCCTGAAATGAGGCCAACGTCGCATCTAACACACGGTTGAGTTCTGCGACCCGCTGCTCCGACTTGGCGACCTGTTGCTCGGCATCTTCAGTATACTGCTGGAGCTGCACCGACTGCTGGTAAGCAGCCATGAGCAGACGATGGCATTCTGCGACATTGGTCGGAAGAAAGTCGGCGTTATCCATAACACGAACTGTTTTACCAACTCTTTCCCATGAGGAAAGACCATTGCCTGCAGAATGTCGAAAGAAATTCGAAAAGAGTCAGTCAGTTCGTCGGTACCGCCTCCGCCGGCGTCCCGTCCTCAGATCGAGTCCGCCGAGCAATTTAACGAGTTGGGAATAATTTAGCTCAATGCCTTCCTCGTCGTTTGTGGTTGTCAGGAGCTGGAACGTGCCTCGCTCCAGTCGTTTGTACCAAATGCAGAATCCATCACGGTCCCAGAACAAGATCTTAATTCGATCGCGATTACGGTTCATGAACAAGAATAAGTGACCTGAGGTGGGATCCTGGTCAAAGATTTCTTGTGCGCGTCCCATCAAACTGTCGAAGCTATAACACATGTTCGTCGGAGTCGTACAGAGAAAGATTCGCACGTCGGGAAAGTTCGTCATGACTTCGGTCCCTTCCAGGGCCGCAGCGCGCCCACAGCTCGGATCACTTCCACCAGCACGGCCTGGCCGACGCCCAGAGGCAGCCGCACGATGCCACCGTTCGGCAATTCGATTTCCACCGGAGACGCTTTGAGAGTGATCGGTACAAACGCCGCTTCCCCCGATTCGGCTCGCTCTCGAGCCGCTTTCTCAGCCAGCATCGACTCCGGAATACCATCTTTCAGCTGCCCAACCCACTTATAGAAGGACGTTCTAGAAACTCCTTCCTGGAGACAGAACACGTCCACTTCCAAGCCACTGGCTTTATAATTCTCAAGCCGCTCCTGCCAATCCAAATAGTCGTCGAGGCCACTCGGTGGACGTCCCATATCGTGTCTCCTTAGAATGCTGTGCTCCAGCACTCAAGACTACACGACTTGTCAAGTATGGATTGACCGAACGCTTACATTTAGAACGAATTATAGTATTTTGATTTCGCGTACAGCAAGATCGTATTCAGTACGTATAAATTAAATTGATCAGCTACTAATTCGATAGCAGTTCGCTAAAACGAACGTTTTCTCTGTATCATCTTTTAGTCGGTTCGATGCGTCAGTCGATTCATTAAAGCCAGTTCGAAGCATGTCGAATTGCGTTTGCGATGCAGAGGTCCTAAGCTCAAACCTTGACAATCCGACTCTTAAGCCATTTATTATTAAAGATTTCAAGTCCCTGTTACTGTAATTTTCCATGTAAAATCACAACGATCTGAGCTGCTTAGAATCGTTTCTCTGGTCTTGCTGATCCTGAATATGGGTCACTAGCATCCTTCCTGAATTCGTTCCTGAAAACCTCGTAAAAGTAAACGCGACATCTGATTGATTGCAAATCCCCAGATAGTCAAATGCCAACAGTCAGCAGAAATATTTCACCGCATCACCTCAGAACAAATTCTCCATGATAAACTTTCAGCGCGACATCGTATTTTGATACCTGGTACATTTCATGTTGTTTGATAAGTAGAGTCTCCATCTTTTGAAATGAGCCAGACGCAGGGCAACAAATCATTTTTTATGAAAACCCTGCATCAATCAAACCATCCACGTAGATAAAAGTATCCGGCGGTGATTCCAGCAGTGCCCAACATGATGCCGATCACGATCAGATATCCTGATTTAATCCCCATCCCAGGCAGATCGTTGAAATTCATCCCGTAGAGCCCGGAGATCAATGTCAGGGGGAGGAAGACAGCAGAGAGGATGGTAAGGAACTGGAGGCGGCTTTCTACATTGCTCTGCACGACCGCATCATAGTCACGCTGCAGGCTGTTCACCCGGTCGGCGGTGCCCGCGATGATCTGTCCAGAGAGTCCCGACAGCTGCAACGTATCGCCGAAAAACCGGGACTGCTCACTGAAGCTGAACGCCTCGGATTCGACGGTTTGCAGAACGCCCGCACAATAAGCGTGATCATCATGGACTGCCGCGTAATGGCTGATTTTTCGGCGTAGAATAGAAATTTTCTGAGGATCGAGGGCCTCCGGGTTCTCATGGCAAGCCTGATCCAGCTGTTCTGCTTCTTCACGTACCCGCAGGGCTGCATTTACAGTCTGTTTTCCGATTTCAACCAGCAGATAGTACAGCAGGGCTGAGGAATTGTTGGCATGCAGGGGGACGTCGCCATCCAGGTCCCGAATCACATCTTCAATTGTGTGCAGTCTGTCGCGATGAATTGTGATCACTGTCGATTTCAGACAGAGGAAAGAGACATATGGTTTTTCCGACTGATCCCAGCCCAGGTGCGTGGGGACCTCCATGTACAGTGCTTTTTTTTGCGACATCATACGCTCGCTGCGTTCCGGCGTGAGACAGGCTGCCAGTACTTCCGGTCGCAAATGAAACGGAGTCAGCAGTTCTTCCAGTTCCCGGGGAGTCGCTGCCTCGATATCAACCCAGCGATGGACGTCATCCTGAACCCAAGAGGCAGAAAGTGTGGTTTCCGCTAAGGGAATCAGTGTGGAATTATCGCTGATGCCAAACACACGCACGTTCATTGTGATTTATTCCTGTGTTCAACCAATGTTGTTCTACAACTTCGCTGCCGGGACAGAGTTGCTGATCCAGTTAACCATGCAGGTTGAAAAATGATTGTCTTTCTTTTCGACGAAGATGACATAAGCAGATTCAAAGTACAACCGGGTCGGTATTTTTGTAGCGAGACGTCAACACTCGCTCGCCTGTACGCTTAAGCACGCCATTGCCAGCAGGCAACCGTCACAACCGGTATAACCAGTCGACTGACTGTGAATGAGGCATGAAATCCGAATTCGCAGAGATTGGCTGAGATCTGATTTTGACGATTAAACTCAAGTTAGGAGTTTTTGTCAGCATGCTGGTTATTGCCCCTCCATCAGTGCAAGAACGACATCATTATCACTCTGTCCCGGATTGAAAAGCTGTCTCATGAAATCTGCTGTCATCAGTTTTGCCCTGCTGTCGATGAGTCTGAGTTACCCTCCTGTATTTGCGGGAGAGCAGGTTGAATTCTCAGTTTCGGAATCGTCAAGTCCCTTTCTTGAAACGATGGTGGAGAGCAACCAGCCATTCGCCGATGCAGAGCTGGCTCCGATCAGTCATGTCACGGGCCAGGAAGCCTGCTTTGAATCGGCAGCTGGCGATTGCCTGAGTGACGATTGTGTGGGCGCTGCTGATTGTGGATATGAATTCTCTGAGTGTTTGTTTTCACGTGAGTATTTGACGGGCGATCTGTTTGGTGCCCGTTCGGGGCTGGCAGAGCATGGCGTGATCGCAGATATTCAGTTAACGCAATTTTACCAGGGGGTTGCCAGCGGTGGTCGCCGACAAAGGTTTCTGTATGGCGGTAAAGGCGATTATATGTTTACGTTCCAGGGTGAGAAGCTGGGACTGAATAAAGGGTTCTCTGCCATTCTGCATGCGGAGACCCGGTATGGTGACGACATCAATACGGCAGGCGGTGCTTTGAGTTTTCCGAATAGTAACATGTTCTATCCGCTTCCTGGCGAGCACGATACGGCGATCACCGGGCTGATGTTCATGCAGGCTTTGAGTGAGAACTTCGCACTGACTGCAGGAAAATACAATCTGCTGGATTTGTGGAATATGATCTATCCCAATACGGGACGAGGCATCAACGGCTTTATGAATCTTTCGCTGATTGCACCGACGCCCATCATTCGCACCACGAATCTGTCGATTAATGGAGCCGGTGCAATGGGGCTGCACGAAGGCCAGATTCAGAGTGCATTGCTGGTTTACGACACGACGAATTCATCCACCACTGCTGGCCTGGATGACCTGTTTGACCAGGGGGCCGTGGTATTGGGCTACGGACGGATCTTCACTGAATGGCGCGGTCGTCCCGGCTCGCATGCCCTGCTGGGCAACTGGAGCAGTCGAACTTATACGTCGGTCGATCCGACCAGTTGGACCGTGATTCCCGGGCAGGGAATTGTCGCCCCCGGTCAGCAGACCGGTTCCTGGACCATCAGCTACATTCTGGACCAGGTACTGTGGTCTGACTGCTGCAATGATCAGCGGAACGTGCGACTGATGAGCCAGTGGATGATCGCCGATGGCGATCCGAATCCATATCGCTGGAGCGGTAACGTCGCGCTGCAGGCCAATGGTTTATTTGCCTGCCGCGAACAGGACTCACTGGGAATCGGATATTTTTACAATGAACTGAGCAGCGATTTCAAATCATTGCTCAGCGGGGTCGTGCCGATCCGTAATACACAGGGAGTGGAACTTTACTACAACATGGCGTGGACTCCCTGGTTCCATGTGACTGCCGATCTGCAGGTCCTGGAAGATGCCAACGCCAACGACGATACGTCAGTCATGCCCGGCCTGCGGGCAAACCTGCGGTTTTAATGCTCAGACGACAGGTGTGTATTTATCTCCCCTGTCATCGCCTTGCAGCGCATTCAATGTCTCTCCACTATGGAAATCTGCATCGCTATTACGAGTATCATCGCGCGAAATGAAATTCATCTAAAATACACCAAGATGTAATTGCCATTTTCTATACTCAGGATAGAATGAGGCCTGACAATTCTGTTCCACTCTTTCAGGCATTTGACGTCAGCAGGTCGGAAACAAGAAGAAGTGCATATGTGTCACGTTCGCGATTCATGTCTTCTTCTACACTGCTTATGAAAGATTTACAACAATGAATAACGGGCCTGGGGAGATTTGAGATGAGAAAACCGCTTACAGAGATGAAGTCGTTCATCTTATTACTCTGCCTTACTTTGGGGATGCCAGGGCTGTTTGCAGGTTGTTCCGGGGAGTTCTCCCAGACCGCCTCTGCCCAGGTGACGGATCAAATTGATCAATCCGACACAGCCAAAATACAGTCATCCCCATCTGAATCAGCCACCACATTTACTCCCCAGACAACGGGAGTTCTCGGATCCCCCAGTTCAACTACTACGATCGACGGCAAGCAGCTTCCCGCACCTGCCCCCAAATTTGGAGGCGTGATCAAGGACAACGCACTGCAGTCGAAAGAGTGGTGGGCACCGCGCATCGTGCCGCCGAAAGAATCACCCAATATTCTGCTCATTATGACCGATGACGCGGGATTCGGCGTGCCAAGTACGTTCGGTGGTGTGATACCGACGCCCACCATGGATCGCATCGCCAACGCGGGGCTCCGCTACAACCGGGTCTTCTCAACTTCGCTCTGTTCGCCAACACGCGCCGCCATGATTACCGGACGCAACCATCATTCGGTTGGCTTCGGGGTGATTGCCGAACAGGCCACGGGCTTCCCCGGCTATAACAGCGTCATTGGTGAGAACAATGCCACCATCGGCCGCATTCTGCGCGATAACGGCTACGCGACATCATGGTTCGGCAAGGACCACAACACACCAACGTATGAAGCGAGTCAGGTCGGACCATTTTCTCAGTGGCCAACCGGAATGGGCTTCGACTACTTCTACGGATTCGTGGGGGGGGACGCCAACCAGTGGGGGCCGAACCTGTTCCGGAATACGACGCAGATTTATCCGTGGACGGGGCACGAAGGGACCTTGAAGATGGATCGCACCGACCCGAAGGCGGAGATCTGGCCTGTCACCGGAAAAGAGAGCAAGTGGAACCTGATCACAGCGATGGCCGACGATGCGATCGACTGGATGACACGGATCCACCAGACCGACCCCAGCCAGCCGGTCTTTATGCATTATGTTCCCGGCTGCTCACACGCACCGCACCATCCGAAAAAAGAGTGGGTAGACAAGATTCATGAGATGCACCTGTTTGACGACGGTTATGAAAAGTTGCGAGAGCGGATTTTTGCGAACCAGAAACGGCTCGGAGTCATCCCCGGCGATCTGGTACTGACGCCTTGGCCGAATGAATTCCTGAAACCCTGGGACGAACTGACGCCAGAGACGCAGAAACTCTT
This sequence comes from Gimesia sp., assembly GCA_002706765.1. Classification (GTDB taxonomy): domain Bacteria; phylum Planctomycetota; class Planctomycetia; order Planctomycetales; family Planctomycetaceae; genus Gimesia. The sequence goes on from PAJV01000060.1 coordinate 16,924, forward strand.
CATCAGACAGGTAGAGGTGTTTGCCGCCTACGTGGCCTACAACGACTACGAGATGGGCCGCGTGATTCAGGCTTTCGAAGACCTGGGCAAGCTCGAGAATACAATTGTCATCTACCAGAATGGAGATAACGGCACCAGCGCCGAAGGGGGACCAGAAGGCACGTTCAGCGAGGTCGCGTTCTTCAATGGTGTCGCACCACCCGTGGATGTGCAGATGAAGTTTTATGAAGCCTGGGGAACCGAATATGCCTACAACCACATGTCAGCCGGCTGGTCCTGGGCCTTTGACACACCTTTTGACTGGTTCAAGCAGAATGCCTCACGGCTCGGCGGTATCAACCAGAACATGGTGATCTCGTGGCCTAAGCGTATCAAGGACAAGGGGGGCTTGCGCGATCAGTTCGTCCATGTGATCGACTATGTGCCGACGCTGTTGGAAGTGACAGGTATCTCTGCCCCCCAGTATGTCGATGGTATCAAGCAGAGACCAGTCGAGGGCACAAGCTTCGCATATACCTTTGACAAAAAGAACGCCAAGGCGCCGTCCCGTCATAAAACGCAGTACTTTGAGATGATGGGCCAGTGGGCAATGTATCACGATGGCTGGTTCATGAGTACAAAAGTGAATCGTGCCCCCTGGCAGGCATTTTCCGCAGCGAACCCGGACCCGCTGAATAACCAAGTGTTCCAACTATACAATCTGAATACCGACTGGAACCAGACCAATGACATCGCCGCGGAACATCCCGATAAAGTCAAAGAAATGCGAGCCATGTTTCTGGATGAGGCCGAAAAGTACCAGGTCCTACCACTGAACGCCTCGGTGGGAGCCCGGGTTGCTGCAGCACGTCCGAGCCTCACAGCAGGACGCAAAGAGTTGGTTTATACACGTCCCATGACCGGGCTGCCGCAGGGGGATGCACCGTATCTGCTCGATACATCCTACACTATCACCGCGGACATCACGGTTCCTGAAGGCGGTGCCGAAGGAATGATTGTGACATCCGGCGGCCGTTTCGCTGGCTGGGGCTTCTATCTCCTGGAAGGTAAGCCGGTATTCCTCTGGAATCTGTTAGATATGGAACGACCTAAATGGGAAGCACCCGCAGTACTGTCGCCCGGACGGCATATTCTGGAATTCGACTTCAAATATGACGGTATCGGCTTGGGAACGATGGCCTTTAACAACTTCTCTGGCATCGGTAAAAGTGGAACTGGTACGCTCAAGGTGGATGGCAAAGTAGTCGTCACGCAGAAGATGGAGAAAACGATTCCCATCATTCTGCAGTGGGACGAAAGCTTCGACATCGGCTCCGATACGATTACCGGTGTGAACGATGCGGACTACACGCCACCGTTCCCGCTGACAGCCCAGTTCAACAAACTGATGATCACGATTGACCGTCCTCAACTTTCAGCTGAAGAAAAACAGAAGCTCGAAGAGGGTTTGAAGAAAATGGAGGCGGGGCGGGAATAGAATAATTTCGGAAGACAGACTTTATTTCGATTTCGCATCGCCGGAGAATTCAAACCAGAAATATGCATCATCAAGCAACCAGACAGTGGGTATCTGAGTGTGTGGTTATGCAGGGCTCTTCGTCTGCAGCACAGTTCAGGCACAGACCCGTGAGAAGTATCAGATGACCACTCCCACGCCGCCTGAAGGTAAGGATCGCAACTGGGTACAGACGATTCCCAGCAAGAGCTGGTTCATGATTCTGCGGCTGTATGGTCCACTGAAGCCTTGGTTCGATAAAACCTGGAGGCCAGGGGATATAGAATTACAAGAGTAATTGAATATGATCACCACCAACTGACAGGCGGCTCAGAGTAACATGGTTGAGATGAACCAGCTGCAAAGAGAATGAAGTTGGCCAAGGTATTATTTCTTTAAAGTTGCTCTGACACCAGTACTGGTGGTCGCAGTTTCAGAAATCTCCAAACGCAGCTCACTGCCAGTTGGTGCTCTCGCCTTATTGTCCGAGCCAAGATGTTTCTGAGATTAATGGTTGCGGAGTTTTCGTCAGGCTGTAAGGTCTTCCATGATCGTGATCCCAGACAAGAGAGTTAGAAATTCTTCTACATCGAATGGAGTGCGGTGTACTGCGAATTTCGGCAAGATGATTTGGCTTTGACTATTTCTTAAAGCCCGCGAGACAGAAGCGTGGAAATTAGACTAAAGAACTGGGAATCGTAATCTGCGTTTCGGTGGAGCAGGAGTACGGATTTAGTCAACGTTAGTCGTTGTTTCGCGTACAATCGCTCAAACGACCGTTAATCGGTTTCACGTCACTTCGATTTGCTCAGAAATTGATCCATGTCAGTCCGACCGCTCAATATTGTTCGTGAAACTCGTGATTTCCAACACTGTAATTGCTAACGAACCATTAGACAACACCTCGACGGACTCGAAACCTTTGAAATTCCAATGCCTCTCTCTCAATATAATATCTGTCATATGACGAGCTAAAGAAAAAAGTTAAGTATAACTCTGGTTTCTGTAGAGATACTCAAATGTGGATATTTACATTTCGAGATTACCTAGGATGAGCCTACCATCTATCGTTCCAATCGCCAACTGAGAGCCATTTGCAGCAAGTGCAGTTGGTATGGTAGAAATTCCATCAACTGCTAAACACTCTTCAAAAAGAACCGTACCATTTAAGACATCGAGCACACCTAAGGTGCCATCTGTAAGTCCATATGCCAATGCATTGTTATTAATCATAGTCATCGATGTAACCAATGCTGTTATTTTACGTGTCCAAAGCACTCGCCCCGTCGGCATATCGCATCGCTGTATTTGGATGGCTCCCTTATTTGGAAGTGGATCATAGATTTTAAAAGACCGGATAAGTGAATTCTCCGGTCCCCAACATCCGGTGCCTTCCATTAAGTGAGAACCACGATTATCCCAATCCATGACGACATCAACTGAACCGTCCAAGTTGAGCCGACAAAGTCGCTTATTTTCATGGGATGATTTAGGAGTACCACGAAGGAAATAGAGTCCATCTCCACCATCTAATCGTATGAAGTGGTTGAAGCAATCGTAGTGTCCAAGGTCACCAACGAAGGCCTGGCTCAGTTCGCTAGTTAGTGTCTGACCCGAAAGCGTTTTGGTTCGTAAATAATAGCGTGAAAATGTGAGAACGCTCCTCGAAGATGAGGTATTGATTCGTATTACTTGTTGAAA
>PAJV01000061.1 GCA_002706765.1 Gimesia sp.
ATTCAACTTCTGATTCAACTTCTGATTCAACTTCTGATTCAACTTCTGATTCAACTTCTGATTCAACTTCTGATTCAACTTCTGATTCAGTTTCTGCCTCAGTTTCTGCCTCTACAACATCGGGTTCCGGTTGCACTTCTGCTCCCGCCTGAGGTTGATCTGTGGCCTGAGGAGCCGCAGCTGCCGGATTTTTCTGAGCGATTCGCATTGCTTCTTCTTCTGCTTCAACGCGTTCACTCTCCCGGTCTGCCACTTCGACAATCTGCTCGCACTGTGCGGCTGTCAGGCCTCCCAGTTCAGCCAGCTGATCCGGCTCAATCACAGACAGGTCGTAGTAACTGAAGAAGCCCTGGGAAACCAGACTTTCTGCCAGTTCTTCTGACACGCCAGGAATGGAAGAGAATGCTTCCACAGTTTTATCCAATTGCTCGTCCAGTTCCGTTTGTGTCATGACTTCAATATCCCAGCCAACCAGCTTGGAAGCCAGACGCACATTCTGTCCCTTTCGACCAATTGCCAGAGGCAACTGATCATCTCGAACCAGCACAATCACGCGACCCAGCATGGGGCATAGAATGACATCTTCCACTTCAGCCGGCTGAAGTGAATTCGGCACCAGCACCTGCAGTGAGTCGTTCCAGCGAACGATATCAATCCGCTCACCGGCCAGTTCATCCACAATATTTTTAATTCGGGCCCCCCGCATTCCCACACAGGCACCGACACAGTCGATACTGCTGTCGATACAGGACACAGCGACCTTGGAGCGATAACCGGCTTCCCGCGCCAGAGAACGGACATCAATGATCCGGTCGGCCACTTCCGGTATTTCCAGTTCAAATAAACGACGCACCATATCCGGATGAGTTCGTGAGAGAATCACCTTGACCCGGCTGCCCGCTTTGCGAACATCCAGAACAACCGCACGCACCCGATCCCCGACGCGAAATGACTCGCCTGGAATCTGTTCGCCGCGGGGCAGAATCCCTTCAATTTTGCCCAGGTTAATCAGTACCGCGCCACCTTCAACACGGGAAACGGTTCCCGATACCGACTGGTACTGCATCTCCATATATTCATCGAAGACCGTGTCGCGCTCTGCTTCCCGGATTTTTTGAATCATGACCTGCTTGGCTGTCTGTGCCGCCACACGTCCCAGAATTTCACCTAGAATGTCTTTGCCCAGTTTATCGCCATCACAAAGAACGGTCGGCTCGCCTGTATCGCGATCAATGTCTACAGAAAGCTCATGATCATCTCCAAAGTGCCGACGCGCAGCCGACAGGATGGCCTGTTCAATTCCACCAAACACGATCTCTTTATCGATACTTTTATCGCGTTGAATGGCATCAACAATCCGGAGAACTTCCTTACCGTCCATAATTGTGTTTCCTTCATTCGACAGTTGAGATATTCAACTGACTCGAAAACTACTCAAACTAGACCTGAACTGGTCAAATCTATTGATACACCGCCGGGAATGATGCCCCTGCGATACCGCTATTAACAAAAAAAAGCGGGTACATGCCCACTTTATGACTACCCGTACCACCGCAAAACGGAAGTCAGGCGTAGCCGCGATTGGCATTTTTCAATACAACAAACGCGACAATCGGATTGGTGAGCCAAAGCTCGTGTTCCAACCAGCCTACATAATTGAGGACTCCATTCGAGTTTACGAATGCCGATTCATCACAAAGAAACAAACAGCCCGAACGGCATGTCACCCCTTGCAAGCACAATGCGTACTGAACACCAGTACGCAGAACAATTGCGCATAAAGCACCACTACAATGAATGCTTCACTAACAAATGAAATTAATCTTCGCGCGTTCAGATGTCAAGCACCGCAGGCAACTATTTCATAACGACTTAACTTCACCGGGTGCGGACTGCCAAAACAGCTCTTCGCACAGACAATCCGTACAGTAGCGAGGCGATAAACCCGGAAACTTCCTGAAAACCCCGGGAAGACCGAATTCAGCACTTTCTTCACGATGAGTGCAGATTGATCTCCATCGAAACACGAAACTTCTATACTATCATACGCAGAGCCCTGAAATTGGCGACCCCTGTTTCTCCAGAAAGCGGCGCCCGTTCCAAGCTCATTTATCGCAGTTTAGCGGACAGACTGATCAAGAAATCGGTTCCGCTGCAGCTGTCTGAGTTATGTTAAACCTGCTCGAAAGAGCCCCCTTTTCTACCCTCAAATTTTGAAGGACAACCCTGCAATGCCTCGCATTTTGCCACTGTTGGTTCTCTGCCTTGGAATCCCGCTCACCGTATCTGCACAACCACCCGCTACAACAAACGATCCTTATGCCCAGCAGAAGATTCAGGCTGACCAGGCACAGCAGCAGGGGGACTACGCGAAATCGATCGCACTCACGTCCCAGGTCCTGCAGCAGAAGCCCGACGATCACGTAGCCTATTACCTGCGAGCCAGCGCCCGCGTTGAAGCAGGACGCGAGCAGGGCAATGTCCAGTCCATCCGCGAAGGGGTCAGTGATGCCCGCGAGGCAATCCGCTTCAGCGAGAACCAGAACGCCAACTATTACCTGCCCTACCTGTATGGGATGATGAATCTGGCGGTAATGGAGAACAAAAAAAGCCACGCAGAGACTGCCCTGGGTGTCGCCAACCAGGTTCTGGCCCGCCCGGGACTGACACCGGAGGAAAAAGCCAACTTCCATTACCAGCGTGGCATGATTTATCTGCCCCTAAACAAGCCACAGGAGGCAGCACAGGACTTCACGGAAACCATCAAACTGTCTCCCGATCACTTCGCAGCGCTGCTCGCCCTGCCTGATGCCTACGCCCTGGCCGGCAACAATGAAATGGCTCTCGCCAGCTTCAACCAGGTGATACAGAAACAGCCGGACTCTCCCGTCGTCTACAACAATCGGGCCATGTATTACCAGCAACAGGGAAAACTCCAGGAAGCCATCAATGACTTTTCCCGGGCAATCCAGATCAACCCGAAATATCATCACGCGATCACCAACCGCGGCTTTGCCTACCTGGAAGGCGGTAAACCGGACACTGCAGAAGCTGACCTGACACAATCGCTGTCGATTGAACCCAACCAGCCATTTGTTCTGGGAATGCGCGGAGAGGCAAGACTCCTGCAGGGCAAAATCACTGAAGCGATCCAGGATCAGAAAAAAGCGGTTCAGATGGATCCGCAAAACCCGGCCCTGCACTCCGACCTGGGCTTCTCATATTTCTTTAACAAAGACTACGCGGAGGCTTTGTCTGAATTTAAGCTGGCTGCACAACTGGCACCCGAACAGATGAAAGTTCTCGATCCCTGGGTCTACCTGGCAATGCTTCAGACCAACCAGAAATCTGCCGCAGATGCCAAATTCCAGTCTGTCATCGCTAAAAAACCGGATGCGCGCGACTCCGTTGATAACCTGCTTTTATTCTTGATGGGAAACATCTCGAACACGGAATTGCTCGATTCAATCGACCAGAAAGACGTGGAACGCGCGAAAGCTCAAATCTGTGAAGCCTATTTCTTCATCGGGCAGAAATCACTTCTGGCTGGTGACAGCGCAACTGCTGCCCAGAATTTCCAGGCCTCATTGAATACCAATATGAAAGGCCTGTCCGCTTATCGTGGCTCTCAGTATGCCATGCAGAAATTTTAGACCGTGTCCAGCTTTACTTCAGCGGCTTCAAGTCCATCCATACCGTGTTGGATAGACTGAGAGACGCGAAGATCAAACCTGGTGCAATCCAGTTCTGAAGAACCTGTAAACAATCAAAGCCTCGCAAGGAGCATTGATCCTTGCGAGGCTTATTTATTTTCGCGAAGCGGGATTACTCAGACACCACAGATTACAGAGGCACTGGCCTGGCCAAAGGTGGTTGTGCTGATCTTCAAAAACAGCTTGTTATCAGTAGCCAGAGGCTCGTTGCGAACCACGTTTAAGGGGCAATCCGGATCAACGTTTTCATAATTCAGGGTCGCAGGAATCACACCCTGTTTCAATCCTACCAGGGATCCACTCGCTTCCACGATTCCGCAGGCGGATCCAGAATTACCAAAGTAACTTTTAAGTGCAGTCACAGGTATTTCACTGGCTTTGTCCCCAAAAATATCCTGAATGGCAAGATATTCCTGAACATCGATTTCCTGCTCGCCTAAGCCATGGGCATTGATATGGCCGATATCTCCCACTTCCACATCAGCTCTTTTCAATGCCAGCTTAATGGCATTGGAGATCGCGGTTTTCGTATCCACTGATCCATCGCGTTTCACAACGCATGAAGCCCCGGTTCCCAGCACTTCACCCCAGATCTTTGCGCCCCGCTGCTCAGCGTGAGTTTTTTCTTCCAGCAACAGCGAACAGGCGGCTTCTCCCAGAACCTGCCCGGTGCGGGCTTTGTCAAAGGGACGCGAACGCTTTTCAAATTCTGCAGGGGAATCTGCCAGCTGATCCCAGAATTTCGCATGAATGGATTTGACTTCATGCACGCGGGTCCCGGTCACGCCGGCAATCATGACGTCAGCCCAGCCCCGTTCAATCACACGCTGCGCTTCGCCCAGCACCAGATTTCCGGATGCTTCCGCGTGGGTAATCGAGTTACTCGGTCCCCGGGCGTCAAAAATAATTCCTATGTGGCAGGCAGGCATATTGGGCAGATATTTTAGCAACCATAGCGGTTCCATTTTGGCCAGACCATCATTGCCCCACCGCTGGAATTGAAACTCAGTGCCTTCCGACGCAGCCATACAAGCCCCAAAGAGGACAGTGGGGGGGCTCAACATCAGGTTGGCTCCGAACTCGATGCCGAAGCGTTCGCTGTCCAGGTTCTCCAGATCCAGTGCAGCGTCATTCAAAGCCAGATTGGCGGAAGCGACCCCCATCTGGATTTCACGGCACATCACTTTCAGACTTCTGCGCTGCTGCTTCAGGTATTCTTTTTTGATGGTGGAGTCATTGAAGTCAGAAATTTCCGCAACGCAGGTATCAGGAGCTGCCAGATGTGAATAGAGTTCGGATTTTTTGACTCCTGATTTCCCGGTCATCAGGCTATCTTGAAATGCTTGCACTCCGATTCCGATCGGGCTGAGAATCCCCATCCCGGTAATCAGAATTCGCCGCTTTGATTCTGTATTCATTTGAATCTCTTATGAAAGTCCCGCTTATCAACTACGCCAGCCGCACTTGAAGAATGTATCTTCATCGTAGAACAATATTCTTCCCAGACAAGAGCTTTGCCTGCTTCAATCGGAAAAACTGCAGACGCAGCTCACCATGCTCAGAAAAGAAGAATTCGAGGGATCGCGATAACCGAACTACCTGCTGCCTGAACCCAAAACACTGGCAACACACAGACATTTATACACCACCCAGACCCGATAAAGCAGCTGTAACAAGGGATAGCTAAGACAATCAGGCCTCGATTTTCAACCCTGAAGCAACAATCAGATCAGGAATTATTCGGGAAAACTCTAACCCCTTACAGGTAATCCCGAAAACCAGGCAGACCACGAGCCAATAACCCGGAAAGGACAGCGTCAGGCGCCTTAAGGCGCCTTCTGCAGAATCAGACAGGCATTGTGCCCGCCAAACCCGAAACTGTTCTTCATTACCCTGTTCAGCTTCATCTCACGGGGTTCATTGGGAATGTAATCGAGATTACATTGCTCGTCTGGATTATCGAGATTGATCGTCGGCGGTGCCACCTGTTCCTGCAACGCTTTGACACCAACAACGAACTCGACACCACCGGATGCCCCCAGCAGATGCCCCAGATGCCCTTTTGTACTGGAGACAGGCATCTGTTTCACATGGGAATTGAATACCGTATTGATGGCAGCAGTCTCGGCGACATCTCCCAGAGGAGTACTTGTGCCATGCGTATTGATATAGTCAATATCCTGTGGATTGAGACCGGCGTCTTTGATCGCATGCAGCATGGCACGGGCAGCCCCCCGTCCCTCAGGATCAGGAGCCGTCATATGAGTTCCATCTGCAGACATACCATAACCGATCACTTCTGCAAGAATCGGAACTCCCCGTTTTTTCGCATGCTCGTACTCTTCGAGTACAATTATGCCGGCCCCTTCAGCCATGACAAATCCATCCCGATCACGGTCGAAAGGACGACTGGCTGACTGAGGATCATCATTGCGAGTGGAGAGGGCATTCATACGGGCAAAGCCAGACAGACCCATCGGAGTCACTGCGGCCTCGCTTCCGCCAGTAATCATAATGTCCGCAACATCATGCTGGATCAGCTTGAAGGCATCCCCGATCGCATTCGTTGCCGAAGCACAGGCAGTTGCCACTGCGCTGTTCGGTCCTTTTAACTCGTAAGTCACCGAAATGTTCCCGCTGGCGGCATTGACCATCAGCTTGGGAATCATGAAGGGAGAAACACGTGCTGGCCCCTGGTTATACAGCCGATCGTGCTGGCTCTCGATTTCATTCAGACCGCCGATCCCACTGCCGACCAGAACTCCTCTGCGATAGGGATCACCGTCAAAATCTTCGAGTTGCGCCTGGCGATAGGCAATATGAGCGCCGACCAGACCGAATTGCACAAACCGGTCGACACGCTTCAGATCTTTTGCTGAGATGTTCGTATATTCGCTGGCGTTGAAATCCTTGATCTCACCACCAAAACGAACTTTGTAGTCTGAACAGTCAAAGCGTTCCAGCGGACCAATACCACTTTTACCAGCGCATAACTTGTCCCAGAACTCTGAGACATCTAAACCCAGAGCCGTTACAACAGATACTCCGGTAACGACAACTCTCCTGCGCATTCGTGAACACTTCCTACAATGAAAAGACAGGACCAGATAGTTTCAAAACAAAGGACAGTTCAGCTGACTGGAGCAGATCCGGGTTAGCTGGCCTTTTCAGTGATGTAGCCCACTACATCGCCGACAGTTTTGATTTTGTCATAGTCGTCATCAGGAATGGTCACATCAAACTCGTCTTCGAATTCCATAACGAGTTCAACAATGTCCAGAGAATCGGCCTTGAGGTCGTCGATAAATTTGCTGTCCAGCGTAATATCTTCCTTAGGATGGCCTAATTGCTCGCTAACGATACCAACCACTTTTTCTTCAATTGACACTCTTCTTCTCCTTCACCGTCTTAGTGATTTTTTTAACTTCAGGAAGGCTGGAAACATCATTACCAGACCAACTTGGATGGATTCGCCTACAGATGTAGCGATGATATATCCACTTTCCCGAATTATGTAAACCTTAAATTGCGACAAGAATTATGAGTCTTGTCTACTTCACCAAAGTTATCTCATAATTTGATCGGGCTGACTTTACCAGTCTGAGAACCCATGATTTTTGGTTCTCAAGAATTTTCTTCAGAGTTCCCGCGTAAGTTGTTGTAGCACAATTTGATAGACTAGATCAAGCTCTGATTTTCCAGTCAAATGAACCTCGCGACACCACTGTCCTTTTGCACGCACCACCTGGTTTTGCTGGAAAACCAACTGCTGCTGCCTAGGAATCGTTAACCGTTTCACAGGAAATTTTTCGATCGACGCGTTTCATCAAACCCTTCAGAACCTTACCAGGTCCGATTTCATAAAACTCATCAAAGCCGGTTGCCAGCATCTTTCTCAGGGAATCCTCCCAGAGCACCGGACTGATCACCTGTCGTACCAGCAATTCGCGAATTTCATCCGGATCTTCGTGAATTTCCGCGTCAACATTGGAAATCACCGGAATTTCCGGCTTCTTCAGCCCCACTCCTGCCAGTGCTTCTGACAGTCGCGTGTCCGCCGGTTTCATTATCTCCGTATGAAACGCTCCGGCTACCGCCAGGGGAATCGCCCGGCCACCTTCCTGTTCGGCCAGTTCCGCTGCCAGTTCGCAGGCACTGTTTTCACCAGACAGAACGATGTTTCCCGGGCAGAGATAATTGGCAATCCAGATATTGCCGGCAGACGAAGCAGACTGACAGATCTCTGAAACTTTTTCGCGATCCAGCAGCAAAATGCTGACCATTCCCGAAGGATTCGCATCGGCGGCAGCCTGCATTGCTTCGCCACGACGCTGCACGACACGCAGCCCGTCTTCAAAACTCATGGCTCCCGCGAACACCAGGGCAGTATACTCCCCCAGGCTCAAACCGGCTGCCATCTCACAGGCCAGAACTTTATCGGGTGAATCTGCACGCAACATTTCCAATGCGGCCAGGCTCGTCACAAACAGAGCAGGCTGGCTGATTACAGTCGAATCCAGCTCTGCGCTGGGACCCTCAAAACAGAGCTTGGCCAGATCGTATTCCAGAATCTCCGAAGCACGATCATACAACTCTCGGGCTGCCGGATAATTTGCGGCAATCGTTTTACCCATCCCGACATGCTGAGCACCCTGTCCGGGAAATAAAAAAGCGATTCTGCTCACGAGTCGATCCCTCTATTTTTGGATTTGCGCTGCTAGTTAAAGACGCCGACTCAGGCAACAGGCTTCTGCGCCAGATGTTCGGCGATCTGCGAATTGATGCCACGATCCTTGAACATGGCACTTCCCTTCAATGCGTTTGTGATCGAGTGGGCATCACTGGAACCGTGGCAGATAATACAAATCCCGTCGATTCCGAGTAATGGTGCACCGCCGGTTTCATGGTAACGGAACCGCTTGCCCATCTCATGAAAAGCCAGCTTGGCCTTATCCCGCTCGACATCAAGACTGCTGATGATCTGCCGCGAAGCTTCTTTCATCAGAAAATCAGCCATTCCTTCACTGACCTTCAATACCACATTGCCAACGAAACCCTCACAGATTAAAACGTCAGCTTCCCCCTGGTACAGCCCGCGGCCTTCAACATTGCCGATAAAACTGTCTTTCAAAGGCCCTTCATTCAACAGGCGGTACGTGTCGCGATAGAGATCGTTGCCCTTCACGTCTTCGCTGCCGATGTTGATCAGACCAATCTTGGGAGACTCGATCCGCAGTACTTCGCGGGCGTAAATCTCACCCATTACTGCATACTGATAGAGATGAGAAGGTCGAGCCGAGGGATTGGCACCGACATCCATCAATACGGCATGGCCGGCACTGGTGGGTAACGTCACTGCTATCCCGGGGCGTTTGACACTTTTCAGGAACAGGCGGGTTTTCAGGCCGGAAGCGACAACCGCACCGGTGTTCCCGGCACTGACGACCGCGTCAACCTCGCGGGCCGCCATCAGCTTCCAGCAGACAGAGATAGAGCTGTCCGGCTTCTGACGCATGGCGTCAGTCGGTTTTTCCTCCATCCCCACAACCTGGCTGGCATGGACAATCGACAGACGATCGCCATTATAACCCGAAGCTTCCACCTGAGCTTCAAGAAGGTCCTGCGGACCAACGAGAACGACATTGAGTGCAGGATCTGCCTGCAATGCAACGATGGCTCCTGTTATGTTCGGTTCAGGGGCATAATCTCCCCCCATTGCATCCAGTGCAATCCGCATTGACCACTAGTCCTCAGTATCAACGATGGTTCGCCCCTGATAGAAACCACAATGAGGGCAAATGGCATGGGAAGGGGACGCGGTGCCACATTGTGGGCAATAGGTGGGCTTGCTTGCCTTCACACTATTATGACTGCGTCTCTTACGAGAATTGGATTTTGACATCCGTCTTTTAGGAACTGCCATGAAAAAGACCGCCTTAAAACACCTGACTTAACTTAAACTAAACGTAATACGTAACTTAACAAATATTTTAGACCCTGTAAGCGCACGGAGATCTCTCATACCAGCTTTTCTGACAGGAATCGAACATACTATGCAATTTTCAAAACAACTGTCAAGCTACAGGGCCTACATCAGACGATATCAAAAATGATATTTTCGTATTGATTCGCGTAATCAAAACATCAGTACACACATTATCCCGCCGGAATCCCAGGAATACGAGTAAAGCAATGACGGATCATCGCCTCAAATCACCTGTCTCACGAACAGTTCAGACCATTCTGACAGTCACTACACTGGTGCTCTTTCTACAGAATTATGTCTCAGCTGCGCCGCAACAGATGACCCCACAGGAACTTCAGGCATTCGGGAAGCAGATCCAGGATACCGCCAACGCACAGGATCCGGCTAAATTCCGGGCCCTGTTTGACTGGAAGACCTTTATCAATCGGGTCCTCGCTGAATACGAACAGAATTCCGCCATCAAAGAAGCAATTCTGCCCGTCCGCCAGCAGCTTGAAGCGGCGTATACCGCCGAAAACCAGGGCATCGATTCCGAAATCCTCGCGGAAGTCGCCAGTGGAGCAGATTATCGCTTCCTCGCCATGCGAAAAGAGGATGATCAATATAAAGTCATTTTTCGCTTCCTCCGCCCCGACTGGACGCTCAACTACCAGGCATTGATTATTGAAAAACAGGATTCCGGCGAACTGAAAATCATCGACATCGACAGCCTCTCTACCGGAGAACTGATTTCCCAGTCTCTGCAGCGATTGTATCTGCCCGAACTGTATAAAGCCCACGGCGCCAATCAGGATAAACTGACTCCCGAACAAAAAACACGGATTCTGGACCAGAAAAAACGCTATGACTTTCTGACCAACACCGACGAAAAATCGGATCCCTTCCAGGCCTATTCCCAACTTCCTGCTCAATATAAAAACGATAAAACCGTCCTCCTCTTTCTGGCTCAAGACTCGATCGCCAAAGAAGACAGCAAAAAATATCAGCAGGTGCTAAACGTCTATCGTAAATATCATCCCCAGGATCCTGCTGCGGAACTTCTGAGTATCGATTACTTCAGTATGGAAAAACAATACCCCCAGGCAATCGACAGCCTGGAACGTCTCTCCGCTTCACTGAAAACGGTGGACCCCTATCTGTACTCCCTGCGGGCCGGCATCCTGATTGAATCGGGGGACGTCAACCTGGCTGGAAAATACGCCGGGAAAGCATCTGAAATCGAACCGGATCTCCTGCAACCTTATCTGCATCTGCTGAATATTTCGGTCATGCAAGGCAACTTCGACGATACGATCAAACACCTCGAAACGCTCAAAACCAAATTCGGATTCGCCTACGAAGACCTGGATCTCAGCGAACTCGAAAACATCGAAAAATTTACAGCTTCACCCCAGTTCAAAAAATGGCAGTCTCAAAAACTTCCCCCCAAAGCGGAATAGCGCTGCCGCGATTTATATGTGACAAGCGATGACTGCTGCACAGCGTTGATTCCCCCTGTTCACCAGACCCTGGTATTTTGCAAAAAAAAACGTTTTTCATCCACCTCAACGTCATTTTGCACAACCCACTGTTATAAATTCACTTACAACAATTTTTCGGCAACCCTTCCCAAACCATCGGCCCTGCAATAATCATACTTAAAGTTTTTGACATCAACGGCTTAACACCTCGAACCAGTTGCGCCTGAATACGACACTCTTGCGCTGATTTGCGACATACTGCCGCCACCAATTACGCACTCACCCACTCCGCTGCGACAGACTCCCGCCATAAAAACGCAGAAACTTTTTCAGGCGTGAAGAAATCAACGGTCTTCTGTCTACCAGACAACTCAAGCAGGCGATGCGTTATTGTACTGATTGCATCGAGCCGGAGAAGATGAATAGAGTGAAGTCGTTCAGGAGCCCCTCTCTGTATCGCAAAACTCAATACTCTCCCAAAACCTGACCGTCATCTCGTACTGCCAGTCGTTGAAAAGTCGAGTTAATGTCCTGCACATAAGTCGCTGTGGAAACGGTCCCTTTCTTGTAGTCGATATTCTCGCTCAGAAAATGCACTGATCCATCACAGAAGACAAAGTGCGCTCCCCCCACATGATTGCTGCTGAAACCACGGACGTCATGCTCGGCGCCGGCAACCGCATTGATGCCGTTGTAGGTCAGACCAAGCACTGCCATCCCGTTTCCTTTACGGGCATAGCTGCTGCTTTGTGTATTATTCGAAGCAGAAAAACCGATGGCATTCGCCCCGCCGACCTTGTTGGCACTTTTATAAATATAAGCTCGCTCACCGACCAGAATCGTATTACTGCTCCCGTCAAGAATATCACGAAAGCGGACGCTGGAATTGGCAAAACCAATCCCATGCGCAGGTCCATATGCATCAGGAGGTCCAAGCTGATACACGGCAGGCGTTGTACTGTCCCAGGCATTTGCCACCATCACATAATCTGAGCGGGCAATCTGGTAAGTCGCCGATCCATCCGTCACGGTAAAATTATAATTGTTCGATCCGGAAACGTAATCATTCAAATTGGGTCCCGGATCGGACGGACAGAGAAATACCCCAATGGGTTGCTGCAGCGCCTGTCGAACCGTCGCATTTGCCAGGTTCTGGTCAAGAGTCACACTGCCGGCATTGAGCACGTTGTACAAGGGGGCCTGGTCAATATAAGGCAACAGAAACGTACCCCAGCCATAAACTCCCAGCTCCCCCTGATTACACGCTGGCCACACAGACGAAGAACTGCAGGGCGTTTTCGTAATGTATCCCGGCGGAAATGTACCATGCGCATCATGGTAGTTATGCATCGCCAGCCCGAACTGTTTCATGTTGTTTTTGCACTGAGACCGTCGTGCTGCTTCGCGGGCCTGCTGAACTGCGGGCAACAGCAAGGCAATCAGAATGGCGATGATCGCAATCACCACCAGTAATTCAATCAGTGTAAAGCCTTTTTTCGAGTAAGTCTGGCTCGTTTTCATAGCAGAATCCCTGATCATTCAAAATAAGAAAAAAATGAAACGCTTTCAGAATCGAATAACTGAGTTTATTCCTCGTCTCCTGACTTGAATTTTATTTGGATTGCATCGCGATATCGAACTCGTTCTCGCCCGGCTGCACTTCCAGCTTCAGCTCACTTTGGGAACCATATCGGGCTGGAATCTTCAGGCCGGTGGCATCAATTCCCCACTCCACGCGCACTGTTCCCGGTCCCAGCTTGACGCCGGGCTCATTGATCAGATAGTTCGCTTCATAATGACCTGCTTCATCGGTGATCGCAGTCGATGGTCTGCCGCGCTCGGGTTCGAATAAAACAGTGACTCCCTCAAGGGGCTTGCCATCCAGCGTGACGGTTCCATGCACCTGACCCAGTTCAGGCATATCGGGAGCCTCATCACTGCAACCGGCATTGAGCCCCAACACCATCAGCAATAGCAGTACAGAATTTCTGCGCACAGTGGTTGTCCTTTTTCACAAGGCACAAGCATGTTTCCACTTCAGAAAAAAGTGGTTCGACATCTCACACACGACGAATATTGAGAAATGAAATACTGGAATTCACCAGCCGTCTGAGCGCGATGAGCAGCTGATTCACATTTGATCAAACAACCCTCTGTTTACTATCCTGAATTCAGACCGGGAAAGCAAGAAAAATATTTCATTTTTGGACCATTTGGGAGATTCCTCTACACAGTTGACTTCCATCACAACGGCTTACGACAACGATAAATTTTTTGCATTCAACAGGTGATCCGACTACGATGCAGACTTCCCTTCCTGAGAAAAAGTCCTGTCAGGGAAACTCCATTTCGGTCCGCGAATCCATCAGGAGAAATCACACATGCCTGCGTTCATTAAGATCCTGTTTACCACTGCTCTGCTGACAACCAGTGTCAACACGACACTCGCCCAGGAACGATCTGACTCTGCTGCCGGAAAGCCGATCTTAATTCAATCACAGGAAATGATCGTACTCGTTCCCCAGTCGCGCGAAAAACTGATGGCTTACAGCATTGAGAAAAACATCTGGGATCAGATCGACATTTCTGTCGATCAAAAGCAGCCGATTGAGCCCACCGTCGCACAAGGCATGACCGCCTGTCAGCTGCGTCAGACGATTTATGCCTTCGCAGCCAAAGGGGGTTTCTGGGCCAGTCTGAACCTGCCCCCTGATTTCAAAACCCGCTTCTCTATCAACGATCAGATCGTCACCGTCTTTGCCAAAACAGAAACGGAAGATCGGCTGTACGTTTTCGGAGCCAACGCCGCTTCCTGGTCGGGCGTGGACCTGAAGACCGGCAAACTGCTGGATGTCAATGAACAGAAACAGGATCCTGCCAATTGACACTGAATCGAGAATCCCTGCTGGACATACCCCGGTGGTCGGAGTCTAATTGTCACCCTTAGTCCTGCTGAAAACCCGCCAACAGAGTGACGACAGGGAAACTCTGCGCCTGGTGTATTGAACTGATTCCCGGAGCGCTCCGTGATTTCCTCACCTCAAACACAGAACGACTGGCCGCTGGCACGGAAGATTCTGTGGGTCATTCTGTTTCTCATAGCACTGGCCGTGTTTGCCCCCGGTTACATGGCTGCGCTGCGCCCTGCGGACGGCCAGGTTTTCGACTTTTTCAAAGAGTGGGCCGCCGTCCGGAACCGCCTGTCAGAGATGCCCGTTTACGCAGATCAGGAACTGGCATTACAAAAACACCTGAACCTGAAACGAACCGACTCGGGTGGATTTTTCGATCGCTATAATACGCATCCTCCCTCCGCCAACCTGATCGCTGTCCCTTTTGCCTGGCTCTCCTATCAGGACGCACATCTCGCCTGGAGCCTGGCCTCCCTGGGAATGCTCGCACTGGCGATCTACTGGATCGTACAGGCGCTCCAGATTCAGATGACATTCTGGAGCGGACTTGCCTTACTGACACTCCTGCTCGCCTGCGATCCGCTGCAACAGTCGCTGATCCAGGGACAACCCAACCTGCTGCTGGCCCTGCTGGTGGTTGCCGCCTGGAAAACGGGGCGGTCCGGAAATTCTCTGCTGGCAGGTGCCTGCCTGGGATTAGCCACGGCAGTCAAAATCTATCCCGCTTACCTGTTCCTGTACTTTCTTATCAGACGTGATGTCCGCGCACTGCTGGGGGGCGCACTGGCCTTTGCTATCATCAGCCTGATCACAGTCGCCCTGTTTGGCAGCAATGCCTACCATGATTACCTGACAGTGGTACTGCCCTCACTGGCCGACATTACGAACAACTGGGGCAACGCGTCACTGCTCGCCTTCTGGGAACGCCTGTTTGATCAACCGACGGACACAATCACCCCTGTTGTCAATTCCCCCCTGCTCCTGAAGTTGACCGTCTGGTCCTCCTGGCTCGCCCTGACAGCGCTGGTGACCTATGCTGTCTGGAAAACCCGCTTTGTAAAATTCAGCGATCAAAGCTTTGCCATCACAGTCGTCGCCATGCTGTTGATGACCCCCACGACCTGGCATCATTACTTCATCATCCTGCTGGTTCCAGTCGGGATTCTGTTCAAAGACTATCCCCCTGATTCGGGAAAACGCTGGCTGGTGAATCTGACGGTTGCCGCCCTGGCAATCAGCCCCGACTCGCCTGGGCGCTGTTGATTCCCGCTCGGAAAACCATTACTTCCGCCACCGCTTCCGCTCCCTGGCAACAGGGTGGCATGGTCGCGGTCCCCTGGCAGTCGCTCACCGCACTCTCCTACCAGTGCTTTGCCCTGCTCTGGCCTGACCAGTTTCCCTCCCGTCAAACAACTCGGGCTTCGCCAGAAAACGCAGCCTGAAATCACTGGCTGATCTTCACCGAAATCTTCCCGCTGTTATCAGCCAGTTCGTGCCAGTTGTCCCGGCACCGGAGGAAGAGCTTTCCGCTTGCAGGCGCCCGAAACCGCTCTGCTTTGCCCAGTTCGAATTCTGCACTCAACTCGTATTCTTCATTCTCATTTTCGTACAGCACAACGCCCATTAAAGTGCCTTGCCCGGAATCATCTCCACGAGCGGTCACATCTTTGCTTTCAGTAGCCGTGTTCCATTCTCCCAGCGTTGAGATCTGGTACTCACGCCCCTCTTCCACCAGCACTCTCGATGCCTGCCAGCCCTGGTTGGCCTCAATTTTTGAATTCAGCGGACGCACGGAATTAGGTTTGCGAAACTTGGTTTTCCAGTCCCACTGGCACAGATCACAGCGAAACCCCTGATCGAAGTGCTTCAGGAAAAACAGGTACTCAAAAGAGATTTCCCGGTCCATCGCTCCGTAAGTCTGATTGAAAGAGACCGGCTTATTCATCAGCAGTCCCAGGCCCAGCGGTCGAAACCGCTCCGAATAATTCGGGTTCGTCGCCAGGAGATGACACAGCGCCCACCGCCAGCAGTAATTCTGCCAGGAATCTCCGGTCGTTTCGCTGGAATTTACAATCTCATTCAGACTTTTGGGTTCACTCCGTTTGATATAGTCAATCACATATTGCTCACAGGTGACCGCCAGGGGCTGACCTTTACGGGGCACCCCTTTCCAGTTATTGCCCATTTCAGCCATGCCCTCACTGTACCAGACCGGGCCAGTGCGACCAAAATTCTGGGCACAATACGCATGCACGGCTTCATGCTGAGGCGTACCTCCGTTCGCAGTCGCATACACAATCGATTTGGCGGCGACGATCTGTCCGCCCCGATACGTCGTGCGACTCATCGTCACGCCACCGCCCCCCTGCACCGACTGCATGCCCGCCGGATGCAGACTGCCGGCAGGCCAGTTTGCCAGATCTTTCACCACATAACACTCAATGATGGACCGATTCGGGCTCGCCCAGTAAGTCGAAATGATAACCAGCATTTTTTCCAGGCGTTCCAGTAAATCCCGTGCTTCCTCAGCCGGCAGATCCGTATGGATCAGAAAATTCTTGGAGCGATAGTCGGCGGGCGCCGGGAGAGAGGCGGGTCGCTGGTTCACCGCCCGCCGATTTCCCTGAGCCTGGAGGCTGCCGACAGAGACCGTCAGCAGAAATACCAACATCAGAAATGACCGGAAAAACAATGGTTTAAACGTTGTTACTGCTGATTCCACAGA
The DNA here is from genome assembly GCA_002706765.1 of Gimesia sp. GTDB lineage: Bacteria > Planctomycetota > Planctomycetia > Planctomycetales > Planctomycetaceae > Gimesia. The sequence goes on from PAJV01000061.1 coordinate 16,797, forward strand.
CAGTCTCCTCCTCTATGTTTCCGCCCGGCAAAATAAGATGTGCAGCACTGTAGCTCGAAAGGGACAGACAGTGTTTCATTGTACCACAATCCAGACCAGAGACAATTTTTTACCCCCTTAAACCGGCAAGCTCACATCCTCTACGCTTGATATGTGATCGTTCCCACTTTAACCTGAAGGCAAGTTTTTAAAGAATGTTTAGTTTGTTGGTTCATTGCACTCATTCAGTGAGAGGTCTTCTCCATGAAATATCTAACGCAGATTCGCTACGGATTTCTACCATTTTTGCTCTGCAGTGTTTATCTGCTGCAGCCTGTACGATGTTCTGCTGCAGAAGCACTCTGGAAAGCCGCCTCGGTCAGCGTTGTGATTACCCCGGAAGAAAATCTCTGGATGGCCGGTTATGGCGGGCGCACGGCCCCTGCCGACGGCAAGCTCCATGATCTCTGGATGAAAGTTCTGGTCATAGAAGCCCGCGACGGACACCGGGGAGTGATTGTCTCAACCGATACCCTGGGCATTCCCCAGTCGATCTACAACAACGTCTGTGCTGCCCTGAAAGAAAAATACAAGCTGGAACGCAGCCAGATCATGTTAAACAGCTCGCACACTCACTGTGGGCCCGTACTCCGTGGTGCCCTGCACGACATCTATCCACTGACACCCGAACACATCAAACAGATTGAGACCTATTCCACGAAGCTGGAACAGCAACTGGTCGACGCCGTCGGCAAAGCGATCAAGGAACTCGAACCCGCGACCCTCTGGACGGGAACCGGCTTGACCAGTTTCGCCGTCAACCGCCGCAATAATGTCGAAGCGGAAGTCCCCGGTCTCAGAAAAGCACACGACCTCAAAGGCCCCGTTGATCACAGCGTTCCGGTGCTCGCCGTCAAAGACAAAGACGGTCAACTCAAAACCCTCGTCTTCGGTTATGCCTGCCATAATACCACACTGGGCATCCAGAAGTGGTGCGGAGATTATGCTGGCTTCGCGCAATATGATCTGGAAGCCATGTTTCCCGGCGTGACCGCCATGTTCTACATGGGCTGTGGAGCCGACCAGAACCCGCTACCCCGCCGTACACAGGAACTGGCAGAATCGTATGGCTCACGGCTGGCGCATGCCGTCGCTGACACCGTCCGACTCCCGATGGTGGAACTCGACCCTGAACTCAAAACCGAAATCGAAATCACCGACATCAAGCTCGGCGATGCACCCACCAAAGCGGATCTCGAGAAAATCGCCGCCGGAAACCCCAAATCCTACGTAACCCGCTGGGGAACCCGACTGCTGAAGGAACTGAATGACGGAAAGACCTTCATTACTTCCTACCCCTTCCCGGTTCAGGTCTGGCTCCTGGGAAAAACCCAGCTCTGGATCACCATTGGCGGCGAAGTCGTCGTCGATTATTCCCTGGGAATGAAAAAAGAATTCGGACCCAATACCTGGGTTGCCGGCTACTGCAATGATGTGATGGCTTATACCCCGTCACTGCGGGTGCTGGAAGAAGACGTTCCCCCCCGGAAATCGTCCCGCTGGGGCTATGAAGGGAACACATCCATGATGGTCTATGGATTACCCGCCAACCGCTGGTCTGAGGAAATCGAAGACAAAATCGTCGAGAGTGCCCGCAGACAGGTCGAAAAGGTCCGCAATGGAAAACAGGCCCCCGCTTCGTTAAAATAGCCGCTTCGGCCCTGATTTTACCTGCTGCCTACCCGCTTCTGTGGTTGTTTTGCGTTTTTAAGTCCCTGCCGTTTGTCGCGCAGGAACTGAAGTCCTAGAATGCAGCATATTCAGACCTGTTAAGAAACATTAAATGAAACAGGTTTCCTCTGGAAGCCTGACAGCAATTGTCCACTAATATTAACGTAGCACTGAGGAGAGACTAATGGCTTCCGGAAATCCTTTTGGCGCGGAAGGTCAATTAAAGGCAGCTGGTGGTGAGTTCACTTATTACCGTCTGCAGAAACTGATTGATGATGGCATCGGCAATATCGAATCACTTCCCTTTTCCATTCGCGTGCTGCTCGAATCCTGCCTGCGAAATGTGGATGGTTTCGTGGTGAACGAATCTGATGTCACGAATCTCGCCAACTGGAGCGCAGAATCTCCCAATCCCGTCGAAGTTCCCTTTAAACCAGGCCGCGTGGTCCTGCAGGACTTCACCGGTGTTCCCGCCGTCGTCGATCTGGCTGCCCTCCGCAGTGCCATGGTCCGACTGGGCGGCGATCCTCAGAAAATCAATCCCCTGGTTCCGTGTGACCTGGTCATTGACCACTCGGTGCAGGTCGATGAATTCGCAACCCGATTCTCCCTGCAGCACAATGTCGAGAAAGAATTCGAACGGAACCAGGAACGCTACCAGTTCCTCCGCTGGGGACAGCAGGCACTCGATAACTTCGGCGTCGTGCCTCCCGCCACCGGGATCGTGCACCAGGTCAATCTCGAATATCTGGCCAAAGTGGTCCTTACCAAAGATGGTGTAGCCTATCCTGACAGCCTGGTCGGAACAGACAGCCATACCACCATGATCAACGGCCTGGGCGTTGTTGGCTGGGGCGTGGGTGGGATTGAAGCCGAAGCGGTCATGCTCGGCCAGCCGATTTACATGCTGACTCCCGAAGTCGTCGGCTTCCGGTTGAGCGGCAAACTCCCTGCAGCCGCCACCGCGACCGACCTCGTTCTCCGCATCGTCCAGATGCTCCGCGAGCACGGCGTCGTCGGCAAATTCGTCGAGTTTTATGGTCCCGGCCTGTCCAACATGAGCCTGGCAGACCGTGCCACGATCGCCAACATGGCTCCTGAATACGGTGCCACCATCGGCTTCTTCCCCGTCGACGATGAAACCCTGAACTACATGCGCCGTACCGGACGTACCGACGCGGAAGTCGATCTGGTCGAGCGATACTACAAAGAACAGGGCATGTACCGCACTGACAGTTCCCCCGAACCCAGTTTCACCAGCAAACTCGAACTCGATATTTCGACCATTGAAGTCTCGCTGGCCGGGCCGAAACGCCCCCAGGACCGCATCGCACTGACCGATATGAAATCGCACTGGCACAGTGATCTCAGCAAAACCTTCGGCAAACAGGATCCCTCCACGACCAGCGTTGCCGTCGACTATAATGACCAGAACTTCAATCTGAAAGATGGCTCGGTTGTGATCGCCGCCATCACCAGCTGTACCAACACGAGTAACCCATCCGTCATGATCGGTGCCGGCCTGCTGGCGAAGAAAGCGGCGGAAAAAGGACTGACCCGCAAACCATGGGTCAAAACCAGCCTGGCTCCCGGAAGTCGCGTTGTAACCGACTACCTCGAAAAATCCGGCCTGACTCCTTACCTCGATCAGCTTGGCTTTAACCTGGTTGGCTATGGCTGCACCACCTGTATCGGCAACAGTGGTCCGCTGCCTCCTCCTATCTCCAAAGCCATTAACGAGAACGACATCGTCGCTGCCGCCGTCCTGTCCGGTAACCGGAACTTCGAAGGTCGCATCAGCCCCGATGTGCGTGCCAACTACCTCGCCAGCCCCCCACTCGTGGTGGCCTATGCGATCGCCGGCACAACGGATATCGACCTCAGCACAGAGCCACTGGGACAGGATCAGGATGGCAAAGATGTCTTCCTGAAAGACGTCTGGCCTTCTCAGGAAGAAGTCAACGCGACAATGGAATCATCCATCAATCCGGAAATGTTCCGCAAACAGTACGGCAAAGCTACCGAAGGCTCTCCCGAATGGCAGGCCATCAATGGCGGCGACGGAGACATCTTCGCCTGGGATGAACACAGTACTTACATTCAGGAACCGCCGTTCTTCGTCGATATGCCTGTCACTCCGGAACCCATCAGTTCCATCAATGACGCGCGGGTACTGGTGTCAGTAGGCGACTCCGTCACTACCGACCACATCTCTCCCGCCGGTGCCATCAAAGCCGATTCTCCTGCCGGGAAGTATCTGCAGGAAAACGGCATCACCCCGGAAAACTTCAACAGCTACGGCAGTCGCCGTGGTAATGACCGGGTCATGACCCGGGGAACATTCGCGAACATCCGCCTCAGCAACCTGCTGGCTCCCGGGACCAGCGGCGGTGTGACCACGTATCTGCCAACCGGTGAGCAGACTTCAATCTACGAAGCCTCGCTCAAGTACAAAGACGCAGGTATCCCGCTGGTCGTGCTTGCCGGCGGAGATTACGGCATGGGTTCTTCACGGGACTGGGCCGCCAAAGGGACTTTCCTGCTGGGCATTAAAGCGGTCATCGCCACCTCGTTCGAACGCATTCACCGCTCCAACCTGGTCGGCATGGGCGTACTGCCTCTGCAGTTCCGGGACGGAGAAAGCCGCGAAGAACTGGGCCTGGACGGGACAGAAACATTCGACATCGAACTGGATGACAACCTGAAACCAGGTCAGGCGATCCGCGTCACCGCGACCAAGGAAAACGGAACGCAGGTTCTGTTTACGGTCCAGTGTCGTATCGATACCCCCGTCGAAGTCGAATACTACCGCAACGGTGGTATTCTGCACAAAGTACTACGCGATCTGGCTACGTCCTGATTTGATGAAAACTGCGTTTGAAACCGATCTGATTGTCGAGGATTACCTGGACGGAGCCCGCATCGATCGGTTTCTCAGCCGCCATTTCAGAAATTATTCGACACATCGACTGCAGCGCATCGTGCAGGCGGGGTTTGCTAAAGTGAATGGCATCCCCGCTGAGCCGCTGCAGCGCGTGTTTCGCGGTCAACAGATCAGTATCCGTCTCCCGGAACCGCCCGATAAAACCTACGATCCGGAACCGCTGCCGCTGGAGGTTCTGTACGAAGATGCGTGGCTGATGATCGTCAATAAACCCCCGGGCATGATTGCCCATCCGGCGGGAAATATTCTGAGCGGTACCGTAGCCAATGCCCTGCAGTATTATCTGGACCAGCAGACCGGCGTCCGCAGTCTGTTGCGGCCCGGTATCGTCCATCGACTCGACCAGTTTACCAGCGGCATTCTGATCGTCGCCAAAGAACATCTGGGACACCGCAGTCTCTCGATCCAGTTTCAGCAGAACCGCGTCAGCAAAGCCTACCTGGCGATTGTCCGCGATCAACCGGAACAGAATGCATTTGAAAACAGTAACGCCATCGGAGAACACCCTACCCAGGCCGGCGTCTGCATGACGACTCACCCGCAGGCACTGCGCGCCAAAAAGGCGTTTACCCGCTTTGAAGTGGTGCAACGCTTGCCCGGCCATTCGCTGATCCGCGCGTTTCCCAGAACCGGGCGTCTGCATCAGATCCGCGTGCATCTGTCAGACCTGGGATTCCCCATCATCGCCGATGACTTTTATGGCAACGATGCCAGGCTCCTGGAGGACCGCGAGTTGATCACGAGACAGGCATTACACGCGGAGCAGATTGAATTCTCACACCCCGTGACTGACCTGCGGATGAAAATTACCGCTGGAGTACCAGCTGACTTTCAACTGGCACTCCAGCGGATACGGAGCGCCTGGAGTGGATGACAAATATGATTCGCAGCGACCTTCAGACTGCGATCCGACCTCAAAGAAGTCAGCTTGCTACCGGTTAGACTTCTACGATTTCCTCTTCATCTGACTCTACTGGTTCCTCTACCGCCACGGTCAAAGCAGCGTCCACACTGATTTTGGTGAGCTTCGATTCTTCAAACAGACGATCCAGGCTCATTTTTTCAAACGCATCGAAGGCAGCTACTTTGTAGCATTCTGCCATCGTCGGGTAATTGAAGACGGCGTTTCGGAAATATTCGATCGTCCCGCCAAACGACATGACGGTCTGACCAATGTGCACAATCTCGGTCGCGGCTTCACCAATCGCATGGATACCCAGAATCTTCAACGTTTCCCGATGAAACAGAATTTTCAACATCCCGTCCCGGTCACCTGAAATCTGCCCACGGGCAATTTCCCGATAACGGGCTGCGCCGACCTCATACGGAATATGCGATTCCGTCAGCTGCTGCTCCGTTTTACCGACCATCGAAATTTCCGGGATCGTGAATAATCCGTAGGGCATCAGGTCGAATGCTTCAAACGGTTCATTGAAGGCATTACACACTACGCGGCGGCCCTGTTCCATCGAAACACTGGCCAGCGCCGGAAAGCCCACTATATCGCCGGCTCCGTAAATGTGTGGCACCCACGTCTGATGTTCTTCGTTACACCACAGGCGACCTCGTTCATCCGGCTCCAGACCGGCTGCCTGAAAATTCAACTCTTCCGCATCACCAACGCGCCCCACCGTATACAACACGGAATCCGCAACCAGACGTTTTCCGCTTTCGGTCTGAACTGCCGCCATTGAATCAGAAAACCGCTCGATGCCGACGACCTCTTCTCCCATCCGGAAGATCATGCCCAGCGAGCGGGCATGGTGAATCAGCGCGTCAATGATCTCGCGGTCACAAAACTCCAGCAGACGATCGCGCCCATCCAGCACGGTGACTTCCACACCCAGCGTCGCAAACATGATGGCGTATTCGATACCAATCACGCCACCACCCACAACAATCATCGAACGCGGGATCTGTTTCAGATCGATAATTTCATCGGAGTCAAAAATCGTCTCGCCATCAAAGGGGATGTGCGGCGGACGGGAAGGCTTGGTACCAGTGGCGACCAGGATAAAATCGCCATACAGCTGCTTTCGCCCTGTTTCGCAGGCGACTTCCACTTCATGCGGGCTGACGAACTTCGCTTCACCAATAAAGATTTCCACACCGTTGCGTTCCAGCTGATCATGAATGATTTCCAGTTCATGCTCCGCCACGTCGGCCAGCTTCAGTCGCAGGTCCTGCATCGTGATCCGACGCTTGCGGCGATACCATTTGCTGTAAACATCCCGGTGACGATAGCCGGTCAGGTACAATATGGCTTCGCGCATCGTCTTGGACGGGATCGTCCCCTTATGCAGGCAGACGCCCCCCATGCCACGAAAGTTGCGTTCCACAATGGCCACACGCTTCCCCAGCTTCGAAGCAGCGATCGCCGCCTTTTGTCCGGCGGGACCACTTCCAATAATTACAATGTCGTATTTCATCGAACCACTCTTTATACATCAGACTCGCTTCCCACGAACGGCCGATCTGCATCGGATGTCAAACTGAGAAGACTGGCTGAACTTTTCTACGTAAACGAACACTTCTAACTTCGGAATCCGGGTGGTCTGACAAAGATATAAAGGTTGAAGCAATCAACGAAACAGGCTATTTTGCGTGCAACCTGACGGTTATACTGATATTACCAGCAGTAGGAATCTGAAATGCCTCCCGGGGAGAACCAGTAAAACCGCAGTCTCGCCAGAAAGCTTCTTCGCTCAGCAGACTCACGATAAGGAACTTCGATGAATCACCACATCCGAAAAATCTGGAACGTTCCGGAACACGAACACACGCCCTTCGAAGTCTTTCAGAACCGGAAATTATACCGCCGGGAATTCCTGGCGCGGCTGGGGCAGGGAGTGGGCATCGCCGGGTTTGCCGGCCTGCTTTCCAGTTGTGAGCAGGCCACAAAGGAAGAAATCGAACAGGCAGGAGCGAGCACGCCGCTACCCCAGGATGCAATATCCATCTACCCGGCACAGCGAAATCCGGCTTTCGAATACGGGCGGCCCGAAACAGAGGCCATCGAAGCGGAAAAATTCACCAACTTTTATGAATTCACCGGCCCGACTTCCAAACAGGCCTGGAAATACGTGGAGAAGTTCGAAACGGCTCCCTGGTCTGTGACAGTGGAAGGGGAATGCGAAAAACCCCGCACATTTGATCTGGACGATCTGTTCAAAGAGATGAAATTTGAAGAACGCGCCTATCGACATCGCTGTGTCGAAACCTGGGCCATGTGCGTGCCCTGGACCGGCTTTCCCCTGGCCAGCCTGCTGAAACTCGTGGAACCCAAAGCGACTGCGAAATTTGTCGCCTTCGAAACCTTCAACAAGCCAAAACAGGCACCTTACATGGAATCGAGCGGACCGGGAACCTGGCCGTGGCCTTATATGGAAGGCTTGAGTATGCCCGAAGCGATGAATGATCTGGCCTTCATCGCCACCGGCCTGTACGGCGCCCCCTTACTCAAACAGAATGGCGCTCCCATTCGACTTGTCGTTCCCTGGAAGTACGGCTTTAAGTCGGGCAAATCGATCGTAAAAATCCGACTGACCAAAGACCAGCCCGCCACCTTCTGGAATACCGTCAACCCAGCCGAATATGGATTTGTCGCGAATGTGAATCCGGACGTCCCCCATCCCCGCTGGAGCCAGCGCACAGAATGGATGCTGGGCACAGAAAAACGCTACGAAACCAAGCCCTTCAACGGCTATGGTGACTATGTCGCCAGCCTGTATTAAAGCTGCAAAACAGCGTTTCAACATAAAAAAGCCCCGGCAGATCACTCTGTCGGGGCTTTTAAATTTATATCATACAGAAGTTCAAGCTCGTTTAGTCGTCAGAGCTGAACATCATCACGATTCGCAGTACATACCAGAACAGTGTGGCCACAGAGGCGAACAAAGCCAGTGAAGCAGACACATACTGATTGGTCGCATATTGATGCAGCACATTCGATGTTTCATACAAAATGAAACCGCTCATTAAGAGCACCATCGCAGCAGCAAACCAGAGGCCCAGTGAGAACCCGAACAATGCAGCACCGAATGCGATGCCAATCGCAGCCAGCAGAGCGATAGTCAGGCCACCACCCAGGTAGGAAAAGTTCGCGCCTGTCACCAAAACATACGCCGTCAGTCCCCCAAAAATGCAGAGCGTAATGATCGCAGCGATCGGAATTACTGTCGGATCTGACATTTCACGCGCAAAGTAGAGGATCGGCACAAAGATGATTGCTTCGGCCAGGGTATAGAGTCCCAAGCCGGCATATTGAGTACCCAGTGATTTGGCACTTGAAGCCATCGAACTGGCAATCCAGCTGGCACCCAGGAAAGCAATCAGAATGATCCAGGGACTGGCACTAAACAGTCCCATAACAGGTCGCAATAATGCGGGGGTATTCAGAATGATAAATTCCAAGCCCATAAAAACAAAAATCGCACCTGCAAGATGCATGTAGGTCTTGCGGATGAATGCGGCGCGCTCGGAAGCAATAGCGTCAATGGCAAAGACGCCGCCGCCAGCCGTTGTATCCTGCTCGTAATAATCAGGAGTGTAGTTGTTCATTGACAGATTTCTCCAAGTGAGTGAGAAGGGGATGTTCCAGCCGAACACGGTTTGGTTCATCAGTTTAGATCAGGCTGCTTTCGCCGCGTTTTGATCCGCAGCGGGCAGGCATGACAATTATAGATCGCGGTGCACATAATTCAAGCACAACCGGTCACTCTTTCGTTTCCGGTATTTTATAAAGTGCTTTTCTCCCGCCACCCGGTGCAGCACTTTCACTGGGGTCGGGAATCTGTTCTGATATCTCATACGCAAGTTTACATCAGGGAATTCAAAAAATTCTAGAAAATAATTGTGAAAGCCTACGGAATATTTGATGAAATGGATGAAATGAAATCGGAAAATTCAGCGAGAAAGTGGGAATTCTGGATTGATGTCGGCGGTACCTTCACAGACTGCATCGCCCGCTCGCCCGAGGGTGAATTCATTCCCTTTAAGACTCTCAGCTCGGGTATCACCAAAGGTCATGTACAGGAAATAACGGCCCCTGATACGATTGTCGACCCCTCCCGGGTCAGCAACCCGGCAAACTTCTGGCAGGAGTACCAGATTGAATTTCTGAATGAAGAGGGAAAATCCTTGCATACCGCACAAGTGACGCGGTTTGACAGCCAGACCGGCACCCTGACCTTCTCCCCCGCGATCCCTTCCACCGTGCAACCCTCCACAGGCTATGAACTCTCATCCGGTGAAGAGGCTCCCGTGCTGGCCATCCGCTGGATTCTGGGTCTGAAAAAATCCGATCCGATTTCCGAGATCAGCGTCAAACTGGGAACCACGCGCGGCACCAATGCCCTGCTCACCCGCAAGGGAGCCCGTACAGCCTTCATCACCACCAAAGGCTTTGCAGACGTCCTGCTGATCGGCAACCAGGACCGTCCCCGCCTGTTCGATCTGGCCATTCAAAAACCGGAGCCCCTCTTTGAAATCGCCCTGGAAATCGATGAACGCATCGACGCTGGAGGCAATGTACTCCATCCCCCCGATCCTGCTCGCATTCGGGAGCAACTCGATCAACTTAAAGCGACCGGCGTGGAATCACTGGCGATCTGCCTGCTCCATTCATTCGCCAACCCCCAACATGAAGAACTGGTCGCCCGCCTGGCGTCAGAGGCCGGCTTTGACGAAATCAGTGTGTCCAGCAGGCTCTCGCCGCTCATTAAAATTGTCTCCCGCGGAGATACGACGGTGATGGACGCCTATCTGAACCCGATTCTCAAAGACTATATCCGCAAACTGCGCACGCCGCTCCAAAACTGTGAATTGAAACTCATGACGTCGGCAGGCGGTCTCGTCGATGCGAACCATTTTGTCGGCAAAGACAGTATTCTCTCTGGCCCTGCGGGGGGCGTAATCGGCTATTCGCGTGTCGCGGAAATCGCCGGTTTCCCCCGGTCCATCGGCTTTGACATGGGAGGTACGAGCACCGATGTCTCCCGTTTCGACGGCGAATACGAGCGGGAATTCGAAACCCGTAAGGCCGGCGTGCGGATTGTGGCCCCCATGCTGAGCATCGAAACGGTTGCCGCAGGCGGAGGCAGTATCTGTGGCTTTGACGGCATCAAACTGCACGTCGGTCCTGACAGTGCCGGTGCAGATCCCGGTCCCGCCTGCTATGGGCGTGGCGGCCCGCTCACGGTTACTGATCTGAACCTGTACCTGGGTAAAATCATTCCCAGTCGCTTCCCCTTCGTTCTGGACAGGCACGCCGTCGAGCAGCGTCTGACTCAGCTTTGCGAAGAGATCGCGGCTTCTCCCATGGGGAAAACCTACACTCCTCTCGAACTGGCGGAAGGCTTTCTGCAAATCGCAAACGCCAACATGGTCCGCGCGATCCGTAATATCTCGGTCGCCCGGGGCTACGATCCCGCCGATTATGCCCTGGTCAGCTTCGGGGGTGCCGGCTCTCAGCATGCCTGTGCGATTGCCCGTTCGCTCGGAATTCATGAAGTTCTGATCCACCCTTATTCGGGTATCCTGAGTGCGTTCGGCATCGGTCAGGCCGACGTCCGTCGATTCGGACAGCAGTCGGTCCTGCAGCCCTGGAACGCAGATCTCAAACAGGAATTACAGCAGCGATTTGCCGAACTTGATCAGAGCGTGTATGAAGAAGTCCGCGCAGAAGGCATCCCGGCTGAACGCATTGATCCTCCACTGCACTCGCTGGAAATGCGTTATCTCGGCACCGATGCCACCATCCAGGTCACCTGTCAGACAGGCCAGGACGAACTCACCCGATTTGAACAGGAACACCAGCGATTGTATGGTTACACGCACAAGAGCCGATCTGTCGAAGTCACCGCGATGCGTACCGAAATTGTGGGCCGCATGGAAGAACCTCACCTTCCGGAAACCGAATTGATGCCTCGCAGTCCGGCACCACTGGAAACGACACAGGCCTGTTTCCAGGGAACGATTCAACCCACGGCGGTCTACCTGCGCGACGACCTGCATCCCGGTGATCAGATTACGGGACCGGCAATCATCTGTGAAGCGATTTCGACCGTCATCATTGACCCCGGCTTCACAGCCCGCATTCTCGCGCGGGGCGAAACACTGATTCAGGAGACCTCTGAAAGTTCTGCAACACAGACCAGGATTGGCACCACTGCCGACCCGGTGATGCTGGAAATATTCAACAATCTGTTTGCCTCCATCGCCGAACAGATGGGCATCACACTGCAGCGAACATCGATCTCCACCAATGTCAAGGAACGACTCGATTTCAGCTGTGCCGTCTTTTCATCCACGGGTGACCTGGTCGTCAATGCGCCTCACATCCCCGTGCATCTGGGCGCGATGAGTGAAACCGTCAAGCGCATTATCGCCGACAATCCGGAGCTGGCGCCCGGCGATGTCTACGTGACGAACGACCCTTATCGGGGGGGCTCGCATCTGCCCGATGTCACCGTAATCACTCCCGTGCATCACCCGGAATCAGACGAACTGATCTTCTTCACTGCCAGTCGCGCCCATCACGCGGAGATCGGCGGAATCGTGCCTGGCAGCATGCCCCCCTTTTCCAAAACGCTGGCAGACGAAGGCGTACTGATTCGCAACTTCAAGCTGGTCGATCAGGGCACGTCGCGTGAAGATGCACTGCGTGAACTGCTCAGCTCAGGCGAGTTTCCCTCTCGTTCGGTCGAGGATAACCTGGCGGATGTCTCGGCCCAGGTGGCTGCCAACAATTGTGGCGTGAGCCTGCTGAACGACCTGGTAAAACGTTACTCGTTGACAGTGGTGCTGGCTTACATGAAACATATCCAGCAGGCAGCCACGGAAAAAATGCAACTTGTCCTGTCTGAGATAGAAGATGGCGTTTATTCCTTCACCGATCACCTGGATAACGCAGCGCCACTCTCTGTAAAAATCACGATCAAGGGTGCCAGCGCTATTGTCGACTTTACTGGCACAGGACCCGTTCTGGAAACCAATCTGAATGCCAATCGGGCCATTGTGAATGCCGCCGTACTGTATGTCTTCCGCTGCCTGATTCAGGAAGACATCCCCCTGAACAGCGGCGTGCTGACTCCCATTGAAATCATTCTGCCCGAATGTTTTCTGAATCCCCCCGAACGGGAGACGCCCGCAGAATGTGCGGCGATGGTCGGCGGCAACGTGGAAACCTCGCAGCGTACGGTCGATACGTTACTGGGCGCGCTCAACAAAGCAGCTGCCAGCCAGGGCACCATGAACAACCTCACGTTCGGAGATGAGACCTTCGGTTACTACGAAACCATCTGTGGCGGAAGTGGCGCAACTGCCGCGCAGCCTGGCGCGGACGCCGTGCATACTCACATGACAAATACCCGCCTGACGGACGCCGAGATTATTGAACGCCGCTACCCAGTCAGACTGCACGAATTTTCCATCCGCCACGGATCCGGGGGCGCCGGGATATACCCTGGTGGCGCGGGCATTATCCGCCAGATTGAATTCCTCAAACCACTCAAGATTTCCCTGATCTCCGAACGCCGGGGAGATTACGCCCCCTTCGGACTGGCCGGCGGTTCTCCCGGACAGATAGGAGAAAATCTACTGGAAAAAGCGGACGGATCCACGACAGAATCACTGGGAGGGAAATTCTCCCTCTCCATTGAAGCCGGCGACAAATTGACGATCAAAACCCCGGGCGGCGGTGGCTTTGGCAGAGCTGATTAACTGGAATCACACCAACGATCTGTTCACCAATGCAGGCTGCATTCAGAATGTCGCCGACCTGGAAATACAGGTTCTGGTCATAATTATTTCCATCTGCTTTGTGATTTTGTGTGTCAGGCGGTAAGGTGACATCAGGGCCACTACATCAGAATATCGTATCGAAAACACAGATTTAAAGAGAAGGAAAATTACCGTGTCCGAAAACCGTCGTGCTGAAGTAGATGCCGCATTGGCTGATGTTGATTTTGAAAAATTCAACTATCAGGTCGTGTTCGAAACTACAAAAGGTACTATCAAAACTGACCTGTATCCCGATGTGGCCCCGGGACACTGCAAAAATATCATCGGTCTGACCAAAATCGGCTTTTATGATGGTATCATTTTTCACCGTGTGATTCCCGATTTCGTCGTCCAGATCGGCTGCCCGCAGGGTACGGGAACTGGTGGCCCTGGTTATACCATTGATGCCGAGTTCAATAATCTGCCCCACGAAACCGGTATCCTTTCCATGGCCCGTACCAGTGATCCGAATTCCGCTGGCTCGCAGTTTTTCATTTGCCTGGGCCGGGTTCCGCACCTGGATAACCAGTACACCGTCTTCGGCAAAACCAGCGACGCCGAAAGTGAAGCCGTCGTGCTGTCCATCGGTGATATGGAAACGAATCACAGTGACCGCCCGCTGGAAGATGTCAAAATCACCAGTTCCGAAGTCATTGCCACTGCAAAGTAGTTACTGATGAGCGTGGATCGATCTTCATTGAAGACAGGCGCACTCGTGCGACAGGCGTGTCGCAACGGAGAATTCACCGGGCAGACATCGGGGCTCGCCCCCGGGTTTGCCCAGGCGAATCTCGTGATCCTTCCACAGACAGAGGCCCTTCAGTTTCAGGAGTTCTGTGAAAAGAACCCCAAACCCTGTCCCCTGCTGGAAGTCACCGTACCCGGTGATCCCTGTCCGCAGATTCTGGCAAAAAGTGCCGACCTGCGCACCGATCTCCCCCGCTACCGTGTCTGGCGGCGTGGTGAGCTTGTAGACGAACCCACAGACATCACTTCGCTCTGGCAGAATGACTTCGTCGCCTTCCTGATTGGCTGTTCCTTCACGTTTGAGGAAGCATTGATCGCCGCAGGACTTTCCGTGCGACATATTGACCAGGGTGTCAACGTTCCCATGTATCGCACGACAATTCCCTGTGAATCCGCGGGAATGTTCAGCGGCCCGCTCGTGGTTTCCATGCGTCCCTTCAAACCGGCGGATGCCATTCGCGCGGTGCAGATTACCAGTCGATTTCCCGCCGTCCATGGAGCCCCCGTGCATCTGGGATTTCCGGAACAGCTGGGAATTACTGATCTCTCAACACCCGATTATGGAGATGCTGTCTCCGTCAAACCGGATGAACTGCCCGTCTTCTGGGCTTGTGGCGTGACTCCGCAGGCAGTGCTCATGCAGGCCAGACCGGAGTTTGCCATCACGCACAGCCCGGGTTGCATGTTCGTCTCTGACCTGAAAGACGAAGAACTGGCAGCCGATACAACGGATCAGCCAGGCCGTTCATTCTAATCAGGAATGCGACTCTACTTCAGAGGAATCAGGGGCTGCCACATTCAGCTCGGGCAGATGGATTGATCGTATACGATAATCTTCCCACATCAGTGAGTAGGCAAAGCAGGGTTCACGGTCGAGAGTGAAAGCCACGGGCTGGCTTTCCCAGAAGCTCATCAGATTACCCCGGGGGGGCCTGGTATAAAGTCGACGCTTGCATTCAGGACAGACCATACCAAACGGCGTGGCCTGATCTTCTTCGCATTGATGGTCGAGACAGATTGTCTGCTGTTGTTCGTTTCTCATACGAGCCCATTATATCGATCACCCAGATGCCCACTCCAGTTCTTTTTTTCATTCCGCAGATAAAATTCTCTGAATCAAAGCAGCAGACCTCTTATTCTCCGGCGCTGGCGCAGACTCCGGTAACGGAAGATTCCCTATCTTCCTTAGAATCGTCCCGATCAGCAATTCAGGCCCTTGATTCAGTCTGAAATCCGGTCTGACTGCCAGATTCCTGCTCTCGGGCCCTTTGATTCATCGCATCTGGGAATCCAGTTTGGTATAAATTAATTCCTGACCGATCCTGCTTTCTGGCCATTGCAGTTTCCAGATCTGTGCACCTGTGACACAACATCTGCAAAACCAGAACGGGTCCCTGTATGTTTTCATTTTAGCTTCTGGTACGAGATCTCATGGCAATCAACCTTTCCGAACAACTGAAGGGAGTTCTCCCTCCGGTCATTACACCTCTGACTCCCGATCGCAGGCTGGACCCCGCTTCTGCTGAATCCGTTTACCGATTCATGCTCGACAAGGGAGCCCATGGACTGTTCCTGTTTGGCACATCGGGAGAAGGGCCTCTGCTCTGTGAAGCCGATCGTCACGAGGCAACGGAAATCGCAGTCAAAGTTGTGGATGGCCGCGTTCCCCTGCTGGTGGGAGTGATTGCTCCGGGTACCGAACAGATTATCGAGCAGGCGAAAGTCGCTAAAGCACAGGGCGCCGATGCCATCGTGGTCTGCCCCCCGTTTTATTACCCGGCCAGCCAGAAAGACATGCTCGTCCATTACCGCACGATTCGCAAAGCGGTCGACATTCCCATTTTTGCTTACGACATTCCCGTGATGACCAAAGTCAAAATCGAATTAGACACGCTCATGACCCTGGGGAGAGAAGGGACTGTGATCGGCGTCAAAGACTCCAGCGGAGATGCCGTGGGATTTCATCGGCTGGTGGCTAATAAACCTCCCGGTATGAAGCTGTTTACCGGTGCTGAAATGCTGGTCCACGCTGTCGTGCTGGCAGGCGCTGACGGTACGGTGCCCGGGCTGGCCAATGTTGGGCCGGAATTATTCGTCCAGCTTTACGAAGCTGCCGCCGCTGGCAACCACCAGGCAGCGGTTCAATTCCAGGAAGCCATCGTCCGGTTATTTGAAGTCTTTGTCTGCCCCGATGGAACCATGAATGTGGGTTACATCATTGGCTCGATGAAAACCGCACTCCGCCTGCGTGGGGTCATCGAACACGATACCCTGCTCCATCCGTTCCCGGCCTGCACCCCCGAACTGATTGAACGTACCCGCACGATTATGACGGAAGTGGGTTGCCTGTAAACGCCTTCCCCAGACGCATCTCTTTTTTCTACCCAGTACTTCGAATTGAATGAAATATTATGAGTGGAGTTTTAAACGAACGAGCGTGCCTGTTAACCGAACAGCTGCTGGCCAGGGCGGGTGAACTCAAAGTCATACCGCATGCCCTGCAGAACGGCGCGGTCGTGGTGGATTGCGGAGTTGAAACCCCCGCAGGCCTGCAGGCCGGTTTATTACTGGCCCGCATCTGTATGGCCGATCTCTGCGAGATTCAACTCATTCCGGGAGAACTGGAAGCTCTGCCCTTACCTTACCTGCAGGTTCAGACCGACCACCCCGTCGAAGCCTGTCTGCTGAGTCAGTATGCCGGCTGGAAAATTGACGTCGACAATTTCTTTGCCATGGGCTCCGGCCCCATGCGGGCTGCTGCGGAAGCAGAAGATCTGTATCGTGTTCTCGCGTTTGGTGAATCACCTGAGAAGACCGTCGGCGTGCTGGAAGCCAACACGTTGCCCGGCGTGGACGTGATTGAGAAAATTTCCAAAGCGACAGGCGTCGATCCCAAAAACATCGTGCTGCTGGTGGCTCCCACTTCCAGTATCGCCGGGAATATGCAGGTCATCGCCCGCTCCGTGGAAACCGCCATGCATAAACTGCTGGAGTGCAAGTTTGATGTGCATCGGGTCCAGGCCGGTTTTGGCACCGCACCGCTGGCACCGGTGGCAAAAGATCATCTGACGGGCATCGGACGTACCAATGACTCCATTCTGTACGGTGGTTCCGTCACTCTCTGGGTCACCGGAGATGATGAATCACTGCAGGAAATCGGCCCAACCATTCCTTCCAGTTCGGCCGCCTGTTATGGAAAACCTTTTCTGGAAGTCTTCGCAGAAGCCAATCATGACTTCTATGAAATCGACCCCAGTTTCTTCAGCCCCGCGGTCATCATCTTTCAGAACCTGGATACCGGAAATGTCTTTCAGTTCGGCCAGCTGAATACGGGGTTATTGAAAAACAGTTTTGGATTCTAACTTTTCGGCATCCGTCTCAAAAATGGAATAACCTTCGTGCAGATTGCCATTCTGGGAAATCAGATCAGCTGGTACTGCGATCAACTCCAGCAGGCAGCCGGCGCACGCGGACACGAAGCGTCCAAGATCGAATTTCGCGACATGGCGGCTTTCGTCAATAACCATGCGCGCGAACAGTTTTTCAGCTATGATGCAGAACAGACCCCAATCAACCTGCCGCATTTCGACTGCCTGATCATTCGCACGATGCCTCCCGGCTCTCTGGAACAGGTCGTTTTTCGCATGGACCTGTTAGGCCGGCTGGAACAGTCAGGTGTCACCGTCTTCAATTCTGCGCGCGCGATCGAATGTGCTGTCGATAAATATCTGACCACCTCCCGACTTGCCGCCGCCGGTCTGCCTGTTCCAGCCACAGCGATCTGTGAATCTTCTGAAGCAGCATTGCAGCACTTTCACCAGTTGGGGGGAGACGTCGTCGTCAAACCGCTGTTTGGTTCAGAAGGACGTGGTATTTTTCGCATCAGCGATCCCGATCTCGCCTATCGTTCCTTTCGCACGCTGGAACGTACCCAGGCGGTGATTTACCTGCAGCAGTATATTGCCCATCCCGGCTATGACGTGCGGATCCTGCTGCTGAATGGGAAACTGATCGGCGCCATCCGCCGACACGGTCATAATGATTTTCGCACGAATGTCTCTCGCCTGGGACAGGCCGAACTCTATCACCCCACGGATCGGGAAGTCGAACTGGCGGTCCGCGCAGCGGCGCTGACTGATGCAGAATTCGCAGGCGTTGATCTGCTCTCTCCTGCGGAGGCACCGGATGAATGCTATCTGCTGGAAGTCAATGCGGTGCCAGGCTGGCGCGGTTTTCAGTCGGCGACCCACATCGATGTCGCGACGCTGGTCATTGAATATCTGGAACAGAAACGAAACAATAGGCCCTCTGCTTAATACCAAACTGAATTCATTCTGAAATGAGCTATGTCATGGAACTGAACGCACTGTTGACCGCCCTGCAGACACACCTGCCTGAAATTCTCCGCTGGTCGGGAGCCATCGCCAAACGATTGAGG
This sequence comes from Gimesia sp., assembly GCA_002706765.1. Lineage (GTDB taxonomy): Bacteria > Planctomycetota > Planctomycetia > Planctomycetales > Planctomycetaceae > Gimesia. The sequence continues at coordinate 35,417 of PAJV01000061.1, forward strand.
CACTTCAACATTGCCGTGGAAAATAAAACGTCAGGCAGTGCCCTCACGGACGCATTGACGCTGGCAGACCTGACATTACAGGAACTGATTGTCGCTGCCTTACGCGACCGCGATCCGCTGTTCCGCGAGTGTCGCATCGAAGCCGAAGAAAAAACGGGAGACCTGCACCGCTTTGCCGAGGACTCTCCTTATGTCATATCAATCGATCCCATTGATGGCACGAAACAGTATCGCGATAAAACTGCCGACGGCTATTGTGTCATGGTGCATCTGCGCGACAGCGAGACAGTTCATTACTCGCTGGTTTATATTCCGGAGACAGGCGCACAGGGGACGTGGGTCGAAGCCGTACATCAGCGCGTCGTCTGTGGATCCGATGACCTGAGTCGACCGGCGCGCGAGGTTCTGGATGACATGCCAGCCATCGATCCCGCGAGTCGACCCGATTCCCCGAAAATCTACCTCATCGGCTTTCAGGACAAAGACACCTCAAATGCAGAACTCGTCTCAGCAACCGGACTGGAAGGCGTGCCACCGGAAGAAATGCCCGGCAGCATTTATGATCATCTGGCAACCGGCGCGTTTGGAGGGTCATTGATACATACTCCGAATGTCTATGACTTCCCGGTGTCGCTGCATATCGCCCGCATTCTGGGGGGAGATGCGGTCTGGGTTCACAATGGCGAATCCGTGAATTTCCACGAACACTGGATGGATGAGCGGGCCGACATGCTGCGGCTGCCCGGAATCACAGCCTGTAGTGCCAACCCCCAGACTCTGCAGGCACTCTGTGAACTGGCAAAAGACTGGAGCAAGGTTCGTTATCAGGACTGAATTTCGGCCGGTTCCAGAGGCTTGGTGGCTTCGACAATGATGCCTCCCAGCTTGAGGAACTGATGGATGGGAGTGAACCAGTGCTGCTCTTTCCAGGGCAGTCCTGATTCTTCAAATGCCTGTTTGAGTTCGATTCGATTGTAGGTACGACATTTCCAGGTACGGCTGTTGAGCATGCCGGAGAATTTATCCTCCGTCGCCAGCAGAAACAGACTTCCCCCTGGTTGCAATACGCGATGGATCTCCATCAGACCATGTCGGGGATCAGCCACATACTCCAGCACCCAGCCACAGGTCACACAATCGAATGATTCATCTTGAAAAGGCAGATTCGTCATATCGGCGGAAAGGTAATTCGGACGCAGGCTGCTCATGCGGGTGCGAGCCCGTTTCAGCATCTGGTGAGATAAATCACAGGCAACCAGTCGAGCATCGGGATGCGTTTCACGCAGTAAATGCCCCAGGATCTGCCCCGCTCCTGAGCCAATATCCAAAATGCTGCGGAACTCTGATACATCAAAACGTCGCGTCTTGAGAATACGTCCCACCAGCGGATCATGCAGGGATAATTTACTCGCCAGATAAAGCACGGCGCCGGCCGGGCCATCGTATAACTTGCGGGTCGTCGATTGAAACTGGCTCTGGTCAATCTGGTCGCCACCACCAAATTCGATTAGAGAACGCAAGGATTTTCTCAGGCGTAACCGTTTAGGGGTACTTTTACGGGGAGAACTTAATGGAGCCATAGATCGAATTGCTTATCAAATCTGGAGAACTGTCTGAGGTTGGAATGAAATCCCTGCCCGTCAATGGTAGCCATCTTAACGATCCAGAAAGCGGAAATCGTTATGATTTCCGAATTTCTTGATATTCTCTAAAGAAGAGCTCTTCTGTAAGCGTCATAAACGGCCCAATGATAATACCTTATGAGCATCAATTTTTCCAGCAGCTTGATCAATCGAATTTAGCCGGTTATTATCAGTGATAAGGAGTCGCTCCCATCGAATTTAACGCAGCGGGGATACTTTGATCGTGATTCGTCGCGGACCTGAAATTCTTAACACTTTTGACCGTTGAATTGCGCGGAAAATACTTTCTGCGACAAAATGAAGGCTTAAATTGTTCATGACCGAACGGATCAATCTAAAACAGACTGACGACATCCGCGATGTGATTCATCTTGCTGTCCAGTACCTGGCAAAAGGAGAACTCGTCGCTTTTCCCACTGCGACAGCCTATGTGATCGCAGGCCAGTCGCTCAGCCCCGTCGCGATGGCGAAATTACGTTCCCTCTCTGGTGGTGACCAGCCGCTGGTCCTGTGTGTGAAAGGCTTTGACGAGGCACAGGATTATCTGCCGGAAATGCCACCCCTGGCACGAAAACTGGCCAAACGCTGCTGGCCAGGTCCTGTCGTACTGGAACTGGAACGCCCCCAGCCAGGCAGCCTGTTCTCACAACTGCCCCCCGAAGTGCAGTCAGAAATCTGTCCCGGCAGTCAGATCAGACTTCGCGCCCCTGCGCATGAAATCATTTTTCAGACGATGCGACTCTCCCCTTCACCACTGGTACTCCTGAACGAAGATTCAAAATATCAGACAGCAGATTCCCTTATTGAAGATTATGGAGAAGAAGTCGCTTTGGTGATTGATGATGGCCCGTCTCGCTTTGGGGACCAGTCTACCATCGTGGGGATTACCGATAATCAATGGAAAATTCTCCAGCCTGGTGTGGTCACTGAAACCACCCTCAAACGTCTCTCCAGCGAAATATACATGTTTATTTGCACAGGAAACACCTGCCGCAGCCCGATGGCAGAAGGCCTGTTTCGCAAATTGCTGGCAGATAAGCTGAAGTGCCAGGAAGATGAGCTGTCTGACAGGGGCTTTATTGTAGGGTCAGCGGGCCTTGCTGCCGCCATGGGCTCGCCTCCCAGCCCGGAAGGAGTCGCCATCCTGGCTGAGCAGGGCATTGACATCCAGGCACATGAGAGCCAGCCACTGACCGAACGACTCCTGGACCAGTCTGATTATCTTTTTACCATGACCCAGAGTCATCGGGCAGCGATCCTGGCAGAGCGTCCCGACCTGAAAGAATCCGTCAAACTGCTGTCTGTGGAAGGAAAAGACGTCTCTGATCCGATTGGGGGAGGCTTTCAATGCTATGTCGATTGTAAAAATGAAATCGAAAAGCACCTTACCCAGATTGTTAATCAGATCAATATCCCACAAAACTGATAAGCAGCCTGTATTTCCACCCGCCTGAGATAATCTTTTTTCAATCCTCATTTTCTACATGAGCTGTGAGAGCTCACTTGCTATAATGGCTGGTAAACCATTAACCTTACCATTATGAAGATAATGTTAACCCGTCAAACATTCACTCGTTACGATAAATAATCTACCCGCTGCGGGTTTGATATAAATCCTGATTCACTCCAGAAATCTCTCAACAGGAAAATCACAGCGTACATTTACGGAATCAGGGTTCCTCATTATTTTAATTCTTCTCTTGCCACTTGATACAAAAGAGTTTCGATGAAAATTGCAGTTGCCAGCGATCACCGGGGATTTGCTACGAAGGTCAAGATCCTCACTCTCCTCAACCAGCTGGGGCATGTGGCCTTAGATTATGGTCCCGATGATGGAGAGAGCGTCGACTACCCCGACTATGCGGTGAAAGTCGCGAGAGCCATCGGTGAAAAAACGATCGATCGGGGGATTCTGATCTGCGGTACTGGTATGGGAATGTGCATTGTCGCCAATAAATTTCCGGGAGTGCGCGCCACACCCTGCCACGATGATATCACCGCCCAGATGAGCCGTCTGCACAACGATTCCAACGTACTCTGCCTGTCTGCTGATCTGCTGGGAGATCGACTCGTCAACCGCATGATCGAAATCTGGCTTAAAGAGGAATTCGAAGGTGGCAGACACGCGCGACGCCTGGAAAAACTGCACAAGGTCGAAGAAGAAAACATGCCTCCGCATTGAGTCTTTTTTCACCCGCTGTCTAAATGAATATTCCGCATCAGCATGAAACAACTGGCCCCCTCACCGCTTTGCTGCGCCGAACACTCCTGCCTGTAAGAAACGGCAATTCCGGATCTCGCAGATATACCGCGGGAGTCATGGAATTTCCCTCACTGATTCCTTTTCAAATGGAACAAATCTCTGTATCGTCAACAGTGAGTCATCAGGGAATTATAGACTTCTTTTTTCAGGGTATCAGCCGTTCGAATCCCAGCGAAAAGAAATAACACAGAGGGTAATGCGATCATGGATCAGGCCAGCTTAAAATTTACCAAAACACATGAATGGGTCGGCGTCGAAGGCGATATTGCGACTGTCGGAATTTCTGATTTCGCTGTAAATCAATTGACCGATCTGGTTTATATTGAACTCCCGAAAATCGGGTCAACATGCGAAGCCGGCAAAGTATTCGGCGAAGTCGAAAGTGTCAAAGCCGTCAGCGATCTCTACGCCCCTGTCAGCGGGGAAATTGTGGAGGCAAACGAAGCCCTCGTGGATGATCAGTCTCCTCTGTCTGATGATCCTTTCGGTGCCGGCTGGATCACAAAAGTCAAAATGTCGAACCCCGCAGAACTGGATCAGTTCATGAACGCCGACGACTACAAAAAGTTTTGTGAGTCAGAAGCCCACTGAAGCTAACAGGCCAACCTGGCAGTGACCCGATGACACCGGTTGTTCACTGTACTTTTCTGATTCGAGGAAGTCGATTCCGTCGATCCCCTCCGAAAATGGATAAAACAGAGTTCCCACGCTTCTTCGGCGACTATAATCCCACAGCGTTTACCAAAATCACGTTTTTTATCGAGTGAACCGTGCCCTACATTTTCAACACACCAGAACAGCAGCAGGAAATGCTGAAAACGATCGGCGTTGACTCGCTGGAAGCTTTATTCGCGACCATCCCTTCTGAGCTCCGACTGGATCGCCCCCTTGAGATTCCCCCCGCGCTGACCGAAATGGAGCTGCAGGCACATGTCAGCAGACTCGCAGCAAAGAACGTCGGACCGACGTCACGTGTCTGCATGCAGGGCGGCGGTGCCTACGATCATTTTATTCCTGCTGCCGTGGATGAAATTGCCCGCCGGGGTGAATTCTACACGGCCTATACCCCCTATCAGGCTGAAGCCAGCCAGGGTAGTCTGCAGACGTTTTTTGAATTTCAATCCCTGATCTGTCGGCTCACCGGCATGGATGTATCCAACGCCAGTCTCTACGAAGGGGGAACCTGTGTCAGTGAAGCCGCCTTCATGGCAATGCGGGTAACGAATCGACACAACCGCGTGGTGCTGCTCGGTTCACTGCATCCGGAATACCAGCAGGTGGTCGAAACCTATCTGACACATTTGAACTGTGAAGTCGTCGTCGTGCCCTGTGTTGATGGGGCCGCCGACCCTGCTGCCGTCGATGCTGCCATGAATGAAGAAACCGCCTGTCTGGTCATCCAGCATCCGAATTTCTTTGGAACGCTGGAAGAAGCAGAACAGCTGACGGAAATCGCACACAAATATGGTGCCCTGTCTGTCGTGTCCTATGACCCGATCAGTCTCGGGATTCTGAAACGACCCGGAGACTATGGCGCAGATATCGCGATTGCCGAAGGCCAGTCGCTGGGAACCCCCCTGCAGTTTGGCGGCCCTTACCTCGGCCTGTTTTCCTGCAGTGAAAAGTTTGTCCGCAGAATGCCCGGTCGGCTGATTGGGCAGACCGTTGATAGAAACGGCAAACGCTGTTATGTTCTCAATCTGCAGGCTCGCGAGCAACATATCCGCCGCGATAAAGCCACCAGTAACATCTGCAGTAACCAGGGGCTCATCGCGATTCGTGCTGCCGTCTACCTCTCCCTGCTCGGCAAACAGGGGATCCGCGAAGTCGCTGAACTCTCGTGCCAGAAAGCACACTATGCCGCTGAGCAACTTGCGATGGTCGAGGGGATCGAGCTTCTGTTCCCGGAACGCTCTTTCTTCAAAGAGTTCGCAGTCAGTTGTTCCGAAGGGGCGGATTACCTGCTGCGAAAAGCACGACAGGCCGGCTTTGACCTGGGACCGGAACTGTCCCGGTTTGACTACAAAAATGCTTCCGATCAATTCCAGACGGGTGTGCTGGTAGCGATTACCGAACAGAGAACACGCTCAGAAATCGATCAACTGGTCACTGCCTTAAAAGCATAAACGTCTCGATTGATCCAAGTGCTTAACACGTTTCCTTTTTAAAATTTCGAAGCAGCATCCAATACCATGCGAAATAAACTGGCCACGGAATCATTATTTGCTCTCTCTCAACCCGGCAGACGCGGCGCTGAATTTCCCGCTGCGGATGTTCCGGAACGCCCCTTGAGCGAGCTGATCCCGGCTTCAGCACTGGCAGACAAACCGACCGGACTGCCAGAAGTCACCGAGTCTGATGTGATTCGTCACTTCGTCAATCTGTCGACGTTGAATATGTGCGTCGACACCCACTTCTACCCCCTGGGCAGTTGTACGATGAAGTACAATCCCAAACGACATGAGCGGCTCGCCAGCCTGCCGGGAATCGTGGATCTGCACCCCTATCAGAATCAGTCGGATCTGCAGGGAATGCTGGGCATGCTGTACGAGATGCAGGAAATGCTGGCAGAAATAGCAGGGCTGCCAGCCGTCTCGCTGCAACCCGCGGCCGGTGCCCAGGGAGAATTCACTGCCCTGTTGACCGCCAAAGCCTATTTTGAAGACCGTGGTGAAAAGCGAACGAAAGTTCTGTTCCCCAACAGTGCCCACGGGACGAACCCGGCCAGTGCCGCGATCGCTGGTTTTGATTGTGTGCAGCTTGCCAGCAGTAAAGAAGGTCTGGTCGATCTCGAAGACCTCAAGGCACACCTGGATGATCAGACTGCAGTCTTTATGGTCACCAACCCGAATACGCTGGGACTGTTCGAAAAAGACATCAAGCAGATTGCGCAAATGGTGCACGATGTCGGCGGTCTGGTTTACATCGACGGAGCCAACATGAACGCCATTCTGGGCTATACTCGACCAGGCGATTTTGGTGGCGACATGATGCACTTCAACGTCCATAAAACCTTCACAGGACCACATGGCGCCGGCGGTCCCGGTTCGGGTCCGATAGCCGTTCGTGATTTCCTCGCAGACTTTCTGCCAGGACCCGTGATTCATTTTCATCCTGATGCAGACGAAACCGATCAATATACTCTGGAAACCCCGGCAAAATCGATTGGTCGCGTCCGGTCATTTTACGGAAACATCGGCATCCTCGTCCGGGGCTACTGCTATCTGAGAACTCTGGGAGCACCCGGTCTCAAAGCGGTTTCTGAAAATGCCGTGCTGAATGCCAACTATCTGAAAGCATTGCTGAAGGATGTTCTGCCTGTTCCCAATGGCGACCTGTGCATGCATGAGTTTGTGGCCTCCGCCTCCAAATCCAAAGCCGCCAATGGAATCACGGCCATGGATATTGCCAAACGACTGCTGGACTTCGGTTTCCATGCTCCCACGGTTTATTTCCCGCTGGTGGTGCCTGAGGCCATCATGGTAGAACCGACGGAAACAGAGTCCAAAGAAACCCTGGATGCCTTCGCGGAAACCATTATCAAAATCCTCAAGGAAGACCCGGAATTTCTGCACCAGGCTCCCCACAGCACGATCGTACAGAGGCCCGACGAAGTGGTCGCCGCCCGTAATCCGATCCTGCAGTGCTGCGAGCCTCAATAACTGTTTCCGTCCGAAATCCTGTGACTCGCTCTACAGTCTGGTTCCGACATGCCTCCTTCAGCAACCCCGGATCACTGTCGCCTGATCATCGAACCGGCTCCCCTGTCAGGGAACCGGAACATGGCCATCGACGAAACCCTGCTGGAGTCAGCCGCCACTGAAAACCGCTGTACCCTACGCTGGTATCAATGGGATCAGCCCACAATATCACTGGGATACTTTCAGAAAAATGTGTCAGAAGACGCAGACGAGAGCTGGAAATATCTGGCGCGGGTGCGGAGACTCTCCGGTGGCGGAGCGATTTTACATCACCATGAATTGACCTATTCATTCGCACTGCCCGGCAGTCACCCGCTGGCAAAATTACCGCCAGAACTGTACGTGGCGATCCATCAGCCTATTATTGACGTCCTGGCAGCACACGGCCTGCCGGTTCAGTTTCGCGGCGTCTCATTTCGATCGGAATCGGAGCCATTTCTCTGCTTCGGGCGAGGCGATGAACGAGATCTGATTTACCAGGGACAAAAAATCCTGGGCAGCGCACAACGCAGACGGCGTGGAGCAATTGTCCAGCACGGCAGCCTCTTACTGCTGACTTCAGAACATGCGCCCGATTTTCCCGGTTTACTGAACCTGACTGGTCAAACCGATCGATTTCAGGAAACGTTTCTCAAGAACCTGACTGTCGATTTTTCAAACGCCATTTCCCAGGCGCTGGAATTCCCGCTGGAGTCACAAATCCTGACTGACGAAGAACTCGCTCAATCGGAGAGCCTGGAAAAAGAAAAATATTCCACTGATGAGTGGACCTCACGCAAAAAATAGCGATAACAGCTGTACCATCAACACTTATCAGATTCAAGCAGATTTATTAGTTTATTAATAAATTATCCACACGCAGGATGCGTGTTTTATAGTTATTGACATTACGTCAAATGCCTGATAGCGTTAAGGATGTAATACATACTTTATTTCATTGAGATTTCGTGTTACGGAAAAAAGTAGTGGCGTTTTACTTACGAGGAAGTGAGTCAAACCACACAATGCGGGCCTGACGGGCATTGTTATTTGCTCCTTTCATTGACAGATCCGAAGGTACCTCACTCATTTCTGTTTCTTGTTCATTTCACATTTTTTCTTCTAATCTAATAAGTCAAAAATGAAAACCAGGTGATCGGTAACGGGATGGTAATTTCCAATTACCGCATCCCCTTCCAGAGCTTTGAAGTGTTCTGTTTGAAACCTATGGAGTGAACGTTTATGTTGCAGCTTTCGTTAAAAGTCGTGGGCGGTCGTCATGATGGAAAACAAATCCCCATCAAAAGCAAAAAGTTTTTGATTGGCCGGGAAGAAGACTGCCATCTGCGCCCCAACAGCGACATGGTCAGTCGACACCACTGTGTTTTTACAGTGGATGAATACAGTGTCCGTTTACGGGATTTTGGCAGTACTAACGGCACAATGGTCAATGGTAAACGGATCAAGGGTGAAGTGCAGCTTTCCCATGCAGATCAGATCCGGGTCGGCAAACTGGATTTTGAAATTCAGATGTCACATACAGCGGATGCGGCTCCCGACAAAGCAGAAACCGCTGCGCCAGCTGCCCCCGGCAGTGATATTCTGACCGGCTCCGATACCGTTTTTGACATTCCCGTGCACGCATCGGAAGAAAATACTTCCGCTCCTGCTGAACCAGAAGCCGCCCCCGCTCCGCAGGCACCTGCCGCCCCGGGAGTTTATGAAGGAGATACGCAGATTCTGACGGCTGAACAGCAGCGTCAGGCACAGCAGGCATACGAGCAGGCAGCCCAACAGGCTGGTTACCCGCCGCAGCCGCAATATGGATATCCTCCCCAGCAAATGCATCCCGGGCAGCCCTATCCTTACCAGATGCCCCCCCAGTATTATCCACAACAGGGGTATCCGCAACAGCCGATGCCAGCTTATCCACAGCAGTATCAGATGCCCCCTCAGGGTTACCCGCAGCAGCCTCCACAACATCAGGAAGAACAACAGGGACGATCCAAACCGGACTTGCCGCCCGTGACACTTCCTCCACCGGAACAGACCGGGCTCAAGAATAAGCAGGAAGCCGAGAAATAGTTTGGACTGCCTCGATGGCCATCGCGTCCGGCAGTCTTATATTCACGACTTCCCATTGCTTTTCTCAATTGTGTTTGGCAGAATCAGAGAATAAGATCAGGGATGTAGTCAATCAATCATACAGGCAAATTCGTTGCGACACCTGCATCGATCCCATTGATTGATCCTGTTCTGAAACTGTGAATTCACAATCTATGATGCTAACAGAGGGAGATGCTTTCCGTGAATGATTCAGCCAACGCCAGCAACGACATTCAGAGACGATATCGTGAGTTTCTAGACCTGCTGCCACTGACGTTGTCACTCGCCGGCCTCCCGGAAAGCGATCATGGCAAATATTACACGGAAGAGCAGGTGGAAGCCCGGGCTTATACCGTCAAGCACGCCTTTAAACAGGCCCGTATCCTGGCGCGGGAATGTATTCAAAAGCATTAAAACTGATATCCGCCGCAGTTCTGTCGCGGAGGTGCTCCTACAGGCAAACAAAAACGGGAGTCGAATTCATCTGAATCCGGCTCCCGTTTTCAATTTCACTGAAAAACTGCTGCCAGCCTGCAAAAACTTCAGGTCTACTCTTTGCTTTTCAGTTCGAAATTAAATTCGTTAGCACCAGAATCGCTGACGTCGGCTTTCAGAGTCGTCTGCTCGTTGTACTCTGCAGGAAGATACTGCTCGACGGCAGGCATCGGTGGCTCATCGGGTGCGCCACCCACAACGGTTTTCCCCGGGATCTCTTTCGTCGCAGTAATCACGACCGATTTCTGACCCGCGGTTGCCCTGAAGGAGTAGGCACCGTTCTCTATCTTGCCGGCAGCGCTTGCTGCTTGACCGGCGGCATCTCGAAAAATAATGTCTCCCGCAGGCAACGGTTCTCTATCTAAGGTGACGTTTCCAGAAACAGGATATGTCACAGGAGCATCACTGGCCCCACCACAGCCAACAAGGAAAACCGTTAAACATACCAGCAGTGAGAGGTATGAGACCAACTTCATTGATTATCTCCTGAAAAAAAGTGTGCCCCTGACAATGTTGCCAGGGGCCAAAAAGTTCAACTGAATTTATACTGGATCGCGTATCCCAATACCACTGACCAGAACCTGATCCCTTGATCAGACCCTGATCCCTGCTTCGGAAAGAAGAGGAGCCTCCCGGAAACCTGAAATCCGCCGGTATTAGAACTCGCCGACTACTTCATCACCGGAAATCGTCGCCAGGGCACGGTAGGTACGAAGATCAATATTCTCTGATATGAAGCGAACGGCACCATCTGCCAAACCAACATGAACACCTCCCACATGCTGGCTGCGGGCATAGTTCCAGCGCACGGTTGTGTTATCCACGCACGGCGCATTCACATCCGTAGTACTTTTACAGAGATAATTCTGATCGGGTGCTGCCGTATTAGGAGTTTCATAGGCAGTGAATGTCACTTCTCCATGCGCTCCCCCAATCCAGTAACAGCCGGGACATCCCCAGGAAAAACCGGAGGGAACTGCCACGCGCTGCACACCTTCGCTGAACATCATCGTGCTGGATGTACCATCACTGATATCCCGCATCCTGGTTTTCGTCTGGTAACCGAACATACCATCATCACTCTCCGTCGAACGGTTCCTCGACCAGCCAATACAGCCCATGTAACTTCCTCCCCAGCGAACGCCCGAACTTTCGGCAAAGGCAGGCCCTATATCAGACGGACACATGAAGGCGGGTAGAGGTGTACTCACAAACTTCTGGCTGCTGGAGATATTATGCACGTGGTTGCTTGTACTGGCGGAAACGTTGGCACAATCTGCTTCATACGCGTTATACATGGGAGCCTGATCCACATACGGCAGAATCCGGTGGAACCAGGTGTCCCGTTTATGACATGCCGCCGGATACCAGTTATTATCACCCCGGTGTGCATACGGAAATACCTGATGCGCACTCTCATAATTGTGCATCGCCAGGCTGATTTGTTTCAAATTATTCTTACAGGTGCTGCGACGAGCTGCTTCACGCGCCTGCTGCACTGCCGGGAGAAGTAATGCGATCAGGATGGCAATGATCGCAATCACCACCAGTAACTCAATTAATGTAAATCCACGAGACTGTCTTGTTCCACTTAAGCGTTGCATCTCACTCTTTCTTCTCAAAATGACATCGAAATCACAAAAATAAATTTCAGCATTAATTAAATTCCGACATATTAATAAACTTCTTTATCTTAAGTTTCTTTCATATTAGACTTCTTGTCAACCAGAAACCTTAACCTGTTACTGGACAAATAATTAACACACGCACACAAACGCGGCGTTCCTCTGCAATTAATTATATTCGTGTTAGATCCCGCTGACCGACACCTTAACACTGACCATTTGAACCCGTACGGACTAAGAGTAAACTGACCTGATTTTTCTGAAACTTCCTCTCTCCGATTCTGGTATATTGAGTGAGTAACCTGAGATTTGAATTTCAATTTCGACAGATTCGAACATCAATACGGGATTCCTCCGTGAATGAAGATGATGCGGCGCAAGTCCGAAGTTGCCTGGATGGTAATACGGAGGCCATGCGCGCATTCGTAGCCCGGTTCCAAAGCAGTATCTTTGGACTTTGCTTCCGCATGCTGGGACATCGTCAGGACGCCGAAGATGTCGTCCAGGAGGTCTTCGTGCGGGCATTTCGCAGCCTTCACCAATGGGATCCAGAGAGAACACTGAAACCCTGGTTACTCACGATCGCCGCCAATCGCTGTAGAACCTTTCTGAGTAAACGCGCCCGCCGTCCTGTTCCCTCAGAGTTTGCCGCTGATCTTGCCATCAGTCAGTCAGCAGAACGGTTACAGGATCTCGGCGAAGAATTACAGAATGCCATCAGCCTGTTACGCGATGACCATCGTACATGTTTTATTTTATTTCATCAGGAAAATTTGAGCTGTCAGGAAATCGGAGAAATTCTGGACCGTCCGGAAGGCACGATTAAAACCTGGTTGCACCGTTCCCGACAGGAACTGGCTGCCAGTTTACGACAGCGAGGAATTGTACCAGAGGTCCGTTATGAATCTCGTTGAATTTCAAACCAGACTGGAGTCCATGATCGAAACTCGAAACTTCGATCAGCGTTCGCAACTGGAACACCATGCGACATCCTCACCAGAGCATCTGCAACTCTGGGAAGACTTTCTCATTCTGGAATCAGCAATCCCTGCCTGGCAACAGACACTGCCTGAGATTGATCTGATCGATGAAGTGCTGGCGCAGTTGGATACTGCCTGTTTAACAGCTGCCGATGAGAAACCTGCCCGAGAGATTCCCAGTGCACGAACGGGATCTCGCGTGCCCCAATGGGCCGCCAGTCTGATTGTCGTCGCGGGGCTGTTGATCGCAGTCACTTTGAAGTTCTCCGGAAACCAGGTGGAAAAAGCAGGCCCCGCTCCCCTGCCTGTTACCACCGATGTGGTTCACTCTCCCCCTGTGCCTGCTGTGGCACAGGCACAGACCCATCCCAGCTTTAATCTGCTTCTGAAGAATGCAGGCGCCGCTTCCTGGGGACTGGCGCAAAGTACTGCCGGAACGATGACAGAGGCAGTGAGTCTTGTTCCCGTCAAAACCCCGCAGGCGGAATCAACGGAAGCCCACACCCGAGAATCGAACTGGGTGGATGATATCAATCTTGAGATGCAGCCGATCAAAGATCAGATCAGTCATGCCTGGAATTTTATCATTCATTCCGTTCCCGAAGAATCAACGAAAATTTAGGGATTTGAATTCACCGAATCTCATCCATCAGACCAGCCTGGAGTTGTTCAAATATGAAACTAATGCAGCCGATTAAAATGAGATCGCATCATCTGACTCGAAAGAATGCATTCGTGTTTGCTTCAGTTCCCGTCCTCCTCTGCCTGGCAGCTGTGCTTCCCGCCAGAGCAGCCGCACCATTGAGCCAGCTGGTGGATGAAAAGGCCGGCCTCTACCTGGAAGCCACTGATCTGAACTCTCATATCAAGCAGTTCCTGGGTTCACCACTCGTGAATCGTTTTCGGCAAACCCAGGTATTTCAAAACTGGCTGCAGTCGCAGGATGTCATCAATCTGAAACAGGCTGTGCACGATATTGAGTCGGTTACCGGCAAACCATTACTGCCTTTGTTGAACCAGTTCTTCGGTAAGTCGGCCGGCCTGGCGGTGTTCAATCATGGCCCGAAACAGAATCCTTCCCTGCTGTTGTTGACTACGGTTCACGATCGTGAAGCGATGCAAAAACTGCTGGAATCCTGGTTCGCTAAAACAGGAATCAAAGTCACGACCAGCACATTCCAGGGCATCACCTGTTATGAAGTCCGTCAGCAGTCCGATCCCGCGGCACCGGCGATCACCTATGTCTTTCTGGATCAGACACTGGTAGTCACCGACAGGCGTTCCCATCTCGAATCGACCATTCGCCTGTACGATGATCAGCGACTCAAAAAGCAGGCTCCGGAAAATCTGCAGAGTCTGTTCGATCTGGAAATGTACCGTCGCGCCCGGGGAGTCTTGGCACAGGATGTCACCGGTTCGGTCTTTCTGAACCCACGCGCCTGGGATGAGCATATCAAACCTCCCCAAAACGAGATCGAAGAAGGGGTTGTGAACTGGTGGAAGAAAACGGGGGCGCTGATCGCAGGTCTGCATCTCAAAAACACGGTCGCCCTGGAAGCGGTGATTCTGTTTAACTCTGAAGCCATTGATCTGCCATTACTGAATATCCTCCAGACCCCGGCTGAGATCCCCGATCAATACACGCTGATTCCGAAAAAGGCATTGGCTGCACTCTCCGGGCAGCTCAATATGAATTTACTGACCAACCGCATCATCAGTTATTATGCGGATAAGAATCCGGAAAAATGGCAGAAATTCCACGCCATCAGCAGGGGACTTTTGGGAGGGCTCGACCCCGTAACAGAGGTCTCAAAAGTTCTGGGTCCCAGTGTGCTGTTTTATTCCGTCCCCCGCAAAACGCTCTCTTTTGATGCGATTTCCTTTGATGGACTTGTGGCAATGCAGCTTTCGATACCGGATGTCGATTCGAAATCAACTGACAAAAGCAAATATCAGTCTGCCCTGGAAAATGTGGCAAACTTCCTGATGAACAGCATACTCGCTCATCACAATTCGGAATCTGCTTCCGATAAACAACCTTCTATATTAAAAATCGAAGACCACGAACAGTATCATCTGCGGTGGATCGAAAGTCTCGGCCCTTATCAACCCGCTTATGGAATCAACGAGCGACAGCTTGTCTTTGCCAGTTCACCACAACTGGTCAGAGAGTTCTTTACGCTGAAATCGGAAGAAAGTCTGGCTGCCTTACCCTTATTTCAGTCCTGGAAAGAAACCTTCTTCCGGGAAGAAAAACAACTCTGCTTCCTGAACATCGCATCGATCAGGGCCTTCATCGAGCAGAACTCCGATTTTCTTGCTGAGCAGCTTTCCAAAGGGCACGCCGGAGATCTGGAGAAAGGCAAAAAGAAACTTGCCGGATTGAAAAGCCTGCTCCAGTCCTTTGATGGCCTGTTCTTTGCGGCCGGCCTGCAGAAAACTCAGGTGCGGATGATCTTCGGCCTGGGCTCGCTGAATCCCACTGAGTGAAATCACCGCTTCTGTACACAATTCTGAACATGCCGGCAGAAATCGAACCTGAGAATCGTCACAATCGGGACAACTACGCAATCGGCAGGCTCGATCACGCTTATCAGTGTTAATTATTTTAAACAAACTACCCAATCCCGATTTTGGTGGGAATAATTGAGTAAGTTAGTTCCACTTTTCTGTTCTGGCCAGAAATAAATCCGAATCGTGGAATGTTTTTCCCAAGATTGTGAACCGGGAATTTGAGGTTCAGGGTCAACCGTCACGTTTCAGCGTTTCAAACTGTCTGATTTGCGTTGGATTTTTATATTTTCCCGTTTGCGTTCGAATTACTTCAGACAACTATCTCCCCTCAAAAAAAGGCTTTATTTAAACATGGTAAATCAACTTGATCCCCCATCAGAACTGGTTATCGACCGTCGTCGAGTCAATCGCAGAGATACAGGCAAGAAAGAAGCGATTCATACAAAACATGAAGTTGTCGATCAACGCAAAATCGAGCGTCGTCGCCAGATCGATCCCACCACGTGCGAACGTGATTACAGCGATCAGGAAATCGACTTCATGAAAGCCATGGATGATTACAAACGACGCAGCGGGCGACAGTTCCCCACCTGGAGTGAAGTTCTGGAAGTGTTGCACAGCATGGGATATCGCAAGGTCGCCGAACCAACTGATATCATGCTTTAAGCCTGAAGTCAGGCTGACTGCAACGTCTCCAGCACCTTCTGGACCGACGATAATAAATCGAAAGATTTTCAGGTGAATGTAATACGTTTTTGAAAAGCATTCGCCGCTGAAATGGAATTCATGGACTCTGACAAGTGAGATGCCCGGGCAATGCATCTCACTTGTTTTTTTAGGGAGTCCGGCCGATGATGACCAGCGTCAGGTCATCATACTGTTCCGCCTGACCGGCGAACGTTCTGACTGCTTTCAGGATCTGCTCTCCCAGTTCTGCAGGGTTCAGACGGGAGTCCAGAATCAGGGACTTCAACCGTTCGATTCCGAACTGTTCTCGTTCTTCATTCATCGCTTCCGTGACCCCGTCTGTATATAGAATTAACTGCTCACCCGGCTGCAGATGATGCTGAATTGCCTGGTATTCGTAATCATCCATCACACCCAGCGGAACACTGGGATGTTCGGCTGACAGTTCTCTCAAGGTTCCATCAGTTTCCCGCAGCAGCGGTTCCAGATGGCCTGCATTGACGAAGGAAACCAGGTTCTCCGTCAGTTCGATCTGACCCAGGATGAATGTAATGAACCGCCCGTCATGAGCAGCCTCATCGATATGATGATTCACACGATGCACGGCATCCGCGACATCCGTGACGAATTCGACCGTACTGCGAACGGCACTGCAGACGCGTGACATCACCAGTGAGGCCGGAACCCCCTTCCCGGCCACATCCCCCAAAGCAAACCAGATCAGCGAATCTGACGTCTGGATAAAGTCATAGTAATCGCCTCCCACCGCACGCGCTGCTTCATAAGAGACAAAAAACTCATAGCCCGGGACTTCGGGAATTTTAGCCGGTAACAGCCCTTTCTGAACGCGGGCTGCAATTTCCATTTCATTATCGTACCGCTGTTTTTCCACATGCGAGATCATCAGCCGTGCGCTCTCATAAGAAAGCGCCGCCTGCCCGGCGATCACCATCAGCAGTTCGAGATCCTCATCAGAAAACATCTGGCCAGCCAGTTGCGTATCCAGGTTGATGATGCCTATAACGCCTCCATCCATGCCCAGCATGGGCGCACACAGGATGGAACGAATCGTCAGCGTGGAAACCGATTCACTCTTCACAAAACGCTCATCGTTCGCTGCATCCGCAGACAGCACACCGGTTTTATTATCGGTGACGGCCTTCAATACTGTCCGGCTCAACTGTAACGCTTCCTGGTCATCCGCCCGGCGATGTCGCACCGCTTTGGGGAAGAAACGCTGGTTGTCATGGTCACGCAATAAAATACAGCCCCGGTCCGCTGCGGGAAAGATATGAAACAATCCTTCCAGTACGCGCTCAGCCATCGAATCCAGATCAGTGGCGGTCGCAATCGTGCGGCTGATTTCCAGAATTGCTTTCAATTTGATTTCGGGTTTGATTTGAAAGCGCGCCAGTCCGCTGCCCGATTCGGAGGCCCGCAGGATGGTCGATTTATCAGTAGCGTGAGGCCGTACAGAAACATTTTTCAGCGAAGGAATCAATCCATAAGAAGTCAGCAGCCCTTCACGCTGAGAGCTTTCGTAATCTTCATCACTGGAAAATTCCAGCAGAAACGGACCGATGGAGATCTGATCCCCGTTCTGCAGAAGAACCGGTTCTTTGACAGGCACGTCATTGACGAAAGTGCCATTTCCACTTCCCAGATCCTCGATCTGATACTCGTCCGCCGCAGAGACAGTAATGCGCGCATGATAGCGGGAGACCGTATTCGATTTGAGACAGACTTCGCAGTCAGGATGCCGTCCCAGCGTCACCCGCGCTCCCTTGATTTCCAGTCTGGAGGAATCGCCATTATTTTGCAGAAACAGACTGGCAGACATGGTAAAGGCGATCAGCTTAGATTGAAAAAACACTCACCTTCAGGAAACACGCCCGAAGGTCATTATCGTAATATCATCATTCTGGGGGCGACCATTGGCATGGCGCCGGACATCTGCCAGCAGTGCCTGTCCTAACTCAGCAGCGTTTTTATCGCGGTTGTCTTTGATAAACTTCCGCATCCGGTCCAGTGTATACAGTTCCCCTTCCGGATTCATTGCCTCATCCACGCCATCTGTGAACAGAACTACGATTTCTCCGGGTCCCAGTTCCCGCTCTACGACTTCGAAGGGAAAGCCTTCCATCACTCCGATCGGTACTCCAATACTTTCTTCAGGGAACTCATCGATCGAGCCATCAGGCTTGAGGATCATCGGAGACATATGCCCTGCATTCACCAGCGACAGACGATGATTATTGGTATCCAGGACCACAAGCACATAAGTCACAAAACGCCCTTCGACGGCGCTGTCACACATATGATCGTTGATCGCATCGACGGCTGGTCCGACTTCATGCACGAACCGCAGTGTATTCTGCACACAACTTGACATGCGGGCCATGATCATGGCTCCCGGCACTCCCTTTCCGGCAACATCACCGAACGAGAGGCCGATCTTATCATCGGGTAGCTCGAAAATATCATAGTAATCGCCGCCCACGGCCTGGGCAGAATGATAGGACGCGAAAAATTCATATCCCTCAACATTTGGTACCGTACTGGGCAACAGCCCCTGTTGCACGCCGCGGGCAATGTCCATTTCATTGTCCTGCTTCTGCTTTTCCATGAAAGACGACATCAGCCGCGCACTTTCATAGGACAGCGCTGCCTGACCCGCAACTGACATTAACAGATCCAGATCTTCCTCCTGAAACTGTTGCACGGGGTTCTGTGTATCGATATTGATGATACCAATCGGTTCCTCCGCGAGCCCCAGCATGGGCACACACATCATGGAACGGATCGACAAATTCGAGATGGATTCACTGGCGTCAAACTGTGAATCACTGGCCGCATCAGCGGATAAAATCCCCGATTTCTCTTCGAGTACTTTATTCACGATCGTACGGCTCAATTTGACGGTGGCATCTTCCCCTTCGCGGCGATGTTTGAATGCCCGAGGCACCATCTCTCCGTTGTTTTCATCCTTGAGTAAAATACATCCCCGGTCGGCAGCGGGGAAGATCTGAAACAGGGTGGTCAGAATCTGGGGCAGCAGTTTTTCCAGATCGACGGTTCCTGCCAGACTGCGACTGATTTCGATGACCGCCTTTAATTTCGCTTCCGGGCGAATATCCAGACCGCCAAAGCCGCCGACACCGGAAACAGCCCCCATGATGGTGGCCCCGGCATCACTGTCCTCTGTATCATTCGAGAAACCGATATCAAAACTCTTGTCGACCGTCACTCCCGACCGCTTTGGTTCCTGCTTTTGACCGGATTCAAACCGGAAGAGAATCGGGCCGACCTTGATGCGATCATCGTGCGCCAGCCGGGTTCGTCCCTCAATTTTTTTCCCATTAACGAATGTTCCATTTCCGCTTCCCAGATCTTCAACGAAAAACTCGTCACCTGACCCCACGACCTGGGCATGACGCCGCGATACCATGTTGGAATCGAGTTGAATCTGACAGTCAGGATGTCTGCCCAGAACCATCTCAGGTTCGTTAAGTGAATATGAAACCGCTTGACCAGCCTGCAGCATGACCAGAGTAGCCATATGGGAAGCCCTTAATGATGAAACTATGATGGATATGATAAAAATGGGATATGAATCATATTTTAAATAGCATCTGTCCCTGATGCAATCACTTCATGTCATTCGGGTGAACGATTAGCTGCCAAAGATCGTCTCCACATTCCCCCGCAGCACCAGTTTTCCAAGTTCGATCGCCCGTTCTTCTGACCAGTTTCTCCCCATCACAAAATCACTGGCCAGCACATTTGCCAGCACACGACGATACATACGGAATTTAGGCAAAGCGAACTCCAGTTTGTACATATCACTGTAATAGCCAATCTGCTTGTTCTTGGGAACGGCTTCCAGGCGACTCTTGCAGTCAAAAGTAATGAAGGCCGGCGTATTTGAATACCACCAGTGACCGTTGATGACGACATTCGGAAAGATCCAGCTGTAACTGACCAGTTCCTGATTGCTGGTACTCGTCAGAACAGAAACCGGAAAAGTAACTCTCGGAAATGCGTTGAACAGTTCTTTATATTGAATCAGCGAAGTCCGTTTGTCGTAGAGGTCCTGCCCCTGGTACACGCCGGCTTCATAAACCCGTCGGTTCACACCAATCATCAGATCAAAGGGGAGTTTATGGGCGTCACAATATTCCGCCAGAGTCCAGAACACGAACTGGCTCACGATTTTTGACTCGTCGCCTGTGATCTCATCACCGGCGAACAGAGATCTCACAATGGGATCAACCTGGTCTGCGGTCACAGCTACCGGACTGAAATCGGGGGGCAATGAAATTGCACAGGCCCGGGCACCCTTTGCTGTAAAATGCTCAAACAGTTTGCCAATCGCGTTTTTCAAAGTTCCAGCACAACCGACATCCATCTGTGTCGCTTTCGCCAGACGTTCCCGGGTTTCCGGTTTCGCCAGATGAAATACCAGGTCATCAGTCCGCAGACAGGGAATATAGAGCTGCGTGTCAAAGCCTTCCAGCGGATCATCGAAGTCATTCGTCAGAAATACCTGTTCAAGACCGCTCTGCTTTAATACCTGCTGCTCCCAGTCGGGCTGAGCCATCTTCTCAGCAGCGGTGTCGTACAGTTTCTCCCAGTTGGACGCTGTAATGGCGTCTTCTTCGAAGCCAAAAAATTCACTGCAGATATCCAGTAACCAGCTGAGCTGAATCGTATTATCCAGATCCCCCAGTTGCGTCACCAGCCGCCCCACCTTCTCTTTTGGATCGATGCCCGGTTCTTCAATCACTTCACGAGGCAGCCCCGCAGAATGGGCCAGTTCGGTGTAGTAATGATAACCCATGATATCAGCCAATGTGGTGGAAGCCGCCGCGTGGGGATTAATATGAGTGTGAGGGTCGATCAGAACGAGACTCTCTAATTCGGTAAAGATCCGTTTGCTTAGCTGCTCAGACATAATGCAATAATTCCTGCGTTGTTCAAATAAATATTTGCCCGCATCCAGTCAGGAATGACTCTTCAGGGGACTGTCCCCCGGGATTGTTTTCGGGCTGCGACGATCTGGTGGAATGACTTGTTGTGTGCACCGAATATAATCAGTCAGACCTGACAGTGCAATCAGGTCCCCCTTTCCCGTCGATTCTCTGTGTCAGAGACAGGTCGGAAGCTGAAAACCAGCGCGAAACTGGCATTTTTTTCTTAAACGCACGAAAAAAAAACGGCCCTGTGAGCTAAATCACAAAGCCGTTGAAAGAGGAATTTTAATATTCAGATCAACTGGTTTATTTACCAGCATTGGCCTGCTGATTCTGGGGAACTGGTGGCGGGTCAAAGCTGTTGAGCAATTTACCTGTCTTGGCATCCCAGACACGTAAAATACCATCTTCGCCACCCGCGATGACAATCGCTTCATCACGGCTGCCGGCAACACTGTAGACATAGTCTGTGGAGCCTGCCAGGTTGCGATAATTTGACCCGTTCGTGGTCAGATGCATGCGAACGGTTTTATCGCCGCCACCACTGACAATGTTATCTCCCAGTCCCAAAAAGGCGATCGATGTAACCTGCTTGGAATAACCGGCAATCGTTCGCTTCTGTTCGCCGGTTTCAATATTCCAGACTTTAATCACGTTATCGGCTCCCGAACTGACAATAGTCGATTCATCCGCTTTCCAGGCCACATCCAGAACATGATGCGTATGCCCTTCAAATGATTTCACAAACTCACCGGTCGCCACATCAAATATTTTGACGAATTTGTCAGCAGCTCCGGTCAGCAGTGATTTTCCTGAACGGGAAAAACGGATTCCCAGCACGGTATCACTATGGGCATCTCCCAGCTTCTTCACGAGCTTTCCGGTTGCGACATCCCAGAGTGTGATTTCACCACTCCGGGAAGGATCACCACCACCCACGGCAAGCAGTTTGCCATCGGGACTGAAATCCAGACAGAGCGCCCGGTTGGAAATGGGTGATCCGCCGACTTTCGAAGGATCCTTTTCATCGGCTCCCAGTTGTGCAACCAGGGTCCAGACCGGTTGAGTGTTCTGTACCAGAACGGTTTTGTCAGCACTACCTGAGACAACCGTTGTCTTGGAAGTATAGGCAACAGCAGAGACAGGAGCCGTATGCCCACTCAGCGTATCCAGTTCCTGTCCGGTAGTGGCATCCCAGATGCGAACCATCTGGCTGTCATCACCGGTGACAATCTGTTTGCCATCTTCGGAAAAAGCAACCGACTTAATCGGAGACAGAACCGCCGCCTGTTTTTTGGCTTCTTCCAGAGCTGCATCGACGGCAGTCGCCGTTTTATCAATCTCGGCTTTTTCTTTCGTCCGTTCTGCCAGTTGACCTTTGATTTTGGTCAGCGTGCCTTCAGCGACTTTCACAGACCGTTCAGACGAGGTCACTTTTTTCTCGGCAGCAGCAACCGCATCGGTCAGTTTCTTGGACTCAGCTTCTGCATCAGCCACTTTCTTATCGGCAGCCTTGGTATCGGCCTTGGTCTCAGCCAGTTTCTTGGCTGCAGCAATAGCAGCATCAGCTTTGGGAATTTCCAGCTTTGCAGTCGCGATGGCCTGCGTTGCTGCTTTTTCATCGGTTGCCTTTTTCTGTTGGGCTGCAGTCAGTTTTTTCTGAGCCGCATCAAATTCAGTCTGGGCTTTGGTCACCGCTTCTTTTTTCTTGGCTTCGCCATCTTTGTCGGCTGCATCTGGTTTGATCGCATTCGCGTCATCCAGAGCTTTTTTCGCGGCTGCCACTTCTTTTTCTACAGCGGCAATTTCAGCCTGATTGGCGTCATTCGTCTGTTTCAACTTCGCTTCCGCATCAGCAACAGCTTTGTCTGCAGCGGCCTTCTGGGCATTGGCTGCATTGACAGCATCGTCGATTTTTTTCTTATGATCTGCCAGAAGTTTCGCCAGTTCTGCCTTCGCAGCTTCCAGTTTTTTCGCTGATTCGTCCGCTTTCTTCTTTTCTTCTGGCACAGCCTTTTGTGCGGCTGCTAATTCTTCATTGCGTTTCTTCAATTCTTCTTCACGGTCTTTGACATTTTTGTCTGCCGCTTTTACAGCTGCATCAGCCAGGGCGACCTGCTGTTTGGTGACTGTCTGAGTTTCAGTCGCCAGAATCATCTGACGCTCTTTGCTTAAGTCGCCACGAAACTCTTTCAGCATTTTCCCATCGGCGACCTGCCAGATCTTTCCTGTTCCATTGATCGAGACAGAGACCAGTGTTTTGCCATCAGCGGTCACATCCACATCGGTTACAGGCGCGCCATGGTTGATGGAACGAATTTCCTTTTTCCCGGCCAGGTCCCAGATTCGAATGGTACCATCTTCACTGCCGGAGACCAGTTGTGTGCCAGCAGGCGCAATCAGTTTCACGGAAGTAACGGGCTTGGCATGTCCTTTGAGTTCGTACAAGGCTGCTGGAATTTCCGGTGCTGTTTCCCCTTCTTTAGGAGCAGGTAAAGTCAACGGCCAGGCATAGATCATCTGATTTGCCGCTCCCGCGATCACCTGAGTTCCATCGTTACTGACGGTTAACGCATTGATGACAGCAGGGGTCTTCATTGTGGAAATCTGCTTTCCATCAGCGGCGTTCCAGACTCGCAGGCTTTGATCAGCAGATGATGTCACGACTTTAGTACGATCCGGGGTGAAGGCCAGGCCTTTAATTTCTCCCGCATGCCCTTTCAAGTCGACCAGTTTTGTGCCTTCAGGTAACTTCCACAGCGAAGCAGAATTATCAGCGGTGGCGACAGCCAGAACACTCCGGTCGGCATTCAAAGCCAGGCCAGTCACAGCAGCCGGCAGGTCCATTTTTTTTACGACATTTCCAATCGACTTCTTCCAGAGTTTCACCACACGATATCCACCCGATGCCAGCAGACTGCCATCCGAATTGAAAGCCAGTGAATGGACAAAGTCGCGATGGGCGGCTCCCAGCGGATAAAACGGCTTGCCATCTTTCTGCAGTTTCAGCAGCGCGGGATCATTGAGCGTGGCAACTTCTGCTCCTGCTGCCAGATCATAAACGGCGATTCGATTTGCACGTCCCGCGGCAGCATAACGTGCCCAGGGGGACAGCGCTGCACTGTAAATGGAATTTAAATCGGGAGGCAATGACTGCCAGGCAACTCCCGCATTTGCAGATTTGCCGCTTGACTTTGCACCTTCCAGAATCCACTGACGTACAATCCAGACCTGCTGAGGTGTCAGGGCTTTCGCACCCACTTTGTTCGGCAGAGGTGGCATAAAGCTCTCTTCGGTGCGGGAAGCTACATTATAGAAATAGCTTTCATCCGGTTTACCGGGCACTACTGACGCACCACTGTCTCCCCCCTTGATGAGGTCCTCTACATTTTCCAGAACCAGCGAACCTTCTTTTTTCGCTACGTTATGGCAGGCGATACAATTGGCATCCAGAATCGGAAAGACATCCTTCTCAAAACTGACAGGACGCCCCAGATCCACCTTCACAGGCTGAATTGGTTTTTCTTCCGCCACCGTGATTTGACTGCAGAATAAAACTGCAGTGATGATAACACTTAAACTGGCAAACCGGTTCCACATAACATGCCCCTCTGATATCGCTGATGAAACGATTGGATCAACAACCAATCGCTAATGTTTTCTGAAAATAAAAATACTGTTTATTCTGTCTTACTTGGTAACCTTGAGTTTGATCGGTGCATCGACCAGTGCCTCTCCCTGAAAATCTGCTTTCGCCCGGACCACCATGTTCGCCAGATCACCTTCAGTCGCTTCCGCAGTGGCTTTGATGGGAATCGTGACTTCTGTCTTATCAGCCGGAATCTGAACCGGATCGGCTGTCACTCCCGTGACACCCGGTGGTAAAGGCAACGTTAACTCAACCGGCCCTTTGAAATCATTGATGCGCTTGATCGTCGCTTTGACATCAATCGCGGCTCCTTTTTTCAGTGCACCACCTCCGGGCACAGCTAATGTCAGAGTCACCGGTGCCGGCTTGACGCGAATCACCAGCGGCGTGGAAGGAGCGTAGACCTTTACCGTTTTCGCAGCAGCAGCTTTTTCAGCGGCTGCCACTTTAGCATCCACCGCTTTCTTCGCCGCTTCAGCAGCTTTGACAGCGGCATCGGCTGCCTTCACTTGTTCTTCCGCTTTGGCCTGTTCGGCTTTTTTCTGTTCAGCCGTTTTATCAGTGGCTTTTGCAAGGTCATCGCGTTGTTTGGTCACTGCAGCCAAAGCCGCCTGAGCATCGGTCAGTTTTTTCGTGACTTCTGCCTGCTCTTTTTTCGCTTCATCGACCTGGGCAGGATTACGACGATAAGAGACATCGACGGTGGACTGCAGATACGTTGTATAAACTCCCGGCTTGGCATTGTTATTGACAAACAACTGGAATAATTCATCTGCCTTACCTTTGGCAATCGTTTTATTCTCTGCCGTGATATTGCTGTTTTTGGGAATGCCGTTCCAGGCGAGTGCTACCGCATTGTCAAACCCGGTGCGTTTTACCACTTTGACGGGAACCAGAATCTGGCGTCCCTGATTCACATTCACCTCCGCGACGTCCGCAACAACCTGGTAAGGAGCGACTTCATCAATTACCGATAATGCCAGCGAGCGGGCGATCCGGGAATCGGCACGAATATTGTTTGCCGCTGGTCGCAGAACTGTGGCTGCCCGGGCGACACGTTCGAGTTTCGCAGCGCCTGAATTCGCAGCGCCTGTGATTTCGATTTCACCCGACCACTTTTGAGCTGATTCATCAGCAGTCAGAATCATTTCTGCATTACTGTCACCACTGCCAATGCTGGCTGCTTTGCAGGTAACCCCTGGTGGCAAACCTTTCACAGACAGATCGATTGTCTCATTAAAGCCATCCTGCCTCAACGCCATGACAGCAATTTTGAAGCTGTCCCCTTTTCTCAAAGTGATTGCCGCCGGTGAACCACCCGTGTTGACGGCCTGGGGATACAGAGGCAACGCCACCAGACGAAAATCAGGCTTGGACTGACGTATCACGGCCCGATATACCATCCGCGGATTCCCCCGCGTTTCGAACTGCAGGTCACGCAACGTAACCCGATATTCACCCTCCGCGGGTGCAGTAAACTGGTAATAAGGATCGTCTGTCCGCGTGTCAAATAACTTTCCACTCAGGTCGGCAAAAACAGTTGTGGCACCGACATTGGCCAGTTGTTTGAATGTCTCTTTGCCATCTTTGTCTTTAATTACCTGCTCGACCACGATCACAGGGTCCATGACGATCCCGTTACGCTGACCGAATACTTCAATCGAATATTTTTCATTCGCTTTACCAGCAAAACGAAAGGTATCAACATCATTTTTTACTTCAAACTGGCCTACCAGTTCACCAGGCAGAGTCAGTGTTTCTTCTTTGGTCTGTTCATCACGAACAATATTGCCTTCGGCATAGTAGATCGTCATCGGATTGGAGCTTCCGGCGGGTGTTGCCCAGACATACGAATAACCGTCGGCACTGACCTCGTGCGGAAAACCCTGCTCGCCCATTTTCAAAGTAGTAGGCTTTGATGGCAGAGTGATAAATACATTGACTTCCTGCAGTGGTTCGTCGCCGATACTCCAGTCTGAAGTTTTTCCCCCCGGCAGGTTGTAGCCATACAGGGTATAGCTGCCGGTTGTTCCCGGCGTTCCCGAGGGGGGCATAATGAACTCAATATGCGGTTTTTGATGAACGCTCAATCGATAGACGTTATCCACGCCACCCGCATAAGTCAGATCATACACTTTAATCTTATAAGTCCCGTCGAGGGGAAGTGTCAGATTGATGTACGGGTCGTTACGAAACGTATCACGCTCACTGACCAGGCGCCGCTGGTCGGGTCCGTAGAGTTCGACGATAGCGACCGCAGGTGAATCAATGCGGGCTGCGCGACAGTCAATGGAGACCTTGTCCCCTTTTTTACCGGTGAAGGAATAATAGTCGACATCAGTCGCACCGTTGAGTAAGGCATTCATCACCGAATTCACATCCATCGGTGTTGCCTGGTCCTCTTTATTATTTGGCTCGGCTTCAGTCTTCTCTGGAAGATCTCCCACGACAAATGATCGGGGATTGCTCAAGCCATACAAACCATTCGCGCGGACATCATACACGCCGGGAGGAACATCATTTCCAATTGTCACCTGGAAGGTGTTGGCAACGGGAATCTGTTTTCCGTTACTATCCTGCATCTTGGGAGTTGCTTTGATATCCGGATGACTGAACCACAGGGCGTTCAGCTCATCCAGATCTTTCCCGTTCGTCACACGGACTTCGACAGTCTGACCTTTCTGTCCTCCCGATGGATTAACGGAATAGATAACTGTCTGAGGCAACTGAGCCTGGAGCGACTGAATTCGGTTTGTTAAAACCAGTCCCAATCCTGCAGCAAGAAAACAAACAACCTTCGTGAAGAAACGACGGCGGTCAAAAAATCGCGTATGCATCATAATACTGCTACCAATTTTCTGGATGGATTATTCTGGGAGGAATTCAGGAGGGAATCCGCATTCAAAACGCTTTACATCAGTCAAAACGAAATCAATGCCGATTATATTAAGTTTATTGTAAAAAAGCGGACCACCATTGTCTAAACATAAAACGGTTGCCCGCCTGAAAATCAGAGACTTTTATCGAAATTCATGCTCACTGGAAATTGACGTTTGCTGTGAACAAATGCCATCAGCACACCACGCTGGTATACTGATGGCATGAGATGTTTGCCGCCAACACACTTTAATGGTTGAACAGAAATTCCTTGGTATTAATCAGAGCCCAGATGATATCTTCATAGGCAATCTGTGGCTTTTCTTTATGTCGTTCAATGTAGGACAGGGCGAATTTCATTTCCTGATCCTGTGGAGCACGGGAATAAACCCAGCGATACAGTTCCTGAATCTTTTCTTCGTTGGAACGTTTCGTATCACTTGCCAGCAAGGCAGCCCGACTTGAAGCACCTGTGATCTTATCCTGAACTTCTTTGCTGTTCAGCAGATGCAGGCTTTGTGCGAGGTTGGCACTCTGGGAACGTTCGCACTCACAAGCCGTATCCGCCTGGGGTTGCCCGAATACCTTCAGGAAGTATGGAGCGGAAGTGGCATCGGTAATCTGGACGGCTTTCGTATCAGCAGGCAGACCCGAAAAACGCTGTGAAGAATTGGTGACCTGATGGAAGACATCATACAGCACCTCTGCAGTCAATCGTTTAGGATAATACCGTGAGAAGTTCTGTTTGTCTTTCAGGTTATACTCATTGGGCAATGAACTGAGCTGATAAGCATTGGAACGGCAGATCGCCCGGACCAGTTCCTTCAAATCAAATCCACTTTCCACAAAATGCCGGGAGAGCCCTTCCAGCAACTCAGGGTTGGCAGGAGGATTGGTGGCACGCATATCATCTTCCGGTTCGACAATGCCGCGACCAAAGAAGTGTTTCCAGTAGCGGTTTACCAGTGCTTTAGCAAAGAAAGGATTATCGGTTCGTGATAACCACTGAACCAGCGCCACGCGAGGATCTCGCTCGGGGCTTAATTCCAGCGGCTGCATGCCGAGGGCCGTTGGCTTCAGGTTTTCACCAGAACGGATATTTTTCGCTGCAGCCATACCCTCTTTATGGAAAATACGCTGATCACGGAAACCGCCGGTTCCAATCGACCCCACAGTGGGATCTTTGGTTCCAACCCGACTGAAAAATGCGGCCAGTCCGTAGTAATCATCCTGGCTCCATTTTTCGAAAGGATGGTGGTGACAACGGGCACATTGAATGCGGAGACCCAGGAAGAGTTGCGCTGTGTCCTCGACCTGTTCTTCGACCGTGTTGACCTCACGATACCAGACCACAGCCGGGTTCTGACGAAATTCACCGGAAGCAGACAGAATCTCTCCGACGAATTCGTTGTAAGGTTTATTCTCGTACAGGCTGTCCCAGATCCACTGGTAGAAGGCGTTCGTGCCGGCAATATCGACAGGCTGCAGCTTTTTGTTACGCAGCACCATATTCCATTTGTTGGCAAAGTAGTCTGCGTAGGCAGGGCTGTCGATGAGTTTATCAATCAGTTTGTCACGCTTGGCAGGATCCTGATCAGCCAGGAAGGTTTTGACTTCTTCTTCCGTGGGAGTGGTTCCCGTGATGTCGATGTAGACACGTCGCATGAATGTGGCATCATTGGAAACCGGCGAAGGAGGAATGCCCAGAACTTTCAGTTTGTTGAAGACAGCTTCATCAATCAGGTTGCGTGATTCGGGGAGCGAGGCAATTTCGACTCCCAGG
Source organism: Gimesia sp. (assembly GCA_002706765.1). Taxonomy (GTDB): domain Bacteria; phylum Planctomycetota; class Planctomycetia; order Planctomycetales; family Planctomycetaceae; genus Gimesia. The sequence continues at coordinate 64,692 of PAJV01000061.1, forward strand.
GGAATCGTAGCACGGAACGTCGAAACCTGTCCCTGATAACGGGCCATGATGGCGACTTCACCAGACAGGGTCAGCGTTTTGACCAGGCCGGTTTTATTCACTTCAGCCATTTCCGTATCATTGGCTTCAAACAGAGCCATTCGGGTAACATCTTCGGTCGAGCCATCGGAATAAGTGGCGATCACTGAAATCTGCTGTTCTGCATCCTGGCTCATTGTTCGAGTAGGAGGATAGCATTCGATGGAAACCACCTTGCGATCATTCTCGCTTCCATAAGGCATCCCCTGCTCAATCCAGCGATATAGCAGTCGATACTCGTATGAGTCGGGTTTAATCAGCTTTCCGCCGCCGTGTGGAGTGACCCCGGTTCCTTTCATCAACAACAGGCTTTCCGCCGGTGAAGAAGGAAACAGGCGACGTCCCCGGCCTTCTTTGACCAGAAACTCATAATCGTCTCCAGGATAAAAACCCAGCAACGATAATTTAAATCCATTCTGACCACTGGCTTTGCCATGACAGCCACCGCTGTTACAGGTCAGCTTGGTAAAGATGGGCACAACCTGATTTTTAAAGTTGATCGCTTCCGGAGTTGCAATTCCCTCTACTGCGACAGGAATGGAAACCGCTTTGCCACTCTTCGTCGTTACGGTCAATGTCGTCTGACCATCTTTCAGCGGAGTCAGGTAACCATCGCTGGAGATGGTAGCGATACTCTGATCGGCAACAGCATACACCACATCACGAGTCACATCCTGATGTTTGCCATTGGCATGCACACCGGTAACGACTACCTGCTGTCGGGAATCAGGACCTCTCAGCTGGAGTACTTCTTTACCGCCGGGGTGAGGACCAACCTGGATTTCCTTGAAATCGACAGGCGCAACAGCAGCAGCCGGTGCCGCCCCCACAATGGTCACCGCGTTTCCAGCGAAGAGTGACAGAGTCAACACTCCACATAACATAAGGACCTGAGGTGTCCGAGAACCATTGATTCGGAAATCCATACGTCAACTCCTGTGCAACTGGTTTTGTTCTTTACTTCTGGCCTGGCAGTGATCAGGTTTCGCGCGTTATCACGCAGACCGAATAAGTATGATGTTTGTTAAGACGCTCGCTGTTGGCTGGTTTTGATCAGGAATGTTTTTAAGGTAAGTTAACCAATCAGAGTTTACTGAGTGATTCAATATTGCGGGTCAGGAAGAAGCTCTTCAGGACAAAGAACTTTTCTTAAGATATTCAATGTATCAAAGAATATTTAATTGTCAACGTTTTAACATACCATCTGCTTGATTTATGTTTTTTTGTCCACCTGAGCCCCCTGCAAAAAGTAACGGGAATCAGGGTGAACTTTTCAGCTGTCATATCCGTTCCAGCTGTCAAAAACCACGTTGACGTTATATTCCACAGACTCTGACTCATAGCCGGAAGCCTGTAAATCAGCCTGGCTGGCAATTATTTTCATTGTAATCAGCCCGTTCTCTTAAAATCGGGATTTCTTTGATTGCCAGTCCAACTCACTTCTATAGAATAAAGTTAGCATAGATTTTCCGGCGGGAACCGTCTGCCGGAAAAATTTTTAAGTATTCGATTATCTCATTTTCCAGATGGCATCAAATCATACCAATGTCTGATCCTGCTCACGCCGACTCGACCATCCCCAACATTCAACGCGTATTCGAACAATTGCGGGCGGGTAAGCCGATCATTGTGACGGACTCCAGCGAACGGGAGAATGAAGGCGATTTTATTGTCGCAGCCGAAGCCATAACGCCGGAGATCGTTCAATTCCTGTTACGCTATGGGAGCGGCGAGCTTTGTGTTTCGCTGCCCGAAGAAGTTGCCGACCGACTGCAACTGAACCCCATCGTCGGTCCGGAAGAAAATACCGCTCCCAACCAGACCCAGTTCCTGATCCCCATCGATCACAAAAACAGCGGCAGTGGCGTCAGCGCCGAATGTCGTGCCATTACGATTCGCGCCCTGAGTGACGAACACGCCGTGGCAACCGATTTTGTCCGCCCGGGACACATTCACCCCCTGCTTGCCAAACAGGGGGGGATTTTACGCCGGGCCGGCCATACCGAAGCGACCGGCGATCTGCTGCAGATGGCAGGGCTAAAACCAGTGGGTGTCCTGATAGAAATACTCAGCCAGAAAGGCTTCGGCATGGCCGACGCCGATGAGCTGCGGGAAATTTCCGAGCAGTTCGATATTCCGATTATCTCGACAGCGGAAGTCATACGACATCGATACATCAGTGAGAAACTGGTTCACCGCGAAGTGGAAGTCCCCATTAACACTAAAAACTATGGTACCGTCCAGGTAATCGGCTACTCGGTAGAACATGAAAGTCAGCAACCGGTTGCCCTGGTGTGGGGTGACCTGTCTTCCGTAGAAGCGCCGCTGATCCGCATGCACTCATCCTGTTTTACAGGCGATCTGCTGGATTCGTTACGCTGTGACTGCGGGGATCAGCTGCACATGGCCATGTCTTCAATCAACGAAGCAGGAGCAGGAGCCGTCGTGTACCTCCCCCAGGAAGGCCGCGGAATTGGATTGATCCCCAAACTCAAAGCCTACGTACTGCAGGACCAAGGCCTTGATACAGTTGAAGCCAACATCCAGCTGGGCTTCAAGGCAGATAGTCGCGACTTCACGGTGGGCGTACAGATCCTGAAAGATCTGGGGCTGACTAAAGTCCGTCTGCTCACGAACAACCCCAAGAAAACGGATTCCGATGTCTACACCGGCTTCGATCTGGAAGTGGTAGAACAGGTGCCCATCGTCGCTCCTCCCCATAAAGATCGCGAATTCTATCTACAGACCAAACGCGATAAAATGGGCCACATCCTGCCCACTACACCCGCAGACTGAATCTACTTCAGTTGCTGAAACGCTGCGCCGACAGGAACTCAATCGGTAAAGATGTTGCGCCAGTCACTGCGAGATCCGCCAGGATTTCACCGATCACCGACGCAAACTTGAATCCGTGCCCTGAGAACCCGGCTCCATACACAACCCGCTGATTCACAGGATGCCGATCGACGATGAAATGCCCGTCGGGAGTCCGCGTATACATACAAACGGCGTGACGTACTGGCTGTGGGCTCAGTCCGGGCATCACCGCTTCCACAAACCGGGAAACGCGGGGGACATCAGTGTCATGCAGTGATCGGTCCACATGGGTCGGATCGCCCACGGCTTCCCCTCCGGTATGTTCAGCCAGTTTCACCACGGCTCCATCCAGTGAAGGAAAGCCGTAGAACTCTCCTGCGGGCATATCAAAAAAGAAACTTCCCCGACCAGCGTCCAGATTATAAACCGGCTCACGAACCGGATTCCAGAACAGGACCTTTCGCACCACTTCCAGCGGCAATTCCAGTTCGCTCAGACAGCGACTGCTCCAGGCTCCTGTCGTCACAATCAGTGAGGAAGCGGTAACCCGCTGCTGATCTGTTTTGATTTCGATTGACTCATGATTGATGTTTACTTCTCGAATCTGCTCATTCAGACAAACCGAGGCCCCCAGTTCCTGTGCCTGTTCCAGATGAGTCTGCACACATTTTTCCACATGCAGAAAGCCGGCCTCCGGTTCGTACGTTACTTCAAAACCGTCTGGGATACGAAAGCCGGGGAACCGCTCAACCGCATCTACTGCAGAAATGCTCTCGACAGCAACCCCATAGAGTTCCTCTGCCAGATGCACGCCTCGAATCACTGCGCCATCAGGCGGGCCGGCCACCATCAGACCACAACGGTTAAACAGTGTTCTTCCTGAAAGCTGTTCCAGATCGTGCCACAGTTCATATGCACGCTGCAGCAGTGGGATATAATTGGGATGCTCAAAATAGGCCTTGCGGATGATGCGGGTTTCACCATGAGAACTGCCCCGATCATGGGCGACACCAAACTGTTCTATTCCCAGAACATTCAATCCGCGTTTCGCAAGATGATAAAGGGCACTGCTGCCCATTCCCCCCAGTCCCAGTACCAGATAATCAACATGATGTGCCATGAATCCGCAGCGATCTGTCTAAGGAATCTTTTTCTACGGTAGAGACGATCTCAACAGACTGTGATTATCGTTCGCACGGCTGGCAAGCGTCAATCTTCTTTTTGCAGACTCACCTGATGCCGCGCATAAAATTACCGGGTGTTCATGAAATGACAGTCAACCTACCCCACATACACACTGACTATCAAATTGGAACACCCGGTAATTAATCACTTCACAGAAAACCATCAGCGTTTGACCATTTTCTGCTCTAAAAGATCTGATACCTCAACACCCGGCTTGCCACTTCACGGAACAACCCAAACAAGCGGGCACTGCTGCAGCAGAATCTGTTATCGTCGTACTCCTTCCTCACCGCACCACACACGCGTACTCAGCAACCGACAGCCTGCCCGAATTTTTTCAATCTGATCGCTTCAAGCTGGTCAATTGAAAATAATCCCCCCCTGGGCTACTCAACCGTCAGCAGCAGTCGTTTCCAGCATCTGTTTAACAGACAAGACGGGCCGCTTCGACAACCGATAAGGTTCCCCAGCCGCAGGCTTCAGGCAGGCCCTCGCCGTCCTGTTCCTTTCCCAGCCCTTTGATCACCGGTTGCTTTGCCATGCCCTCTTCTTCCTCCAGTAACTCAGCCCGGACGACTCGCAGATCATCCGGTGCATCGATGCCAATCTTGATGGAACCTTTTCCCGTCCGAATCACTTTCACAAGAATGTCATCACCAATTCGAATTCCTTCAGCCAACTTCCGTGTCAAAACCAGCATCGTTGTCACTCCTTTTATCTCTTAAATCTCATTTCAGATTTGATATTCGGTTTACCTCACAGCAATTCGACTTGTCCACAAGTGATTGCCTTGTCTGATCCAAGGTATTTGCGATTTGCGTGCCAATGACAGAAATTCCGCAATGAATATCACATAAACCACTTACCAGTATGTCTTTACATTTTTCAAATTCTTCAAGCCGTTCCTTTGGAGAGGATGCTTTTTTCAAAAAACTGTCCCCAATGGTACAATTTGCAATCCTCTGAAATCAGATTGAGAACACAATTTTCAAGTTTTCCCACCGCAGCAATCGATAAGTCAGTGGCTTCGGTTGCATTCTCAGGCGGGGAAAATATACTATTGGGTTCCTCGGCTGGCCGAATCTGTTAATCTGCGGTCGCTTTACGTCAATTGAAATCAGCAACAGCTGACTTTTCAAAACCCACTAGATAGTTAAAGAGTATACAAATGGGTCAGAAGTGTGATGCCTGTGGCAAGACTCCTGTAGTTGGTAATCGAGTTCGTCAGCGTGGTAAATATAAATACCTCGGGGGTAACGGACGTCAGACAACTGGCGTTTCCAAGCGCGTCTTCCGCCCCAACCTGCAGAAAATCCGGGTTCAAAGCGGCGGTAGTGTGGTCTCCCAGCGCGTTTGCACGCAGTGCATTCGCTCCGGCAAAATCACCAAAGCCGTTGCTAAAAAACCGTTTACGCTGCCTGCCAGCTAATACAGACTTCTACTCTCGAGTAGATCGACGACCATGAGCACTCAACTCACTCAGGATGAAGTTCTGAAAGTCGCTTCACTTTCCAGGCTCAAGCTTTCCGAAAAGGAAGTCACCGCCCTGGGAGAACAGATGGGGTCCGTGCTGAAATACATCGCCATGTTGGATGAGCTGGATACCTCAGACATCGAACCCATGGCGCATGCAATTGAGATTTCGAATGTTTTTCGGGACGATCAACTCCAGGAGAGTCTCCCCCGGGACCAGGCGCTGTCCAATGCCCCCCAGACAGACGGGAACTATTTCCTCGTTCCTGCGATTCTGTAATGGACCGGCGTCTTTACCCTTGAGCACATAAAAGCAATAATCCAAGGCCCGGCTTGCTGACAAGCCGGGCCTTTAAAACTTATATGGAGACTCGACAGTCCATGTCTATCACTTCAGCCACCGCCAGCGAACTGCTGGCGAAAATGAATGCGGGGGAAGTCAGCAGCGAAGAGATTACCGCCGCCTGCCTGGCAGAAATTGCCCGTCGAGACGAAAGTATCAATGCCTTTCTTTCACTGCAGGGAGAAACGGCGCTGCAAACCGCCCGTGAAGTGGACCGGAAACGAAAAGCGGGCGAACCACTGGGAAAACTGGCCGGCATTCCGGTCGCACTCAAAGACAACATCTGCGCCACAGGTACCACCACCACCTGTGCCAGCAGGATGCTGGAAGCGTTCACGCCCCCTTATGATGCCCACATTGTCGAGCGACTCAGAGCAGCTGACGCGGTTCTGATCGGCAAAACCAACCTCGATGAATTTGCGATGGGATCATCAACCGAGAACTCAGCGTTCAAAATTACTGCGAACCCGTGGAACACAAAGTGCGCTGCCGGAGGTTCCAGTGGTGGCTCCGCTGCTGCCGTCTCCGCCGGTTTTGCCCCCCTCGCACTGGGCAGCGATACCGGTGGATCCATCAGGCAACCCGCCAGCTTTTGCGGGGTGGTGGGTCTGAAACCAACCTATGGACGTGTCTCGCGATATGGACTGGTGGCGTTTGCCAGCTCACTTGATCAGATTGGCCCCTTCGCCAGAGATATCACCGATGCCGCCCTGCTGCTGGAAACCATCGCCGGAAAAGACCAGCGCGACACCACCAGCCTGGACGCCGCAGTCCCACGCTATACCGAAAACCTGGAACAGCCACTGAAAAACCTGAAAGTCGGCTACATCGAACATCTGCACGAAGAAGGCCTGCATGAAGATGTGCAGAAGGCAACGCAACAGGCACTTGATGTTTATCAATCCCTGGGAGCGGAACTGATTCCTGTAGAACTTCCGCATGCCAGATACTGCGTCGCCACTTATTACATCATTGCACCGTCCGAAGCATCCAGTAACCTGGCCCGCTACGATGGTGTGCATTACGGCTATCGCGCGAAACAGTTTGACAACATGATCGACATGTATGCCGCCAGCCGCGGCGAAGCCTTCGGGGATGAAGTCAAACGCCGTATCATGCTGGGGACCTATGCTCTCTCCTCAGGTTATTACGATGCCTACTACCTCAAAGCGCTGAAAGTCAGACGGCTGATCCGCAACGACTTCGAACAGGCATTTCAAAAAGTGGATATCATCGCCTCTCCCGTGACCCCGACACCGGCATTTGAAATCGGCGAACTGACAGACGATCCACTGGCGATGTACCTGGCAGATATTTTTACAACCAGTGCCAATCTGTCAGGCATCCCCGGCGTATCCGTGCCCGCGGGCATGAGCCAGAACAAGCTCCCGATAGGCCTGCAACTGCTGGCACCACCACTGGAAGAAGAACGACTGCTGCGCGCCGCCCGGATGTTTGAACGGGAAACAGACTGGCATCTAAAGCGCCCTGAGTAGACGCAGCCACGACAGACACTGAAAAGCGAAATTATATACTTTGAATACTGAATAAAGGGTAGCGTGATAGAATGGACTATACGGTCATCATCGGTCTTGAAGTCCACGTACAGTTACAGACCAGGACCAAGCTTTTCTGTGGCTGTTCAACCAGATTCAATCCCGATCACCCCAACACACAGACCTGCCCGGTCTGCCTGGGACTGCCTGGCGCACTTCCCGTATTGAACCGTGAAGCCTTTCACCTGGGAATGAAAACCGGCCTGGCAATCAACTGCGAAATTCCATCGTTTACCAAATGGGATCGCAAGCAGTATTACTACCCGGATCTGCCCAAAGCATATCAGATCAGCCAGTATGATCTACCCATGAGCCAGAATGGCTGGCTGGAAATAGAAATCGATCCAGAGACCCGCGAAACCAAAAAAATTGGAATCATCCGGGCTCACCTGGAAGAAGACGCCGGCAAAAACAGTCACGATGAATCGGGACGGGGTCATGACAGTAAGGTGGACCTTAACCGCTGTGGCACCCCGCTGATCGAGATTGTTTCCGAACCCGATCTGCGTTCAGCGCGGGAAGCCCGCACGTACCTCGAAGAACTGAAACTGCTGCTGACCTATATTGATGTTTCCGACTGCAACATGCAGGAAGGCAGTCTGCGTTGTGATGCGAACGTCAACCTGCATATCCAGCAGGAGAATGGAGAAACCATTCCCACGCCGATCGTGGAGATCAAAAACCTGAACAGCTTCCGGGGCGTCGAACAGGCGATTGAATTTGAAGTCCAGCGGCAGTGGGAAGCATGGCAGGAAACCAGGCTGAGCCTGCATGACGTCCCCAAAGAAACTCGGGGCTGGGATGCCGACCGGGGGATCACACTGGAACAGCGGGGCAAAGAAGAAGCGGCCGACTATCGGTACTTCCCGGATCCCGACCTGGCTCCAGTGACGGTAACCGATGCGGAACGGGACAAAGTGAGCAGCGAACTCTGCGAACGACCGGCGCTCCGTAGAAATCGTCTGGAAAAAGAATATCAGCTCTCAGCTTACGATGCAGCCGTCATCATTGACCAGGGACTGGCTTTTGCCGATTACTTTGAACAAGTGGCTAAAGGCTGCCAGAACGGGAAACAGGCAGCGAACTGGGTCACACAGGATGTCCTGCGTGAACTGAAAGAAGGGGGACTGGAAATCTCAGCATTTTCCATCAAACCGGAAGTGCTCGCCGCTTTGCTGGAAAAAGTGGAGAGCAATGAGATTACCACCAAGAGTGCCCGTACCGTGTTCCAGGAACTGTTGAAGTCTGAAGAAGCAGCCCCCGGCGTGGAATCGATTCAGTCCATCATTGAAGACAAAGGACTGGCCATGGTATCCGATACGGGAGCACTGGAAGCAGCCGTTCAGACAGTCGTGGCAAAGAATGAGAAAGCGGTAGCAGATTTCCAGAGTGGCAAGCAGGCAGCCGTGGGGGCATTAATCGGGCAGGTCATGCGGGAAGTGAAAGGGGCCGATCCGAAAGTGGTCCGGGAGCTTTTAATTAAAAAGATGAGTTAAACGCTTCCGAATCCGATGACGTTTTGTTTTCGCTCAGCTGAACCAGAAAAACAGCCGACGTCTGGCTGTTTCTCTTTGATTCAGTTCGACTAAAAAATACCCAGTTCGTCACGCGCATCATCAGTCATCAACTCGGGTGACCAGGGAGGTGACATCGTCAGTTGAATACTGGCTTCGTCTACATCATCCAGTCGCTCGAGTGCCATCTTAGCCTGCGTGATGATCTGTGGACCAGCGGGACAGGCGGGACTGGTTAATGTCATCGACACATTGACCTTGGCCTGATTTTCTTCTGAGCGTTTCACATCGTATACCAACCCCAGATCCACAATGTTGATATTCAACTCAGGATCAATGACCTGTTTCAGTGCATCAACCAGAGTCTCATCGCCTCCGACTCCTCGGAACGCTGAAAAAGCGGACATTTGTTCCTCAGCTGCGTCTTGATTCTCTTCCGGATTCTCGTTGACTTCGTCTGGCATGATACCTTTCCTTTATAGTTTGATGTGTCACCACACATCCATCGAATTAGATAATGACAGTTAGTAAATAATCATACCCAAAAAAACCCGCGTTAGTGCTTATAAATATGATTACTGGAAAACGACCGCTAAAGCCGTTTGATTCGCATGATAAAGGGCAAAATGATTACATTTTGCCAATTTAATGACGAACGTATATTTTCTGGCCTCTGACTTCGACTTCAAACGTCTGAATTGGCTTGGTGGCAGGCATACAGAGCGCTTTTCCGGTAACCAGATCAAAACGCGCGCCGTGGCGAGGACAGACAATCGCTCCGTCTTCAATGCATCCTTTAGTTAACGTCTGCCCATCATGGGTGCACACATCTTCAATCGCCAGAATCTGGTCGTGAATACGGATCAACAACGCCGGGGTATCGCCAATAAATACCTCCAGCCGATCCGCGCTACCAAATTCCTCCAGGGATGCAATTTCTTCGAAGTCAGGCATAATCTGTGTACTGTTAATTGTCTGTGATCAGTGGAATGTTACCGACCAAATCCTAATTTTTTGATAATTGCCTGATTCAGGGTCTCGCGAACGACTTCCACCGGGATCCGGTCAAACACGGTCTGAAAGAAACCTTCGACGATCATATGCATCGCTTCGTATTCAGAGATACCCCGCGACATGCAATAGAAAATCTGCTCTTCATCGACGCGACCTGCGGTGGCACCATGAGTGCAGCGCACATCGTCAGCCTCAATTTCCAGGCCGGGAATGGCATCACCCCGACAGGTGGAGGAAAGCATGAGTGAATCATTTCGCTGGTAACCATTGGTCTGCTGACCTTCCGGCTCAACCCGGATCATTCCGCGCCAGATGGCCCGTGCATGATCGCGCAGTACCTGTTTATAAAGCAGATCGGAGCGTGTATCCGGAGCATTATGCGCCTGCTTTGTATAGAACGAATGGACCTGCTGATCGGTCGAGAATGTGACACCATTCACTTCCGCTTCCGCGCCTCGTCCGTCGAGAACAACATCCTGATGAATATGAGCCAGCTTGGCACCGATTCCGCCCACCGTCCATTGCAGGAACCCGTTATTCTCAACCCGTCCTGCCTGGTGGGCAATGTGCCAGACTTTATGATTCCAGTTCTGTAGCTGGACATACCGCAGCCGGGCCTCTTTGGCCAGAATCAATTCGACGGCTCCCGAGTGTAACCCGAGATTTTCTTCCGATGTCGAAGCTGTTTCTTCCAGCAGCGTTGCTGAGGCCCCCTCTTCGAGAACGACCAGTGTATGACTGAAGTCTGCAGCCTTCTCGGCCTGCAAAGTAATCAGGCTGTGCAGCGGTGCGTCCACAACCACGTTACGAGGTACATATAAAAAAGTTCCCCCTGTCCAGAACGCTGCATGCCAGGCAGAGAACCGATCGGTATTCGTGTCGACCGCCTTGGTCATAAAATGCTTCTGCACCAGATCGCTGTGTTCCCGGGCGATCGTCGCCAGGTCTCCGAAAATGACTCCTTGGGAAGCCAGTTCTTCAGACAGTTCACTTGAGATCAGCTGTCCGTCGACATGCGTCACATGCCCGGCGAACTCAGCCTGCTCTTTCAAAAGCGTGGAAGCCTGCTGTGCCCCTGCCGACTCAACACTGGAACTCAGCTGAAATCGGTCGGGCCTGAGAGCCCGCAAATCAACGCGGCGGTACTCTTCGGGATCCAGTTGAGTTTCCAGAAGTTCCGTGTAGCGTTTGAAGGCCTGGCGACGTGATTCAGTGACCCATGCGGGTTCGTCCCGGGTTGTCAGAAATGCTTCGAAAGCGGCTTCACTAAATCCAGCCGGAATGTCAGCAGAGGTATTAACGGATGAAGTACTCATACTTTTTGTCTGTTATGCTTTCGGTAACGGTTTTGAAGAACTTCGAACCCGTGCAACGGGGTGAAGTCTGCTTATTCCATTTTGAATGATAATGCTTGCCTGTAAATGTACGCCGGGTTAACCAATTGAACCTTCCATCTGGAGTTCAATCAGGCGATTCATTTCGACGGCGTATTCCATCGGCAACTCTTTTACCAGGGGCTCAATAAACCCGGTCACGATCATCGATGATGCTTCCGCTTCTGTCAGACCGCGACTCATCAGGTAAAACAACTGTTCTTCACCGATTTTTGAAACGCTGGCTTCGTGTTCGATCGCCACGTCATTGTCTTCAATTTCGATGTAAGGATAAGTATCGCTGCGGCTCTTGGGATCCAGCAGCAGGGCATCGCAGACCACATTTGATTTACAGCCATGTGCTTCCGGGTCCACTTTAACCAGCCCGCGATAGCTGGACCGTCCGCCATCTTTGGAGATACTCTTGGAGATAATCCGGCTTGAAGTATTAGGAGCACAATGCACCATTTTGGCGCCGGCATCCTGATGCTGTCCCTTACCTGCGAAAGCGATCGAAAGAGTTTCGCCACGGGCACCTTCCCCCATCAGAAAGATAGCGGGATACTTCATGGTCAACTTGGAACCCAGGTTACCATCGACCCACTCCATCAGCGAATCTTCATAGGCATGCGCCCGCTTGGTAACCAGGTTATAGACGTTGTTGGACCAGTTCTGAATCGTCGTGTAGCGGAACCGACCGCCTCTCTTCACGATAATTTCCACAACGGCCGAGTGCAGACTGTTCGAACTGTAAGTCGGAGCCGTACAACCTTCGACGTAATGGCAGGAAGCACCTTCATCAACGATGACCAGCGTCCGTTCAAACTGCCCCATGTTTTCTGAGTTGATGCGAAAATAAGCCTGCAATGGAAATTCGATATGCACCCCGGGAGGCACATACACGAACGATCCGCCCGACCAGACGGCCGAGTTCAAAGCAGCATACTTGTTATCATCGGGAGGAATAATCTTACCGAAATACTCCCGAAACAGCTCGGGATGATCCTTCAGAGCCGAGTCGGTGTCTGTGAACAGAACCCCCTGCTTGGCCAGATCTTCCTGCAGACTGCCGTAGACCACTTCAGATTCATATTGTGCTTTCACACCAGACAGGAATTTTTTCTCTGCCTCGGGAATTCCCAGGCGGTCATATGTTTTGCGAATGTCATCGGGAACATCTTCCCAGCTGCGTTCCTGCCCTGCAGAGGCTCGCACGAAGTAATGGATGCTCTGGTAATCAATCTCGTTCAGATTACCACCCCATTGCGGAGTTGGTTTCTGCTCGAAGATCTCCAGAGACTTCAGGCGAAAATCACGCATCCAGGCCGGCTCATTTTTCATTTCAGAAATCTGGGCGACCACGGCAGCATTCAGGCCTTTCTGGCCGGTAAACACGTACTTGTCTGTGGGATCGTGAAATCCATATTGATAATCGCCAATATCAACTTTCTCATTTTCCGAATTGGTATCCAACTTCGTAGACATCTCAAATTCTCCCACTCTGTATTAAAACCACCCCAAACGGGAGTGATGTAACTGCTTTGATTGATCGAAAGTTTAGTTCGTAATGAATCAGATTGCTGCGTTCTCTGAGTCTGCAGATCAGACGGCTTCAACAACTTCTTCAGCCGCAACATCCGGGTGACGTTCACGCACACTGGAATAACCGTGCTCATGCAGCTCGGCAGCCAGGCTGGCATCTCCGGTTTCGACAATCCGACCAGCCAGCATCACGTGTGTGAACTGTGGCTGATTAAATTCCAGCAACCGTTCGTGGTGGGTAATAATTAACACACCCATTTCAGCCCCTGCCAGACGGCTCAGACCTTCACTGACCACCTTGACCGCGTCACTGTCCAGACCACTGTCCGTTTCATCAAGCACGGCAAATTTGGGTTTGAGCATGGCCAGCTGCAGAATCTCCATCCGCTTCTTTTCACCGCCGGAAAAACCCTCATTCAGATAACGGCGAGCCATTTCCAGATCCATGCCCAGTTCACTCATCTGATCCCGCAGTTCTTTGCGGAACTCGCGCATCGGAATCAGCTTTTCACCTTCCTTACGATCGGGGTTCCGCACATTCGACATCGCATGTCGCAGGAAGTCAGCGACTTTGACTCCCGGAATCACGACGGGATACTGAAATGCCAGAAACAATCCCAGGCGAGCCCGTTCATTGGGATCGAGTTCTGAAATATTGGTGCCATCGATTTCGATTTTACCCTTGGTGATTTCATAACTCGGATGGCCGGCCATTGCATAGGCCAGCGTGCTTTTTCCTGAACCATTGGGTCCCATCAAAGCGTGAACTTCACCCTGGTTAATTTCCAGGTTGACTCCTTTTAAAATCGGAGTGCCTGTAACAGATACATGTAAATCAGAAATTTTCAACAAACTCATTTTCGTATTTCACCCTGTCATCCGGAGTTCTGAACGTTTTCAGAAACAACAAATAAATTTAAAATCAGATTTAGCTGATATGTGCTTCAAACTCACAGCAATGATGCCCGTCCAGACAACATTCGGAAAGTTTCATTTTGGTACCTAAGACTCGCTCGAAAACCCGTTGCTCCAGTTCACAAATCGAAGCATCAGTGCTGGCGATGTCGTGGTAAGGGCAATTATGTTCCCGCAAAATGGGGAGAGGTCCGGTGTGATCCAGTTCGACCACAAACCCTCGCTCCTCTAAGGCCTGCTTTAACTGTTCCATGCGTCCCTGGAGCGAAGGGGCATCCACATTTCTTCCGTATTGCTGTACCAGAGCGGTCTGGATTCGCGCTGCCAATCGACAGCGTAACTCTTCGTCGTCAATGCCTTTCAGTTCTTCCCAGAGGATGTTTGCCAGTTCGGCGTAATTATCCCCCAGCAACCGCATCCCCAGAGTCGTCACCGAGTAGGTATAGTGAGGACGCCCTCGTCCTTCCTTCACCTGAGTCCGCTCAATCAGCTCCAACCCCTGCAAACGAACCAGACGCTGACGGACAGCCGTTGCTGTTACGCCTTCCTGTTCACAGATCTCGTGTATGGTTGCTGACTTAAGGCGATTGAGCCCCAGCAGAAAACTGCGATCATTTTCATCAATCGAAACGCGCATAAATCGATTTCTACCTGGAATGAAAAATGGAACTGATGGCTTTTTAAGAGAGTGATTTGATAGAATCAGAATCACTACACACTCAATTCTCTTTATACCAGCATCCTAGACAGACCTGTTATTTTTGACAACCAATATTGTCAAAAATCAATAATTGAGATTCAGTTTCAAAACCCGGGAACTTTTCAGGGCTTTTTCAAGAAACATCTTGGAACGTAAACCGTTATTTGATAGTCTCATACAACGATTGTGAGAACGGTGAGACAGGGAGCGTTCCAGGCAGGTCCTTTAATTATCTCTTAACCTGCCCTGAAAACCAAGCCAAGCCAATTACAAAATGAACGAAAAGCGGTAACAGACCGTGTTTTATTTCGCTTTAGATACTGAAAACGATCTTAATTTCAGCTCGACATGAACCTGCGGCAACTGTTTAACTGCAAATGGGAATAGACTCTTATGAAATTCGACCGGCCTTTACTCTCGCATGCAATTCGCTCTGGTATGGCGGCGCTCCTGATTTTCTCCCTCTTCTTCTCAGCGGGATCCCCACTGCAGGCGTTTCAGGACACTCCCACGCCCGCAGCAGCCCCTGAAACTGCTGCCGAAACGGTTCCTGATAAAAATGAACCTGCCAAGAAGAAAGAAGCTAAAACAGGACTGGCTCTGGTAGAACAGAAAGTCGATAAGCTGTTTGGTACTTTTAACGGGTATGTTGCGTCAGTCTTCTTTTATCCGATACCACTGACTCCGCAACAATTCAATGCGAACGATGGAGTTCCCCTGGCTGTGCTCTGGCTGGTCATTGGGGCGACATATTTCACCTTTCGCATGAACTTCATTAATCTGCGTGCCTTTAAACACTCCATTTTACTGATCATGGGGAAATATGATGATCCTGACGATGAAGGGGAAGTCACCCACTTTCAGGCTTTGACCGCCGCCCTGTCTGCGACCGTGGGACTGGGGAACATTGCGGGAGTGGCAATTGCGATTGCCACAGGCGGCCCGGGAGCCATGTTCTGGATGATGCTGGCCGGACTATTGGGTATGACTTCCAAATTTGCTGAATGTACGCTCGCCCAAATTTACCGTCGCATCAGCCCGGATGGTCGAGTAATGGGGGGCCCCATGTGCTACCTTTCAGTCGGCTTACAGGAACAGTATCCCAACAATCCATTCATGAAGGGACTGGGCAAAACTCTCGCCGTTCTGTTTGCAATTTTGTGCATTGGCGGCTCACTGGCAGGAGGCAACTCATTTCAGGTCAAACAATCCCTGGGCGCTGTCGCAGAGACGATCCCGATGTTGAAAGATAACAACCTGGAGTGGGTCTATGGTGTTGTGATGGCATTTTTCGTGGGAATCGTGATTATCGGCGGGATTCGCAGCATCGCCCGGACGACAGAAAAAATTGTGCCCCTGATGTGCGGGATCTATATTCTGGCATGCCTGGCGATTATCGTGATGCAGGTCGAACAGATTCCAGCCTGCTTTATGGCTATCTGGAATGGTGCGTTCAGCGATAACGCGATGTATGGCGGTTTCCTGGGCGTTCTGGTGATCGGCTTTAAACGAGCCGCCTTTTCGAATGAAGCGGGAGTCGGATCAGCGGCCATCGCTCATTCGGCTGCGAAAACAAAATTTCCCGTTCGCGAAGGCATCGTGGCATCACTGGGTCCATTCGTAGATACAATCATGATCTGTACCATGACCGCCCTCGTGATGATCATTACAGGCGCTTACAATGATCCCCAATATGCTGATCTGATTAAATCAGACAACGGAGCCGCTTTGACCTCAGCGGCCATGAATTCACAGATCCCCTACTTTAATTATGTATTGTCCGTTTCCGTGATTCTGTTCGCGTATTCGACGATGATCTCGTGGTCCTATTATGGAGAACGCTGCTGGGCATTTCTGTTTGGCGACAGCCCTTCCATTTCGCTCGCGTATCGCATTCTGTTTCTGGTGTTCGTGGTACTGGGTTCGGTTGTCTCTGCCACCAACGTACTCGATTTTGGTGATCTGATGATTCTGGGAATGGCATTTCCCAATATCCTGGGAGTCCTGCTGTTGTCCAATCGGGTCAAGCGGGAACTGGACAAATACTGGAGTCGTTATAAGTCAGGAGAGTTTGATAACACCGCCTCTTCTACCGAGGAAAAATGACGGCAGGAATTCGGACATTGCCCAAGCTTACTGCTGTTTATCACGGCTCAATTATCATAAAATAGAGACAGCTGTTGCTCTTCAACATCATTCATCAATGAAAGTACTGGATTATGAGTTACTTCGCCGGAAAAAACATTCTGGTTCCAGTCGATTTTTCTGAAAGCTCGCTGGAAGCCATCAAAAAGGCCATACAAATTTCAGAAGACGCGGCAACGGTAACCGTGGTGCATGTGATGGTCCCCCTGGATCTTGTTTCACCGGGTGTACTCTTCGGAGGACTGACGGATGAAAAACGAACTGACCACGTCAATAAACTGGCCAAAGAAGAATTCACCAAACACCAGATTGAAGGCATAACCTTCGACACTTTGATTGGTGATCCGGGAACTAAGATTGCAGATTACGCGAAAGATCATTCCACGGATCTGATCGTGATTCCTTCGCACGGTTATACCGGAATCACCCGACTGGCACTCGGTTCTGTTGCAGAGCGGGTTCTCAGACATGCCCCCTGCCCGACACTGGTACTCAGAAAGCCAAAACAATAACCCCTATCAGGGTTGATCAGGCTTTTGTTGCGCGACTGGTTTTTCAGGTTGCGCTGCCGGTTCAGGAGCCAGTACTTCCACGACCAGTTTGCGGAAATGAATTTCGGCACCTTCACTCTGCAGAGCAATCGCCCCCTTGCTGGGGTCACAGCCGGTGACTTCACCCAGTTTGACCCCGTTGATCATTACAGAAATATTTCCCGACCGGCAAGTCAGCACACATTGATGCCATTTACCAAGTGGTAAATCCAGAGGCATGGTGGGGGAAAGTTTATTGGCTGATTTGGCGCCACTGCCCGGCGTGGGAAAAACATAACCGGCTTCGGGACGATGCAACTGAACCTGAAAAGCTTTTGGCCAGACTTTATCCGGTTCTGTTGTGAATAATAAGATCCCGCTGTTCGCATTCGGGTCATTGGGATACATCCACTCCAGGCTGAACTGGAAATTTTCGTATATTTTCTGGGTTCGAATGTAACCATAGGGTTTCCCGGAGCAGACCAGCACACTGGGTTGATCCTTGCCACCACTGATTACTTTCCAGGTCAGATTGCGATTCGCCTCTTTCTCCTCTTCACTGACATATTTCCAGTGATCCCAGAAATTCCCGCCATTCAGCAGTTTCTCGGGCCCCGGTAACTGGGGGGTAGAAGATGCTGATTTCTCAACGGGTTTTGACTCGGAAGGTTTTTCCTTAGCGGAAGCAGCGGGGGGGTCCTTTTCATCTGCTCCAGTCTTGACGGGAGGAGCCGGTTCCTGCGCCACACCTGTCAATTGACAGAATGACAGACAGGTGATGCTTACAATCACAAATAGCAAAGCAAATCGTTTTCTCATATTAATTCGATTTGAGCGGACAGGGGACTGCCTCTCTTCTTCCCAAAGTCGATGAAGAATATACAACACGCTGATAATGCCCGACTTGACTGTTAAAAGAACACGTTTCTGGAAATGTAGATAAGAGAACCAGCTATTCTAAGCCCATACTCATCAACATTCAATTACGCCCATCGCTCCAACCAGCAGTTTTCACAAATGCCTTGCCTGGAACACTGAACGCAAAGTCACACCGACAGCCTAACACCGGGCTCGGGCTGTTACCAGCATGAAATCTGCACATTTCCCAAACCGTCGAGAGAACAGTCTGAACCCGACTTACAATCGTCAGCGGAAATCGGCAATCTGATTTTTATTTGACGTTTAAGTTGCAGCGCTGATAGACTGGTTTCCTTACGGAACATTACCCTTCCTCCCTCAAATTCAAGAAAAGAACTGGTGCTCCTATGCAATTTGATCCACGCTTTTCAATGCCTGAATTGACTTCTGACTCTCTCTCAATCTCTCGTCGGCACTTTGTCAGAACCATGGGTGCGGCGATCGCGGGAACTCCATTTCTCGGTGTCGACAGGCTCCTGGCAGGTCAGACGGGGGATGCGTCGAAAGCCGCTGCTCCCGAACCACTGGTGAAACAGTTATACGAAAGCCTGAGTCCAGCACAAAAAAATAAAGTCTGCTTTGACTGGGATCACAAAGACAAAAATGGCCTGCTGCGACAGCACGTCCGTGCCAACTGGAACATCACAGAGCCGATCGTTCACAGCGATTTCTTTACTAAAGACCAGCAGGAAAAAATTGAAGCAATTTTCTTTGGCCATTTTGATCCCTCCTGGCATAAAAAAATCCGTAAACAATTAATGGACGATCAGGGCGGTTACGGGGAAGACCAGTCGATCGCCATCTTTGGCACACCTGGAACGGATCAGTTCCAGTTTGTCATGACAGGCCGTCACACCACGGTTCGCAGTGATGGAGACAGTGCGGAACATCTGGCATTCGGAGGACCGATCTTCTACGGTCATGCTGCTGAAGAATTTAATGAACCAGCAGATCATCCCGGTAATGTCTTCTGGGAACAGGCGCTGAAAGCCAACCAGGTTTACAAGATTCTGGATGGCAACCAGCGTAAAGCAGCCCTGATTCCCAAAGCACCTGCGGAATCGAACATTCAATTTAAAAAGTCCCCTGATCAAATCACCGGTCTTCAGATTGCCGACATGACCAAAGACCAGAAACAGGAAATGCAGTCTGTCCTGAATCTGTTGATTGAGCCTTTCCGTGCTTCCGATCAGAAAGAAGTCAGAAAGTGCATCGAAGCGCAAGGCGGACTCGATAAGTGCCGCATTTCCTTCTACCAGGCAGGCGACATCGGTAATGATGGAGTCTGGGATAACTGGAGACTGGAAGGTCCCGCTTTCGTCTGGCACTATCGTGGTGCTCCCCACGTGCATGTGTGGGTTAATATCTCGGCCGATCCAGGTACGCAGATCACCGCGACCTGATATCTGCAGAATAGAGGGCAAACCTCTAAACGATCAGAGGGGGACTGCTCTCTTTCAATCGGCAGTACCGCTGCAGCTTCATCACAGAAGTAACGCGGGAAGCATCTCTCCCTGGAATATCATTTCCTTGACAATGCGTGTCGAGCATGCTGTTGTGTTGTCAGCAGTATGCTCGACAGAGATTTTTTGCGCATGAACTACGGGATAAAAACTGTTTGCTGAATATGTCATATTCTTCCGGTTTTACTGCAAACATTTTTCAATTCATGGTTGCAATAATTTTCAGTTTACTCAAGCGGGATGAAGTTTCACTTCATGTTGATATTTAGAAACAGTAATGCGCTGAAGCGGAAAACGACGTTTTTATTGAACTCATTAAAACGAGGTTCAATGTCGGTTGACTTTCTGAGTGGATAAGCAATATTGGTTCTTAGTCAAAATCGTTTTTCCTTTTTTACTATGGAAAAATTTTTGCGATCACTTATGATACTCTCCAAGACATGACACTGGTCAAACCAGATCGTTGACCCTGCCTGTCAGATACTCCTGGAATATCATTCAGTATGTATACTTTTTGTTATTTCCAATTAGCAACTTCGCACTAATTGTTAATATACCTGATCTTCTCTCCAGACTGCAGGTGGCCGAGTGACTAAAGAGCTTCTCTCACAGCGTAAAGTCAATTCGTTCTCAACTTCTTCTTCGACACCTAAACCTGATCCTGCCAACCCGACACTTTCCTTGATGGATCGACTTTCGATCAGTCAAATCACAACTTATCACTGGTCTCTGGAAGAAAGTCTGCATGGCCTGGTAGCTGGCGGAATTCCTGCCGTCGGTCTCTGGAACCGGAAAATTCTGGATCTGGAACCAGCACAATCCGCAGAACTCGTAATCGATTCAGGCCTCAAAGTCTCAAGCATTTCCCTGGCAGGTGGTTTCACCGGATCTAACGAGTACTCTTTTGACGAAGCGATTGCCGATGCGACCCAGCTGATTGAATTCGGCGGACAGGTTAATGCGGCAGCAGTACAGGTCGCCAGCGGTCCCCGTGCCGGGCATACCGTAAATCATGCACGAGAGCTGACTGTGGATGCACTGAAGCGACTCGGTGATGTTGCTGGCTCTAATGGCATACGGCTGGCTCTTAAAACCATGCAGAACCCACAGGCAAGAAGCTGGACCTTTCTCAACTCGATCGAATCCACACTGGAATTGATCGACGCCTGTCAGCATCCAGCAGTCGGAATCGCAGTCGACCCTGCTCACATCTGGCATGACAAGTCTGCCAAAAACCTGATTACCGATATGATTTCGCTCATCGCAGCAGTACAAATTTCAGAAATGAAATCTGGCGAATCAGTCCAGGAACTGTTCCCCGAGCTTGATCTCATTGAAACCATTCATGAAGCCGGATATCAGGGTTACTTCGACCTGGAAATTTGGAGTGAACAGGTCTGGCAATCCGATTATTCAGAGATGCTTACCAGCCTGCGTCTTGCCTGCCAGCCTGAAACCCCTCCCCAGTTCAACTGAAAAGACTGCCTGTGAACGACAGGGATTTTTCCTGCTCCTTACGAAATTCCCTGCCTGTGATTGATAAACGGATCATAGTTTGGTTACGATGGTGACCATGACCGACGCGCAGATCAGATAAAAGACCCTGGTAAAACGACCAGCCAGTTTTCACACCCAAGATTTTTTCAGCTTCCCTGAAAAACGGGTAGCCATAAAAATCCCTCGCTGATTGACTCTCTTCTGATTATTCTGGAATGTGGTGACACGTAATGGCTCACGAATCCTTTAGCCTGAGTGATCTGGCAAAACAGTTAGGCCGCGACCGCCGAGAACTGGAAAAACTAGCCAATCGAGGCAGAATTCCAGGGCGGAAGGTCCAGGGGGAATGGCAATTCCATTCCACAGAAATCACTCACTGGCTGGAACAGGAAATGCGCAGCTACACGATATCCGAACTCGAACGGGTGGAGCAGACCAATCCTCCCCCCCTGCTGGATGCGGAGAATCTCATCAGCAGCCTGATGCCCGAAGAACTGATTGCCGTACCTCTCGAGGCACGAACCAAAAGATCGGTCCTGGAAAGCCTGATTGAAGTAGCCGGCCGAACCTGGCAGATCTGGGAGCCGGCAGCCGTCCTGGCTGCTGTACAGGAACGGGAAGAAGCCTACCCTACCGCATTCGAAAACGGGGTCGCCATCCCTCACCCCAGAAATCCCGTGCCCGATGCTGTCGGCGAGCCAGTAATTGCCTACGGCCGCACATTGTCAGGAATTCCGTTTGGCGCCCAAAACGGAGCCCTGACTGATATTTTTTTCCTGGTGATCTGCTCTGACGCTCCGACTCACCTATCCGTACTCGCACGGTTGGGCCGGCTGATGCAACTCTCGGATTTCGTCGAACAATTGCGCGAAGCGTCGACGCCACATGAGACCAGACAGGTTATTATCGAAGCAGAAAAAAAGGTCGCTTCCGCTTAGGCTGTCTCTCCCCAGGCGGGTAGATCAACAAACTTTGCCTGCAGATTTTTCTGCGACTGGTCCCTGCTTTTTGTTCTGTCTGGTTTCTACCTCAAGAATTTACGGGAAAAGGGAGAATTCAAATCCAAGGTTTGATATGATTCTGGATATATTTGTATTTCCAACGTTGACGAATGTTGAGGGAACACAAAGAATAGTTTTTTGTCTCTGATCATTGAATCACGTAGCGCCCCCCTTTAACCGTCTGCAAAAAGAAAGCTCATGACTTCAGAATCCCCGGAACAACTTGATGTCATTGCCGTCGGTGCCCATCCGGATGACGTTGAGATCGCCTGTGGTGGAACTCTGGCAAAACTGGTCCAGCAGGGTTATCGCGTCGGCATTATTGACCTGACGGATGGCGAACCAACGCCACTCAGTCCCGGGCCTGAATCCAGGTTGCAGGAAGCGAAACAGGCCGCAGAAATACTGGGGATCCATGTCCGCGAAACACTGGAACTTACCAATCGACGCCTGTTTGACAGCTTTGAAAATCGAGTCGCCCTCGCGAATCTGTTTCGAAAATATCGCCCCAAAATAGTGCTGGGACTGGCAGGCAAGACCCCCATGGCTTCCCCCGATCACTGGCAGGCCATGCAGATTACCGATGCGGCGGTCTTTTACTCCCGGCTTACGAAATGGAATGACCAGTTCGATAACACGGAACCGCATACGATCCAGAAACAGGTCTGGTATCCCCTGGGATTTGGCTCCCTGAATTACCCGGAAGGCAGTGGACAGTTTGTCGTAGATATTTCTGATACGTTCGAACAGAAACTGGATTCCATTCGAGCCTACCAGTCCCAGTTTCCCCCCGAAAAAAAGCGGGTGTATCGGCTGGTTGAGAGCCAGAACCGCCTCCTGGGAACCAGTGCCGGTTTTGAAGCAGGGGAACTGTTTATCTGCTCCACAACACTGGGAGTTCGGGATCTGGTCCAGACAGTTTGTCCCTGAATATTCTCATAAGAGACTAAAAATCCAGCAGATACAACATTATTAAAATTTCCTTCCCGGACAAAAGATGCTATGATACCTCAAAAGGAATTTCACATTTGTCTAGCATTGGAGGCGTGAGACTACGGCCTCATTCTGAATTATCATCGACGCGCATACAGGCTTTTTAATGGTTGGAATTCGCTACGGCACAGTCAGCATTACCGGAAATTTCCGAGAAAATAATGAGGACAATCTCTTTGTTGATGAACTCAACAGATATTTTCTGGTCGCCGACGGTATGGGAGGACAATGCGCCGGAGAAAAAGCCAGCCAGCTGGCTATCGAACTCATTCCCGAGAAATTGAATGAGCTGATCGATTTTAATACTGACCCGGCTGAAAAAGTAACTCAGTCAATCGACCAGGCTGTCGCGCATGCAAATCTTGAAATTATGGCTCTGGGCGAATTGGATCCCAACTGCCGCAGCATGGGTACGACAATCGTCTTTGCCATTCAGGTGGGTGAGAAATTCTTTATCGGAGGCGTGGGAGACAGCCGGGTTTACCTGCTGCGAAACGACGCACTGCACCAGTTGACGACCGATCATTCGCTGACACAGGCACTGGTCGATGCAGGTACAATCACTGCTGAAGAAGCCTTAACTCACCGCTACAAAAATGTGCTCTATCGCTACCTCGGCACAAAAGACGGCAGCGCCGGTACCCAGGCACGCCATCTCGACCCCACACCCCGGGATCGAATGATACTCTGCTCGGATGGTGTCACCGATGGAATCTCAGATGAAAAACTTCAAGAGCTGCTGGGACAGTTTGACGACCCGCAACAGGCAGCAGAAGAGATTGTAAAAGCGGCGCAGGAAGGTGGTTCAAAAGACAATATTACCTGCATCGTCATTTTTATAGATGAGTAGCCCTTGCCTCAACAGTAAGCATGGCACTTCTCTATCTCTGTTGCTTTGTAAACTGCCACCTCACAGCTTTCATTCTGGCTGAACAATGCGATTTCGAACTCTTTTACCTTTCCTGCTGACCAGCCTGATCACAGTTGCCCTGCTCTGGTTGACTCAGGTCCCACTGGGCGTGGAAAGTGAGTGGAACTGGGATCGAATCCCGTTTACCGCAGCGGAAACCATTGCCGGCTGGATCATTTCCGGAATACTTTTCGCCGTCTATCTGTTGCTGGCGCTGACAGGACTTTCGAGACTGCCTTACTGTCGCAGGTATGAACCGGCTGTCTGGCTGACAGGTCTCACACTTGCCGGGGTATTCTGGTCTCTGCATCTGCAAGACAGCCCTGCAGAGGAATACGGACTGTCGAAAGCGGCATTTGTGCTGTATTACAAAGGTTCTTCAGGCTATTTCACACAGGCACAGTCTGAAATCTCGGATACTTCCCAATTCCTCAGTGATTATGAAACAAAAATGGAACAGGGGGATGTGCTGCATGAAGGCACTCATCCGCCCGGACTGCCCCTGTTTTACCTGGCACTGATTCGACTCTGTGACAATTATCCCGGACTGCAATCCTTTCTACTGGAGACCCAATCTGACTCGTTTCAGGAAGCTGCGGATGTGATCGCCGGCATGACTTCGAATTCAGCGAATCCGCTGACACCGCGAGACCGAGCCGTCTTGTGGCTGGCAACTCTGATAACTCTGACATTGTCTGCACTGACAGTGGTCCCCCTGTATTTACTGGCGCGGGAATTTTCTTCGCGTGCAATCAGCTGGCAGGTCGTTGTGTTCTGGCCTCTGGTACCAGCTGCTCTGATCTTCCAGCCGAAATCCGATGCGCTCTACCCGGTAATCGCACTTCTGTTTCTGTATCTGTGGGTGACTGCCTGCCGACGAAATAATCTGCTTTACGCATTTCTGGCGGGAGTGCTGATCTGGGCAGGACTGTTTCTGACCCTGGCTTTTCTGCCGGTCGGAGTATGTGCAGTCTGTTTTTCAGTCCTGCAACGTCTGCCTCGTTTGACGGGTTCGACCGCTATCCCCCCGAACTGGAAAGCATTTGCCTTAATCTCTTTCAGCGGTCTGGCAGGTTTCTGTCTACCGATTCTGATTCTTTTCACCGGGTTCGACCTGAATCTGCCGCGTGTATGGTATCTTAATTTTCAAAACCATGCCGGCTTCTACGATGAGTATGCAAGGACCTACTGGAAGTGGCTGTTGCTCAACCCGCTTGAAATCAGCCTGGCAGTCGGTCTGCCTGTTTCCTGGATCATTGTTCGTTCAATCTGCAGTCGGAGACTGTTCACTGCGGACCAGGAATCTCCCCCTGCCCTCAAACAATTGATCTTTTCCTGTTGCCTGGTACTGGTACTGTTATGGTTTTCCGGAAAGAACATGGGAGAAGCAGCGCGACTCTGGTTGATCTTTCTTCCCTGGTTCCTGCTGATGACCATCCCTTACTGGCAGGCCATTCATGAAAACCAGGCTCGCGAGATGAATCAGGCCGATTCCTTTCTGAAAATGCAGGCGGTCTGGATTGTCGCATTAACTGCTCAAGCAGTCGTGTGTGTCGCAACCGTAAGTCGTATTACCGGTTTTCATTTTCCGCCCGCATAGGCATCGAGCCATTCCCGCCGCACAACTCCTCTAACCGGGTTATTCGGAAATCTCCGCGCTGCACTAAGCACCACATTTTGGCTGCGTCGATATTCTCTCTAAGGGCGTCTCCCCTTTTATTTTTATTCATACCAAATGTTTGGGGAGTTCCTGCGGTAATTCTGAGTACAAATCCGGGCTTTTAAATTAATCGAAATCAGGTTGGCTGACATGGCTTTTTTGAGACACAACACAACCGGGCTCTGCAGAATCATCTGCTGTCTGCTTGTTGTGATTTCTGTAAACCATTCCGGTTGTTCTGAGCATTCCCTGGAGTACACTGAGCTCAAGCAGATCAATGAAAAAGTGACCGAAGCCGAACTGAAACGGTACCTCAAAGTCATCAAGCTGATGCCCGCCGATAAGATTCCCTCTTTTCCCACCGTGTATGCGCCAGCGCCGGCCTGGAGCCATATTCGCTCACTCCCGATTGAAGACCTGGTCAACAGTGAGCAGAACAATATCTCTCAGCTCTGGGACGTACAGCGCATCAGCGATCAATTTGGGATTCGTAATCGACTGCTCAAAAAAGCGCTCCAGCGCAGGGAAATGTCTAAAGAACAGTTCATCAGCTTTACGCTGGCCATCGGCCTGGCAGCCAGTCGCCATCAGTTACGCCCAGACCAGAAACTCGACGAGCTTATTACGAAAGGAAACAAGGCAATCCATCAGTTGCAACTGGATAAACGCCCGTTTTCCTCACTCTCCCTGGAAGAACGGCATCGAACCCTGCACGAGGCAATGTGGATTGCCCGCGTGAATCGCGCGGAACACCTCATTCAGGTACCACCAGAAAACATCAATCTGGTCAAGAACCACTGGGATCAGCTTAAAGAAGTTTTACCACCCCAGTTTTTGAAAAACCCGCTGGATGAACTGACAGATACGCTGGAAGAACGTGGCATCCCCTTCACGCTGAAAGGAGAGGATGCTGATCAGTTGCTGGAATGGACTTCAACCAATGCAATTATTGGCACAGATGCCCCTGATCCCAAAACAGCCCCGGTCAAGATACAGTAGGAATTACTGCGCGGCTGCAACATCAGGTCGCAGCTTTTGAGCTTCATTCAGATACACGTGCACGACTTCTGACTGTTTCTGTTCCGTATTGACGTGAATCATGACCCGGATGCAGCGTGGCATCGCTCCTTTGACAGCGATCTCAGATGCACAGATCAACGGAACCGATCTCATCCCCAGTTCCCGGGCGGCTTCAGCCGGAAACGCAGAAGTTAAATCAGGAGTCGTTGTAAAAAATACAGAGACGATATCTTCGTAGTTTTCGATCCGGTTTGACTTGAGCAGCTGCTCCAGCAGCTCGCGTGTTGCAGACAGGACTTCTGCAGCAGCATCCTGTGTCACCGTTGTTGCACCACGAATTCCACGTACCGACATCGTTAATACCATGTATCTTTAATTTTTGATTACTTAACTGGAGTGACTGCCATAACTTGCAACGCCTGCCGACTCCTCCGTTAAACGATTCTACAAAGTCAGAATCACATCCTAACTAATTCATCGGCTGTTCGCTACCAGTGACATTCCCGAATTCCAGAGCGCGTCGCATTTAAGCCTGACGTCTCTCAAGCTATTATACACGATCCAAATGCGACTGGAACCACAACAGTAAATCTGAACACACTCGAATCAGCATTGACGATCGTCACGATAAACAACCACGGAACCAATTGAGACTAAAAGAAACGCTTGCGAAATCGGGAAAATCCCCCATTTTAAAAAATGCTCTTGCGTTCAATTCGTGAAATCAGTTAAAAATCGGAAAGATCAGGGGAACTGCTTAGCAGGATAGGCCATGATGGCTGTCTCAATCCCTCTGTACATCGCCTGACAATCGATCAACGAAACGTGCATCTTCCGGAAAGGACTCCTTGATGTCGACGACAGTCGAGTGGATCGCTCAAGAGCTGAATTGCCTGGTAAAAGGCAACCAGCGACTAGAAATACATGGTGCAGAGTCTGTTCTGAAAGCAGGCCCTCACGATATCACGTTTGTGGGCGATGAGCTGAACCTCAAGCGGCTGAAATCAAGTAATGCCGGCGCTGTGCTCCTGGAAAAACGCCTGGAAGAATCATTTGCTAAAGCATTTGAAGAAGCCCCCTTCACTTCGATTACCGTTGAAGATGCGCAGGCTGCTTTTATCAAAATCATTCAAAAGCTGCGTCCATCACGTAAGTTGCCCGAGATCGGAATCTCCCCCCAGGCGATCATCAGTGAAGGTGTCGAACTGGGTGAGAACTGTCAAATCTATCCCCATGTGACCATTCGCCCGGGTGTACGGATCGGTAATAATTGTCGGATCTATCCGGGAGCCTATATCGGTGAGGATTGTGTCATTGGCGATGATGTTACCATTCACGCCAATGCCGTATTCTATCCTGACGTAAAGCTGGGCAATCGCGTTCTCATTCATGCCTCTGTGGTATTAGGCTGTGATGGATTCGGCTATCGTTTCGAACAGGGTCGGTTTCTCAAAATTCCCCACCTGGGTAGTGTGCGAATCGAAGATGATGTGGAGATCGGAGCAGGCACAACAATTGACCGCGGCATGATCGGCCCGACTGTCATTGGTGAAGGCTCCAAAATCGATAACCAGGTGATGATTGCCCACAACTGCGAAATCGGAAAACATAACGCTTTTGCCTCACAGGTCGGCTTCGCAGGTTCGATCACGACGGGTGACTATGTACGTTGCGCCGGCCAGGTTGGCGTGGCCGATCATGTGCATATTGGAGACAAAGCCACTCTGGGAGCGCGGGCCGGCGTGCATCGTGACATCCCCGCGGGAGAAGTCCATATCGGTACGCCTGCTGCTCCCGAAAAAGAACAACGCAAAATTGTAATGTCGATTCGCAAAGTTCCGGAAATGCGCAAACAGCTTCGTGAACTGGAAAACCAGGTCAAACTAATGAGCCAGCAAATCGCGGATTTAAATCAAATCGAAACGAAACAGTAATTCGCCAGCAGACCGCGGCGTTCACCCTGAAAACTGGTTTCATAATGAAACTTTGAAATGCTGATGAAAGAATTACAAACAATCATTTCTGACAATTCTCAACGGCAGATCGGGTCTCAACAGCAGATCGGGCTTCTGGCGGGAGCAGGCCGATTCCCCATTGTGTTCGCAGAACAGGCACGTCAGCAGGGACATTCTGTCTGCTGCCTGGGAATCTTTGGTATGGCCAGCGAAGAATTATCAGACGTCTGTGATACATTTCACTGGATTCCCCTGGCACGCATCGGAAGAGCAATCAAACTGTTCCAGCGGGAAGACGTCAATCGCATTGTGATGGCAGGCAAGATTGAAAAGACGGTCTTATTCAGCCCGTTTCGCATATTTAAATTATTACCGGATTTACGCACCCTGCATATGTGGTATCGCTATGCCCGAAATGATCGCAAAGATGACACACTGCTGCTCGCCGTGATCAAAGAATTTGAACGTGACAACTTATTCTTCGAATCCGCATTAGATTATTGCCCGGAGTTACTCGTGAAACACGGATTTCTGACGAAACGACGTCCCAGTCATTCCCAGTGGGAAGACATCAAAATGGGTTGGGATATTGCCAAACAGATGGGGCAGCTCGATATCGGACAAAGTATTGTAATTAACGATAAAGCAGTGATCGCTGTCGAAGCCATTGAAGGCACCGACCGGGCAATCCAACGTGCAGGCCAGTTGTGCAAACGGGGTGGATTCACCGTCGTTAAAGTGGCAAAACCACAACAGGACCGGCGGTTCGATGTGCCCACCGTCGGGATCAAAACACTGCAGACCATGCATGAAGCCGGCGGGCGGGTACTGGCGATTGAAAGTAATCAGACAATCATGATTGATCAGAAAGAAGTTGCCGACCTGGCTGACAAACTGGGCATCGCAATTGTTTCTCTCAATGAGGAAGAGCTGACACTGCAACTGGCCAGCTGAAGCAACAGGGTGATCATTCGGAGATCAGCTTGATTTCGTTTCCATTTTCACTGTCGGAATCAAGTGCTTCCTTTTTCCGCGGCACCTCCAGGTTGAACGCAGTCAGCATTTCTGTCCGCTGATGCAACCCGACTTCCGGATCATCCGCTTTGGGCTCACCCGAAAGCTCCACCTCAAATTTCGTGGAGGCTAACGACAGCTCGTCTCCCGGTAGCAATGCCCCCCGGATGATTTTCTGTCCATTCACCCGGGTTCCATTTGTGCTGCATAGATCTCGAACAAACAGCAGACCATCCGTTTTGATAATCACGCAATGAATCTTGGAGATACTGTTTTTATCAATCTGGATATCACATAAATCAGACTTCCGACCGACTACGGTCACATCCTTTTTAATCAGGATTGGTTGACCTCCATTTGTCGGAATCAATCTCGCTATCATCGCTGTGGCCCGAAAGGGTATGAAAGAGTGTGTGAGTAACTACTGGAGTGTCATTTTTAAAATTTTGGGTTGATAGAAATCACGAGAGGGCGATAACGGAGAACGTAAATAACACCCGCAACCCTCAATTTCCAGCTTGACAAAGCACTACTTAGACAATGCTAACTGTGATCTTACGTGAAATGCATGTACAAATGAAATATCGAGACCTGTCTGTCATGGTATCACAGGTCACACAATTTTCCATGCTAAATTACTCAGATCCCCGGAAAGGCGAAATTTCCGATAGATTCTGGCGGCGGATTTCGTAGCAATCTGCCGATTTCAAAGGGCCTTTAACTCGATAGTCGCCAGTCGCTTGACGGTGAGACTGAGCAATGGTAGTGTCCCTAGTAAATATGCTGCAAACCGATGGTTGAACGTACAGGGTTCCAGTCATCCACTGGGCGATTGACTGACCAGAGAAAATCCTCAAACCGTTTAAACCAACTCGGATCAACTGGATATCAACCGCCAGCGACAAGTCTTTCTCTGGAAAGACAATCAGCAGTCTTCAAATTCGTTGCTGACTGCCGCGAGTTCCGGATACATGCATGAGAGGGGATTGAAATTCAATCCCTCATCTTAACGAGAAGCATTACGCTTCTGAACAATGAAAATGTACTGGTTAGCAGCCGGTTTCTTTGCGTGAAGGGACCGAAAGCCTAATCAATTAACACTAAGAGGAAATAAGTATGTCAGGTCAAAAGTATGTGTACTTCTTCGGTGATGGAAAAGCAGACGGCGATGCGACATTGCGCAACAGCCTCGGTGGTAAAGGTGCTAACCTGGCAGAAATGATCAATATCGGCCTTCCAGTACCTGCCGGCTTCACCTTGAACACAGAAGTCTGCATCCACTACAGCAAGACCAAAGGTGAATACCCGGAAGGTGTGGAAGCACAGGTTGAAGAAGCGCTGGCCAAAGTGGAAGAAGCCATGGGCGCCAAGTTCGGCTGTGACACCAACCCTCTGCTGGTTTCCTGCCGTTCCGGTGCTCGTGAATCGATGCCCGGGATGATGGACACCGTATTAAACATCGGCCTGAATGATACCACTGTGGAAGCACTTGCCAAACAGTCCGGAAATGAAGCATTTGCCTGGGACAGCTATCGTCGCTTCGTCCAGATGTACGGCGACGTGGTACTCGGTATGAAAGGCGCTGACGAAGATCCCTTCGAACACGCCCTGGAAGCCAAACGTGAAAAAGCCGGCGTCCAGTACGATTCCGAATTGAATGCAGAACAGTTGAAAGAACTGGTTGCCGAGTTCAAAGCACTCATCAAAGAAGGGACCGGCCAGGACTTCCCCACCGATCCCAAACAGCAGATCTGGGGTGCCATCGGAGCGGTATTCAGCAGTTGGGACAATGACCGTGCAGCCGTTTACCGCCGCGATTACGGCATTCCTCACAACTGGGGAACCGCCTGTAACGTTCAGGCCATGGTTTACGGAAACCTCGGCGACGACTGTGCGACAGGTGTCGGCCTGACCCGGAACTGCTCTACCGGCGAACCCGGTTTCTGCGGCGATTACCTGATCAATGCCCAGGGTGAAGACGTGGTTGCCGGTATCCGGACACCCAAACAGATTGAATCGACACTCAGCACCGATCTGCCCGAAGGCTACAAACAGCTCGACGATATTGGTCGCAAGCTGGAACAGCACTACAAAGACGTGCAGGACATCGAATTCACCATTCAACGTGGTAAAGTCTGGATGCTGCAGACTCGTAATGCCAAGCGAACCGGTTTTGCCGCGGTTCGTATTGCCGTCGATATGGTCAATGAAGGCCTGGTCAGCAAAGAACAGGCTATTACCAAAAAGCGGATTCCTGCAGACGACCTGAACCAGTTGCTGCAGCCGATTTTTGACCCTGCTGAAAAAGAAAAAGCAGCCAAAGCAGGCGACCTGCTCACCAAGGGTATTAACGCGGGACCGGGTGCTGCCTGTGGTCATATCTGCTTCAGTGCAGAAGACGCTGAAGCCATCTACAACAAAGACAATTCCGCTCAACTGGTCCTGGTTCGTCGTGAAACCAGTCCGGAAGACCTGCGTGGTATGCGGGTATCCAAAGGGATCCTGACTGCCCTGGGTGGAGCCAGCTCGCATGCAGCTCTGGTCAGCCGCCAGATGGGTAAAGCCTGTATTGTCGGTGCTTCCGAGTTGAAAATCGATTCTGCTGCCGGAACCATCACCAAAGGTGACAAGGTCCTGAAAAAGGGTGACTGGATCAGTATCGATGGTTTCACCGGAGAAGTCTTTGCCGGTAAAGTTGAAACCAAACCAAGTGAAATCGTCGAAGTGCTGATTTCCAAAACCATGAAACCGGAAGATTCCGAAACTTATCAGCGCTATGAGCAGTTGATGACCTGGGTCGATGAAATCCGCAAACTGAAAGTTCGCACCAACGCTGACCAGCCAGATCAGGCTGAAGAAGCAATTTCCTTCGGTGCCCAGGGTATCGGTCTGTGTCGTACCGAGCATATGTTCTTCCATCATCTGGCCGAAATCCGTGAAATGATTGCCGCTGGCGATGTCGCATCACGTACCAAAGCAGTCAACAAACTGCTGCCATTCCAGCGCGAAGACTTTGCCGGCATCTTCCGGGCCATGAACGGTCTGCCGGTTACCATTCGCCTGTTAGACCCACCACTGCACGAGTTCCTCTCTGACCGCCACCTGGAAGAAAACCCCACGCTGGCAGAAGAACTGGCAAATGAACTGGGTGTTTCCATTGAATTCATCCGTCGTCGTGTTGAAGAACTGCATGAATTGAACCCGATGCTGGGTCATCGTGGCTGCCGCCTGGGTATTGTTTACCCGGAAATCACAGCCATGCAGGCTCGCGCGATCATGGAAGCCGCCTGCGACGTTCAGAACGAAGGCATTGAAGTCTTCCCTGAAATCATGGTTCCCCTGGCCGGTTTTAAGACCGAATTTGATGACCAGGCTCGCATCATTCGAGAAGAAGCAGAAAAAGTGCTCGAAGAGAAAGGTGTCAAAGTCAATTACCTGGTTGGCACGATGGTCGAACTCCCGCGAGCTGCCATTTGTGCAGATCAGATCGCTGAAACTGCTGAGTTCTTCAGTTTTGGTACGAACGACCTGACTCAAACCACTCTGGGTATGAGCCGAGATGACTACGGTACCTTCATCGGACACTACCGTGAAAACGACATTATTCCTTCCGACCCGTTCCAGACAATCGATCAGGATGGCGTCGGACGTCTTATGCAGACAGGTGTCGAGCGTGGTCGCAGCACTCGATCTGAGCTCAAGATCGGGATTTGTGGTGAACATGGTGGTGATCCTGCTAGTGTGATCTTCTGCCATCAACTGGGCCTGGATTACGTCAGCTGCTCTCCTTTCCGGGTGCCAATTGCCCGTCTGGCTGCAGCTCAGGCCGTATTGGAAGAAAAAGCGTAAGACTTTTCACAGTCTGACTTTAACTACAGGGAGAGGCGTCCGGTTGCCTCTCCCTGTTTTTAACTGCTTTCATTTTCAGGCAAAATTGGCTATACTGGTTGCGCAATTAATCAGGGAGTTTTCGGAATTTAACCAAAAATCCTCTTCCCCCGAAGACGATACAACGATAAGATTCTACGCTCACACCTTACGCTCAGATTATCTACTTGCGAAACGTTCCGGATGTTAGTGATCCCTTGTTTAAAAAACCTGCCGGGTCAGCCATCACAACAGTAGAGTGATGCGATTTTGCAGGGCCTGCCCCTGTAGAACTTGAGTGTTTCTTCTCAAAAAGTTCCGACTAGTATTGAGCGCTTTGACGAGGGCGGTATGTTGCCGCCCGATTTGTATCCATTAAACATGTTATCCTTAGTGAACGTGCATTAAAGCCATGAAAAATCTGGACAAGTATCGAAACATTGGAATTTCGGCTCACATCGACTCTGGTAAGACCACTCTTACCGAACGAGTTCTGTACTACTCAGGACGAATTCACAAAGTACGTGAAGTTCGGGGCGGCGATGGTGGCGCTACGATGGATAGTATGGATCTGGAACGTGAACGCGGAATCACAATCGCCTCCGCTGCGACTCAGGTCAAGTGGAAAGATACCACGATCAACATCATCGATACTCCAGGCCACGTTGACTTTACCGTGGAAGTGGAACGCAGTCTCCGCGTACTCGACGGTGCGATTCTCGTACTCTGCTCAGTCGGTGGAGTTCAGAGCCAGTCACTGACAGTCGACCGCCAGATGAAACGTTATAAAGTCCCCCGTATTGCTTTCATCAACAAGATGGACCGTACCGGTGCGGACTCTGCCAGCGTGATCAAACAGATTTCCGATAAATTGCACGTCGTGCCTCTGCCACTGCAGATTCCGATGGGCGAAGGTGCTCATTTCGAAGGTGTGGTAGACCTGGTGACCATGCAGGGCATCACCTACACTGGTGAGCAGGGCGAAACCGAAGTCTTTGGTGAAATTCCAGAAAAGTTCAAAGCAGCAGCTGAAGAAGCCCGCGCGAACATGCTGGAAACTCTTTCCATGTTCAGCGATGACTTGATGGTTGCGCTGCTGGAAGAAGCTGATGTACCTGTAGAAGACATCTACAAAGTCATTCGTGAAGCTACACTGTCTCACGAAATCACTCCCGTCATGATGGGAACCGCATTCAAAAATAAAGGTGTGCAGACTCTGCTGGACGCTGTCGTCCGCTTTCTGCCCAGTCCGCTCGACCGCGAAATCACTGCGATCGACCTGGATGCACAGCAGAAAGCCATCAAAGAAGGTGCCGAAGATACCAGCAGTGATTCGTTCCGTACGAAACTGTCGCATTCTTCCGACAAGCCTCTGGTTGCCATGGCGTTCAAAATTGTCGATGAAACATTCGGACAATTGACCTACATGCGTATCTACCAGGGTAAGCTTGAAAAAGGTCAAAGTTATATCAATACGCGAACTGGTAATTCCACGCGATTTGGTCGCCTGGTCCGTATGCACGCAGACAGTCGTGAAGATGTCGACTGTGGTGAAGCCGGCGACATTATTGCTGCCGTCGGGATGGAATGTGCCTCCGGGGATACGTTCTGTAGTGGTGAAGTGAATTTTGCTCTGGAAAGTATCTTTGTGCCTGAGCCTGTGATTCGTCTTTCGATCGAGCCACTCGACCGGGATGGGGCAGACCGTCTGGCCAAAGCCATTCAACGCTTCAACCGCGAAGACCCCACCTTCCACGTGATGACAGACGATGAAACCAATCAGACCATCATCGCTGGTATGGGTCAGTTACACCTTGACGTCTACATTGAACGCATCAAGCGTGAATACAAAGTTGAGTGTATCATTGGTGAACCACGCGTGGCTTACCGTGAGACACCAACGATTCCCGTGGAATACAATCACAAGCACAAAAAGCAGACTGGTGGTTCCGGTCAGTACGCCCATGTGGTTGGTAAGATTGAACCCATGACGGTGGAAACCGATGGTGACGCTTATGAATTCGTCAACAACATCAGCCAGGGACGTATTCCCCGTGAATACATTCCAGCGGTCGACAAAGGCTTCCAGCGTGCACTGGTCAAAGGACCGCTTTGCGAGTGCGAAGTAGTCGGCGTCAAAGCCACATTGTCTGATGGTTCATACCATGATGTCGACTCATCAGAAATGGCCTTTAACGTGGCCGGTTTCAACTGTATGCGTGAAACCCTGAAGAAATCCAACATGGCTCTGCTGGAGCCCATCATGAAACTGGAAGTGGAAGTTCCTGAAGAATACCAGGGTCCGGTTTCCGGTCATATTGCACAAAAACGCGGTGTGATCAATACATCAGAAACACGTATGGGAACCAGTATTTTCGTCGCTGAAGTACCACTGGCCAGCATGTTCGACTACGCCAATGAACTGCGTTCGATGACACAGGGTAAAGGGGGATTCAGCATGGAATTCTCCCGCTATGCCCAGGTGCCTCGAAACATTCAGGAAGAAGTCGTTGCTCGCCGCCTGAAAGAAAAAGAAGAACGTATGGCAACAGCCTGATTCTGAACATAACGAAAAAGCCCCGTTTTACGAAACGGGGCTTTTTTTATTCTGCCAGGTTATCTGTGGCACAGGTCCTCTTCAAGCCAGATCTGCTTCTACCGCCAGGATTGGTTCCATCAGGTGTCGAATCTCAGCTTCCTGCTCTCCCGTCAGCGTTCGCTGGGGAGCCCGCGGCGGTCCGAAGTCGGCTCCTGTGAGTGTAATCGCATATTTCAGCATGCTGATATTGAAACTGTCCCCGGCACGCGCCCGGTAATCTTCAATGGGAAGTATCTGCTGCTGAAGCCGCATGCCTTCTGCATAATTTCCGGAATGAAAAGCAGCATGCATCGCCAGCGAGAGCCGCGGACAGACATTGCCGGCCCCACTCGTGAATCCACCCGATCCTGCCAGCATATAATACGGTGCAAAACGTTCTGCCGATCCACAAATCCATTCCAGCCCGTGTGAGTCCGCATTCACAGTCGTACGGAACTGATGCATCTGATTCACAGAGTATTTCACGCCCACAGAACGGGAATCAGAGGCCAGTTTTAACAGCAGTTCATCACTGGGAATTTCTGCCTTTTTATAGAATAGAGTCGGGCAGTCGACCGCATCCATGACCGTCAGATAATATTCCTCAGCTCCCCGATCGCTCATATAAGGATGCGCAAACGGCATGAACATGATCCCGGTGGCTCCCGCCTTAAGACAGTCAATCGCCGTCTGGCGGGCAACATTCACCTGGTACCCGATGGGAGCGAAAATTAGTGTCTCCGGGCCGGTCACTTCGCGTGTGATCTTCACCAGTTGAACAATTTCTTCTGGCGACAGACTGTGAAACTCACTCGTACCTGCTCCCGGCAGATAAACTCGCATTCCCGCATCAAATAATTTCTGAGTATGGGTTGCCTGCTGATCCAAATTGATTTGATCGTTCTGATCGAATGCAGTCAGCGGCACTATATGCACAGTCTGCAGCTGTTGACGTTCAAGGGAAGGACTCATGAAACAATTCCTGTTACCTGGGAAGATCGGAGGACCAGAGACTTCATTTCTCCGGATTCATCCTGCAGAATGAAACCACGACGCGGAATTTCCACAGAATACTTAAGACTCTTTACATACTGTTGTACGTAGAAAACTGGTGACCATCAATCGAGTCGGGGCTCATGAGTCAAAATAATCTTCAACTCGAACATTGGTGCTATCTCGCATGTGTCATGGAGGCCACCGCCAGAAAACCGGGAAACGTCCATCCCGATGCTTCCTTTCCCGATTTGAGCTATGCTGATTTTCTGAAATCGGCAGCAGTCATCGCGCCTCTGCTGGCTCAATCCACAGAGCAGACCACGGGAGAACTGGTTTTAACCTGCATCAGAGCAACTCAAAGAACGGTCCCCAGTAATTCCAATCTGGGAATGGTTTTGCTGCTGGCTCCCCTCACACGGATTCCTGTCACATTCCAGATTGCAGAGAGAATCCACAACATCCTGCACAATCTGACAGTCGAAGATGCCCGCGCTGTCTACGAGGCAATCCGACTGGCACACCCCGGAGGCATGGGAACGACAGAGACTGAAGATATCGCGCAGGTACCGACGCAAACATTACGCGACGTCATGTGCCTGGCTGCAGAACGGGACTCGATCGCCCGCGAATACGCGACCGATTTTCAGATCGTCCTGAATACCGGAGTCCCCGCGATTACCGAATACTGGCATCAGACAGACTGCTGGGAAACCGCCATCATCCGTTTACAACTGCGTCTGATGTCTGACTTTCCCGATACTTTAATTGCCAGAAAGCTGGGCTGCGATGAGGCGGAAGCAGCAGCCGGTCGCGCCCGCTCTCTCCTGCA
This sequence comes from Gimesia sp., assembly GCA_002706765.1. GTDB lineage: Bacteria > Planctomycetota > Planctomycetia > Planctomycetales > Planctomycetaceae > Gimesia. The sequence goes on from PAJV01000061.1 coordinate 102,578, forward strand.
GACAGACACGGGAACAGCTCAGCTTGCGGAATTCGATGCCTGGTTGCGCGAGCAGGGAAACCAGCGGAACCCCGGTACCACCGCGGATCTGGTGGCAGCAACTCTGTTCGTCGCAATGCGGGACGGTTTTATTCCTGCCCCTGCCCCGGGTACAATCATCAATAAGATTCCCCCACAATTTCACCAGTACCTGACTTCAAAGTTTCAACATGAATAAATTTGCCCGCTACAAGGTGCGTGTCACCAAAGATCATCTTGTTTTCAGCGCAGCGCACTTCATCACATTTAACGGTAACATCTGTGAACGGCTGCACGGCCACAACTGGCGTGTCGCTGCAGAATTGACCGGCCCCCTGGATGAAAACGGTTACGTGTTCGATTTTATCGCACTCCGCGACCAGCTGCAGAAAACAGTCGATGCCCTGGATCACCGGGTCCTGCTGCCAACCCAACACCGGCAAATCAAAGTCAGCGAACAGAACGGGGAAGTCGAGGCCACTTTTGACGACCGGCGCTGGGTCTTTCCCCGTGAAGACTGTATATTACTCCCGATCGAAAACACGACCGCCGAACTGATTGCTCACTGGATTGGCCAGCAGCTGCTGACTGTGATAGGATCGAATACTGAAAACCAGATTGAATCGATACAAATTGAAGTCGAAGAAAATTTTGGACAGTGGGCTATCTGTAAACTGCCTGTCTCATAAAACCCAAATCCCCGACAACTCCACATGCATCCCAGTGTGAACGAGCCAAGGAACGAAATCATGTCAGCAAATTCAGCCTGGACTATTGATATCACCGAAGAGAACTTTGAGACCGAAGTGATTTCAAAGTCAGAACAAATCCCCATCATCATTGATTTCTGGGCTCCCTGGTGTGGCCCCTGTCAGCAGTTGGCGCCCCTGCTCGATCAGCTGGTGCAAGAGTATCAGGGGAAATTTATCCTCGCCAAAATCAATATCGATGAACAGCAGAATCTGGCAGCCGCCTTTCGCGTACAATCGATTCCCATGGTTGTTGCATTTGCAAATGGACAACCCGTCGATCACTTCCAGGGGATCCTGCCGGAAGATTCATTGCGGGAATGGATTTCCAAACTGCTGCCTTCAGAGGTAGATATGCTCCTGCAGGAAGGACAGATTCTGGAAGACTCCGATCTGGCTTCCGCGGAAGCAAAATACAAGGCAGCGTTAGAGCTGGAACCGAAGAACGATACCATCCAGTTACGCCTGGCGGCCGTCCTGGCAAAACAGTCACGGTTTGATGAAAGTTCCCAGATGATTCAGGAGCTGGAGAAACGTGGATTTCTGGAACCGGAAGCAGAGCAGATCAAGTCTCAGTTGGAGCTGCAGGCTGCTGCAGAAGAAGCGGGTGGCGTGGATGCAGCTCGTGCAGCGCTTGAGGCAGACCCTGATAATGCCGCGTTGAAAATCGGGCTCGCAGATGCACTGGCGATTTCCAACAAGCACGAGGAGGCTCTGGAAATCTGCCTGTCGATCATTGAACAGGATAAAGCAGGAGCCGGAGTGGAAGCCAAAGCGACCATGCTGCGGATTTTTGACATTCTGGGCCCGCAATCCACTCTGGTGAGTACCTACCGCCGGAGACTGTCAACGCTGCTGTATTAAGCAGCCACATCCATGTAACAGAAAGGGACCATTACTGGCCGGCAGATCGAGTCCCCGCTGGTGAACCGGCAATGGGGACACCAAACGGCAACGGTCGTCCGGCAACCTGGTATCCCAGCGAATGGGCGTGTTTCTGCAGACTGCGATACAGCTCAAAGCTGTCCGGATACACCCAGAAGGTGAGTGTGGATCCGGTGCCGATTTCAGTGATCGCCTGGAAAAATTCCGAGTTCTGCTGCATCGCCTGTTCCAGAGCTTCACCGGCGATATCATCACTGCGGCTGATTTCCCACTTGGAGACGCCGACACGGAATCCCCCCCTGCCACCGTTACTCAACTGATCAATCGCTGATAGTGCCTGACGTTCAACAATGTAATCCATCGTATATCCGCGAAATGGCCCTACCTTCCCGTGATGTTCCCGGTACTTCGCCAGCCAGCTTCCGCGTTTCATCACCTGGTCTTTCAGTTCCATGAGCAATTCATTGATGGGTACGTACGAGACACGATTCTCTGAAAGCAGAAAGTGCCATTCTTTGTCGGTGACAAGTTGACTGACTGGCGTGAGTCGATGTTTTAATTCCTTGATCTGTTCCTGTGGTTCGGAAACCTGACGGGACTGTGCTACCACCCGCTCCAGTTGCTCCCTGGCTTCTTGCGTCGTATCAACCAGACTCAACAACTGTCGATACTCCTGCTCCAGTTGATCACTTTTCTGATTGACCTGTGAAACCATTGACAACACTTTGCCACTGACTTCCTGCTTCTTTAAAGAAATTTCAGCAGCCCCTGCCTTGCGGCTCTGCATCACCTGATCCAGCCGCACCAGTTCCTGCTCCATCTTCTGAACTTCATCCAGCAGTTCCTGCGAGGGTTGCTGATAAATTATTTTCGGTTTCTGTGGCACGAATGGTTTAGGTTCCTGCGGTTCCAAAGCCAGTACCGGAGATTGCGGTGGCTCGGGAACGATTTTAGGCAGAAACGCTTCCAGTTCCTGGTCAATAATTTGTGGCTGGGTGGGAGCCACTTCCTGATTCTCCGCAACCATTACCGGTGCCTGGCTCATTTTGATACCAGCGATCACGATCAGGATAATGAGAATCCCGACGATATTGGCCACGATGTCCAGAAATGAATCTGATCCAAATCCTGTTTCTCCCTCTGTTGCGCGACGGCTCATGTTATTGCTCCTTCACAGTTGAGAGTGAGGAAGAACCCGGAAGCGGATCCAGTGTGTATTTTGCTTCGGTCTCAAGTCCCATTTTGTGTGCAGTGGTTTTCAGGCGTTCGTAGTACTGATTGCCCCCCGGGCTGATCGTAAACTGCAGGGAGGGGACCCAGTAAAAACCTTTGGGAGCCGGCCCCCAGGAAGTGACATATTGATCCATGACAACCATCAATGACTGCGACAGTTTTTCCGGTGTAATCCCCTGATCAACGGAGATCACCTTTTCGTCGCCGACGATAATCCGGTCTGCACCGATTTGAACTGTAATTTCCCGCTCAAAACCAATTCCGGACCGTGATTGAGGAGGCCCCCACTGCCGATTCCGAGAATCCATTTCCGACTGGGATCTCGACTTGTGCGAGCGTTGCAGAGAAATCGAGCTGGCATTACCAGCCCCCCGCGCTGATTGACCGGGTGTCCGCGGGAATGGATTCGGAGGAAGCGCTGCATCTGAGATTGACTGCGGCTGAGTTGCACTGCTCCCGGTCTGATTCCTCTCTTTCGAGAATGGGTTCTCCATCGCTCGATTCTGAGCCATAGCCATTTCAGAATCGGTGAGAGTTTCAGATTGGCTCTGCTTCTCTGCTCCCCCGGCAGTCTTACTGGACTGGGTAGCATCGAGTTCAACCAGATGTTGTTCAGCCATTTCCCTCAATTGATCACGGCCGATCACCTTCGCCTGCTTAATGCCCGGACCTGTCCCTTCACCTTCACTATGGGGGCCTCTTAAATCTTCGATGTTGTAAACCTTTGCTCCCGGACGAGTGCCGGGAAGATTACCGAAGGCACCTGCCCCGTCCTCAGGTTTTCCACCACCCGATGTCGTTCCGGAATAAAGACTACGATGCTGTCCGCCGGTCTCACCACTTCTGCCCTGTGAGACGATATGCTCCTGATCTGCTACTTTTGATAAATGCTCGGCGCGTGCCATCTGCTGACGGGGCGTTAACACATCGCTGAACCGGGTGGAGCCAGCACCAGTCCTGCCTCGGGCCAGCTGCTCTGATCCTCCGGATCCCTCCCGACCTCGACCCGACTGTTGACCAGTCTGTTCTTCTGGTTCAATGACCCGCACGGTACCGGTTCGCGCATCGAACTGCAGGCTTCGCTCACTTGTTCCCTGTTGATTCTGGCTTAATTGCGAAACCAGATGTTTTCGCTCGCTCAAGACACGATCAACGGCATCCTGACAGATTTTTTCTGCACGGGAATCTTTATCAGGTAACGCAAATTCCCAGTCAGCATCAATTAACTCGTAACCGGAATCCAGCTCCAGATTATTTAACAGTTTACGGGCAACATAATAACCCACGCTGCCACTGGGTCTGACCAGAATCAGTACGTAAGGCTCTTTTCCAGTGCCCCGATCCTGCGATTTCCAGTACTGAAATAATGCCTGGGTTCCCGCCAGCAGTGGATTATATCCAGGCGTAAACTCTTTCAGGTCATCAGGCGTTAAGGTTATTCCTTCCGGCAGAAACGTCAGTCCCTGATCAGTACATTCAATCAGGATCGGTCGTTTGGCTGTCCCGGTCTGCCCATCGTAGGGAATGATCGAATATTTGCTGCGTGCCGTTTTCTGTGACTGTTTTTTCTCCTGCAGACTCTGCAACTCTTCCTGAAGCATTTCGGCAACTCGCGCTCTCTGCTTCTGCAGGGCATTCATTTTCTCGTTGAGTTCCTTGTCTTTCTGATTCAAAGACAGAATCTGCTGCTCGCTCTGTTTTAACTGATCTTCCGACTGATTCAGTTCATTCTTCAAGCGAACCAGATTCAGATTCTGAGACTTCAGATCTTCCAGTTTGCGCGATCTCTGCAACTGGAGTACTCTTAAGCGTTCTTCATGCTCCCGCGCCAGATTGATCACCTGGGGCTCGGGTTCCGGAATGATTTCCGGCTCATCCATCTGGACGACAATCGGGGCAGCTGGCGCTGGTTCCTCAACCTCTGCTGAGAAAATCACGGGAGGAAAATAATCGTCTTGGACAACCTCTTCCACGACGACCTTCTGCACCTGCATGACCGCCTGATGACGAATCCGGCGGGTGGTAACGACCAGCAGGAAAATCAAAGCACCCATTGCACAAATGAGGACCGCCAGGAAGGGAAATAGCGATACCGAACGTGCTTCCTTACCTTGTCTGCTCATGGAAAAAACCGCGAATTAACTTCGTTCAGAATTGAATAGTTGAGAATCACAACCTCTAGGCTTCTATCAGGCAGCGTGATTTCGATTTGAGCGGGCCGTTAGTAAGTGCACAGCCGCACTCAGGCTATGCAGGGTTTCTTCGAAGGTTTCGGTAGCACGAATCGCATCCAGGTTTTCGGCCAGTCTTTTCTGCAGGCCTACCAGATGCTCTTCCTGGCCAACAATTTTCAATAGATTTTCGCTTTGTGAATTCAGAGCTTCGATCTGCAGGGTTGAAACTTCCGAGGTGTCTTTCAGCTGTTGATTCCACTGCCTGACTTCGCCGGCAATTTCTTTTGTCGCCTGCTCAATCTGGGAAGTCTGTCGCGACTGGGCGGATATCACATCCTGATGCACTTCGTTCCAGATCTGGGCCAGATGAGTCGAGAAGCTGCTGTTCGATTCTTTCTGCTTGTCCTGCCAGCGGGTTAACATCAGCTCAATCTGTTCCGTCGTGGCCTGATAGGCAGTCAGAAATTCATTTCGCAATGATTCCAGCTGAGAAGAATGACTTCCCAGGGTATTTGACATTCCTTCCTGCAGGCTATGATCGAAGTTCGACTGTTGGCGTTCCATCATTTCAGACCAGCGACCGCGTAACCCTTCCAGGCTCTGCTGCCAGAGTTCCGTCTGTCGTAAAATCATTTCTTCCGTACGCATTACCAGTTCCTGAGCCGCTTCGGCTTCAGCCGATTCCAGCGGACTCAGTGAACTTTCTGAAACACTCAGGCAGGAGGCAATATTCTCAATCCCGAACAGCTCAATCTGTTCCAGCTGCTTCTGCTCCATGCGTTCCACTACAAAGGTGGAGAACACAAGGATCAAAGACAGCCCCAGTGCAAGAGCCGTGGTATCAAAGGCTACCGCCAGGCCACCGGTGACTTCCGAAAGAGAGGTGTCTAACTGATCGGGAGTCACATTAGCGATCGCGATGGTGATCCCGATCACAGTTCCCAGGAACCCGATGATGGGGACAGCCCAGGTGATGGTACGAATCAGTGAGTAACTGGCGTGCATCTGCTCAGAAGCCAGCTCGGCCAGGTATTTAAGATGTTCATCCAGATCGTGGACTGAACGACGCCCCTTCACATAGGAAACCGTGTCTTTCAAACGCTTGCCCAGATAGGTCTCGCCGATCCAGCCGGAAAGCGAGTCTACCTGCTCGGAAAACACATCGATTCGCTCGTTGAGATTTTCAATTTCGCCAATCGTCTGCCAGTCAATTTTCGTTTCCGTCATCGATTTCTTCTGGCTGAGCATACCGATGCCCTTCACACCGATAATTGCCATACCGATGAAAAACAGGCCCGCCGTCGCATACTCCAGTGGATGACTGCAAAAATAACGGTCAATCAATGATCGATAGACCGGCAGATAGGGGATCAGGGCATAAAACCCAAACGTGCCAGCCATTCCCCAGAAGAGAGGAGATTTCAAGATCGCTTTTGACCAGTTCAAGAAATGGTCTTCGGTTTCACTTTCCGGCAGGGATTCCAAGTGTTCCATCTGTCTATCCACATCCTTTTGGCCTGAATTCAGGTTTGACTCTCAGGTTTCCCAAACCCCCAGGTCCGAGACTTGAAGGGAAACCGTTTCATCGAAATTAAACGCACTTGTATCATGGCTGATCTGCAGACAGTTTCACTCAGCAAGATCGACTGACTACAATATGACTGACCCTATGTCAGTTTCAGTAACTTCCGATATCTGGAATTCGTAAAATCGAAACTCCAGGAAACCGGGTTACTGCCTGTTTAATCTGCATCACGCGAGTATGCCTTGATACCGTTCAACGAAAGACACACAATAAAAACTCACTTGAGCAATACGCACATTCGTTATAATCGTCATATCCTGACTGCTGAGTTGAATCAAAGTTGGCTGTCGGTATCAGAAGCGCAAAGTATTCAAAATGTCCAGAGGAACACTAATTGAAACCAGAGAATCCATGCACATTGAGTTATGTATCATTAAGCTGATAAGCTCCTCTCATGAAACAAGTTAGCAGTAGCCGTAAATGCAGGGAATTGACGCTGGGATTTGAAAAAGCATAATTGATTCCGGGTTTCAGCCCTTTTAGACTGTTCATGAGCGAAACAGCCTGTTTTACTGCTGTCGAGAAGAATGAATTCCCGTTTATCCCTAATCAAATCCATCCATCTACCAACTACGTTTATCAATATGACAGTATCGCGTAATCAATATTCAGGTGAGACTCCACTGCCTGCCGTCGATCAACACATCATCCGGGAAATCTTGGGATATCTGAATTTCTCAAATGGCAAACCGGACCCCAAATTCCGTTTTAACTGGAACCAGCTCTTTGCAGAGCTGGATGAACGGCCTTCTGTGGAGACTCTGGAACGACTGCTGAGCACACACCTTATGGAGTTGAAAGGCACATCAGGAGCCTTTCAGGAAATTACACAGGCAGAAAATGTAATCCGACTCGCCCTGCAGGAATGTCTGCCTGGTTACCGGGCACACCATCGAGATCTGTTATTTCACATCTGCGAACGGGAATTTCTGCAACCCTATTTTCTGTCAGTCCTGTTTGAATCCCTGCTGGAACAGGGAGGCCCCTGGGCTGAGACGGAGCGCATTGTCTCTGCAACGATCGACAAGCTGAATGATTTTGTCGGTTTCCGTCCGGTCGCTGTGCTGGAAAACGGGCGCCAGATGCAGGTTTATCCGCATGAAAAGTTCCGACCACTGCCCGTCTACTTCCGTGACAGCGGAGTCGCCTGCGGTGCTTATCAGAAGTTAATCGAACAGACCATCAAGACGCTCCAGACCACTCCCGAGGATCTGCTGCATCAGGCACATTTCCGCCTGGAACGGATGGACGAAATTGCCATCGACCTGCGGGCCCATGATCACCTGCATCCGGTCAATAAACGCACGAACTATATGTTTGGCGAATGGGATCCGCACATCATTGACAACCAGGGTTACTATCGGCGTTTTGTTATCCGCCGCCTGATTCTCGATTCACTGCTGGCCTGGATTGATGAACACAAGGAAATTCCGCTGCAGGAACGCCTGGAAGATGCTGCGGCTGTTCTGAGTGGTACAATGCTGATGGCCTCATCGATCAGCGGCTCGGGGCCGGACACACACGCCAGTGATATCAGCCTGACATCACTGCTTCCCAAAGTCGCCCGTCAACGGGATGATTATTATAACCGACTGCTGGCCTCGGCCAGTGGCTCGCGTGCAGAGCGACTGCGTAAAGAAGCCAAACAGTCACAGCAGCCCTTCGGGCACATCCGTCATTACCTGAACCTGCATCTGGCGCGGTATGGCGCCCAGCAGGTCCAGCATCGACAGTTATCCCGCATCTATGCACGGATGGGTTTTTCTGTCGCAGCCCGTTGCGAAGCTGCTGTGATTCCCTGCACTTCTGTGCGGTTTGAATGCGAAATTCAATGGCGGATCACTCTGGTGCACCTGCATCTGGAACGCTACGAACTGGAACAGGCCTGGACCCTGATACCGGAAATCGAAGATCACCTTACACGGGGCATCGAATGTGGTGCCTTGATCGACCCCTGGAACATTCTGGGATTCCAGGGATTATTCCCCCTGTTTATTTCTCGCGAAGACAGTATTCCCGATCAGCGGAGTGAAGTCCTGCTGGATCTGATGGAAGAGATGTTCTCCGCATATTCGGCGACTCTCAGTGAGGCGGCTGCCCAGGGGAACGATAAGTTGAAACTGGAAATTTCACATCGCTTCCAGAAACTGGCAGAAACCTGGGATCGTTATGCTACAACAACAGTAGAAGACTTACCTCAAGTCAATGGACAGGATTCTTTCGAATCGGCGGCACATGTCTCCCAGATACTGACAGAGTGGAAAAAAGGGGGAGAAGCCGTAGGAGACATTTCGTTCTGGCGACAGCATGTTGATCGGTTCGAGTCTGCAAAAGCGTACGCGTTGACAGTCGACGCTTTACTTCAGAAACAGGACCATGTCGCTGCCATCGGGTTAATTATGCAGTGGCTCAGCCAGGTAGACCAGACCGGTCTTGAGTCAGGTCCTTACTCCATCCATTCAGTGCTGCTGCAATGGATGAGACAGCTGACCTCGGAAATCAAACCGGAGTCGTTCGCCGCGAACAGCATTTCCATCCGCAAGATGTTTGATTACCTGGAAGTGAATGCCGCCGACTACTGGTCGGTTCCTGATTTTGCTGCCGTCCTCCCGGTTTCTGAAAAAGAAATCGAAGACCCGTTCGATATCGAGTCGGCTGAACCGGACGAGGAAGACGCCCTGTTCAACGCCGCCTATGAAAATGTGACGTTTCGCGACAGTGCCGATGACGGGGTGCAGGGGGAAATGATGGACTCCGGTTTTTCTCCCAGTAATTCTGAAATCGAATCGATCAACCGGCAACTGGAACCCCGTCTCAAATTTTTAAATACGTTATCCCATCTCTGGCAATTATCAGCCGCCTTTTACAGTGAGGCTGAAATCAACCAGTCAGATTCTACAAGTGATTCAACCAGGGCCGAGCAATCCGAGAGTGCCTTAAATAAAGAGACACTGGATTCCATTGCGGGCTGGATTCGTCATACGGAGCATCTGCAACAGGAACTGGTCGTGCTCCTGAACTCGATCTGGAACTATCGGATTCCCAAACCGAGTGGCGATCACGATTCGAATATCGAATATGATCTGCAAATGCAGACGAAATTCTACCTGATGCATGCCATCATCATCACGACAGTCAATTGTCGCTCGGCACGCCTGATGTTGCTTTCAACCATTCCACCTGCCCAGGCGGAAAATGAACTTTCTGAAAATGAAAGCCTGCTGGTCCCGATCTACCGCGGCGTTTTGACACGGGATATCGAACTGGTCAGAAAAGAGTTTCCTCACTTTCTGAACAGCATCGCCGAAACGCCTCTGCTGTATACCCCCATTGACCAGAGCGGTAAACCGAATACCGTTCTTAAAGTACGTTCACTGCAGATGATTCTCCGCTTCCTGCTTTCACAACTTCCCAGTCTGGGTCTGCTGCGGGAAACCTGGCAGCTTCTGAAAACCGCCTATCGCATGGAACGCAGTTCGCGACCGGAGGGAATTGCCGTCAGTGAATTTGATCGCCTGTTCCGCACCGCGTTACGCAGTTCTCTGTCAGCCATCATCCGATCCTCCCGCGACTGGGAGTCTGATCAACTGGATGATAAGCAACTGATTGAAATCGCGGAAAAACTGGTTACTAAATATCGCGAACAATGGTTGAAGCACAGTCGCACGATGCGGCTTTCCAGTGCGGAAGCATTGAACCAGGATTTTGTCTGGCAGGAAGTACGACAGTTTATCGAGCTTTATGGAGCAGATCTGTTTCATGCACAATATCTGACCCTGGGCAACCTGCGGACCATTCTGCATAACGGTATCGAACAGTACCTGAATTATCTGGCCGAGTACCAGAATCCGGCAGAGCCGATGGCACTACTCACGGATCTGGAAGAAGGCAATATCGATATGGAAGAAGCGGTGACTAACCTGAAAGTCATCTTCGAATCCGTCATCGATAAGTTTGATCGTTTTGTTGAGTATAACAGTACCACGACTCAGTCTGACTATGGCGAAATGTTTTACTGCCTGCTCGACTTCCTGCGGATTGAAGCCGCCTACGAGCGTGATGACTGGAAAATGGTGCCACTGCTGATTGCCCACAAAGTCCTGGCCCAGCAGGATCGTAATGAGTCTGCCCTGATCTGGGAAGCAGTCTTTGAATCCACCTCGCATGAGATGGCAAAGAAGCATCTGAAGAAGCTCAAGCAGACCGAATCGGAATATAAAATTAACCTGCCCCTGATTTCCGATCATTTGAATGAACGGTTTGTCAAACCACTGGCAGTCAACCGCATGTTGGCACTGGTTCCCCGGGCGATGAATGATGCCCGGGACGGCAATGAAGAATCGGTAGCCTTTTCGATTCTGCAGGAAGAAATCGAACATTATCTGGCATCGACCATTGGTTCAGGAATTGATGTTCCCGACTGGATGCGGAACCTTGAAGATGAAATTGATCGGCTGGATGAAAAAGTCACCAACGAACAATATGATATCGAAACTCAAATCAAACTTTCTCCCGTTCCGATGTCACTGGATGAAATCAAAAAACAGCTGAAGATGTGGAATCAGCCGTTAAGCCGACCTAAGAAGAAAAAGAAATGAACCTGCAGCAATATTAGAGTGTGTTATATTAAACCATAGCGTCTTTCAATCCATGATACCCGGTGCAAATGGCCTGGAAGATGCTTCAGTAACACGGGACACTGTATCGTCACTGCAGGCTCGCTTGAAATTATCGCACTCTGTTTCCCGCCACTCTTATTCACGGGCTTTATTGAGCAACTCAATGATTTTACCCTGTTCGTTCGGGGGAATCATTTCATAGTGGCTCAATTCAATATCATACGTTCCGCGGCCTCCCGTTAAGCTGGAAAGCGTCCGGGCATAGGTCATGATTTCCGCCAGTGGAACCCGGGCCTGAATGATTTCATAGCCCCCCGTTGAAACAGCCATGCCTTCCATCCGGCCTCTGCGACTGGAGAGATCGCTGCTGATGTCACCCACATTCTCTGCCGGGATCAGAATTTCGATTTTGACAATCGGCTCCATCAGGACGGGACGCGATTTAGTAAACAGTTCTGCAAAACATTTACTGCCCGCGATTTTGAATGCCGTCTCGTTACTGTCCACCGGGTGGTCTTTACCGAAGAAAACTTCGCAGATCAGGTTTTGCACCTGACAACCGGCGATCACCCCCTGTTTCATTTTCTCCAGCACCCCTTTTTCAACAGCAGGAATAAACTGGTTGGGAATCGAACCTCCCGAGATACGATCGACAAAAGCGAAGTTCATTTCGGGATCATAATGACAGGACCTGAGATGATCGAAATTGGCTTTGGTGAAATATTCTTCCGGATTCACGTCCTGGGGCATCGCCGACACTTTGAGATGAACCTCGGCGAACTGACCAGCGCCACCCGACTGTTTTTTATGTCGGTAACTGCCTTCGGCGCTCCCCATGATCGTTTCTCGATAAGGCACTTTCGGCAGATGCGTGATCACCTCCACTTTATCACGATGCAGTAATCGCTCCTGCACGATCTTGAGGTGCAATTCACTCATCCCCTGCATCACCATCTCATGTGTTTCTTCATCATGGATCACATGAAAAGTCTGGTCTTCCTCTTCGATTTTATGCAGGGCTCCCGAGATTCTCTGTTGATCATTCCGGCTTTTCGGCTCGACTGCCAGACCGACGAGGGGATGAGGAAACTTGATTTCCGGTAGCGAAAGCCCATCCCCGTTTGCATCGGCTGCCAGTGTATCCCCCAGTTTCAAATCATCCACTTTTGCAACAGCAAAGATGTCGCCGACGGAGACTTCATCTACGGCTTCCTGTTTTCCCCCCTGGACGTCGAGCAACTGAGTAATGCGAACCGGCTTACCAGTGCGGACATTGACCACCGACGAATCTCTGGTCAGTTTTCCGGAAAAGACACGCAGGTAACTCATTTTTGAGATAAAGGGATCGATGCGGGTTTTTACAACCTGGGCGACAAATGGCTGATCCGGTGAAGGATCAAGGATCACAGAACGACCGTCCTTTGTCTGTTCCATGCGCTGAATGTCTTGGGGACATAAGGTGTAATTCGACATCGCATCCATGAACTCGGCAACGCCGACACCGGTTTTAGCGCTCATGAACAAGACAGGAATCAAGGTGCCTGCCGCCATCGCTTTCGGGATGTTGGCAGATAATTCGGCAGGACTCAGTTCTTCGCCTTCAAAGAAACGTTCCAGTAAAGCCTCGTTCGATTCAACGATCGCTTCGATCAGCATCTGACGTGTCCCCTCCGGGTCGCCGAGGGTGTCAGGATCGGGGGCAGACGCATTTTTCACCAGGTCGAACACGGCTTTGAAGTCGGCTCCCAGTCCCACAGGCAGGTTAATGGGAATGCATTGAGAGCCAAATGTTTCGCGTACCGAATTCAAGAGCGTCTCATAGTCGATATTGTCTGCATCACATTTATTGAGCACGATCATCCGGGCAATCCCGGCTTCCTGCGCCATTTTGGAGACTCGCAGGGCATTGATCTCAACTCCATGGCCTGCATTTAACAGGATCAGGGCGGTCTCGACGGCACGTAACGCGCCGGAAACCTGCCCGATAAAATCGGGATAACCAGGGGTGTCGATCAGATTGATGTGATGCCCACCGTAATCAAAGTGTATCAGAGTGGAAGCGATAGAAATTCGATGGTCGATTTCTTCTTCATCCGTATCCAGCAGACTGGTGCCATCGTCTACAGACCCCAAACGGGAAGTGGCACCAGATTGAAACAGCATCAGATCGGCTACAGTTGTCTTGCCAACAGCCCCGTGGCCGACCAATGCCACATTCCTAACGTCGTCTACCTTGTATTCATTCATCGCTTGTCCTGCCTTTCAAGAAATTGGCCAGGCGCAATTGTCCTCCGTTCCGTTAAAGGCAACACGCTGAGCCATGATTTGATGCGAACGTGTGTGCCGGGAAAATGTGAGCTTTTCCCGGCATATCCTTAAACCGGACTCCGGTATGAAATCCGGATCAATTCAGCGACGGGCAGGATGTGAATCTCAAGTTGTCTATATCTCTATTTTATGCTGTTGTTTCACTAACAAAATCATATAGTTGAGATTTTCAAAACGCGAAAGGATTTTCAGAAATTTGCACTTGTGTTTCAGGAAACACAGATTCCGGTCAGCGAAACAGCAGAGTTCCCATATGGATCTGCATGACACAAAACCGGGTATCACCAAGATTTAAATGCCTGATCGGAAGCAGAAATCAAAAAGGAACCGGCAGCAGGAAGAGATGATGTTCCATCAGAACCCGGTTCCCGTGCACGCCGATAAACTGGGTAAAGAATAGAATGAAGACATAGACGGCCAGCAGAGGCAGGACGATTGTGCGGCTCAACCAGCGCCAGCCAAACCAGGCATTTCTGGTCTTCGACGAGGCACGATAGTAAACCCAGCCTAGCAGGATTTTTGTGGGATAAATCGTCGCGACAAAAATCAACGTGATTCCCCAGACGGCATCGCGGGGTAGCGCTGCCACTTTAAACAGGTAGAGGGGAAGTGACAGAAGATACACAATGATCAGCGACAGCATCCATAACAGGGGAGCCCGTTTAAATTTTCGCCGAATGGTCTTTAATTCAAACATGGCCCGAAACCGGTTCTCGGCAGCAAAATGTGCCTGAAGGATCGGCAACCACCCCAACACGATAACCAGAATCAAGCCTCCCAGCAGGGTAACAGCGACCGCACCTCCCTGTCCTCCCTCGGGTGAACTGGCGGCAGCAAACATGGTCGACGGAATAATCAGCCAGATCAAAGCCCCCAGAAAACCACGCAGTCCCAGCGAAAAGTTCTTCCCCAGTTTCAGAGAAGCAAAAAATTCGCTCACGTGTGCAGCTGCCCGGTCCAGATAGCCTCCCTCGCGGATCTGCTGATAGAGCCAGATGGCGTTTTTAAGGGGCCGTACGAAACACCCGAATGTTCCACCACGTGCTAAGGCCAGGCAGAGATGTGCGGCAATCGCGATTGCCGCCAGCCGATTCATCAGATGCAGGTTCCGATCACTGCTGCCGCCGGGATCAATCAAGTGCGCATCTGCGGCTGCTCCTGCCAGTAGAAACAGGGGAATCAACCAGAGAACCACGCCTATCACAATCATCCCCAGTCGCGGGGCAATATCCAACAGAGGAAATGCAAGACGAATCTTACCGGTGCGTGCGACACGACCTTCTACGTCGAGCAGATATCCCAGTGCAATAAAATTCACAATCGGGACGGCAGCAATCAGAGCCAGAAACAACACCAGGCAGGCAATACCGAATGCCATACGAATCATCCAGAAGGCTGCCTTGAGAGGGTGACGCAATAAATGGGGAAAAGGAGGAATATTTCCCACAAACTCGTCAGGATAGAACTGTTGTATTTCCCTGGTCGTGTCTGCGGTGGCGACTGGCTCATCAGAAAAATCGGTAACTTCACAAGCCGTATCGGAACTCACGATCGAATCTGCCTGTTGTGTGGTATGATCATTCATAACCCGCTCTCGCTGATGATCAGAAATTCGGATGGATTCTGAAACATCGATGACATCCCCGGAATCAGTGTGCGGTTTCAAATTAACACCTGTCAATCACTGAAGCTGGTCGATGTCATTAACGCAGACCTTGAGATACTTACCAGGTGACCTGAAAGTCCTGTAAAAAGCGTCTGAACACCGAGACAAGCTAAGTCCTACTTATAACAGAATTTCCTGACCGAATCGAGAAGCATTCCCGACAGGGACCTTGATTCGCTAATATTGTTACTCAGAAAAAACTGTATAGTTTCAAGAATTCGCTGAAACTTTCGAATTCCCCCTCTGGTATGATTAAGTGTAAAGCAGAGTCGTGCTTCCCCCCTTTGGGGAGGGAACTTTCAATTCATTACGAGATCAAACTATGAAATCTCATGCCCGTCACTGGAACGTTGTCTGCCTGCCCTTGTGTGTTGTGGGGCTGGTTGTGACTCTGGTGACCTGGGCTTCCAGCAGTCCGGTTGAAAAGTCTCCCCCGCCATTGACGATTACTGAAGACGACACTTTTACTGACACAGTGCAACAGGTAAACCAGTTTTTCGAGAGCCAATGGACCGAGAAAGAGACACCACCGGCAGCGACGGCTTCAGAACTGACCCAGCTTAGAAGACTGTCACTGGCCTTGCATGGCACGGTTCCTTCACTCGAAGAAATTCGTGAGTATGAAAGCCTGCAGGGCACGAACCGCCTGGAACGCTGGACACAGAAACTGCTCGCCGACCGTCGTTTTGCGGACTACTTTTCTGAACGATTAACCCGCGCGTTTGTTGGTGTTGCCCAGGGACAGTTTATCATCTTTCGACGCGATCGCTTTAAAGCCTGGCTCAGTGATCAGATTCAGGATAATACTCCGTATGATGAACTGGTGCGCAAACTGATTGCCGGCGAAGGACTCTGGACGGGCGATCCCGAAACCAATTTCATTACCGCCGCTGTTGCGGATGGGAACCTGGACCGAAACAAGTTGACCGGCAGCACTGTCCGTGCATTTTTGGGACAGCGAATTGACTGTGCCCAGTGTCACGATCATCCCTTCGATCACTGGAAGCAGACAGACTTCGAAGGGCTGACCGCCTTTTATGGTCAAGTAGAAGTACAGGTTCTCGGCGTACGGTCGAACAGGAAATTGAAATACGAAGTGGAAGACCGGATGACGCTGGAACAACGTGAAGTTTCGCCACGTGTTCCCTTCCTGGCAGAATGTCTGCCTGCAGAAGGCACACTGCGAGAACGACTGGCGGAATGGGTTACTCATCCGGACAACCGCCGATTCGAACGTGCGTCGGCAAATCGGGTCTGGGGACTGTTATTCGGCATTCCCTATTATGACCCCGTAGATGATCTTCCGGCTCCCACAGATCTCTCCCAGTCCCCCCCGGGGTTGCTCGATATACTGGGCAGGGACTTCCGTGAAAACGGATATGACATTAAACGACTGATCCAGATTATCGTCGCGTCCCGCCCTTTCCAGTTGTCTTCAGAATCTGAATTCGCAACAGCCGAACAGATTGATGCAGCCACTTACAACTGGGCACTGTTTCCGCTGGTTCGTTTGCGTCCCGAGCAGATTATTGGTTCGATGCTGCAGGCCTCTTCTCTGAAAACCATTGACCAGAACTCGAATCTGATCATGCGGGGCCGACGTTTTTTCTCTGAGCTCAATTTTGTCAAAGAATATGGTGATCTGGGAAGCGATGAACTCAATGATTTTCCTGGTACGATTCCGCAGGCTTTATTGCGGATGAATGGAGAGTTCGCCAAGGATAACGGCAGTGCCTCGCCATTGAACTCGGTCGGACGGATTGCTTCACTCGATGTCTCCACAGAAAAGCGGATCGAAACCTGCTACCTGGTCTGCCTGACCCGACTTCCCACCCCGGCAGAACGCGATTATTTTCTGAAACAGTATCAGTCAGCGAACAATCAACAGCAGCGCGTCAAGATCACGGAAGACCTCTACTGGGCTCTGTATAATTCTCCCGAATTTTCCTGGAACCATTGAACCATGTTTGATTCCCATCTGTTATCCAGCAAAATCAGCCGCCGCGATCTGTGCAAAGTCGCCGTCGGAGGCACGCTGTCATTCATGCTGCCCGGCTTTGATTTAAAGGCAGCCGAAAAACGAGGGAAAGAACGCCGAAAATCGGTCATCATTCTCTGGATGGGAGGCGGTCCCAGTCAGTTGGAAACCTGGGATCCCCATCCGGGAACAGCCATCGGTGGTCCAGGCAAGGCTATCAAAACAGTGGTTCCCGGCCTGCAGATTTCCGATATGTATCCCCTGCTGGCTGAGCAGCTGGATTCGATGTCGGTGATCCGATCCATGGTCTCTAAGGAAGGCGACCACGAACGCGGGACTAAATATCTGAAAACCGGTTATCGTCCCGAGCCGACAACCGTTTACCCTGCACTGGGTGCGATCATCACACATCAACTGCCCAGTTCTCAACTGGAAATCCCTCAACATATTTCCATGGGAAACACGCAGTTTCCCGCCCGAGGCGGTTACCTGGGCGGACACCTGGATGCCTTCCGCGTACCTGATCCCGGACGGAATATAGGAAACATGCGGGCCGGCGTCGAAGCGCCCCGCCAGGAACGTCGACTGGAAAATCTGGATGTCGTCTCGCAGGCATTTCGGAAAGGGAGAACGATTCAGACTCAGAAAACACTGCATCAGTCGACCATCGATCGCGCCCTGACCATGATGAGTTCAGAACAGCTGAATGCCTTTGAAATAGAAAAAGAGCCCGAGGCAGTTCGCAAAGCCTATGGCGATTCTCCCTTCGGGCGGGGCTGCCTGGTTGCCCGCCGACTGGTCGAACAGGGCGTACACTCCATCGAGGTGAATCTCAATGGCTGGGACAGCCATACCAATAACTATACCGGGCATCAGACCCAGGCGGCGATTCTGGACCCGGCCTTTTCCAGCCTGCTGAACGATCTGAAGTCACGCGACCTGCTGGACTCCACGATTGTGCTGTGTATTGGTGAATTTGGCAGAACACCCAAAATCAACCCACTCGACGGTCGCGATCACTGGCCCACCGGTTTTTCCTGTATTGTCGGCGGCGGTGGCTTGAAAGGAAATCTCATCCTGGGTGAGACAGACCCGACTGGCAAGGAAAAGACTCCCGTCGATCCCGTTCGCATTCAGGACCTGTACGCCACCATCCTGCAGAAAATGCAAATTGACTATACCAAAGAACTCATTTCTCCCATTGGACGACCGCTGGCACTCAGCGACGGGACACCGATTTCCCGACTGATCTGATTTCAGGGCAGAACAAAATCACTCGCCTCTGGAAAAATTGCTTGCCTGAGAGCGCAAAACTTTCTAATTTGATAACTGTCCGAAACCAGCCGCGGGTTTTGACGTTTATTGAATAGACTCCTGCCTCCCTCTTTCCATTGGATGCTGAATATGATCCGAATGTTTCTTTCCGTAATGCTCACGGCTGCCTGTCTGTCTTTAGTACCACGTCAGTCCCAGGCAGCAGACTGGTCACAATTCCGCGGTCCTTCCGGAAATGGAGTGTCAGAATCGACGGGACTCCCCACCGAATGGAACTCCGAAAAGAACATCGTCTGGAAAGCAAAACTTCCCGGGCACGGCTCTTCCAGCCCGGTGCTGTTCGGCGACCAGGTGTTCGTGACTTCCTATAGCGGCTATGGACTGACTGAGGAAGATAACGGCAACCCTGCCGACCTGCGATTGCATGTGATCTCCGTCAACCGCGACAGTGGCGAAATCATGTGGGACGAATCGGTCTCCCCGATCAATGAAGTTCAGAAAATCACCAAGCGGATCGTTGACCATGGTTACGCCAGTGGGACCCCTGCCTGCGATGAAACGGGCGTCTATGCTTTTTTCGGAACCTCGGGTGTTGTCGCCTGCGATCTGCAAGGTAAACTCAAATGGCAGGCGGATGTCGGAGAGGGAACAGCCGGCTTTGGATCCGCCTCATCTCCCATCCTGTATAAAGACTTCGTGATCGTGAATGCCAGCATTGAAAGTTCAACCGTTTATGCGTTGAACAAGAGTAATGGAGAAGTCGCCTGGAAAGCGGAGAATATCGAACGTGCCTGGACCACCCCTTCGATTGTGGATGTTCCGGGAGGGAAACAGGAACTGGTGGTCAACCAGAAAAACCAGATCTTCGGCTTTGATCCCGATACCGGAAAAAAACTCTGGAGCTGTGAAGGAATTCAGGACTACGTGGTGCCGGTCGTGGTGCAGAATGAAGGTATCCTCTACTGCCTGGGAGGTCGCAGTAACCGCAGTATCGCCGTTCGTCCAGGAGGCAAAGGTGATGTCACGAAAACGCATAAGCTCTGGGAAGTTAATGTAGGAGCGAATGTCACTTCCCCCGTGTATCACGACGGTCATCTGTACTGGGCCAGTGATCGGGGTATTGCCTTCTGCCTGAATGCGAAGGATGGCGAAGTGGTTTACAAAAACCGCCTGCCCACCGGAGCCCGACTGTATGCGTCGATAGTACTGGCGGATGGAAAACTGTATGTAACGACCCGGGACAGTGGCGTTATTGTACTCAAGGCCGGCCCCGAATATGTCGAGCTGGCGCGGAATGAGATTAAATCAGACGACGATCTGTTCAATGCATCACCTGCCGTCAGCGCAGGCAGTATTTTCCTGCGTACCAACAGTTATCTCTATCGAATCGCCGAGAAGAAATGAGGTTCTACACAAAAGATTCTGATTAAATAACTTACAGGTTTGTCAGACTTTTGGAACAGGTCGTTGATACAGTGGTCCGACCGCTGGAAATCCCGAATCGGGGCTTCTACAATACGAGGCATGACAGAATCATCGACACAAAATGGATACCTCTTCAAAACGATCGGCGTGATTGGCGTCGGTCTGCTGGGAGGCTCCATCGCCGCTGCTGCGAGACAGCGCCATCTGGCAGAAACCATCCTCGGAGCAGGCCGAAATCCTTCCCGCATGCGGGCTGCCCAGCAGGCGGGATTGCTGGATCGAGGCACAACGAATATCGCAGAGACGGCAGCCCAGTCTGATCTCGTGATAGTTTGTACTCCCGTCAACCATATTGTCCAATTCATTCAGACTGTTGCCCAAAACAGTCGCCCTGGAACGATCATTACCGATGTCGGCAGTACGAAACAACAGATCTGTGAGCAACTGAAAGGAACCCTGCCTGCAGAAGTGACTTTTGTCGCCTCCCATCCGCTGGCGGGATCAGAAAAAAGCGGTTACGAATTCTCTGATCAGAACCTGTTTCAGGATCGTCCTTGTGTCATCACTCCTGATGAATCGGTCCCGGCAGAAGCTGTCTCCCGCATCAGGCAGTTCTGGGAAGCACTGGGCATGCACGTGCTGCAGACAACACCAGAAAAACATGATCTGATTCTGGCCGAAACCAGCCATCTGCCGCATGTGGTCGCTTCCGCTCTGGCGGCGACTTTAGCGACAGAAAATACCAGATACACCTCGACCGGCTTCCGGGATACGACCCGCATTGCCGGTGGTGACCCGGCTCTGTGGATTGATATCCTGCTCAGCAATCGAGACGCCATCGTGACGAGTCTTGATAAATACAGCCAGTCACTGCAGCAGTTCCGGGAAGCAATTCTCACGCAGGATGAAAAACGCCTCAGGCAACTGCTGGAGGATGGTAAAAAGAAACATGACACATTAAATTCAACCCCGTAGTCAACAGGTCAGGTTTTCGGCTGACTTTCACGACGACAACCACGAATCTTTCATCTTCCCGATGAAATCAACAGTAACTGGAAAACACATGCTTTGCGAAGTCGAAATCAAACCCGCCGACAACCAGATCGACCGTGAGGGAGCCCGGATTCTGAAAGAATGCCAGGTGCTGGGTGCCAATTCAATCCGGACGGTCCAGACAGCCCATTCCTTTCTGCTCGAAGGCAACCTGGACCAGGCGGGTATTGATAAGATTGCCCGCACCCTGCTGGCCGATCCGATTGTAGAAACCTTTGAGATTCGCATTCTGTCAGGTGCCACTTCTGAAACAACCGACTCGGAACCACTGCTGAATGTCATGTTCAAGCCCGGGGTGACTGACAACACTGCCAACAGTGCCCGCGAGGCGATCTGTGATCTTGGCCTGGCTGTGGAGAACGTAGCCACCTGCCGCAAATACTGGGTCAACGCGGATGCATCCTCCGACGAGATCGACCGCATGGCTGCCAAAGTGCTTTCGAATGAAGCCATTGAATATGTCGTACGTGGTCCTCTGCAGATGGACAGCATCAAACTCGGCAGTGAATACACGTTCGAACTGGTCACCATTCCCATTCGCAAAATGAATGATAAACAACTGGAAACACTCAGCCGCGAAGGTCAGCTGTACTTAAATCTGACTGAGATGAAAACCATCAAAGCCTACTACGTCAGCCAGAAAAAAGATCCGACCGACGTCGAACTGGAAAGCATCGCCCAGACATGGAGTGAGCACTGCTCTCACAAAACCCTGGCTGGACGAATTCACTTCAAAGACGGTGAACGTGATCTGCATTTCGAAAATATGTTGAAAGAAACGATCTTTGCTGCGACAACCCAAATCCGCAAATCACTGGGAGAAAAAGACTGGTGTGTAAGCGTTTTCGCTGATAATGCCGGCGTCATCACCTTTGATGAAAAGCAGGATGTCTGCTTTAAAGTGGAAACCCACAACCACCCTTCTGCCCTCGAACCTTATGGTGGAGCCAACACGGGCCTCGGGGGTGTGATCCGTGATCCGCTGGGAACCGGACTGGGCGGTAAACCGGTCTGCAATACCGATGTATTCTGTTTTGCTCCTCCGGATATTCCTTATTCTGAGCTTCCCGCCGGAGTCCTGCATCCTAAAGCGGTCGCAACCGGCGTAGTCTCCGGCGTGCGTGACTATGGAAACCGCATGGGCATTCCCACCGTCAATGGCGCCGTCTATTTTGACGAACGGTACCTGGGTAACCCCCTGGTCTATTGCGGAAATGTGGCCATGCTGCCTGTCGGCAAGTCAGAAAAGCAGCAGGCACAACCGGGGCACTATATCGTGGCTGTCGGCGGTCGCACGGGCCGAGATGGAATTCACGGCGCTACTTTCTCTTCTGCAGAACTGACTTCAGAAAGTGAAATGCTTTCCGGCGGTGCCGTGCAGATTGGAAATGCGATCACGGAAAAGATGATGCTGGATGTCATTCTGGAAGCACGCGATCAGGAATTATTCTCGGCGATCACAGACTGTGGTGCCGGTGGATTCAGCAGCGCTGTCGGGGAAATGGGAGAAAAAACCGGCGCGGAAGTCTGGCTGGATCAATGCCCGCTGAAATATGCCGGCCTGTCATACACCGAAATCTGGATCTCCGAAGCCCAGGAACGCATGGTCCTGGCTATCCCTCCTGAAAACTGGGAAGCCTTCGAAAAACTCTGTGCCGACGAAGGCGTTGAAGCTTCCGTCATTGGGAAATTCACTGACACCAGCCACCTTGTATTGAAATACCAGGATCAGGTTGTCGCTGACCTGGAAATGTCCTTTCTGCATGATGGCCGACCTCCGGTAGTGCGCGAAGCCGTTTACAAGGTTCCGGCTTTCACGCCTCTGACACCACCTCAACGCGAAAACTACACCAAAGACCTGACCTCCATCCTGAGCTCTCTGAATGTCTGCAGCAAGGAATGGATCATTCGCCAGTATGACCAGGAAGTGCAGGCAGGCAGCGTGGTCAAGCCGCTGGTGGGCGTGCAGAATGATGGTCCCTCGGACGCGGCAGTCGTTCGCCCTGATCTGACCTCCACGCGCGGACTGGTAATTTCGTGTGGCATGAACCCCCGCTATGGTGATTTAAACACACACTGGATGGCGGCCTCTGCGATTGATGAAGCGCTCCGAAACTGTGTTGCCGTGGGTGCCGATCCTGCGAAGATTGCCATTCTCGATAACTTCTGCTGGGGGAACACCGATCGTCCGGAAACACTGGGCAGCCTGGTAGCAGCTGCCCTGGCTTGCAAAGAATTTTCAGTCGCTTATGGCACCCCCTTCATCAGTGGTAAAGACAGCCTGTATAACGAGTACTCCTTCGAAAATGAGCAGGGAGAAAAAGAGACCGTTGCGATTCCCGCTTCACTCTTAATCAGTGCCATCGGACAGATCGCCGATGTCAGCCACGCGGTGACCATGGATGTGAAATCTCCCGGTAATCGTATTTTTCTTGTGGGAACGACACATGACGAACTGGGAGGCAGCCACTTTGCCCTGGTGAATCGGCTGGAAGGGGGACAGGTCCCCCAGGTTGATAAGGAAGAAGCACCGGAAATTTTCAAAGCGCTGCACCTGGCAATTCAAAAGCAGGCGGTCAGGAGCTGCCATGATCTGAGCGAAGGGGGCCTGGCTGTGGCAGCAGCGGAAATGGCGTTCGCCGGCGGCTATGGAATGAAACTGGATCCGACCAGACTTCCTGAAGCGCTGGAACTGTCTACCCCGAGTTTACTGTTCTCGGAAAGTAACACCCGTTTTCTGCTGGAAGTCGCACTGGACAAAATGGATGTTCTGTATGAGTGCTTCGGGGATCTGCCTCTGGTCGATATTGGCGAAGTCATTGGCACACGCCAGTTCACGATCAAAGGCAACTCAGGGAATACCGCCATCAGTGCCAGCCTGGATGAGCTGAAAGCAGCCTGGAAAACCCCACTTGCCTGGGACTGATGCACCAAAACTATCGCGTACAGTAATAAACTGAACGTTACACAGGCTATTTCTGCGCGTCAGCTTTCTGGGAAGTTCCAGCTGGATACTTATTTTAATGCTTCCCCACCTTGTCCGTTCGAGTAAAATAAGGGATGCCCTTTGAAAACCGGCTTCGAAATAAATCTATCAGAGCTTCCTCTGAAATTTGAGCGGATATCACGATCTCGTTTGAGAGTATAACGTGCTGGTTTAACAGGAGACCGACACAGACAGAAACCTGTTTGCTGAGTTTATCCCACGTTTTGAAGCAGTATGCAGATTGGCAGGAAACCCCTGTAATTTCTCGATTTATGGTCGCAAAGTCCTGTAGCAGGCATTACGATAGCGTTTACGGAACTTTCTGCGCCAAGCAGTGTTTACCTTTGTAGAAAGGTGTGAAAACGGATGTCGGAAGTGAAACAAGATTCCTCTGAGTTTGAAATCACTCAGGAGTCAATAGATAAACTGAGTACTGCGTACCAGCAGATCCATGGTCAGATCTCAAAAGTCATTGTCGGTCAGGATGAGGTGATTGAGCAGCTCCTGATCGCATTATTCAGCCGCGGTCACTGTCTGCTGGAAGGAGTGCCCGGCCTGGCCAAAACCCTGATGATCAGTACGCTGGCCCAGACGCTCTCCATGTCGTTCAGCCGCATCCAGTTCACCCCGGACCTGATGCCCGCGGATATCACGGGAACCGATGTGCTGCAGGAGAACCGGGAAACGGGAGAACGCGAGTTTCGTTTCATCCCGGGCCCGTTATTTCATAACGTGGTTCTGGCAGACGAAATTAACCGGACGCCTCCCAAAACACAGGCGGCGCTGCTGGAAGCCATGCAGGAACACCAGGTGAGTGTCGGTCAGACCAGACATCTGCTGAATGATCCGTTTTTTGTACTGGCGACGCAAAACCCGATCGAACAGGAAGGCACCTACTCTCTGCCGGAAGCACAGCAGGACCGCTTCATGTTTAAGGTCTATGTCCGATATCCTTCATTCCAGGAAGAACGACAGATCGCCCGTCAGACGACCTCCGATTCAAAAAATACAATCGACCATGTACTGAACGCCGTGGATGTCCTGGAGATTCAGAAAATTGTAAGACAGGTTCCGGTCTCTGATCACGTGATCGATTATGCCCTGGCTCTGGTCAGGCAGACCCGTGTCAATGAACCGGGTACTCCTGAATTTGTGAACGAATGGCTGAGCTGGGGGGCCGGACCGCGTGCGGTTCAGAACCTGTTGCTCGGCGGAAAAACGCGTGCGTTGCTCAATGGTCATACACACGTCTCGACAGAAGACATCAGCGCTCTGGCTGCACCGGTTTTACGACATCGTATCGTGACCAATTTCTCTGCTGAATCGGAAGGGATCACCTCGGATCGTGTGATTGAGCGCTTGATTGAAGAGACACCGTCTAAGGAAGGCGAACTGACCAGTGACCCAAGATTACAGAAAATATTTGCTGCCTGAAGCAATCTCTCGCATTTCCCGACTGGAAATTCGAGCACGTTCGATCGTCGAGGGGTTCCTGTCGGGATTACACCGCAGCCCCTTCTTCGGGCAATCTGTTGAATTCGCCCAGCACCGGGAATACACCCCGGGTGATGATGTGCGAAATATCGACTGGAAGGTCTGGTCCAAAACAGATAAATACTACATTAAGCAGTACGAAGAAGATACCAACCTGAGAACCACACTACTGGTGGATGTCAGCGAATCCATGCAGTTCGGAACGGGTCCCCTCAACAAGTATGAATACGGTTGTACGGCAGCCGCTGCCCTCGCGTATTTATTGCTCAAGCAGCAGGACGCCGTCGGCATGGTTACTTTTGACGATGGGATTCGCAGCCGGGTACCCGCATTAAGCAAACGCAATCACCTCAATTCACTCCTGACTGCGCTGGCAGCAGAAAAACCTGCCAAAAAAACTGACATTTATGACGTATTAAAAGAAGTGGCAGAAACACGCTCGCAGAAAGGCACGATTATTCTCATATCCGATTTATTCGTTAACAGGGAAAGCCTGTTTAAAGGTTTACGCCTGTTGCAGTATCGCGGGCACGATCTCATGCTGTTGCATATTCTGGATGATCAGGAACTCGATTTTGATTATTCCGGAACAACACGCTTTGAAGGCATGGAACAGGCGGGTGAACTGGTTTGTGACCCCCGTTCTTTGAGAGAAGGGTATCTCAAAGCCATGCATGAGTTTTTAAATGAAATCAGAAGGCGTTGTGCCAGCAATAAATTTGACTACCAGACAATCCGCACCAGCGAATATCTCGACGCTGCATTGTCCCACTATTTGAATCATCGCATCGGAATGCAGCAATCCATCCGACAGTAAACGAAACTTAATCCCCGAACATCTCCAGCCTGTAACTGACGATTCGACTTATGGAAGCCTGGTTAACCCAACATTTTGTGAATTCCGCACTGGTCTCGACCGGCGCCCTGATGATTGCTGCGCCAATCATCATTCACCTGATTAATCGCTTCCAGTATAAACGCGTGCAATTTGCGGCGATGGAATTTCTGCTGCAGAGTCAGCAGACCAATCAGCGTCGCGTCCTGATTGAACAGTTACTGCTGCTGTTACTGCGGATCATACTCATCATCTGCCTGCTGTTGTTGATCGGCCGCCTGATACTCGATCCTAACCAGATGTCAATGTTTCACGGGGCCAAATCACATCATGTGATCGTGCTGGACGACAGCGGTTCCATGCGAAATGCCTGGGGGGAACAGACGGCTTTTAAAGAAGGCCTGCAGGTCATTCGCAAAATCGCTTCCGAAGGAACCAATCGACCCAATACGGAAAAATTCTCCTTAATTGTTCTCTCCCGCGCGGATGCACCCCTGTTTCTGCAGCGTGATATTAATGAAGAACTGATCAACGAACTGGATGCCAAACTCTCTAATCTCACCTGTTCACATCAGAGCCTGGATCTGAACCCGGGACTGGAAGCAGCTGTCGACCTGCTGAATGAAGATCGGGCCATCATCAAAACGCTCCACCTGATCTCCGACTTCCGCAAGTCAGACTGGCAGGAAAAGAAAGGGGTGGCAGCGACGATCGAAAAATTAAGCAACAGCGATACTGCAATCAACCTCATCAAAACCGTACCCGATTCACAATCGAACCTGGCAATCACAGAACTCTCCGGTGCGACTGAAGTCGCAGCCGTCGACGTACCACTCCGCTTGAGAATCAGCCTGAAGAATTTTGGAGAACAGGTCGCCGAGGATGTACGGGTCTCTGCGTTTGTCGATCAGAATAAACTTCCCATGAGTATCGTGTTTGACAAAATCGAAGCCGGCAGTGAGATTTCACAGGACTTTGATGTCGTCTTCAATAAACCCGGACTGCATCAGGTTAATGTGAGTCTGACAAATGACGCGTTGGAAGGGGATAATGATCGCTATATGGCTATCAATGTCAAACCGTCTAATCCCGTACTGATTGTTGATGGAAACCCCTCTGGCAACGAATGGATGTACATCCAGACGGCAATCGCGCCCGATGCATTTACCACCGGGTTTGCGCCGTCTGTTGAGAATGTCGATTATCTGCGCCGTCATCCACTCAACCAGTTTAAAAACATTTATCTGCTGAATATCGCAGAGTTGCCTCTGGACGCCATCGCCGCTTTAGAAAATTTTGTCTCTGAAGGAGGGGGCCTCATCTGGTTTGCCGGCCCTTCACTGCAGCCTCTGTTTTACAATGAGAAACTGTATAAAGAGGGCAACGGTCTGTTTCCGGCTCCACTCGAAATATCTCCGCGTGAATTACCGACCCGGGAATCGAATACCACCGTCGACCTGAATGTCAGCGATCACCCACTCTTTTCTGTGTTTGCCGGTCAGGATAACCCGCTTATTGAAGCCGTCACCATTTCTCGTTACTTTCCCATCTCCGAGCAGTGGCTGCAAACCAAAGCAGATAAAGCATCCGGAGTGAATGTAATCGCAACACTCCGCAACCAGGCTCCCTTGATCCTCGAACACAGGCTGGGAAAAGGACGCATCATTACCTGCCTGACATCAGCGGGTCCTGTGATGACCAATGAGGGAGAACCCTGGAATTCATGGGCGCTCAATCCAAGCTATATCGTGTTCCAGTTGGAACTGCAAAAATACCTGGTCCAGTCCCGTTCGCATGAGCAGGCAGAAATTGCAGGTGCTCCCATCCCCTTTTCGCTCGATGCTTCACTGTTTGCGGATGAAATCGAAATCCAGACTCCCGTGACGCAGGGTGGACGGACCATTCGTCTGAAAGCGACTCCCGCACAACAACCAGATCAGACCGACAGCAGCACACTCCAGCTTGTCACCGTCTATCGAGACACGGATCAACCCGGCGTTTATACGGTTCAACTCAAGCGACAGGACCAGACTATTGAGCCCCGCATGTACGCTTTCAACTTCCCCGTTTCGGAAAGCAACCTGGAACTGGCAACAACCGATGAACTCATGCAGGAACTGGGAAATTCCAAACAGATTCAGATTCAGGAACCGGGGGAATTCCAATGGATTCAAGGGCAGGAAGCCGGTCGGGAAATCACCAACGCCCTATTACTGATCCTGTTCATCTTACTGGTTTGCGAACAGCTGCTGGCCTATCGTTTGAGCTATCATCCTAAAACAGCGGGTGCTGCCGCATGAGTTATTTTGCCTCGATTCCCACCTCTCTGATTCTGGCTGCCGACGAGACAACCGCGTTTCGTTCGATCGAATACGATACGCCCGCCTCGGGCTGGGGCTGGCTGTTGCTGCTGGCTGGCCTGGGGCTCGTACTGCTGTTATCGTTTCGAACCATCTGGAAAGACTCAGTTCAACTCTCCCTGTTCTGGCGCTGCTGGCTGGTTGCATTAAGGCTGGGAGTCCTGTTCGCGTTGATCGCAATCGTATTCAATCCGCATGAGCGTACACAGAAAATGTCGTTTCGCCCCTCACGGGTCGCGGTGCTGGTTGATACCTCCCTTTCGATGAGGCATCCCAATCAGCTGGCTGCGACAAATGCAAGTTCGCCTGCCAGTCGCAACGGTGCCTCCCGCATGGAAGCCGTTGAAAAACTTCTGGCGGATTCCCCCCTGATCAAAGACCTGCAGAAAAATCACCAGGTCAGTATTTATTCATTTGATAAAACTTTAGTCGGCCCCCTGCATGTCTTCCAGAAGCAGAATGCGACAGCTGACACTGCGAAACCAACATCGGAAGAACAAGCCCGCATTCCGGATCAACCCGACTGGAACACACTGCTTCAGCCCCAGGGTCTGGAGACGCGGCTGGGAGAACTGCTCGGACAGCTGATGCGGGAGATCAACGGCTCTACACTCTCCGGAATTATCATCGCCACGGATGGGGCTTCGAATGCAGGCACGGATTTACTATCCGCCAACGAAGCCGCTAAAGATTCGAAGGTACGTCTCATTCCCCTGGGAGTCGGCAGTCCGGTTCCACCAGCGAACATCCAGATTTCCAAAATCATCGCCCCCACGGATGTGCAGTTCGGGGATGGTTTTGAAATCACAGCGATCGTACAGGCCGTCGGAATGCCCGGTAAAAATATAACGATTGAACTTCTGAGAAAAGCGCCGGGCGAAGCTGATCCGACTGTCGTGGAAACGCGGGATGTCCTGCTACCGACCGAAGACAGCCTGCCCCTGGATATCAAATTCGAACGCGTCCCCGCCACTGAGGGTGAAATTGGTTATGTCGTGCGTGCCCGGGGCAATCAGCTGGTGGGCGACGCCAATGACATGGACAATGAACTGGCCCATTCCGTCAATGTATTCAGCCGCCCGACACGGGTCCTGGTCATTGCCGGTGGTCCCATGCGTGATTATCGCTTTGCCCGTACCATGCTGTACCGTCATCCTTCGATCCAGTCTTCAGTCTGGCTGCAGTCTGCCCCCCCCGGAGTCTCTCAGGATGCAAACGAACTGTTGTATGAATTTCCCCAGCGGGCAGATCTGTTTGAATACGACGTGGTACTCGCGTTCGATGTGAACTGGGAATTACTGTCTGCAGAACAGATGCAAAATCTGAACGAATGGGTCTCATCAGCTGGCGGCGGAATCGTCATGGTGGCCGGTGATGTTTACACGCCCAAGCTTGCCCAGGAAAGTGAGAAGTACCAGTCGATCCTGGATCTGTATCCTGTATTTATCAACTCGTTCGTACGCGATTACCTGGATGAAGAAGCAACACAGATTCGCAGAATTGAATGGACTCAGGCCGGCCTGGATGCCGGCTTCCTGATGTTGACCGACGATCCGGCAACTTCACGCCAGTTATGGGAAAACTTTCCGGGCATTTACCGCTGCTACCCTTCGAATGGTGCCAAAGCGGCTGCCACGGTTTACGCCCACTTCCCCGATCCAAAAACACAAACCGAATTTGGATTCTCGATATTGATGGCGTCCCAGTATTACGGAGAAGGTCGTTGTTTCTATCTGGGCAGCCCCGAAATGTGGCGGTTGCGCTCGATTGATGAAGATTACTACGACCGTTTCTGGACCAAGCTCATCCGAAATATCGGACAGGGTCGTACCAAAAGGGGCACGAAACGGGGCACCCTTATTCTGGAACGGGATGAATATGTACTGGGGCAGACTGTCTCTGTACGTGTTCGGTTGCTCGACCCGGAATTCAAACCTCTGATTCAGGAATCGGTGCCGATGGAAGTCATTGATCCCCGCGGCAGACCCCTGGTTCCCAATCTGCTGTTGATGCAGGACCGGAATCGGCCTGGGGAATACGTCGCCAGTTTCCGTGCCGGCCTGCCAGGAAAATATCGATTTGAAATCACTGTTCCTGACTCCAAAGGACAGGTGGTTAATGGCAGTCTGACTGTCCTGCTCCCGCGACTGGAAGATGAATCTCTCAGTCAGAATGTGAAAGGCCTCAAAGAACTGGCCCGCGACACCGGGGGGCAGTATCTCGCACTGGAAGAGGCAGAGCAGATCCCTGCACTGCTGCCTGACCAGGGAGAAGAATTTCTCGTTGATGAACGGCTGAAAACACTCTGGGACCAGGGCTGGGTCTTCTTTCTACTGGCAGGTCTGCTGGCGGCAGAATGGTTAACGCGAAAATTATTCAAGCTGGCATGAATTGTGATACAATTTCTCTGTTTTCTATTGATAACACTCCGCTGAAAATCAGCATGAACTAAACGAATGAATGAACCGTCAAACATTTCGATTCCCCGGGAAATCACCGATTTACTCAATCGGTTACGGGGTAAAATACGTAAATATATTCTGCTGGAAGGCGCAGCAAAGCTGCTGGTAGTCGCCGGCTTGATTTTCTGGGCCAGCTTTGTGGTCGACTGGGTTTATTTCCAACTCAGCCATTTTGAGTTACCAGTCTGGTTTCGTGCCTCGTTTGTCGCGCTCTCGTTAACAGCGATACTGGTTCTGTCTGGTACGTTGATTGTGTTTCGCCTGTTGACAAAAATGAGAAAGAAAGCGCTGGCCCTCGTTCTGGAACGCCGCTTTCCTGAGTTGAATGACCGGCTGGCAACGGCGATTGAACTGCACGAATCCAATGAACCTCAAAATGCACTCACCCGCGCCATGTTGGAGCGGACAGTCAAAGAAGTCGCACAAGGCAGCAGTCGGCTTCCTTTAGAAGACGTCTTCGATAAACGCCCATTACGAAGAGCATTCTTCGGTGCCCTGATCCTGTCCGTTTCCATTCTGATCCTGGCTGTCGTCAACCAGCCCGCGATGGCTCGCTGGGCGAAAGGGTACCTGGAATTACAAAACGATTACTGGAACCGTGAGACAGGACTGGTCGTCAAAGTGCTCGCTCAACCGGGAGACCGGATCCGGGAATTCCAGGACCAGACTTACAAACATGGCCTGGGAAATGATCTGACACTGGTAGTGGAAACTGTCGAGGGAAAAAAAGTTCCGGAACGCGTGCAGTTAACCTATCGCATGCAGAATGGACGGGATGGAGGCCGGACCGTTATGTCTCGCCTGGGCGAAGGTCGTTTCAAGCACACGATTACGGACGTCCTAGACGGTATGCAGATCTGGGTTTCCGGCAATGACTATACCAATCCGGAACCCTATCAGATTGAAATTGTAGAAACACCCGTTCTCGACCAGATCCAGCTGGAATGTCGCTATCCGGAATATACCGGCTTGAACACCTTAGACCCCGAGACCGGTCTGCCCCAACCCGATCTCCGGACCGTTCAGGGAACTCAGATCGCGCTGCCCGTCCACACAGACTTCCAGATGATCTCCACGGCCAACAAGCCCATCACCCGGTTTTCTCTGGAAACAGATCAGCTCAAAATACAGCTCGAGCCAGCGTTGGCAGCCGGTTCCTCATCGAAGTCTAATTTCCTGGCATGGAAAAATCTACAGGGAGAGATTGTAAAGCAGACCAGTTTCTCGCCTGCTCAATTAGCACAGATGTGTGGTCCGGACCATCAGGTTTTTCGGATTCCCTTTACATTAGTTTCTGAAAATAAAGCAACCGCTGCCCAAAGGATCCCGCTGCTGATTGATCAGCCGATGCGGATCTACCTGGAAGACGTAGACGGGCTGCTGGTCACTGAACCGATTCGCCTCAGTGTGATGGGGATTATCGATCAGGCACCGCAGGTGGACACCCGCCTGACGGGAATTGGAAAATCAATTACCCGCAAAGCAATGATTCCGGTCGCAGGAAAAATCACCGATGACTATGGCATCCAGTCGGCGCACTTTGACTTTCTGGTAGACGAAGCTAAAAAGTTCCGTCCTCGACCATTCCGTTCCAAGCCTGCGGAACGTCCCAAAGAGTTTACCTTACAGCGAAATGAAAAAGAGGCCTGGGAGCGATTTGAAGTTCTGCCGCTGGATTTAAAAGTGGGTCAGAAACTCAGCCTGACAGTTCATGCTGAAGATGCGGATAACCTGAGTGGCCCCCATCTGGTACATGGTGAAACCTATCATTTTGAAATCGTGACGGATGAAGAATTGCTTTCAATCCTATATTCCAAAGAACTGAATTTGCGCAAGCGCTTTGAACAGATCTTCAAAGAAGTCACACAGACCCGAGATGAGCTCAAAGAACGCGTCGCCCAGGTTCGCGAATCCCAGACCATCAGAGAGAAACAAAAGCAGGGACAGACCGACCCCGGTTGGGACGACAAATTACTGGAAAACCAGAGTGCCGTCGCCATTTCGGCAGATCGATCGCTCTATGGAACGCGGAAAAATGCGACCGAAACCGCCTCGATTGTGGAATCATTTCATGACATTCGCGAAGAGTTGGTCAACAACGGTGTGGCCACTGCACAGATTCTGGGTCGCATAGATGACAAAATCCTCAAACCTCTGACGATGATTCATGAACAGGATTTTCCAGATGTCGATCAACGGCTGGGACTGTTCCGACTGGCAATCGAAAAGAATACCGACCCGCTTACCGAAATCCAGACCAGCATTGATCTTCTGGATGCCATGCTGGTTCGCATGCAGAACGTTCTCAACGAAATGCAGGACCTGCTGGAGTTCCATGAAGCCATCGAAATGCTTAAAAATCTGATCGAACGTGAGAAAGAATTGACCGAAGAGACCAAAAAGTATCGCAAAAACAAGCTTCTGGACCGTCTCAAAGGTTTGGGGTTAGAGTAAACTGAAAACGGACCAAAACCGGAGAAAAATGCGATTCAAGAACTCCTCAATCACACACTGGACACAAAAACACGCTTCGATCCTCGTCCTTTACGTGATATAATAATTAACGCGTTTAAATCTTTGCGCGCCGCACAGATAGACGTCCATGCAACTGACGCTTCCCCTTCCTCAACCGTTCTGAGATCACTATGAAAACTTTGGCAGAAATAACACTGATGTGGAATCGTCCAGGGACTTTCGTTCTGATGCTTTCGCTCTTAGGCTGCCTGCTGAATCAGAACATCAGCCAGGCACAGCAACCCGGGGCTACGGAAGACGCTGCTGCCCCGGAGGTAAAAAAAAGCAACCTGTCCGACAAACAGGAAGCAATCACGCAGCAGTTCAAACGATTTGAATCAACATTGCATGATCTTGGCGAATACATGAAAAAGACAGATCCTGCACGCGCGGACCTGCTGTTTCGTGCTTTTGGTCAAAGCAAACAGAACCAGATGACGGTTGAAATGCAACGTGTGCTGCAGATGCTCGATCAGGGTCAACTGGGAGATGCGGTGGAACGCCAGGAGAATCTGCTGAAAAACATGCAGAATCTGCTCGCATTGCTTCAAAGTGAAGACCGCATGAGTGAAGTCGAGAAAGAGAAGCAACGCATTCAGGATCTGCTCAAAGATGTCAATCGACTGATGGGGCAGGAACGGGATGTGCGTGCGGCGACTGAGCGGGGAGGAAATCCCGCGGACCTCAAAGATAAACAACAGAAGGCTGAGGAGAACGCCCAGAAACTGGTCGACAAAATCGAACAGCAGGACGCCGAAAAAAACGATTCCCAGAAGCCTGATTCCGATTCCAAATCATCTGAGAAGGAACAGGAAGGCCAGCAGAAAGACCAGAAGAATCAAGAGGGAAAGTCCGATTCGAAATCAGAGTCTGAATCCGGCAAACCTTCCGAATCAGAGTCGAAAGGCAAACCGCCTGAAAACGGCAAATCAGATCCCAATCAAAAAGGGTCTGAAGGACAGAAATCTGATCAGCAGTCTCAAGAACAGCAACAGCAGTCGCAACAACAGCAGCAGCAAGGCCAGCAGGGAAAATCCCAGGAGGGAGAAAACCAGCAGTCCCAGGAACAACAGCAGCAGAAGACGCCGGGACGGGAACAGATCGAACAGGCCCGCCAGGAAATGGAAAAGGCCATCGAAGAACTGGAAAAAAAACAGAAAGATGCTGCTTCCCGTCACCAGGATGATGCGATCCGAAAATTAACGGAAGCCAAAGAAAAACTCGAGGAAATGCTGCGTCAGTTACGCGAAGAAGAACGTGAACTGATGCTGGCTGCCATGGAAGCCCGTTTGCAGAAGATTCTGGCGCAACAGAATCGTGTTTACGCCGGCACCCTTTCCATCGGTCAAGTTCCCGAAAAGGAACGCACGAGCCGTCATACGGCCCGCGCTGTGCAACTGTCCCGTGAAGAATCCCTGATTGGGCTCGAGGTTGAAAAAGCGATCCTGCTGATCACGGATGAAGGGTCTTCGGTCGCCTTCAGTGAAGCGCTGGCGGAAGTCCGGGAAGACGTGCAAAATGTAAGTTACCGTCTGAATCGCGTGCAGGTGGATGAACTGACACAGGGCATTGAAAAAGACATCATCAGTTCCCTGGAAGAAATGATTGAAGCGCTACAGAAAGAAATGGATAAATCAGACGAAGAGAAAAAGAAACAGCAACAACAGCAACAGCAGGGCTCCCCGGAAGACCAGGCATTAATCGACATGCTGGCAGAGATCAAAATGCTGCGGTCATTGCAGTTACGTGTGAATAATCGTACCCGGCGAATTGAAAAACTGGCATTGGAAGAGGGAGCCAACCAGGCCGACATCCAGGAACAGTTACAGAAACTGGCTAATCGACAAACCCGCATTCAAAATGCGACTTATATACTGGCAACCGGCAAAAACAAATAAGCGATTTTTCCAGATCGCGGGAACAAAGGTAACAGACCGCCATGCAAGTCAGGATTAATTTAACTCGCACCACAGGATCAACTCTCCTCTGCCGGGGAGTGTTCGCCCTGATCCTGCTGACCTTGCTACTACCTGCGTTCAGCTTTGGGCAGACTCCCCTTCCCGTGCCTCTTCCCTTAAAAGAGCCAGCCGAGAAACAAACTGAGACAGAGGTCACGGTGCTATATGCTGCCCCGACGTCTGCAGAATTAAAATCTCAACTGGAAAACTGGGTTGCCGATCAAAAAGTAAAAGATCCGGCGCAACTGAAAGCAACGGCCAGTCAACTGGTAAAACTGGAATCCGCCTCATCTGCCGAAGAGAAGCTGAACGTGGCAATCCGCATCTTCTCAGTCGTCGATCCACAAGCAGCAGAGCTGATTCAATCTAACCAGTTTTCAGACAGAGTTCCTCAGTTTTCCACCCATCCACTGCTAATGGAAGGAAAAGCGGAAACATTTTATCTTGCCAATCTGAGATACTTTGTCGCCCGCAATCTGACACAATTCAGACTGGTCGACCCGGCTCTGGAAATCTTCAATTCCATCAACCCGGAACCCCTGATTGATCCGGCTGGGTACCTGTTTTATAAAGCGGTCTGTGAACACCACCTGTTGCAGAAAGAAGCCTGTGAAAAAACTCTGGATCAACTCCTGAACCGTACCCAGGACGTTCCTGAACGCTTTACCCAGGTCGCGGTCCTGATGCAGGCAGATCTGGCATCACTCAAAGAAGAAAGCCTGGATGAAATTTCCCGCAAGATGAGTGATGTGGAGCGCAGGCTCGAACTCGGTAATTCCGGAAAGAAAGTCCAGCAGGTCGAAGACGAAATCATTGCCTCTCTGGATAAACTGATCAAGAAAATGGAAGACCAGTCAAAAAACAGCCCTGCTTCCGGTTCGGGGGCAGGCAATTCCAAAACTCCCGCCGCAGGTTCTGATGAGAGCCGCGTGAAAGGCGAGACTGCACCGGGAGAAGTGGACAAGAAAAAATTATCCAACAATGGGGGCTGGGGCCAGTTGCCACCCAAAAAGCAGGCTTCTGCCAAAAACATTATCAACCGTAATTTCCCATCCCATTACCGTAAAGCAATTGAAAAATACTTCAAGAAGCTGGCTGCCGAAAAAGCCAGTTCCGGTAAATAACGATATTAAATCCTTTTAAATTCACTCATCGTTCAGCTGAGTTACTGGAGTTTACTAAATGCCTGTTCTGTTTTTTGTTTCAATGACCACGCTGCTGGCCGTGGCTCCTGAAGTTGAAGTCACTTCACTCAGTGGCGCAAGTGCCACCGGGAGTCTGCAGTCATTAAACAAAACAGTCGCGAAAGTCAAAGCGGGGCAGACCGAGAAAGATCTTCCCCTGTCCAATATTTTGAATATGCGATTTCCCAGACACCGTTTTCAACGCAGCCTTGAGCTGCCCGTCACAGTCAGGCTGACTGATGGCTCTCATTTTCCGATACAAAGCCTGCAAAGCAACGAACGACAGGTTAAAGTCAGCGGCGACCAGACGGGCGAGCTGGTCCTGCCATCAATAAATGTCGCCTCAATTCGCTTTGGACCGCTGACTTCCAATATCAGAGGCTCCTGGGAAAAACTGTTGAACGGAGAAAATTCAAAAGACCTGCTCGTGGTTCAAAAGGAGAATGTCCTCGATTACATCGATGGAGTCGTGGGTTCGATTACCGGAGATAAAATTCAGTTTTTTACCGGGGAAGACGAAGTCGCCGTCAATCGCAGTCGCGTTTTCGGAGTCATCTACGCACGGCCTCCCTCTCCGGAAGGTTCCCCCTTCTGTGCAATTCGACTGACAGACGAGGGAGTATTGAATGCTTCCGCGATTACTTTTACGGGTACCGAATTTATCGCCACTTTGCAGGCAGGCGCCCAGGCCCGGTTTGCCCCCCCATCGATTGCCAGTCTGGATTTCAGCCAGGGTAAGGTGCGTTATCTCTCTGACCTGGAACCAGCGAATATTGAATACACGCCTTTCTTTGATACGGTCTGGAAATATCGGAAAGACAGACACCGTGATGGTGGCCCCCTGCGGGTGGGCGGGAAAGAGTATGCCCGTGGTCTTTACATTCATTCCAAAACACTTCTTCAATATCGACTGAAAGGCGAGTACCGGAATTTTCGCGCGATCATGGGGATCGATGATTCCGTGCCCGGCATTGGATTTGTCTATGTTGAGATCAAGGGTGATGGCCGCATTCTGTACTCGGGAAATGTGCGGAGCTCAGATTCTCCGGTGGAATTAAATCTGGATGTTCGCGGCGTCCGTGATTTCGAGGTCCTGGTCGATTTTGGAGACAACCTGGAAATCTGCGATCACCTCGATCTTTGTGAAGCACGTTTTATTAAATAATTCAGTGACGGTTCATTTAACGGGAACAGACTGGCTGTTTCGAAGTGAGCCGTGGAAGTTTAAAGGTAATTTGATGCAGAGATTTTTCATCTGTGTTCCATTAGTGATCTGCACCCTTATCAGTCAGCCTGTGTTCTCAGCAGAGTCTTCTGTTGATCCTGCAGTGCTGGCGGCTCAGAAGCAGCGAATTGACGTCATCAAAGAAGTCTCTCCCTCTGTGGTTGCCATATTTGGTGGTGCCGGTGATGGCGGAGGCTCGGGTGTGCTGGTCACACCGGACGGATATGCATTAACCAATTTTCACGTCGTATCGGGAGCCGGCAACTTCATGAAGTGCGGGTTGAATGATGGCAAGCTGTATGATGCAGTCATCGTCAGCATTGACCCGACTGGTGATGTGGCTTTGATCAAACTGCTGGGCCGCACCGATTTTCCTGCTGCCCGGCTGGGAGACAGTGATACCGTCCAGGTGGGTGACTGGGCTTACGCGATGGGAAATCCGTTTCTCCTGGCGACCGATTTTCAACCGACGATCACCTACGGCATCGTCAGTGGCGTTCACCGATATCAGTATCCGGCTGGCACATTTCTCGAATACACGGACTGCATCCAGGTCGACTCCTCCATCAATCCGGGTAACTCGGGAGGCCCCCTGTTTAATGATCGTGGGGAACTGATCGGAATCAACGGACGCGGCTCTTTTGAAAAACGGGGCCGGGTCAACTCAGGAGCCGGCTATGCGATTTCCATTAACCAGATCAAACACTTCTGGGATCATCT
The DNA here is from genome assembly GCA_002706765.1 of Gimesia sp. Taxonomy (GTDB): domain Bacteria; phylum Planctomycetota; class Planctomycetia; order Planctomycetales; family Planctomycetaceae; genus Gimesia. Next base: position 141,304 of record PAJV01000061.1, read on the forward strand.
GAAGAGTGGTCGTATTGTCGACCATGCATCGCTGGGAGCCACCGTCACCACCGGCTTTGATTCGCATGTCAATGTGGCTGAAATCCTCGAAGAATCAGACGCTTATCGAAAAGGTTTGAGACTGGGGGATGAAATCGTTTCCTTTGCAGGTCGCCCCATCCGCAGCGTGAACCAGTTTAAAAATATTCTGGGCATCTATCCTGCAGGCTGGACATTACCGCTGGTATATCGGCGGGATGAGAAAAAGCAGACGATTTACGTCAGGCTGCAGTCACTGCATACAGCCTCCGAACTGCAGGAACAGGCAGGACAGAAACAGCTGATTCCAGAAAAATCGCCTGAACCGGGTGACGAAAAACCCCGCCTGCCCATGCCCAATCCCCACGCGAAAGCGGCTCCCGAACCACCAGAAAAATATAAGCATCTGTATGTGCCGAAAACCGGATTTGCCAATTACTATTTCAATCAGCAACAGCAGGAACGACTGCTGCAGGCCTTAAGCGCGACGAGTAATTTCTCTGATCGAACCGGAACCTGGACGCTGACCGGAAAACTGGCTGATGAAACGGATTTCACTCTTACTCTCGCAGACAAAGGCGTCGGGTTTGAAGTCGGCAAGGATATCTTTCTGCAGTCACTGGAAACAGACACATTCGTCGATGAGCCTCCGGGCACGGGTGGTTTGCTGGCCGCACTGCATCACTTCCGACTGTTACTCTCCGGACAGTCAGAGCGATTTACTGATTTTTATTACCTGGGCAGCGAACGACTGGACGGGACCAACGAGATGGTTGATGTGCTGATTGCAACTCAGACCGGTACGATCTCCCGCTGGTATTTCAATAAATCCGACCTGTCTCTGCGGGGACTGGATTTTTACCTGACAGAAAATGCGGAAGTCTGTGCAATCCGCTTCGAACAGTTTCAGACTCTCAATGGCCAGAAGTTTCCCGGTGAACTGGATGTACGACATGGCAGCCGACCTGTGATGAAACTGAAAATTGAACGCCTCAAGCTGGAAACGCCTGAGAACACAAAAAAATAGCACCGGACCGTATGAAAGCAGATCTTCAGTGATTCAAAGCAAAGTAGTAAAACCTGTTCTGTTCCTGTTGTGCGTGACAGGGTTGCTGATGTCAGCTGTGAAAAGCGTCTCTGCTTCTTCGCAATCAACGATAGAGTATGCCCTGCCCCGGCTGGTGAAAATTTTTGGCGCCGGCGGAGTTAAAAACCTGTATGGTTACAGTACCGGCTTTCTCGTTTCTCCCCAAGGACATATCGCCACAATCTGGAGCCCCGTTCTCGATACCGATCGCCTGTCAGTCGTCCTGCATGATGGACGGAAGTTTGAAGCTGAAGTTCTGGGAGCTGAACCACACCTGGACCTGGCCATTATCAAGTTGAAATCGGAACGGGAATTAAACCTGCCCTGTTTTGATTATAAAGAAAAAGTCACAGCAGGTCCGGGTACACGGATCCTGGGCTTCAGTAACATGTTTAAAGTCGCTACGGGTGATGAACCGGTATCCGTGCTGCATGGCGTTATTGAAGCACGTACAGAATTACCACGCCGCAGAGGTGCCTTTGAACTCTCGTATTCAGGCGATGTTTACGTAGTGGATGCGATTACCAATAATCCGGGCGCCGCCGGCGGGGCATTGCTCACCTACGATGGCAAGCTGCTGGGTATGATCGGCAAACAGGTCCGGAATGCCAAAACGAATACGTGGGTTAACTACTCCCTGCCCATCGACGTGCTGAGCAAAAGTATCGAGCAGATTATCACCGGCAAATTTGATTCCAGTGAAGATCAGAAGAAACCCGAAATGGATGCGCCCCAGCGTTACCGTCCGGTTGACTTTGGTCTGGTGATGGTGCCAGATGTGCTTTACCGTACCCCCGCTTATATCGACAGGGTTCTACCCGATTCACTGGTTGCAAAAGCGGGATTACAGCCTGATGATCTTGTGGTGTTTGTGAATGATGAACTGATCAATTCCTGCAAAACACTGAATACCGAACTCGGCCAGCTGGAATCCGGCGATTTACTGCGTCTGGTCGTTCGCCGCAATAATCAACTTATCTCGATTGAATTTCAGGTTCCCCCTGAAAATAAATAATCACCACAGCATCGAAACCATCATGAGCAATCTTTTTCGTTTACTGACGTTATTGCTGGCATTGTCTGGTTCTGTTGAAATAATCCAGGCTCAGGCCCCTCATCTGGAAATTCTGGAAGAACGTGCCTTCAAACAGGCGGCCGCTTTTGTAAACCCCTCCATCGTCCGTATTGAAACTGTCGGAGGGCAGGATCGGGTCGGCAAGCTCATCACCGGAACCGGCCCGACTTCCGGAGTGATTGTCAGCCGTGACGGCCTGATTATTTCCAGCGCCTTTAATTTTATCGGCAAACCCTCTTCGATCCTGGTCACGTTGCCCGATGGCCGTCGTTTTCCGGCTCAGAATGTCGCCACAGACCATCTGAAGATGCTGACACTGCTGAAAATTGACGCGCAAAACCTGCCCGTTCCGCTCGCAATTCCGGAGAGTGAAATCCAGGTCGGCATGTGGTCGATTGCATTGGGACGTACTTTTGAACTGGATCAACCCAGTATTTCCGTGGGAATCGTAAGTGCGCTGGAACGGATCTGGGGAAAAGCGATTCAGACTGATGCGAAGATTTCTCCAGTCAACTACGGCGGCCCCCTGGTGGATATCAATGGCCGCGTGATGGGTATTCTGGTCCCGCTCTCTCCCGGGGCATCAGCAGAAACGGCGGGCGTGGAATGGTATGACTCGGGAATCGGGTTTGCAATTCCGATGTCGGATGTGCTTAAGGTCATTCCCCGCCTCAATACGGGTAAAGATCTTTATCCGGGTCTGCTGGGAATCACCTTAACCGGTCAAGGCGACCTGTCTACCGACATGAAGCTTGACCGTGTCCGCTATGGCAGTCCCGCCCAGGAAGCGGGCGTCAAAGCGGGAGACACACTCACTCAGCTGGATGGTAATGCGGTGGCCATGCATTCCCAGGTAAAACAGGTTCTGATGAATAAATACGCGGGAGATGCTGTCAGCCTGGTAGTCAAAAGAGAAGGCGCAGCGGAACCACTCTCATTTAAAGCGACCATGGTAGAAAAACTGGTGCCGTTTGAATCAGGATTCCTGGGAATCCTCCCACAGCGAACAGCGATCAATCAGGTAGAAGCAGGTGTCGGCATCCGGTTTATTTTTTCGAAATCAGCGGCTGAGGAAGCCGGTCTCAAGTCCGGGGACCGCATTCTGGAATTCAATCAGCAGAAAGTATCAGATCCCGGCGCACTGGCTCTGCTGGTGAATCATTTGCGTCCGGAAGAAACAGCCGAACTTTTGATCTCACGAGATCAAAAACAGCAGACAGTCAAAGTCATATTACAGTCCCCTCCCCATACAGTGGAAGCGGAACTGCCCACACAGGCGCTGCCTTCCCGCACCGCTGCTGAAAACCAGAAAGACAAAATCAAAACAGGACATCTCAAAGAAGAACTACCCGGTTCTGAATCTACTTACTGGGCTTATATCCCTGAGAATTACAACCCGGATTATGAATACGGTTTGATGGTCTGGATTCATCCGCCGGGTAATACCATGGAATCAACGATTTTTAATGAGTGGAAGAGTATTTGTGAGCAACGGGGGATTATTATCGTCGGCCCCGCAGCAGAAGATGTAATCCGCTGGAACCGGGATGAGACGGAATTTGTTAAAGAAGTAGTGGAGTCGATGCGGAAGCGATACCAGATTGATAACACCAGAATCTTCCTGCTCAGTCATGGCGATGGAAGCGAATTTGCATTCGATCTGGCCTTTAAATATCGAGAGCTGTTTCGTGGTGTCGCTGTTTCTGAAGCCACGCTCAACAATAAACCACCGGAGACTGATCCTGACTATCCCCTAAGCCTGTATTTCGTATTGAATGCAGCCAACCCGCTGAATCAGTTACTGCAACCACAGATCGAAGCGATTCGAGAAATGAACTACCCTACGGTCTTTGAGCTGATCAAAAAAGAGGATCCGGCGGGACAGTATCTGGATAAAACGAGACTGGAAGCAATCGGACGCTGGGCAGACAGCCTGGACCGGATTTGAGCATCATTTATAGCAAGTCACATTTAACCATAGCATCTCCCAATCTATTATGCTCGGGCCAGATGACCCTGGGGACGCCCGCCACAGTAAAACGAGGCACAGTCCAGATCCCCAGACAGCACCCTGCATTTTCTACATTCATTGAATCCCGCGCCAGCTGATTACTGTGCCTGTCGATCTGCAAAACCGCAGGCACATCGCTACTCCTGACTGGCGGGAGTGCTCATTACTGACTGCTGATCCCCATTCGATATCTCCTGCTTTTGTCTGACTGCCATGACGACTGAAATGGCGATAATAATCAGTCCAATCAGTTCGGGTGAGAAAAACAACAGCCAGATCACCCCCAGTAACAGCAGAGCAAAAGCAGGATGCGTATTAAGCCAGTCTGCAGACCGTGCTTGCACCATTTTACCCAGAATCGGAAGTAAAACGATAAGACCAATCGCAGCCAACAGCAGATTCAGGTAAAGGTCAGGCATAATCCATGCTGAGAGTAATTCTTCTTCGGGATCAAAACTCCCTGCCTTGGAGAAATAATGAATTTTCTGTTGTGCAACCGGTTTTAGTTTCTGATGGAATTGGGCGAAAAATGAAGGCGTTGGCAATATCTCGTCGTCACCGGATCTGACATATTGTTTGAAAACAAAGACGCGATCTTTTAAAGCCGCAAAGCGATTCAATGTCTCACTGATCCCCTGCCGATTCAGATCAGGATCAGCCACAATCATTTCCAGATGCTTGAGCGATTTCAGAATTGCCTGCCAGGTCGATTGTGAAACATTACTCTGATCTGCCAGTTCCAGCTCCACTTCGGCAACCTTGAGTTCTGCTTCCAGTTGATCGGCAAAATAAGTAAAAGGTGTTACTTCCTGGGAGAGAAACGTTCGATGGTGATTTGAGGATACGATTTGAACTAAATTATGAGTCAGTGGGAAATTTACTGGTTGAGGTAACTGCAACCAGGCCTTTTCCAGAAAATATTCGTGTTCAATCTGGTAAGACTCCCAGAAGAGGGTCAGTTCATAAAATTTCGGCCCCCCGTTCAAGGGAATCGAGAGGGCGCCGTCTTTCTGCTCAAGCGTCGTGTCATTTTCACCATTGATCAAAACCGCCATCAGCTTGGTTTTCGCAGGCCAGCTCAGTTTCAGCGAACGACTGGTCTGATTGAACAGTTTAATCTGCGTCAGGCCATGAATGACTTCCGGATTGCTCAGGATGATTTCTGATTCCATGTAGGGAATGAATTCTTCGCTTACCACAGTTGTATCACTCAATGTCGAATTCAATTTCCAGGGTCTGTTATTGCCAGAATAAACACGTTCTCTACTGAAATCGGGAGAGATATCGCAGCGAGCCTGAACCCAGTCCGGAACCTTTTCCGGCTGAATCGTTTTTCGTTTCTTTTTATCGGAGAGTTGAAATTCGAGCTGGGAAGATAACAGAAGATAATGCTTTTGAATTTTGGAATTTTCTAGAGTGACAGGCGCAATCACCAGTTCCTGGGCCGGCTTCAACACGGTCGATCTTACAGAAATACTTTTTTCTTTTGTTCTGGAGTCTGGTGGCAGTAAATGAACCAGCAGAGATCCCTCTGGCGACTGGCCTGCCAATTCGAAGGGCATGCCGTCGATTGTATAATTCTCAGTATACTCCTGGGGAATCAACAGGGTGATCTGCATTTCCGGATCTGGAATCGTAAACCGTAATGTTTGCGTCACTTCGATCTTCTGATCTTCGAGCACATCCACCATCGTTAGAGAATCTGCAGAAATCAGCATATTGTGTGGTTTAATTGAAAGTTCGATCACATTACTCTTTGAATCGGTCGCCTGAAACCGACCGACGAATGTCAGATGCTCAACGGAAGATGGTTGAGCCGTATCGTCCTGAACCCGACGAAATTCGGGTGAGGTCAATTTCACTTCGAGCTGTGGTTTCTGATGTAGAGTTAATTGAGAATCTTCAGTCCGGGTCTGTTCTATCTGAATCCCCGGTATCTTCAAATCTCCCATGCTGCGGACGGGTAACCATCCCTTCAATGTCAGATCCTGCAATCCCGACGTTTTATTTTTCAGAAACAATGTGATCTGATTTCCAGCGCGATGCCAGTGTGCCAACCGCTCTACATCTTCTTCTTTTACTGAAAGCGATTCGATCCGGAGTGCCGCCGGGACTGTCAGGATATGTCGAAAAGCGGGTGCCTGACTGATTCGCAATTCTGCGGAAAAGGTCCAGTCGATACTCTTCTGATTCACCACCAGAGACTGGCTGACTCGAGCAGAGCGATCGGGATTTTTAGACTTCAGGTTCAAAGAGATGGGTGCAGGTTGAGCCATTTGAAATAAAAGTGTGGCCGACTTGAGTATATTATCCTCTGGCTGACGACCCGGTGCTTTGGCAGAGATCGAAGTTACACCTTCCGGTAATGTCCCCGACTGCTCTATTTCGAATTCGGGCCCCGTCCGCACACCGATCTGTTGAGATGTAATTTTGATCGTTGCACTCTGGGTTTCCAGATGATCCGATCCAAAATAGACAGGCGGAATCGTGACTTCCTGCAGGGAGTCGTCGGCAGGAAATTCGAAAACGGCATTGATTAGAAATTCACCTGACTTGGATTCTGATAATTCCAGAAGCAGATTTTCAGATTGATGATCGGCGGTGGGATGCAGAGCAGGAATGATCGAAATCCCGGGCGACTTGACACTGCGGACAATCATTCCGGCAGGCAGTTTCCAGGATAGATAATCAACCTTTCCATTTAATACATTGTATTTCACCTGCACATCCAGGCGCGTCATTGAGGAAGATACGTCAGCATTGATGAGGACGCCTGCTTCGAGATTAAGGGGACTGACCTGAGAACTTTGCCCCATAAACCATTTTACTTTTAACTGAGAAGTCTCTTTCAGGTACGTCGAAAAATGCTTCTGTCCCGACAACTGATATCGGGAACTACCCGCACTTTCTGAAAGTTCTACAAGTTGAACGGCATCGTGGAAATCAAACGAGAAATGGTTTGTAGCCAGAGGTGGAATCGAGAGTTCAAACTGACCGCTGCCGGGACTGATTTTTACTGCAGGATGCAGAACCAGTTCGATGTGATGCTCCTGATAAGAATGATCGAATACCGGTTTTCGTGCTTCCAGAGGACCATTTGGATCTGATGACGCGCGGGGGCTGTGAGCCAATTCATTACTGACATTCACCAGAATACTCTGACCGTCGGCAGACAGTAATACCGGGATTACCTTGCCATCGACACGACAGGAATCCGGCCCGCTGAGATTCCCCCCATTGATGGGCAACTGAATCACCGAGGACGTCCTGGTAACAGGGATTTTTACTCGAAAATCAGCATTCACTGTCAGCAACTGATTATCACGAATATCGCCTGCATATTCTGCTGAAGTAATCAGATACGCCGGCGGTTCTGGATCCGCTACAAATTCTTCCAGAACCTGAAGTAAACCGGGGGTCAGATAGGCGAATGATTCTGAACCAGTACGGGAACTGTCTGGTAACAGGACATATTCAGTCTGAACAGCTACCGACTGATTTCCTTCTGCGGGAAGATTCAGCACTGGTGAGTTTTGTGCATATCCTGTCGCGGTGATTCCCAGGACACCTGCCAGCAATATTCGCGCTGTCATAGACACTGAAGAAAGAGAGTGCTGATAGGCTTTGGTGCTTTCATCTTCGATCTGTCGCTGGACTTCCTGCCTGAGAAACCGGCGGGGAATCAGCAGAACAATGAGAATTCCGGCCAGACAGCTGCCGGAGATCTCAGCCCAGACAAACGGAAAGACCCAGGAAAGGATCATTGAGATCAGAATTCCCATGATGCAAATCTTGTCGCGGTGTTTCACACTCCAGATTCGCAGCATCAGACCAATGGTGACTGTTACCAGGAGGATGACCCAGGAAAACAGACGGATATTCCCCGCATTCGCAATTTCTAAAACACCTGACTTCACAGGAAATAAAACAATGGCATCCCATTCTGAACGGTTTACACCCGCATTTTGATTCGGTTTCCCCAGGACACCCAGAAAGCGACGTGTGAGTGATTCAGCGGGCAGGGACTGCTGCAATACCATATTCAGCGGCCCTTCCATCAGTTGAACTCCCGCTGGAAGCACAAACTTCCATTCTGTTTCCAGAACACGCTGGCTGATCTGGGGAAAAGGTATCTGCCGCGTTGTCGTCAGGAAATCAGCACTGGAGGTGGTCTGATACTGAATCGTAATCTGGTAACTGTCCAACTGGTCAAACAAGGGAATCAGATACTGCTTGTCCACTTCAAGAGGAGTCACCCGCCTGCCGTTGACTGTCGTCGAAATCAGTTTCACTTCTCGCGGTAAACGAAAGAGGAATTTGTCATCAAATGTTTTGGAGAGATCAAGCGCGATGGCTGCTTCGTGCACATCCGGTTCACCATTGCCGTGCCCGAAATGAGAATGAATGCTGACTGTAGCCGTTCCCTGATCCAGGCTGTTTTCAGGCATTTCAGAAGAGCGGGTGATCGTTAATGCCCCCAGCGGCTGCTGATATTCCCATTCATAATTGCGTTGATTCCGGGGAAAACGGGATCTGTCTTGAATGTCTGGTGGAAGCAGGAGCCCTTCCGTCTTCATTCTCAAATTGAGCTCGTTGGAATTCAGTACCCGCACGATTCCCTGAAAGGGTTGTGCCTGAGGCGCAAAAACCAGTGCAGCCCGGACTGTTTTCTGGAATGGTCTGTTACGTTCTCCCCGAATTTCCAGTTCTTTGAAAACAGGAGCCGGGAACGAAAGCTCCCAGAGTTCTCCTAGATTGGGAAGATACCACTTCTGATGTTCAGAAACCGGTAGTTTTTGTATTTTAAGCTTCGCCTGCAGGCTACTGTCTGAAGGAAGAGTCCATTCCAGTGGCTTTCCTTCTTCTGACAGGTAAACCATGACACGCTGAATGCCTCTGGCTGGCGGCACACAGTTCAGAATGTAATTTTCCTGAATCAAATCATTATTCAGAGCCAGGAAAGTGCTCGCATTCACCTGGAAAGTCTGTTCCATGCTGGACTGTCTGAGGGTTCCCCAGCGGGCTCCGGAATAGGGTGAGAGGTGAAAGAACCTGGAGTTCTCCTGTCTGACAGCAGGAAACTTCCAGCTTTTAGGTAGTTCACTGGCTGTCAGGTCTTCCACTTCTTTATCAGGATCAAATTGCAGTGCCAGCTGATTTGGCGTGGACAGTTCCAGAATTCGATCGACGCTGCTGCACCCCAGTGGCCTGATACCAGCCAGTTCGATCTGTCGATTGGAAACAGGAACCAGTCGGCGAGCCTGGATTTCCAGAACAAAAGGGGCCTCGGGCGAAACCGATACCGGTAAGCGGATACTCAGTTTCTGCTGCTGATCGCTTTGTTCGACATCCCAGACAATGGCTGCGGAATTCGTCTCCGCCGGACTGCTGACCTGAGTAATTTCCCAGCCGGAGGGTATCATTGATTCCAGTCGATACGTGGAACCTGCGGCAGACGACCAGTGTATTCGGGAAGTCAGTTTCCAGGCCTTCTCTTCTACCTGGATCAGACTGTGTACGCGGGCAGAAAGATTCAAGTCCGGCAATGACAGCCGGTAAACCAGCCGGGCATCGGGTGCATACTGTTTGAAGTCGTAGGCTTCTCCCTGCTCTTCCTGAATCAGTACCCCCGTCTGTCTCAAGTCCGTGAAGCTGATGGCATGCGTCTCCAGAGGCGATGAAATATCCAGGTGAATGGTTCCACCAAGAAAATGTGCCTGCTGCAGTTTGAGCCGGGGGATGATTATCGCAGAATCCAGAGAAGGTGACGCCAGCGCCCGGACCGTTAACGGGCGACTGATGCCGATGAGAGGGTCGATCAAATCGACGGTCATCAGCGTTTGCTCGCTGGTTTTCTGTAACTCAAACGGCAAAGCCAGATCGTTTCCCAGTGTCACGGAGTAAATGTCGTATTCCGCAGGAGCAGAAAATACCAGTTTCTGAACTGGCGTGTTGAGCACTTCGATCTGGAAGTCTTCTCTCAAGCGTAGACCATCTTCACGGATCCCCGCCTGGGCAAACTGATGATAGAGTATTTGGGTCGGCGCATTTTTGATTTTTTCCGCCTGGTGAATAATTGCCTGAAACTGAGACTGCCCGCCCAGTTCGATCTGCCAGAGATCAAATTGCGAGTCTTCGCTCGGTCGGGGACCAGTCACGTAGCCGACCGAGGTCGTTAAAAACATCCCCCGTGGCAGCTTCAGTTGTACTCGAGAGACGACTGTTTCAGGAAGCTGAAACGTGAATTCCGTTCTCTGGGGAAGTTGCCGACCTTTCAGACTCCATTGCCCGGTGAGTGCTTCATCAAAATGATCGACCAGCAGGAGCGATTTCTGATCTGGTGCCAGTCCCCAGACGGCATCCTGGTTGCCCCATTTCAATTCATGCACCGCCAGATTTAACTGGGAAAGATCAATAAATCCGCGTTCACTGCGGGAGCAGTGCATGACATAATTCAGTTTCCCATCCACCAGTTGATCACCTTTCAACGTGGCGGTATATGTCGCTTCCTGAATCCAGGAATTGGGGGGCGTGTTCTTCTTGACCAGGGCCGCTTTTTTCAGCGACTGATACTTTTTCAGGGGAACTGGAAACCAGTTTCCTTCAGGCCAGCTGGATAGATCGCTGCCGGAAACCCTTGTTTCTTCAATCCGCAGCGTGGGAGAGAGCTCCCAGACCTGATTGTCGGCAGCAGTGGCTGTGGCTGAGGGGAACAGACAGCCGAGCCACGAAAACCAGAGACCAAGTCCGCAGATCAAAGCGGTCTGGAAACAGCCGGGGACTCGATACCCAATCATCGATTCGCCCCGGCTTCTGAAGACGAGACCGGTTTTTCGACCACTTCGGATCCGGGCCGGACTGCCGTGATATCTTCAGGATCCACTTCCGAGGGTCGGATTCGTTCTGAAATGGACGGAGGAGGAATGAAATCGCTGGGTGCAGACATGGTCAACAGTTTCGCTTCTCGATGTTTTCTGGATGTCCCGTTAATCATCGATGCGACCACAGCGAGAATCAAGCCAAATACAGCAGGCTGCAGAAGTACTTCTACCGGAGCAGTATACCACAGCGCCACAGCAGAGACGGCAGTAATCATCAGCAGCAGGACCAACGCACTCCGCAGAGCCGAGATACTCATTAAAATGAATCCCAGCAGTAATGCTGTTCCCGCGCCGATGAAGACGATCATCGATCGGGACAGCGCCCGAAACTGCAAGGATGTCGCCGGTCCCAGTCGATAGAACTGATAATCGTTTACGCCAAGAAATTCATCAGACTCAGGCGGTGCATTTTTAAGTGCCAGCGGCAGTTCATCCTGGCCATAGAACTGGCGAGACCAGAATACACCCTGATTTTCCCAGCGGAACTGAGGGGTAAATCCCAGCGGGATGGTAAGCAGATGCTGATTGTTAGGCAGACTGATTTTCCACATCGTCTTTTCGATCCACAGATTATCGGCAAATTCCACAGCGGCCACCGTCATGGGCTGAAACTGCGAATCTCGCTGATGTTTTGTAGAACCATAGTCGATCGTCAGGATATTCTGTTCATTTTCCTTTTCTTTGGGAGAGGGCAAAATGAGTTGATATTCCTGAGACTTACCCAGTTGCAGACTGCCGGTCACACGCTGGTCATTCCACCAGATATCATCGATTTTAATGGCTGCATTTTCCGGCATGCGAAAAGTTAACGTGCGCGGGGAAACCGGGAATTCATACTGAGCCCGTGCCTGATAGGAACCGGTCAAATCCAGGCTGCACTGAATCCAGGCCTGACTGATTGAATAGGCAAACAGGGAACCGGATTCGTTCTTATTCAACTTGAGACTGATGTCCGCTTTCGGATCGATGGCGCGCCAGAAGGCATTATTATTCATCGCCAGTTGCTGCTGCCATGCTGCATCCAGACTTTCGATTTCCAGATACTGCGCATCTTCATCATCCATCAGCGACAGTTCAAACTGGCTTTCGGTAAAAGGTACATCGTCGGAACGAATCAGGGGCACATGGAGTTCATCGGGAGAATTCTGGGGCAACAGGTAGACAGCAGTAATTTTCACCGAACCCAGTTTTTTACTGCGCAGAGAGAGCCGGGCATTCTGCACAGGATCAGCTTCATCAGAAGTCCAGGTAGGTACCAGTGGGTTCTGTTCATTATCCAGATAAAAATTCACTCGATTTTTTAATTCCAAAGGAACCCGTAATCTAACTTCAGACAGCGGCTCATATTCAATCTGATACTGAATCTCCTGTTCTACCCGCATCTCGGCACTTTCAATTTCCAGTAGCGCCGAGCTGGTGGCAATAATTTCCTGACTATGAATGGAAACGACTGCCGAAAACTCGTTGGGACCTGGTTGAATCTGGTATTCGTTTTTACGCAGGTTTAAAACTTCGGCAGGCAGGGTCAATTTCCCCCCTTGCGCCACTGGTGTCGTAAGAACCTGCGTTTTGGGTGCGGGGGTCAGATCTGTCACCACGTTGGTATCATTGACCATGACCAGGGATGTCGGTGACAGGCTGGGCGCTTTGATTTCCGGCAGGGTAAAGTTAAAAGGCTCCTGATCCGCGATCACCGGACGACGTGCGCGGAATGTGATTTCAAATTCACCTTTGGAACGTTTCAGCAGGTTGATATTGATACGCCCCGGCTGTGATTGATTAATCTCGATCGCTTCGGTTAACGATGGTTCCTGCATCAGTTCCAGTTCCCAACCCTCTTTGACCCGATCAGGCCAGTTGAGAGATACCTGATCGAGGGCACCCTGAAAGACATTGATCTGGACCCGGGCTTCCAGCTCGGCCCGGTTGCCAAACATCTGTACCAGATAAAAAGGTCTGGCAGAAAAATAGGGTTTGACCCGTTCAATATTCAAAGGCAGTTGAAACGGCTGATTCAGAAAGCGATAAGAACTGTCCAGATCTTTCTGGTTTGCTTTAATCTGATACACGGATCGATTCTGACCTTCTGTTCGAAAAATGCGATAGCCGTCCAGCGTCTGAATATCGATCAACCCGGTCTGACGCTTGGCACGACTCACCTCAAAACCGTCTATCAGAAACTCTCCCTTCTCTTCGGGAAAATCCCGTTCCAGAGTCCACTGCAGTTCGATCGGCCCGACCGTGGGTTCGATCAATGAAACATCAACGATGTTATCCTTGAGCAACTGATGACTCTTATAACCTTCGCACTTGACATCCAGCAATCGGAACGACTGAGGTAACTTGACCTGCACAGTCTGAAAGCTGCCGGTTAAAGCTTTGATCGACTGGGAAGCATTGAGCAGCACGGAGTCGGTGGTAAAATCGGTCGTCAACAGAGTCTCAGCCTGGAGAACCGTTTCGACTTTCTTCTCATCAGGAATAGGCTGCCAGGAAAGATCCAGCTGATCCCCCAGTCCGAACATCTCAACCAGGCTCTGATCGTCTGAGACTGCTTTTTTGGAAACGGCAACTCCGGTTGGCACTTCCAGACTGATCTGGGGCAGCGGAATCGTCAGTTTGAGATTACTGACTGCCGTCTGTGGTAATACGAGTTGCAGACGGCGCGAGGGCAGCTGCTGTTTGAGTGAAACACTCACAGTCAGATTCAGTTCGTGAGTACCTTTGCCCTGAAACCACCAGAGATAACCTTCGGTCCGATTAAAGCCCCCCGGACTGGATTCCCCCTGCCCTTTGTAACTGGTTTTGAGAAAGATCGATTCATTCAGTTTGATGGGAACGCGGATCCACTGCTTTTCTTCATTGATCAATACCACAATCCGCACATCGAGAACCGCACGATCATCTTTAATGGTTCCCTCAAGCGAAATGGAAGAAACAGCATACGCTGGTGAGCGATCCACCTGGCTTTCCTGTTTCTGTTTGAGGTATTCCAGAATCTGATTCAGGCTGAGATTCGGTAGCGGGAAAAACTGACCATCATCCCCTTTGATATACACATCCTGTTTCGCGGAACCCTGAGCTGTGCCATCTGTCTTCTGTCCGGGGGCGGTCTCTGCTGGCTGAGGAACGATAACAGTACCACTTCCCGCAGGTTGAGTCGCCTTGTCTGGAGTTACCGGTAATTCGTTCTTTCGATCGCCGCCTGACTGCAGACTGTTTTGCCCAGGTTGAGTTGACTGGGCGTAAAGGGAGTCACACGTACCTCCCACGCAGAAAACAGACAGCAAGAACAATCCCAGTGAGACTGAGATGAAACGTGCAAGATATGACATAATTGTTAATAGAACCCGGTCTTAGGGAACAGCTAACCTCTGAGAGAATTCGATCACCGGACTGGTCCCGAGCAAAGTGATTCGAACTCATCACTGACAGTTTCCTGACAGACTCAAACCATAACCATATCCTTATGTATATAACCCGACCCTGTCTGTGTTAATTATCACTGCTTCTATCATACGTCGTATTTTGGGCACATTAAAGAACGAATCTCGAAGGTGACTAAAAAAGCGTCTCAGTTAATAATGACTGCAGGGCAACATGAATGTTTGTCCCATTGGTGGCTAATAGACTGGGTTTTTCAATGGTAAACTCGGCATTTTCGATCGAAGTGACAGCGGCTCCCGCTTCACGGCAGATGAGAACGCCAGCCGCCATATCCCAGGGTTTCAGATTACTTGACCAGTAACCGTCAATCCGACCGGTGGCCACGTAGCATAAATTCAACGCTGCCGAGCCTGTGCGCTGCAAAGTCTGTGACTCGGGCAGCACCCGTAAAAAACGATCAATGGCAATATCCCGTCCAGTAACTCCCACCGGTAGACTGGCTACCAGCATCGCCTGATCCAGAGTGAGAATACGGGAGGGCGCGATGGGAGTCCCGTTTAAGGTAGCCCCGCGCCCCTGAAAGGCAGAGAACATTTCATCGCGATTCGGGTCATAAACGACTCCCAGCACAAGCGCTCCCTGATACTCGAGTCCAATGGACACGCAATAATAAGGGAAACCGTGTACATAATTAGAAGTCCCATCCAGAGGATCGATGACCCAGCGATATTCGGAGTCGCCATCCTGCCGGTTCAAACCCTCTTCCCCTAACATGTTATGTTCAGGGTAGGATTCACTGATATGATTTAAAATCGCTTTCTGGGATGCAAAATCAGCGTCGGTCACGAGATCGGCGCGGCCTTTCTCAGAGACCCGAAATTCATCGACCCAGTCCAGCAGACATTGAGCTCCTCGACGGGCAGCCGTTTCAGCAACATCCAGTAATTCTGTTGAATTCAATGTTCATCCTTCCTTGAAACACATGCGAGCCCTCTGCGTGATGCGCCAGAGTCCGCCTCAGTAATCTGTCTGATGTACGGAAACAGAAAACCAGAGAAAAATTCCCGGCCTGGTCTGTCTCTCCGGATCAGAGCGATTCTCCAGATAAGACTCATTTTAGGAATCAGGGATCGGTGCGCGAACCGTTAACCTCCTGAATTCAGAATTCTTTCCCCTCTTCACTGAAACTGCAAGCCCTCCTGTTGAGCTTCACTTCCTTTGCAAACAGGTAGCAATCACAAGGAGTTACATCATAAAACAGTGTTGCCTTCCATGTGATCACTCCAGGAAAGACAGCTCGGCCCCGGGTGTGATTTCCTGCCGTTTCTGATTCTACTGATTGTGCTGATACCCGTCATTAATCGCTTTGTCCGAAATATAACGGTTTTATTCTGTATTGTTGCGTTTAGAAAACAGTCGAACGGCCGAGGCTGCGTTTTTTTTCAGAATGAAAGTATCTCAGGGGAAACGTGAGGTATATTTTCAACACCTGCTGTCAGGTTCAGCATAAATTCACCAGATAACGTACCTGCCTTAATCGGCAGAACTTCCATCACCAGTTAGATTGATTGAGAAGCACAACAATGGATTTTCAGCTCACCCAAACCTCACTGTATGTCATGGCGATCAGCGTGGGGATCTTCACAGTGATCGCTGCGATTACGGATTACAAAGCCAGAAAAATCTACAACGTTTTGACGGTTCCCTTCTTCGTATTAGGCATTATTTACCAGCTGGTTTTCAATGGCTGGGAAGGCCTGATGTACGGCGGACTGGGGTTCCTGGCAGGCTTTGGCTCATTCTTTCTGATCTGGATCGTCGGCAGTGGTGCTGCCGGGGACGTAAAAATGATGGGCGCTTTATCGATCTGGCTGGGTTTCAAAGCGACTATTGCCGTCATGATTGTCGGAACGCTGTTTGTACTGATCGGTTCGTTTCTGGTTCTCTTCTGGAGTGTTGTCACAAAAGGGACACGAAAAACCAAAGAAACGTATCTGGCAACCGGCAAAGCTTTGAAGAATAAAAAGAAATACAAACCGGAAAGCATGGAACAGAAGCAGAAGCGGGGCCTGATGCCGTTCGCGCTGCCAGTCGTGCTGGCGACCTGGAGTGTCACCACCTGGATGGTGATCAAGTCGGTCGTACTTTAAACACCTGGTTCCAGACCAGATCACATTAGAAATACTGTTGAAAGTAATTCAGCAATGCGAGTCAAACGAGTTCAACATCATTCGCAACAGCCAGAACGCCGGGGGTTCCTGAGTATGGAACTGGCGCTGGTGCTACCGATTTTCGGTATCGTGCTGTTCGCGTTACTCGAATTTACTCTCTTGTTTTATGCGCGGGCAGATGTGGTCGAAGCCAGCCGCATCGGTGCGCGACTGGCAACACTGCCGGGCATCACACAAGAAAATGTACAACAGGAAGTATTGAAGATACTGCCTCCCCAGTTGGGGCAAGGTGCTGTCATCCAGACGGAGATGGGAGAACATGCCGGCGATATCGTGATGGTGGCTGTCAGCATTCCGATGAATCTGGCTTCGCCGAACCTGCTGTGGCCAGTGGGATACGACTTAACGGGACAAAATTTGTATTCAGAAACAAGGATGATCAAAGAGTGATTCGATCGGCGAATCGATTCGCACCTTGTTGATTTGGAAATAATCGTAAAGCCCTCCGACGATTCAACAGGAGGGGAAACTGGAAGCCGGGCAACCGCCTTGCTTCACCAAGTTACGGGAGATTGATCCGGTGAAAAGCCTGACCCCTGCAAAAGTAACCCTGTTGATGTTTGGCGTCTTCGGCGTACTGATTGCAGCCTATATAGGAAAACGATTACTGGCCGGTAAAGAAGAAGCACCGCCAGTTGCCACACGAAACATTCCCATGGCGATCAGTGAACTGGAACCAGGTACCCTGGTAACCGATGAGCATCTGGGTCTGGGTCCGATTGCGATCAAAAATCTGAAGCCGGAAATGATGACATCGAACCGCGTGATCGTCGGTCGTATCGTCAAGGAACGCATTCCTGCCGCGACACCGATTTCAACCGGTCAGCTGTACCCGGCCGGAGAGACACCACCTATCCAGGTGGAAGCAGGTATGCGGGCGATTTCCGTACCTCTGGAATCGTCCGTAGATCTGGTCGATGGACTGATCAAACCCGGTGAGTACGTCGATGTCCACATGACACCGACCGGCATGAATAATGACAAACGCATGAATGGTGGCATGACGCTGACCCTGTTTAACGGCGTCCGGGTGATTGCCATCAATCGCAGCTACACTCAAAACAGCAGTTCCCGGCGGGGTACAAATGTCACGCCGGAACTGACTCCCGAACAGGCCAACATCATGATCCTGGCCCGTGACCGCGGTGAAATTACAATGAGTTATACCCCCGAAGGAAAAGGGAATGGCGGCGTTGCCGTCAGCAGTTCTGAAAAAGCAACCCTCTATGAAATCCTCGGATTGAAGTCTCCGGAAAAACCAAAAGAGGAAGAACCGCCTAAGCCTTTTGTCGTAGAAGGTTATTATGGTTCCACCCGCAGTGTGAATAAATTTGATCGAGATGGATTACGAATCGGCGATTATGACAGTTACCGTCGCGGTGGAACCGGTGGATTCAACTCGGGCGGATACCTGAATCCTCACTGGGGAAATGGTGGCGGCTATGACAGCGACAGTGGTTCCATCAGTGCCCCTGCCCGACCTGGCGATGCCAATACCGATTCGAACGGCCCGACAGCTCAACAAACTCCCAATCCCGGTCCTCCCCAAGGTGGTCCCGGTGGGCAGCCGGGGCCTTATGCCCGCTCGTTTTCGTTTCCTCAGAACCAGACTGCAGGCCGTTAAGGTATTACGGTCTCATTCACTGGCGGGTTCTTTCTGTTATTGATCACTGAAGTTCAGACTTATGAAACGTCTCCAGAAAATCCAGTTCACAAGAGCGCAATCTGACGCACGCCGAGGGGTGATTACCCCTCTGGCTGCGATAGTACTGCTTGTCGTAATGACGGGCATTGCGCTGATCGTGAACCGCCTGTGGCTGGATGCTGCATCACTGGAAGTCACCACCTGCGTGGAGACAGCGGCGCTGGCAGCGGGGCATGAACTGGTTTCCGATGAACTTCTGAAAGACAAACCGGACTATAACCTGCTGATGGAACGGGCAGAGACTTCAGCCAACCAGGCTCTGAAACTGAATACCGTGGCCGGTCAGCGGATCGGGATTAATCTCAGCAAAGGTGATAACTTACACTTCGGGAAATTAGTTCCTGATGAAGAGACCGGTTTGAGAAAGTTTCTGCAGACAGACCATGAGCCACAGAGCATTCAGATCAAAACTCACAACTCCAGCCGCCTCGCTAATCCGGTTGCGGATTTCATGTCGGATCTGACTCACACGGATCTGGGCAGGACCAGCGCGCAAATCGAAGCAACCCTGGACAATCATGTGCAGGGAGTTCGTCCCTTTGAAAACGTCCCGGTGCCCGCTTACCCACTGGCGATTTTGAAGATCGACCCGACGGGAAAGCATACGGAAACCTGGGAACTTCAGATCAACCAGAAACGAGGAAGAGATGAGTATCGATTCGACCCTGAGACGAAAACAGTCAGTCGTGGTTCCGATGGAATCCCGGAAATCATTCTGACCGGAAAACCGCGACGGGGTGAAATTACCGATGCGAACATGCAACTGCTGGATTTCGGTTCTGATTTCAAATCGGAGGCGGTGGTTCGTCAGATCCGATCGGGGCTCACCAGGAAAGATTTAAAACATTATCAAGGGGAACTGCTGTTTAACGGGCCTCCCCTTCCCATACATTGCAGCCCGGACATTGAAAATGCGGAACAGGATGCCTTTCAGGCAATGATCGGCCAATGCCGCATCTGCTTTTTATATGACCAGGTCACTGCTTCCAGTCAGAAATATGATGGAACGGCAGACTGCACGAAGCTGGTGGCAGGCCGCATCATGGCAGTCCAGAGAACCGATAATCAGACAACCAGAATCATCCTGCAACCTGCGGTAATGACAACACGTACTGCCATTCTGGCTCAGCCACAGGCAGATCCGTCTGCTGCCCTTTCCACACGGGATCTGAAACAGACAGCAGACTCACTCAAACCAGTAACCAATAAATACATTTACAAGCTTTATCTGACCCGTTAAGGGTGGAGAGTTCCATGGTATTACAAAGCGAATCAACCATAGCCAATCCAAATGCGGATGCCAAAAAAGCCTTCCAGAGGCTCAAGACACAACTGCATCATCAGATGGTGGACGCCATCGATTTTTCCAAGGCAGGTGGATTGCCTGAAGAAGATCTGCGAAACAAACTGCGTGGCCTGGCAGAGCATCTTTGCATGCAGCAGGATATCGCCCTGGATCAGACGAACCGCGACATCATGGTCCGGGAGATCCTCGACGAAATTTATGGCTTCGGTCCACTGGAGCCCCTGATGAGTGACCCGGAGATCAGCGACGTGCTGGTCAACGGTGCGGATCGTGTTTTCATCGAGCGGAATGGTCTGCTGGAAGAAACCGACATCAGTTTTGCTGACGATGAGCACTTACTGCAGTTTATCCATCGCCTGGTGGGACGAGCCGGTCGACGTATCGATGAAGTCTCGCCGATGGTCGACGCCAAACTGCCCGATGGTTCCCGTCTGAACGCGGTGATTCCTCCCCTGGCATTAAAAGGCCCGACACTTTCCATTCGTCGTTTCCGAACCCAGGCTCTGTTGTTTGAAGACATGGTCAAAAAAGGATCGCTGGCGCCGGATATGGCCCGCTTTCTGGAAATGGCAGTTCACGGACGCCTCAATATTCTGATCAGCGGTGGTACCGGTGCCGGAAAAACCACGCTGCTGAATAACCTGAGCCGCTATATTTCAAGTAAAGAACGTATTGTAACCATCGAACAGACAGCGGAACTGCAACTGCAGCAGCCGGACGTTGTTTCCCTGGAAGCACGACCATCCAACATCGAAGGTCAGGGGGAAATCAACCAGCGTGACCTGTTGAAGAACAGTCTGCGAATGCGGCCTGACCGGGTGATCGTGGGGGAATCCCGCGGCGGTGAGGTACTGGAAATGCTGCAGGCGATGAATACCGGTCACGATGGCTCCATGAGTACCGTGCACGCCAACGATACGCGTGACGCGCTGGACCGACTGGAACTGATGATTGCATTATCCGGTGCAGATCTTCCGAACTCAATTGCCCGACGGTATATCGCTTCGGCGATCCACCTGCTGGTACATATTACTCGTCTCCCCAATGGTGAGCGAAAAGTGATGCGTATCTCGGAACTGATCGGCTTTCAGAATGGCGAATACATGGTGGAAGACCTGTTCGTGTTTCGCATCACCGGTGTTGAGAAAAATGGTCAGGTACACGGTGCATTCTATGCAACCGGACATCATCCTGTGGCAATGAACTGGTTAACGCAGACCAACTTTGATGACTGCGAAGATCTGTTCCACGCGCGTGAACTGAAACTCTCTGATACGAAATCAGATCAACAGGATGGACAGGAGCAATAAACATGGCTACTGACGCCGCTATCAAAACAAATAAAATCGAGGACTTTACGGAGATCCTCCGCGATCGTGACCGCTACGCTGTTGATGACTCAAAGCAAATCGGAAACCGCTTGAATGGCGGTTTCGATGAATTGATCATCCATTCCGGCGTTGACGCCAACCCAGGAGTCATCCTGTTTCTCTGCCTGATGAGTTCAATCCTGGCTGGCGGATTGATTTATATTCTGCAGGAAAATTTTCTTTCCACATCGATTGCGTTCATGGTGGGTGGGATGGCCCCGATCGCTTACTTGATCTTCAGCAGGTCAAGCCGTCAGAAAAAGATCAATGATCAGTTGTCTGATATGGTTGACGAACTCGCGCGCGCCGCTAAAACGGGACGTAGTCTTACACATTGTTTCATCAGTGTTGCTGAGAAAACTCCTGCTCCCCTGGGAGAGGCACTCAAGGAGGCATCCCGTCGTTTACAGATGGGTGTTTCCATGAAAGCTGCTCTGGATGGGCTGTATGAGCGTACGGGAGTGGCAAGTCTGAGCATTCTTTCGATGGCATTGATTGTCCATCAGGAGACCGGGGGGGACCTGGTGAAAGTTCTGGAACGGCTGGCACGAACGATTCGCGACCGTGTGCTGTTCCTGGGGCGTCTGCGGACTGCCACGGCCGGTAGCCGTGCCACTGCGGTCCTGATGATCTTGCTGCCGCCACTGATTCTTGCGTTCTTTATTTTACGGGACCCGACCTACCTGACCACCTTGATGGCTTCTTCGTGGGGGCGTGGTGCCACGTTTACCGCTATCGCACTGCAGGTGATTGGCTCTCTGTGGGTCTTGAGAGTATTAAAAACCAGTCAACGTAGCTGATAACAAAGATTTCATTGAAACCTGCCAGAAACTGGCGAGGGCAATCCCATGTTTACACCAACAATTACAATTTCCATCTTTTATACCATCTGTGGTCTGATCATTTTATGGATGCTGTTTCGTATCATCCGTAAACGGAAACCTCAGCAGAACGAGCAACAACATCCGCAGGCGCCGCCGGAAGTCGAGAAGCAGTCGCAGGCTGCGACTTTGACTCCCTCTACCGCATCTGCCCGCTCCTCTGCAGCAACCTGGGAACATCGCCAGCTGTTTTCCGCAATCGAAACGAGCAACAAGACTGCTTCCACACTGCCTCCCGTCGAAGCCGGTGATGTACCATCCATGGGTGGAGAAGATTATATCTTCGGTTCCGCTACGCCTGCCCTGGCTGAAATGATGCCCGAGTCGGAAGAGCGTCGTGCCAAAACGAAAAAAGAATTACAGGCAGCGGGTTACTATCAGCCGCACGCTTTACATAATTTTTCGGCAATTCGATTCATTTCGATCCTGTTGACCCTGCTGTTTTTCGGTGTTGTATTACTGATTGCTCCAGAACGTTTTGAAATCCCGATTCTGGTGGCGATGCTGATCGTGCCGATCCTGGTCTGGGCGGTCCCCTTCCTGGTGATAACCGGTAAAGCCTCTGACCGCAGGAGTGAAATTGAACAGGGTATCCCCGACATGCTGGACATGTTAAACATGTGTGTGTCACAGGGGATGACCGTTCCACACGCCTTAAAGAAAATCATCAACGAACTGGCCAAAGTCTATCCAGCACTGGCTCATGAACTGAAAATCGTAATCGAACAATCCTCGATCGGGACCTTCTCGCAGGCTCTATCGAATTTCAGCAAACGTATTGATGTGCCGGAAGTGCATTCGTTTGCCGCCCTGCTGATTCAGACCGACCAGATGGGTACCAATGTGACATCAGCTTTGCAGGAATACAGTGATAACATGCGAGAAAGTCTGTCACAGCGGGCAGACGAGAAGGCCAACAAAGCGACATTCAAACTGTTGTTCCCCACGGTGCTCTGCCTGATGCCGGCAATTTATATCTTCCTGCTCGGCCCCGCGATTGTAGAACTGTCAGACTTCTTCCATTCCGGAGGACGTGACAGTCTTAACAATACCACCAATATGTTCCAGCAGGTTGGTGGGCCGTAAGCCCTGTTCGCACAGTCTATTTATTTAAAAAACATCCTGACAACAATTGCTGTCAGGATGTTTTAATATCTGGTTTGCCACAATTCAATTCAGATCAGACCTGGGGCAGTTCCCAGTCCGCTCGGTATTCGCGACACAGCAGGGCGTTGGCCTGTTCATTCTCGATGATTTGATTCAGTCGGGTATCAAAGCGGATTTCCTGTCCCGCGCGAAACGCCACATTCCCCAGATGGCAGAGCGCACTGGAGACGTGTCCAATTTCAATATCCGAAGTCGGTGTCTTACGGGACTTGATGCAGTCGATGAAGTTTCGATGGTGTGTGGTGGCCTGGTCACTGGTACCGGATGTCGCCGCATCTTTCTGATCGTAGACTTTCCAGCCGCCACGATCGACGACCAGCGTCCCCTTATCACCATAAAAGGCAGCCGCTGCGTTGCGTCCTTCCATACCATGCGTGCTCCAGAGGCGATGTTCCCAGACAATGGTTTTATCCGGGTAATTATATTGAACCACCTGGGTATCCGGAGTTTCCTGATCATCGTTGAAGAAATATTTACCCCCGGACGCAGAGATCCGCTCTGGTAAATCGACCCCCAGCCCCCAGCGGGCAATGTCCAGCATATGCACGCCCCAGTTCCCCATCTCGCCGGTCCCATAATCCCAGAACCAGTGCCAGTTATAGTGAAAGCGATTCGGGTTGAAAGGACGGCTGGCAGCGGGACCCAGCCAGAGATCGTAATTCACGCCCGCGGGAACCGTGGTATTTTTCTTTTTACCGATCGGTTTGCGGCGATGAATAATCCAGGCTTTGGCCAGCTTGACTTCCCCCAGTTTTCCGCTCTGGACAAAATCCACGGCTGATTGAAAGTGGGAGCCACTGCGTTGATGAATTCCGGACTGAACCACACGCTGGTATTTTCTGGCCGCCTCGATCATCGCCAGACCTTCGTTCAGATTATGCGAAACCGGTTTTTCGACGTAGACATCTTTTCCTGCCTGGCAGGCCATGATGGCCATTAAGGCGTGCCAGTGATCAGGGGTCGCGATCACCACGCCGTCAATTTCCGGGTCATCCAGGACTCTGCGGAAGTCGGTGACAAATGCGGGAGCAACCCCCTGCCCCTTTTCGATCGACTTGACTGCTGCTGGCGCGACGGATTCGTCCACGTCACAGATTGTCTTGAAACGCACATCGGGAAATTCAGCCATGCTGGAAGTCAGGAATTTTCCCTGTCCGCGCACGCCGATTCCTGCCAGGACCACCCGCTCGCCGGGCGAAGATTCCGCGCGGGCAAGATTGCTTGCCAGACCCACCACCCCGGCGGCCATTCCCGCTGCATTTCGCGCGCTGCGATCCAGAAACTGTCTGCGATTGACGTCCCGTTTCAGAAATTCTTCTACATCCACTTCAAAACCTCTTGCGTTAACTCCCTGTGAAATGGGAACTTTTGAATTTGTGCCCAATCTTGGATTTATTCTCAGCGACTCAATGTCTATTATAACAGATAAGAACACTGAATATATCCTGTCATTCTACATACATTACGCATTTCTGTCACATTTATTGAGTTTTCCTCGATAAATATGAGTTTAGACGACCGACCTTTCCAAAGGGTTTCCTGTTCACTCGAACGGGGATAAATCAGAAGCGATTTCAATTGACGCTCTATCAGTCCAATAAAGATCTTGCCAGCATGCCGATAAAATTTCGATGCCAACACTGTGATCAGTTGATGGGAATATCTCGCTCGAAAGCAGGCGAAGTCGTCGACTGTCCTACCTGTGGGTTATCCGTACGGGTGCCCGGTCTGGATGGCGCGGTGGCTCCGATTCCGCAACCTCGCCTTAATCTGAAAGATGCGGAACTGGCCAATGCCCTGGACGAACTGGCGGCGATTGGCGCCAATGTCACTCTCGATAAACAGAAATTTTCGGAACAACAGGAATCACTGGCAGCTGAAGCTTCGGCACAAAATTCGGATCACACTTCGTTTCCTGAAGAGGCGTTTAAAGCAATTCCGATGAAGTCGATTCAAACCTCCGAGCCTCCGCAGCAGCTGGAACCAGCTCATGTATCGTCTGCACCAGAAAGGCAGGCCACGCCCGTCAGTCAGTTACAGGTGGAACCTGCGGAGCAGGGCGAAATCAATCATGCCGAGGAGCTTTCCCATCTGGCAGGCCTGGCACAGAAACGTGCCTCAGATGTCCTGGCAGAAAAAAAGAAGACCAGGCTGAAACACGCAGCCCGGTTTGAGTTACCCACCAGTACGTGGGTGATCATTCTGCTTACCTTTGGCGCGTTGATGTTTTCCATCGGTTTACTCGTCGGTCGCAACGTTTTGTGAAATCGAAACTCCCGGTGAGTTTGTGAGAAAGTCACAACAGAGCGTTCACATTCTCCGGAGGACGACCGAGTACAGCCTGTCTGCCTTTCACCACAATCGGTCGTTCGATCAGTTTGGGATGCGCTGCCAGCAGTTCAAGCGCTTCGTCCCGAGAGAGTTCTTTCTCAGCCAACTTGAGTTCCCGATAGATCTCTTCCCCCTGACGCATTAAATCGCGGGGTTCCATTTTCAGTTTCTTTAACAGGGAATCCAGTTCTGCCACGGTCGGCGGTGTTTTCAGATATTCGATGACCTGCGGTTCCTGACCGGCTGCCTGGATCAAAGCTAAAGTCTGTCGGCTCTTGCCACAACGGGGATTATGATAAATTGTGATCATGGTTTTTCTGCTTCAACTCCTGCAGCTGACTGGCAAACTCAGCGACGACCTCCGGAGACTGCTGGTAGACATCAGCGACATCCCAGCGATCAACGGGTTTGCGATACAGCTCTTTTTTCTGTGAATCATCTCTCAATTCAGGCTCATCCGCATCCTGACTCGTTATTGATTCCAGATAATAATATTCAGCAGTCCGAATTGCCAACGTCTCATCATCGGCTGCATAGATGTGCGGCTCCTGAATTTCGAATTCACCTTCCAGCAGTTTCAGTAAATCGACTCCCTGATCAGACTGTGCCTCTGAACCGGTTTTCCACCACGAAAGCAATGTGACCGGTAGATCAGCCGGTTGTGTCAGGAACTGTCGGCGGCTGCCTGACTGTCCGCTGTCGGAGCGAAACAGCATCAAAGGAATGTGCGTCGATTCTTCCAATAGCCCCTGCATCCCGGAATCCCTCACCGGCCCCAGCAAAGCAGTACCCCCACGGGCAGCCGTCACGATCAGGAGAAAGGAATGGGAGTCTGCATATTCCAGCAGTCGATCCAGAAAACGGCCCAACCACTGATCGAGCAGCGTGACATACCCCGCATAAACCACCCGCGCCATCTGTCGTTCCTGCTCGTCCAGTTCAGACCATTCTTCCGGGCTGGTAAACAGTTCTGCCACGGCGGAAACCAGTTCCTGCCAGTCCTCTTCTTCCAGGTCTGTTTCTAAATCTTCATCGGAAACATCTTCCAGTTCCTCCAGAGTTTCATCAGCCTCTTCTGAGGCACCCTGATCGAGCACTTCGTCCAGGTACAGGGTCGCAAAAAACTCGGGAGCCAGGGGAAAAGAGGGAACTCCTTCCGAGCGGATCCAGATCAGTTGATCGCGTGAATCTTCCATCCACCCGGGTAATCGCTCGACAGCAGCCTGCATCAGTTTTGCGATGGGTGTCTCGACTTCGCTGAGCTGATAATGATTGGTCCCCGTGATCGTGTCGACCTGATCAAAACTGGAAAGGTACGGTTCCTGTGCTCTTTGCGCGGCATTTCGCCCGGCGTCGGCATCTGCTTCCAGGAGCAGAGACGTCGCAATGCCCTGATTCTTTAAAGTTGAGACGAAACTCTGCAGATTCGGACTGGCAGCCTGAAATGCCTGGGGAAGAGTCTCACCTGTCCAACAGGGAAACGAATTCTGCGTTGCAGACAAGTCGTTGGCATAGTGTTGATCAAACAGCACGGATAGAGCAGCCAGGCGATCAAAATTGGGGGTCTCGATCCATTGATGTCCATAGCACCCCAGCATGCAGGCAGGCAACTCTTCAAAACTGACAACAAAGGCTTTTTTCATGTAATCACTGGTCTTCGTTATGATGAAAAAGAATCAATCCACTCACTGCATCGTCTGGAATACGCGCGGGCGTCATCGGCTGTCACGATGCCTTCCGCCTGATGGATCGTCATAAATCCCTGATAATCGACTGCTTTCAGCCCGCTAAAGACTTCTGCAAAATCAATCCCCTGTCCGGACTCATCCCAGTAAGGCAGTAATCGAAACGGCCGTTCTCCCAGACACCAGGTCTCCAGGTGATCTGGCCCCTCAGCGGTAATCACAAGATTCTGAACGTACGCATTTCTGAGCCAGGGCTGGATCGTTCGTATTGCCTCAATACCATAATCCTGGCCACACATCAGCAGGCTCGCCGGTTCATAGATCAACCCGAAGTTGGGTCGGTCTATCTGCTGCAGGACCTCAATTGATTTACCCAGTTCTTCAAACAGGCAGGCGGGATGAAACTGATGCACAAGTTGAATTCCCCGCTCGGCTGCCAGGTCACAGGCCTGTCGCGCGTAAGGGATGTCCTCTTCGGTTTTCAGACAGACCCGCACCATCTGACTTCCCAGCACTTCAGCCACATGCAGCGAGGGTTCAATCTGACGCAAAGCCTGGGGCGCGTCATTATTGTTCTGAGGAATATTCAAATCAGCGGTTACCATCGAAATGACAAGACCGGCCTGATCCACGATGCTACGAACCTCTTCCAGTTCAGCTTGAGTACTATGCACGCCAACAACACTGGCCCGCATACAAAGGGCCGCATAACCTGTGTCAGCAGCAATTTCTGCGACCTGGGGAAAGGGGATATTTAATTTTGTCTTACAGGCTGCTTCAGCGATCCGCACCGAAAGTGAAAGCTTCATCGAGTATCCTTTAACTGGTTATTGACCTGTACCGGAAGGATCCACCTGAACGCGGCGCGGAACTTCCGGAATCGGCAACTTACCGGCGGCCCAGGCCTGAGCCGTTTCACTGCCCGGATAGGCAGACTCCACTTCGACATGATAGGTACGCCATTTGCCGCCTGTCGCGCCCCGCATGATCTTGCTGGCATTCTGAGGTTTCAGTTTTATTTTTCTGCGAATCCCTACTTCTGGCAGATACCATTCTGCATAAGTCCCGGCATCGGTCAGTACTGTGATATGGAACGTCATGGGACGAAAGGGAGAGATATTCTGCAGCCAGCCCTCAATCCGGGGCGGCAGTGAGGGAGAATACGAGGTGGCTGACATTTTCACAATGGCCATTTCCTGTTTATGTTTTTCCAGATGCACATACTTATCGTCCAGTGGCGGCAATTTCAGCTTAGACTCCAGTATCGCCTGGATTAATTGTACTTTGAACTTCAGTTGCAGTTCCTCAGGGCGCACTTTGAGGATTTCAACAAATTCTTCGTACTGTTCTTTGGGAGATATTTCGGCAAAGGGCTCTTTGGTGGACAGATTTTGTACATATTTGAGATATTCCGTCGGATGTTCTGTCACGAGCATCCAGTGCAGCCCCCAGGCATGGACATAGGCGTCGCCGGAAAGAATACTTCCACTGAAGACACCATCCAGAGCCACCACTTCGCCCCAGTTCAGCAGCTTGGCGATACCCGACATCAATGCATAGTGGGTATTGATCCGGTCCGGACTGACATTGATCCGGTCTCCTTTTCCTTCAAAACCGGTGGCGATGCCTTCCATGAACCAGGTCGGAACCGGAGCAAAACGTTTGACGAGGCCACGATTGGTGGTCTGCAGGTGAATCGCTTCGTGCAGAGGCGTTTCAAACGAACTGCATTCACTCATTCTGAGTATCAGGTTGTTGGACACATGAGAGTAGTAGGCCAGAATATTTTCGGCACCATCCCCCAGCCCTGCGGTCTCTTTTCCAAACGCTTCGAAATCAGCGTCCGACTCGAAAATCAACATGGCCATGGGAAATTCATATTCAGCCAGTTCGATTCCCATTTTCCGGGAGTAGGTTTCAAATATGACATCCACGTTCTGCATGAAACGTCCCGCTTTTTCCAGGAACGTTTTGACACGAAGTTCCGTACGATCCGAACCATCCAGGGGTGCCGCCAGTACCACACCCACCAGAAACGGGCTCTCCAGATGAAAACGGAATTTTTCTTTGCCGAATTTTTGCGTGAGGTCTTCAGACATCTGCTCGACCGTCAGCGGTTTCGGTGCCGCCTTGAGTTCCCGTTTTTTGATTTTTCCCTGGGGAACCAGCACGATCGAACCGTCTGGTTTCAACAGACCATGCAACATCTCGCCGCGCCGTTTCCCGGAACCATACAACGATGCTTCCAGGGTGACGGTTTCACCCGACTCGTCGACGTAGGTAAAAATATCGGCCTGCAGAGTTGAGTTGCCGATCGGAAGTGAAACAGCGATTACAAACAGGCTGAGAAACAGCCTGGCAATTGTTTGATTCATAGGGCACCTTGTGTTTTCTGATTCGATTCTGGTTTGAGTTCAATCTGACTTCACGGGAACGAGTTGCAGCGCATCGACAACGACGTGCCCTTTCGTGCCCTGATTGGTAATGCGCAGCACTTCCCGCTTCCCCTGCTCGAATGGAAACCGTCCCAGCAGATGGTATTTTCCGTGATTGGGTTGCTGCTTCTGATTGACCACGATCTCTTTGGTGCCTGTAGAACTGGTCACAATATAGGGTGTATTAATCGAACGATTGGAGCCGGGAGAATAATAGACGCGCACTTCATACAGACCCGTCTGCGGAATATCTGCCGTGAAGGAAATCTCCCGCTCCCCTTTTTCCGTATCTCCATCATGCTGATAGCCCTGGCCCACGTAAGGAGAACTGGCGGAACTGGTTTTCCAGCCCAGGCTGCTCCGGGCATCGCGATCATCGACGACAATTCCCGATAAACTACGCACTCGAATTGGTGGTTCCCGGCGGGGCCCGTCCCAGACGAGTACCTGTTTGTCCGCGATTAATTTTTTTCTCAGTTGTGTGTAATCAATATCCTGAACCGCCTGTCCGGCATCAATCGACTGGCAAGCGGCAGTCGCGGCTGACTGCCCCAGTACCATGAAGACCGGTTCCATACGAATCGAACCATAGGCGATATGCGAAGCCGCCATCGCAACGGGAATGAGCAGATTCTCACATTCTTCTTTTTTGGGACGAATCGAACGATAAGAAATGGGATAGGGGTTAGGCACACCGACCTGCACATCACCTTCGTTCAAGGTTTTTCCATTGACCGCATACCGCTGCTGATTGTGCGAATCCATGGTATAGGCACCCAGGCCCACGCTGTCTTCCGCGACCAGTTCCGACATGCAGTTCTTTTCTGTCATTACGTATTCAGAGATCAGTCGGCGGGCTTCGCGAATGTACAACTGGAATGGCCAGCCTGCCCTATCCTGAAATTCATCTTTGGTCGGTTTCCAGGTCTGAAACTGCTTTCGCACTTCAGCGGGTACACGCGGATCGTTTGCCAGCGTCCACATTAATCCCTGCTGATAGGTGAGATGCTCCTGAATGATCTGTTCCCGTTTTTGATAGTCGGCGTCGGGGTATTCATAGTTCATCCCGATATTATCAGTGGAGATGGCAAAATTATTATTCGTATCGGTCTTGCGATTCGGCATCAGTACCGGGTTCCAGGGCACACGCAGATCGCCGGCCTCAAAGTTTCTTAACAGCAGTTCATAACGCAGGGGATCATAATTTTCGGGTTTCACCCATTCCCGCTGATTTTCGGGAACATCTGTTGTACACATCCGAAAACAGTAGGCCTGCACGCGATGATCGCCGTCACCGTCTTTGCCCCCCGGTCCTTCCTGTTGTACGCCTGGGAGCAGTCCACTTTGGGGATCGCCGGGTACGACATACGGATCTACCGGCTTGATGAACTGATGGAAGACTGCATTCCGGGTCTGAATTCCATTCAATGATTCACCATAAGTGTCGTTGGATTCACGCCCCACATGGTAAGAGACACCGGCAACCGCCATCAGGTCCCCTTCATATGTGGCGTCGATAAAAACATTCCCCGAAATAACGAGTCCACTCTCCATTTTAATCGAAGCGATACGAGCCTGCTCTTTCTTCACACCCTGCTTCAGATCCAGACGCTGTTGCTTCAGAACGGGAATCGCCTGTTCGCTGAGCATTTTTTCAAACGTCGCTTCAGCGACATGCGGCTCGAAAGTCCACATCTCTGACTCGGCCCCTTTGCTGCGGCGACTTTTGTATTCGTCCTGTTTCTGATACTCCCAGGAAGATTCCTGGCTGTAATAATCGCCCAGACGACCATAAAACTCACGGGCAATACCGCCGATAGCCGCTTTGTTACCGATATCTGTGGCACCTAAGCCCCCCGAGGAAAGACCACCCAGATGGGTTCCCGGTTCGATCAGCAGTACACTTTTTCCCATCCGATCTGCCTGAATTGCGGCTGCAATGCCACCGGAAGTTCCGCCGTACACGACCACGTCATAACGGGATTTGAGCTGCTCAGGTTTGATTTCCTGCGCCACAGCGAGATTTAAAAATCCCAACCCGAGAATCAGAATTAACGTAAAACGGATAATTTTCGTAGAAACAGCAAGCATGCAGAAGACCTTCTCACTCAACTGGTATGTTCTCATCAATATTAATTAAGAAGCAGACATGTTTACACAGGCCCGTTTCGTCCATCATAATCACTACGCCGGAATATCTAAACCGGGTTGCTGAAAATCTGTATTTATATCTGACTTAAACTGTTAATTATGTGAACAATACCATTTAGGACGATTTCATCATATAATGGTAACCGTCTCAATTACGAAACCATCCCAGTGCGCTGTTCCCAACCCATTCCAATCCCCAGCAGGCTGACATGAGCTTTGATTTCCTTAATCCGATGATGCTGCTCGGTTTACTGGGAATCTCACTGCCCGTGCTCGTGCACTTGCTCAGTCGAAAAAAATACGATGTCGTGCAATGGGGGGCGATGCAGTTTCTGGAACTGGGGCGGCGGACACGTCGTCGAATTCGTCTGGAAGGCTGGTTGCTGCTGGCAATGCGGATGCTGTTGATTGCCTTGATTGCCCTCGCCTTATCCCGCCCCTGGGTATCCGGCGGTTTTCTATCGAAATTTATTTCCACGCAATCCAGAGATGTCGTCTTCGTGATCGATGGATCCTACAGTATGGGCTGGGAAGGCGAAGCCGAAACACCGCATGCCGCGGCCATCCAGTGGGTGCACCGCTTTATGGAAGAATTAAATTCCGGCGATACCATCACCCTCATTGATGCCCGCGACCAGCCCCGATTGATTACCGAGTCTCCGACTTCCCAGTTTGATGTGGTCCGTGAGAAATTAAATCAACTGCCACCTCCCGCCGGTTCATCCAATCTGGCAAATTCCATTTCCAAAGCCATTCAGACGCTCAGTAAAACATCGAACCTGGAACGCGAAATCATCGTACTTACTGACGACCAGGCCTTTTGCTGGTCTCCCGAAGATTCGATTTTGTGGGCGCAGGTCAATGATCTGTTGCAGCAGTCTGCAGTTCCCGTCGATCTGTGGGCGACCAATGTCGCGGGTGAAAAAAACGAAGGACTGCTCACCAATCGAAAAGTAGAACAGCTGTCGGTTTCTCGCGAGGTCTGCGTCAAAAACCTTCCGGTCCGAATTTCGACCACTGTGCGTTATGACGGCCCGGAAGAGAATCTGATCTGCCCGGTCTATTTTGAAGTGGATGGACAGCAGCTGCCGGAAAAAACACAATCCGTAAAAATCGAAAATCATGGCGAGACCGCCGTCGAATTTGAGCATCGCTTCGAAGATGAAGGGACACACGTTGTGAGCATCGTCATCGACGCCGATCAGTTGCCCGGAGATGATCGCTCCGATGCTGCCCTGCATGTTACCAGCGCCTTACCCGTGCTGCTGGTGGATGGCACACCCAGTTTTGATGCGACACGCAGCGAAGTTTTTTTCGCCAATCTCGCATTGATGGCGCCCGCCAACCGGACACCCTGGATTCAGACGACGGTCATTGAAAAGACTCAGTTGAACGCGGACATTCTGAAAAACCAGGCCGTCGTCGTGCTGGCGAATGTCGACACACTTTCGGAAACACAGGCGGGAGCTCTCATCGATTTTGTCAATCACCAGGGGGGTGGCGTCTTAATCGCGCTGGGTGATCAGATCAACGCGGACGATTATCAGCGACTGCTGTTCCACGACAAAGCCCTGATCCCGGTAGAACTGAAATCAAGGGAGTCCAATCCGGGAGCCGAATTCGGCAATCTGATACAGATTCGTGCTGACAGCCTGCAGAGCCCGTGGTTGAACCGCTTTCGCGGAGAATATGCCAATGGTCTGACGGCGGCACGGTTCAGTGACTGGTGGGATACCTCAGCCATCACTCAATCCGACCAGCCTGAAGAGGAGAAACAAGATGAGAAAAACCGGCAGAAAGCAGCAGCCACACCAGTGGAACTGGCGAGTTTAAGTAATAATTCTCCCTTCATGCTGATGATGAATCATGAACGGGGGCGTGTACTGCTGCTGACTTCATCACTCGATGCGGACTGGAACAATCTGCCGGCGAAACCCGATTACGTCCCCTTTCTCCATGAAGCAGTTTTTGAACTTTCATCAGGTCGAGTGTTTCGAAACCTGCAGACAGACGAACCGATAGTGGTTCCTGTCCCTGCTAAAACCACGGTGGAACAGATTGAATTTCTCGACCCCAACGGCAAACCGCTGACCGGCACGATCGAAGCAGATCCCGCTGCTAATGCTGCCACGTTTCAATCTCAGAATACATCCCTGCCCGGCGTCTACAGCCTGTCTCCAAAACCAGGTGTGCAGGCTGACCTCAAACCGGATCGTTTTGTTGTCAACTTCGACCGCAGTGAATCCAACCTGACGCCACTCAGTGAAGCACAACAGAAAACGCTCTCAGAAGAATCGCAGCTGACTTTTTTCAAGACACTCGATGAATTGAAGCAGGCCATGTTCTCTGATGTCTCGGAAACTGAATTCTGGCGAGTTCTGTTACTGATATTTCTGCTGCTGATGGTGGGTGAAATGTTCCTGACCAGGCGACTGGTGCAAGGAGGCCATTCGACACTTCCCGAGCAGAGCGAAACCTGATGCAGTTAATCTTAGACAGAGAGATGACGGATTGTAATGATTGAAAGGCACTTCCAGTTTAACGGCTTTGAATGGAGCGGATGGACGATTTTCAGCGTCTGTGCCGTTGTGGCGGCGCTCGTCTCCATCGTAATGCTGTTTCGCTACGAACGTCGCCTGGTCTCTTCTTCAATCGGCAACATCCTCATCACACTGCGAATCGCAGCACTGATTCTGATCCTGCTCACCTTTCTGGAACCCGTGCTGACCTGGTCGTTTAATGTGAATAAGACCGGGCGGCTGATTGTCGCCGTGGATGTGTCTGACAGCATGAACACCCAGGATCGTCATGCCAGTGATCTGGAAAAGCTGAGGCTGGCCCGCGCATTGAAAATGATCGGCAATGAACAGGTCGACAGCCGCCTGGATCGCTGGGAAGCCGCCTACGCTGCCGACGAAGAACCGCCGTGGGTCGACGAGGATGAAACCGCCAACCCCGAAAAGCGGGAAGAACTGGCGGCCAGCCGCAAAGAGAATCTGGCGGCGATCTTTGCCGACATTGATCAGCTGTCCCGCAAACAGATTGCACAAAAGCTGCTGTTGAACCCTGCCAATCCGATTCTGGAAAAGCTCCAGGAACGCGGCCAGGTGGATCTTGTCCTGTTTGCCGGTGATGCTGTCACCACCGAAAAAACAACACTGGAAAAGTCACTGAGTGAAGTTCCCGATCAGGTGCGGATGGAACTTTCTAATCTGACACAGGCACTAAAAAATACAGGCAGTAGTGCTGAAACAGGCGAAGCGCCGATCTCCGGTTACATCCTGCTGACCGATGGCCGGGACAACAGTCAGTTGAATCCCGTAACGATGGCGGCACAACTCGGGCAGATGAAAGTTCCCATCTATCCGGTGATGCTGGGTACAAACTACCAGCCGAAAGACATTTCCATTGCTGACCTGGACTACCCGCAGACGGCATTCAAAGACGACCGCCCCTTACTGAAGGCACGTATTGCAGCCAATGGATTTGACGGACAGGAAATCAGTGTCATCCTGAAACAGGGGGATCAGGAACTGGCGGTAAAACGTTTTACACCGCAGGGAGTCAGTAAACTGCTGGAATTTGAACTGGATTCCGGCAAGCTCGGGCGGCAGGAATACACTCTGGAAACGGAAGTTCTGCCGGGAGAAACGCGGGAGGACAATAATAACAAAGACTTTGCCATCAACATCGTGGATGATAAATCGCATGTACTGCTCGTTGAGGAAACCGCGCGCTGGGAATACCGGTTCCTGCATCATGCACTGGAGCGGGATAAACGTATCGCGCTGGAGCAGGTTTTGTTCGAACAACCCTATATGGGGCTACTGCCTCAACCCTTTTTTCCCACCCAGCTTAAGATTAATGTTCCTGTGCAAGACAAAAATGCGGAACCGGATGACCGCGCTCAGCCCTTCGCCGATCAGGATCTGATTATCATCGGAGATGTCTCTCCGGCTCATCTGGAAGAAAAAAACTGGAAACATATCCAGACCTTCGTCGGCGATCAGGGGGGGACACTGGTCCTGCTGGCGGGGAAAAAATATATGCCCCTGGAACATCACTCTCCCACGCTGAATGAGCTGCTGCCAGTGAAAACTCCTCAGGTGATTGACTGGAATCAGGCAAATTTCAAAGTCCCCCCCGGCGAGCGGGGTATGCGGCTGCGCCTGACGCCGGAAGGCGAAGCCGAACCGCTGCTGCAGTTCGACGCCAATGCCGAAATCAATCGAGATATCTGGAAGGAACTGCCGGGACATCTCTGGTTTCTGCAGGGAGAACTGAAACCAGGTGCGACCGTACTCGCTTACGGCGTCTCTCCATTCAATGCACCCCCCAATGAAAAAACGGACGGGGTGATCATTCATCGTCAGTACGGTTCCGGACAGGTTATCTGGGTGGGCATCGACAGCACCTGGCGCTGGCGGTTTCGCGTGGG
Organism: Gimesia sp.; assembly: GCA_002706765.1. Taxonomy (GTDB): domain Bacteria; phylum Planctomycetota; class Planctomycetia; order Planctomycetales; family Planctomycetaceae; genus Gimesia. The sequence goes on from PAJV01000061.1 coordinate 177,463, forward strand.
CGATCGCTACCACCACCGCTTCTGGGGACAACTGGCGCGCTGGGCGGCCAAGAATAAAGCGTCGGCTGGAAACGAATTTGTAAAATTCAGCTTAAGCAAAACGGACATTGATGCAGGTGAGATCACCACAGCCCGCGCCCGCTGGACCCAGGAATACCGAGACCAGTTTCCCGAAGTCAAATCCACGGTCTCGATTTTCAAAGCGTCTGAACCAGACAAGATGATTGCTTCACTCGATCTGTTGAATCAAAAAAATCAACCCCTGCTGCAGGAAGCAAATCTGCCTGCCCTGCCCGCGGGGGAATACCAGCTGAAACTGCAGACGACGCCACCCATCGCAGGTGCAAAGGACATCACCACCCCCCTGTTTGTCAATCCAATCAAAACCATCGAACTGGGTAACCTGACTTCGAATCCACAACTATTGACAGAAATGGCAGAGTCAAGCGGGGGAAAACTGCTGATGCCGCAGACCATCAATGAACTCATGGAATTACTCCCGTCCCTCAAACAGGAAACGACAAAACAGGACGAAGTTTCGGTCTGGGACCACTGGTTTTTCCTGATTCTGATCATGGGTATCCTGACCGTGGAATGGGCTCTCCGTAAACTGAACGGCTTACCTTGAACCAGCTTGGCAGCTTTTTGGACTCGAATTCGTTTTTTCATCCCTATTTCATCCCAAATCTTGTTACAATAAATGCGGGTGCGGTCTGCGCGATACAAGTTCCCTGACCGGGAACCAGCTCGGACCAGTGTTCCCTCAAGTGCTCACTGAAACAGACTCCACAATCACTTCCTGCTGAGATAAACTATGGATGGGCAGTTAGATCAATTTGTGAACGAACTGAAACGGCAGCTGAACCAGCTTGATCGACGCATTCGTTCTCTGGCGCTGTTACGTGGTCTGGGCCTGGTCATTCTGGTACTGGTCTGCCTGATAACGCTGCAGATCAGCATCGACTTTCTGTTTTCACTCGATTCCACCGCCCGCATCATCATGAGTTCGATCTCACTGGCAGTGCTGACGGGTTGCCTCTGGTTTGGTATTCTGCGCCGAGTCATACAAAAACGCACTCCTGTCGAACTGGCTGCCATTGTCGAAGAGTCACAATCCTCACTCAATGAACGACTGACTTCGGTACTCGAACTGGCTTCTGCTCAGAATGAAACCAGCTCCGTGATCATGCGCGAACGACTGGCTCGTGAAACGATCGCTTCCCTGACCACGTTTAATATTACCGATTCCGTTCCCTCTGATCGCGCCATGAGATTCATCATGAGCGCCGGTATCGCGATTCTGATTTTTATTACTCCCCTGCTGTTCTGGCCTGACGCCTATCGCCTGCTGCTCTCCCGCAGTGTGATCCCCTGGGGCAACTTCGCGACCGTAAGCTCTCTCTATTTCGATGTCCAGCCCGGCGATGAAACCGTCGCCCGGGGAACGGATTTGAAAATTGTGGCAGAACCGCGCTGGCATACCAAAACACCGGGAAAGATCAACGACGTCTGGATTGAGTGGAAAGATAGCGCCGGCAAAGAAAACTCCCGCCGTATGGACCTCGACCAGGAAACCGGTTTCTACCTGACTCAGTTTCCACGACTTCTCAGCGGCTTCCAGTATACGATTTCCTCCGACCGCAGTCGCTCGAAACACTATACGATTGAAATTGCCGAGCCCCCCTCCATCACCGATACACTGCTGACAGTCAAGTCTCCCGGCTATACTCAGAAACCAACCGAGCAACTGAAGGTCATTCCCAGCGAACTCCGTGTGATCGAACAGAGTCTGCTCAGTTTCAAACTGCAATTTGATCGTCCCGTCACTGCCGTCACACTCGAGTCTCAGCGTTACGCTACCGGTCAAGAAGAACGGCCCCCCGTGGAACAGAAGGCATTCACACTCAGTGAGGACCAGTTGTCGGCGGAGTTGGAGTTACCCGTACACAAAAGCAGCTTTTTGTTTCACCTCACACTCGAAAGCCTGCAGGGTAAACTCAAAACCCAGACCTCGGAGCATCTGGTCAAAGTCATTCCGGACCGGGCTCCGGAAATTGAACTTTCCCTTTACAATCAACCGGAATTCATCAAACCCACTGATGGTTTAACGGTGCCCGTGAAGGTTCTGGATGATTTTTCTGTCGCCGAACTCGAACTTCACGTTCAGAAACTGGATGACAAAGTGACAGTGCTGAAGGTACCCGCCCCGTTGCTGGGGAAACCTGCTGTCGAACACGAGTTTAAAATCGACCTGGAAGGGCTGGGTGCGCAGCAGGCGGATATTTTTACCTATCGCATCCGGGCAGCCGACAATCGAGAAATTCCGGAGCCGAATGTCGTCTGGACCACTCCCCGCGTCTTTGGCATTGATAAGAATGCAGACCAGCAGGTATCAGCGGGAGTTGTCTCCCGTCAGCAGAAACTGCGGGATGAGCTGCAGAAGATCCAGCAGGAATTCAAAGAACACAAAGATCAAGTTGACCAGAAAATTGCGGAACTGAATCAGGTCAAAGAAAAAGAAGCCTTAAAGGCCGCAGATCAGGATCAGTTGCAGGAACTGAGTAAACAGGAACGCAAGCTGGCTCAAAAACTGGAAAACCTGGCCAATGAATTACTGCAGCTCCCCCTGTATCAGAAACTGGCAGAACAGACTCAGGAAGTGGCACGCACTGATTTCGTCAAAAACCATGACACACTCAAAGCGACCGCGGATGCCGAAAATGTCAAACAGGCACGAAGCGACCTGAAACCGGTTCCCAAAGCCATGAAAGGGACCGAACAGAAACTCGATCAACTGGCGCAGCAGTATGACAAACTTGTCGAACTGGAAAACGACCTTTTAAACCTGAACCGCCTGGCAGAAGAAACGGATCACCTGGCGAACGATCTGCTGGCATTCAACGACAAACTGGAATCGACAAAGCCCCAATCAGAACAGCAGGCTGCTCCACTACAGGAAAACCCGGACGGCAAACAAGCTGCGTCTGAAAAATCAAAAATGGAACAGAAGAAAGAGGAAGCCCACCAGCAGCGTTCCCCCGAGATGGAGAAGGAACTGGCCAATCAGCAGGCGGAACTGAAACATCGTCAGTCCCGCCTGGCAAAAGACCTGGATCAGTTACTGGAACGTCGCCCTGAACTGGTTGATGCCGCCCGCAACTATCAGATGAAACAACTGGATTCACTGGTCAGACAGACTTCTCAGCTGGTGGAACCGCAAACCCAGGTAGCCGAAGCAATCCAGGAACAGGCTCCTGTCGCCGCCGGCAGACCGGCAGCACCACAGACAGCAGAGCAAACCCGTGAAGCGAATCCTCCCGCGACCGCGCAGGGTGAAAATCAACCTGCACAACCCGCAGACAACACGACTCCACCGGGCGCTTCCCCTGCCGGACAAGCGCCCCCTGCAGCCGCGGAACCATCACAGAATGCCGCTACGGCGGCCGCAGCGCAACCTGCCGAAAGCAGGATGAGTAATGAACCGTCACGGGCGAAAGCAGAGCCGGCAGAAGCGGAATCCGTTCTTGATTTACAACGGCAGCAGCAGTTACTCGCGGAAGCTGCGACCAACTTCGTGCTGGAAACCGCACAGCAGTTCGGCCCTGATTCCGAGCCAACCCGCAAAGCCACGCAACTGGCTGAAGAATCAATCAAGGCACAACAGGCTGCCAATGCAGGTCGTCTGCACGAAGCCGGCCAGGCCGCCAATCGTGCCTCGAAAGTGGCTGAGGAAATCATGCAGGCTCACAAAGAACAGAAGCAGGAAAACACTGAGAGAGATGCCTTTCTGGAGCAGGCGGAGCGTATGGCAAACCTGCAACAGTCCCAGGCCGCCAAGATGGAACAGGCATCTGCATCCGAAGCGAATCGACAGCAAGCCTTAAAAAATACACAACAGGCGCTCGCCCAACAGACCCAGGCATTATCAAAGCAATTGTCTGAAACCTCGCGAAAACTGGAAACCGATCCAGTCAGCTTGAAAAAAGAGAGCCAGCAGGCAGACCGGACACGCCAGAAAACAGAATCTGCCGGTCAGGCGATGGAGAAAACGGTCGAAAGTCTGCAGGAAGAAAATCTGGCACAGGCAGCCGAACAGGCGAACCAGGCCGCCCAGGCTCTGCAGGACGCCGCCCGCCAGGCACAGCAGGCCAGCAGACAGAAAGTGAAAGAATCTCCTGTGCCTGAGAAAGTCGGAAACCAGGTAACGGACGCTGCCCAACAGTTGCGCGAAGCACAAAAACAGCTGGAGCAGACTCCCGAATTCAAAAACCAGTCTGATCAGTCGATGGCCCAGAAACAGCAGTCACCGCCCGGGGAAGCAAAAGAAAACTCTCAAGAAGGCAGCCCGGCAGATCAAAAAGAGAAAGCGACTGAATCGGGGGATGCCAAAGCCCAAGCGAACTCAGAAGCCGGCGACAAGTCGCAGTCACAGGAGCAGATGGCGGAAAACGCGAACAAGCAGCAGGGAGATTCCGATCAACAGGGTAAACCTTCGAAATCGCAGGCCGCTGCCGAGTCACTGAAACGGGCTGCAGAGTCGCTGTCTCAGGCAGCGACGGAACTGAAATCAAAAGCACAGCAGGGTTCTGATCCCGGCAAAGGACAACAGTCACAGACGGCTTCAAAAAATATGGCTCAAGGCAAAGGCCAGGGCGAAAGCGAAGGCGGGGGTGCCCAGACCAGCGTGGATTTTTCCGAGTTGAAAACGAAACTTCAAGCCATGTCGGATCGCAACTGGGGTGAACTTCCCGGCCAACTGGATACCGAGATCCTGCAAGGCTCGCGCAGAAGCACAGACCCGGAATATGCCCGACTGATCAAACATTATTTTGAAGCGATTTCCAAATCAAAACCTGACAGTAACTGAACCTGTTACTCAGACAGATCCCCGGGATGTTATTTATGATTCGCTGGTTCCCAACCTCGATACTGCTGATTTCCCTGTTGCTGCCTGCCAATATCAGCCACGGTCAGGAGCTTGATGCACAGAAGAAACAACTGGATGCCAGCATTCAACGGGCGGTGCAGTTCCTTGCGAACTCGCAACAACCTTCCGGTGCCTGGTCTTTCAATTCTTATGGCGAATCGACGGCAGCCACTTCACTGGCAATCATGGCGTTCATGGCCGCTGGTTATGTTCCCGAAGAAGGCCCCTACGGTGATCAGATCAATAAAGGGATCGACTGGGTTCTGGCACATCAGGCTGACAATGGCCTGGTCGTCCATCATAAAAGTCACGGGCCGATGTACAGCCATGGCATCAGTACCTTGATGCTGGCTGAAGTCGCCGGCATGCTGACAGGTGAGCGAGAAAAAAAATGCAGAGAGGTGCTGGAACGGGCAGTGAAACTGATTGTCTCTGCCCAGAATGTCAACAAGGACAAACGCAACGCGGGGGGCTGGCGTTACACGCAGACCAGTACCGACAGCGATCTGAGTGTGACCGGCTGGCAGTTGCTGGCTTTACGGGCCGCCAAGAATATCGGCTGTGATATTTCTAAAGATCACATCGACAAAGCGGTCGCGTATGTCCGCAACTGTCGCGGACGTAATAATGTGGGCTTTGCCTACCAGCCCGGCGGTGCCCCGAGTGCAACGCGCACCGGAACCGGAATTTTAGCGCTGGAAATCTGTGGTCAACATCATACCCGTGATGCGCTGGAAGCGGGCGACTATCTGATTCAGAAGCCATTGCATCCCGACGAATTTTATTATTTTTACGGTGCTTATTACTGCAGCGTCGGCATGTTTCAGATGGGTGGCCAGTACTGGCAAAAAACACGGGATGCCATTGTCCCGCAACTGCTGGAAACTCAGAAACATGATGGCAGCTGGCTGGCCACCAAAGGGAGTGAAAAGCAGGCGGGGAAAGTTTACGCGACTTCCCTGGCGGTGCTCGCGCTGGCGGTAGAATACCAGTATCTGCCCATCTACCAGCGATAAGTTCTGGGGACTTGAATTAAGCAGAAATTTCGTTTCACAGATGTTTCTGAAGACATTCGCAGAAAAACTGATGAACCCAGGTATTCCTGATCAGTGCGACTATTGGATATCTCCCTGTCAACAAACGGGTTACTCCATTCCTTCATTCAAAGGCTCCCACGAATTGACCTTGGTGAACCCACTGGTTATCTTTAAAATTCGCTTCTGAAATTTACCTATTGTCCTCGACTTTAACCCCTCTGGATACACGACTGTGCGGATTGCTTACTTAGATTGCTCTACTGGAATTAGTGGTGATATGACTCTGGCGGCTCTCGTGGACGCCGGTGTCGACCCCGATCAGATTTGTGCCGGCATCGACTCGCTCGGACTGCCTGGAGTAAAACTCACCTTCTCTTCGACGATGAAGGGAGGCTTCCACGCGACTGCGGTCAAAATTGAACATCCCGAGCAGCATGCCCATCGGCACTTAAGTGACATCATCCAGATTCTCAAACAGTCAGATCGTCTGACAGCCCGGCAGTATGAACTGTCACTCTCACTGTTTTCGGCAATCGCTGCTGCGGAAGCCAAAGTCCACGGTTCTACCATCGATAAAGTTCACTTTCACGAAGTGGGTGCCATCGATTCCATCGTCGATATTGTCGGCGTCGCTATCGGCTTTGATCTGCTGGGCGTGGATCAGATTATTTCCAGCCCCGTGCCCACCGGCTATGGTCAGATTAAAATTGATCATGGAATCTGCACGGTGCCTGCACCCGGGACTGCGGAAATTCTGAAAGGGATTCCCCTGGCCGACATTCCCATTCAGGCAGAACTGACGACTCCAACGGGAGCCGCCATCATCGCGACGCTGGTAGATCGATTTTCCATGCTGCCTGCGATGACCATTGAAGAGATCGGTTACGGTGCCGGCACGAAAAACTTTCCCGAACGGGCAAACCTGCTGCGGATTTTTGTCGGTGAGCTGGTGACTTCCAGCAATACCGATTATGTGACGCTGCTGGAAACCAACCTGGATGACATTACTCCCGAAGTGATTGGATACACCAAACAGAAACTGATGGAAGCCGGCGCCCTGGACGTTTATTCGGCTGCCATCCAGATGAAAAAAGACCGACCGGCGGTCATGCTGAGCGTCATCTGCCAACCCGCCGAGGCGGAACGACTGGAAGCGATCCTGTTTCAGGAAACCGAAACCCTGGGAATCAGACGGCATGTTCTGCAGCGCAGCATTCGCCCTCGTCAGCCACACGCTGTCAAAACTGTCTGGGGAGAAGTCGCAGGCAAACTCTCCCTCACAGCCGGTCATCAATCCGTCTTTACGCCGGAATATGAGTCGTGTGCTCAGCTGGCAGCGGAAAAACAGGTTTCACTGAGAACCATTTACCGGGCAGCGGAAGCCGCTTATTTGTTTGACAAGACTAATTCGAGCCCTGCTGTGCCTGCAGCAAATGTTCCCCACGACCACGACCACGACCACGACCACGACCACGACCACGACCACGACCACGACCACGACCACGA
>PAJV01000062.1 GCA_002706765.1 Gimesia sp.
GAGCACGTTGCTACTGGTCACAGTGCCGGGAGATTGTTTTGAGAACCATCACGCATAACATCATGATCTTGTAACTGACAAGACCTTTTCTACAGAGCACCTCAGTTTTAATATTCAGGAGCATATTCTAATGTACTGGTTTCTACGCCTGATGATCATCGGCTGTCTCTGCTGGAACGTCAGTCCTCTCTCGGCAGCCGGCCCGGATGCGGCAGAGCTAAAAGCGTCCCGCGACAAAGCCATCAACTTTCTGAAGAACTCGCAGAACGAAGACGGCACCTGGACCTTCAGTGAAGCGGCGGGCATCTCGGCTCTGGTTACCTCGGCCCTGATTGAATCAGGCGTCCCCTTGACCGATCCGACCGTAGACAAAGCATTAAAGAAACTGGTCTCATTCTGTCAGGAAGACGGGCGTATCTGCTCCGCCCGCAGTCAGCATTCCGGCTACGAAACAGCAGTTGCATTGATGGCATTACAGGATGCGAACCAGTCAGGCAAATACACTCCTCAGATCAAAAAAGCGGAACAGTTCCTCCGCAGTCTGCAGTTTGACGAAAGCAAAGATATCAAACCCAGCGACCTGGAATACGGCGGTGCAGGTTATGGCCCCGATGGAGGCCGTCCCGATCTTTCGAATACTGTCTTCATGATTGAAGCCCTCAAAGCCGCCGGCGCAAAAGCCGATGACCCCGATATTCAGAAAGCACTCATTTTCGTTTCCCGCTGTCAGAATCTTGAAAGCGAATTCAATACTTCTCCGGCCGCTGCCAAGATCAATGATGGCGGCTTCTATTACAACGTCTCTGCCGGCGGTGCTTCTCCTTCCGGGAAAAACAAGGACGGCGGCCTCCGCTCCTATGGAAGTATGACTTACGCCGGTCTCAAAAGCATGATCTACGCCGGGCTGACTCCTAAAGATCCACGCGTCAAGGCTGCCCTCGACTGGATTCAGAAAAACTACACCGTCGAAAACAATCCCGGCATGGGGGACAATGGCCTCTACTACTATTATCAGCTGTTTGCCAAAGCCCTCGACACCGCGGAACTGAAACAGGTCACGGACAGCAAAGGACAGAAACACGACTGGCGAAATGAACTTGCCAGTCACCTGTTCAAAGTCCAGCAGGAAAACGGCAGTTGGGTTAACTCCAAATCCAATCGCTGGTTTGAAGGCGACCCGAACCTGGTCACCGCTTACACGCTGCTGGCACTGAAAAACTGTGAAACCACACCTGCGGCTGACTGACAGTCAGTCCTTTGTACCAGGATTAGCCAGAGATCGCTGTCGCAGCCAGTCTGCGGCGCGATCCGGCCAGGTATCGACGTTTGAATCTTCCACGGGTCGCATCCCGTAACCATGACCGCCATTCTCATAAATATGGAGTTCGCCGGACACGCCATTTTTCTTTAAGGCAGTGTAGAACAGAATGCTGCTGATGGGCGTCGCATGGTCATTATGCGCGTGAATCATCAGCGTCGGAGGTGTGGTCTTATTAATCGTCAACACCTTATTCAGTTCGCCTGTGTTTTCGTCGACCAGCCGCCAGGGATAAATCAGCATACTGAAATCGGGGCGGCACGAAATCTCATCCACCTCGTCAGCCGCTGAATAAGCACGTTCTTCAAATCGGGTGGAAATCAAAGCCGCTGCCTGACCTCCGGCGGAAAAACCGATCACGCCGATCCGATCAGGCTTGATTCCCCATTCCGCAGCCCGTTTACGGACCAGGCTGACAGCACGCTGTCCATCCTGTAAAGGCCGCTCCGAACTGGGAGGCAGACTGGCGTCTGTCTGCGCACGAGGCTTCGGTTCCTTTGTGCGATAATGGGCAACGAACGCCGTGATCCCCAGAGAATTCAACCATTCAGCAGTTTCAGATCCCTCCTTGTCTGCCACGACATAGTTATATCCACCCCCTGGAAAAATCAGGACCGCAGTCCCGTTGCGTTTTTCTGCCGGTGGCTGAAACAGATTCAGTTGCGGGCGAGTGATTTCTTTGATGCGCGTGGCGGGTGGATTTTCGTTCGCCCGCCGATCCAGTTTGACGCCAGTCTCACGCGTGGTTTCGCCCGGCGCGTTCTGCTCCCAGAGATCAATCACGGCATCCGGCTCGCGTGCTTCAACCAGCGAGCAAAGGCTCAAACCAGCCACTAACAGGAATAACCATGTGTTGTTGAACCGTCTCATGTCAGTATCTCCTTGATGATGCGCGACGGTTCGACGCCCGTCAGTTTGAAATCTAATCCCTGATGCCTGTAAGTAAATCGTTCATGATCGATGCCCAGCAGGTGCAGCACAGTCGCATGCAGATCACGCACATGAACCGGGTTCTCGGCAACGTTGTAACTGAATTCATCGGTCGCACCGTAGGTCAGTCCCGCTTTGACGCCGCCTCCCGCCAGCCAGGTAGTAAAGCAACGAGGATGATGATCGCGGCCCCCTTCGGGACTGTCCCATTTTCCCTGTCCGGCCACACCGCGACCGAATTCGCCACCCCAGATCACCAGTGTCTCATCTAAAAGACCACGCTGTTTGAGATCTTTGACGAGTGCGGCACTCGCTTGATCGGTATCACGACAACGGGCGATGCACCATGAACTTAAACGACTGTGATGATCCCAGTCGGGATGAAATAACTGCACGAACCGCACGCCCCTTTCAATCAGACGCCGGGCCTGTACACAGTTGGCCGCATAACTTCCCGGCCGCCGTGAATCGGGGCCGTATAATTCAAACGTGGATTCCGGTTCGTCACTCAGATCATTCAGCTCGGGAATACTGGACTGCATCCGCCATGCCATTTCATATTGGCGAATTCGCGTTTCAATTTCCGGGTCGCCCGTCTGTTTCAGTCGCATCTGGTTCAGTTCCGAAATTCCGTTTAACATCCCCCGTCGGACACTGCGGGGCATGCCATTCGGGTCGCGCAGGTAGAGCACGGGCTCTTTCGCGTTTCTGAGTTTGACGCCCTGATATTGTGAAGGCAGAAATCCACTGCCCCAGTAATGATCGTACAATGGTTGATCGCTGGGACGCTTCATCTTCGAAATCAATACCAGGTAATCAGGCAGATTCTGATTTTCACTTCCCAGTCCATAGCTGCTCCAGGCACCTATTGAGGGTCTTCCCGGCAGTTGATGTCCGGTCAGAAATTTGGTCATCGCGGGAGCATGATTGATCTCATCAGTGACCATCGACTTGATGAAACAGAGCTCATCAGCGATTTCACCATGATAAGGCAGCCACTCACCCAATGTCGCACCACTCTCACCATACCGTTGAAACTTCGTGCGGGACGGCATGATCAGTTGCTTCTGATTGGCGGTCATCGTTGTCAGCCGCTGTCCGCCGCGAATACTGTCAGGCAGTTCCTTGCCTGCCCACTTCATCAGATTCGGTTTATGATCGAACAGCTCAATCTGAGAAGGGCCACCCGACTGAGTCAGAAAAATCACATTCTTCGTCCGCGGTGGATTGTGAGGCAGATCCGGCAGCCCGAGATTCTGTTTCGGTTCTGCGGTAGCCCGGCGCAAGTTTTCTAACAGGCTGAACGCCATCGCCCCCAGGCTGACGCCTGCTCCCCGCCCCAGGAAATAGCGGCGGGTCTCCTCAAGTGCTGTATTTTCAAATGGATTATTCATGGGTGATCGCCTCATCCAGATTAAAGACCATGCTGGCAACCACCATATAAGCGGCCAGTTCGTCAGGCGAAACTTTGTTGACGACAGGTGGCTGTCCACTGGAAATCAGCTTCAATGCTTCATCCTGATTGCGCTGATAAAATGTGAAAGACTGCTGCTGTTCCTGTTTCAAAACTTCTGATTCCTGCTGCTTAAGTGTTCGCGACAGAATATGCTGTGCGATGAAATCCAGACGTTCCTCTGTGGTTCTCTTCTGCTGAATCGCCGTGCGTGCCAGCTCTCGCGAAGATTCCAGCATGCTTTGATCATTGAGTAAAGTTAAAGCCTGCAGAGGTGTATTGGTTCGGCGGGGCTGTACTTCACAGACACGACGCTGTGCACTGTCAAACAGGAATGTGGGTGCACTGGAACGACGCCAGAATGCATACAGACTTCGTCGATACTGGGCTGCGCCCTGACTGGGTTCGTAGCGGAAACGCCCCATGAACATTTCGGTCCAGACACCGGGCGGTTGATAAGGCATCACGGGAGGCCCTCCCAGTGCCGGGTTGAGCAGACCACTGGCCTGCAGAGCCGCATCGCGAATCATCCAACTGGGCAAGCGAAAGCGAGCCCCCCGTGCCAGCAGACGATTTTCCGGATCACGTTCCAGCAGTTCTGCGGTGAGGCTGCTCTGCTGCTGATACGTGCGGCTGGTCACGATTAACCTGAGAATATGCTGCAGATCCCAATCATGCTCCATTAGTTCCACTGCCAGCCAGTCAAGAACCGCCGGATGAGTCGGTAGCTCCCCCTGCAGTCCAAAGTCACCAGGTGTACGTACCAGTCCCGTTCCAAAAGAGATCTGCCACAAGTGATTCACAACAACGCGCGCCGTTAACGGATTCTGTCGTGAGACCAGCCACTCTGCCAGGTCCAACCGGTCTTTCGTCTGTTCGGCTGGTAGAGGTAGAACCGCAGCGGGGACCGATCGTGTGACTTGTTTGCCGTGCTTGTCCCAGACGCCTCGTTCCAGCACAAATGTCTGGCGGGGTTCCTGACGTTCTGCCAGCACCATCACATTCAGCTCGCCGGCCCCTTTTTTCACTTGTGCCAGTTGTGCCTGGGCCTGATCCAGCTCTGTTTTACGCTGCTGATATAAATCATGATCTACCAGAAACTGATCCAGCAGCCGCTGCTTCAGTTTCGGTTCGAGTTTTTCCGGCTCCTTAAGATTTGCTGCAGCGAGCACCTCTAAAGGCATAGGCTCCAGTGAACGAACGGCAGGCCCAGGCTGATCGGTCAGCATCACTCGAAAGCGGCCGATATTCGCATCACCTTCTGTGGACCGATGCAGCATGACGAAGATCAGTTCTTCGCTTTCCTCTAACTGCAGGGGCTCTGCCAGTTCGAAGACGGCGACATGTTTCTGTTGCGCATCATGGGTTTCGGTCGTCCAGCCATTGCGGGGATCGTCGTCGAGTGTATCTTTGATTTTCCCGTAGTTGCGGCCTTTGACGTCTTTTTCGACATCGGCAATCGCGGAGACGAAGTCGATGTCTTTCAGCTGAGAACTTCCTTCACGGCGGACCTGAAGTTTGACATCGGTCAGAATAAATTCACCACTATCCCCGCGACTCAGTTTCCCTCCAGTATGCGATTCATGTGGAAAGACCTCCAGACGCAAGCCTGTGATACGAGGTAAGGCTGTCGCCGCCACCAGTCGATAATCGTCCTGGCGAGGTGTCGGGCCGCTGGCTTGAATCACGCCTGTTTTCTCTGCAGTCAGTACGGTTCCTTCAACCGACTTGACAGAGCGCAGTTCCGGCAGATGCCAGGCGGTAAACCCGTTTTCTACCCGCTGCATCTGCTCCATCAGCCACGGCTCAAATTCCTGTTTCGCCTGCTGAAGCGCCGCTGCTTCCAGCGGCTTACGCTGATCAACGACCTGCTGAGATTCCAGGACCGCACGTTCTGCCAGCGGCGATTGATATTTTAGATAAGGCTTTGCACGATTGCCGGCTTTGCCATCTTCGTCGATACTGTTGAAAAACGCATACAGACTGTAGTAGTCCGTCTGTGAGATGGGATCAAACTTGTGTGAATGACACTGGCAACACCCCAGGGTCAACCCCAGCCAGACGGTACCCGTCGTGTTGACCCGGTCGATCACATAATCGACCCGCGATTCTTCCGGATCGCGTCCCCCTTCTCCATTGGTCATGTGATTCCGATGAAAACAGGTTGCCAGTTTCTGTTCGTCTGTGGCATCCGGTAACAGATCGCCGGCGAACTGCTCGATCGTAAACTGGTCGAAGGGTTTGTTCTCATTGAATGACTGAATCACCCAGTCACGCCACGGCCAGTTTGTTCTGGTAGAATCCTGCTGAAAGCCATCGGTATCTGAGTAACGCGCGAGATCCAGCCACCACATCGCCATTCGCTCGCCATAATGCTTTGACTTAAGCAGACGATTAACCAGTTTCAAATCCGCGTCAGGCGAATTGTCGTTGACGAATGCTTCCACATCCTCCACTGAAGGTGGCAGCCCCGTTAAATCAAAGGAGAGCCGACGAATCAGGGTTCGTCTGGACGCAGGTTCTGAAAACGTCAGCCGCGCTTCAGTCAGTTTTCGCTGGACCAGGGCATCAATGGGGTTGAGATTCGCTTCCTGCCCATGCAACGCGACTTTCACCGGTGGCTCGAACGACCAGTGTTTTCCCCATTGTGCCCCTTCTGCGATCCATTGGCGAATGGTGGCGATTTGCTTTTTCGTTAATGGCTTGCGATGGGAATCAGCGGGTGGCATTAACAGATCCGAATCGGAACTGGTAATCCGCGCCAAAACTTCGCTCAACTCCGGCTTCCCGGGAGCGATGGCAAATGTACCGTCCCGATTCTCGGTCGCCGCTTCCACGAGATCGAGCCTGAGATCAGCTTCTCGATGCGTGGGATCCGGACCATGACAGTGAAAACAGCGATCAGAAAGAATAGGCAGAATTTCATGGCTGAAGTTGATCTTGTCCGCTGCGCAGACCACATTCCCGGTTAAAGCACATAGTAATACAAAGATCAGTCTGGACAGGTCTGTCATGAATATTCAATACGGTCTTTCAAGGCAGGGAAGGAGAATTGAGAAAGGATTCGGTGCAGGGCTATAGAATTCATGTTACGTTCGACATTCTCTCAGGTCCAGAGAAACCCTCAGAAACAGCAGGTCAGATCTGAATACAAGCGGTTTCCCCGAAACCAGGAGGTTGAGCGAACTTTTATCCTGAAAACGACAAATCAACGCACGAAATTAGACAATTAAAACGTAATCCTCTCTCTAAAAAACCATAGACAGTCAGATTTACTAAAAAAGATTTGACAACTCTCTAACTTCGTATACCATTTTGTTTAGGTTCCTTATTTATCTAATCTTAATTATGAAATTAAAACATGATTTAAAATAAGCGACTCGATCTTCCAGCCGCTCAATATTTCCTTTTTCCATACCATATTAATTCTATATGAGGAAATGAACCATGGGCAAATCATCCCGAAGAAGCGCATTCACGTTAATTGAATTACTCGTTGTCATCGCAATCATAGCGATTCTGATTGCCCTGCTTCTGCCGGCGGTCCAACAGGCGCGTGAAGCGGCTCGTCGCTCTCAATGCAAGAACAACATGAAACAGTTGGGGCTGGCCTTTCACAACTATCACGACACCTTCACCAGCTTACCTAACGGCAGTCATCCCACTCCCTCCTACCCTGGAGGGGGATACCATATGGGCTGGGCTCCTAAAATATTTCCTTACATCGATGAAGCAACACGTCTTCAAGCAATGCAGGGATTCTCGCCTAATCCCATTACCGAGCTCGGTCCATGGCGATACGATACTGCTCCCCACAACGGTTCCAATCAGGTCTGGGGTCCCATTCCGGTTCTCGCCTGCCCTTCCTCGGCATTAGGAAATCGCTCTCCTGACATTGTAAGCAGCACCCTGCCATGGATTGTAGGACATGGTGCGTTACACTATCGCGGATGCGCAGGTCGCATCGAAGATGTTACTAATCCCTCAGACGGGAATAACTATCGGTGGGCAAACACCGGGCTAATGTACCCGCTCAGCAACACAAAATTCCGCGATGCGACAGACGGTGTCTCGAACACCATATTGCTGGGGGAATCATCGTCTTCGCAAGGCTGGTCTTCTGCGATGAAAGCAGGCTGGGGTGGTATCCAACCCTGGACCTGGGGAATTTACTGGTATGTTAATACTCAGCGTCTGACTTTAGACAGTAAGAATATTCAGTTCCCCATCAACTATCGAGGCGATTTTGGAACCAATCACACCCCCTATACCAGTTACCATGTAGGAGGCGCTCATTTCATGATGGCTGATGGATCAGTGCATTTCATCAGCGAGAACATTGACCTGGGATTACTGAAAGCATTAGGAACACGCGCTGGTGGAGAAGTCCTTGGCGAGTGGAACTAATCCTATCTGTTGAATGAGACAGATAGAAGAAAAATAACAACATGCTTTCGCTCCTGGATTTAAGATAATCTGGCAGAAGTGATCAGTGATTCTCTACTTAAGGTGCCAGCAATGAAACTTTTGTTTTTTTATATCTCGCAGGAACGCCGGAAATGGTCCGGCATGCTTCCGCTGCTGTTGAGCTTCGTCTTATTGACTGCGTATGGATGTGGTGATGGTCATCCTGCACGTTCCACAGTTTCCGGCAAAGTCACCTATAATGGTAAACCGTTAAGCATCGGCTCACTCGTTTTCATCCCCGTTAACGGAGGCCCCTCCGCCCAGGGAAAGATTGATCGGAATGGGTCCTATGAAATGGGAACGTTTACTGATGATGACGGAGTTATTCCCGGTGATTATAAAATCATGATCACCGCTCTCACCAGTCCTGGTGGATCTGGGCTGCCGGAAGATGCCGTTGATGGAAACGCAGGGCCAGAATCTGTTATCCCGGAATGGTATGGAGACCTCGAAAAGTCCGGCCTGCGCGCCACTGTGGTTGCCGACAAATCCAATACCATTGATTTCCCACTCACAGACGATAAACCCAAAGACCCGATTACGAAGTAATCCGTTTCACTGCTGCAGTATCGAGTACTTACATCTGTACTGCAGCAGTTTCTGGTTTTAATGCCTTCCTCGATCTTGAAAACAGACCCCCTGCGTGTTTTCAAAGTGTCTGATTCAAGCTCCCCGAACGGAACTGGCTGAATAGACAACTCGATCCCCTGCCTTTCCCCGCTGATTGCAGCGTTCAGTTCGCTTTCATACGCGCTACTGAATATAATGTGATCAGGCTGTTTATACCTGATTTCGATTAACCTGCCTCCCATCACCTGTTTTTGCAGAGATCATCAAGACAAAGAGATTCCATGAGCACGAACTCGACTTCAAGTCGTCAACAGTTTGAAGAATATAAAGAAGAATTTCTGGAAGCTCACAGCACTTCCCGGGGAAAACCCGCCGCCAAACGCGACCGTTCTTCCTGGGAACTGGTAAAAAGTTTTCTGGGGCTGCTGAAAGTTCATCGCGGGGCAATGATTTTGTCTCTCTTATCTTTAACGGTGGCAACCTTACTCGCTTTGATTCCGCCGGCGGCAACCAAATTTGTCGTGGATTATGTGCTCGACAAAAAGCCGCTCCCGCCATCTATGCCGGCATGGTTCCCGCAGGAACCCTGGCCGATGCTGGTCTCGATTACGGTAACCGTCATAATTATTTCCCTGATTCGTATTGGACTGCAGATCTGGGGACGTTGGCATGCCACACGCGTGACCAAAATGATTCAGATGAAAGTCCGTAAGGATGTGTTCGCACAAGCGGTTCGACTGCCCCTGCATCGCGTACAGGAACTCAAATCGGGAGGCGCTGCAAGTATCTTACGCGAAGATGCCGGCAGTGTGGGAGAACTCGTGTTCGGCATGCTTTACAATCCCTGTCGTGCCATCATCCAGCTGCTGGGTAGTCTGATGATCCTTGCCTGGGTTGACTGGCGACTTCTGTTAGGAGCACTCTTTCTCGTTCCACTGGTCTATCTGTCACACCGCACATGGATCAGCCGTATCCGTCCGCAACATCGTAAAATCAGGGCGCAACGGGTCGCCGTTGATGCGTTGGCAACGGAATCATTTGGGGGGATGCGCGTGGTCCGCGCTTTTGGACGCCAGCGTTCTGAAACCAGTCGCGTTCTGAGAGGAAATCACCTGATGGGACGCCAGGAACTGTATGCCTGGTGGTGGTCGCGTTTTATTGAGATCGTCTGGGAAACGATCATTCCCGTAGCTTCAGCATGTTTGCTCCTGTATGGGGGCTGGCAGGTGCTGCAGGGAGAATTAACTCTGGGAGACCTGGTCATGTTCCTGGCTTACCTGCTGATGCTGCTCGGTCCCCTCGCGGTACTCGCACAGAGTGCAGCCCAGTTCCAGAACAGTCTGTCCGGCTTTGATCGCGTTCTTGACCTGCTGGACGAACCGCGCGAAATGGAATCGGCAACCGCGCAGTCCATTACAAAAGCCGAAATTGAAGGTCAGGTTACGTTTGAGAATGTCAGCTTTCAGTATCCGAATTCTCAGCAATATGCACTCCAGGAAGTCTCACTCGATATTGCTCCCGGCGAAACCATTGCACTGGTAGGCGCCAGTGGCGCCGGTAAAACCACCTTCTGCAATCTGGTGGCCCGATTCTACGATCCCACGTCGGGTCGGATCCTGCTCGATGGCAGGAACCTGGTTGATCTCGATGTGGAAAGTTACCGAAATCACATCGGCGTGGTGGAACAGGACGTTTTTCTGTTTGATGGTTCGATCGCGGAAAACATAGGATATGGAAACCGTAAAGCGACACTCGAACAGATTCAATATGCGGCAGAAATCGCGAATGCAGACGAATTTATCAGAACTTTACCGAACGGCTATCAGACGCTTATCGGGGAACGTGGTGTCAAACTCAGTGGTGGACAACGCCAGCGACTGGCAATCGCCCGCGCCATTCTCGCTGATCCCAAAATATTAATTTTCGATGAAGCCACCAGCAATCTGGATACCGAAAGTGAACGACTTATCCAGGACAGTCTCACAACCTTAATGCAGGATCGCACCTGCTTTGTCATTGCCCACCGCCTGAGCACCATCACGCACGCCAGTCGTATTATCGTTTTCGAAGGGGGACGCATCATCGAAAGCGGAACACATGACTCCTTAATGGAAGCAGGGGGAAAATACAAAGAGATGGTATTGCTGCAGACCAGCCCGGCGGAAGTATCCTGAAACTATATTGAATGGCAAATTTGATTTCCTGAATTCTGGACACCTTTGTCGCTTTTTCAAATTGAAATCCCCCTTTCGCATGTTTATAATTCAATATATCACACCTTTATCGTGAGCGCATCACGATCCCACCAGAATTAAAACGGACCATTTACCGTTCGTTACTGACATGTTTATCTGAAATCAACGATTCACAGTCAATTGAATCATTCAGCGAGATAAAACCGGGAGCAGCCCGGAAAGGAACAAATTCACATGAAATCCATGGTTCTCAGTCATTGTCAATCGATTATCAAATTCAGCGTCGTTTGCGGAATGATGATTGGCTTTCTTTCACAATACCGTTTAGAGGCTGCAGAGAAAACATCAGCCCCGAAATCAAATAAGGTCATGCTGGGAACAGCAGAACTGACTTCGGGGATTCCCGGCAAAGGTCCCTTGACGGAAAAAGAGATCAAAGACTGGCTGGGCGATCCAGCAAACCATGAAGTTCTGGAAATCACATTGCCGCTGGGCTTGAACGCCGGCGCCGCCCAGATTGTCGGCCTCAAAGAGAATCCGCTTACACGCGCCAAAGTCGAACTGGGACGACAGTTGTATTTTGACACGCGTCTCTCTTCTGACAATACCATCAGTTGTGCCAGTTGTCACCACCCTGAGGAAGGCTTTGGTCGGCACACGCAGTTTGGTATCGGAATCAAGGACCTTGAAGGAGGACGTAACTCACCTGTAAGTTACAACCGGATTCTGAGTGGTCCTCAGTTCTGGGACGGCCGTGCTGCCACACTGGAAGAGCAGGCCGTTGGTCCGATCGCCAATCCGATTGAAATGGGACACACTCATGAAGCGGTTGTGAAATCCATTAAGGAGATTCCCGGCTACCGACTTCAGTTCCACAAAATCTTCAACGATGGCGTCAACATTGACAACATTGGAAAAGCCATTGCCGCTTTCGAACGCACCCTGGTGTCTGGCCCTTCTCCCTTCGATTATCATGAACAACTGCGTCCTTTCCTGAAACTGGATAAAGAAGACCTGGAAGACTTTGAAGCAGAATATACCGCCGCTCTGAAACTCGCTGAAGCACACCCCATGTCAGAAAGTGCCAAACGAGGTCGGGATCTGTTTTTCAGTGAGAAGGTAAACTGTTCTGCCTGTCATCTGGGCCCTAACCTTGCTGATGAAAAGTATCACAACCTGGGAATTGGCATGTCTGCCAAAGAGCCAGACCTGGGGCGGTATGAAGTCACCAGAAAAGAAGAAGATAAAGGTGCCTTCAAAACGCCAACTATCCGAAATGTTGAATTCAGTGCACCTTACATGCATGATGGATCACTGGAAACTCTTGAGGAAGTTGTCGAACATTACAACAAAGGCGGCGATCCGAATCCCTATCTAAGTGATAAAATCAAAAAGCTGAATCTGACAGAACAGGATAAAAAAGACCTGGTCGCGTTTATGAAAGCCTGTAGCGGTCCTTTCACCAAAGTGGAACCAGGTCGGCTGCCCCAATAATTGACTCAATCAATTTCGTCCCTCACAGCCCGGTTTCCTACCCGGGCTGTTTTTTTTTGCATGCTGACAATTTGACGGTTTCTGTTTCATGTTGCGCATTCCGCAATTCTGGTATCATTTGACAATGATCGTACCTGAATAACAGCGCTGTTTTATTGAGAAGGATTTGCTTTGTCTGACGTATGGGAAGTCATTGCACTGACTACACTCGCAGGTATCACGATTCCTGTCGGCGGCTTTCTTGCCAAAATTGAAAACATACATCCTCAATGGCTGGAAGACGAATTTCGCCACTCGGTCATCGCCTTTGGAGGGGGTGTGTTGCTGGCTGCGGTCGCACTGGTCCTCATACCGGAAGGTATTTCCGAACAACCACCCTGGATTGCTTCTCTCGCCATACTCTCAGGTGGAATCTGCTTTATGTTCTGCGACATCTGGCTGGCGACGCATCGCAGTTCTGCTGCGCAGTTGCTTGCCTTGCTGCTCGACTTTGTTCCGGAATCCATGGCGTTGGGAGCTTCCTTCGCGACCAACAGCCATTCAGTGGGCTTACTGCTTGCCATCCTGATTGGTCTGCAAAACCTGCCTGAGGGTTTTAATGCCTATCGCGAACTGGCCAGTTCATCGACCATGCGAAAATCGATGATTCTGCCCGGATTTTGTCTGCTGGTTCTGCTGGGACCTGTTTCCGGGCTCATCGGTTTTTACTTCCTGGCTTCCATTCCCCGACTGGTGGGCCTGATCATGCTCTTCGCAGCAGGAGGCATTCTCTATTTGACGTTTCAGGATATCGCACCGCAGGCGCAACTCGAACGACGCTGGGCACCTTCCCTCGGCGCAGTGATTGGCTTCGTTTTCGGACTGATCGCGCAGATGATCATCGACTGACGACCAGAGAATCTCCTGTTTATTCCCCTTCTGCTATCTCGTCTGTTTACACTCGGAAATTCCAGTCTATATTAGACTGTGTCCCGTATGACTTTAGCGTCTCCAAAGCCATTGGGGCCGAGTCTATTAGATTGAGAGACGCTATGATTAAATGTGACGCGTTCCAGATTCCTCAATATCTGCCTTCATAATATTCTGGATTTTCCATATTTAAAGGGATAAGTGTGTCGAACTCTAATCCAACGAGAGCGGGTTCAGCTGTCTGGAAATCTCTGGAAACATTGATTGCTGTTTTTACGATCATCATGATCACAGCCCATTTGATCCTGCGGTTTGGAACAGGCAGCGCAGAATGGATTCAAAATCTTCCCCTGTGGTCCGTACTGGCACTGGGAGGGACACCGCTGGTCTGGGGTCTGCTGGTCAAGATGGTTCATCGCGAGTTTGGTTCCGACCTGCTGGCGGGAATCTCTATTGTTGTATCCGTGCTGCTCGATGAATACCTGGCCGGTTCCCTGGTTGTATTGATGCTGTCCGGCGGTGAAGCCCTGGAAGCTTATGCTGTCCGGAGTGCTTCATCCGTCCTGCAGGCACTCAGCAAACGCATGCCCTCGATTGCCCATAAAAAGACGGACACCGGCGTCGAGGATACCTCCCTCGATCAGATTGCCATCAATGATACGCTGGCCATCTTTCCGCATGAAATCTGTCCTGTCGATGGAACGGTCATCGAAGGACATGGCGTGATGGACGAATCCTATCTCACCGGGGAGCCATATATGATGTCCAAAACGCCGGGCTCCCAGGTACTTTCTGGAGCCATCAACGGTGAATCAGCTCTGATCATCCGCGCGGAAAAACGAGCTGTCGACTCCCGCTATGCCAAGATCATGCAGGTCATGCAGACCTCTGAACAGCATCGTCCGCGAATGAGACGACTGGCCGACAGGCTCGGTGCCTGGTACACACCCCTGGCAGTGCTGATCGGGCTGGTTGCCTGGATCATCTCCGGGGACCCGGTACGCTTTCTCGCCGTGATGGTGGTCGCTACACCCTGCCCGCTGCTGATTGCGATCCCGGTAGCCATTATCGGCTCCATCTCACTTGCCGCACGCAGGGCAATCATTGTTCGCGATCCTACCGCACTCGAAACAGCAGATACCTGTCGCGTGATTATTTTCGATAAAACAGGAACCCTGACCTACGGCGAACCTCAGCTTACCGAACAACTCTGCGCACCGGGTTTCGATCCACTGGAAGTCCTCTCACTCGTCGGCAGCCTGGAACGGTTTTCCAAACATCCCCTCGCCGGGGCAATCCTGAAGGCGATTCAGGCAGAAAAAGCAGTCAGTCATGATGCTTCGAAAATCAGTGAACCGCCGGGACAGGGAATGCAGGGAACAGTCACAGGACATTCGGTGCAGATCACCAGCCGCAAAAAACTGATCAAACAGCAACCCGACCTGGAAACGCAACTCCCTCCGCAGGCGGGAGGCCTGGAATGCGTCATTCTGATTGATGATCAGTACGCCGGCATTTATCGATTTCGTGATACTCCCCGGACAGACGGACAATCTTTTATATCGCACCTTTCGCCTCGACATCAGATTCAGAAAACAATGCTGGTTTCCGGCGACCGGGAATCAGAGGTACGTTACCTCGCCGAGCAGGTTGGCATAGAAAACGTCTACTTCAGCCAGAGTCCCGAACAAAAACTGGAAATCGTCAATGCGGAAACGAGCCAGGCGAATACCATCTTTGTCGGTGATGGTATCAATGACGCGCCGGCTCTCGTCGCAGCGACCGTCGGCATGGCCTTTGGGCAAAACAGTGATGTCACCACTGAAGCTGCCGATGTGATTGTGATGGACAGTTCTCTGCAGAAGATCGACGAATTCCTGCATATCAGCCGCCGCATGCGCCGCATCGCGTTGCAAAGCGCCATCGGAGGCATGATATTGAGCATGTTCGGCATGCTGCTGGCTGCTGCCGGTTATCTCCCTCCCGTAGCCGGCGCGATTTCCCAGGAAGTCATCGACGTACTCGCGGTACTCAATGCGCTACGTGTCGCCATGCCTCCCAAAGCACTCACTGATTTCAATCCTGATCACCGCCCCTGATGGGAGCTGCATAGTCAACCTGGGCCGCTTCTTACTTCGCTTCAAAGCGTACTTCAGGAACTCCATTAGAATAGGAAATCACATAACGACCATCGGAAGTCGGATAGATCACATCCTGTTTCAATTCAAAATCAGTCGGTGACTCACGCAGTCGAAACTTCTGATTACCGGGAATGATATAGGGACCACCAAATTCGACAATCATCTTTGTCCGGTCACCCAGCGAATGACCCGTATTTTTAAAAACGACGCCATCCAGATCAGCCTGCGTCACAAATTTGGCTTTGACATCCAAATCAGCCGCCTGCATATTCTGAACCATCTGTTTTGCGTCTTCATAAGGACAGGTCGTATCCCCTGTTCCATGAATGATCACAATTTTCCCGGCATACCCCATTGCTTTCATGGCTTTCAGATGATCGGGGTTCCCGATGAAACGGATTTCCTGAGCTCCGGGTGAAAGATAATCAGCCGAATTTTGATCCCGACTGTAGCGGGCATCCAGGCTGCTGCCTCCTGGCAGATTAAATGCGATATCATCCGACAGTCGAGGCATCCCACAGATATCAACCACACATGTGAAGGTATGCGGCGCAAATTTATTACACATCAGTGTCACATTTCCCCCTCCCGAACCACCGGCAGAATAAATCCGGCGCGAATTAAAAGGAATTTTCTGCTCGCGCAGTGCATGATACACATGCGAGAGAGCCCGCAAGGCATCAATGGCCTGCAGGTATCCAAAATCATAAGGAGCCCCCGACTGATCATTCCAGGAACCACTTTGCACATAATCCACCGAGATGGCAATCACGTTCAATTCCCTGGTAAGCACCGCCGGATTCCCGGCGCCGGAAGAATTCGTGCCTCCCCAGTTGTGCAGATTAAGCATCAGCCCGGTGTCGGCATTCACATTTTTGAGTTCATTTCCCGGATAATACAGATACACTTTGACCGATCGGGGGCCCGGCTGAAACGGCCATTCCTGTGTCGCGATGGAAAAACTGCTGTCGCGCTCTGGTAATTCTGCCGCCTGTACCGCAGAGCATATATCCCCGATTATTAAGAAAACTGTGATCGATAACAAAATCCGAACCATGAACCGCCCCTTCGCTGGATGAGATAACCCCGAAACAGTTTGACGGAAAATCGTCAACCACTCGCTTGACGATTTCCCTGAGATCGATCATGGTAAATGAATCTCGCAGAGTCAACACAGACTCCCCCCTATCAGGAATAAGCCGATGACTTCACTGCCGATCGTCAAACCTCAGGAAATCAATCTCGATCATGAGCGGCTGAAACAGGCGGGAAGATTGCTGGAAGAGTGGACTGCGGAGGGCAGTGTCCCCGGGGCCGCCATTGTCGTCGGGCGGCATGGCAAAATGGTCGAGCCTCAATTCTTTGGGAAACAGGGGCCTGAAAAAAATGCAGAAGCGATTCGCCCTGATGGCATGTTTCTGCTCGCCTCCATTACGAAGCCCATTGTCTATATGAGTGCACTGCGACTGGTGGAGCGAGGCGACCTGGTCCTGTCTCTGCCGGTTACACATTATATCCCCGATTTCGCCGCACACCATAAAGAATCCATTCTGGTCCATCACCTGTTTACGCATACTTCGGGGATGCCTGACATGTTGGCGAATAATGTGGAACTTCGCCAGTCGCTGGCACCGCTTAAACAGTTCATCCATGGAGCCATATACGATACCGTTCCCCTGTTCCAGCCGGCAGGAACAGGACTCAGCTACCAGAGTATGGGTACGCTGATTGTCGCGGAAATCGTGCAAAGGCTGACCCGCAAAACCATTGCGCAGCATGTCCGTGATGAAATCATCAAACCCTTGGATCTTCAGAATACCTGGCTGGGACGGGGAGACTTTCCACGTGAGCGGCTGGTCCGCGTCGAAACACCGGAATATCAGGTTGGTTCCAGTTTTGGCTGGAACAGCCCTTACTGGCAGGATCTGGGAGTCCCCTGGGGTGGCATGTTCAGCTCTCCTGCGGATCTGGCAGTCATCTGTCAGTGCATGCTGAATTATGGCGAAGTCGCAGACAGACGTCTGCTCTCCCGCTCAATGCTGGAGATGGCGACCACCAATCGCTTGAACGACTATCCCGATCTGCCAGAACCGATTCGCCGCTCTCAACCCTGGGGGCTGGGCTGGCGTTTGAATCATCCCGGCCAGACCGGAAGCTGGGGAAACCTGCTCGACCGTAGCGTGTTTGGTCACACAGGAGCCACCGGAACCATGGTCTGGATGGACCGCCGCCGTGATGGTTTCGCAGTGCTGCTGACGACAGCCATTCGTTCCCAGGTTCCCTGGCGTCTGGTAAAACTCTCCAATATCATTGCGTCAGCGTTTAATTAATCAGAAAGCCCGGTCCGGAAATGCGATCACCACTTTTACGATAAATTAAAGTCTGACTCTTCCACATTACGATGGAAATGAAGGCCGTTGCCCGAATTTGTTTGAATTCTTATTCACATAGGTAAGATAGTCCATCTGGGTCCTGAACTATTTTGTGTGTGGATCAGATTTTTTCATATTAGAAATTGATGAATTCACATACATTAATCAGACTAATGCACTATACTGGGTCAGATTCAAATTAAAGTGGTGGCTTGAATGCAATCGTTCCAGATTAGAATGAGCGAACAGTCACTGATTGAAACAGGATCTTTGCTGCGATCATCTCACCGATCCAGTAACACATCAGCGCGAAACCGACACCTTTGAATACCGGATGCCAGGCATTGACTATGAACTCTGTGATTCCTGTTCTTGACCCCGCGTCTCCGCAGGCAGAGGCCATTAACGATTTGTTTCTTCAGGTATTGCTCATCAGTGCTGTCGTTTTCGCGATTGTATCGGGATTAATCCTGATTGCCATTTCGCGTGGTCGACGCCGTGATACACAACCGGATCAGAATTTTGGCAGCGAAAGATCAGAAATCTTCTGGATGATCGGTCCGGTGGTCATTGTTATCTGGCTGGTCGCGATCAGCGCCCATCTGATCATCACCCTCAACGCGATACCCGAGGTCGCCCCAGACGGCAAAATTAATTTCGACGATGTCGATCTGATCGTGACCGGACACCAGTGGTGGTGGGAAGTGAAATATCCTAAATCAGGGGTAATTACCGCCAATGAAATTTATTTACCCGCAGATAAAGACAAAAAATTTCGCGTTCTGGTCACTTCGGCTGATGTGATCCATAGCTTCTGGGTTGCCCAACTGGGACCCAAAATCGATGCCATCCCGGGTCGGGACAATTTCATCTGGCTGCAGGCGAGTAAACCCGGTTCGTACCAGGGACGCTGTTCGGAGTACTGTGGAGCCCAGCACGCCTGGATGAACTTCAAAGTCTATGCCGTCACGAAAGAAGAGTTTCAACAATGGGAAGCCAGCGAGAAGCAGGCGACCGAACAGCCCCGATTACTCTCCCCCCTGGCTGCAGCCGGCAAGAAATACTTTTTCCAGGCCACCTGTCCCCGCTGCCATACTGTTCAGGGAACTGCTGCGGATGCCACAATCGGGCCGGATTTAACTCACTTCGCCCGTCGCAAAGAAATTGGTGCAGGCGTCATTGAAAATACACCCGCAAATCTGGCTTTGTGGCTCAAGAACCCCCAGGCACTCAAGCCGGGATGTAAAATGCCAGACTTCAAGCTGAGTGAAACAAACTTAAAACAACTCGTAGCCTACCTGGAGACACTCAAGTGACGACAGGATCCGTCGAAGAATCACAACTCACGATGCTTGAACCCCAGCCGACTTCAACGCGGATGCTGGACTGGGTCAGTACGCTCGACCATAAACGTATCGGCATTATGTATATCCTGACCGCCGTCTTTTATCTGGCGGTAGGAGGCTTTGAAGCGCTGCTGATGCGCATCCAGCTGGCATTCCCCAACAATACGTTTCTTTCACCGGAAATGTTCAACCAGCTTTTCACCATGCATGGCACCACGATGGTCTTCCTGGTCGGGATGCCGGTACTGACGGGCTTTGCCAATTATTTTGTTCCCTTAATGATTGGTGCCCGTGACGTTGCCTTTCCCCGCCTGAACTCCTTCGGATTCTGGATGTTCTTTTTCGGAGCAGCCCTGTTGCACTTCAGCTTTCTGACGGGTTCAGCCCCTAATGCCGGCTGGTTCAGCTACGTCCCCCTCTCATCTAAAGCCTACAGTTCCCTGCAGGGTGTCGATTACTGGATCATCGGTCTGCTCATTATGGGCATCGGCTCCGTTTCAGGGGCGATCAATATTTTTGCCACGATTATCAATCTGCGGGCTCCCGGCATGAGCCTGCAACGCGTGCCCCTCTTTGTTTGGATGATGCTGATGCAGGCGATCCTGATCATCCTCGCTCTGCCGGCTCTGAACTCGGCACTGGCCATGTTACTGATCGACCGCTGGCTGGGCTCCGCATTTTTTGATCCGACCCGAGGCGGTTCTGCAGTCCTCTGGCAGCATTATTTCTGGATCTTCGGACACCCCGAAGTTTACATCCTGATCCTGCCCGGCTTTGGCATGATCTCTGAAGTCATTCCCGTCTTTTCGCGAAAACCGATTTACGGATATACCTTCATTGCAGCTTCGTCGGTTGCAATTGTGCTCCTGGGCTACGGTGTCTGGGCACATCATATGTTCGCAGTCGGGCTGGGCATGTATGCCGACATATTTTTTGCCGTTGGTTCGCTGCTGATTGCCATCCCTACCGGAATCAAAGTCTTTAACTGGACCGCCACTCTGTGGGGGGGAGAAATTAAGTTTAACACCTCGCTGCACTTCGCGATCGCGTTTCTGCTGCAGTTCGTCATTGGCGGATTAACGGGCATCATGTTCGCCGCTGTTCCGATCGACTGGCAGTTGACCGACACCTACTTTGTAGTCGCACACTTTCACTACGTGTTGATCGGGGGACTGGTCTTCGCATTATTCTCAGCAGCCTACTACTGGTTCCCTAAAATGACCGGACGTATGTTGAATGAACGCATTGGAATCCTGCAGTTCTGGCTCTGGGTACTTGGCTTTAACATGACCTTCATGGTACAGCATTTCCTCGGAATGATGGGCATGCCCCGTCGTGTCTACACCTATGCTGACAATCCCGGCTGGGCCTTGCTGAATGGAATCGCGACCCTGGGCGCTGTCTTCATGGCGGTTGGCACCCTGGTCTTTCTCTGGAATATCTTCAAAAGTTTACATAGCGGAAAAATTGCCGGCGACAATCCCTGGGATGCCTTCACACTCGAATGGGCTACCACATCACCGCCTCCCCCGGAAAACTTCCCGGTGATTCCCGAAGTCAAAAGCCGACGTCCCGTGTGGGATATTAATCATCCAGAGTATGCTGACTGGAAAAAAGAAAAGACTCCGGAAGATAAAGGCAGACGCGGCAACCTGGCCAAAATCGCCGCCTGGTCGTTTATCGCTTCCGAGGCGGTCTTCTTTCTGCTGCTCCTGGTCGCATACGTGGTCTTCAATACAAAACTGATGGCACCGGTGGGCGAAGCCAGTTCCCCCGAAACACTGTCTGATGTGACTTCTTCCGTGCTGGATGTCAAACGAACCGGCATCTTCAGCCTGTTTCTGATCACCAGCAGTCTCACCTTCTGGGTCGCGGAACGATTTTTGAAAGCTGGTAAAAAATCTGCGTTTGTCTTTTCTCTGGGGCTCACCATTCTGCTGGGCATCATCTTCCTCGGCGGTCAGGTGTGGGAATACACGGGGCTGCTGTCGAATGGTATCAGCATCAATTCCGATCTGTTCTCAGCGACATTTTTCACAGTGACCGGGTTCCACGGAATTCACGTGACCGCCGGCGTAATCGCCTTATTTGTGATGCTGCTGATGGGACTCAAAGGAAATCTCTCATCTGAAAAAACACACGTATTCGGAGCCGTCGGCGTTTATTGGCACTTTGTCGATGTCGTCTGGATTGCCGTCTTTGGAATTATCTATCTGGGGCTTCTGCAATGAGTTCGTATTTCGACCTGACAAGCAGCTTATGGAAATGGGATTCCCCCATCTGGCTACTGGTGCTCACCCTGACCGGGATGTATTTCCTGCTTCAACGAAGCACCAGCGGAAAACGGGGGGCGGCATTTTCTGTTGCCATGCTGGCTCTGACACTCGCCTACATTTCTCCAATTGGCGTTCTTTCGGACGGCTATCTGTTCAGCGCGCACGTCGTACAGCACCTGCTGCTCTTATTAATTATCCCATTATTTCTACTGCTCAGTCTATCTGAATCGGCAATGGAATCACTCTTCAGCCGTCCCTTCATGAACCGCCTGGGCTCGGTGATGGCTGTCCCGTTTCTGGGCTGGCTCAGTGGTCTGGGGGTCATGTGGTTCTGGCACATTCCATCCTTCTGTAATGCTTCGACGGTTAACTACTCACTCGGAATTTTCCGGGATGCCACCTTCCTGCTGGCCGGTCTGGCATTCTGGTGGCCCGTCTTTTCACCTGTGAAACGGTATCATTTGAATCCATCGGTGGCAGTCGCTTACCTGTTCTCCGCCTGCCTGGCTTGTACCCTGCTGGGAATCTATATCACGTTCACGGTTATTTCAGTCTGTCCCGCTTTTGCCAGCCCCGTCGATCGAATTGGAATTCTGAACCTGCTCTACGATCAGGGACTGAATCCTGCCACGGACCAGCGACTGGGCGGCCTGTTGATGTGGGTCCCCCCCTGCTCACTGTATGTGACGGCGATTATGGTCGTACTGAAACGCTGGTACGCTGACATTGAAACTGTCCCGACCTCTCAAACGACGGCAAACCCAGGCTCTCTCAGGGAGGCGCATCAGTGAACCAGTCTGACTTATCGGAAACACATTCTGAAGAAAATGCCGAACCGGAACTGAAACCAACCTACGCCCCGGCGACACTGGCGCTGGGGATCATGTTTATGTTCTGGGGAATCCTCACACACTGGAGCATGTCACTGATCGGGATCATCGTTATGGTGGGTGGCATCTGGTCCTGGATGAAAGAGATCAACAGCTCATGGAGTGAAACGCCTTGAATACCGAACAACCTCAGTCAGATCACCCCTGTTGCCAGCAACAGCAGCGCCGTACATTTCTGACCCGCCTGTCCATCGGGTTATCAGCGCTGATCGGACTCATCATAGCTCTACCGGGGATCGGATTTGTGCTGGCACCTGTCTTCCGTAAACCCAAACAGAAATGGCGAAACGTCGGCAAACTCGAAGACTTCAAGGTGGGCGGGTTTGTTCTGGTGCAATACGAAGATCCCTCTCCTGTAGTCTGGTCTGGCGTGACGGCCAAAGCGGGTGCCTGGATCCGGCGCGCCAACGAATCTGAATTCATCGCCTTTTCAATCAACTGTCGGCACCTGGGCTGCCCGGTCCGCTGGGTTGAAGACCCGCGTCTGTTCATGTGCCCCTGTCACGGTGGAGTTTACTACGAAGATGGAACCGTGGCTGCTGGGCCGCCCCCCGAACCACTGGATCGACTCAAGGTCCGTGTGCGCAATGGTCAGGTGGAAATTGAAACAGCTCCAACACCTTTGACGCTGACAAAGTTAACCTGAAAACCACTTTTGATGAGAAGCGAGTATCCGGCTGAATGAGTAACAACTTCCTGACTCGAACCTGGAACTGGATTGACAATCGAATTGGTTTTTCCGATTACATTGTTCCGCTGATGGTCCATCTCGTGCCCGATAATGCCCGCTGGTGGTATATCTTCGGGAGCGCCACACTGTGTGCATTTGTGGTTCAGGTTCTGACCGGTATCAGCCTGGCCATGGCTTATGTACCGGGCGGCGAGAATACTTACGAAAGCCTCGTTTATATTACCAATACAGCACCGCTGGGCAGCCTGGTTCGAGGCATGCATTATTACGGTGCCTCCGCCATGGTCATGCTCGCTGTCATTCATATGGTGCAGGTCTATATGCACGCGACATACAAGTACCCGCGAGAAATGAACTGGATGAGTGGCGTGGTACTGTTATTCGTCGTACTCGGCATGGCCTTTACCGGCCAGTTGTTACGCTGGGATGCGAACGGCGTCTGGTCGGTTACCGTTGCTGCGGAAATGGCAGGCCGAACCCCCATTATCGGACCCACGCTGGCACATTTCATTCTGGGTGGCGAAACGGTCGGCGGTTCCACCATCACCCGCTTTTTTGCCATGCATGTTTTCATCATGCCTGCGCTGATTTTTGCCGGCATCGGATTGCACATGCTGCTGATCATGCGGCACGGGATCTCTGAAATGCCCGATGTCAACGAACCGGTGGATCCGGACACCTATAAAGAAGAGTACGAAAAGCGAATCCACAAAACCGGCGTTCCTTTCTGGCCCGATGCGATGTGGCGGGACATGATTTTCTCCACGATCATTGTTGTTGTCATACTCGGCTGTTCCCTGTTTCTGGGACCGCCCGCTCTCGATCCGCCTCCCAACCCCAGCAGTATTAATGCCAATCCCCTGCCCGACTGGTACTTCCTCTGGTACTTCGCGGTATTGTCACTGCTGCCTCCCCAACTTGAAACCTGGGTTATCCTGGGCGTACCCATCCTTGGATTTCTGGGGCTCTTCTTCCTGCCTATGATTTCCAATAAAGGACATCGTGCCCCGTCCAAACGCCCCTGGGCCGGCTTCACGGTGATCTTCGGATTCGTCGCCTTCCTGGTGCTCACAATTTATGGATATAAAAAACCGTGGTCACCCGACTTTGGCGTGAAAGAACTACCGGCTTCTATCGTAGGAACAGACCAGGGACCGCTGGCAGAAGGTGCCAAACTGATGCATATCAAAGGCTGCCTGTATTGTCACGATATCGGCGGTTACGGCGGACATCGAGGTCCTGAACTGACAGAAATTGGAAAATTGCTGACTCGCGATGATTTAGTCATCCGGATCAACAATGGCGGCCATAATATGCCCGCGTTTGCCAGCTCAATCAGTGATCAGGAATTACAGTTGATTGTTGATTTCCTGCTGACGCGGGGCGTGATGCATGAGGATAATTCCCCAGCGACTGCCACACCCTGACATCGTCTTATTACACGCAATTCCACCGAATTCAGATCAATTAACTCGTCACTTCTGACAGGTAAGTTCCATGAGATATTCAGCGTACATTCTGACAATCGTACTCGCTTTGTTCTGCCTGGTCATCGGGCTGACTGTCGAAAGCGATTTCCTCTGGGCGCTGCTGATTCTGATTCCCCTGGCGCTACTGGGAACTTGGGATCTGATCCAGACGCGGCACAGTATCACCCGCAATTACCCGATCATCGCTCACATGCGATTCCTGCTGGAAATGATCCGCCCCGAAATTCATCAGTACTTCATCGAAAGCAATATTGATGGTCGTCCCTTCAATCACGATGCCCGCTCCCTGATTTATGAACGTGCGAAAAACATTGATGGTTTAAAACCCTTTGGAACCGAGCTGGATGTCTACGGCGAAGAATACGAATGGCTTAACCATTCCATGGCTCCCCGCCCGAAAGCAAAAGAACACTTCCGCACCACAGTGGGCGGCCCTGAATGCAAGCAGCCTTACTCCTGCTCCGTTCTCAACATCTCAGCCATGAGCTTCGGTGCACTCAGCCCAAACGCACTGCTGGCATTGAATGCCGGCGCCAAAAAAGGCAACTTCTATCATTGTACGGGAGAAGGGGGCGTCAGCCCTTATCATCTCAAAAATGGGGGCGACCTGGTCTGGCAAATCGGCACCGGTTATTTTGGCTGCCGTAATAATGATGGAACTTTTAATCCCGATCTGTTTCAGGAACAGGCGGCTCATGAATCGGTCAAGATGATCGAGATCAAAATCTCACAGGGCGCCAAACCTGGACATGGAGGAGTTTTGCCGGCCGCCAAGATCACTCCGGAAATTGCCTCGACCCGCAAGATTCTGATGGGGCAGGACTGTATCTCTCCCCCCGGCCATAATACCTTCAATAACCCCACCGGTCTTTGTGAATACGTGGCACAACTCCGTGAACTCTCTGGAGGCAAACCGATTGGTTTCAAACTCTGTATCGGCCATCCCTCTGAATTCCTCGGGGTCTGCAAAGCCATGCTGAAAACCGGTATTCTTCCAGACTTCATTACCGTCGATGGAGGCGAAGGAGGAACCGGGGCAGCGCCGCTCGAATTTTCCGACAACATGGGAATGCCTTTGAAAACAGGTCTGATTTTCGTACACAATGCCCTTGTCGGCTGTAACCTCAGGGACAAAATCAAAGTCGCCGCCGCAGGGAAAATCAGTTCTGCCTTCACACTGTCCCGCGCCCTGGCTATTGGCGCCGACTGGTGTAACTCGGCCCGCGGTTTCATGATGGCAGTCGGCTGCATTCAGGCCCAGACCTGTCACACCAATGAATGCCCCGTGGGAGTCGCTACTCAGGACCCCGGACGCCAACGTGCTCTGAATGTTGCCGATAAAAGCGAACGTACTTTTAATTTCCATCACAATACTATGGAAGCGCTGGCGGAAGTCATCGCTGCGGCAGGCCTCGACCATCCCAATGAACTTCGCCCGTGGCACATCTACCTCAGAACGAAACGCACCGAAGTCCTTTCCTACCACGAAGCCTTCGATTTCCTGAAACCGGGTGAACTGCTCAACGACTGCCCTTATCCCGTCTACAAAAAAGTCTGGGACCTGGCCTCCGCTGACACTTTTGAAACGCACCACGGCTAAACAGTACTTCCGCCCACAACTTCATCTTTCTGCAAATTCAGTTGCTCTTTCATAGCGAAAGTATGCCGCTCCGCCCCCGCATAAAATCAGATCCCTGGCACAGATCCTTCCGCTAACAATCCGAACACTGTTCAGTGGTATTCCATAAATTCTTTGATACCATCCCCGCATGGTTACAACACTCATTGGACATATTGACTCAGATTGCTTCTACGTAAGCTGCGAAAGAATCCGATCTTACAGCCTGCGTGGAGTTCCCTGTGGCGTGCTGGGCAACCAGGGAGCCTGTGTCATCGCCAAGAGCTACGAACTCAAAGCTTATGGCGTCAAAACCGGGCACCCCATCTGGGAAGCCAAGAAGCTCTGCCCGCACGCCGTCTTTGTGAAACGGGATTTTCGCTGGTACGAGGTCATTTCCCGGCGACTGCTCGATCTGCTCAAAACCGTCAGCCCCCTCGTCGAATATTACAGCATTGATGAGATGTTTTTTGATGCCTCCGAGCTTCAGCGGTATTTTCGACTCCCCCTGAAAGCAGCTACCCGGGCTTTGCAAACGCTGGTTCAGGAGCAGGTCGGCGTCCCGGTCTCCATCGGAATTGCTCCCTCCCGCACCCTCGCCAAGCTGGGCAGTGATGCCGCCAAACCGTTCGGGGTCCAGATCATTGAACGAGACTGTGAACCGTTTCTCCGTTCACAGCCTGTGGGGGAACTGTGTGGCATCGGCAGCCGCAGCGAACGCAAACTGCGTGACAGAAATATTCATACCTGCTGGGACTATCGCCAGGCGGATCGCCTGCTGATTCGTAATCTGCTCACCATTAAAGGGGAAGCCCTGTGGTGGGAACTGCGGGGTGATGCGGTCAATCCGATTCAGACCACCCGCCCCCCTCACAAAGCGATTGCCCGTGGCGGATCGTGTGGCGGAAAGACCATGGACGCCGACCGCATTCGTGCCTGGGCAGTACGAAATATCGAACGCCTGATCGAAGCCCTCGATCATCACCGCGTCTACGCCCGGCACATCAGCCTGCAGATCGACGCCAATAAAACCGCACTCTGGCTGGGACGTACGCCACTGGCAGTCCCTTCCGCTTCCTTTCGCACGATCTACGATGCCGTCATGCCCATGCTGGCGACGGCCCCGACCACGTACCCCGTCAGCCACATGCACATCATTGCCGAAAATCTGACCTGGCGGGACCGGATCCAGAAATCGTTATTCTTCGAAGACGCGCAAAGCCCCCTCGACCAGATCAAACGGGACATCAATCAAAAACTGGGCCGGTTTGCCATTCGCAGCGCCGAGACACTGCCGCTGCATGAAATCTACCATGACGCAACACACAACTACGACATCTGTGATATTTCTGGAAAGATGTGCTTCTGATGTGCACCGGGATCACCATTGCCTGGCGGGACATCCCCACCAGACTCATCCAAAAACACCAGCTCGACGAACGCATCATCCAGCGCTCGGCAACAGCAGACAAAGAAATCCTGTTCATGCAGAGGCATCGCCAGCCCCTGCTCCCCGTCTTTTACCAGGGAGAACTGCGGATCCTTCCCTGGGGTAACCGACAGCGTCACAGCAACGCTCCTCTCGCCTGGTGGTGTGAAGTCGCCACACTCGAATCAGGCGCCTGGTCCATGTATCACCCCGAACCGGTGGAAATCCTCGCGAACTTCGGCCTGGAACGCGGTGTCTGGTTTCAGATCAGAGAAGGCATTCAAGGCGCAATCATTCACGATCAGCACGAACAACCCTGCATCTACATGCTCCTGCAACCCGCGTCCCACTACTACCAGGTGATGACCGGCTATCACCGCGAACCGGTGTTTCTGGGTGAGCAGATTTGAGAACGCTGGAGTCAATTCAAACCATCCAATCCAGACTAAGCTATTGAGCACACGCTCATCACGCGATATACTTCAGCAAAATTCCCGTCACTCAGGAGAGAAGATTATGAACGGATATCGCTTCTACACTGCTAC
Source organism: Gimesia sp. (assembly GCA_002706765.1). Lineage (GTDB taxonomy): Bacteria > Planctomycetota > Planctomycetia > Planctomycetales > Planctomycetaceae > Gimesia. The sequence continues at coordinate 28,135 of PAJV01000062.1, forward strand.
CAGCCTGCTGATGCTCACTGCCTTGTTCACCGCCTGCCAGAAGTCAGCGCCTGCTCCCCAGGAAGAATCTGGTGTGAATGCTGAAACCGAAATCATTCCCGAACCCAATGCCGGCTCCGAAAAACCTCAGCTGACGGTTGCTATCAGCGTTGACATTGCTCCTTATGTCATGAAAAACGCGACCACGGGCATCGAAGTTGATATCGCCACCCAGGCACTTCCCGGTTACCAGCTCAATTTCGTTCAGATGCCTTATGAGAAACTGCAGTCAGCGGTCGCCGAAGATCGGGCCGACATGGCCCTGGGAGTACAGAAATTCAAAGACGTCGAAGGGATTTTCTACTCAGACAATTTCATCGACTTTGTGAACGCTGCCATTACCAAAAAATCAGCGAACCTCAAAATCGAAAAAGTCGCTGACCTCGCCGATCACAAAGTGCTCACCTGGCAGGATGCGTACCTCGAACTCGGCCCCGAATTCGAAAAACTGTTCGCTCCCGACAGCCCGCAGCGTAAGAACTACGTGGAAGTCGCCGATCAGAGTGAGCAGGTCCAACAGTTCTGGGACGCCAAAGACGCTGTGATTGTAATTGACCGCAGTATCTTCAATGCCATCAGCCAGGCGATGGGACACAAACTAAGTGAAGTCGAATATGCATCCATTTTCCCCGAAGCCACATATTTCAAAGCCAATTTCGAAGAAGCCGACGTCCGCGACGCCTTCAACGCCGGCCTGAAAAAACTCTGCAGCAGCGGCGACTATGCAAAGCTGCTCAAAAAACACAAAATCGATCTGCCCAGCACCATCTGCGATTCTAAAGCTCAACCATGACAGAAATCACTTATTTGAAAGGTGATGCCACCACCCCGCAAGCCAGGGGAAATAAAATCATCGCCCATGTCTGTAACGACCTGGGTGGCTGGGGCAAAGGTTTTGTGCTGGCAATCAGTAAACGCTGGCCTGAACCGGAAGCAGAATACCGTCATTGGCATCGCCACCGGGCGCAAAACAATTTCGCTCTGGGTGAAATCCAGTTGATCAATGTCGAAAAATATATCTGGGTGGCTAATATGATTGGTCAGCGCGGCATGAAAACCGGCAGTAAAGGCTCACCTGTCCGCTATCCGGCCATCGAACAAAGCCTGAAATCAGTCGCTGAAAAAGCCCGGGAACTTTCGGCATCAGTTCACATGCCCCGTATCGGCTGCGGACTGGCTGGTGGAAGATGGGATAAAATTGAGCCACTGATTAAACAAACGCTCTGCACCGCAGAGATCGAAGTCTATGTATATGACTTTGACAAATAACCCGGACAGTTCTCTCCGTTACCTCAGTCGGCGGCACCAATGTCATTATTGAACGCGTCCTGCAGAATCCGGCGTTCGTGGCGTTGATGGGCAATGTAGCTGGTAATCCAGTCGCGAAGTTCATCCCGTAATTCGCTTGCCAACAGCTTCATCTGCTGCAGTGGTTGAGAATCCCGCATCCGGGTGCGCAGTTCGTCCAGTTTTTTCAATAACTCGCAGCGTTCCTGGTACAGGTTTCGTACCTGACCCTGCCAGTTGGGATGCTCTGCGAGTACCTCTTCAAGATAACCACCCTCATCCTGCAATTCGAATTCACGTGGCATTGCCTTCAAGAGTGTATCAAGCACTTTCGAAATCCAGTTCCAGGCCCCCGCGTCGCCGTCGGCTTCTTCCAGTAAATCCAGTAAGTCGCCTAACAGGATATATTCCAGCGCTGAAATCTCTTCCAACGCACCATCGACAAGACATGAAGATTTTCTGGCCATTCTAAACTCCTTTATTCACAAAGAGACCACTCTGCGTAAAGCGCACTCTCTGTTACGGGATAGATTGATGTGACGCAGGCAACTCCTGTTTGAAATTTGCTGGATCAATCGGAAATGAAATAAGAATACACAGATTTGCTGATATCAATTTACCAACCTTCCGTGAGCTCGTCAAAAAAACTTTTCCCGGAATCCGGTTTGTGTTGGTTCCCGAACAGAGTTCCAAAGTGCATGCTAGAGAAACATCAGCGTGCAACCTCATGCAGGCTTTATAGTTAGAGTGGCCAGAAAACACCCTTTCATTTCGCAACAACTACCTGTACCGCCTCTCACTGACATTCTGACTTACCTGAGTTTGACATTCATCGAAGATGATTTTTAACTTTCCTCTGTGGCATTCATTCCTGCCCCACGATCAATAGATTCGCGTTCTGCATTCCGCTAAACTGAATGGAGAGTCCCTGTTAGTTGCCCCCTCAGGTCAGATAACCGAATCATTTTCCATTTGAAGCAGGATGAAAAAGCATGCCTACCACAACCGGTATGAAAGGGGGCGGTTATTACGATGCCAACTCCCGGGAACAACGTTCTGCTTCGCAGTCTTTTCTTCCCTGGCTGGAAACTGCCATCGCGGAGTTACCTGAACCGCCGCCGCATCAGCAGTCATGGAATCTGCTCGACATCGGCTCGTCCGAAGGTGCGAATGCCATCTTCACCACCGAACGGCTCATTACCGCATTACGCAAAAAAAACGATTTGCCAGTCTGGGCTTTCTTCGATGATCTGCCGACGAATGACTTCAACCAGATGTTCCTGAATCTGTTTCCAGCCGGCAAACCTGTCATTACGGATAACAATGTTTATGCCGCTGCTATCGGTGGCTCCGCCTTTGGCAGACTGGTCCCCCCTGCCAGCCTGCATCTGGCGACCACGTTTAATGCCATCGGCTTTTTTGAAACGAGGCCCGTTGCATCACTGCCAGGATTTATCCTGCCAATGATGCCCAATCCCCAGGCGCCACGAGAGGGTGTGCAGGTCACTGAAGAAGAATTGATTCCCTTTCAAAAACAGGCCCATCAGGATCTCTGTCATTTTTATCGCGCACGAGCGGCAGAACTGGTTCCCGGCGGAAAGCTACTGGTTCAAATTTTTGGTAGAAATGAAATCCATTCCACCGGCCATGGTATCAGTGATGTACTCAGCGACGCCTTGCTTGATTTTGTGGAAGCAGACATGTTATCGCGTGCTTTCTATGAAGAATTTCTCTTCCCCGCTTCCTATCGAAACACGGCGGAACTGATTGAGCCCCTTGAAAATGTCCCCGAATTGAAAGCTGCTTTTCGCATTGACCAGGTCGATGCACGCGATGTACCAGTCCCTTTTAATGAAGCGTTTACTGCAAACGGGGACCGGGCCGCCTGGGCAAGAAGCTATACCGGCTTTTTGCGAGCCTTTACCGAACCCGTCCTCGCTGCTGCTCTGCCAGACAAGTTACCACAGGAAAACACCGTCGAGAAAATCTATCAACGAATCGAACGCCTGCTGCAGGACCATCCTGATCGATACGAATTTCATTTCATTTCGATCGCCACTTTACTGACACGACTTTAAATATTGAGATTGAGGAATAGACCTATGGGATCAGAATCATCCGAATCAAACTATAACCCACTCACACCAGAAGAAGCCCACGTGATCCTGCACAAGGGAACCGAGCGTCCTTTTATCGGTGAATATACCAACCTCAAGTCAGAGGGAACATTCATCTGTCGCCAGTGCAACGCTCCGTTGTATCGCAGTGAAGATAAATTCGAAAGCCACTGTGGCTGGCCCAGTTTCGATGATGAACTCGACGGCGCCGTAGATCGGTTTCCCGATCCGGATGGTTCTCGCACCGAGATCGTCTGCCACAACTGCGGCGGTCATCTGGGGCACGTCTTTCTGGGGGAACGCATGACCGACAAAAATACCAGGCATTGTGTGAATTCAATTTCAATGAAATTCATCCCCGCCGGCGAAGAACTGCCCGCCGTGATTTCCGCAGACCATTCCTGACCTTACGAACTGCAGGACAGCATCGAACAGCCGGGACGATTGCGAGCCCACTCCGGTCGCTTCCCGGCGTATTCTTCCTGCCCGGGCTGCTCGTCATAAGGATGCCGCAACAGTTCCAGCAATTCATTTACGAGAGAGAAATCGCCCGCTGCTGCTTTATCAATCGCCAGTTGCGCCAGATAGTTTCGCAGCACATATTTGGGATTCACGAGATTCATCCGTTCCCGCCGTTCCACGTCTGAAGACTGTTCTTCACGCAGACGTTTTAAATATCGCTGCAGCCAGTCCACAATTTTTGCACGTACATCCTCCGTCACTTTTGCGGGATCGTAATAGGCATCCATCAGGGGAGCCATCAACTCAGCTACGTCGGACGTTGGTTCCCCTTCGGCTTTCAAGAATGCCAGTCGGCGGAAGAAAATGGTCATGTCCGTTTCCACCAGTTGCAGTACCTGCTGCAGTTCTTCGATCAGTGGTAAATCGGTTTCTCTCTGCAAAGTACTGAATCCCAGCTTATCTGCCATCATCTGCTGAAAACCCTGTTCGAAACCGTCTGCATACTCATCCAGTGACTGCTGTAGCGGTTCGGCATCTTCAATCAGGGGAAAGATCGCATTTGCGAGCTGCACGAGATTCCATAACGCGATCTGCGGCTGATTCCCAAAGCGATAGCGTCGCCCTGCGGCATCGGTGGTGTTCGGCGTCCAGTTGGGATCATAATCTTCCAGCCAGCCATAAGGGCCATAGTCAATCGTCAGTCCCAGGATCGACATGTTGTCCGTATTCATCACTCCATGCACAAAGCCTACACGCATCCAGTGGATAATCATGTCCGCCGTTCGACGACAGACTTCTTCGAACCAGCGCAGATAGACTTCGCGGCTCGGTTCCCCCAGCTCGGGAAAATCGGTGCGAATTGTATAGTCGACCAGTTTCCGTAATGGTTCAATTTCACCGCGTGACGCGAAGATCTGATAATTTCCGAATCGCAGAAACGATGGCGCGACGCGACATACCACAGCCCCCGGCTCACGCTGGGGATTCCCATCATAAAACATATCGCGCAAAACCTGCTCCCCGGTGAGTACCAGGCTCAGCGCCCGCGTTGTCGGTACTCCCAGATGATACATGGCTTCGCTGCATAAAAATTCGCGCACGGAAGAACGTAACACGGCCAGTCCGTCAGCGGTGCGGGAATAAGGCGTCGGCCCTGCTCCCTTCAACTGCAGTGTCCAGTGTTCCCCTTTTTGATTGAGAACTTCCCCCAGGTTGATCGCCCGCCCATCTCCCAGTTGACCGGCCCAGTTTCCAAACTGATGCCCGCCATAACACATGGCAAACGGGTCCATCCCTTCCAGAACCTGGTTCCCGGCGAAGACCTCGGCAAATTCATCTGATTCGACCGCAGCAGTGGACAGATCTAAAAGTTCAGCCACCTCTTTCGAGTATGCCACCAGTTGTGGCTGTCTCACTTTGGTAGGAGACACTCGAGAGTAACAGGCCTGACTCACCTGTCTGCGAAAATTCTCGGTCTCCGGATCAGCGGGCATTTCCCGGGTAAACTGGTTATCAAATTCAAGATCATGCAGATTTTTGATTGTTTGTTGACTGTTCATACCTGAATTCTATCAGTTGAACAGCCTGAAGAAAAGATACGTACTTTCAGCAACCGCTTACCGAACTCTAAAACAACATTCAGAATTCCAGCTGTTTTACCTTCCGTGAAGCGAGATACGCGGTTAAGACCGTGATTGCAGAAATCGTACCAAATACCGGGGGAAAATGATTTCCTGAGAGATCAAACTGGCCCTGACTCTCAGCCGTAAACAGATTGTTATAGACATGGAGCGGGTCAAATTCCGAGATTCCATGAATAGATGCCATAATCATGGTACTGATAAAAAAGATCGCTAGCGCCATCACGGCTCCTCGTACAGGCTTTTTCCACCAGCAGACCCCCAACACAGCGAGAGAATACATCATGGCATGTAAAACAGGAAAACAGGCGATATACGACCAGCTTAACAGATTTCTGTCATGGATATACTGATTATTAATATAAGGATCCAATGGGGATCGGGAGAGCATGTTCCAACCGAGAAGAATGGTAGTGCCATCTAAGACGGTCAGCACAGCGAACAACCCTACCAGATATTTTAACCAGAACCAGTGGTTCATTTTGAGAGGTCGAGACATCCAGAAATGCCCCAGTCCTGGTGTAAGCTCCGCGGCAAATATTCCCGACCCGACAACCGTCGCCCAGAGTATTCCAATAATCCACATTGCCGATGATAGACTATAAACTGTTAACTGTATCGCTCCGCCTTCCGTATAACTACTCGTAAGAATATTCGCAAACGACATCAGACAGGCTAAGGCGAGTCCAGCCAAAGCTAATGGAACTGACTGTCTCAAATTAATCCAGGTTAGAGAAAAATATTGTCCCCGATGTGGGAACGAGATCCACGAGAATAGTGATGGCCAACTCCAGCGACGATTCTTTCTTCCTGTGAGATCCAAACTCCGCGTTCCATAACGCTGCGTGAACCAGTACCCCAACCCGCAGAGCATCAGTACATTCAAACACAAAGGCAACCAGATACGATTTGAAATATCAAGATCACTGAAACTGCCGACTCCATCTCCATCTCCATAGCCATAATATATAACCATCGACTGGGGAAACAGCACACCAATCCAGTCTTCCAGATAAAACAACCCCGCTCTGGTTAACATCATGCGGGCTTCCGTTGGTAGAATCCAGGCAAACGAAATCGCTGCTCCCAGAAAACCGATGTGTGATTCTTGTCGTCGTCGCGCACCAGCCAGCACTAGAACCATAAATAAAGCAGTCGCCGATACGGAAGCGACACTGGTAACTTTTGCCAACAGGATCAAGCCTGCCGCGGGTGTCAGACTCGTAAGTTCCCCAATGGAGAAACCGGAAGGGTACCCATCTCGACGCTGAGGAACCTGCTCCAGTATCCCCAAAGCCAGAAGTAAAGCGAGTATCATTGATCCCAGAAAGATGGGGCCCACGAGAGAAATGATTCCCCCAACCAACTTTATAACCGCCACCCACGAAAGAGATACCGGTAAGGACGAAGTAAACGGAAGAGTGCCTTGCGTGACTTCGCTCAAACAAACCCGCATCGCCAGAAACACGGTCATGAACATACTGTAGACCATACAGATCGAACCGAAACGGGCAACCGGTGTGCGATATCCTGAGGCCAGCTCATAGATAGTCACATAAACCACACCACACAGAATCCAGGACAGACAGACAAAAAATGTCCGCCTGCGTTCCCGCCATTCTTTATAAAACAGTGACTGTAATACTAAATCCATCTGATAGTTCCCTGAAACGAGCCCGTTTTTTCGACACTGTTGCTCACACAACGATGGGCATTCCCGCCTGAGGCCAGGCTTGCGTACGACCAATCACAAACGATTCAAATATATCATCCAGGCTCAACTCGACAATTTGGTGTTCGACCCCCAGTGCAGTCAGCTGTTCCATGAATGGTTCCGCCCCGTCGACGGTCACAACAAACTGCGATTCCCAAACTCGAATATCTAATAATCCGGGAGGGGGCGTGACTCCTGCTATTTCCACTGAATTCAGCACAAAGCGTTTGACCTCGGATCGCAGTGTTTCCGTCGCAGACTGTCGAATGATCTTTCCTCCATCCAGAATCGCCACGGCATCGGCGACTGCTTCGACTTCATCCAGCAGATGCGAACTGAACAGCACCGTCCGACCCGCTGCCTGCAGATGTTCAATCAGATCACGATTGAATTCTTTACGGGCAATCGTATCCAGCCCCAGAGCCGGATCGTCGAGAATAACCACATTCGGCTCATGCGCCAGGGCCAGCGTCAGTCCCAGTTTGACGTTCTGCCCTTTGGAAAGCCGCTCAATCCTCTGATGACGGGGAATATGGAACCGTTCCAGATAGTCGTCCGCCAGTGACTGATTCCAGGCCGGATAAAAAGGATTCAGAAAATGGCACAATTCCACCGCCGTCATCCAGCCATACATCGTCTGATCTTCCGCCAGATAACCGACGCGACGGCGTAGCTCAATCGCTTCCTTAGTGGGATCGCAGCCATCCACTTGTATTGAACCGGCATCTGGTTTCAGCAACCCCAGCAACATGCGAATCAGTGTGGTCTTTCCGGCTCCATTTCTGCCCAGCAACGCCAGTGTCTGTCCCCGGGGAATCTCCAGTGAAACATTTTCCAGTACAACATTCTTACCAAACTGTTTTTGGACCTGATCAATTTTGATGGCTGCTGCTGACACGTTCGACTCCTGTGAAATAGATGACGTTTCCAATTCTGTCTTGTGTTATTGACGCGTTGCTGCTTCTGTTTTCAACTCCCGTTTTGCATCCGCAATTGAGGTTGTCAACAGCTTCCTCAGTTCAGCCGCTGTGAGCCCCAGCAGCAATCCCTGGTGAACCACCGCTGAAAATTCCCGTTCCAGTTGCTCCCGCTGCTCCGCCAGTTGCTGACGATTTTCGGAAATGGCAGCTTGGGGTAACACAAACGTGCCCTCCCCATGTCGCATTTCCACCAGCGATTCAGCTGCCAGTCGCTCATACACTCGAACCACAGTATTAACGTTCACACCCAGCCGCGTTGCCAGCTTACGTACGGAAGGAAGACTGTCACCCGGCTGCAAAGTCCCGGAAAGACAGTGCGCCCGGATCTGCTCCATAATCTGCCGAGAGATCGGCGTTGAAGAACCACGTTCGATTCGGATATGCATAAAAACCCACCCCAAAGAGTACACAGTACCATAACAGTACAAATTGGGGTGTCAACATTAATTCCTGGAGATTCAATAATCACTCATACTTAATGTGCTCACACAAGTTTTTGTTTCAGCGAAAGACTTGAAGTCGGCACTATGCTGTCGCTGTCAAACTGAAAGGGGAAGACAAACCGCGGGCCACCTGGTTCAAACTGGAACTCGATCCTCCATTCGGTCATTTCGCCTACCTGCTTCAGGCCATCGAACACATGTTTCACACTGGAGAACCCGCCTATCCGGTCGAGCGTACCCTGCTGACCACCGGTACCCTGGACGCGATCATGCACAGTCTGGCAGAAGACGGTAAACGCATTGAAACGCCGCAACTGGCCATCGATTACACACCCACCAACTGGCCGTATGCGAATCAGCCTGACAAATCCTGACATTCAATGTGAACGCTATTTCAAGACATCGCTCAAACGTTGTGCCAGAACGCTGACCTGATCTGCTCTCAGACACAGTGGGTTGACCGTCAGCAGACCAGAATGCAGCCGGGCATGACCGACATACACCGCAGGTGTACCCTGCCTCAATTTCCGGCAGACATCAAAGGCTGTTCCGACTTTGTCTTCTTTAACCTGAATCTCCAGCAGCGGCCAGCGTTCACTGCATTCCGGTATCACCAGAGAACAGACGGCATTCACATTCGCCTGTTCCAGTTCCCCTGCGATCTGCTCCAGCCAACGGCGGAACTCCTGATTCTGCGCATCATAGGCCCCGAAAGAAAACAGTTCTAATGCGGTCAGCAACGCAATGATCTCTTCTTTCGAAACTTTCAAGGCGCGACCTATTCCGTGGCGGGGAATGCCATCGAACAGAGTCAGGTCAATCAGATCGGCCGGAGGATCCCACAACTGACCATGATCGTCCATGTCCAGCATCTGTAGCGCGGCCGAAGAAATCAGTTCTCGTTTTCCACACAACAGACCAGTTGACTGCGGACCGCGTATTGCTTTTCCTCCGCTGAAGGCGACCAGGTCAGCTCCCGTAGCGGCAATCGTTTTCAGATTGGATCGCGGCGGCACTTCTCCCGCCGCATCAACGAGAACCGGAATCCCCCGCTGTTGAGCAACTTTAACAACTTCACTCAACGCCGGTTGAGAATCCGACGCATGCACATAGACAATGCCCGCAGTTTGCTCATTGATCGCAGCAGCATACTCCCAGGGCTCCGTTCGTCGTACACCGGCATTCGAAACAATTTCATTAAAACCGACTTCTACCAGCCGCGCCCCGGAAGCACGTACGGCATGATCGTATCCGCTCCGCTGTTCTCGCGCGATGATGAATTCATGCGAAAAACCGTCACAGTGAGGCAGTTGTTCCATCCGCCTCAAATCATGCCGGGCCAGTATCGCAGCCGCTCCCAGTGTCAACGCTCCTGCAGCACCGGAGGTCACCAGGCCGGCTTCTGTACCGGTATGCTCGGAAATCTTGCGTGAAGCTGCCGCCTGCAACTGCTCTAATGAAACTGAAACCTCAGACGCCTGTCGAAAAGCTTCCAGCACTTCTTCAGGCATTGGCGCACCACCCAAACGGGTCACACTTCCACAGGCATTGATGATTGGCTCCACGCCGAAGCGATGATAGATACTCACCCGCGACTCACTTTCCCTATTTCTGGAGTGCCTGGTTTTTGAAGACATCCTGTGTGTATATCCCTTTCCCGGGAAATCCACAATGTTGCCTTCTCTAGTGCAACAGCCCCCGACAGCTCGCAACGATCTACATACGGTTGCAATACGGAAACTGCTGATTCCGGTGTTTCTGCAGAGGCGATACTTGCCAGAACTCCATTCGATGCCAGAATGAGAATTGTCAGGAGTCGAATCCGAAAACTCATACGTGTCCTTCAACTGTTAGAGTTCATCTTTCACGGCACTCATCTTACCGAACAGGCATGATCAAGGTAAAGCTGGCAGACCAGAAACAGAGTGTATCGTTATTATCAATCAGATGAATTAATTCTCTGTGTTACATTATGGTACGGGCTTTTTTCCTGAATCCGGGCAATCATGAACAACTGCACTATAGCCGAGACTCTCGTTTTGTCTATGATTGAGTGTAGACTGCAGGTTCTGATAATCGCCTGCCCAGCACAATATCGACTTAAAATACTAATCCAAACTGGAATGAGATAGCTTTATGAATCGTCCCACCAACCTGGCGGAACTCCGCGAAAGCGACTGGAAGAGCAAAACAGTAAAACGCGAAATTTATGACAATCTCATGCAGGCCCTGCAGGGGGGGGATGAACTCTTTCCCGGAATTGTCGGCTACGACGACACAGTGATCCCCGATATCGTTCTGGCACTTCTCTCAGAGCATGACATGCTGTTCCTGGGAGAGAAAGGCCAGGCCAAAAGCCGCATCATGCGATTACTGGTCCGGTTTCTTGATCCCGAGATCCCCTATCTGGATATTCCGGAGTCCCCCGTACACGATGATCCCTACCAGCCGATTACCAGTATCGGAAAAAAGTTTCTCGCGAATACTCCGGAACACGAAGTCCCCATCGCCTGGTGGCCTCGTGAAGACCGCTATGCAGAACGTCTGGCCCCCGGTACGAAATTCGCCGATGTGATCGGTGAAATCGACCCCGCCAAACTCGCGCACGGGGAAAGCATGTCCGCGGAAAGTGCCCTGCACTTCGGGCTGATTCCCCGCATGCATCGTGGCATCTTTGCCATGAATGAACTTCCCGAGCTGGATGAACTCGTGCAGGTCGGCCTGTTTAATATTCTGGAAGAACGAGACGTGCAGATTCGCGGTTACCCCATCCGCTTCGATCTGGATATGCTGATTCTGTTTTCCTCCAACCCGTCCACTTTCAATCGCAGCGGAAAAGTCATCCCGCAGTTGAAAGACCGGATTGGCTCGGTCATTCACACCCATTATCCCCGTGACCGCGCCCTGGGGATCGAGATTATGGAGCAGGAAGCCAGCGTGGAACTGGAAGGTGAAGTCCCTGTCGTCATTCCCTATTTCATGCGGGAAATTATCGAACAGATCACGGTTGCCGCCCGGGCATCGAAATATGTCGACCACGACTCAGGCGTGAGTGCCCGCTTCAGTATTGCCAATTATCGGATGATGGTTGCCGCGGCTCGCAGACGGGGTGCCGTCCTCAATGAAAAACCGGCAGTCCCCCGCATCAGCGATCTGGGGCATCTCTACTCTTCTTCTCTGGGAAAACTGGAACTGGATCTGATGGGCGCCAATCAGATGTCCGAACGACAGGTCCTGGACGCCATCGTCGCACAGGCAATTCAAGATGTCTTCCAGGAATACATCGTAGAACACGGTCTGGCAGAAATTGGCGAAATCTTTGCGCAGGGTATCAAAATCGAAGTCGGTGACATGCTGCCTTCCTCTGAATATGCCGAACGACTGAAACGGGTCCCCCCTGTCTGGGACAAAGCCTTTGAAGTCAATGCATCGGGCGATGAAGCCATCCGGGCATCCTGCATCGAATTTGTGTTAGCGGGTCTGTATGCCAACAGCAAGATTTCGCGTTCTCAGGATCATGGCCGCATTGTCTATGAAATATGAACGTCACACACAACTTCTACGACAACTCTCCCAAGAGAGATTGAGATACGACTATGTCTGATAAACGACTGACCGGCGGGATTATTCATACGTACCAGAAGTACGACCCGAAACGTATCCCCGATCCGATGCAACCCCCTCCCGACCTGGTCTCCCCCGCTTTGAATCACATGATGTATTATGGTTCCATGCGGGAACTGACGGAGGAAGAACTGGCACGGGCGATTAAACTGGATCCCAGCCAGATCGCCGGACTGGGGCCCAGCCTGGATGCACTCGTCGCCATGCTGGAAGAACGGAAACGTAAGATTCTGGAAACGTACGAAACGGACAGCGTCCGCAAAAAAGCCCGCCGCACTTATCGTGATTTCGCCAGACAGATGCAGCCCCCCCGTCGCCTGAAAGATTACTTTAAACAGGCGGTCCGCGAAGAGCAGATCTACGACCTGGAACGAATCTGGTATAAAACAGAAGATGACAGCAGTCCCTTTGCCCGCGGGCTGGTTCAACTGGTGGATCGTCTGGGTGACAAATACGAAATCGATGAGCTGGCATCCAAGTATTACTTCACCGGACAAACGTCGATGACGATTCCGCAGGCCCTCGAAATCAAAGCCGAGCTTGAGAAAATCGACGAACTGCTCAAGCAGCTGGAAGAAGCCCGCGAGACCGCACAGATCGCCATCATCGATATGGAAGCCCTGTCCGAATTCACACAACCGGGCGACATGGAAACGCTGAATGCCCTGCAGAAACAGGTCCGCGACCTGATGCGGGAGATGGCCGATCAGCAGGGACTCGAGTTTTCCAAAGGCCAGTTTCGGCTGACCCCCAAAGCCTACCGTCTGTTCCAGAGTCGCATTCTGGAAAAGATCTTCAGCGACCTGCAGGCATCACGCACCGGACGCCACACAGGTCCCGTGGTCGGCGAAGGAGCCGTGGAACTGCCTACCACCAAACCCTACGAGTTCGGCGACTCCGTTTCGAATATGGACATCACGCAGTCCTTCACGAATGCGATTCTCCGCGATGGTCCCGGCTTACCCATTCGTCTGAAATCAGATGACCTGGTCATTCACAAAACTCGCAACACTCCCAAGTGTGCTACGACCGTACTAATGGACATGAGCGGTTCCATGCGCTACGAAGGTCAATACGTCAACGTCAAGCAGATGGGCCTGGCACTGGAAGCATTAATTCGCGGCGAATATCCCGGCGACTACCTGCAATTCATCGAGATGTATACCTTCGCCAAGCCGCGAACAGCAGCAGAAATTGTCGAGCTGATGCCCAAGCCGGTCACCATTTTTGATCCTGTTGTGCGTCTGAAGGTCGATATGAGTGACGCAAAAATCAGCGAACAGATCGTTCCACCACACTTCACGAACATTCAAGATGCCCTGCAGCTCTCACGACATTTCCTCGCGCTGCAGGACACACCCAACCGCCAGATTATTCTGATCACTGACGGACTGCCCACCGCGCACTTCGAAGGCGAGCAACTTTACCTGCTCTACCCTCCGGATCCCCAGACCGAAGCCGCCACAATGCGGGAAGCCCATCTATGCAAACGCGAAGGCATCACCATTAACATCTTCCTGATCCCCAGCTGGTCACAGTCCAGCGAAGACATCCAGTTCGCGCACCGCCTGGCCGAAGCGACCCAGGGCCGCGTCTTCTTCACCGCCGGCCGCGATCTCGACCGCTACGTCGTCTGGGATTACGTCTCCCATCGCCGGGATATCATCGGGTAACGAAATCAGGCCCGGGTGATCGAATCAACAAATCTGAAGCCAGATTCCTTTATTCCAGGTAAGGACGCACCTCACCACCCACCCCGTCAGCGGCACCATTCGCCTGCAGGACTGAACATCCCACATCTGCTGCGACACATTTCCACACTCCCGCTGCATAAACTGAACTTGACCGCTGCGCGCCACCAGCGATAAGCACCTAACTGAGTCGCGCGCGTGACCAGTTTACAGTGCACCGAAACACGGGCCACCTGTTCTGACTCTTCACTACAAATGAGCCGGTTTTTTCCAGATTTGCAGTTCGCATTTTAACACCCGTTCGTGATGTAACCCTGCGGGTCGACACACATCGCAAAGCTTCGCCCCGAAACCGCCCCGACGTCGCAGCAGCTCGGTTCCCTGTCAACCCGTATCGCCACATTTTATTGTTCATCCCCCTTGACCTCCCCAAGTCTTTCCACAAAATAATCCACCATGAATAACCCCACATGCAACGAAACCACAGACCACAAAAAACAGATCGAACACCAGAATGAACCCACAAAGACAACAAGTTTTCAATGTCCCCTCCCCCGAGCGCGTGCCACTGTCGGCTTGCCCGACCGTATGCGAACAACCAGCCCGCCATCTAATAAAACAGGGTGAGCCCGAATAAAATTCGGGCCGAGCGCAGCGAGCAGGAGGTCGCAGCTCCCACGTACCATCCAGCACCAGACTTTCCGCACCCATTCGGCACGGCCGGACAAGCCGGCCATGGCACCCAGAAACCTCTTAAGTAATTGTAATCTTCCCTGCCAGATCAAATGTGCGTGTGCCATCTGTCGGCTTGCCCAACAGTGCTGGTGCGAACGTCCCTTACCTGTTTCATAAAGCATTATAAAAGAAGTTCCCCCAACCCGTGCAGATGAAAATCCCGAACCACTGATCAATCAAAAGAAGGTTCAAAAAGGTGTCATCGATATTCACCATAGGATTAAAAAGGTGTCAGGAACCTTATATTTAAGGTTCCTGACACCTTTTTAATCTATCAACCCGGCATTGCGACCCATGGGAACAGATGAGACACCACGAACAACACAAAACGGCACGAAAGAAACAACGGGTGAGCCTGGATGTAATCCGGGCCGAGCGCAGCGAGCAGGTGGTCGCAGCTCCGACGTTCGTTCCAGAACCAAGCTTCCCCTGCTCTGTTTTCACGGCCGAACGAGCCGGAAAATAGCTCACGTTTTGTGGTCAGGAATCAGCAATACTTCCCAGAATCAGGGACTCCCCTGACGCCAGACAGTCAGACAGCCGAAGTGCTGCTGTTGCAGTGAAGTGATCAGCTGCTGACCGGACTTGCCATAGCGGTCAGCATTCAATGCCATCGCCTGTGTGGCGTGTTTCCGTGCCTTGGCCGTCTGTTGAGTATCTTCATAAAACTGGGCGAGTAAGAAATGCTGGTCGGCTTGAGGTGCCAGTGACAACGCCGATAAATACGCACTTTCTGCTTCTTCATAGTTCCCTCGTTTCCTTTCAGCAAATGCAATCCCTTTCCAGGCAGAGACGATCCCCGCCTGTTGCTGTTCTGAATGCGGCAATCGTTTCCAGGCATTCAGGGACTTTTGGTACCAGTCTTCACTTTCTCCCCATTGCTCCTGCTGTTGATAGATATTTCCCAGCAACTGACAGCTGAGGGGACTGACGGTCTGTTGATCTTTCCAGGGAGCCAGCACGCGGATCGCTGCTTCGCCTTTTCCCAGGATGGTCAGGAGCCTGGCCCGCTGGTAGGCCGATTCTTCACTATCTGCAGGCTCCAATTGCATATAAGCGAGGTTACGTTCGATTTCATAACAGCTGCGATCCAGGTCACGGGCCAGATCCCCAGCGGGCAGTCCGCCGATTTTCTGCCAGGGAGCCAGTACACAGACTTCGCGCGTCAAACGCCGCGCCTCTCCCAGACGACCACTGCTCAGCGATTCATCAATGGTTGTTACGATCTCATCCACCCGCGATTGAATATAGATCGCTGGCACCACGACCGCTGTGATCAAGGCCAGCCCCCAGATCAGAGGCCCCTGTTTCCAGGACAAATCAGTGCATGTCCCTCTTCCCGAGACCTGTCCTTCGAGCAGACATAAAGTCAGCATCAGCCAGAAGGCCAGGACTGGTCGTAAAATAATAGACTCCCAGGCATCGTAGCTGCTTAAGGTGCCACTGGGAGGACTGCTGCTCAACGCCAGAATCAGAATCACTGCCGCCCCGATATAGAAAATGATCTGAACCAGTTTAAACAGGGGAGGACTCTGATGGCTGAATATACGATACAACCAGTCAGAGATCAGAATTGCCAGAGGCAACATGCAGATAAAACAGACAATGGCGATATCAACTCGCAGATAAGGCAGGCTGAGACTTCCCGTATTACGGACCGTTGATACCCATCCGCCCATCAGACAGGAAACAATGATCGCCAGTATAATTATCAGGCTGCGACCCGGAGACGCCTTTGTTGTTTCGCACTCACGATCGACTTCGGTCATAGAAGGATCCGTAGAGTGCCCTTGCAGTTTCTGTCGTTTCATGCGCGCGCGGGCCTCCTCGACTTCCAGAGTAAGCCATCATAGGCATAATGCAGAAACGCCATAATCAGATTGGCCGTGAGCCAGAGTTCGAGCAGCTGGGATTCCATCAACCAGGCACCCATCCCCAGAATCACCACAAACACCGCCAGAATCAGTCCCCAGCGAGGCATCAGACGACGAAACAGCGGGGTGGTGGATTGGCCAGACTTCCGGGTTCGATCAACGGACCAGTTCACGATCGCCAGGTATTCAATGGAATGAAACAACGCAGAAACCGTCGTCAGAACCAGCAGCATCATCGGGTTTTGAGCAACCACGGCTCCCAGCATCGCCAGGTACAAAGTCATCACACTGGTAAAATACAGACAGCGGCCGACTGTTTGTGCTTTGAGTTGCCAGAGTTCCCTCAGAATCATCGAGACGGGAATCACAGCAAAGGCATAGTCCAGTATTCCCCACCCCTGACTTGCAGTGGTTCCAGCAGATGCCCAGCTAGCGATTCGGAACGTCACATACAACAGAAAGCCCCGCATCAGCCATTTATCAATCCGCAACCGCCCGGGGGAAAGCCCCCCTGCTTTACGGCCGTAGATACTGTAGATGCCATGGTGCTGGGCGGCAAAATGCCAGGCATTCCAGATATAATCAATCGTAAGCAGACACGTAAGTGCGCCGGTGGAAATCTTGACCGCCACTGGAATGGTCAACAGACAGACCGTAATCAGAATGTATTTTGTCTTGTTGGCCTGCAGGCGATCCCGTTCTAAAAACAGTAACGCCGGCGTAATCCAGCGATGAGGGGTCGTGATAAAATAAACCTGCCAGAAACTGATGCCGCTCTGGATCTCCAGTCCTCCCCACCACTGGAGGAAGACGAGTACAGGCCACCCCAGGTTCGCAAAGAAGAACAGATCGTAGCGGGGATCCACCAGCCAGCCTGACTGTAGGGACTGGCGAAAGCTGGCTACAGAGGATTCTGGCTGTGTTGCCACCACCTGAGGCAGAAGTGTGGTTTGAGTGATTTGCGACATACTTTAGACTGTGTCCCGTTTTACTCCAGCGTCTCCAGAGCCATTTGAGCCCGTATTTAGTCCGACTCACCCCTCTCGGACCAGACATACCAGTTGAGTCATCGATCGAGAAATCGCACCGAGATTTCAGAATCTGCCATCTCGTGTGTCACACATCTTAAGCGTGAATTATTAAGAATCTGTGTGCAAATGAAGAATTTGAATGGAGCGCAGGGACTGACGAGTGAAATCGTCCTGTGACGGCCTGATTCGAACGGAATGTTTCCTGATTTATTTTTCGCGAAGCGCAATTTCAGGACGAAATATCCTGTCAAAATCAGTTTCTTTACTCAGTAATTGAGTAGAAGGAGTGGACAGGGAGATTCTTCCAGATGTCGCGCAGCAGGGAATTTCTGGCCGATCAGAGATACTGAAATACGACTGCCGACGCCAGAGATTACCAAACTTGTGGAGTGTCATTTTTAAATTTTGGGTTGATAGAAATCACGAGAGTGCGACAGCGGAGCACGTCAACAACATCCACAACCCTCAATTTCCAGCTTGACAAAGCACTCGTTAGCCGGCTGGCTGTTCGGGATTGAATCCTTGAATTTTCTGGCCATGCGGTTTGATGAGCGAGTTGTCATCCGCAATGCGAATAAAAGCGGTGCTGCTCTTTCCTGAAGCCAGTTCTTTCACCCGTACAGTCCAGACCCCTGCTTTATCGTTGGGGGCAATCTGCAGTTGAAAACTCAGTTCGCCATCCTGGAGCGCACGGTATCCGGACATCTCTGCCACACGCCCTTCCGCATCCTCAATCGATACATCCACGGGAATCACAGCGGCAACCGGCTGTCCCTGCTCATCAGTCACCTTAATCGAAACCGTTCCCGTTTCCCCTCTCTTCAAGGAGTCCGGAACTTGAACGCCTACCTGATCAATGGGTTGATCAGTACGCAGATAAATCCTGCCTGCCCCCGGTCCCAGCTTCACATTAGCTGTCTGCTGTTGATGAGAGGATGTGGTATGGATCTGCTGATGCTGAACCAGATCATAAAAATGACCAGCCTTGCGATTCACAGACAATGTGGTTTCCGCAGGCAGACCGTTTTCCATGACGCGGCCATGATGCCCCACATAATCCCCGAATTCACGATTGTCATTCACCACAAAAATATAATCCGCGTGAGAGGATGATCGGATATAAGGAATTACATTCGGATTGGAAGAATCGATAGCGCGTGTATATTTACCGGTAAGTGCCTGCCGCAGTTCTTCCGCCTTCTTTTGCAACTCATGTTTATCAAGATCCGCTTTGCCAGTCCGGTTATAGGAGGAAATGCGTATATCTGGCTTGACTGCCGGTGAAACCCGTTCGTCAGCAATTACAATTCCACCCCGCTGCTGGAAGTCTTTGATCGCCTGCAGGATCGATTCGGTAATGACATCACAGTCCATCATCACCAGTACTTTGTACTGATCCAGGCCTGACTGCTTGATCGACTCATCGAATACGACGTCTGTCTGTAAGCCGGCCCACTGCAGTACCTGGTGGGCATCTCCCAGCCAGTAACCGTTCCAGCCATAAGTTCCCCGTCTGGCGAAAACCTGAGAAGCAAAGCTTTCATAAAAGGCAATGTCATTTTTTGCAGCAGGCATCGTTTTCAACGCGGGTCCCAGAGGCTGAATGACGTCGTGAATCAGACGCTCCAGTTCATTCTGGGTCTGTGAATTGGTATAGCGATAACCGCCGGACCCGTCAGTTGGTACCAGCGACTGCCAGCCATGATACATGATCCCTTTGATGGGACGGGAGATTTTAGCCCAGAACGCTTCGCGTAAATGGATGGGAGAGATCGTAATGAAGGCGGCATCGGGTTGCTCCTCTTCCCAGTGCGCCAGCGTCTCCGGTCCATCGCCTGGTTTCTTTGAAATCGGCGCGGTCTGCGATCGATACCAGATGATCTGTGTCATATTCATCACGTCCTGATGCTTCCCGGAACCTTTCGCCATGGCAAAGAGTTCGTCCCCGACAACATTAATACGGATGGGATCCGGATAACTGTAAGTCCAGTGTGAAAGCACATCCACATTGCCACCGGAGCCAAATACACTGGCTACCCGCATCGCCGGGTCATACCAGGTCCAGAATTTCTTCGCAGTCGAATTCAGACCGCGTTCCAGATCACTGTTTAATTCATTCCAGCCATCCCCTGTTTTCCAATGCCACTTGTAGTAGACATACAGTGGATCGTCATCCGGGACGACGCGGTCAGCAGGAAAATCTTTCAACTTCTTATAGTCCACTCCCCGCGGTGGTCCCGCTTCTGCTGGGATGTCAATTCCGGCGAATTTTTTAAATGCTTCCCGGTCATGCTCATGAAAACAGGGACGTGAATGCCCCCGGACTTCAGTATGCAATAGAGCTGCATCCAGCGCGGGATAATCCTGATACGTCTGTGCCAGGGAAGCACCCACGTTATAGGTAAACTCTTTGATTTCCGGTATCAGCGGACAGATATCTTCGCGTGAGGAATGCGTGGTTCCATCCCGATTCACACGTTGTAGTGATTCACGCGATCTCAGATAGGAACCGGGGGACAGAGATGCATAAAAAGAAATACCGTTGGCCAGTCCCCGATCCAGACCCGCACGCATTTCAGCCACATTCTCTTCACTATCGGCCAGGGTGGGTTTTCCTGCTTCCAGAATTTTCGAATAATTGGCCCTGGTTCCCACGGCATGGGTAAACCCGATTTTCTTCAAGCGATCAATTTCGCCAATCCCGGCTCCCCACATGATGACAGGAAACTGGTCCGGTAATTTTCGGCTCACAATCTGAATCGGAAATGCCGCCTCCGCAGTTGTCCCGGCAGGCCCCGCGGTTTTCAACCGAGCCGTCAATTGATATTGATCCGGGCGTAGGGCGGTATTTAATGGAAACAGAACCTGTTGTGGTTTTCCCGAATTCAGATTTTTCAGAGTGGAAGTTCCCTGGACATCGCCATTCAGTAACCAGGTGACCGTCGCTTCTGGAAGAACGTCGGCTTGCAGGTTCGTGACCTGAAAGGCGAGTGACGGATTCTGCTCCATGCGAATATAACAGGATCGCTGTGTAAGTCGATCAAAGCGAACCGGACGAAATTCCAGTTCACCACTGCTGATGCGGACCTGATCGACCAACCCCGGAAAGCCACCGTAGTTACTTCCGTTACGATCCCCGATCGTTAACGGTCTCGTCCCGGCTGTGATCGCTCCCACGCCGGCAACGGTCTTTTCGCCATGTGGTAATCCATTGACCAGGAAACGGCCACGACCGGCCCCATCATACATAAAGACGATGTGATACCAGGTTTCTGGTTCCAGTTGCAGCGGATCGGAATACCAGGTTTCTGAAAAATCACCAAAGCCAAGAACGGCCCTCAGCGTTCGGGTACCGGTCCGTCCTGCCGGATTAAACAGGAGTTGATAATCAGTATGGCTCACGTATTTCTTATCGAGCAGATAAGCTGTGTTTGCTTTCTCAATGTCTGCTTCAGGCTTGATCCACGTTTCCAGAGTGAATGCACCACGTGGTGAGAGTTTCGCAGAATTTTTGACGGATGCACCATGACGTTTGTCTTCCACGGGAAAACCAGGGAAAGAACGCATCGCTGCGCCAAATTTTCCCTGGACTTCAATTTCAGTGCCATGAAATGTTGCCTGATGACCATTCCCGGAAAGATCAGCACCAGGATTGGCTCCGTCAAACGTCCATAACCCCAAAACATGCGGACCCGTGGCATTTTCTTTTGTATATTGTGACTGCCAAGGTTCCTGTAACGCGATTGAACCGGTATCAGCAGCAGGAAGGCTGGCAACAGCGCCGAGTGATACTAATAACAGAGCAGCAGATTGAATCAATTTTCGCATGAACGCAAACTTTCGAATTCCATGTTGTAGGAGTCTGTGGTGCAGGCAGCAATTATTTAACACAGTTTAACAATGGTGCAGGCAGCAATTATTTAACACAGTTTAACAATCAGCGGCACCGAAGAAAACTGTCTCGCTTCTGACATTTGTCTACAATGATTGGCACGATGATTCTTATCGAATCCCGAGACGGATTTGTTCGCTGGAATGATACCTGTTAGGATGCAGTCAGCGTTTCTCGCAAGCCGCTCATTTACAGTCTCTCCTTTCGCTGCACTGACAGGTTATGTCCACTGAAACTCAACAGGCTCCAGAAAGAATTCCCCCTTTAATCGTAATGAGCGATCTGGACGGCACATTGCTGGATCATGATTCGTATTCGTATGCGCCCGCAGTCCCCGTCATGACACGATTACATACAGCGGGAATTCCTCTGATTCTGAATACCAGCAAAACAGCTGCTGAACTGGCTTCGCTGCGAGAAGCACTGAATAATACCGATCCCTACGTGGTAGAAAATGGTTCTGCCATCTATTTGCGGGATTCATCCTCGATGACAACAATGTGCTCCCCTGCACAATTATCAGGAAATGACGTGCATGTTTTAGGCGCACGCAGAACGGAAATTCTGGCGATCATTCAAAATCAACGACGCCAGGAAAATTTCCTGTTTACCGGATTCTCTGACATGAAAGTCTCTGAAGTCATTGCATATACGGGATTATCGGAATCCGAAGCAGAGCAGGCGATGACCCGGGAATTTTCAGAGCCTTTAATTTGGCAAGACTCGGCACATCAATTGCGTAAGTTTGAAGCACTGATTGCCAATCATGGTCTGCGGCTGCTGCGAGGTGGCCGGTTTGTGCATGTGATTGGCGCGTGTGACAAAGGAAAATGTCTGCAGTGGTTCAGGGAGTGTTATCGCCGTTCCGGTAATCCCATTCCTCGATTCGTGGCACTTGGTGACAGTCAGAATGATGTCGCCATGCTGAACGCGGCAGACATCGCGGTCATTGTGCGCTCTTCCCATCACGAACCTCCCGATCTTGAGAAGCAATCTTCGGTCATCATTACTGAAGAGACAGGCCCACAGGGATGGGCTGATGCGTTAACCCAGATACTGGATGAAACACTGACCTGATCATTCCGGTTTTGGCGCTCAAACATCGATCATGGAGATCTGGTATGGGAGACTTTTACCAAAACGGTATCATTACGACGTTACACAATCTTTCGTCACGACCCATTGATGAAATGGAAGCAGAACTGCTTCAGTTTTCTCAAATCCGCCCGATGAGCCTGGTGCTGCCCTGTCTGTACAGCGAACTGGAAGGACCCGCTCTCGATAAAATCGTCACAGAGCTGGCGAAAGTCCAGTATCTGAACGAAATTGTAATTGGCCTGGATCGGGCAGATGAAACACAATACAAACACGCCATTCAGTTCTTCAGCCGCCTGCCCCAGAAACATCGGATTCTCTGGAACGATGGACCCCGGCTGCAGGAAGTCAATAATGTCCTGCAAAACCAGGGTCTGGCTCCCAATGAACTGGGGAAAGGCTGCAATGTCTGGTACTGCCTGGGTTATATTCTGGCGCAGGGCACTTCTGCCTCTGTCGCTTTGCACGATTGTGACATTCTCACTTATGATCGCAATCTCCTGGCACGATTGATTTATCCCGTAGCCAATCCCAGTTTCAACTATCAGTTCTGCAAAGGATATTATGCCCGAGTGGCTGACAGTAAAATGAATGGTCGGGTAACCCGACTGCTGGTCACACCGCTGTTAAGGGCATTGAAAAAAATACTCGGCTCACTGGATTATCTTGAATATCTCGACAGCTACCGCTACCCTCTGGCAGGCGAGTTTTCTTTTCGCGTTGATGTCATCAACGATATCCGGATCCCCAGCGACTGGGGGCTGGAGATTGGCGTACTCTCCGAGGTGAAGCGGAATTTCTCGACCAACCGTCTGTGTCAGGTCGACATCGCTGACTGCTATGATCACAAACATCAGAACCTGTCTGTAGACGATGCCCAGGCGGGGTTGTCAAAAATGTCGATTGATATTTCGAAAGGCATCTTCCGCAAGCTGGCTACAAACGGCGTCGTCTTTTCTACCGAAACCTTTCGTTCGATTAAAGCCACTTATTACCGTATTGCTCTCGATTTTATCGAGACCTATCGAAACGATGCCACCATTAATGGGCTGGTGCTGGATATCCATAACGAAGAGAAAGCGGTTGAGCTGTTCGCAGAAAATGTGTTAAAAGCGGGTCTGCATTTTCTGGATAATCCGATGGAAACACCGTTTATCCCGAGCTGGAATCGTGTGCAAAGCGCCGTTCCGGATATTTTTGCGAGCCTGTGTGCTGCAGTGGACGATGACTATCGGGAGTTTGCCTGAAACCATGAGTGATCCAGTTGAGCATTCCGCTGTCAGTGAGTATCAGTTCCTGGTAGAGAACCATTTAAAGACCATTTATCCCGGAATCGATCAGAGTGCCTTTGCCTGGGAACTGATACAGATCATGTGTCCCGATGGAAAATGCCAGACGCCTCAGACGCACCAGAACCACTGGGATCAGAAAAACGTGGTGATGATCACCTATGGTGACAGTCTGCTCACGGAGGAGCAGCAGCCACTGGAAACGCTACTGCAGTTCTCGGAAGAATTCCTCAAAGAAACCATCAGCGGCATCCATATCCTCCCGTTTTTCCCTTTTAGCTCAGACGATGGCTTTTCCATCATTGATTACCACCAGGTAAATCCGCGACTGGGTGACTGGACTCACATCAATGCCATCGCAGAAAAGTATCAGCTGATGTCAGATCTGGTGATCAATCACTGCTCCCGCCAGAGTGAATGGTTCCAGCAGTTCCGACGTGGAGAATCGCCGGGTAAAGATTATTTTTTCTGTGCCTCTCCTGAAGACGATTTATCTGAAGTAGTCCGCCCGCGCATCAGTGAACTGTTAAGCCTGATTGAAACTCCCGATGGCCCACGATATGTCTGGTGCACATTCAGTCATGATCAGGTTGACTTGAATTTTTCTCACCCCGGGCTGCTGCGGGAAATCGTCAAAATTGTCAAGCTTTACCTGGACCAGGGGGTCAATATTTTTCGGCTCGATGCGATCGCCTTTATCTGGAAGGTGGCAGGAACGAGTTGTCTGAGTCTGCCGGAAACACATGAAGTCGTGCGACTCATCCGGACATTGATCCAGTTCGTGGCACCAACTGCGATGATCATTACTGAGACCAACATTCCCAACAGGGAAAACCTGGCTTACTTCGGAAACTCAAATGAAGCGCATGCGATCTATAACTTCTCACTCCCTCCGCTGCTGGTGAACGCCATGCTGTGTGGCAGCTGTCAGCATTTGAAGACCTGGATGATGAGCATGCCCCCTGCCCTGCATGGCACAACGTACTTGAATTTCATTGCCTCACATGACGGAATCGGACTCAGGCCGGCTGAAGGTCTGATGAGCGAAGAAGAAATCGGAAACATGGTCGCCATGATGGAACGGTTTGGTGCACGCATCTCGATGCGATCTCTCGCGGGAGGAGTCATGCGTCCCTATGAAATTAATATCTCGCTGATCGACGCGATGAAAGGCACTCTGGAGGGGGAAGATGAATGGCAGGTCGAACGCTTCCTCTGTGCGCACGCCATCATGTTTGCATTGGAAGGGATTCCCGCAGTCTATATCCACAGTTTCCTGGGAACACCCAATGATCATGCGGGCGTCGCAGAGACCGGACAGAATCGTTCGATTAACCGCCATCGCTGGGATTATCACAAACTGGCACTGGCCCTCGCCGATGAAACTTCCCTTCATGCGCAGGTCTTCCAGGGAATGTGCCATCTGCTGAAAGTACGACGTCAGCAACCGGCGTTTCACCCGAATGCCACGCAGTTCACCTTGCATCTGGGAGACTCTGTCTTTGCCTTCTGGCGCCAGAGCATGGATCGCCAGCAGAGCATTTTCGCCCTCAATAATGTTTCCCACCAGGAACAGATCGTCCCCTTATCAGAAATCAACCTGATCGGAACGGATAACTGGACCGATCTGATCAGCGGCGAATTATACTCCGATCTGCGCGCAGAACTGGTCCTGAAACCGTACCAGGTGATCTGGCTGACCAATCGGTGGTCGCACGATTAATCCCAGGCTGACATTTCAGGAATGATCAGACCTGATTCTGAAAACAGAGTTCATATCCATCGGGATCTTTGAGAAACAGTTGATTCATCCCGTAAAAGGCCACCTGGGGAGGCTCCAGGTTCAATCCCTTTGCTGAGAATTCCTCAAACATCAGCTGCGCGTCAGGACAGAGAAAAAAGAAACCCACACCTTTAATACGTTCTGCTCTGACTCCATCCTCATCGGGACAGGCCGATTGCAGCATCAGCGCCGCGGCCCCCCGTTCCAGTCGGCACCACATGATTTTTCCTTCAGGTTCCCATTTCATACTGATTTCAAACCCCAGTTTGTCAGTATAAAAGGCAACGGAAACGTCAATGTCCTCAACAAACAGGAGAGGCACCAGTTCCTGGATCGTATTATTTTCCAGCGACATGACTGCACCTTATGATTTCGGGAAAGGATTGCCCACAGGGCCTCTTAATCATCGGTTTCACGATGCACGGTTTCAGGCGAAAATGCGGGCAGACAGATGGCGATATACTCCGCTCCTGCTTCACCCGGCGTGCTGTAGCGAACCCATTCACCGGCATCCAGAATAATCGCCTGGCCCGTTTTGACTTCATAAATCCCCTGCTTTGTTTCCACGTGCAGTACGCCTTTCAATACAACTGACATCTCCTGGAACTCGGGAGATTGCGCAGGCTCAACCCAGCCACCAGGAGAAACCATACGAGCCACGCTGATCGTTTCATCTCCTGTATTCACGCGGCCCACAAATTCTTCAATCTGTTTGGGTTTGTTACCGGCTGCTTTTACAATGGTGGGAAGTTCAATATAACGAGGCATGCTGGCTCCTTTTAAAAAATGACACTCCACTAGGAATGCAATATGTGAATGCTTATCATAATAGCACAATCTGAGAATCAAGCTATTAATAAACAATCCTGTCACTCTGTTCCATTCGGACCTGCTGAATCCATTTTTTCCCGGAGCCTGAACATGTTGACCAGTTTACTGCTTCCCGTCCTGTTGTCAGCCATTGCCCTGTTTTTCGCCAGTTTTCTATCCTGGATGGTCGTGCAGCTTCATAAGGATGACTGGAAAAAAATGGAGCAGGAAGATGAGTTCCTCAAAGCAATGCAGGATCTCAATGTGCCCGTTGGCAGCTACATGTTTCCGGGATGCCAATCGTCTGATGAGATGAAAAGCAAAGAGTACCAGGAGAAATGGAACACAGGCCCCTGCGGTGTGATGACAGTGTATCCCAAAGTCAATATGGGCAAAAACCTGGGTCTGACGTTCGTATTCTTTCTGGTCATCAGTTTTTCACTCGCTTATCTGGCCACGCTGGCGATTCCGCCCGGCGCAGAATTCATGACGGTTTTCCGCTTTATGTCTACTGCCGGACTGTTGACCTTTTTAGCGGCTACGATTCAACACGCGATCTGGTTTCATAATCGGATCACAGTCCATATCATAGAATCCATCGCTTATGCTGCCATCGTTGGTACCATTTTTGGTCTGATGTGGCCCGCTGCTTAATTTTTCTATTCCTGTTTTCAATTTAAAAACTGAGGTATATCAATGACTGTCTCACTACCGCTGTCAGGTCAAAGGTTTCTTCTCTTTACAGGTGAAGACTATGAAGACCTGGAACTCTGGTATCCCAAACTTCGCCTGGAAGAAGCAGGTGCCACAACCACACTGGCAGGTCTGGAAGCGGAAAAAACCTACCTGGGAAAGCATGGATATCCTTCTGTCTCGGAAGTCAGCATTGATAGTATCAACTCAGCTGACTACCAGGGAGTCATCTGTGCCGGCGGTTGGATGCCCGATAAGCTCAGACGCTCCGCAAAGGTCCTCTCACTTCTCCAGGAATTCCATGAAAGCGGGAAACTGATTGCCGCCATTTGTCATGGAGGCTGGATGCCCATTTCAGCCGGAATCTATTCCGGCGTCAAAGTGACGGGTTCACCGGGAATCAAAGACGACCTGGTGAATGCAGGTGCCATCTGGGAAGATGCCAGCGTGATCGTCGATCGCCATTTTGTCTGCAGCCGACGCCCCTCTGATCTGCCTGATTTCTGCCGGGCTATTCTGGATGTTCTGCAGGCAAATTAACAGGTTATTCAAAAAGCTGCCTGGCAAGCTGCTGCACTTCTGCTGAGGGATGGGTCTTCAGTTGCTGCTGCAGTTCGGCATCGATCAGTTTTCCTGTGCGCGGCTGTTGTTGAATGGCCTTCAACAAGGCCATCGCGCGGGAATCCGTTCTGATCAATGCCTGCAACGCAATCTTCAGATTACGGGCGGTCAATGCAGGCAGTGATTCGATCAGATCATCAGTTGCTGCTGACACATCGACATCACCGATCCCACTGACGGCTCCCATCTGCAGTTCTGGATGACTGGCATCATGCAGATACCGCTTTAACTGTTTCTGACAGGCGGCATAATCCAGCATGGCAATCATCCGCAGCGCATCATAACGGGTTCCCCCTTTCACATCGGGATCATCGGCCATCTTGACGGCCCGCTGGAGTGCCTGCTCCCATCGGACCGTCAATTCCGGCTTGTCTTTGAGTAGCGAATCGAGTTTGCTGCGAGGCCAGTCGCTGGCGATCGTAATTCCATTGATCACTCCACCGCCGATAACCACCGCCTGCCAGCATTGCAGCGGTTCACCCTGCTCCGGCAGAGACGCAGCCAGCAGACGCAACAGTTCGTCTGACTGATTTCGTTTTCCGACGGCGATCGCAGTACGCCAGATCTCGGGAATATTGCGATATTCATCCGGCGTTCCCACTTTGACATCAGCGACCAGGGTTTTGATCTTTACGACGGGATCTGTCTCTTCTGTTTTGGCAGTTTTCTCACCCGGCAGGACCGGCACCGCTATATTTTGATTTTCCGTAGCGGCACTGGTCAATGAGATTTCTGAAAGAAAGATCCAGCCCTGCTTCCCCTTAAAGTCGAGGCGAACAAACTGCGCCCGCTGTTCCGGTATGTTGATGACGATTGTCCGTCGATCGATTTCATACAGCCCGAGGCCATCGGCACTGTCATCGAAAGCGGAAAATTGATGAGGATTCCCATACTCTTGATTGTTATTGCTGAAAGCTAACTGAATTGAGGAAGGGGCGTGAATTGCCCCCGGCTCATGATTGACACCATAGACAACTCTCAAAGCGTTGACAGGCATTTTTCGCTGCAGATCAATCACGAGGCGCGGCTGAGGCTCTGTTCCCGCAAAGCGAAACCCGACCCACTGACCATCATTAAATCGCGTCGACCCCGTAGAATGATTCACCAGTTTTAATTTCTGGGAATCATCCGGGTAATTTGCATCCGGTTTGACGGCTCCTGTGTAAGCGTATTTCAAAGGTGCGCTGTGTTCCTGCAGAAATACCAGCAGATCCGCCATCGCTGCCGGTGAAACTTCTCGTTCGAGACCTTCAGGCATCAGAGACTTCCCACTGTTAATCAATTCATCCAGTTGCGCTCTGAGAATGGTCTGCACCTTACCCTGCTGCGCTTTCAAGGTAATGCTGTTACTCTGTTCTGACACCAGAATTCCGGTATTGATGCGACCATCGTCGGTCACTGCCAGATACGATGCGTAACGACCATCGACTGCTTTGTTCGGGTCAAGAATGGAAGTCAGCAGAAATGACTTCGACTGATCGGTCAACGCAGCCAGGTCAGGTCCGACGACATGCCCCTTTCCATTCAGACGATGGCAGCTGGCACATTGTTTTTCAAATACCCGGCTGCCTCGCTCGACATTTCCCTGCTTTAAATCGATCGATGTGTACTGCTTCAGGACCGCTTCTCGACTGGCACTGGTGGCGACGGAAAACAATTTTCGCGCACGCTGTTTAATCTTTTCATTATTATGATCGATCAGAGTCTGACGGTTTGTTAAATCGATCTGGGCAGGTTGAATGACCTTCTGCTCAATCTTGTTTAACAGCTCCAGAGTCAATGATTCACGCCCCAGTAACTGACTGATGACCTCAGCCTGTAATACAGGCGTAAATTGTTTCCAGTTATTGAATACCAGCTCTGTCGCGGCTGGACTCTGCGACTTGATCAGACTTTTCAAGGCAGCCATCTGGATGTTTAAGGCTGTTTGAGGTGTTAACAACTCGGAAACCAGCTCAAGGCTGTGCTGGCTTTGATCCACCGTCAACACAAACTGTAATGCTGCAATCCGTACAGGCTCTGGTTGTTCCGGATCAGAAACCTGTGCGCCTGCGAGACTGACGAGTTGTTTCAATTGCGCCCCCAGTTTCTCAACCTGCGAACTGTCACGACTCTGCATTGCTTCGGCCAGTTCTGTTAATGCCAACCACTCCCAGGCTTCCGTTTTTTGATCTTGAATAACATGCACTGAAAAAGCGCTGGAAACCTGTTTCAATAATCCAGGATCCCGGGTCGCAACCGCCATTGTCAGCAATGAATGAAACATCGGTAACAATTGCGGTTTCTCTGATATTCGGGGAAGCAGACTGACCAGGGCCGGCCCCAAACGCGCTGGATCAAAACTGGTCAATACGGCTGACCTGATATAGACATTCTCCGAATTTCGCTCCAGCAGTTGCAGCAGAGCGTTGGTTGTGGCATCGCCTTTCAGATACCCCAGTGTGTAAGCCAGCTGAAGCTGCACCGGAAGTTCCTGCTCCTGGCCAGCTTGTCTGAGTACTGCCTTCGCCAGCGGTTTTGATTGCTCGAGAAAGGGTTCGGCTAATCGTAGTGCTTCTCTACGCACACCCGGATGTGGATCGTCAATTCGAGGCAGCAGTATGTCAGGAGTCAACGCCTGCAGTCCGTCCAGGGTGCACAATGCCTGTAACCGGGATTGAGCTGACTTCCCTTCACTGGCAATCTCTGCCAGGAAGGGCGTGACTTTGAGATCAGCCCGCAAGACCAGTTCCTGCTGAATCATATCACGCAGCGTTCCATTCTCACTGTTGAGCAATTGAGCCAGCTCTGGCGCAGGCATCTGTTTTAAATTGGGAAGGCGCCGATACGGTTGATCTTTCGCAGTAATCCGATAAATTCTGCCACGCGTCTCGCCGGCACGCACGTTTAATTTCTGCACTGCTTCTGGAGACAGAAACTTGGGGTGCTCAATCAGATATCGGTACATGTCCACAATCAGCAGTGAACCATCCGGGGCCGTTCTCGCCTGGACGGGTCGAAACCAGTTGTCTGTGGATGTCAAAAAATCCCGTTCCTGTTCTTCATCTGCCCGCAAACCCGAAAATGTGACTCCTTCTGGTTTCACGACCAGGCGATGCACCAGCTGATTGACGGGTTCACAGACAAACGCATTTCCATAAAATGTTCTTCCCAGTTGATGATCCCGATACAGTCCCAGACCGCAGGCAGACGTCGGACGGCCCCGCTGTCCACTCAAGTGAAATTGCACCAGTTCTCCCACCGGAAACAACTGGTTTGCATTTTCCCCTTGAGGAATCGAAACTTCCGGGGGCGGCGAACTCACAAAAGGATTTTTCTGGAAATAGGATTCCTGGACCGGGTAGTGCACACACAATGTCCCATTCCGGCAGCCAAACCAGTTGCCCCAGTCATCACGCACACGCCCTTGTTGAGTGCGGCCGCTCACCGGTTCCAGGACGCCGGTCTCAGGTTGAAATCGAAAATCCCGGTTGGTCACGTTAACAGTCTGCCCGTTGAAGGATTGAATGACACCGCCAAACAACCCACCCGATGCATAGACCCAGTTATCGAGTCCGGGCACCAGACTATTGACCCGCGCCTGATAATTATGCGTTGCGAAACCCGTCAGAATCGTCTTTTGAAGATCGGCTTTCCCATCACCGGTGGTATCTTCTGCATAGATCACATCCGGCGCCGTACAGACGAGAATGCCCTGTTTCCAGACCATCAATCCTGTCGGAAAAGCCAACCCTTCCAGAAACACAGTGGCCTTGTCATACCGGCCATCCTGATCCAGATCTTCCAGATACTTCACCACTCCACCCGGCTTGTAATTTCCATCCATGCCCGCTGGATAATCTCGCATTTCCACAACCCATAGTTTACCATCCGGACCAAATTCCACCGCCACCGGATCTATTACCAAAGGTTCTGACGCGACGACTTCTACTTTCAGATCGTCTGCCAGATTCATACGGGAAATGGATTCCGCGGGAGTCAAAGGCCGTTTGCCTCCGGTACGACTGATATCCTCAGTTGCCTGGAAAGAATCAGGGATCTGCCGGGAAACAACATCCCGTATTTTTTTCTCCAGTCCAGGGGCGAAGGGGCCAGGCAGATCGTACCACACCATGGCGTTTTTCCCTTCATAGCCGCCTTGCTGTAAAACCCGTTCTGACGGGATGTAACAGGGAACATCATTCGCATAGGAAGTTACCCAGACTTTCGCACCATGTTTTTGTTTGATTGCCAGTGAGTAATCGACGACCACTTCACCGCCGAGAAAGACCATTGCCAGATCATCACCAAAGGACCAGGTCTTGATCGGATACACAACCTCATCTGTTAACGCTTCGCCCCGTTTCAATCGGTCCAGATTTTTTTTTGCATGGTATCCGGTGATCCCCGATTTGCTGGCACGTTGCTTCCACTCTTCCTCATTGGGTAGATCCGCCAGGGGCAGATTGATTTCTTTGCTTTTCGCTGTGAGATTTCCGGAAATGGCTGTGAGACCGGTTTTCAGACGTTGTTGTACGCCTGCAGCAACAGCCTGTCCGTTCACCCGCGCAGCCCCCTGATCATCACCTCGAAACTTGGGATTCTGATCCGCCCCACAACCGATCACGACCATTGCCATACAGCCGGGTAGATCTGCTTCGATTTCCTCGACCGCACAGCCGGCCCAGTCGCCGGACATGAAAGGCACACCTCCCAACGTAGTACAATGACAGGCATATCCAACCAGAATCGCCCGTGATTTACCTTCCGGACTTTTCACGCGTAAAATCGGCAGGTCATAGTCGGTGGGGCCGGTGATGTTTCTACGGTTTTTCGCAAAAGTGGCTGTTCCGATCCCCCATTCAAGTAATGCCGGCTGTGCATCTTGGATCGCCTGTTGAGCAACGATTGTTAATTTTTGAATCAGGTCGCCGGTATACCGATCCACGACTGCCTGTTCTGAGTGGGAAAGATCCTTTGTGTAAATATTAGGAAGCACTCCCGTGAGCATGGGCGCCGCGTGCGTGTGTGTCGAACAGACAACCACGTTGGCGGGTGTGATCTCGTGTTGTTCTTTCAGATGAGCGACAACGGCTTTCGTCAAAGATGCTGGCACACCACAATTTTCAACCGAGATCAGGACGTACGGTTGTCTCTGATGATCCAGGACAGCGATCGCTCGTGCCCAGAGAGGCTGCTCGACCTGATTGATTAAATCCGTGCCCCTAGATGCATATCCATTCAGGAGCACGGGATAATCAGGAGTAATATTGATTTTTGCCACACCAACCTGACACGATTTATCAAATTCAGCATGGCAGTTGGAAAAAGAAAAAAACAGAACGATGAGCGACAGTAACAAATGGGTAAGATGATGCATTAACTTCTTTCTTCATCCGATTCACTATTTTGTGAGCAGGGCATAAACTTCCAGCCATCCGCCGGGTCAAGCATCGCTTTCAAAATAATTAGACTTCTTTAGTATCATGCAGATTTTCAGTGTACCAGTCATCTTCAGGCCTTATCAATCCAGTGATGCGACAATCTATTTCAATTTTACGACAACAGAAGACTGAGCAATGAACCCTGCCCCAACTCCACAGGTCGCGATTTTTATCGAATCGTCGAAAACATTCGGGCGTGAAATTCTACAGAGAATTTCCACCTGCGCGCGTACTCTTGGCCCCTGGTTGATTTACATTGACGAATGGGGACCGCAGACGGTTTTGCCAGAGAAGATCAACAGCTGGCAGGGAGACGGTGTGATTGCCCGGCTATTGCTGATCGATACCGATTTTACACTTGGGCAGATTGCGCAGATGGCGGGTTATTCCAGTGCTGCTTATTTGAGCGTCGTGATCAAGGAACATGAAAACTGTACCCCTACCGAGTTTCGGCAGAAACCATAACGTGCCTGTCTGGAAACATACTTTACCATCGTGATTTTTGTCGTTTAAACCAGTCGACCCGCATTCAGCACCCCTGTCGCTTTCACAGGAAATACCCGCTCCACTCAATCCGCTTTACAGAGAATCTACTCCAATCAGGATGACCTGGCTCGAATTGATGTCATTCAGCCTATTGACGCTTTGATTGTTTACACATAAAATGGTCGGATTCTGTTCCATTATTCAGGGGTCAAAATGTCACACAGCAATCTGCAGCATGAGATTAAAAAAAAGCAACCTTTTGACTCATTGGAGCAGGCGGCCATTCTGAATATTCTGAGGACCAGCGATGTCTTCCACAATCAGTTTGGCAGACTCTTCAGGGAATACAGCTTAACCCCCTCACAATACAACGTATTGCGCATCTTGCGGGGAGAAGGCAAACCGATGCCTTCACTCGAAATAGCAAACCGTATGGTTCAGGTGGTCCCTGCGATCACAGGGTTACTCGATCGGCTTCAGGCACAGGATTTGATAAAACGTAATCGCTGTACTGAAGATCGACGAGTCGTTTATATCGAAATCACCCCCAAAGCCCTGAAGTTATTAAAAGAGATTGATAAACCCGATCTGGATCTGCATCGTAAACTGATTGGTCACCTCAGTGCGTCTGAACTCAAAGAACTGTCCCGCTTGTTGGAAAAAGCCAGAACTTCATTGATTAGCAGCCCCTGATCTCTGCTCAATCAACCAACTTTCTGAACTTTATCAATTCTCGAAGTGATAGAAATCTTCTCCCGGGAATCAGCACGATATCGGTTCCCTGATGCGAACCTGCTTTTGTTTTCATAATCTATTTAAGTAATGAAAACAGAAATCTGGATCGCGTCACATTTAACCATAGCGTCTCTCAATCTATTATTCTCGGTCCAAATGGCCATGGAGACGCTACAGTAAAACTGGGTAGAGTCTGGCGATGGCGATCTACTTAATCACTACCTTGAGACAGCTCGCATCCTGATTTCAGCCCTTTCCAGCAAAGAATCTCTCTTGAGAGCCTGGAACTGGTTTCCCAACTGTAATGTTTTTCAATTGATTATTAGATACTCTTGTCAGACTTAGTGAATATTTTTATTTCATTCGAGTACGAGGTTGAGTAAATTGATTTTAGACGGTTCTCTAATTTAGAAACATAAAATGACCCGTAACTAGTTATGAAGGTCTATAAGCCACCAGACAAGATCCATAAGTCCACTAAACAACTGACAAGCAACCACTCAGAAGCCTCCCTGAGGAAGTGATTTATGAAGTACAGCCCCGATTGGCCTTCGACTCATGTCACTCTTCTGAATCGAGTCCGATTCCAGACCGATTCCGAAGCATGGAGAGAATTCGTTCGCATCTATGGGCCTCTCATCTACAATTATTGTCGAAAGCTCCATCTCAAAGACTGCGATGCTGAAGATGTATGCCAGGAAGTATTTCGACAGATCAGCACGTCCTTACCCTCATTTGAATACAATCGGAAGCTGGGACGGTTTCGCTCCTGGCTGGGAACGGTGACCTACCACGAAATCTGTCGTTTTTTCAAGAAAAACAAAAAATTTCAGAATCAGATGGGAACACCAGGTATTCAGGATGAGATCTATGAGCAGGCAGGCGAATCCGACGCCGTCTGGTCTGATGAATTCTGCAGTCATATTTTCACAACAGCCTTAAATAATATTCAACCGCTGTTTGATGATCAGACCTGGAAAGCATTTGAACTGACCTGGATCGATGATGTAGGAGCTCAGCTGGCTGCAGAAAAACTGAAGAGGGAAATATCCTGGGTATATAAGGCAAAATTTGTTGTACAGAAAAAACTGAAAGAGGAGATCCAGCGACTCTCATTTGACAGTATCATATTTCAAAAGTGAAGTTTTTTTGGGCCATTTATGCAAAAGTGTCTTTCCGACAGCCAGATTATTCATTATCTGCGCAACGAGCTGGTTGAACCTGAAAATCAGCACGTCAAGGAACATCTGTGTCAATGCGCAAGTTGTCAGAAGCGAACTGAGTTCTTCTCAGAAGATTCAGAGTTGAAGAGTTGGCAGAAATACCAGCCACGGCAAGATGATATCGGGGCTTCCAATCAGCAACCTTTTTCGGAACAACAACTGGAACGTATCTACAACTCCACAATATCCTCGATTAATCAGCCATCATCAACGGCTTATTCACCCACCCCGCACGCTGGCTCTTCTAATCACATCCCTGTCGATGAAGAATTGAACCGGATTACAATTCAGGTCATTGGAATTTATCACCTCATCGAGAAAATAGGCCAGGGAGGCATGGGAGTCGTTTACAAGGCGATCCACGCTCGTCTGAAAAAACAGGTTGTCCTCAAATTACTGTTGAATAATCAATGGGACAATGCCACTCAGACGCAACGATTCTATCGGGAAATGGAACTGGTCGGGCAGTTAGACCATCCCAATATTGTCAAAGCTACCGATGCCGGTGAAGCCAATGAAACCTGTTTTCTGGTAATGGAATATTTATCCGGTCATGATTTAAAAACGATTCTCAAATCAGAAAAAAAAATCTCCATCAAGTCCGCCTGCTATATCGTCAGGCAGGTCGCCAACGGGTTACAATATATCCATAACCATAATCTGATTCACCGGGATATCAAACCCTCCAATCTGTTTCTCACTGCGGAAGGGGAAGTAAAAATTTTAGATCTCGGCCTGGCTGGTCTCAGCGAGACGAATACGCACTTAAGCGATCTGACAGACAGTCAGTGTATTATGGGCAGTGTGCAGTATATGGCTCCCGAGCAGGCCTACAGTGTAAAAAAAATCGACCATCGAGCAGACATTTACAGCCTGGGTTGCACATTTTATAAACTGTTGACAGGACAGGTTCCCTTCAAACAGCAGACCCAGATTGCCACGATTCTCGCGCATCGCGAAGAAACGCCTCCCCGACTGTCAGATGTGATTCCGAAGATTCCGGACACGTTGGAAGATCTGTTTCAGTCGATGATGAAAAAAAATCCCGCTGACAGAATCCAGTCCATGGCGGAAGTTGTGGAAATACTGGACCGATTTCTGAGCCAGCAGAATGAAACCCCTCTGACTGAATCTGCAGAAACCCATCTGAGTGAAAGCCAGGAACTGATCGAGCTCTGCCGAAACACCATTCTGACCCCGCCGATCGAGGTCATCGCCAGCG
Organism: Gimesia sp.; assembly: GCA_002706765.1. GTDB lineage: Bacteria > Planctomycetota > Planctomycetia > Planctomycetales > Planctomycetaceae > Gimesia. The sequence continues at coordinate 65,044 of PAJV01000062.1, forward strand.
ACGCCAGTACACAGATTCAACAATCAAACCATTTCGTGAGAAAAAAACGGGGGATTCTGTTTTTAACATTCATTCTGCTGTTTAGTCTCGGAACTTGGGGCGCGTGGATGTACCCGACTGCGGAGCCCCCGCTCACAGGTAAGGAACCGACGCCTTTACCGGAGATACTGCCAGTGAAAGAACCATCAGAACAACAGGCTCATATTGAGCGGGAGACAGCAGAATGGCTTCTGAACCATGAATGCGAAATCGTGATTGACGGGCGCTACGAACCGGTAACCCAGGTACAGGACTTACCAGAAACTGATTTTTATATCAGAGAGATTAAGTTTCATCCCCAGACTGTGACACATGAAATCATGACTCCCCTGAAGGGACTGGCGAAACTGGAAGTTCTGCACCTGGAAGACTGTCACGTCATGGATGATGCGCTGGCTCCTCTCAACGGGAAGCTTACTCTGAAAAATCTGGATCTGCATGAAACAGGTTTGACAGATGCAGGCCTCTCTCACGTCAGCAGCCTGCTGAACCTGACTCACCTTTCGCTTCAGAAAAATCGCCAGATCACTGACGAGGGTTTACAGGCTCTGGCAACCTTGAAAAAACTGAGTTCGGTGAATCTGGATCGGCTGAATATTTCTGATCAAGGCATCACATTTATCAAACACAATCCACGTCTGGACTGGTTGAACATCAAAGACACGCAGATCAGTGATAAATCCATTCCACTCCTGACAAAACTGAACCGTATGAAGAACCTGTATCTTGAAGGTTCCAAAATTTCAGATCAGGGAATTCAGCAAATCAGAAATGCTTATACGGGCAGAGATCCTGTCAAATATTGAGTGCTCAAGATCCCATACCTTCTAAATTGACAGATCGTTGCTTCATAAAATCTCTTCGTGCTCATTGTCACCTTTAAATCATGATCTGAAACAGGCGAAACCTGATTTCTCATCTTGACCCGTTCGAGCCCTTCTAAATACTACATAAAGTTAAATTTCTTTCTCCACAATATCCATGAACAAAGGGCTAAACTCATGGTTGGAAACGCTGTCTGGCCAAACGACACTCAGCCAGATATCCCACAAAGACCTCACTCCCGCACTCCTGCCGCTCGTTCTCCACAAATCAGTATTGTCATTGCAGCTCGAAATAACGCTGTGTATCTGGCTGAGACCATTGAGTCAGCTTTCAATCAGAGCATTTCCTGTGAGGTGATTTATGCAGATGACTGCAGTTTTGACAACTCAGTCAGCGTCGCACAAAAGTACAAAAAACAGGGATTGATTATTACAGAGTCCTCCTGGCATACAGGCGTCTGCGAAACGCGAAACCGCGGTGCTGAAATAGCGAGAGGTGATTACCTCCTTTTTCTGGATGGTGATGATATTCTGCCTCCGGATTATGTCCAGCAACATCTTGATAAAATGACCTGTAACACGCCGTTCGCGTATGGTGCTGCTGAAGCATTTGGAGATTATTCCACGCTCTGGAACGCACCTGAATGGACGGAGGGACAACTCTGGCTGCGAAACTTCGTGAATACGTCCGCACTCTGGAATCGCCAGGCGTTTGAAACTGCAGGTCGGTGGCGGAATAAGATTAATACGATGTGGGACTGGGATCTGGCTTTACGCGGGTCACGCCTTGGTACTCCTGTCCGCAGTACTGCAGTATTAAAGTACCGTCAACATGCCAATTCCTGGTCAGCTAACATCCAGACCAAGTACCAGAAACGTCAGGAAATATTATTACCTCAGATGCGTCGGATCTGTTCGCGTCTCAGTATAGGTTCCATTATCAGCGGCAGGTTGCCAGATTTTTTTCCCCAATGGCTGTCTGCAGTCTCTCAATCAGTAAATCTTATCAACAGTGAGGAACCCGTGGAACTGGTTCTGTTTGACAACTCGAACAATGTAGATACTCTTTGTAAGATCAGGGCTGAAACCAGTCGCTACATCAATACCTTTGAAACCATACGAATCGTGTCACATCCGGATACGTTTTCCTATAAAAATGAAAAAGAACGCAGAGACAAAACCGCACGTTTTATGGCTCTTGCCTGCAATCGACTGCGAAATGAAATGCGCGGAGACATACACTGGCTGATTGAAGATGACATACTGGTTCCGCTGGAAGCAGGAGTGAATTTAATGACCGAATTAACGGCCGACCGGATTCCACCAAACGCGGTCTCCGGTTGCTACCGTAATCGTCATAATGAATCACAATTAGTCGGCGGCCATTTTGATGACTACCACATTGTGAAAGCATTTACTGATATGGGGGATAAAATCTGCTCCGTCGATTATTGCGGAACGGGCTGCCTGATGTACTGGAAAGACAGAACGCCACGTTACTGGAACAGCCACTATAAGAATGCGCCCGCGCATGACTGGGAATGGTGCTCTCGACTAAAGTCAGCTAACGGCGTCATCAGGATGTTGCCCAGCGTCCATTGCGGGCACGCGAAGTCTCCCAGCGAAATTATCTATTAAGACATGCGATGCAGGGAGAAAAAAGAAAGCACGAGCTCACTTTCACAATGATAGGAAGCAGGCACTAGTCCCCTAACGTTGTGTGCTCATTAAAGCGTGTGAGCTCGTGCATTTCCATGATGAGTTCATTCATGCTTATCACAAAAATGAATAACACCCTCTATAGGCATATAGTGACATTAACCGCATTTCTTCCCATATTATTTCAGTTTTTTGATCTCTTTTGGAAAAAACAGCCAAAAACAAATCCCATGAACACTTATGTATATTTTTACAGAATAATATTTTAATCAGTTGCCGCATTCACAACAAGTCCTGATCCTGCCAGCTGGAATGCCCACAAGTCCCTTTATATATAGTCTTACACCAATAACCTGACTAAAGTTTCAACTGAAAAGAAAGATTTCTGTCTTCCGACCTGGTCTTCACGATCAGAAATCTTTGAGATTGTTTTCTTAGCCTCATTACATATATTCGTTTGTATCTTATTTTGAAAATAGGATATATTTGCACTTAATCCACCTGCTCGCTCTTTTTATTTGAACCATTATTGTTAACAATTAACATTTAATAGTCGACGTAAGGAAAAATTCATCTGTTCGAGGAATTGAAATGAATGAACCACAGCTGGTCCGGGGACTGGGCGAGCAGATCGTAGAACGACTTCGCGAGGATATTCTCTCTGGCAGAATTGCCGAAGGGGAACGACTGCGTGAGGTGGATCTGGCAAAACGATTCTCTGTCAGTCGTGGGCCGATTCGGGAAGCCCTTCAGCAACTGGCATGGGAAGGTGTTGTCGAAACCGATCGGAATAAAGGCGCATTGGTCTCCACCTCAGCTCCCAATGAAATATCCGAGTTAATCATTCCGCTGCGTTGCACAATTGAGAAATATGCGATTCGACTGTTTTTTGATCAGCTGACAGAAGAAGATTTCCTCACGTGGGAAACGATACTCAGTAAGATGAAACAGGCGTGCGAAAGCAAAGATTTCGCCCTGATCTCCGAACATGATATTGCTTTTCACCGATCGCTTGTCAAACGGGCCAATTCTCCCGATTTGCTGGCAATCTGGTCGGCGATGGTTTCACGCATTCGAAGACATTTTCGCGAATCGCATCTGCGATACCAAAACCCTGTCCAGATCTATGAAGAACATCTGCCGATCATCGAGGCACTTCGTGAAGGCAGCCTCTCAGATGCACTACAGATCATCGAGGATCATATTGAATAAGTCAGCTGAATTCTGATTGGAAACCTCCGGAAAACCATGCGATGAAAATTTTCCTTCAAAGCCTGATCGGGATCATCAGCCTGATCGGGATCTCACCCGCAGAACTTGCTTCGGCAGAAACTTCTCAGCCCACCCACAGAGAAAAAGAGCTGTTTTTCGAACAGCACGTGCGCCCCTTGTTGGTCAAACACTGTCAGGAATGTCACAGTGCGAAAAAGCAATTTGCCGAATTAAGACTCGATTCCCGTGCTGCGCTGCTGAAAGGAGGGGAAAATGGCCCGGCGGTTAAAGTGAATCATCCCGAAAACAGCCTGCTGATGAGTGCCGTCCGTCGCGAATCCCTGGAAATGCCCCCCGATAACACTCTGACACCAGCCGAAATAGAGACCCTGTCAACCTGGATCAGACAGGGAGTGGTCTGGCCTCAGTCTGCTAATGTTAAACCCTCTGCTGTCATTGATTATTCAAAACACTGGTCTTTCCAACCCATTCAGGATCCCATCCTGCCTACTGTCAATAATCAGGACTGGCCCCACAACGACATCGATTTTTTTATTCTCAATCGACTGGAACAGGCAGGATTACAACCAGCGCCTGCCGCGGAATCTGCCGTGCTCCTGCGTCGTATTTTCTGGGACCTGACAGGATTGCTGCCCACACGGGAACAGGTGCAATACTTCACGAGCCACGCACAGAGATCCATGGTCAATTCAGCAGTCACAGACCAACTCGCTTCTCCGCATTATGGTGAGCGGTGGGGCAGACACTGGCTGGACGTCGCACGTTATGCTGATACCAAAGGTTATGTATTTTTCGAGAAACCCGCCTTTCACTTCGCTTACACGTACCGTGATTATGTCATCAACAGTTTCAATCAGGACAAAGCCTTTGATCAGTTTATTCGTGAACAGCTGGCCGCCGATTACCTGACAGAAAACATGCCTCATGAATCACTGGCTGCCCTCGGTTTTATCACTCTGGGTCCGCGATTCAAAAATGATATTCACGATATCATTTCGGATCGCATCGACGTCGTTACGCGTGGCTTCCTGGGTCTCACTGTCGGCTGTGCCCGTTGTCACGATCACAAATTTGACCCGGTTTCCATCGAAGATTATTACTCATTATATGGCGTCTTTCGCAATTCACTGGAACCCCTCGATCTGCCATTTCGCACACAGAATCAAATCCCTGCAGCACTACAGGATCAAGCAAGACAAATTCAAAATGCAGCCAGAGAGTTGAAACACCTCTATCAAGGTCAACACGAAAACGTACTACGGGATACTTCAGAACGCCTGGCAGAATACCTGACAGTCGCTCATTCACGCCGACAGGGGCCTGATACCGTCAAATTCGACGTGATCGTAGATGGGGATGATCTCAACCCTGAGGTCTTACTGCTCTGGCAGGAATTTCTCGATATTGCTGAAAAATCCGCGGACCCGGCGTTTTCCATCTGGAAGAAGCTGGAAGACATTCCCAATATCAATTTTGCTCCTCAGGCAGCAGACGAACTAAAACGCACCGTGGATGACTCTGATCCTGACTCAGTCGAATCCCTGCTCGCCTCCCATCTGCTGAAAAAGAAACCACAGCAATTTAATGACATTATTCACGGTTATGCTACCCTCTTCCACGAGATCGACCTCGAATGGAATAACAGAATCGTCGCTGCCAGGAAACCAGAGCAGGAGCAAAACCAGCAGCCGTTTCCGATTGCCAGACAACAATTCCTGAATTCCTTTTACAGCCCTTATTCCCCCCTGGTCATTCCTTTGCATGGTTATACGGTATTAAAACTATTTCCAGACAGGAAGCTCCAGGAAAAGGTAAAAGCCCTGAATGCTGCCCTTGACCAGGCACGAGCACAGGCTCCCGTGGAACTGGCGCAAATGATGACTCTGCGTGATGCTGAGCAGATTATCGAACCGCGCGTCTTCAAGCGGGGAAATTCCGGATCACCGGGTCAACCAGTCCCCAGAAAGTTTTTGAGTTATTTCGATCAGATTTCAGATGAACCATTTCAACAGGGAAGCGGCAGGCTGGAACTGGCCAACGCCATCACTTCACCCCGAAATCCACTCACAGCCAGGGTGATCGTGAACAGGGTCTGGCAACATCATTTCGGGCAGGGAATCGTCTCCACTCCCAGCGATTTCGGAATCCAGGGAGCCCGCCCTAGCCACCCGGAACTGCTGGAACATCTTGCCAGCTGGTTCATGCGAAATGGCTGGTCTATCAAAAAACTCCATGGCTACATCATGCAGTCAGCTACCTACCAGCAGTCAAGTACTTCACACGAGGCAGGTGAGAAAATTGATCCCGCCAACAAACTGCTATGGAGAATGAATCGCAGGCGACAGGACTTCGAATCCATGCGGGATACCCTGCTCCAGGTAAGCCATCAACTCGATCAAACAGTCGGCGGCAAATCAATCTCGGGAATTGCATCTGAAGCGAACCAGCGACGGACGCTCTACACCATCATTGATCGCCAGGAGGTTCCCGGTCTGCTCCGCATCTTCGACTTTCCTTCTCCCGATGTCAGCACGGGTGTCCGTAATTCGACATCAGTACCCGGTCAATCACTGTTTCTGATGAATCACCCGCTGGTACTCAAAGCGGCACTCGTTCTGGGGCAGAAATCGGAACAGGCTGAAACTCAAACTGCGGGAATTCAACTTCTCTATCGGAACATACTGCAGCGGAATCCGACTCAAACTGAAATCCGTGACATGCTTGAGTTTCTCAAGGCAGATCAGATCCAATTCAAGCCGGAGCCCACTCGTTCTGAATGGGAATATGGCTACGCAGCCTATGATCTGAAAACAAAAACTCTCAGCGGTTTCCAGCCACTGCCCCACTGGAATGGCAAACAGTATCAGGGTGGGAATCAACTGCCGGATCCCCAAATCGGCTGGGTCTTTTTAGATCAGACCGGCGGGCATCCGGGAAATGATCTGGATCATGTCGCCGTGATTCGCTGGCGCGCTCCAGAAAAAATGACCGTCTCCCTGACAGGAACCCTCAAACACGAACTGCCACAGGGAAATGGAATTCGCGGTCGGGTCCTGATCAACAACCAGCTGGCACTCGGCCCCTGGACTCTGCATCAAAGTACGGAAAAAACCGATATCGAAACAATCACACTGGAGAAAAACCAGACGATTGATTTCGTCGTCGACATTGCAGGACATCTCGGCTTCGATTCATTTGTCTGGTCGCCGGAAATCACATTAAAGGAACCACAACAACATCCGGTCCATCAGTGGAATTATTCCAAAGATTTTCGCAAACCAGAACCACTGCCTGTCACACCGTGGCAGAGTCTGGCTCAAGTTCTGTTGCTATCGAACGAATTTCAGTTTATAGATTAAATCGGCAGGAACGTATCATGTCACTCCATCAGACGACACCTCTGTCACCGCAGTATTCCCGGCGTGAATTGCTGACCCGCTCTGGCATGGGTATGGGAATGCTGGCGCTGGCGGAACTCACCGCGCGGGAAAATGCGCAGGCTGCCGGCAGGGAAACACCCGTCATACGCCACCACCCGGCACAGGCGAAACAGGTCGTGCACCTGTTTATGAATGGTGGTCCTTCCCACGTTGATACATTTGACCCCAAGCCATTACTCAATAAATTCCACGGCAAGCCGCTGCCCAATCCGAACCTGCCAACTGAACGGAAAACAGCAGGCGCACTGGGTTCCCCATTTAAATTCAGAAAGTACGGCGAGTCCGGTATCGAAGTCAGTGAACTGTTTGAGAAAACGGCGGCTCACGTGGACGACATGTGCATCATCCGATCCATGCATTCTGATATTCCCAACCATGAGCCTTCGCTCTTACTTATGAACTGCGGCGACAACGCATTGCCCCGCCCCAGCTTCGGTTCCTGGGTGAATTACGGACTTGGTGCACTCAATGAAAATCTACCCGGTTTTGTTGTGCTCTGCCCGAACGGTTTTCCTGTTGTGGGTCCCAAAAACTGGCGATCGGCTTTCCTGCCCGGTGCCTTTCAGGGAACTCATCTCGACACCAAAGAAACTTCCGTCTCACGGCTGATTGAAAATATCAATAATCCCCAAACACCAGAACGACAACGCCGCCAGTTGGATCTGCTGCAGAAAATCAATCAACGTCATCTGGATCAGCGAGGCCACGATTCCCTGCTCGAAGCGAGAATCCAGTCATTTGAACTGGCTTACCGCATGCAGTTTGAAGCAGCGGATGTGCTCGATCTCTCCAAAGAACCAAAGCATATCCAGAAAATGTATGGAGATGGTTTACAGGGACGTCAACTTTTAATGACGCGCCGCCTACTGGAAAAAGGAGTTCGCTTCATTCAGGTCTGGCATAGTGGAGGTCAGGAATGGGACAACCATAGTGCTATTGAAAAAAGCCTGAGACGCCTCTGCGGTCAATGGGATCAACCCATTGCTGCTTTTCTGACGGATCTGAAACAGCGTGGTATGCTTGATTCGACCCTCCTGCTCTGGGGAGGCGAGTTCGGCAGAACCCCTGTCGCCGAACTCCCTTCGATGAGTGGACGTGATCACAATCACTATGGTTTCAGCATGTGGATGGCCGGTGGCGGCACCAAAGGCGGATACGTCCACGGTGCTACCGATGAAACCGGCTTCGCTGCATCTGAAAATAAAGTTCACGTTCACGATCTGCACGCGACCATGCTGCATTTGCTCGGCATCGATCACGAACGACTTACCTACCGCTATGCCGGTCGCGATTTTCGTTTAACTGATGTTCACGGACACGTTGTCAAAGAAATGATCTCATAAATTACCATCCCACGATTCTTTTCAGTCAAGGCTTTCAACTTCGATGATAATTGAACAAATCACTTGCCAGATATTGCGTTCCGGTTCTGTCACTAACAAAACCGCCAGTTGCCAGGATTCAGTGCTGGTCCGCATTAAAACAGATAATGGACTGGAAGGCATTGGTGAAGCTGACTCCTCACCGGAAGTCGTCAAAGCCATCATTGATGCCCCCTACAGCCATAACGTCGCCTGCGGACTGCGCGAGCTGCTGATCGGGGAAAACCCGCTCGAAACAGAACGTCTCTGGCAGAAAATGTATCGCCATACGATGTACTTCGGCAGGACCGGTGTCACGATCACCGCCATGGCAGCCATCGACATGGCGCTCTGGGACCTGAAGGGAAAACATTTTAACGAACCCATTCATCGCTTACTGGGAGGCCAATATCATTCGGAATTCCAGGCTTATGCTTCCATTCTGTTCGGTAAAGATGGCCAGGAAACCTGTGATATCGGTCAGCGGTGGATAGAAAATGGCTATACCGCGGTCAAATTTGGCTGGGAACCGATGGGCCAGTCGGAACAGCTCGACATAGAACTGGTCGCGGGAGCACGCGAAGGGATGGGCGACGGTATATTACTGATCGACGCCGGCTGTGTCTGGGACGCCCGAACCGCGTTGCAGCGGGCACACGCTTTTTCCGAATACAATATTGGCTGGCTTGAAGAGCCTCTTTTTCCCCACGATGTCGCCGGTTATGCCTGGCTGAGAGACCGCTCTCCGGTTCCCATCGCGGCCGGTGAAGAAGAGTGCGGCCGCGAATCGTTTCGCCCTTACTTTGAACAACGTGCACTGGATGTCTATCAGATCGACCTGGCACGGAATGGTTTTACCGAAGCCAGTTATCTAAAGCAACGCGTCGCAGAAATCGGTGCCCGCCCCTGCAATCACTGTTACACCAGCCCGATTACCGTCGCCGCCAGTCTGCACTGGCTGGCCACCTGCAAAGATGCTTTCCTCTTTGAGGACTGCGTTGAAGATGAGCCACTCCGGCACGAGTTGACTCTCGAAAAAGTACAGGCCGAGAATGGAGTCATTCAGGTCCCCAACCGCCCCGGGCTCGGCATCACCCTGAATGAAGATTTCGTTGCAGCCCATCTTGTCGCAGAATCGAAGTAATACATCCCGTGTTCATCCACAAACAGAAGAAGCCACCCTATGTCTCAGACTCCGATCAGCACAAGGATCGATTTCGATAAACCCGGTATTCAATGGGGAACTCTGAATATCCCCTTCTCTTACAACCTGAGTGGCTGGTCACAGCTGCAAATTCCCATCTCAACCATGGCGCGCGGCACAGGCCCGACCGTGCTGCTCATGGCGGGCAATCATGGCGATGAATATCCCGGACAGATCGCTATCATGAAATTGATGAAATCGTTGAACCTGGAAGAAATTTCGGGACGTATCATCTTTATTCCGGCAATCAATATTCCCGCTGCCAAAGCCGCCACCAGACTCTCCCCCCTGGATGGCAAAAATCTGAACCGCTGTTTTCCCGGCAATGCAGAAGGCACCGTCACCGAGATCATCGCCCATTATCTGACTCACGAAATCTTTCCCCGCGTCGATGTCGTCATTGATCTGCACACCGGTGGGCGTGGCGTTTATTTCTATCCGTGTGCTCATATGCATCTGGTGGAAGATCGGGAACAGCGTCGTCGCATGGCGGCTGCAACTGCAGCATACAATACCGACTTTTCCTTCCTGTATGCTGACATTGCCGGCAAAGGTCTGTTGCCGGTTGAAGCAGAAAATATGGGAAAAACCGTTGTCACTACTGAAATGGGAGGCGGCGAAGTCACGAATGCCGCCGTACATCGTCTCTGCCAGTCTGGACTGCACAATGTACTCATCCACCTCAACGTTCTCGCCGGGGAAGAAACCTCGCGCTCAGATCTGGGGCTGCCTCCAACACGCTGGATCCAGGCACTGGACGCGGAAGATTATATTTTCGCCCCCGAATCAGGTATCTTCGAGAGCTTCGTTGATGTAGGCGCGGATGTCTCGGCAGATCAGCCTTTAGGCGCACTGCATTTCCTGGAACGCCCTGATCGCGAACCAACTCTGATTCACGCTCCTTCGAAGGGAATCGCCATTGCACATCGGGGACCGACTTTAACCAGTCAGGGTGATATCCTGTTCTGCCTCGCCCATGATGTGGAAGCTGATGTTCTGAAAACATTTGCCTGAAGACCGCTTTCGAATCAAGAGAGATCACTGACATGAGCTGGCTGGACTGGATCATTGTATTCGTGCTGAACGGGTCGGTAATCGCCTTCGGGTTTTACCTCGCTCGCAGTACCCACTCCAGCAGTGACTGGTTTCTGGGAGGTCGCTCACTCCCCTGGTGGGGACTGGGCCTTTCCATTTTCGCAACCAGTGTTGATAATGCCGATGCCGTCTCACTCACAGGCTATGCATACAACAATGGCATGCATATCATCACGGCATTCACACTGGCCAGTGTCTGTGGCGCTGTCTTAGCATCGTTTGTTGTCGTCCCGGTACTCTACAAGGGAGGCTTCTATACGAACGCAGAATACCTGGAAACCCGCTTTGGAAAATCGATTCGCACCATCAGCGCGCTGATTCAGATTCAGTATCGCACGAGTATGCTGGGATTGATGATCTGGTCTATCTACCTGATGCTGCAGGGCATTCTTGATTTCTCACCCGTTCAATGCTGGTCCCTGATTGTACTCCTCGTCATCTTTACTGCCGCCTATACAACCTGGGGTGGACTCACGTCTGTTGTCTGGACTGATGCCCTGCAGAGTCTGATCATGATCGCGGGTGGCATCACTATTTTCTCCGCTGTCTGGTCAGCCAGTGGTGGCTGGACGGCGACCGTTCAGAAGCTCTCAGAGTCAACCGATGCCAATGGACAGCCACTGATTAACTGGCTGCACATCGGTCAGTTTCAGGACAGCCAGTCCACTTCCCCCTACCTGATCGTGATGGGCTGGTCGATAATTGGCCTGGGATATTACACCGTAAACCACACGCAGACCATGCGGCTGATGGGGGCCCGCTCCCTGTGGGATATGAAGATGGCAACGCTCTTCGGCTGCCTGCTGATCATGCCCATCATGATTGGCACAACGCTGATGGGCGTCATGGGACGTGTCCTCGTACCTGAATTTACGGAACACTCCTCAGCCGACCAGTTGTTCCCGTATTATGCGAACCAGTTTCTGGCTCCCGGATTTAAAGGTCTGGTGGTCGCCGGAATTCTCTCCGCCGCCATCAGCACCTTCGATTCCATCGGCTCTGCGTTATCCGCGTTATTCACTCGAGATATCTATGCACGCTGGATCTGCACCAGCCAGACCGAAAAACATTATCTCAAAGTGACGCGCTGGGCGACCGTTGGCATACTGCTGATCGGGTTTCTGTATATTCCTTTCATCGTCCGCTATGACAATATGATACAGGCCTTTCGCACACTGATTCCGATTTTTGTCACGCCACTGTTTACGATCTATCTACTGGGCGTTCTCTCACGCGTGCCCCGCCAGAGCGGACTGGTCGGGCTGATCGCCGGCTCGTCATTTGGGCTACTGGGTTTCATCGACCGAGAACTGGTTGATATCGGCTGGCTTAGTCCTCTACTCACGGAAAAATGGTATGCCTTTCCCTGCTCCATGCTGGTCACTGCACTCGCAATGTTTTTAGCGGCTTTCAAATGGGGCTGGCTCAAAAAGGAAACAACCCTGGTCCTCAAACAGGAAGATATATCAAAAGATCAGAACTGGCTTGAAAACAGCCGGGCAGAACTGCAGGACATCAAAATCAACCCATTCAAAAAACCCACTCCCCAATATTTGAATCCCAACTGGTACGCCCTGATCTTAATCGCGGTCTCTTTCTGGATAATTTTTGGACTCTTCTGGTAAGGACATCCTGACAGGCAGATTATCATGAATCGTTATATGCAGAATCGACTACAGATCTGTTTCTTATTGCCGTTAATCTGTTTTCTCATGTTTTCCGTAATTTACGCAGCAGATCCCGAAGCGAAACTGTCTGCTCCTCAAGAAATTGCATTCACTGCCCACTGTGACCAGAGCCGGCAACACTACGTTCTCATGCTGCCACAACCGTTTCATGACCAGCAGGCTCATTCTGTCTTGATCGCATTGCACGGACATGGCTCGGATCGCTGGCAGTTTGTCAAAGAGATGAGAGGGGAATGCAAGGCAGCCCGCGACTTCGCCGCGAAGCATCAGATGCTGTATGTCTCACCCGACTATCGCGCACGTACCTCCTGGATGGGTCCCAAAGCAGAAGCAGACCTCGTCCAGATCATCAGCAATCTCAAAAAACAATATCAGATCAGACAGGTCTACCTGTGTGGCGGTTCCATGGGCGGTTCTTCCAGCCTGACCTTTGCGGCCCTGCACCCGGATCTCGTTGCTGGCGTTGCCGCGATGAATCCCACAGCCAACCATCTGGAATATGACAAATTCCAGCCTGCGATTCAGGCATCCTTTGGGGGCACCAAACAGGAAATTCCACTCGAATATAAAAAACGAAGCGCGGAATACTGGCCGGAGAAGTTCACCATGCCCGTCAGCATTTCGGTAGGCGGCAAGGATCAACTGGTGCCTCCGGAAAGTGCCCGTCGCCTGTCCCAGATTCTGAAACAACTGGAAAAGCCGGTCCTGTTGATTGATCGTCCCGAGCAGGGACATTCGACATCCTATGAGGACACTTATTCCCTTCTGGAATTCATGCAGAAACAATCAGCGCAGCAGAAACAGCGTTGAACCCGGTCACTGACCTATCTGGGTATCGCTGCGCAGCATATTCCCCCGATTCAGTAACTCCTCGGTCGGCACGACTACTTTCGGCTGTAGCTGGTAGGTAAACTCGTGTCGATTCGTTACTTCAAAGGGCAGCAGATTGTCTGAGACCGCATCCAGGGGGAATACCTGATACCAGGGAGTTTGCACTTTCTGCATCACGGTCTGCGTTTCATAACCATCTTTGGTCAGTGTAATTTCCCGTGTGGCATAATAAGTGAAATCAACGGACACCGGTGTATAACCGATTTCATCTCCATCCACCTTGACCAGCGCCCCGGCGGGTATCGAACGAATCGTCATTCTCCGATGCACACAGCCAGATTGTGTGATCGCCAACAGAACCAGAAGCGCAAACAGACACCGCCGCTTTGTATTCACAGCGGTAACGCAGCAATCACCGGAATTTTCAGGCTGACGGGGATCGGACATGAATTATTGGAATCAGAAGTAACTTGAACGGCAAATAACTCGATTTCGGGTCGGGAAACCCGATAGAAGAGCGGGGATTCTACAGAGATCCCAGATTTCTGCCAAGACAAGTTTCTCTCGGATATATATTCCACATTCACCTTAAGTCATTTTACTGCAATAGCTTAAAACAAGCACCAACTACATTTCTTCTCTGGAAAACTGCGAACCTCTTCCCGAATTCTTGTTTCCCTACTCTAAATAGATCACAAAAACAGCAGATTTGCGGAATGCAGGAAATTATTTTGCAGACAAAAGCGGGTAAGTGTGCCCGTTATCTTGAATTTCTTGTCCAAGCGTGCGATAAAGTGCGTATCAACAGCAAGTTATAGAACTCGGGGCTGATAAACCAGAGTTTCTCAACAATCGGGACGTAGCGCAGCCTGGTAGCGCGCTACACTGGGGGTGTAGAGGTCGCAGGTTCAAATCCTGTCGTCCCGACTCACATTTCTTAACGACTTATCATCCCTGCCGGATGGTAAGTCGTTTTGCTTTTTGTGGCTTTCTCTTTCATTTCGAAGTGGAAGCCAGACCCTGCGATGTCGAGTTAAAATTTCGGCCTGGAATAAAAAGTACACGCCGCAGCCAGGAGTAGCCCGCTCCCTTTTAGACCGGTATGTATCCAATCCCCTCGCGGAGCGAGCTTTGCCTTATGGCTTGCGGTGGTATGCCGCTGTGCGATGTTATTCCCTGCTGGTCAACACTTGAACGATTCGATCATGCAGTGGGACCGACGTCACGAGAGATTTTTCTTGTGATTTCAGTTGCTTCGTGACAGAGCGCGTTGCTGCCGCCAGAAACTGTAGTTCTACTGCAGTGAGTGGCCGGAAGTCGCTATCGGCAATGAAGAAACCCATGGGCCACGCCTCGGGACCTGCAACAGACCAGCCAAACTGTTCCGCGGCTGCGACATCACGTGGATTCACAAACGACTGTTCGTTAAGTGAAAATGAAATCCCGTGTATCTGTTTGGCGCCGGCACCGAGATCAGACGGATCGGACGCAAACACCGACTCGAGTGCCTCGGGATCATCAAAGAAGATGATTCCGATTTCCTGTCCCATTTGCCCCATGATCACTGCATACCAGCGTCCATGAATCAACTCACTGCATTGAATCTCGACTACGGATTCAGGATGAGTCGATGTCCATACACGTGATTTATAGAAATCCGCTGCAGCTTCGTAAAAATCTCCGACCATGTCAGGAGTCACGCTAGGCAGAGACACCAGAGCGGGAGGCCCTCCGACAGCCTCGTCCATGTGCTGCGACAGACTTTCAAACATCTGATCTATCAACTGGCACTGTCCGACAACACATTCGACGCCGATATCGTCGGCTACCGGTTTCACATCCAGATGATGTTCGGCAGACGGTACCCAAATCGTGGTAGGTCGCGACGGAGTCCCGCCAGGCGGATTGAGTATGGCTTCTCCGATAACACTGAGAATTGTGTTGGAATCCGGTGGCGTCAGTATTAACTGCTGTGACAGAACCAGGTCTTCCCTGTCGGCAACAATGATCATCCAGGGCTGCATGAGTTCGCCAGTCTCCTCATCCGGTAACCACTGATCGATTTGCCGCCAGTCGATTTCCCAGGTTGCGGATGACATGAGAGTGTCTCGAAGATCATCGATATCAATCTGAACCGGCAGCCCCGGTATCGGTGCAGAACGTTCGATGAAGTCCAATACTGCTGGTCTTTCGTCCGTCAGGTTCAATGCAATTCCCAAACGTTCGAGGCGCTTCTTCAATGATCGATGAAGTCCTGTGTCTGTCAATTCGATAGCGGCTGGCTTCCGCGGTTTCTCGTCATGGGGTGCCAGCATGCAGTTTAATAGACCATCGAGAACAGTGTCCGCCCCCAGTGGATCCTCTCCTGGTTCAAGATAGATCACAGTTTCCGTTGACTCTTCCACAACGGTCAGCAACCAGCCATCGTCTTCCTGCTCCGAGAGCAGTTTCGCGTCGCAGAACCATGTCTCCGTACACGAATCCAGTTTCTTTACCTTAGTGCGGAGCTTCTGGATTTTTTTCTTCACATCTTTGTCTGGGCCGACTTCTGAGGAAGGCAAATCGCGGGCTGCCTGTCGGAGCCAGGTAATTGCTCCTGGAGTTGCCTTCCAGACAAATAGAAACTGCTGACAGTACAAGTCCGCCTCGTCCGGCGACCCAGGTACGAACAATGGGATCGGTTCGTAACTGATTAGACTCGGGTCCAGTAATCGTGGAACAATATGTGGATTACGGTTCGCCTGTTCGCGCAGGGAAGTTCTCAGTTTCGGGGTATCACCTTCTTTCCGGAATCGAACCAGTAAAGCGGTGAATTGCAGAAAAGGAAAACAATCATCCGGATACTTCTGCAGCAGCTGTTCGGCATCGTCCAGGCGATCCATACGGCAATAGACTTCCATCAGCGTCCATCGCATGCCCTGGTTATCAAGGAAATTCAGCTGCAACATCTCTTCCATTTCGCCTGCGGCGTTAAGCAGATCTCCAGTTTCATAGTACCTTTCTGAGATGTCCTGTTTGGCCCGCATAAACGGTCGCGTATGGTGCAGTCCCCAGAAATCGCCCATGTTATTGCGAAGTTCATCCTCCAAATCCTCTTCGCCGAATTCGATCGCGCGACTGAGAAAATAGAACGCCGTGTTGTCGTCTTCGCAAAGTTGAGCAAGTTCGACCAGGGCATCAATATGGCGAGGATTTTTGGCGAGTGCTGCTTCCAGCAGCCTGCAACAGGTTCCCGTAGTGGGGGCTTCCATCGCCTCATCGAACAACTCGTCCGCTTCGGCTTCATCGACAGTCACGTCACCCTCAGGACTGAGAGCTTTCGCCATTACATTTTCAACGGAAACCGAGATCTGCAAACTGTCACTATCAGCTTCGTTTATTAATTTGACGATCCCTGCCAACACTCTCGCGTGCTCCTGCCTGGCCTTTTCCTGCTTTTTTTTCTTCCGCTCCCGAACTTTTTTGGCTCGTTTCTGGCCGACGTTTTTTTTCCGTGCCACCGTAATCTGTCCTCCTGAATGTAGTCTGATTCTGCTCGTCAGAAAATCAATGATACCCTATCAGTTTCTGTCATCTTTCCGGATTTTCAGATGTGAGCAGCTTAATGTCAACTGCATCAGCTAATCCCGTCATCGCTCCCGTTTGTGACAGGACAATTACCAATCCTCTAAGAAGCCATTCTGGTAACCGTACACACCACGAAAGCTTGCTGATCAGGTGATTTGGGAAACCTTGTTTAATGCTGTGAATTCAAATCCTCTACCTGATTAAGCAGGACTTCAGCCATTGCATCCGCCAATAAACCTGCATTCACATCTACTGACCAGTGCTCGCGTTGCTGTTCCAGATAAGTTTTTCAATAAAGTCAATTCCAGTTTCGAAGGCAGATCGAGTTCTGAGTTGGGGCATAGATGTTTGCGTTTGAAGTGTGGTGATTGGTTATATGAGAGTGGGTCCCGTTTTACTGTACCGTCTTCAGTGCCATTAGAGCCGAATATTTTAGATTAAGAAACGCAATGGTTAAAAGTGATGCGCTCTCGCTGTTTGCCAGAATACGCTTACTCTCTCGATTCTGCTTCAGGATAAATTCCGGCTCCGAAATTCGATATGGAACTGCTCTGATGATTACCTTGTCACTTCCATCTTTCCTGCTATATCTGCGGCTGCTCAATGCGCAAACATGGCAGACTTCATTCTCTCCCATTCCTGTCGTTGCAACTGACATCCGACGTCACTAAGCTTGATGAAGAACAGCTAGCAGCACTCAATCAGTGATTTCAATACAGAAAGTGATGAACGATGAAAACACGTCAACTTGGCAACAGCGGCCTGGAAGTCTCCGCCCTCGGGCTTGGCTGTATGGGAATGAGCTTTGGTTATGGTCAGCCTGTTGAGGAAGCAAAGGGCATTTCGCTGATTCGTGCAGCCGTCGACCTGGGCGTCACCCTGTTTGACACAGCTGAAGTCTATGGTCCCTTTACGAATGAAACACTCGTCGGCAAAGCACTGGCTCCCGTACGTGATCAGGTTAAGATTGCGACCAAGTTTGGCTTCGCCATCGACGAACAGGGAAATCAGACCGGCTTGAACAGCCGACCAGAGCATATCAGAGAAGTAACTGACGCCTGCCTGAAGAGACTGCAAACGGATCATATTGACCTGATGTACCAGCATCGTGTGGACCCCGATGTCCCCATCGAAGAGGTTGCAGGCACCGTGAAAGAATTGATTGAAGCCGGGAAAATTGGACATTTTGGTTTATCCGAAGCGGGTGTGGATGTCATCCGTCGGGCTCATGCAGTTCAACCCGTCGCGGCGTTACAAAGTGAATACTCGCTCTGGTGGCGCGAGCCGGAAGAAGAAATCCTGCCCGTTCTGGAAGAACTGGGAATCGGGTTCGTGCCCTTCAGCCCCTTGGGTAAAGGGTTCCTCACAGGAAAAATGGATGAACACACTACTTTCGAAAGCAGTGATTTTCGCAATAAAGTTCCGCGTCTTTCCGCCGAAAACCGAAAAGCAAATCAGGCATTCGTCGATCTCCTGACAGATATTGCCAGTCAGAAACAGGCGACCTCTGCCCAGATCGCCCTGGCCTGGATGCTCGCAAAGAAACCCTGGATCGTCCCTATTCCGGGTACAACGAAACAGCATCGACTGGAAGAGAATATGGCATCCGCTTCGATTGAACTCACCGAGACAGAGCTTAATCAAATCGAAGAAGGGGCAGCAAAGATCGAGGCCAGCGGCGAGCGTTACCCCGAAGCGGCAATGAAAATGATCAATCGCTGAGCGTCAAGAACCAAGGGGCTTGAGTCGGTGTGTGCGACTCAGGCTCCCTTATTGAAGATCGCATTATTTCTTATTTTTCAATCCTACAACTTTGCCGTCCAGCTGCCATTGTTCGTCAACTTTCCCCAGCAGATGAGCGAGAGCGGTTGCTGTCACATCTACCACGTATGCCTGCTCCTGAATGCGTCCCGGTGTCACTGACGGTCCATGGACTATCAGGAAGACTCGACGTATTTCAGGCACCTGATGTCCTTTACTGTGCCCCCGTTTCAGGCCGCCATGGTCGGTGCAGATGATGGTCAGCCAGTCCTCGTTTTCATAATTGGGCCGCGATTGCATTGCCTTGAGAACGGTATTCACACATGCATCCACATTTTCAATCGCCGAGATATATTCGGGGACATCGGGGCTGAATCCAATCGCATGCCCGGTCGCGTCGGTCTGATGGAAATAGACAAACATCGCCGCGGGATTCTCTTCACGCAGGATGCGGGCTGTCTTTGCTGCGATAATCTTGTCCCGTTCGCTTTCCCGCTCCAGAGCACTGGCATTCCTTGGATCGGGAGGCTGAACATAAATACGGACTGTGTTACCTTCATGCAATTCCAGATTCAATGCGCCGGCTTTTCCATCATAATTTCCCATGAGAATATTACGTCCCTGATCCGTCGTCTGAAAACGGGCTTCAAGTGTGAAGTCCGATCGGGTGATATCGCGTAACGGTTTCTGCATCGCAATTTTCAGGCCATGCGTTTTGTCGCCTGCAGCTGGTAGCTCAAGTGCCTGGGAATCCTGACCTGTGCCGGTTTCCACAAGCTTGAGAGAGGATGTTGGCGAAATAGCCCGGGCGGGAAATGATTGCCCCGTTTGACCGGCGGTATCTGCGAATTGCCTCTCTTGCGTATCGCTTTCTGGATGGGATTCAAACGTGTATTCGGCGAGCAGTCCCTTACGATCGACAGTTTGAACTCCTCCAGCTGCCACTTTAGCCGACTGCGCGATTTCCTCAGGCGTTAAGGCCCGCTTCCAGATACGGACCTCATCCAGTTGTCCATGAAAACAGGTTTGCCCGGCACGGGAATCTCTGCCGAGATAATAAAAGTCTCCACCGAGTGCAAAATCCAGATCAACGCCAGACAGCGAAGCGATCTGCTTACCGTCTAGAAATAACTGCAATTCATCCTGTTTCCGAACAGCCAGCAGATGATGCCATTGACCATCCCGTGTATCAATCTTGAGCTTTGAAGCAGAGACACTTAGATCAGCGGTCTGATTTTTCGATCGAGGTAACGCTTCGACCTCTGTAATATCGGCTTCGGAGAGAATAAATTCATGAATGGGTTCCCACGAGACCAGCGATACGGTCTGAGCATCAGGCCGCTCCCGCTTAAGCCGTTTGAAAAAATGCGGGAACAGCTCGTAGTTCTTTCCTTTGAAATGATTATCGTGCACGCCATGCTTGTCGGCCCAGACACCGGTCAGAATGCTTGACCAGCCGGGACCACTGATCGTATCATTTTTCTGATAGCGTTTTCCCAGGATCTGTGCCTGATCGGTAAAAGCACCTTCGCGAATCAGCCTGTCAAATGTGGGAGTCTTCGCCTTCAACAACGCATCTGGTCGTGTACCATCCATGCCGATAATCAGTACGCGTTTCTGCGATCGCGTTTCCTCAGGGTTCGCCGCTGATAATTTTGGTATCAGCATGGTTCCAGCGAGAAGCAGGCAGAACATTCCAG
Organism: Gimesia sp.; assembly: GCA_002706765.1. Classification (GTDB taxonomy): domain Bacteria; phylum Planctomycetota; class Planctomycetia; order Planctomycetales; family Planctomycetaceae; genus Gimesia. The sequence goes on from PAJV01000062.1 coordinate 85,446, forward strand.
CAATCTGTTTCGAGTTGCTCATTACAATTCTTTCCAACCGGCGAGAGAATAGAACTGGCTTATGAATGAAATTCTGCAGCCAGAGAAGACTACAGTATAGCGCGTCCTGTTTTAAGGACTCAACCGCCCTGAGATGAATTTATGATGAAGCTCCTGCTCAATCTGGAAAAGCCTGCAATGCCAGGTCAGCGACTTCGCACAACTGATTACGACTGGCTCCGCCTGCTGCCTGTACGGCGATTCCATAGGAGACTGTGGATACATATTTTGCGAGTTGCTGTGCATTGGAACCAGCGGGTAGATCTCCTTCTTCGATTGCCCGTTCAAACCTCTGGCATAACAGTTTTTCGCATTTCGCGCGGCGTTTGACCATCTCTTTGCGAATCGAATCCGCGGCATCACCACAGGCCAGTGCACTTTGCACCAGGAAACAGCCACGCGGATTTTTTGAATTTGAAATCAGTTCGATATTGCCACTCCAGAGCTTTTTCACAACCGCACGGGCCGTCGGCTCATCCAGTGAACTGTGAAGATGGCAGGCGCGCATTTCCATATAGCGATCGATGGCTTTATGAAACAACGCTGCTTTATTCCCGAAGGCGGCATACAGACTGGGACGATTGATTCCCATCGCCTCGGTTAATTCCAGAATCGACGTACCTTCATAGCCATTCCGCCAGAATACATCTAACGCATTGTCTAATGCCTGATTCGTATCAAATTCGCGTGGACGTCCTACGGACATGCGGCAGCCTCCCCTGTTTCTTACTGAATAGTACACAATCAGACTTGACTGGCCAAGTCGAATGGTATATTTCTTACCTGTCAGTATATAATTCGATAGTATTAAGAAGTTTTAACACGGAAAATCTATCATATCAACATATAAATATTTTTTACTACAGTTGGGAAATGATTCAGAAATCAGCGCCACCTGACTGCAGTTTCAATTTGGAAAAGGCATCTGCTCTTAAAATTGCCACCAGAAGCTACAAGGCCGAACCAGTTTTGGAAACCAGGGTCTATTCCCCTGAAACCGATGTAATGATCCCGGATTCGATGAGTTCAGGCGAAACCCGCTGTCGCTGATCCTGATTCCCGCCCACTGAAGATGCCTTTAAATTTCCAGCCAGACTCGATGGAGAATCGCAAATGTCGCGAGTGACATTGTTGATATTATCAATTCAGACACTGACGTTAATTGCCTGTACCGAGAACGCAGCCCCGCCGGTTACTCCCCCTCCCACCAAGGTGACCACAGCCCGACCTCTTGTTTTGCCCGTCATCGAATGGGATGAATACACGGGGCGCCTGGCAGCCATCGATGCCGTTGAAGTCCGGGCTCGAGTCAGTGGCTATCTGCAATCAACTCATTTTGAAGAAGGTCAATTGATCAAAAAAGGTGATCTGCTGGCAATCATTGACCCTCGCCCGTTTGTCGCTGAAATGAATGCTGCCCAGGCGAGATTAGAAGAAGCCAATGCCAGGCTGGCTGAATCGAAATCGCTGCTGAAACAGTCACAGGCGGAACGCGCAGATGCTGCCGCCCTGTTGACACTGGCAGACCAGCGCGTGAGCCGCATCCAGCAGCTGGCGCGTAAAAATGCCACGACACAGGATGATGTCGATGTCAGCAAAAGTGAAAAATTACAGGCGGAAGCCAACCTGGCAGCCGCCGATGCAATGATTGAATCCTCGAATGCCCGGATCAAAACTTCACAGGCAGCCATTGAAACAGCAAAAGCGAATCTGGAAGCCGCTGAGTTAAATATTCAATACACTCAGATCCGGGCACCCATCAGCGGGCGCATCAGCCGACGTAATGTAACGGAAGGGAACCTGATCAGTGGAGGCTCTGAACAATCAACGCTTTTAACAAACATCGTCTCGGTCAATCCGATCCACTGCTATTTTGATGCAGACGAACAGGCCTTTCTCAAATACGCCCGGCTCTCAAGGGAAGGCACACGCAAAAGCTCCCGGGATGTGAAAAATCCGGTCTACATGCGGTTGATCGATGAACAGGGCTTTCCCCATATCGGACATATGGACTTTGTAGACAACCGCATTGATCCCAATACGGGAACCATGCGGGGACGTGCCATCTTCTCAAACGACGATGACCGTCTCACCCCCGGTTTATTTGCTGAAATCCGTCTGCCCGGCAGTGGTCGGCATGACGCCATTCTGATCCCCGACAGTGCGATCGGCAGTGATCAGTCTGAAAAATATGTGTATCTGGTAGATGCTGAAAAACAGATCAAACGTCAGGCCGTAGAATTAGGTCCCATTGCCAAAGGTTTAAGAGTAATACGCTCCGGGCTGGATGGATCGGAAGTGCTGGTCACTCACGGCCTGCAACGCATATTTCCCGGTGTCACGGTAGATCCGTCTCTCGAAACCCTGCAAGCAAGCTCCGATTCCAGCCTGCCGGATCACTACAAACCGGTACCACCAGAGAAATGGCTCACCCGTCGCTCCTCACCTGCACCACCGGGAATTTCTTCAAATATTCACCAGGCAGGCGCGCAGACATCGGCCCGCCCGAATGGGGGGCAATAGCGTATGAAATTTCCCCATTTCTTTATTGATCGTCCCATTTTTGCATCCGTGCTCTCGATGGTGGTGCTACTGGTGGGAAGCCTGGCTTACTTCCTGCTGCCTGTCGCCCAGTATCCGGAAGTCGCTCTCCCCACCGTCGTCGTTCGCGCCAGTTATCCGGGAGCCACACCTGATACGATTTCGAAAACCGTCGCCACTCCCCTGGAGCAGGAAATCAACGGCGTTGACAACATGGTTTACATGGAATCCCAGGCAACAACTGACGGTTCCATGACCTTGACGGTCTCTTTCGCCTTGGGGACCGACGTTGATCAGGCCCAGGTACTGGTACAAAACCGGGTCGCCATTGCAGAGCCGACACTTCCTGCTGAAGTGCGGCAGATTGGCGTCACTACCCGAAAAAGTTCTCCTGACCTGATGATGGTGATTCACCTGTATTCTCCCGACGATTCCCGGGATCAACTCTATATCAGCAATTATGCCTACCTGCAGATTCGCGATGTACTGTCACGCCTGGATGGCGTAGGAGACATTCAGGTTTTTGGGGGAACCCAGTACAGCATGCGGGTCTGGCTGGATGTAGAACGTCTGGCAGCACTCGATCTGACTCCCGGTGATGCCGTCCAGGCGATGCGACAGCAGAACATTCAGGTTGCCGCCGGTGTCATAGGACAGCAGCCGCTGCCAGATACGAAAGAAGCATTTCAGGTCAATGTAAACACACTCGGCCGATTGCAGACTGCAGAAGAATTTGGGGAGATCATCCTCAAATCGGGAGAAGAAGGGCGCCTTGTCCGTCTCAATGATGTTGCGCGAATTGAACTGGGCGCGACCGACTATTCCGTGCGCAGCTATCTGGGCGACAAAAACGCAGTTGCCCTCGCCATGTTCCAGCGTCCCGGTTCCAATGCCGTAGCGTCGGCGGAACGTATCATCAGCAAAGTCGAAGAACTTTCCCAACAGTTCCCCCCCGGGCTGAAACACGAAGTCATTTACAACCCGACCGCCTTTGTCGAAGAATCGATCGATGAAGTTTTCTCCACGCTCTGGCAGGCAGGTCTGCTTGTGACACTCACCGTATTTGTCTTTCTGCAAAACTGGCGTTCGACCATAGTGCCGACCATCGCGATCCCGATTTCACTGGTCGGTACTTTTGCCGTCATGTATGCCATTGGCTTCAGCTTGAATAACCTGTCACTGTTCGGCCTGGTGCTCGCCATCGGTATCGTGGTGGACGATGCCATTGTAGTGGTAGAAAATGTCGAACGACTGATCGCAACCGGTCTTTCGCCTCGAGATGCGACTCGCAAAGCCATGGACGAAGTCGGTTCAGCCTTGATCGCGACCACGCTGGTTTTGATCGCGGTCTTCGTACCAACCGCTTTCATCGCCGGAATCAGTGGCCAGTTTTACCGACAGTTCGCTATTACCATTGCCGTCTCGACTGCAATTTCGACTTTTGTCTCGTTGACACTTACACCTGCAATGTGTGCCCTGCTGCTGCGTCCTCCGAAAGCAGCGAGTGAGAAAGCGACTTCTGCCAGCCGCTTCCGCTTCATTCGAGGACTGGTCTACCTGCGCGAACTCCCCTTTCGCCTGTTTAACAAAGTATTTGATTTTACCAGCGAACTTTATGCGGGCATTGTTTCGCGTGTATTGCGAATGAGTTTCCTGATGCTGATCGTGTACGTCGGGCTGCTCGGTTTGACCTGGTTCGGCTTCACTAAAGTTCCCTCCGGTTTTATTCCTGCTCAAGACCAGGGATATCTGATTATCGCGATCCAACTGCCACCTGGAGCGAGTCTGAATCGAACTGATGAGGTTACGCGACAGATTACCGATATGGCACTGGATGTTCCCGGAGTCTCTAATGCGGTGTCGTTTGTCGGGTTCTCAGGAGCAACTCGTGCCAACAGCTCCAACTCAGCGGCTATTTTCCCTGTGCTCGAAGACGCCCGGCTCCGTGCGACAAAAGGGCAGTCAGTCAATGCGGTCCTGGCAGAGCTGCGGAAACGGGTCAGTGTGATTGAAGATGCCAACGTATTCGTCATCCCCCCGCCTCCCGTGCGCGGGATTGGTACCGGGGGCGGATTCAAAATGCAGATCCAGGATAAGTCCGGCGCCGGCATGATTGCCCTGCAGGATGCCACCAATGCCGTCATCAATCAGGCCAGGCAGGAACCGGGACTGGTGCAGGTTTTTACGAACTATACTATCGGAACTCCCCAGTATTTTGCCGACATCGATCGCACCAAAGTCCGAATGCTTGATGTCCCTATCGGCAACGTCTTTGATGCATTGCAGATTTACCTTGGCTCTTCCTATGTGAATGACTTCAACTTCCTGGGACGTACTTATCGAGTCACGGCACAGGCAGATTATCGCTATCGTGATGAACGCGAAGACATCGCCCGGCTCCGCACCCGCAGCAGTACCGGGGCGATCGTTCCGCTCGGGTCGATGGTCACTCTTCGTGAAACGACTGCGCCGGACCGGATTGTCCGCTACAACCTGTATCCGTCGGCTGACATCAATGGAGATACCCAGGCCGGCTTCAGTTCCGGCCAGTCGATTGCCACCATGGAACGTGTTGCCAGGGAAACACTGCCACCAGGCTTTGGCTTCGAATGGACGGATATCGCTTACCAGCAGAAAGCGGCGGGAAATACGATTATTTATATCTTCCCATTATGTGTGCTGTTTGTATTCCTGGCCCTGTCTGCACAGTACGAAAGCTGGATTCTGCCGCTCGCGGTCATCCTGATCGTGCCCCTGTGCCTGTTGTGTGCCGTCTTTGGAATCTGGCTGCGAGAGATGGACAATAACATTCTGGTGCAGATCGGCTTTATCGTGCTGATCGGACTTGCCTGTAAGAACGCCATTCTGATCGTCGAATTCGCCAAGGCGGAAGAAGACACGGGCAAGAGTCCGTTCCAGGCAGCCGTCGATGCCTGCCGCCTGCGATTGAGGCCGATTCTGATGACCGCCTTTTCCTTTATCCTGGGGGTGATTCCACTTGTGATCGCCACGGGAGCCGGTTCTGAAATGCGACAGGCATTAGGAACGGCAGTCTTCAGCGGGATGCTGGGAGTGACTCTGTTTGGACTCTTTCTGACCCCCGTGTTTTATGTCGTGCTGCGAAAAATGGTCGCATCTCGGAAACAAGACTCACCGGAAAATGAGGAACTCAATACTGCTCCTCAGCCAATGCTCGAAAACCAGACATAAAAGAAAACCTCGGCATCGATTTCGTAATCAATGCCGAGGTTTTTCGTATATCGACAGCAGTAATTAACCAGAGTGTGTCCAGTTTGACTGTAGCCTCTCCAAGGCCGTTTGCACCAGGCATAATAGCAGGAGAGACGCTATGGCTGAATGTGATGCGATTTAGACTACAGTCACATCCAGAGTAATGTCGGCATTAAACAGTTTCGAAACGGGACAGCCGGCTTTCGCCATCCCCGCCAGTTCTTCGACTTTGGCAGCATCAGCACCGGGAACGCTGGCCTTCAAAGTCAGGTGAACCGATTTAATCGCAAAACCGCCTTCGACCTGATTTAAAGAGACCTCAGCAGTCGTTTCCAGCTTATCAGCTGTAAGACCGGCGTCTCCGAGAATCTTCGAAAGTGCCATTGAGAAACAACCCGCATGGGCGGCTCCCAGAAGTTCTTCAGGGTTCGTTCCCTGCTCACCTTCAAAGCGGCTGGAGAAACCATAGGGTAGACTGGATAAGGCACCACTCTCAGTAGATACAGTCCCTTTTCCATCTTTAAGTCCACCCTGCCAGACTGCAGATCCCGTTCTTTTAATCGTCATGATAAATTCCTTTATTTTAAATTCGATAATATTGGTCCATCAATCCTGTATTGACAGGCGCTCAACGCCAGGTGAGCACGCCAACGAGCATGCGGACCATTTCAGACAACGTGTCATTCCAAGTCTGATAAGACACTGTTAACAACACTGCCTCCTCAGCTTAATCGATTCGCTGCAAGATGTCACGTAACAGCCGGGAAAGCAGCGGCTGCCTGAAGTGAATGATCAAATTCCATCAGTTGGAGATTCCCACCATTGCCAGCGCCCTGTCTTCCAGTTTACAATTTATCACTCTAAAGAACTTAATAATATCTGAGCATCAAATTCAGGCTGAAACAAAGGGATTTATACCATGTGTTTTCGTAAATCACCTTCTGGTCTATTCTTACTGTTATCCATTATCGCTCTGCTTCCCCGCACTGCATTGACTGCGGAAATCCCATCTCCATTAAGTCCAGACACACCCTATACGGCGAAAAAAAGTGCGCCGGTCACTCATGATGTCGAGTTCTCGGTCATTGTGACGCCCCCCTACCATTGCAAGGTATTGAAAGTCTGGATTCCAGTTCCCCAATCAGATGCAGCACAGAAAATTGAAAACAGTCAATTCACCACATTTCCCGACAAAGTCAAACCGCAGATCTCGAGCGAGCCTGTGTACGGAAACCGTTTTGCCTGCTTTGAGTTTCACGATCCGCACGGAGCTCAGATCATTACCCATCGCTTTCGGGCCCAGGTCTGGAACCTGAACTGGCAACTCGAGCCGGAAGCCGTCGAAACCGTTTCAAACTGGCCTGACCAGTTCGCCCCTTACCTGACTCCTCAATCCATACAGGATCAGCAGCAGTTTCAACGGGTACTGAAACAGATTGGAAAAGCCACTGAGAAGCAAAGACCGGGACTGATGCAGGCGATGAGCTGGATCGATCAGAATCTGACCTACGATCACATCAATGCGTCCTTACAGGCTGATGCCAACCATGCCCTGAGTCAACGACGTGGCCACTGCAGTGATTACCATGGTTTATGTGCCACCCTGGGACGGGCCATGGGATATCCGACGCGTGTCACCTATGGACTGAGCCTCTACCCCAAGAACTCACCCTCGCATTGTAAAATGGAGGCCTTCCTGCCCCCTTACGGCTGGGTCAGTTTTGACATTTCGGAAACTCAGAAACTGGTGAAGTCGATCCAGTCCTCAAACGATTTCACACCACAACAGCAGCAATCTCTTACTACTGCCGCCCGACAACGACTTCGCTCCGGCTTTCGTGAAAACAGCTGGCTGCTGCTGACGCGCGGCACCGACTACGAATTGGCACCTCCCGCATCAAAACCAGTACGAATTGTTCGCACGGCCTATGTGGAGGCAGATGGAGCGGCACTTCCCGAACCAGATCCGGCCAACAGCAGTCAACGCGAATTTTCCTGGATGACCTCACACCGCTACACGGCTGACAGGCCCTTCAAGAAACCCTTCAAAGATCTTTCCACTCTCAGCAGTGATTAACCAGGCTGCAAGGTCTTGCCGCAACCATTTAAGGGCTACCCTTATTTCAGTGTGCGAAAGGGAATCAGCTTCCACAACCGTTTGTCGCGGAGAAACAGGCTGAGCCAGACCAGTACGCCAAGTCCTGCCTGCACCACAAAAGGATCGCCGACCCGCCAGTGCGTGCACATCGCGCCGCCCAGATAACCGGTCAATAAAATTGCTCCCACGACTGACGTCCAGGGCAGCAGATAAAGCACCAGGCAGGTCAGTTCCAGAATCGCCAGCGGAAAAACCATCGAATCCGGCAGTCCCAGATGGGCCATGCCTTCTGCCAGTTCAGGACCTCCTTTGAGTTTCATCACACCACTCATGCCAAACATGAAAGCCAGGGCGGCGGCAATCAGACGACCAATCCAGACCAGTGCAGTATGGGGACGTTGACTCGGTGTGGAAATGGCGTCATTCATGATTAATTCCTTCTCGTGATGCGGGAAGCAGATTTTAAACAGTTCAATTATATTGTCACATTTTCATAAGCCAGCTGCAGGGCAATTTTTATAACTTTCTTGCTGGCATTTTGCAATTTCACATTCGTGTACCCGCGTTGTCCCCAGGCACCACTGCAGGGTTGGAATACTTCGGAGTCCGATTCGATCAGCGCGGCCTGCTGTTCGGGAGTCAGCTTCACCATCCCCCACTCCGTAGTTGGACTTCCCAGTGAGGCGTAAATCAACTGCTTTTTTCCCGCTCTAAAATCAGGATGCGTCATATGAGACTTCTCGATAGCCCCTGCGAATGACAAGGCGATTTCTCTAAAAACGTCCTGATTCATATTCCCCATCTGCCTGCATCAGCGCCTGGACCAATCGCGATTCAACGTTACTCTGCCGCTGCTGGATCCATGTAAAATACTTCCCAGATATGGCCATCCAGATCCTGGAAGCCATGTGCATACATAAAGCCATGATCCTGGGGCTCATTATAAGTACTTCCCCCGGCAGCAACAGCTTTCTTTACCAGAGCGTCAACCTGCTCCCGATTCTCACAGGATAATGCCACCAGGACTTCCGTACTTTTAGTTGCATCACAGATTTCCTTGGGAGTAAACATCTTAAACTTGGGATAAGTCAACAGCATGGCATAAATTTCCTCGCTGATCACCACACTCGCAGCGGTCTCATCAGTCCACTTTTCGTTGATCGAATACCCTAACGCTTTATAGAAAGTCATCGACTTTTCCAGGTCTTTGACAGGCAGATTTACAAATATTTTTGTCGTCATTACATCTTCCACATTCAGAGTGAGTGATTATGGGTCTTTTCCCCTGCAATGATATACGAATCCCGGGATTACAGTGATTATTCTTCCGCTAATCCCAATTGTTCCGTCGCAGCCCGGATCCGCTCTTCCTGTTCCTGCAATTCCGGTGTAAATTCCTCGCCGAAATCTTCGGGCTCAAACAGGGGACGTATTTCAATATCAGATTCTTCCGTCATCGGATTCGGACAGCGTTTGACCCATTCAATCGCTTCTTCCATGGATTTCACCTGCCAGATCCAGAACCCGGCGACCAGCTCTTTCGTCTCTGCAAACGGGCCATCCATCACTGTCCGATTTGTATCCGAAAAACGAACCCGGGCACCACGCGAACTGGGATGCAGCCCTTCTCCGGCGAGCATGATTCCCGCCTTTACCAGTTCCTCATTGAAGTTTCCCATGTCTGTCAGCAACTGTTCGCTCGGCATTTCACCTGCTTCAGAACCGGGTGTTGCCTTGACCATTACCATGACTTTCATTGGATTTCCCTTTCTGTTCGTATTAGGATTGCTGTTTATTTCCATGATCTAGCCATTCGTCGAACAGGCGTTTCTGAAATCGACAATCCGGTTTATTTTTTTACAGGAATTTCCGGCAACTCGAAAATTGGCCTGATTTCCACAGTCCCTTTTTTCGCCGGTGGGAGACGGCTGGCGATCGCAATCGCCTCGTCCAGATGATCAACGTCGATGATGTAATATCCCCCCAGCTGTTCTGTGGTTTCCGCAAACGGACCATCGGTCACGATTCGGCGGTCGTCACGGACCCGCACACTGGTGGCGGTCGAAACGAGATGTAACGGCGAGGACGCAAGATATTGCCCCTTCTCATTCAGCTCATGACAGATCTGGGTTGATTCTTCCATGCAGGCAGATCGTTCCTCTTCAGTCCAGTTTCCTTCTTCACCATAAATCAGCAGCATATATTTCATTGTGTTAACCTTTATACTCAGTATGAAAGTAAAAAGAGCAAATCAGATGGAATCCCGTTTGATTATTTTGCTTCAGGAAGGTTATCCAGTTCCACGATGGGCCGCACTTCTATAGTACCAACCCGCGCGCCCGGGATTCGACGTGCTACCGCGATGGCAGCTTCCCGGTTTTCCACGTCCACCAGAAAATAGCCGCCCAGCTGCTCCGTCGTTTCTGCAAAGGGACCATCCGTGATGAATGCTTCGCCTTCGCGAACCCGTATGCTGACAGAAGTGGTAGTCGGCTGTAGAGGCGCAGCGGAGCAATACTCTCCTTCCGCATCCAGTTCGTAACACAAGGCTACAGACTCCTTCATCGCCAGCTTGCGTGCTTCTTCTTCCCAGGCATCTGCTTCTGCGTAGACCAGTAACATAAATTTCATATCCAGCCAGCTCCCATTATGTTTTTCGACGGTTGTGGGAAGTCATAATCTGCAGCCATGTTCCGTCATCAGTCAGGATTTCACTTGTAAGAATCCAGTGGGAGTCGTCAACCAGTTCAATGGCGTCTTTGTAGGATGTCATGCCTTCACTACCAAACTTCGGCCCCTCTGCTTCCAGGGTCAGTTTTTTACCTGCTGTGATGACACCATTCTGGTACTGCCAGAGATACGTCATCATGGATCCCACGAACGTCCCTGTATAACAACTCTTGACTGGATCATAGCCTAAAGTCATTAATGTCGACCAGCGTCCTCCCTCGGGTTCCTCTCCACTCCCTTCCAGCAGATACCACATCCCCTCCAGTGAACGACAGGTGGTTACTCCCGTTGATGTATGAGTTGGCTCTCCGGGGCCCATCTGGCATTCCGTTTCCGTCTGCCACTCTCCTACCAGGGGCTCCAGCCAGTTGTGTTCTGCCTGTGGCTTTTCAAACATTTGATAATCCTTGTAATAAAAGAAGGTGAAATGAAATCCTGCTCTCTGCGAATCAGGAATTCTTAAATGCGGCGTCACGTGCTTCCAGTAATGCGTTGATTTCTGCATTCGCAGGCCGGATTTCAAAGGGTCCAAAACGGACACCAGGATGCTTTGACATCAGCGCGATGGCATGATTCAAATCCCGTGCTTCCAGAAAGAGTAGTCCCCCGATCTGTTCTTTCGTTTCCGCAAAGGGGCCGTCGGTCACATCAACCTGCCCCCCCTTCATCCGCAGCGTCACAGCAGCTTCTGCACGCTGTAACGCCTCGCCTCCCACAAAATGACCGCCGCGTCTCAATTCATCATCGTAGGCAAAACACTCTTCCATGAACCCTGCCATTTCGGCTTCCGTTTTGCCTTCCATCGTTGCGTCATCATAGTAACCCAGACAGACAAATTTCATTTTTCTCTCCTCAATCATGCTTGTGTGAAATGATCGTTATGTAGTGGGATCAGTAAGATTCTCCCGCCGCGGCACTCTGCAGTCGTGCGATATCCAGTTTGGTCATCTGCATCATTTCCTGCATTACCCGTCCGGCGACAACAGGATCCGGATCTGACACCAGTTCTGGCAAGACGCTGGGAACGATCTGCCATGAGAGGCCGAACTGATCTTTCAACCAGCCACACTGCCCCGGCTCCCCTCCTGCGGATAACTTTTCCCAGAGCTCGTCTATTTCATCCTGGGTATCACAGTTGACTGCAAATGAGATCGCTTCCGTAAATTGAAACAGAGGGCCGCCGTTCAATGCGAGAAACTGCTGGCCTTCCAGTTCAAACGCAGCGACCATGACCGATCCCTCAGGCCCCGGGCCTCCTGAGCCATAATGGTTGATTTTCAGTTTCTTCGAATTTTCAAATACCGACAGATAAAATTCCATCGCCTGTTCGGCATTGTCATTGAACCAGAGAAACGGAGTAATTTTTTGAACCTTGGACATAATTCTGATTCCTGATGATTTGAGTATTGAAGAAGCTGGAGACGGGCAACAGAGAAATCAGCCCTGGCTGAACATCGCCTGCATGCCTTCCTGAATTTCTTCCATACTCAGATCACGCACATGGGTAGCGATCGCCCAGCAATGCCCGAACGGATCTTCCACCTGGCCGTAACGGTCTCCCCAGAACATGTCGGTCACCGGCATTTTCAAAGTAGCTCCTGCAGCGACTGCCTGCTCCACCAGCGCGTCTGCGTCTTCCACCTGCAAATGCAGTGTTACCGGTGACCCACTCAATTCTTTAGGTCCTTGTATGCCACAATCGCTGTTTGCATCCACCAGCATGACTTGCGAGTCACCAATTTTGAGACACGCATGCATCAGCCTTCCATTCGGGCCGGGCAGACGCATCTGTTCGACTGCTCCAAAGGCTTTTTCATAAAATGCAATCGCGTCTGTCGCCCCGTCACAGACCAGATGTGGTGTGACCGTGTGCATGCCTGTCGGGATGGGTTTGACGTTTGTGTTCTGCTTAGCCGAATTCATGATTTCACTCCACTGATACTCTGAAAATGGGTAAACCGTATTTGCTTCCAGAGCGCATCACATTTAACCATAGCGTCGCTCAATCTGAGATACTCGGACCAAATGGCCTTGGAAACGCTACAGTAAAACTGGACACAGTCTGCTGGAAATCAAATACCCTTGATTACCATCTAGTCGAACGTGCCCCTGCGAAATCGACAACCTGACTGAAATATTTTTTATTTTGGAGAAAAGGAAGTTCTATCAGCACATTCTATACACATAAAACAAGTAATAGCAGCCGGTTGTGCGATAGCCCAAGACTGGCGGACTCCTGAAGAATACTTCAGAATCTTCTTAGGAGGAATTTATGAGCAAGGAGTCCAAAGTGTCAGGGAAACAGCATC